>NZ_JBIUXZ010000023.1:0-90963 GCF_044744265.1 Pseudomonas sp. NPDC087342
CTTCAACATCGAAGTCGGATGCTACGCCAAGTGCATCGACCTGTCCGAGAAGAACGAGCAGGTCATCTGGAAAGCCATCAAGCACGGCGCTGTGCTGGAAAACGTCGTCATCGACGACGCCAAGCACGCCGACTACGCCGATGTCAGCCTGACCCAGAACAGCCGCGCCGCCTACCCGCTGGAGCACGTTGCCAAGCGCTCCGAGAAGAACCTCGGTGGCGAGCCAAACGCTGTGATCTTCCTGACCTGCGACCTGACCGGCGTCCTGCCGCCAGTCTCGATCCTCAGCGAAGAACAAGCGGCTTACCACTTCCTGTCCGGCTACACCGCACTGGTGGGCTCGACCGAAATGGGTTCCGGCAGCGGCATCAAATCGACCTTCTCCACCTGCTTCGGCGCACCGTTTTTCCCGCGCCCGGCTGGCGAATACGCAGAACTGCTGATCAAGCGCATCCGCGGCTTCGGCTCCAAGGTTTACCTGGTTAACACCGGTTGGACCGGCGGCGGCTACGGCGTCGGCAAACGCTTCAACATCCCGACCACTCGTGGCGTGATTGCAGCGATCCAGAGCGGTGCGTTGATTGGTGTTGAAACCGAGCACCTGGACACCATCAACCTGGACGTGCCGTTGGCTGTTCCTGGTGTCGAGACTGGCCTGTTGAACCCGCGTAATACCTGGGCTGACAAGGCTGCCTACGACGAAGCTGCCAAGGCGTTGGCCGGGTTGTTTGTTGAGAACTTCAAGAAGTTTGAAGTGAGCGACGCGATCAAGGCTGCTGGGCCTAAGCTGTAAAGGCTTGGTCTGACGCAGTTAAAGAGCCGCCCTTAGGGGCGGCTTTTTTGTGGGCGCTGTTTGGTCCTGAAAGTTATGAAGTTCCCTTGTGGGAGCGGGCTTGCTCGCGAAAGCGGTCATTCATTCAACATTGATGCTGACGGCTCCACCGCTTTCGCGAGCAAGCCCGCTCCCACAGGAATTGGCGTGCATTTCAGGTTTTCAGATGCAGAACTAATGCGCCAACCAAGACCAAAACAACGCCCAGCACTTGTACCTTGGCCAATCGCTCCTTGAAAAACACATAGCCAAAAATCGCCGCAATACCACCCGACAATGTGCTGATCACGGTCACAACCGAAACTGATCCGGCTACCGCACCCCAGGCGAATGACGAAAAGCCACCCAGGTTCATCAGGCTCGCACCCGTCAGCGTCATGCAGTTTTTCAGGGGCGGGATTTTCAAGCCGTCCTTTATTTTGATCACGATGAGCACCAGCACGATCAGCCCAACCAGATAAGCGAGCCAGAGCATCGTCACCGGCCCAAGAACAGGAAGGACGAAGTGTCCTTGCAACCAAAAACTGGTGCCATAGAACACTGCCGCCAACAAGGCATAGACAATCGAACTGCTGGCTTGTGTGGTGTGTGGGATCTTCGGGTCAGAGTGAATGCTGGAAAGAATCACCCCGAGCACGCACAGGCCAATGCATAGCAGCTGAATCAAGCTGATCTGCTCACCGCCAGCCCAGGACAGTAACGTCGTCACCACGCCGTAGGACGTCACCAGCGGCGCGACTATGGAGGCTTTGCCGAGGGCGAAGGCTTTGGACAGGGCCAGGGCACCGGACACGGTCAGGATGGCGGCGGCGATGCCGATCAGCCAGACGTTGAGTGGTGCAGCCATGGATTTGAAGATGAAACTGGGAACGGCGATCAGCAACAGGCTCATGATCGTGAAGCCCAGTGCCTGGCCAAAATAAACAGCCCGTTTGACGCCGACTGCGCGGGCATTCAGGCCCACGAGAAAATCCGTACCACCCCAGAGCAGGGCGGCGAGTAAACCCATCAGTACGTCCACGCTATGTCCTTATAGGTGTTCGCTGCGCACGTTCAGAGGCTTTCCAGCTCCTGAGTGTTCCAGCGGTAGAGCATGCGATAGTCAACGGGACTTTGTCGCCGCGACCCTTGGCCCTGCGTTTGAGGAACACATCGTAGCCTTCGGGTTGGAAGTAGCGATAGGTATCTTGTTCGATGATAAGAGGAGGGCTCTCAGCTATTTTCCTGATAGCCGAAACGCTGAAGCCATGTTGTCTTGCTCCCGTTTCGACAGCCCCGCAGCACTGGCCACTTTTGGCCACTGGTTCACCACCTCTTGGAAACGCTCAATAATCTCTTCTGCATCATCCCTGCTAACACGGAAGATTTCGGCGACTTCGCGAGCGAGTTCGAGATCCAGCGCATTGTCGGCATCGGTAATGTTGAGCTTCAATCCATCGGCATGTGCAACCGGATTCATGTCGTAGGCATCAGACAGGCGCCACCCACGACCCGGATCAAGAAGAAAGCCATGGTTGCGCATGTGATCGTCGGTATTTGAAACCAAGATGTTGAACACAATCCGTGACCACAATTCGCGGAGATCTTCGTCGGGCTCTGAACCGTGCTGCACGAGTACTTCTGCCAACTCAAGGTAGCTGGCGCCTACTGACGCATCATCACCGTCTACGCGGTCGGTCATGGTCATGGCTGAGGCGAAATGCAGTCGCCCTCCCGTTGCAGTGCGGTCGAAGCGTTTGACCATGAAGCAGTAATGGTCACTCGCATAGCGCTGCGCCATCCCCGTAGCCACGCGCAGACCACATTGCTTCGCCATGGCGTTCACCACGAATTCCCATCCGCCGACGTCGTAGTCGTCGCGAGTGCTCGGGAACTTGGCGATCCACAGATGACCTTTCTTGTCAGCAACGCTGGCCTTGGGTCTGGCGCCGCCCAGTGAGCCACCGGGTGCAATCAACATTCTCAACCACTCGCGCCCATCGAGCGAGGTGTTGTCTGGATCGTTTTCCAGCGCGAGACTTGCCTGTTCCAGCTCCCGTAACTTGATAAAGGGCGGCGCTGCCAACCCATCTCGATCGTCCAGAAAACTACCTTCATCATTCAACTTGTAGCGGATAGCACCGACTCGATAGAGGTCGTGAACGCCTAGAAGGTAATCCGACTCGTAGAGATTTGTGCCCTTCGGGACAAGTCCTTCGCGGATGTCCCGTTCCAAGCGGCGTTTCATTAGTAACTGGCCCCAGCGATCCGGGCTTGAGTCGGCAAAAGCGCCGAAGCGAGTCTGGTGCTGGCCAGGGAATTGCCGTCCTTCGAAGAGCCCGATGCGGGGATCCAGCGTCGTGAAGTTCAATTCGGGATCGGCCAAAGCGGTAGGGTCGTATTCAAATTCGAACACGTTGTTGGAGCGAGCTTTTCGGGCATGGAGAAACCCAAGCCGCCTTGGTCCGTTCAGGGTTTCCCAATCGGCATACACCGCGATCAGTGTCATTTTCAATCCGTCCCGGGTTTGGTTTTCTTCGTGGTGAACAACTTGGAAAACGAGTGAGTGTTCAACGGGAAATCAACCTCAATATCCGAATCGGAAATGGGGCTTTCCGATGCTTCCTCCGTCCTGTCTCGAATCGGTGACGACGCCTTCGCGGCGGTCGCTTTGCGTACTCGCTGGCGTTTACTGGCTGCTGCGTTCGCTTGTGGAGTTAAGCGCGCGTCTTGCAGCTGGCGTCCCAACTCATCGGTTGCTGCGAGCTTACTCAAGTCTTTCTCCAGGCCCAGAACCTGCATCACAGACATATAGGCGCCCATCGTCACGCCTGAAGCGCCGGACTCCAGAGAGCGAAGCGTTGTCAGCGACATGCCAGCCCTTTCAGCGACTTGCTTCGCGGTCAGCCTGCGACGCAGTCGAGCGAGTTTCAGGCGTTCACCAAACTCCGCGAGCAGTCTGGATGCGGATGGCATGAGAGGCGCTGTTTTCTTAGCCATGTGCCATTATTCCTTCATTATTTGGCTTTAACTGCCAGAATAATAGCACTTATGTAGTGATTTGCAGGGTGTTGCAAGGCACGGCCTTCGGTACCGCCGCAAACGGTCTAGGCCGGAATTAATTTTTATAACTGCCATTATTCCAGCCGAATAGCTGCTAAACAGCCAGAATAATGCCATTTATGTATTTCGCTGGAGAGATTCCAGAGCTTGCGTATCCCACTGTTGCACCTTGACCGCTTGGTAAAGCATGCCGATGGTCAGCGGGACTTTGTCACCTCGACCCTTCGCCCGGCGCTTGAGATGCACATCGAACCCTTCGGGCTGGAAGTAGCGGTAGGCGTCGTAGTCGATGAAGTCGATTCCAAACTGTTCTTCCAGCGCCTCCATCAGTTGTCGCGCATCGGCGCCGTCGCAGCCGAGGTCGAAGTTGATTGAGGTTGCGAGGCTGATGGTTTTGCGTTCGGGCAGGCCGAGCTCTTCGTGCAGCAGCTGCATGAGCAGATGCATGGCGTGGTCGTCGGGGAAGTTGGGGGCGAGGTTCATGGTGCGTGTTCCGTCAGGGGCAGTTCGATGAGGTGGATTAAGCCTGATTTCGCGGCGTGTTGGATGTTGATCAACACAGCGAACCTGATATTCGCGGGAAGGCTGGCGCGCACTGCGTAGGATTTCGTTCATTTGTTGCACGCTTTCCATTAGGTCATCAAAAAACTGGCTCATGGTTATGCTCAGGTTTTGATCGTTTCTACGCTCTGTGTGGGAATGCAGCCGGGACGCTCTGCGTCCCAAGAGCCGAACGCGGAGCGTCCGTTGAGGCATTCCCACGCGGAGCGTGGGAACAATCTTCGCTCGATGTCAGGTGGGTGCTTTCCAACCCATCATGCGTTGCTGGGCGACTTTCAATAGGTCGCAGCCGTCCTGGTTTAGCAGGTAGAGCGCGTGAGTGATGTGCGGGATGTCTTCTACGTCGCCGTGTTTGAAGCAGGTGCAGTGCAGGGTTTTGAGGAGGTCGCTGGAGGCTCGGATTCGCTGGAGGGCGGCTTCGAGGATGTCCTGGGGGTTGGCTTCTGTGTCGATGATCAGTGGCGGGGAATCGGTGAGGTTGGTTTGTAGTGGGCGGTAGCGATCAAACAACGAATTTAATGATGTCACTGAGGAACACCTCTATTGAGTGGGAAATATGCGTCCTCTCTTTCGGGTGACCAAGCCCGAGTCGCTGATTTGGCAGCGACACTCCGACTATAGGTTTGAGCCGCGGGGCGGCGATAGGCGATAAGGAGTCCTCATTTGTAGGAACGGGATGAAGCTTGGATAGGGCGTTGCCTACAGCTTTTTCCCCTGTCGCAATTTCTCCCGTTTGATTGCAATCATGCGCCTGACTTCTTCATCTGGAATGCTCTGGCGCGGGTCGTCAATGCTGGCTTGTACCTGAGCTCTGAACCAAGCGTCGTAGGCTTATTTTTTCGAGCCGTTGATGTTGATGATGTTGGGCATCGGGCATTTTTGTTTTCATCAGGTACACCGGGTTTTCGTTCTTCGCGGGCAAGCCTCGCTCCTACACGGGGCCGGATTCTGTAGTGGTTTTCGGCAAGCGCTGCCGGGCAACTTCCAGGAGTTCGTTGCCGTCCTGTGTAAGCAAGTACAGGGCGTTGATTATGTTTGGGATGTCGCTCGGGTCGGCCTCTTTGAAGCTCTGGCAATAAAGCGTCTCAAGCAAATCGCTGGCGGCCCGGATGCGTTGGCGGGCGGCGTCGAGGATTTCGTATGGATCGGCTTCGGTGTCGATGACCAGCACGGGGGTGTCGCTGTAACTGGACTTGAGTGGGTGAAAGCGATTTGTCAGCGTGCAAGGTGTGTCCATCGAGGTTTCTCCTGTGTGAAATCACGGCAGGCCGAGACACCGTTTCAGCCGCGCCGCAGACTATAGAAGGGCCTGGAACGGCGCGGCAATATGGCCACGATGGACAGGATTCGTAGGGGTTTTACCCGTGTTTTCGGACCCGGCCTACGCATTCCCCGAGGTTTTTGACCGTAAAACCCTTACCAGTAAAATTTCCCACGGGTTTGTCAGGCATTACGCGGTGAACCTCTGTAAGGTGCGCGCCAGAATCTGTAGGGCGTTTCCAAACGTCTGACCAACGCTTAAAAGGAATTAGGTATGCAATGGCTACGTATGGCCTCGATTTTGTTGTTGTGGGCAGGTGTTTGTCGTTTGTCTGGCGCCACCGACGTGGCCGGTTCGATGGTTCAGGACAATATGGATCGCACCGGTTGGCCGGATGCGCTTACCAGCCAGGCTGACGTCGATACTGCGTCCCGTGCCGAAGTGCTGATGGTCGGCAAGGCGTTGCTGGACAGCGAAGCGCTGGATGAACCCGGCCTGAAACAACGCTTGGGCGTGCACGCGGTGAAGCTCAAGTCGGTACGACAAGTGCGTGACGGGTTGTGGGATCGGTTGCTGACCACCTACCGCAATGCCAGCCAGAACTGTGATGGCCAACCCTTCTGCCCGCGTGTGCGCAGCGTCGCTGATTTACGTCAGTTGGCGGCGGCGTTCACGGGCGAAATCAGCCCGGCCTATGCTGCGTGGGCCAGCAAGAGCCGGGTGTTTCATGAGCAGGCATTGAATGAGCAACTTCGGGTGGCGGTGCTGGTGCCGTAGTCAGCTGGCGATGTCTGGCTGGGCAGTGGAATGCGCCGCAAGCAGCGGCGGTTCGTCAGGGAATTTGCCGCATCCGCTCAGCAGCAGCGATGCAAGAACCAGGGCGAAAATCGAAGTGTGGGGCATGCTCGTTCCTTCGTGAGAAATCCGCGCCCATCAGGCGTCCTGCCGTGATGTGAAATACGCGAATAGTGGTTTTGAGGAGGTGAACCTTACCTCCTGATCGAGCGGCTCGGTGAGCAAGAATGTGTTTCGTTTGTTTCATCCTGTGGCAAAGAAGCTGGGTGGCAAGGCTGTATCATCCCGTATCGTTTTGGTCCCGACCTTTTCTCGACTCGCTGCAATCGCCGGCTAGGCTTTTGGCATCGCAGCAGTCAACGGAGTGACAGCTTATGCACAACACCCTGGAACAGGTTTTCGGTTATCCACAGTTTCGGCCCGGCCAGGAGGCGGCGGTCAGCGCGGTGTTGGCCGGGCGTTCGGCGGCGGCGATTTTCCCCACCGGCTCGGGCAAGTCCCTGTGTTATCAATTGCCGGCGCTGTTGCTGCCGCACCTGACGTTGGTGGTGTCGCCACTGCTGGCGCTGATGCAGGATCAGTTGGCGTTCCTGCAACGGCACGGCATTTCGGCGGGCAGTATCGATTCGGCACAGAGCCGCGATGACGCGAGTGACGTGATGGCCCGCGCCAAATCCGGCGAATTGAAGATCTTGATGATTTCCGTGGAGCGCCTGAAGAACGAGCGCTTTCGCAATTTCTTGCAGCAAGTGCCGATCTCGCTGCTGGTGGTGGACGAGGCGCACTGCATCTCGGAGTGGGGCCACAACTTCCGCCCCGATTACCTCAAGCTCCCGGATTACCAGCGCCAGTTCAACATCCCTCAAGCGCTGCTGCTGACCGCCACGGCGACGCCGAAAGTGATCGCGGACATGGAAGCGAAATTCGCCATCGCCCCAGAAGACGTGGTGACCACCGGTTTCTATCGGCCCAACCTCAATCTGCTGGTGGAGCCGGTGCGCGGTCAGGACAAGCGCCGACGCCTTGTCGAGTGGATGAGCCAGCGCCCGAACCAGCCGAGCATCGTCTACGTCACCCTGCAGAAAACCGCCGAGCACATCGCTGAGCATCTTGGCCGTAACGGCATCCAGGCCGAGGCTTATCACGCCGGTTTGCCCCACGAACAACGTGAGGCGATTCAGAAGCGCTTCATGGGCGGCCAGTCCAATTGCATCGTCGCGACCATCGCTTTCGGCATGGGCATCGATAAAAGCGACATCCGTAACGTTGTGCATTTCGACCTGCCCAAATCCATCGAAAACTACAGCCAGGAAATCGGCCGCGCCGGGCGTGACGGGGAGCCTTCCGACTGCCTGGTATTGGCGAACCGCGACAGCCTCAACGTGCTGGAAAACTTCGTTTACGGCGACACGCCGGAACTGGACGGCATCCGCTGTGTGCTCGACGAACTGCAAGCCGCCGCACCAGAAGGGCAGTGGGAGTTTCTGCTGGGACCGTTGGCGGATCAGAGCAATATTCGTCAGCTGCCGCTCAAGACCTTGCTGGTGCAATTGGAACTGCGCGGGATCATCGCGCCGCGTTATGCCTATTACGCCGAATACCGCTTCAAATACTTGCAGGAGCCCGAAGCGTTGCTCGCCCGTTTCGAGGGTGAGCGCAAGGACTTCGTCGCGGCGATCATCCAGACCTCCAGCCGCGCACGCACTTGGGCTACGGTGAATTTCGATGCACTGTACGAGCAGCATTCGGCCGAGCGTAATCGGGTGGTCAAGGCGCTGGATTACTTCCAGGAGAAGGGCTGGGTGGAGCTTGAAAGCAAGCAGATGACCGAGGTCTATAGCCTGCTGCAAACCGGTTTTGATGCCCAGGCTTTGAGCGAAGAATTGCACGCCTATTTCACTCGCCATGAACAAACCGAGATCGCGCGGATTCACGCCATGCTCGATCTGTTCGCCACGGATCATTGCCTGGGTTATCGCCTGGCCGAATATTTCGGCGACGAAAACGCGCCTCGGCAATGCGGGCATTGTTCAGTCTGTCACGGAGATGTGGCGCGACTGCCTGCGCCGCCAGAGTTGCCGGCGCTTGTGGATAAAAACTTCGAAGCGATGTGCGGTGATTTTATCCACAGGCATGAACAGTACACCGGGCATGTCCCGTCGGCGGAGCGAGTGACGCGGTTTTTGTGCGGGATCAGTGTGCCGTTGTTTACCAAGCTCAAGGCGCGGGCGATTCAGGGGTTTGGGGGGCTGGAGGATTATCCGTATGCCGAAGTGCGGACGTGGGCTGAAGACCATCTCACAGGTTGAATGGTTGTCCCCTGTGGGAGCGAGCCTGCTCGCGAAGGCGTAGTGTCATTCGATATGGATGTTGGCTGATCGACCGCTTTCGCGA
This sequence comes from Pseudomonas sp. NPDC087342, assembly GCF_044744265.1. NCBI lineage: Bacteria > Pseudomonadati > Pseudomonadota > Gammaproteobacteria > Pseudomonadales > Pseudomonadaceae > Pseudomonas > Pseudomonas sp. NPDC087342. The sequence continues at coordinate 8,886 of NZ_JBIUXZ010000023.1, forward strand.
GCAAGCCCGCTCCCACAAGGGAATTCGCGGTGATCTTGCGGGCTGCATCCATCCCCTGAATGTCCCCCATCACAGGAATAAATTTCAAAAACCTGTGGCGGCTGACTATGGTGAAGGCTGTCTTTGGATCGCCAACAAGAGAACAACAATGAGCCAGACGCCGTTCAATATTCAGCGCGCCGCCGTAATCGGGGCGGGCACCATGGGTCGTGGGATTGTCATGTGCCTGGCCAACGCCGGGGTGCCGGTGCAATGGGTCGATAACAATCCGCAGATGCTTGAACAGGCATTGGCCGCAGTCGCCGAAACTTACGCCCACAACGTGCGCCAGGGCCGGATCGATCGGGCCGAGGCAGACGCTCGCCTGGCGCGCGTGACCAGCGCAGCCGATTACGCGGCGATCCGCGAAGTTGATCTGGTGATCGAAGCGGTTTACGAAAACCTCGAACTGAAGCAGAAAATCTTCCGCGAGCTCGACGGCTTGCTCAAACCCGAAGCGATTCTGGCCAGCAACACTTCGGCGCTGGATATCGACGCGATTGCCGCCGCCACTCGCCGCCCAAAACAGGTCCTGGGCCTGCACTTCTTCAGCCCGGCGCACATCATGAAACTGCTGGAAATCGTCCGTGGCGCGCAAACCGCTCCGGCAGTCCTTGATGCAGCGATGGATCTGGGCAAACGCATGGGCAAGGTCAGCGTGGTGGCGGGCAACTGCCACGGTTTTATCGGTAATCGCATGCTCAATACCTACGTGCTTGAGGCGCGCAAGATGCTGCTTGAAGGGGCTTTCCCGTATCAGGTGGATGCCGCGCTGCAAGGGTTCGGTTTCGCCATGGGGCCGTTTCGCATGTATGACGTGGTCGGCATCGACCTGGGATGGCGTGCTCGCGAACTGGCTGGCTCAGGCCAGGATGCGCCGGAAGTCCAGGTCGACAATCGGCTGTGCGAACTCGGGCGGTTCGGTCAGAAGAGTGGCGACGGTTACTACCACTATGAGCCGGGCAGTCGGCAGGCTGAGCACGATGTAGAGGTCGATGCGCTAGTGCTGGAGGTCAGCGAAGGTTTGGGCTTCCAGCGGCGCGAGATCAGCCCTGAGGAGATTCTGGAGCGCTGTTTGCTGGCATTGGTCAACGAAGGGGCGAAGATCCTTGAGGAGGGCATTGCCGGGTCGGCCCATGACATTGATCTGGTTTACCTCAACGGCTATGGCTTCCCGGCGGACAAGGGCGGGCCGATGGCCTGGGCGGATCAGCAGGGATTGGCGGATATTCATCAGCGGTTGCTGGCGCTGGAGACCCGGCAAGGGGATCAGTGGAAGCCGGCGCGGTTGATCGGGGAGTTGGCGGCGGTTGGGAAGGGGTTTGCTGACAAGTGAGTGATGCGGCGCCTGTGAGGACGCCTTCGCGAGCAGGCTCGCTCCCACAGGAGGAATGCGATTCCCTGTGGGAGCGAGCCTGCTCGCGAAAAACGATAACGCGGTTTTCGCTTTAGACTGGCCACCCAACCCAGGAACCCAGACCAATGTCCAACCCGATGCCCCAACGCACCGATTACCCGCACTTCCAACCCATCACCACGCGCTGGCACGACAACGATGCCTACGGTCACGTCAACAACGTCACCTACTACAGCTTTTTCGACACGGCGGTGAATACCTACCTGATCGAAGTCGGCGGGCTGGATATTCATGACGGTGAAGTCGTGGGTTTTGTGGTGAGTTCGGCGTGTGACTACTTTGCGTCGATCGCTTTCCCGGATCGCATCGAGATTGGCCTGCGGGTCGGCAAGTTGGGCAATAGTTCGGTGCAATACGAACTGGCGGTGTTCAAGCACGGCGACGATGAAGCCTGTGCGGCTGGGCGCTTCGTGCATGTGTTTGTGGATCGGGCGTCCAATGAACCGGTGTCGATACCTGCCGGGTTGCGCGCGGCACTGGAGCGGCTGGTGCTCTGAAACGAAAAAATCGCAGCCTCCGGCAGCTCCTGCAGGGATTTATATACACCCGTAGGAACTGTCGAAGGCTGCGATCTTTTGAACTGCTTGCTGAGTTAATCAGCAATCAGCAATCAACGATGACGATAGTTGTGATGCTTGCGGTGACCGTAGGCATGGCCGCGGTGACGGCGATCATCGCGGTAGTAGCGACGATCATCACGGCCGCCGCGATAGGAACGACGATCGTCATCCTCATCGCTCTTGTTGCCCATGTAGTTGCCCAGTGCGCCACCGGCGCCGCCGCCGGCTGCCGAGCCGATCAGGCTGCCGGTGCTGCCGCCCAGGCTGCGACCGACTACGTTACCGCCTGCCGCGCCCAGCGCACCGCCAATGGCGGCTTCGCCACGGCTGCGTTTGTCTGCGCCAACTGCGCTACCACCCGCGCCGCCCAGGGCCGCGCCGATGGTGGAACCTGTATTGCCGCCAAGTGACTGACCGACGACCGAGCCCAAAACCCCGCCCAATGCGCCGCCCACACCTGCTTCGGTGGTGCCTCCGGCAGAAGCAAAGCCACTGGCCAGGCTAAGGGACAACAAGAGAATCGAGGAGAACTTCATAGAGGAACCTCAAGGGGATGACGGCGCGATCCTGAGGCTGTGTCCTGATTGTGACAATCGAAATCCGACGAGTAACACGACTTGTACACAATTCTATAAGTTACTGTTTTTTGGGCGGAACTTAAGGCTTTTTTGCCGGTCTTTAGCTACTTCAGACAGGCCGTTTCTATACAGAAACGGCCTTTTTTGTGGGCGATTGGAAAGTGTTCGAAGGGTGCTGATATCTGCATTTCAAAGTTCGGGCGCCTTCGCGGGCAAGCCTCGCTCCTACAGGGTAACGTCGTTCACATCACTCGTGAACGACTCTAAACCTGTAGGAGCGAGGCTTGCCCGCGAAGAGGCCGGACCTGCTGTCGTGTTACGCCGACTTGGCCAAAATCAAACCTGTCTCGCTGGCCATTTCCAACCGGATCGCCACAAACTTCGACGTCGGCGTATGGCTGCCATCCCCGGTGCTTTCCAGCGGCACCAGCGGGTTCACTTCCGGGTAATACGCCGCAGCCTGCCCGGCAGGAATATCAAACGCCAGCAACGTAAAACCCTTGACCCGACGCACACGGCCATCATCCCAGATCGAAACGATGTCCGCCTTCTGACCTGGCTTAAAGCCCAGGCGAATGATGTCCGCCTCGTTGACGAACAACACATCCCGCTGACCCTTGACCCCGCGATAACGGTCGTCCAGACCATAAATCGTGGTGTTGTACTGATCGTGGGAGCGCAACGATTGCATGATCAGGTCTGGCAACACGCCCGTAGCGCGGGTGCGTTCGTGCACCAGATCTTTCGGCAGGGCGTTCGGCCGGAAATTGGCCCGGCCCGACGGCGTGTTCCACTTGCGCGCGCCGGCGCTGTTGCCGAGGTAGAAACCGCCCGGGTGTTTGACCCGCTCGTTGAAGTCGCGGAAGCCCGGAATGGTGTCGGCGATCAGGTCGCGGATGCGGTCGTAATCGGCCACCAGCCAGTTCCAGTCCACCGGTTTGCTGCCCAGGGTCGCGGCGGCGATGCCGGCGATGATGGCCGGCTCCGAACGCATCTGGTTTGACAGTGCCTGCAACTGGCCGTTGGAGGCGTGAACCATGCTGAACGAGTCTTCGACCGTCACCGCTTGCGGGCCTTCGGTCTGGATATCGATGTCGGTACGGCCCAGGCACGGCAGGATCAGCGCTTCTTTACCGTGGGCCAGATGGCTACGGTTGAGCTTGGTGCTGATCTGCACGGTCAGGTCGCAATTGCTCAGGGCCTGGAAAGTGCGCGGGCTGTCCGGGGTGGCTTGTGCGAAGTTGCCGCCCAGGCCGATAAAGACTTTGGCGCGACCCTCGGCCATGGCGTGAATCGCCTCGACCACGTTATGGCCGTTTTCACGCGGCACCTTGAACTGGAAGCGGCGTTCCAGTGAATCGAGGAACGCCACCGGCGGACGCTCGTTGATGCCCATCGTGCGGTCGCCCTGCACGTTACTGTGGCCACGCACCGGGCACAGACCGGCGCCCGGCCGGCCAATGTTGCCGCGCAGCAGCATCAGGTTGGCGATTTCCTGGATGGTCGCCACCGAATGGCGATGCTGGGTGATGCCCATCGCCCAGCACATGATCACGTTCTTGCCTTTGACGTACATCCGCGCCGCTCGCTCGATTTCCACCAGAGGCAGGCCGGATTGCTCGACGATCTGCTCCCACGAGGTGTCGTCGACGATGCCGAGGTACTCCAGCACGTTGGCACTGTGTTCATTCAGGAAGTCGTGGTCGAACACCGCAGGTTCACCGGCCTTCTGCGCATCGCGTTCCCATTGCAGCAGGAATTTCGCCATGCCACGCATGATCGCCATGTCGCCGCCCAATGCCGGACGGAAGTACGCGGTGTTGGTCGGCTTGTCGCCGTTGGTGAGCATTTCGATCGGGTGTTGCGGGTGCTGGAAACGTTCCAGGCCGCGCTCTTTGAGCGGATTGATGCACACCACCTGAGCACCGCGTTTCACTGCTTCGCGCAGCGGTTCAAGCATCCGTGGGTGGTTGGTGCCGGGGTTCTGGCCCCAGACGAAAATCGCATCCGCGTGTTCGAAGTCGTCGAAGGTCACGGTGCCTTTGCCGACGCCAACACTTTGCGCCAATGCCACACCGCTGGCCTCGTGGCACATGTTCGAGCAGTCGGGGAAGTTGTTGGTGCCAAAGGCGCGCACGAACAATTGATACAGGTACGCGGCTTCGTTGCTGGCGCGGCCCGAGGTGTAGAACTCGGCCTGGTTAGGGCTCGACAGGCCCTGCAAATGTTTGGCGATCAAGGCGAACGCCGCTTCCCAACTGATCGGCTTGTAGCGATCGGTTTCAGCGTCGTAGCTCAATGGCTCGGTCAAACGGCCCTGGTACTCGAGCCAGTAATCACTTTGCTCCAGCAACGCCGTGACGCTGTGCTTGGCGAAGAACGCACCATCGACGCGCCGTTTGGTCGCTTCCCAGTTCACCGCTTTGGCGCCGTTCTCGCAGAACGCCACCATGCCGGCCTCATTGGAATCGCCCCAAGCGCAACCGGGGCAGTCGAACCCGCCGTTCTTGTTGGTCTTGAGCATCATGCGCAGGTTTTTCAGCGCGTTGTCGCTGGTCAACCAGGCCCGGGCAACGCTGGCCAGCGCGCCCCAACCACCGGCCGGACCTTTGTAAGGCTTGTAACGCGGAACGGGTTTCTGGTCGGCTTGATTGTGTTGACTCACGCTTGATTCTCCAACGCAGGGCTGTAGACCCGCGGCGCACTTTTTTGCGGCAGGTGGATGAGATTGAGGTTGTGACGACGGGCCCATTGCACGGCAAGGCCCGTGGGCGACGACAGGCTGACGAGGGTCTGAATGCCTGCGCGCAGCACTTTCTGGATCAATTCGAGGCTGCAACGGCTGGTGACAATCGCCAGTCCGCCAGCAGTCGGGATGTTCTGGCGGATCAAGCCGCCGATCAGCTTGTCGAGGGCGTTGTGCCGGCCAATGTCTTCGCGACCCAGCAGCAACTCGCCCTGGCCGCTCATGAAAACCGCCGCATGCACTGCGCCGCAATGTTGGCCCAGCGGCTGGAATGCGCCGATGCGCTGGCGCAAACCGTCGAGCCATTCAGCGGGTGGTAGCGGGGCGCCGGGCAATACTTTGAGATCGGGCAAGGCCTGCTCGACCGCTTCCACGCCACAGAGTCCACAACCGCTGGTGCCGGCCAGTTGCCGACGTTGCTGCTTGAGGTTCCAGAAGGCGCGATTGGCGATGGTCACTTGCGCATATTGCGCCGAACCTTCGCCGGTCAATTGCAGGTCATAGATGTCGGTAGCGTCTTCGATGATGCCGCTGCCGAGGCTGAAACCGACGATGAAGTCTTCAAGGTCCGTCGGGGTGACCAGCATCACGGCCTGGCTGATGCCGTTGTACGCGATCGCCAACGCCACTTCCTCGGCAAGCGCGGTGCTGGCCGATTCGGTGTATTGAAGGTCGCTGTAACTGTAGGTCTGGCTGGCGGCGGGCGCGGGCGTTTCGAGTGCGGGCGCCGCGCTTGCAGGGCGCTTGGCGTTCATGACTTCACCGACGGTTTGATCAGCTCTAAGCCTATGCGCGTCAACTTGTCGCGTCTAATCGCTATTACTGATCTACCGATAGATGCCGTCGATCAAGACTCGCTCTGCGATTTCTGATAGATCGCGAAACAGGCCTCCGCCAATGCTGAGCGTGGGGCGCTGCGACGCATGATCAGCCCCAGCCGGCTAAGGGTTTGCGCGTTTTCGATGGGGTGCAGGCGCAGATGGTCGGTGAGGTTTTCCAGACCGCTGTCCAGCGGCATCACCGCGCAACAGAACCCACCGTGAACCGCTTGTAACAATTGATGGACCGCATCCGTTTGCAGCAACGGCTGGGGAGTCAGCCCGCGACTGTGGAAATTGTGGTCGATGGACTGACGAAAGTGCATGCCGCTGGTGAGCATGCCCAGGGGCAGTTCGATCAGTGATTCCCAACTGAGCGGCGCCTCTCCAAAGTTGTAAAAACGCTGATCGTAGAGCAGGCCCATGCGGGTTTCGCTGAAGGCCAGGGAATCGAAGCGCTCACCATCCAGACGTTCCAGGTAGGAAACGCCGAGGTCCAGGCGATTGTTTGCCAGTTGTTCGAGGATCTGCTCGGAACTCAGGGCCGAGAGTTCGAAGCGCAAGTTCGGGTGCTCGGTGTGCAAGCGCTGCATCAAGGGCAGCGGATCGAAACTCGACAGCGGCACCACGCCCAGGCGCAGCGTACCTACCAAATTGCCGCGACACGCAGCGGCTTCGGCCTGCAAACCGTCGTAAGCCGCCAGCACCGTGCGTGCCCAGGCCAGCACCCGCTCGCCCGGCGCGGTGAAGCCTTCGAAGCGCTGGCCGCGATTGACCAGCGGCAACTCGAGTTCTTCTTCGAGGCTGCGCAGGCGCATGGACAGGGTCGGCTGGGTGATGTGGCAGCGCGCGGCGGCTTGGCCGAAGTGTCGGGTTTCGTCGAGGGCGATGAGGAATTTGAGCTGCTTGATGTCCATCTTCGCTCCAGGGCGCGGGCAGGGTTTGCGATTCTAGCGCTTGCGCGGGATGGGGTCATTGGTCGGCTGGGAACCGGGCTTCAGGAGTCTGGTCTAGTCTTTTGCGTCTGGACCCTTATCCCATGGAGAGAAAACGATGAGCCTTTTCAGCTTTTTAAAAGATGCCGGAGAAAAAATCCTTGATGCGCTGACGCCGGACAAGGCCGAAGCCAATAGCGAGGCGCTGACCAAGCATGTGAAGGATGCACTGACGGGTATCGACACTTCCAAAATTCAAGTGAAGGTCGAAGGCGAGAAAATCATTGCCACGGGCGAAGCCGCCAGTCAGGAAGAGAAAGAAAAAATCCTGCTGGCCCTCGGTAACGTTGCCGGCATCAGCGGCGTGGATGACCAGATCACCGTGACTGGGCCGGTGGCCACACCAGCGAAGTTTGTCACGGTGGAGAAGGGCGACACGCTCAGCGCCATTTCCAAGCGTGTGTATGGCGATGCCAACAAGTACAACAAAATCTTCGAGGCCAACAAACCGATGCTCAAGGATCCGAACAAGATCTATCCGGGGCAGTCGTTGCGGATTCCCGAATAAGACTTAAGACGGTGTGATGGCCTTCGCGGGCAAGCCTTGCTCCTACAGGTTTTGTGTCGGTGTCGTAATGTGCGTACGACACAAATCCTGTAGGAGCGAGGCTTGCCCGCGAAGCAGGCGGCGCGGTCTAGAGCCCTGCAATCAACTCCCGATAATCCCCCACCGCCGCAAATTCCGCCGTGTCCTTCGGTCCTTTGCGACTGTCCGGCTCGCTCACGGCCAACAGATGCGCCACGCCAAAATTCCGCGCACTGCGCAGGATCGGCAAGGTGTCATCGATAAACAGGCTACGCGCCGGATCGAAGCCGATGTCCGCCTGCAACGCATCCCAAAATTGCGGATTCTCTTTGGCAAACCCGTAGTCGTGGGAGCTGATCAAACGCTCGAAATACGGCGCCAGTTCAATCCGCTCCAGCTTCAATGACAGCGAATCACGATGAGCATTGGTGATCATCACCACCCGCTTGCCGGCCTGTTTGATCGCCGCCAGGAAGGTGTCCGCATCCGGTCGCAGGGCGATCAGGTGCGCGGTTTCCAGTTTCAGCTCGCGCACCGGGATCTTCAGCTCGGCGCTCCAGAAGTCCAGGCAGTACCACTGCAACTGGCCGGCGTTACGTTCGAACAGTGGCTGCAATTCCATCTCGGCCATGGCCCGGCTCACCCCGTGCAACTCGGCATAACGCTGGGGCAGGTGTTCCATCCAGAAATGGTTGTCGTAGTGCAGGTCCAGCAGCGTGCCGTCCATATCCAGCAAAACGGTGTCGATGTCGCGCCAGGGCAGCAGGGACATAAAAAACTTCTCCAGCGGTAAAAAAGATATCCGAGGTAAACAATCAGGATAGGCCGGGGCACAGGCTGATTTGAAAGCGTCGCGAGCGAAGGGAGTGCAAGGAAAAAACAGGTTCGGACGGGGAGTTTACAGCTGTAAATGACTCGTCCGAGCCTGTTTTTGACGCAGCAATCCCGAGCGCAGCAGCTTTCAAACAGCCTGTATAGTAACGCGCTTACGCCAAGGAGCCTTATATGCGCCAGAAACCCACCGTACTCGCCCGCGAGATTGTCGCCACCAGCCGTTTATTCTGCGTCGAAGAGCTGAAGCTGCGCTTTTCCAATGGCGTGGAGCGTACGTACGAGCGTTTGGTCGGCAAAGGCGCCGGGTATGGCGCGGTGATGATTGTGGCGATGCTCGATGCCGACCACGCGGTACTGGTCGAAGAATATTGCGGCGGCACCGATGAATATGAATTGTCCTTGCCCAAAGGCTTGATCGAGCCTGGCGAAGACGTGCTGGCGGCGGCCGAGCGGGAGCTCAAGGAAGAGGCCGGGTATGGCGCGCGGCAGTTGGAGCATCTGACCGAGTTGTCGTTGTCGCCCGGTTACATGAGCCAGAAGATTCAGGTGGTATTGGCCACAGACTTGTACGAAGAAAGCCTTGAAGGTGATGAGCCCGAGCCAATGCGGGTGGACAAGGTCAACCTGCGCGAACTGTCGGCCCTGGCCCAGAACCCGCAATTCACCGAGGGCCGTGCCTTGGCGGCGCTGTATCTGGCCCGAGACTTACTGACCCAGCGTGGGGTGTTTTTGCCATGAGTTTGAATTTCCCCCATCCGTTGATGGCGCCGGTGGTTGAACTGGCATTGAAGGCGGGTGAAGCGATCCTGCCGTTCTGGCGCACCGGCACGGCGGTGACCGCCAAGTCCGATGATTCACCGGTCACGGCCGCTGATTTGGCGGCTCACCATGTGATCGTCGACGGGCTTACTGCGCTGGACCCGAGCATCCCGATACTGTCCGAAGAAGACGCCAACATCCCCCAGAGCGTGCGCGCCGGGTGGCAGCGCTGGTGGCTGGTGGACCCGTTGGACGGGACCAAGGAATTCATCTCCGGCAGTGAAGAATTTACCGTCAACATCGCGCTGATCGAGCAGGGCCGCGTGGTGTTTGGTGTGGTTTCGATGCCGACCAATGGCCGCTTCTATGTCGGTGGCGCCGGGTTGGGTGCGTGGCGTGGCGATCAAGGCGCAACGCCGTTGCCGATTCAGGTGCGCGAAGTGCCGGCGGCGGGCGAGGCGTTTACCGTGGTCGCCAGTCGTCGGCATTCCAGCCCTGAGCAGGAGCGCTTGCTGGCTGGGTTGAGTGCCAGTCTGGGTGAGCTGCAACTGGCGAATTTCGGCAGTTCGCTGAAATTCTGCATGTTGGCGGAAGGGGCGGCAGATTGTTATCCGCGCCTGGCACCGACCTCCCAGTGGGACACCGCTGCGGCACAAGGTGTGCTGGAAGGGGCGGGCGGTGAAGTGCTGGATTTGAGCGGTGCGCCGTTTTGTTATCCGGCGCGGGAATCGCTGCTGAATGAATTCTTTTTGGCGTTGCCGGCGAAGGCTGCGTGGCGTGAGAAGTTGTTGGAGTTGGCTCGCGGCTGAAAGATCAAAAGATCGCAGCCTCGTTTCACTCGACAGCTCCTACAGAGAAACGCGCATCCTGTAGGAGTTGTTGGAGTTGGCTCGGGGCTGAGAGATCAAAAGATCGCAGCCTCGTTTCACTCGACAGCTCCTACAGAGAAACACGCATCCTGTAGGCGTTGTTGGGGTTGGTTTGGGGCTGAAAGATCAAAAGATCGCAGCCTCGCTTCACTCGACAGATCCTACAGAGAAACGCGCATCCTGTAGGAGCTGTCGAGTGAAACGAGGCTGCGATCTTTGCTTCACCGATGCAAAACATATTGCCCGGTAAACGTCACCGCATCTTCCTCCGTCCCCACATTCACAACCCGCGAATGCAGCGCCAGCCGCGCTCGGCCATAGCGCTTGTACATCGCCAGAAATTTCTTCCAGACCACCGCACTCGGCGCTTGGCAAATCGCGACAGCATCGCTGGTCACCGGCAGCGGATAGTTGATTTGTCCTTCGTGAATCACGATGTGCCCGTCTTCAATGCCCTCTTCCCGTAAACGCAAATGCAGCCAGCCCCAGCCCGCCAGCACCGCGCCGCAGTACAGGCTGCCGCCGAACATGGTGCTTTTATGATTGACGTTGGGGTCCAGCGGCAAGTGCAGGCGCAGTTGCTGATCGTGCCAGTCGAGCACTTTCACGCCCATCTCCCGTGTCAGGGGAATGTCGCGATGGAGAACGGATTCCAGGTGACGACTGTCGCGGCTCATTCACGGGTCTCTTGTTGGGAAGTGATGATTTGACGGTAGCTCAATCGAGCTCGTCAGTGTGGCTGTGGGCGCCGCTGTCGGCGAAGTTCAGCCCATGCTTGCGCAGCTTGTCGTGCAAGGTCTTGCGCGGAATGCCCAAGGCCTCGGCGAGGCTGCGCACCGAGCTGTGGGGGCGAGCCAGTTCGGCGGCAATCAGGGATTTTTCGAAGTTTTCCACCTGCTCGCTCAGCCCACCGCTGACCACTTCCACCGTGGTGCTGACGCCGCCGTCCGGCGCACTGTTATCCAGCGCCAGTTCCAGGCCCAAGGCGAAGCGCTCGGCAGCATTTTGCAACTCGCGCACGTTGCCCGGCCAGGAGTGCCGCAGCAGCAGGGCCCGTTGCCCCGGTTGCAGTTCGTGGGGCGGCAAACCGTGGCGGGCGCTGGCTTCGTCGGCGAAATGCTGGAACAGCATCAACGCATCTTCGCCGCGTTCGCGCAGTGGTGGAATGCGCAGTGGCGCGACGTTCAGCCGGTAATACAAGTCGGCACGGAAGCGGCCCTGATCGGCGGACTGGCGCAGGTCTTCCTTGGTCGCGGCGATAACGCGGATATCCAGCGGAATGAGCTGATTACCGCCAAGGCGCTCGACCACACGCTCCTGCAACATGCGCAGCAATTTGACCTGTACATCCAGGCTCATGCTTTCGATTTCATCGAGAAACAGCGTGCCGCCGTTGGCGAATTCGAACTTGCCGATGCGGCGTTTTTGCGCGCCGGTAAAGGCGCCGGGTTCGTGACCGAACAGCTCGCTTTCCACCACCGATTCGGCCAAGGCCCCGGCGTTGATCGCCACGAACGGACCGTTACGACGGCTCGACAGATCGTGCAGCGCCCGCGCCACCACTTCTTTACCGGCACCGGTTTCGCCAAGGATCAGCACATCGGCCTTGGTCGCTGCCAATGCACCAATCTGCTCGCGCAGGCGCAACATCGGCGCTGACTGCCCGACCAGTCGGGTGCTCAATTCATTGCGATCGCTCAGGGCCAGACGCAGGCTGCGGTTGTCCAGCACCAGTCGGCGCAAGGCCAAGGCGCGGCGCACGCTGTCGAGCAGGGCGTCGCTGGCGAAGGGTTTTTCCAGAAAGTCATAGGCCCCGGCACGCATCGCTTGCACCGCCAGCGGCACATCGCCGTGGCCGGTGATCAGCAGCACCGGCAGTTCCGGGTCCTGGGCGTGCAGTTCGGTCAGCAGTTCGAGGCCGTCCATGCCCGGCATGCGGATGTCACTGACCACCACGCCCGGCCAGTCGCGCTCCAGTTGCCCGACCACGCCTTTGGCTTCGGACAGCGGCAGGATTTTCAGGCCGGCCAGGTCCAGGGTCTGGCTCAGGGCCTGACGCAGATGGGGATCGTCGTCGATCAACACGACCTGGATGCGGTTATCGATGGTCATGCACTTCGGTCCTCGGACGGTTGCAGGCTCACACCCGGCGCGCCGGCGCGTAGCTTCAGGGTAATCAGGGCGCCGCCCTCCTTGTGGTTGGCGAACGACAGTTCACCGCCGAAGGCGCGCATCAACGTGTCGCAGATCGCCAGCCCCAGCCCAAGGCCCTGCGTGCGGGTCTTGGTGGTGTAGAAGGGCTCGCCAGCGCGACCCAGCGCTTCCAGGCAAAACCCGGGGCCGTTGTCGCGAATGTACAGGTTGACGCCGTCGGTGGTGGATTGGGCACTCAACCAGAGTTTACGCGGCGGGCCTTTTTCGGTGAGGGCGTCGAGGGCGTTGGCCAGCAGATTGCCGAGCACTTGGCGCAAACGCGTTTCCCCGGCCTCGACCCACAAGGTGGCGGCCGGTAGATCGCGGATCAGCTCGACTTCCATGCTCCGGCGACGTTTGGCCAGCAACGCCAAGGCATCGTCCAGCGCCGGTTGCAGCGCGACGCTTTCCGGGGCGTGGCGATCGCGGCGGGCGAAGGCGCGCAGGTGCGCAATGATCGAGGCCATGCGCCCGGTCAGTTCGCTGATCAGCTTGAGGTTGCCCCGGGCATCGTCGGTGCGTTGATGATCGAGCAGCACTTCGGCGTTTTCCGCATAGCTGCGGATCGCCGCCAGCGGCTGATTCAGTTCGTGGCTGATGCTCGCCGACATCGTCCCCAGCGCCGAGAGCTTGCCGGCCTGCACCAGGTCATCCTGGGCGCGAACAAGTTCTTGCTGGGCCTGTTCACGCTCCAGCACTTCCTGCTTCAGGCGTCGGTTGAGGCCTTCGAGGTCGCTGGTACGCTCGGCCACCCGGCCTTCCAGTTCGCGACGTGCCTTGGCTTCGAAGGCGATTCGTTCGAGGTAATGGCGGCGGCGCTGCATCATCAGGCCGAGCAACAGCATCAACACCAGCAGCGTCGCGCCACCGATGGCCACGACCGTGCGCACCGGGCGATCAATCAGCGTGCGGGGCGCGAGGATGCTGACGTTCCAGCCGGTTTCCGCGATTGATTGGGTCTGGGTCAACCAAGCGTTGGGATTGAGCTTCAACGGCTTGGGATTGCGGGTCGGGTAGGGCTGGATCGCACTGATCGCTTTGTTCTCGTCGTCACTCAAGGTGCGAGTCGAGCGAAAGCGCCATTCTGGCCGCGAGGTAAGAATGACCACGCCGTTATGGTCGGTGAGCAGCAGTTGCTCCGGGGTTTTGCCCCAGAGGCTTTCGGTGTGGTCGAGATCGACTTTGACCACCAATACGCCGATGACTTTCTCACCTTCACGCACGGCGGCGGCGAAGAAGTACCCGCGCTTGGCCGACGTGGTGCCCAGTCCGAAAAAGCGCCCGAGCCGCCCGGCCATGGCTTCGCTGAAGTAAGGGCGGAAGGAAAAATTTCGCCCGACAAAACTGTCGTGTTTATCCCAATTGGACGCCGCCAGGGTCTTGCCGCTGGTGTCCATCAGGTACATGACTTCAGCGCCGGTCTGGGCGCTGATGTTTTTCAGCAGACGGTTTGCATTGCCCTGGGTGACGCCATCGTCAGGCGCACCGAGTACGGCGCGCAGGGCGGGCAGATCGCCGAGGATCTGCGGCAATACTTCATAACGGTGCAGGGTGCCCAGCAGGTTGGCGACGTAGAGGTCGAGGGTCTGACGGTTCTGCCCGGCCAGTTCGCTGCGGTAATAGCGCTCGGCCAGATGCTCCAACGGCCACAACAACGGCGCCAGGCACAAGGCAAGCAGGGCCAGGCTGCGCCAGCGGGGTCTGCGGGGGAGGGTCGGAGTCATGAGCATCGAGCGCCTGGGGGTACAGGCGCATTATGCCTAGGGTTGCGGGCGCAGTCTGCGCACCTGGGGCCAGGCGCGCTGTTGTGGTGAAGATTCAGGCAGCGTTTCAGGAAAAGACGTCAGCGTCCTTGAAGAACGCGGCGGCTTGATCCTTGCCGGACAACTGTGGCGCTTCGTCCAGCTGCCAGTCGATGGCCAGGTCCGGGTCATCCCAACGAATGGCGCGCTCGGCCGACGGAGTGTAGTAGTCGGTGGTCTTGTAGAGGAATTCGGCGAACTCGCTCAGCACCACGAAGCCGTGGGCGAAACCTTCCGGGACCCACAGTTGCCGATGGTTGTCGGCCGACAGACGTACCGCCACCCATTTGCCGAAGTGCGGCGAGCTGCGGCGAATGTCCACCGCCACGTCGAGCACTTCACCGGCGGTGACGCGCACCAGTTTGCCCTGGGTGTTTTCCAGTTGGTAATGCAGACCGCGCAGCACGCCTTTTTGCGAGCGGGAATGATTGTCCTGAACAAACTGCGTATTCAGGCCAGTCGCTTCTTCGAAAGCCTTGGCGTTAAAGCTTTCATAAAAGAAGCCGCGCTCGTCACCAAATACCTTGGGCTCGATGATCAGAACACCTGGCAGGTCGGTGGTGACTACATTCATGGGGTTTCTCCAGCAATAGGCGTTGATGGCCGACATTCTTACGCAAAGTGCCGTCTGGCGCGAGGGCTGCGATTGTCTTTTGATGTTTGCAGCCGCAACTCGGGGGGTTGCGTATCGCTGCAAGCGGTGGCGATATAAGCGCCTAATAAAATCTCAGGGGTCGTTGTATGCCGCTCGCCACGTTGATTCACCGCGCCAGTTTGCCCAGCCCGCAAGTGTCTGCGGATCAAGCGCTAGAGCTGTTGCAGGCACATTACGGGTTGAGCGGCTCATTGCAGTCCCTGGGCAGCCAGCAGGACCTCAACTTTCGCGTCGACGCTGAGCGCGGCCGTTTCGTCCTGAAAATCTGCCGGGGTGATTACTCGGCGCTGGAACTGCAGGCACAGCACGCAGGGCTCAAGCATTTGGCCGAACATTCCGGCGTGCCAGTGCCGAAAGTGATTTCTGCACTTAATGGTGAAGACCTGCTGTCGCTGGAAGTCGGCGGGCAGGCCGTGCATGTGCGCCTGCTGGAGTACATCGAAGGCCAGTCGCTGACGCATCTCGATCATTTGCCGGGTGCAGTGGTCGCCGGTTTCGGTCGGCTCTGCGGTGAAATGGACCTGGCCCTGGCCGGTTTCGACCACGCCGGGCTGGAGCGCACGTTGCAATGGGACGCTCGCCACGCCAACGCCTTGATCACCCATCTGCTGCCGATCATCGAGAATGATCAGCAACGCGGGTTGATTGCCGACGCCGCGGCACACGCTGAACGCCGCTTGCTGCCGTTGGTGGCGAAGCTGCCGGTGCAGGCGATTCACATGGACATCACTGACGATAACGTGGTCTGGCGCCGGGATTCGCAACGCCAGTGGCAGTTGCAGGGCGTGATCGATTTCGGCGATCTGATCCGCACCTGGCGCATTACCGATCTGTCGGTGACCTGCGCGGCGTTGTTGCACCACGCCGATGGCGATCCGTTCTATATCCTGCCGGCGGTCCAGGCTTATCACGCGATCAACCCGTTGCAACATGAAGAGCTGCAAGCGCTGTGGCCGTTGATCGTGGCTCGCGCGGCAGTGCTGGTGCTCAGTGGCGAGCAGCAGGTCAGCGTTGATCCGGGCAATCAGTACAGTCGCGACAATCTGACCCACGAGTGGGAAATTTTCCGCGTTGCGACGTCGGTGCCATTGGAGTTGATGGAAACGGCGATTCTGACCGCCGTCGGCCAGCACCTGCCGACAATTGGCAGTGAAGGTTTCGCGCCGTTACTGCCGAGCCTGGTCGGTCGTGAATTTGCCCTGATCGACTTGGGCGTTCTCAGTCCGCATTTCGAGGCCGGCAACTGGGAGCAACAAGGCATTGATCAGCGTCTGCTGACCGAAGCCGCTGCGACCCACGGTCTAGCGGCCAGTCGTTACGGCCAATATCGTTTGTCCCGCACCCGGCCGGACAGCGCTACTGAGCCAGACACCTGCCCGTTGCACGTCGAGTTGCGCGTGCCTCATGGCACCGCCGTCGAATCACCGTTTGCCGGCGTTGTCCACCAACCGGCAGCGGGCGTGTTGCAACTCGATGGCCCGCAACTGAGCGTGCGCCTGTGGGGCGTGACCCCGTCGCTGCATGTCGGTGCGGCGCTGGTCAAAGGCCAGGTACTGGGTTCTGTCAGCGGGCCGCTGGTCGTGCAGTTGTGCCGAGGGGCTTCGTTCGATGCGCCGCTATTTTGCTCGCCGTCCCGCGCGTTGGCCTGGCAAGCGTTGTGTCCGTCGCCAGCGGTGCTGTTGGGGCTGGCGTGTGACGCTGAAGAAGAACTCGATTCGAAGACCTTGCTGGCCCGTCGCGATGCGAGTTTCGCCCGCACTCAAAAACATTATTACGTCGATCCGCCGCGCATTGAGCGCGGCTGGCGCAATCACCTGATCGACATGCAGGGCCGCTCCTACCTCGACATGCTCAACAACGTTGCGGTGCTTGGTCACGGTCATCCACGCATGGCTGCTGTCGCCAGTCGTCAGTGGTCCCTGCTTAATACCAACTCTCGGTTCAACTACGCGGCAGTTGCCGAGTTCTCCGAGCGCTTGTTGAAGTTGGCGCCGGATTCCATGGACCGCGTGTTCCTGGTCAACAGCGGCAGCGAGGCCAACGACTTGGCGATTCGCCTGGCGTGGGCCTACAGCGGCGGGCGCGACATGCTCAGCGTGCTTGAGGCCTATCACGGCTGGACGGTGGGCGCGGACGCAGTCTCGACGTCGATTGCCGACAACCCCAAGGCCTTGAGCAGCCGCCCGGACTGGGTGCATCCGGTCATTGCGCCGAACACCTATCGCGGCGAATTCCGTGGCCCGGACAGCGCGCCGGACTACGTGCGCAGCGTCGAGCACAACCTGGCGAAAATCGCCGAACAGAAACGCCAGTTGGCCGGTTTTATCTGTGAGCCGGTGTATGGCAATGCGGGCGGGATCTCGTTGCCGCCGGGCTATTTGCAGCAGGTGTATGCGTTGGTTCGCGCCCAGGGCGGCGTGTGCATCGCAGACGAAGTGCAGGTCGGTTATGGCCGTATGGGCCACTTCTTCTGGGGTTTCGAAGAGCAAGGCGTGGTGCCGGACATCATCACCATGGCCAAGGGCATGGGCAACGGCCAGCCATTGGGCGCGGTGATCACTCGCCGGGAAATCGCCGAAGCGCTGGAGGCCGAGGGGTATTTCTTCTCGTCGGCGGGCGGCAGTCCGGTCAGTTGCCAGATCGGCATGGCAGTGCTGGATGTGATGGAAGAGGAAAAGCTCTGGGAAAACGCGCAGATCGTCGGCGCCTATTTCAAGCAGCGGCTTGAAGCGCTGATCGATATTCACCCGCTGGTGGGCGCGGTGCATGGTTCCGGTTTCTACCTAGGCGTCGAGCTGATCCGCAACCGCGAAACCCTGGAGCCGGCAACCGAAGAAACCACGGCGCTGTGTGATCGTCTGCGTGAGCTGGGGATTTTCATGCAGCCGACGGGTGATTTCCTCAACGTCCTCAAGATCAAACCGCCGATGGTGACCTCGCGGCAGAGTGTGGATTTCTTTGTCGATATGCTCTCCAAGGTATTGGGCGAAGGGTTGTAAGGCTTGATATCGCTTTCGCGGGCAAGCCTCGCTCCTACAGGTTGATCGCATTCCCCTGTAGGAGCGAGGCTTGCCCGCGAAGGCGTCCTCAAAAAATTGTAATCCAGATTATTATCGGCATTTTCTGACGATATTTAGACGGAAGGCATATAGTAAGCTTCTAAAGCCGATATTTATCGGCTATAAAGTCGCCATTGCCTTCCTATAAAAATGACCCAGGAGATGATTCATGAGCCGTATCGTTACCGTCGCCGCCACCCAGATGGCTTGTTCGTGGGATCTCGAAGCGAATATCGAGACCGCCGAGAAGTTGGTCCGTGAGGCCGCGGCCAAAGGTGCGCAGATCATCCTGATCCAGGAATTGTTCGAGGCGCCGTACTTCTGCCAGAAGCCGAACCCGGAATACCTGCAACTGGCCACGACCGTTGAAGACAACGTCGCCATCAAGCATTTCCAGAAAGTCGCCAAGGAACTGCAAGTGGTGCTGCCAATCAGCTTCTACGAACTGGCGGGCCGCGCGCGGTTCAACAGCATCGGGATTATCGATGCCGACGGCTCCAACCTCGGGATTTATCGGAAAAGCCACATTCCAGACGGCCCTGGCTATCACGAAAAGTATTACTTCAACCCGGGCGATACCGGCTTCAAAGTCTGGAACACCCGTTACGCAAAAATCGGCGTGGGCATTTGCTGGGACCAGTGGTTCCCGGAATGCGCGCGCAGCATGGCGCTGCTCGGCGCGGAAATCCTGTTCTATCCGACCGCCATCGGCAGCGAGCCCCACGACAAGACCATCTCGTCCCGCGACCACTGGCAGCGCGTGCAACAGGGCCATGCCGGCGCCAACTTGATGCCGCTGATCGCCAGCAACCGTATCGGTAACGAAGAGCAGGACGGCTACGACATTACCTTCTACGGCTCGTCGTTTATCGCCAACCAGTTCGGCGAAAAGGTCCAGGAACTCGACCAGACCGAAGAGGGTGTGCTGGTTCACAGCTTCGACCTCGATGAACTCGAGCACATCCGCAGCGCATGGGGCTCGTTCCGTGATCGTCGCCCGAACCTATACAATGCGCTGAAAACCCTCGACGGTTCCCTGGAGTCCTGACCGCATGACCACTTTAAACAGCACCCCGCGCGCCGACGGCTTCTACATGCCCGCCGAGTGGGCGCCACAAACCCAAACCTGGATGATCTGGCCCGAGCGTCCGGACAACTGGCGCCTGGGCGGCAAACCGGCGCAAGCCGCACACGTTGCGGTGGCCAAGGCCATCGCGCGTTTTGAACCGGTGACCGTGGCGGTATCCGCCGGCCAATACGAAAACGCCCGCGCCCGTCTCGACGTGCCGAATATCCGCGTGGTCGAGATGTCCAGCGATGACGCCTGGGTGCGCGACACCGGCCCGACTTTCGTCATCAACAACAGCGGCGAAGTCCGTGGTGTGAACTGGGACTTCAACTCCTGGGGCGGTTTTGACGGCGGTTTGTATTCGCCGTGGAACCGAGATTCTCAGGTCGGCGGCAAGATCCTCGAGATCGAGCGCAACCAACGCTACCGCACCGAAGGCTTCGTGCTCGAAGGCGGGTCGATTCACGTCGACGGCGAAGGCACGCTGATCACCACCGAAGAATGCCTGCTCAACCGCAATCGCAATCCGCACCTGAACCGGGCGGACATTGAAGCGGTGCTCAGCGCTAATCTGGCTGTGGATAAAATCATCTGGCTGCCGGACGGTTTGTTCAACGACGAAACCGACGGGCATGTGGATAACTTCTGCTGCTACGTGCGTCCGGGTGAAGTATTGCTGGCCTGGACCGATGATCCGCAGGATCCGAACTACCCGCGCTGCCAGGCGGCGATGAAAGTGCTGGAAAGCAGCACTGACGCCAAGGGGCGCCCATTCACGGTGCACAAGATGCCGATTCCGGGGCCGTTGTATGCGACCGAAGAAGAGTGCGCCGGTGTCGATCCGGTGGACGGCACCCAGGAACGTAATCCTACCGTGCGTCTGGCTGGTTCCTACGTGAACTTCCTGATCGTGAACGGCGGCATCATTGCGCCGAGCTTCGACGATCCGCTGGACGGTCCGGCCAAGGAGATTCTGCAGAGCTTGTTCCCACAGCACGAAGTGGTGATGGTGCCGGGCCGCGAACTGTTACTGGGCGGCGGTAACATCCACTGCCTTACTCAACAACAGCCCGCGCCGCACAACGAGTGAGTGGGGTTGTAACAGCTTGAGTTGATTGCCTATTCGCTCTCGCAAACGTTTCCCCGCTCTGTTTGACAGGAAGCCCGCAGCCCGTGAGGACCGCGGGCTTTTTTGTATCCGCTCATCGACAGGTCGGAAACATTGGCACAGCTCTTGTATCTGTCATGGCGCAATACAGGGAGGGGAGAACTGCGATGTTCTGTCATAAACCTTGGATAAGTTAGCCGCTCACAAACCGGGAGAGAGCGCCGAAATGAACGCCGAAGTGAACGTAGTGAGCGAGCGGGCATTGCATCCCCTGGCAGTCAATAGCGAATCGCTGCAGATCCTTGCGCACTGGTTGAAATCCAATGGAACGCGTCAGATCAGGGAACCTGATCCGCGCCGGATGATGATCGAGCGCTACCCCGCTGGTTTATTCAGCGAAGCGGAACTGGAAGCGTTGTGGGATGTGATGGAAGGATAAAAAGAACAACAAAGGATTGCCGAAAGCGCTGCCGGGAGGGCGGCGCTTTTTTATGGGCGAAGGTTTTATGAACACCGGAGATCAAATGTGGGAGCGGGCTTGCTCGCGAAGGCGGAGTGTCAGTAAACAATTCTCTGACTGGCACACCGCCTTCGCGAGCAAGCCCGCTCCCACAGGGTATCGATTAGAAGCTGTAAGTCCCGGTCACCACCAGGCTACGCGGCGCGCCTGGCTGAATCTGATACTGGCTGGTGGCCGACGAGTAATAGGTCTTGTCGCTGATGTTGTTCAACGCTGCGCGCAAGTCCCAGTCCTTCTGCCGGAACCCGGCCAGTGCATCCCAACGTCCATAACCTGGCAGAACCGTGGTGTTGAGGTTGTCAGCATAGCGCTCGCCGACGAACGTCAGGCCGGTCTCGGCGTACCAGCCCATCTCCGGTTTCCAGGTCAGGAACAGGCTGCCGTTGTGTTTGGCCACGTTGCTGACGCGCTTGCCTTCGAAGCCATTGTTGTCTTTTACGACGGTCGCGTCCTGCACGCCCACGCCACCGCGCACATACCAGTTGCCACCGAGTTTGCCGGTACCGGTCAGCTCGATACCACGGGAGCGTTGCTTGCCGGTGAGCAAGGTGACGGTCGGGTTGAGCGGATCGCTGGTGCGGCGGTTGTAGAGTTCCAGTTCGTAGATCGCCAGGGTGGTGCTCAGGCGATCGTCGAGCCAGTCGCTCTTCACGCCGATTTCCTTTTGCTTGGTCAGCTCCGGGCTCAGGTCGTTACTGTTGCCGGCCACGCCCGGGGTGATGCCGATCAGGCCGCCGCCCACAGGCGAGAACGTCTTGGTCCAGGAGGCATAGAAGGAATGATTCTGCAGCGGCGTCCAGACAATTCCTACACGGGGGCTGGTGCTGTGGCTGTCACGATCTTCGGAAATGTTCCGCAGCTTGTTGGTCGACTCGATGTCGAAGGTGTCGTAACGCAAACCGGCCAGCAGTTGCCATTGATCGTTCAGGCGCAGTTGGTCCTGCACGTACACCGCGCGGCTTTCGACTTCGGTGTGGTTGTCGCTGGAGACCTGCATGCGTCCGGTATGGCGCAAGTCGCGGTTCGGGTTGTACAGATCCAGCGCGGGCACCGGAGAGCTGCCCGCCCCGGATGTGGCGGCGTTGTACAACTTCGGATCGCGACGCTGGCTGCCGATCTCGATACCGGTGAGTAGGCGATGTTCAAGGCCGAAGGTGTCGAAGCCACCTTCCAGCTCGACGTTGTTGAACACGTTGCGCGTGGTCAAGTCCTGCTGCCAGTGTTGGCGGGTGACTTTGTTGGTCTTCGGGTCGTAACCCGTCTGGTAGGTGTTGTCGAAATCACTGTCGAGCTTGAATACGCCCAGGGTATGGCGCAGCTGCCAGTTATCGCTGAGCTCATAACTGAGTTTCGAGCGCAGGGATTGCGACTTGTCGTCGATGAAATCGTGATCGTTGCCGTAGGTCGTATCCCGTCCTACATCCGCTGGGCGTCCGTTGACACCGGGAACACCGCGATCCGGCGTACGGTTGTAGCGGCTGTATTCGTACTGCACCAGCCAGTTCAAGTCCGGCGTCAGTTGCCAACTCATGGACGGCGCGAACAGTTGGCGATTGCCGCTGACGCCATCGCGGAAGCTGTTCTCGTCCATGTTGCCCATGTTCAGGCGCAGGCTGATGTTCTCGCTTGGGTCGGTGCTGAGGTCGGCATAAAGGCTGCGCAAATCTTCGCTGCCGCCCTGGGCTTCGATGGTCGAGCGGCGACCGAATTCCGGCAGCTTGCTGACGCGATTGACGATCCCGCCCTGGCTGCCACGGCCGTACAACACGGCGGCGGGGCCCTTGAGTACTTCGATGCGTTCGATGTTGTGCAAGTCGCGCACGTATTGGCTGTCGTCGCGGATGCCGTCGAGATAGAAGTCGTTACTGGCGTCGAAACCACGGATGCGCAGGCTGTCGAAGCGGGTGTCGGCGCCGCTGCTGACGTTGGGAATGCCGCTGAGCGCAGTGCCCAGGTCATTGGTGCCGTAATCCGCAACGTTGGCAGTTTTAATCGAGTCGATGGCTTGCGGCACATAGCGCACCGGGGTTGCCGTGCGCGTGGCGGTACTGGTTTCTTTTACCCGTGGGTCGTCGGCTTCAGCTGATTCGGCGCTGATGGATGTTTCGGGCAAGGTTGTAGGCGCAGCGTAGGAAAAACCGGCAGACAGCAGAGCAGAGAGGCCAAAACTGTAAGTAGTAAGACGAAAGGGGGCAGGCATTGAAGGACGCGTCCGTAGGAATTTAGGCGGTATCGTGTAGGGCGCGAATGGTAATGCTTGCTATTTACTTCCGTTAATTATTCCTGATAGCGGCGGCGGTTTGATTGTTTCGAATTGTGTCTTGATTGCTACAGTGAGTCGCAGCAAGCATTCGACCGATTCACGAAACAGACTGAAAGCCATTCCAGCGTTTTTCCGAAACGGTCCTGGGACTAGTCTGCCGGCATCGATTTTTTCCACCTCTTCGCCGGAGTTTTCCCATGAACCTTCACTACATTTACGACCCGTTGTGCGGCTGGTGCTACGGCGCCAAACCTCTGGTGCAGGCTGCCCAAGCCGTACTGCCGGTGGTCGCCCACGGCGGCGGCATGATGACCGGCGCCAATCGCCAGACCGTTTCGCCACAACTGCGCAACTACGTGATGCCCCACGACCGGCGCATTGCCGAGTTCACCGGCCAGCCATTTGGCGAGGCGTATTTCGAAGGTTTGCTGCGCGACGAAACCGCTGTCTTCGATTCCGCACCGCCGATTGCCGCGGTACTGGCGGCCGAGCAGATCGCCGGGCACGGACTTGAATTGCTGGGTCGTTTGCAGAGTGCTCATTATCTGGAGGGGCGCCGCATCGCTGACGAAGCGGTTTTGCTGGAGCTGGCGAGCGCAATCGGTCTCGAACCGCAAATTTTCCAAAGCGCTTGTAAAGAAGTCGACACGGATCGCCACATCAAGGAAAGCCGCGCACTCCTGGCCAATGTCGGCGGCCAAGGCTTTCCGACTTTCGCCTTGGAACAGAACGGCCAATTCACTTTGATCGACATCGGCCCGTGGCTGGGTAAGCCTGAAGCGTTTGCCGCTTGGCTCAGTCAATCACTTCCAGCCCAAGCTCCGGCGGCTGAGTTTCAGGCCTGTGGCCTGGACGGCTGCATCCACTGAATTCCCGTCGAATCGTGCAACTGAAGCTCGCGGACACGGATTTCTTAGACGATTTTTGCCTATTCTCAGACGATTCATGAAATTGACATAACCTTGAGGGCGCGGATAGGATTCGCGCCAACGCCTGTGGCCAACCGCCACGACTCACAAAACAATAAAAGGCCCGCCGCGATCGCTCGTGGGCGGGCCTTTTTGTTTCAGGGTGAAAAAAGAGCGCAACAGCGCCGTTTCAGCCGTTCGGCACAGCGCGTATCAACCGGTAATAAGGAAAATAATATGTTGAACAAGCGAATCAGCCTGATCGCTCTGGGGATGTTGAGCGCTACACAGGCCATGGCTAACGACCAGGCCGAAGCCAAGGGATTTGTTGAAGACAGCAGCCTCAAAGTGCTGCTGCGCAACGCCTACATCAATCGTGACTACAAAGACGGCAACCCGGACAGATCCGAGTGGGGCCAAGCCGCCATCGGTACGTTCTCGTCCGGTTTCACCCAAGGCACCGTTGGTGTCGGCGTAAATGCTTTCGGTCTGTACGCCCTCAATCTGGAGCGCAGTGAAGACCGCAGCGGTGCCCAGGGCATCGACTTCTTCAAGAAGGGCGACAGCGGCAACCCGGCCAACGACCTGTCCAAGGGCGGCGCAGCCGTCAAATTCCGTCTGTCGAGCACCACGCTGACCTACGGCGACCAGATGCCGGAATTGCCGGTGCTGAACTACGACAATTCGCGCCTGCTGCCAGAAAGCTACACTGGCACCTTGATCACTTCCAAGGAGATCAAAGGCCTGGTCCTGAACGCCGGTCGCTTCACCGCCGAATCGCGTAAAAGCGCTGAAGGCCGTGACAGCGGTGGCTTGAAGTCGATCAACGTGTTGGGCGGTAGCTACCAGTTCACCGAACAGTTCAAGGCTTCGGTCTACGCGTCCGATGTCGAAGACGTGCTGAAGAAGCAATACGTGAACGCTAACTACGTGTTCCCGATCGACAAGGATCAGTCCCTGACCCTGGACTTCAACGGCTACCGCACCAAGCTGGACAATTCCTACGTCCGCGAAAACGGTATCACCGGCGACGACAACAAGATCTGGAGCCTGGCAGCGACCTTCGCCACCGGCCCGCACTCGTTCACGCTCGCTCACCAGCGCAGCACTGGCGACAGCAACCTGGGCTACGCCTACGGCGGCTATCAGAAAGATCAAGGTCGCGTCGGCGATGGTGGCAACACCATCTACCTGGCCAACTCCTACTGGTCCGACTTCAACGCCGAAGACGAACGCAGCTGGCAGCTGGGCTACGGCCTGGACTTCAGCACTTTCGGCGTTCCGGGCCTGAGCTACAACTTCGCCTATGTGCGCGGTGACAACATCACCACGTCCACCAGCGAAGGCGGCACCGAGCGCGAGATCTTCAACCAGTTCAAGTACGTCGTGCAAAGTGGCCCGGCCAAAGACCTGAGCGTGAAGTTGCGCAGCTCGATCCTGCGCGTGTCGCAGAAGTCCAGCGAGTACAACGTCAGCGGTAATGAAGTGCGCGTGTTCGTGGATTACCCGATCAACATCTTCTGATGATCGCTTGAGTTGATAAAACTCACTAAAAAACCCCGACTGGCTCGGGGTTTTTTTTGGCGGCATTTTGGTGAAAACGTTCTAAAAACGCTTTTTTGAGCATAAAAAAGTCCATTCAAAGCATCTTTTTACCGCGCTTCAAGCAACGCTTGAGATGCCTGAAATTCTTTCTCATGGGACGGAAATCCTGCACCTAATAGATTAGGCCGCTCAACGCAGCGGAGACTAGTAATGATCGTTTTAAACAGAGAAGTTGGCGAATCGCTAAGGCGCGACAAATTTGTCAACGTCCAGGGTGGTGACTTCAATCTCTACGGTCATTTCGCCGACTTCGTCAGACTGACCAGAAGTTGGGAAAACATGGAGCCGGACAGCTACTACGGCCAGGCCGAATCCGGTATGCGTTTCCGTCGCTACAGCGATTTTGAATACAACCCGGTGACCCGCGATCTGAAGCAGCTGGAACACCGTGCCTATGTTCAATCCAAGGCCAACAACAGCTACGTCGGCGGAATGATTCGTCACTTCCAGGACTTCTCCGATGAAGTGATTAATTCGCCAGTGATGCGCAGCCTCATCGACATCGACTTTGAAGTGTACAAAAACGTCCTGCCGCCGGAGCTGCACGATGAAATCTGGCAATGCCAGATCCATCAGATCCGCATCGAGATCAAGCCGGGCAAGCAACTGGAAATCACCCCTGAAGGCATTCATTGCGACGGTTATCCGTTCAGCGGCGTGCACTTCTGGGGACGCAACAACGTGGAGGGTGCCGAGAGTCGTCTCTACAGTTCACACGAAGAGCAGTTGGCGTCGACGACCTATCAGGAAATTCTCGACACCACGTTCTTCCTCGATCGCGATATGCGCCACTACGTGACCCCGGCGCGCAATGTGCATTCCCACGACATGGCGTACCGGCAAATCCTGGCGATTTCTTTCTCGCGGCCCGGGACCGCTTTCGACATTGTTCGCTGAACAGCTCGACCTCATGGACAGCGCCTCGGCATCAGTGATGCTGTGGCGGGCGAATGCCAAGGATGCGCTGCGCCTGGAGCGCTTTTTCCGGCAGTTCGACGAAGTGTCGTTCTGCGAATGGCAGGACGCCAAATGCCTGCGCGGTGTGCTGGTGCAGAAGACCACCACCGCGTACCTGGCGCTCGACCTCAATGGCGAAGTGGTCGGCGCGGTGCTGGGCGGCATGCTCGGCAGCCGTGGCACCATCAACCACTTGGCGGTGAGCCCGCAATATCGCGCTCAGGGCGTGGGCCAACGTTTGGTGGAAGCGGCGTCGGCGGATATGAAACGCGTGGGCGTACTGCGGATGTTCCTGTTTGTCGACGATGCTAACCTTGCCGGCAAGCGATTTTGGACTGCCCAGGGTTTTTGCGAGCCGCGTGGCGAAACGACCTTTGAGAGGGACCTATGAATGAGACGTCCAGCAGCCAGCCGCTGATGGTCGAGCCGCAGCCTTCGCGCACCTTTGCAGAAGCCAGCCCGGTCGTGGCCGGTTACTTCACGGTGTCGTTTGTGTTTGGTTTGATGGCCGTCAACGCCGGGTTGCCCGTGTGGCTGCCGGTCGCGATGTGCCTGTTCGTGTATGCCGGCGCTTCGCAGTTCGCCGCGTTGGCGCTGATCTCCAGCGGTGCGTCGCTGACCACGATTATCCTCACCACGTTTTTGATCAACGCGCGGCACATGCTGATGTCGGTCTACATGGCCAAGGCATTGCGCGCATTGGGCCTCAGCCGATTTGAACGCTGGTGTTATGCCGGCGGGCTGACCGATGAGTCGTTCGCCTTCCACAGCGTGAAACTGGGCAGCGGCGCGCCGGTCAACGTGCGTTACCTGATCGGCTTTAACTTGTTTTGCCACACCTCATGGGTGCTCGGCGGTTTGCTCGGGGCGATCTGCGCGCAGTACGCCTCGCACTTGATCAAGTATCAACTCGACTACGCCCTGACCGCGATGATGCTCTACGTGCTGGTGTCGCTGTGCAACACCCGTAACAAGCTGATCGCCGCTGCGGCTGCGGTCGCCTGCATGGGCGCCTTGAGCCTGGTCGGCAGCTCGCCATTCAACGTATTTATCGCCACATTCGTGGGTTGCGGGGTGGGTGTATGCCTGACCAAACGTTCCTGATCCTGGTCGTCGTGCTGATGATGGCCGTAACCTTCCTGCCGCGCGCGTTGCCGCTGCAGGTCAACACCGATCATTGGCCACCCTTTGTTGCGCGGGCGCTGGAATACCTGCCGGTGGCGATCGTGGCTGCAATCAGCCTCACGCCCTTGTTGATCAAGGACCAGCATGTGCAGCTCGATCGCCCGGAATTCTATGCCGCGATTCCGACGTTGTTATGTGCGTATTTCAGCAAAAACCTCTTTCTCAGTGTGGCGGTTGGGACGGCTGCGTACATTGCGCTCGGCTCGTTCCTGTAGGCGCAGGTCGACCACATCGCTGAGCGCCTGGCCTGACAGCTCGGGGTTATTGACCGCCAGCCGCACTTCGAGGAAATCCTCGAAATCCGGGAAAATGGTCAAGCCGTTACGCTGGGCGGCCTCGCGGGACACCATGCCGATGCCGTCCATTTGCGGGATCAGCGACAGGGTCAGGGTTTCACTGCAGGAATAAATCGTCCGTTGCCCGGTTTCGTAGTTGCCCAGGCCGGCGTCGAGAAAGCGCAAGAAGCTGTGGGAATACGGACAATCGTCCGCCGGACGAACCTGAAGCTTGTCGCCCAGCATCACCAGCGGATCATTCTCTTGACCGCAATGAGCACCGACCACCTGAACGTGCACGTCCGGCAGCAAAATACTCGGCAACCCAGGCTTCTGCGGGCCAATCAACACGGCCAGGTCGAAATCTTCATTCTTCAGCTTGCTGAGGTTTTCCATCGACTCTGCGTAGGAGAACTCCAGTTGATGATCCGGAAACACCTCGAACAGGCGTCCGATCATTCGCCGATTGAAATCCTCCGACAGCGTGGTATTCAGCGCCACCTTCAGCGTGCGCTGACCGGGCACTTTCAATGCTGCGACTTTCTCTTCCATCTGCCGCGTGGCAACCAGAACCTTGTCGATATAAGGCGTGAGCTCCGTGCCCTGGGTGGTCAGGGTCAAGCCTTTGTTGGAACGTCGAAACAGGCGAAAACCAAACTGCTCTTCGACCTTGTTCAACTGCGCGGCCAACGCCTGCACCGTCAAACAGGAATGCTCTGCCGCCGCCGACAACGAGCCGGTCTGCACAATGCGCATGAGGTTGCGTAAGGTTCTGCTATCCATGGGGTAATGCCCTCTAAAGTGGGCTGGCAATTGTTGTGTACTCAGCGGCCGATCCTGCGCCTATGCCGGCTATATTCCTGCACCTGAGCATAGTTGTCGCGGGTTTAGTAGCGAATTGATTCCGCAGCCGATGGCTGGAGGCTTACACAGGATCGGGGTTTTTGGTGTCTCTGGAGTGATGGGGATCAAAAAAAGCGAGGGGCATGCGGGTTTTTAGGTCTGACAATTTAAACGCTGGATATACGCTTGCGGATTAATTACACATAGTAGTCCGTATCTGTACTAGTCTGAGGCTAAGACATTACAGCGGAGGCGATCACGTGCCTACCTCTTCACCAGCCCTAAGCCCACAGCAACAACTCGACTCGCCCGAAGCCGGACGGGTCGCGCTCAAGTTTTTCTTCAACCTCATGGAACGCTGGGGCTGCAGCGCCGAGCAACAGCGCACGCTGCTGGGCAAAGTCGGCAACACCACGTTCTACAAGTACAAACACCTACCGCCCAATGTGCGTTTGCCCCACGACACCCTGGAACGCATTTCCTACCTGATGGGCATTCACAAGGCGCTGAGCATCATCTTCAGCAACAGCCGCGAGCGCGCCTACAAATGGGTCAGCAGCCCGAACACCGCTGCGCCGTTCAATGGGCAAACTGCTTTGGATTACATGTTGGTCGGGCGCGTGGTGGACATCGCTGACGTGCGCCGCTACCTCGACGGAGTGCGCGGTTGATGACGCCGGAACTGGTCGATCCGCAATGGCCGCGGGCCTATCGGATTGTTAACAGCTGCTTTCCGCCGATCTCGTTGTTTGAAGATGTGCTCGATCCGGAAGACTTGCCTACTGCGTATGCGCTTGAAGCGCTGACCAATGATCGGTTGATGGAAGAGGCGGGTGTGCTCTCCCGAGTCCGTCCCGAAGACCGAATTTCAGGCCCCGGCTCTACACCAGTGATGGCTGCGTTCACTCACATCGGCAAAACCAGCCGCTTCACCGATGGCACGTTTGGCGTCTATTACGCGGCCAGTAGCCAGGCTGCCGCCATTGCCGAGACGAGCTATCACCAAGAACGTTTTCTCGCTGCGACCAATGAGCCGGATCTTGAGTTGACCATGCGGACTTACGTCAACAAGGTCGTCAAACCGTTGCATGACATTCGTCAGAACTATCCGCACCTGCATGATCCTGACCCTACTGCGTATGGCCCGTCTCAAGCGTTCGCGAGGCAATTGCGCGAAACACTGTCGTGGGGATTGCTCTACAACAGCGTTCGGTTACCGGGGCATGAATGTGTTGCCGCGTTTCGACCGCCAGCGGTGTCGATTCCGAAGCAGGGGAAGCATATTCGGTATGTTTGGAGTGCGAGTAGTGGGAGGATTTCGTTTGTGTTTGAGGTGAGTGAGGTTTGAGCGGGGAGGCCCGAAATTGTTAGGAATTACGACTGATTTGACGGATTTCTAAACGTTTTTATGCAAAAGGCCTGATTTGTAATCGTTTTTGAGCACCAATAATCGATTTGATGCAGGAAGCTGGATTTCTAACGATATTCATCAAGCCAAGGAGCCTCGAGCCATTCGAGGCTTTTTCATGCATGCAGAGTGGATTTTGAGGCGACGTTACTGCGGCAATTATTCCCCGAAGTGTCGAGCCACCTTTACCACGTCATCGATGATTGCTTTGCTCATAACCTCGGAACCTTGCGAGTGGGACACGGGTGATCTGATAGCGACCTCATTCTCTTTTGCGTCCGGGTTTTTGATGCAATCAGTGATGAGTATCGAAAGCTTCATTTCCTCCGCCATTTGGCTGGCGACTTCCTCGTCATGCGTGACGTGGAACGGGCTATCGAAGTATTGGATTACCATGAGCATTCTCCGTTTCGGCGATATCTAACATTTGCGAAAGATGGAGGTTGGCCGATTCAACATTTCTGCTGCAAACAGTTCTAGCGCACATCGCCGCCGCAATCATTACACCACGTAACTAATGATGTTCCCGCCCCCACCTTTATCCCCCTGACCCAACCCCCTACATTTATCTCCAACGCCTCCCCATCATCCCGACGGGGCAGGTCACTGGAGATTTTCCTCATGCCTTTCGTAAGCGTTCGCATCACCCGCGATGGCGTTACCTCGGAGCAGAAAGCTCAGGTGATCGCCGAAATCACTGAAACCCTGGAACGCGTCCTCAAGAAGGACCCGCACCTGACCCACATCGTGATCGAAGAAGTCGACACCGATAACTGGGGTTACGCCGGGATGACCACCACCCAGTACCGCAAGCAACTGGCTGACGCGGAGGGCAAATCGTGACCGCTTCCGTCTCCATCGATTTCATCTCCGACGTGGTGTGCCCGTGGTGCGCGTTGGGCGCGACGGCGCTGGAGCAGGCGATCGAGAACGTGGCCGGTGAAATCTCGGTCGAGCTGACCTACAAGCCCTTCGAGTTAAACCCGGACATGCCGGCAGTCGGCGAAAAAGCCGTCGAACACCTGATGCGCAAATATGGACGTACCGCCGAAGAAGTCGCCGCCGGCAAAGCGATGCAGATCGCTCGCGGTGAGACCCTCGGTTTCACGTTCGATCTGGAGAAGCGCAGCCACTTCTACAACACCTTCGATGCGCACCGCTTGCTGATGTGGGCGTTGCAGGAAGGACGGCAGGTCGCACTGAAGAAAGCCTTGCTGCGCGCTTACTTCACCGACGGCCAGAACCCGAGCGATAGCGAGACGCTGGTTCGACTGGCGACGGAAGTGGGGCTGGATGCGGAGGCTGCCCGTGAGGTGTTGGCGTCCGGAGCGTTCGCCAAGGAAGTGCGTGAGCTTGAGGCGTTTTATCGCCAGCGCGGCATCAACTCGGTCCCGGCCATGGTGCTGAACGGTCGTCATCGGGTGTCCGGTTCGCAATCGGTCGAGTACTACGAACAAATGTTGCGACAAATGGCGCAGGCGCCTGTTGAAGCCTGATTCATCACTTATCCAAACCATTATTTATTAGTTGAGGTTCATCATGAGCAATTCGAAAAAAGTCATCGTTATCACTGGCGCCTCCCAAGGTCTCGGCGCAGGCATGGTTAAAGCGTTCCGTGAACTGGATTACAAAGTCGTCGCCACTTCGCGTTCGATCAAGCCTTCCACTGATCCAGACATCCACACCGTGGCGGGAGACATCGGCGACCCGGCAGTAGCGCAGCAAGTTATCCGTGAAGCGATTGAGCGATTTGGCCGTGTCGATACTTTGGTCAACAACGCCGGGATCTTCGTCGCCAAACCGTTCACTGCGTACACCCAGGAAGACTACGCCGCTGTGCTGTCGGTGAACTTGAATGGGTTCTTCTACATCACCCAACTTGCGATCACCGAGATGGAAAAGCAGGGCAGCGGTCATGTCGTCAACATCACTACCAGCTTGGTGGACCATGCGATTGATGGCGTGCCTTCGGTACTGGCTTCGTTGACCAAGGGTGGGTTGAATGCGGCGACCAAATCGCTGGCGATTGAGTACGCCAAGCGTGGGATTCGGGTGAATGCGGTGAGCCCTGGCATTATCAAGACGCCGATGCATGGTGAGGAGACTCATGAAGCGCTGGGGAATCTGCATCCGGTTGGGCGTATGGGGGAGATCAGCGACATTGCGAAGGCTGTGGTTTATCTGGATGGCGCCAACTTTGTTACTGGCGAGATTCTGCATGTGGATGGTGGGCAGAGCGCGGGTCACTAAGAGCTGATTTACAAACGCCTAAAACAACAGAGCCCCTGCATTTCTGCAGGGGCTTCGTTTTGTATGGTCCCAGTGCCGGACCTAAATCCGTACTCTTTTGCTCTCGCGCAGGCGGAATATGATGGTCGCCAAGTGAATACTAATCGCGACAAGCGGCATTGTTTACCGGTCTCCAATACAGACAACAGACACAAAAACGTCCGAGTAGGACGGTCGTTTTTGCCTACAGAAAAGTCCGGGATCACCAGATTTCAGGTTATTTCTTTCTCTATAAGTCGCTTAGACTCACGACGATCAAGACGCGTCCTACATATAGGCCGAGCGTATTTTGTTAAAAAATACCTCCCTACGGCACTACGCCTTAGGCATAAGAAAGGAATCTTCTGATGCCCTACATCCTATCTTTCAAAAATGTGGATACGTTCGAAAAGACTTTCGACACGGTGGAGGATGCCCTTGTGAATTATGGGCAAGTCCAAAATAAAGTGGGTTGGGTAAAGGAGCTATCCAGCGCCAGGTTGAGTGACGCTGAGAAAAAGACATTTGTGAATTTGTACCCTGGGATAGTCGTAAAGGAGGCGACTGATGAGCTTGAAAGCGCGTGGGAGTGGGATCCAGCGGACTCTTTGAAAATTCGACCCGTACTGAAAATGCGATATCGGACTAGCGTGTAGAGGAGTGGGCCGAAGGAATCTCCCAGGTAAGGCTGCTTCTAAATTTGAATGTGGACGTTTTATACCGAAGTCCAGAAACAACAAAGCCCCTGCATTTCTGCAGGGGCTTTGTTTTGTATGGTGCCGGCACCAGACGAACGGTAGCTAGGGGCGGGGCTAGGTTTTCTGCGGGACTGGAGTTCGGTGGAAAATTTGGCGTACCCCAACCGGTAACTATAAATAAATCAGCTAGTTATGGCGCTCAGTGGAATCGAACCCGGAACTTATAGCGTATCAGCACGCTTTACCAGCATTCGGCGACCTCCGTTCGCGGAATTTGGCCGTGCGCATTGCAGGTCGCTAAGGGGGATAGACGTGGCATATGGGGCGCCGTCCTGACCGGCTAATGGGCGTCCTCTTTTCTACTTTTTTTGCTTTCAGAGATCGTCCGGCCGAAGGTTTACTAATGTGATTTCGGTGACTGCGCTTCCATCGGCAACTAAAAGGGATCTGCTCATGATCGGTTTTCTTCGCTCCAAATTGGTAGGCAGTTCAGCTGTGATGAGCAGTGGGTGCTGCTGAGCCGGAGGAGAGAACTAACCGAATACCCTGCGTGTGCCTTCCCGTGGCGGGATCATTCGAACGCCTCAGCCCATTAACCTTGAGCTACGCTGGAGTACGCAATCGAGAGCTAGCTGGCACATTGATTTTGGACATACAATCACTAGCTCTTGAATACCTCTTCCGCTACTACTTTCTGTGGAGGGACGGTTCTGGTGACCTAGCGCTCATTTTTGAGTACCAAGGAAGCTGAAATAGGTGTTGGCTACTCCAGAATAGTGTTATGAAATAAATTAGCACTGTCTGTTTCTAATAGGGACTGATAAAGAGAACAAAATGGGCGGACTACCTAGACCTAAACCTTCAATTTTGGATAATCTCAAGGTCGCCTTTATTGAGGGTGGTCGAAAAGTTTACTTTGAACCTATCGAAAAACTATATTACACATGGGACTCGCTTCACGGGGAAGTTGAAGTTTTCAATCATCAAGGTCGCCATATTGGCGCAGCATGCCCAATTACCGGAACTATGCTGAAGCCAGCAGTGCGCGGTCGTAGAGTTAATCCAAACTAAGAGGCATTTATGAATTTTATCGAGCAGTGTTTAGCCGGTGATGTCCTCTTAGAGGAAATTGACGAGTATGTGGGGAAATGGCACGACGGGGAAGAAGGAACTGATCAGGAGTTGCACGAGTATCTCGGAATGTCTTGGGAGGAGTATTCCTTGTGGGGCACTACCCCTTCGATAATTTCGTACATCATTGCAGCGCGAAGAAAAGGTTGTACTTTTGACGAGGAGTTGAATCGCGAGAGATTTGCACTTGCCGCGCGCGCCAGCACGCCAGAAGAGGCAAAGCGGATAGAAAAATGGCTTCGGCAAATAGGGAAAATTTGATGGCTCCCGAAGAGAAGATGGCGGCCCGAGTATTGGCACGTCACTCTTTGACACCACCTTATGACTTGATGGCTCTTGCATGTATTTATGGTGACGTAGAAATCATTCCATTTCCTATCGTTGCCGATGGAGTTACCATTGGAATCGGAGGGGCGGAAAGACCGCAGATCTTGGTTAACTCTTTAGCACCAGAAACCAGGAAAAATTTTACCCTAGCTCACGAACTGGGGCATATTATTATTCCTTGGCACACCGGAACCATTGTTTCGCACTTAGATGCCGACGCCGATGATTATGATTATTTACAGATGGAAAGCGAAGCAAATAGATTTGCTGCGGAATTATTAATACCAAGTTTATGGCTAAAAGAGAACTATGACAGCTATGAAGAACTTAGTGGTTATCTGAAGTATTTAATTAAGGCGTCCAATGCTTCTCGTGAAGCTGTTTTAATTAAGGTTTTTAAAACCCTTCAGGCTCCAATCATTTGCTGTCAGATTGATAGCGATGGATCGCTTATAAGATTTTATAGAACCACTACTGCACCTAACACTCCGTCTCTTGATGGGCGGGATCTTATGAATGATATCATTTTTAGGACGGAGCATAGTTTTGAGTCATTCAAGTTGAATGGATACTCTTATGTGGCTTGGTGTTTTAGTAATAAGGATATTGAGGAAAGCGACTCTCGTCCCTGGCGCGAAATTCTAGAGCAGATTTTGCTTGAAAGTGGAACTCAGCACTTGAAGCAAAGTATCAATGCAATACTTCCGGCTAGATTTCAGAAGTGCAAGAAATTGAGTGAGTCAGAAATATGTAGCGCGATCATGCGTACATATGATGGTAGGGAAGGTATTGAGGAAGCAGTTAATCACCCACTATTTGAACAGTATGTCATAAAACGTGTGAAGGAACTTCTCTCGAAGTAATGTCGAAGATATAGTCGAACCTGAGTTAGGTTAATTACTCTCGCAAATTATATGTGTTGGGGCAGACACAGACCCAGTGTTGGAAGACTCACCCGGACAAGGTGCCGACACGACGCACCGCTCCTGAGGAGGGTCTGAAGAAGCTCTTCATCGTCATTCCCGCGAACGCGGGAATCCAGATGCCACGGAGGTCCTGGACCTCGGTATCGGATAGATTAAAAAATGCTCTCAATAATTTCTGAGTCGGCTTGTCAAATTCGTAACATTAACCAGAATTACGCCAAGTTTTTGTAGAAGCGCGAAAATCAATAGATGATGAACAAAAGCTGTATAGGCGTACATCTGATTTTCGTCTGCGCGATATTCATTCGCATGAGTGATGTCGTTTCTTAGTTTGCATATCGACTCTATCAACACAGAAGACAGCCCCAGCCCATTCTGAATTTGGCTTGGCAAGGAATTGAAAAAATCTGTGACGCATTTTTGCGTATTGTATTTTGATGAGTTAAATCGCTTAAGACCCTTCTCAAAGCTCAAGATCTCTTTCCGAGCTAGACCGTTTGACTTGAGGAACTCCTTTGCAGACTTGGTAAGCCCAACAAGCAACTCATCGGATAAATAACTTTTCTTGTTGTAACAGTGCTTCTCTAGTAAACGAAAATATCCGAGTAGCCTATCTTCAATATTCCCCATGTTTCGATATTTAACATACTTAGACATGATGTCAGGTAATTCGGAGTCGGAGGAAAAATACAACTCAAATGATGATAGGGGGAACGGCGCCAATCCCCAGCTCTCAAATCTAGGATCTTTCCCAAGGGGGAGCATAATAAATCCATTAGATCGTCTAGGTTTTAAGCTGTTGTTTACAAAGTACAGAGATGCATACTTGGTAAAGCCTTGAAGGTCATATTCCAAGCTAACGCTTTGAACGGATGGCTCAATGCCAGTTAAAAAGGCAATTAAATTGTATATTTTTGAGTAAATTACCAATGGGTTGCGTTTGTTTTCGTCGCTTTCAAGCGTGTAAAATAAAGAAGGTGGAAAAGCAAAGCTTTGCTCGTACGATAATGGGGAGTGGTTATAGTTGGCGTTGTATTGAACTCCTATGTATTCACAACTATTAGCCTCTGCCATGAACTCAGTTAAAAATGGCCGCACATCTCCGCCATCATGATTTACTTCAAGTATTTTCTCCTGGGTCGTAGTATGTCCCACCCAGTTATTCACCGTCTCCGAGTGAATTTGAATAGCTTGAAATCTCCCTTTTGCTGGGCCCTGTCCAGGACAAAAAATGACACTTTCTACAGTAAACTCTATTTCGTAAAATCCTACTGATGGAATATTACCGAGCGAACTCGATCTAGACCCAGTACAACGTAACCCCTTGAGAATGAATCTGTTGCGAAAGTCATAACACTTTGCCTCGGTGGTCTCCCAAGACAGGTTGCAAGAGCGCTCGGTCATGACTTTGAAAGTTATCAGTTCTGGCGTTAAGTTGAGAACGCCTGCAAATCCAGCGTCGCCTTCACTATAGACCACTTTAAAAGTATATGATTGATTCAGTACTAGCTCGGTAACCCTGTCTTGCATGATTTCCATCCTTTAATCCGAACACCCATCTTGTACTGGCATTTTGAAAAAGCAAGGTACTTTTTGTTGGGCGCACGGTTGCTGTCCGAGAACAAACAATTCTCTAAAACGTAATAGGTTTGAGTCTGCCACCAAGCAGCAACGAGGTAGCAGCTTGAGCGCGCCGAGGGCTCCATCTGCGCCGGATCCAGACTCCTACTAGCTCTCACTGGTGACAAATCGATTTGGAGTACCGGCATTCTCAACTTCAAGCCAGCCTGGCTATCTGTGGCAGATCGACGTGCAGGCCTCGCTGCTGCAGTTCCAATTGCTGTTCTACGCTGAGGGCCGGTTTGTTGAAGGGCCTCATGTAGTTTTCTCCAGACAAAGAAAACCCGCACGATTTGAGCTTGTTGACTGGGTCAACCTAGGCTTGGCGGGTGTATTGGGGTGCATTTTAGGTCGCTGGAGGAGGTCGTCAACGTCACGCTGAAGTGAAATTGTAACGGGGTAGGGGGGCAGCCAGATTTTGGTACTGGTGAGGGTTAAGACGGTATCAGGGGCTGCTTGTAGCAGTTGGATTTCTGGATGCCAGTAACAACAAAGGCCCGGTGGAAAATTTGGCGTACTCCAACTAGTAACTATAAATAAATCAGCTAGTTATGGCTTTCTGTGGAATCGAACCCGGAATGCGGGATGCTGAGTAAAATTTCGCGCCGGTGTTCTGGGCCGGCCGCTGGCGATCCTTTCCACTGCTGGAGGCTTGGCTCTGGTCCACTTCTTACCCTTTGTGCACAGGCCCAGCTAACGAGGAGTTGAACTATCGCCGCGCCAAGATAAATCCTGCTGATCAGATTTGATCCGAAGTCTGTCGTGACGGCATATTGGTCCAAACCGACGGAGGCCTTGGCCATGAGCGCAGCAAAACAGTTTCACGCCCAAATCGATGGCAAACAGATTCAGGGCTGGGTGGTGAAGGACGGACGCTCATACCTAGCTTATGCGGATTTCCGCGGAAAACAGATCGTTGCCCGTGGAAGTTCCGAACCAAATGCCATTAGCAAATGGCGTGAGGAAGCCGGCTACGCAGCTAACGAATAGGACATTCAGTTCCAGGCGAACACCCAATGACCCCAGTTACGACCGAAAAAACAAGCCGATGATTGCGAAATATGAGGGCTTGAGTCAGTCGTAAAGCGCGTCTATGACGCCTTTTGAAAAAAAACTCAGAAAAAGCAGTTTTTTTTTCACGATGGGGGAGGCTTTTATGACCCCCGCTGAAGGCGTGGATGTCTCCCTCCTTAGAGGCGTAGCTTTCTCCCTCCAGGAGACATTGTCGACTCCCAAAACATACTCACCGTTAAACACATTCAACTTTGAAACACATTTAGCCAACCGAGACACAGTAAACTTAACCTAAGGGGCTGACACAGGCGCCTCCCCCCCCACCGTTGCCAGCCCTGTTTAGAGCCACCATACTCCAGCCAACGGTAAATTAAGGGGGATCAGGGGATGACTAAGTTAACGACAACGGTGAAGGCGAAAAAGCCGGCGCCGGTAGAAAGCAAGGAAATCGAGAAACGGTGGGGAAAGGATTTGGTAGCGGCGGGATGGACAGCCATTCCCAATGTGCTTTTCGACTGCTCACAACAACTGGGGCTGAAACACCTGCATATCGTGATCATTCTGCATCTGGCCGGCTACTGGTGGCAGGCGGGCAATGATCCTTATCCGACCAAAGAGACCCTTGCTAAGAAAATTGGGGTAACGGCCCGGACAATCCAGCGGTCAATCGCCGAGCTTGAGGAAATGAAATTCATCACTCGACACGCCCGAAAGTCGAAGTTGGGCGGTAACCTCGCGAATCGCTATTCCTTCGATGGGATCATCGAGGCCGCTACCCCGTACGCTAAAGCCATCGTGGACGCGCGCGAGAAGCAAAAAGCTACCGGTGACGGCCGTGCTACACGTAAAAAGCCAGCCACTTTGGAATTGGTCAAATAAGAGGACAGCGGTGGACGATTCCGTCGTCGAACCCAAAGGAAGTACGACGATGAACAAAACCGCCACTCAACTGGGTGATGAAAGCCTGGCAGATGCCTTCCGTGAGTTGATGAGCGTCGTCATCAGCATGCGCGAGGCAGGTGTCGAATTGAGCCAGGTGCAGCATGCGCCTGAATTCACCTACTTGCTGACTCCCAAGCAGTTTGACCGGATAAAGCGTATTTGCCGTGAAAAGGGCTGGTCGGAGCCAAACCGGAGGGGCATTTTGATTGACCTTCAAGCCATCGCTCATCCATTGGATTCTCGCGAGAGCAAAGACCACTGCACCCCAGAAGAAGCTTTGCAGATCCTGGTGAACGCGTACTGCGCTTACAGCCAGATAGGCTTGAACAAGCCCAAGCATGCTCAGGGTATTCTCTTTAACACCGGCAGAAAGGTCAGCGTAGGTAACGGCAGCTATTACGCCTTGGCGGTCGTAAAAGTATGTGAGGACGGGGCTATAAGGTACTTGGCCCCGGTTACTGCGTATCACGCAACCGAGGCCAAGATCCGAAACATTAGGTGACTACGAGGAAGGACGGCCTCGAAGGCAAGTCTCCTGCACTGAAGCAGAACAACCCATATGCCTGCGATTTCCCTTCATATGACCCTGGCTAGCCAGGCCTCCGCAGCTCCGCCGACAAATTTTCTGCTGTCTGCGTAGTCGAGATCAATGTTAAGCAAGCGCTAAGCAAATTGCAAACATTTCTCCCCCTCCAGCCCCATACGCCTCCCCCCTAGATCCCCAGAATGTCATCATTTGGCTCGCTCGATGACGCCGGTTTGACTCTATCAAGCACATCAGGTGATGCTTGGGTCGGATACCCGGTTCTCAGCATGGTTCCGCTTAGCGGTTGAATTGCCAGAGTTTTCCTAGGCGATGAGTGAGCAATTGTATGGTCAGCAAATAGTAATAGCGCGTCGATTCAGTGCGCTGGTTTAAGTGGTGATTCAAAAACCAAGCAAGATGTTTTCTCTGCCAAGTCCATGGATTGTCGCGTTGCCAGCGCTCAGCGATCGCTGTTTGGATAGCCTTCGCCTGACGCAGGTGGCGTTGGCGGGTGGTGTGCGATCCGGTCAGGACGCCCGCCAGGAACAGCTCCATATCGAATGGCTTGCTCATGCTCGGCCACCGATGTACGCCGATACCACGTCGATACGGCCGTGTCCGAGCTCATAGCTGATTTGTAAGCGTGCCTCTCGATCAAGGCGTGGATTGAGGCGCCAGCACCTGCCACCGTTGATGGGCGCGAGATGATGGGTGATTTGCTCATAGCGTTCGCAAGCATAGGCTGCCCGCAATTCGTGGAAACCTTTGAGATTGTGTGTATGGAGGATATCTCGGGCGGGGCGGACGATCCCCTGCAAGAAATCGAGGTAGCTTTCGTTCGGTGCCAGCAGGTTGCGGCCACCATCGGGCGAAACCTGTTCGGCAAACCTCAGAGCTTCTCGAATATGATCATCTACCGTAATCCAGCGAGGTGCTGACGCACCGGATCGGCCGCCTTTGGTGCCGTCCTGGATGTTGATCTTGTCGCAGTGTTCGGCTTCACGCTTGAGTCGCGGTAGGTCGGCCAGAATCGCTTCGCGCAGACGCATGCCAGTGGCTCGCGTTAACTTAGCGATGGCCGCGGCGCGCGGCTGCTGATGTTTGCAAAGTACCTCTACGATCCGCTTCACGTGTTCGCGGTCTTGGCCTTGCGGCACCGAGCAACGAACGCTGGTGCGCCGCATTCCCAGCGCCTTGCTCGGACTCGGCACTTTCACATACTGATCACCGCGAAGCGCTACGAGGGTCCGGTTCACGCTGGACAACCGATTTTGCGCGGTGGCGATGGCGAGTTCACCTTGGTCAACTTGCAGGCGCAGATGCCCGGCGTAGTCCAGCAAGGTCTGCCGATCAATTAGCCGGGCATCGTTAAACCCCGGCCCATCCTCCGAGCGACACCAGCGCACAAACGCCTGCCAGCGATCACTGTGTGCTTTGACGGTCCCGTAATGCCCACCGCCAAACAGATCTTTCAATGCCTGTGGCCCGGCATAGCTCAACTGCCGACCGTAGCCAAAATTGCGTCCATCTCGCCTGCCCACCAGTGCCATGATCGAACTCCTCTCGAAGCCAAAACTTTTAAAACTTTCCCCACGTCATCCCGCCAAGAATGTTGAGTGTTATCAGGGATCAAGGCCCCTGCGACCTGTGAGGGTTGTCCGCTAACGCGGGACTGGCGGCTCCTTACGACCGGAAGCTTGGGCATCTCATGATCTGGTCTCCTGAACACTTCCGAGGAAGTGGGCGGGTGGAGGCTGCACTGGCTGACGAGACCAACGCCGCGAGATCCTGAGTCGGGTGAAGGCAGTGATTCGATGACCGGGGCGTGCCTGACTGTCAGTCAGGTGCAGTCCATTCCCTGGGCTGCGGCACCATCATCTGCATCGCTGTTGCTGGTGACTTCGGTGTTTGTCACGCCGATTGTCACGAGGGGGAATGCCGCAAAGCCTTGTACGAGATGGGCTGCAGCAGCGGTAGGAGCGCCCGTCTCTTTCCGGGAGAAAGAGACGGGCGCAGGCTGGCGCAGTGAAATGGCCAAGCGGAAAGGTTGCTGCAGGGCAGCTGGGTAGGGGGATGTATTTGCCGCAATGGCAACGATCTGAAGTAGGCATCCATCACTCCGTGAGTGACCGTGCGAGCCGCCGGACGCTAATCGCACTTTGGGAGAACCACCACGGTGTGGCGTAGCCTTAAAGGTTCTGGCTACCTGGGTTGCTGTCAACGACAGCACTTGCCCGATCTTTTCTACGCCTGTGGATAATTTGGGTCAAGACTCGAATTTTCGGGAACTCTGCGGCTGTGGATGAAATTATCCACCGGTGGAGATCAGTGGTTTTCCACAGACAGTTGCGTGGGCTTTAGATTTTTTAAGTGAGGTCCATC
The DNA here is from genome assembly GCF_044744265.1 of Pseudomonas sp. NPDC087342. Taxonomy (NCBI): domain Bacteria; kingdom Pseudomonadati; phylum Pseudomonadota; class Gammaproteobacteria; order Pseudomonadales; family Pseudomonadaceae; genus Pseudomonas; species Pseudomonas sp. NPDC087342. Next base: position 50,711 of record NZ_JBIUXZ010000023.1, read on the forward strand.
CAAGCAGGGCGGCTTTGCAGCCCCGCTTGGATGGACCCGCGTGGAAGGGCGGACTGCGGTGATCTCATTGGCTTACCCACGTTTGGATGCGCCACGGCTATTTTGTAGGGCGGTGATGTTGTTGCCGACTGGGTGAGCGAATTCGTGAGGCGTTACATGGCCGCTGCGATTGGCATCAATGTAGTTGCTCCACCACGCCATGATCAGCCGGCGCTGCTCCAGAAATTCAGCTTTGTGGATATATGCGGCGCGCACGCGGTTGCGTTCCTTGTGGCTCATTTGTCTTTCGATGGCTGCGTCTGTCCATAACCCGGACTCAAGCAGGGCGCTACAGGCCATGGTCCTGAAGCCGTGGCCGCACACGTCCTTACTGGTGTCATAGCCGACGTTGCGGAGCATGGTGTTCACCGTGTTCTCGGACATGGGCTTCCAGTACTTGTGGTCGCCCGGTAGCACCAACTCTGAAAAGCGACTCAGGCTGCGCAGGCGCTCCAGTATTTCGATGACCTGCGGCGATAGCGGAACCATTTGAATGTCGCCGTTCATCTTGGTCCCGCGCGTAGAGTTGCGTACCCCTTCGATCGGTGCGCGCGTATCGGGGATTTCCCACATGGCGCGTTGGAAGTCGAACTCGCTCCATCGAGCGAAGCGCAGCTCGCTGGAGCGGACGAACACATGCAGAGTCAGGAGCACGGCAAGGCGCGTCAGCTCGCGGCCGTTGTAGTTGTCGATACGGTGTAGCAGTTCGGGTATGCGGTTGAGGGAGAGGGCCGGGCGATGGACTGTGCGCGGCGCGTGAATCGAGCCTGCCAGATCCAGTGCAGGATTCATGGTGATCTGCCGAGCCCTTTTGGCCCCGCGCATGATGGTGGATAAGTAGTTCTGTACCCTTAACGCCACATCCATGGTGCCGCGTTCCTTGATGCGCTGGGTGATCTCTAGCAGGTCGTGGGTATCGAGCTCAGCGATGGGTCGTTGGCCGATCAGCGGGAAGACGTGGGTGCGCAGTCGGCTCATTACGGTTTTCGCGTGTCCTTCGGTCCAGCGGCGGGACATATCAGCGTGCCACTCCAGGGCAACGGTTTCGAAAAGCAGTGCCGCCCGCTGGGCTACGATCTTGGCCTTCTTCTTTTCTTCCATTGGGTCGAGGTTGTCGAGCAGCAACGCCTTGGCTTCGTCTCGCTTACGTCGTGCGACGGAAAGGGTAACTATGGGGTAATTGCCGATGATGAGCGTACCTTCCTTGCCGTTGGGCTTGGTGTACTTCAAGCGCCAGGTCTTCACGCCATTGGGTTTGACGAAAAGGTACATGCCGCCACCGTCGAACAGTTTGTAAGCGCGCTCGCGGGTTTTGGCCGTGCGGCATTGCAGGTCGCTGAGGGGGATCGCTAGACGTGGCATAGGGGTACGCGCTCCTGACCGGGAAATCGCAATACCCCTAACATACCCTCGGGGAAGGGGGATTTTGTTGGATCCCGACAGAGGGTCCTGGAACGAAAAAACCCGCCAGAGGGCGGGTTTTCGGGGCTTCCAGAGCATTCAGTAGAATGCAATGGAGCCTAATGTGGTGCCGGCACCAGGAGTCGAACCCGGGACCTACTGATTACAAGTCAGTTGCTCTACCAACTGAGCTATACCGGCGTGTTAGGGCGACGATTATAGCGATTGGATTGGTTCTGTAAACCCCTGAATTCAGACTATTTTTACGCGACCCTCAGGTTACCCGCGAACCAGTGCTTTTCTGAGTTTCTGAAGCGCTTTCCAGCCCCGGCTATTTTGCATCGCGCGCAGCTGTGCTTCGGCGTGTTCGGCCCGTTGCAGGGCGGCGGCGAGCTGCTGTTCAACGTTGCTGACGGGGTAGCTGAGCGCATGGCCGTGGCACAGTTGAAAGTTGTCGAGGTTGCACGGTGGGATGTAGAAGGCGGGTTTTAGGTTTAGGTGTTCGTTGGCGAGGAACCAGGTGTTGATGCCGTCGAACAGGATGGCTTCGTAGCCGGCGTCGGTGACGAGGTGTTCCCAGGTGTGGTCGCGGGCCCATGGGGTTTCGATGAGGATGATCCAGGGGCGCCATGTGGCGAAGTCCATTCCGCGCAGGACGGTTTCTTCGTGGCCTTCGACGTCGATTTTAAGGAAATGGATGGGGCGGTTTTGGGCGTGTTGCTCGCAGATGGAGGTGAGGGTGCGGGCTTTGACGGTTTGACGGTGGACGTCCATGCCGAGGGCCGTGCGTTCCTGGCCGGTGGCTGGGTCGACGGTGGAGAGGCCGGTGCCGGGAATGCCGTAGAGGGTGAGTTCGTCGGCGCTGTCGCTGGCCACGCATTGCAGGTTGGTGTCGTTGGGGCGTTGTTGGCAGAGGGCGTCGTAGTAGGTTTGCATCGGCTCGACGTTGATGCCGGTCCAGCCACGGTCGTGGAAGGCTTTGGTGACGGAGTCGTGGACGGGGTCGTTGGCGCCGACGTCGATGTAGAAGCCGTTTTCGAACTGTTTGAGGGCGCGCCACAGGCGTATGTCTTCGAAATTCTGTGCGTAAGAAATGAAGGTCACTGTGGCTTCCTGTCAGTCGGTTTGTCTGCCTGTATAACAAGGGCGATTGCTGGGCGCAATTTTCCGTCCACCACGTCCGGAATTCGGCGGTTATGTCCTTTCGGTTGAATGCTTATGCACAACGGGGCGTCCGTTTAGGTTCGTTAGCGCCGTTTTTGTGGACTTGTTCTCATTTGTTCGCAAATCCCTGTTTTTAAGGTTTTTTATTCAGGTGTACGAAAAATGAACAGTTATGTTTCAGCCGCGAAACAGTGCATTTATTGGATCCACGAGAATTTCATCAACAGAGTTATCCACAGGCTGCGACTGTTTAAGTGCGTTCAGCCAAGAGCAGGAAATTGCGCGGTGTGAGCGGGGTTTCGCAGAAGGTGCCAAGACGAACGGTATAACCCTGCTCGCTGAGGAAAAGTGCTCGATCCAGTACCAGCCACAGCTCCAACGGGCGTCGGAAAAGTCCCCGTAGCAGCTCCAGATTGCGCACTTCAGCCAGTCGCTGCCAACCGGCCACCTCAAGCGCCGGCCAATCCTGCGCGCCAATTGTGGATAACTCCTTAAGTGCGGCCAAATGATGGCAGTAGTCTGCGAAGGATTTTTCCAGCCAGGTGCTGGGCAGGGAGGGCGTTGGCAGGTATTCGTCGACGCCACGCAGTTGCCGTTGCAGCAGGTCGAAGGCCAGGCGTCGCGCCATCGATGTGTCGCGCTGGCGGCGGACTCGAGCACCGGCGGTGACGGTTTCGCTCATCGGCAGTGCGAGATCTTCGAGGGATAGCTGTAGGTCGGATCGCGAACCTGCCGAGGAAAGCGCCTTATACGTGGCCAGACTGATCCGGTTGTAACAGCAAGGCGCGACAGCCAGTTGTTTGCAGCCGACGGCGCTGGCGAGCTGGAGCAATCGCATATGCAGATCACCGCAGGCATGCAGCGCCACTGGCGTGTGTTCGGCATTCAATAAGGAAGCTGCGTCAGCCGCGAGCACATCTTGCTCAACATGCAGCGCATGCATCTGATGACGTTGGCTGAGTGCCTGACCGCTCAATACCAAAGAAGGGTCATATTCCAGGCACATCAGCTGTTGCCCGGTTTGCAGCAGACGTCGGCCCAGGTGGCCCTTGCCCGAACACCAATCCAGCCAATGCTTCGGCGCTTCAGCAAACTGCAGACGACTGGCAAACGCCTCGATCTGTTGCCACTTGCGCCCCGGCACATCGACGTTCAACCGATGCCCGGCCACCGCCAGTTCATGCCCCGGCAACTCGCCTACCGAACTCAACTCAAGCGACAACGCCGCCAAGGAAGCAAAAGGCTCTGGCGCATTCAGCAAGCAAGGTTGGTTATGGTTGTTTTCCGCATCCTCCAGCGACCGTCCGCGTAGCCAGGATGACAGCGATGGGTAGGACGCTTCCCAGGGAAGCCGCAGATGATTAAACGGTCGTGGCTTCCACAGCGCCTGATGCTCAATCAGAAAAGCATCCAGCGCTGCGAAACGGGCGAGTAGGGCCTCGCCCGTCAGCACGTAGGAAGGATCAACGCCCTTGGCAGGCATCGACGCGTAACCAGCGCTCCAGCAGCTTGAAGCCGCGTACCAGCACGTAAGCCATCAATAGGTAGAACATGCCCGCGGCGAAGAAGATCTCCACCGGCAGGTAGGTGCGGGCAATGATGGTACGGGCCATGCCGGTCAGTTCCAGCAAGGTCACGGTGCTGGCCAGGGCGCTGGCCTTGAGCATCAGGATCACTTCGTTGCTGTAGGCCGGCAGGCCGATTCGCGCAGCTCGGGGCAGGATGATGTAGAACAGCGCTTTGGGCTTGGACATGCCCAGCGCCCGCGCCGCTTCGATCTCGCCCGGTGGAATCGCCTGGATCGCGCCACGCAGGATCTCGGCGATGTAGGCCGCCGTGTGCAGTGTCATGGTCGCCGTGGCGCACCAGAACGGATCGCGCAGGTATGGCCACATCGAGCTGTTACGCACCGCGTCGAACTGGGCCAGTCCGTAATAGACGAGGAACAGCTGAACCAGCAACGGTGTGCCACGGAAAAAGAAGATGTACGCGTAGGGCAAAGAGCGCACGTACCAGCGCCGCGATGAGCGTGCGATGCCCAGCGGGATCGCCAGCAACAACCCGGCGATCACGGCGATGGCCACCAGTTCCAGGGTCAGCGTCGCGCCTTGGGCCAGTTTCGGCAGCCACTTGATAATGACTTCCCAGTTCATTGGGTGCTCCTCGCGAAGCCGCGAGCGGCGCGTCGTTCCAGAAAGTACATGCCGGTCATGGCCAGGATGGTCAGGCCCAGGTACATGAACGCCGCCACCATAAAGAAGGTGAACGGCTGTTTGGACACGGTCACACCGATTTGCGCGTGACGCATGATTTCTTCCAGGCCGATCACCGACACCAGCGCGGTGTCTTTCATCAGGATCATGAACAGGTTGCCCAAGCCTGGCAGGGCGATGCGCCACATCTGCGGCATGATCAATCGGGTGAAGATGCGAAATTTCGACAGGCCCAGGGCCACGCCAGCTTCACGGTGGCCCTTCGGGATCGCTAGAATCGCGCCGCGAAACACTTCCGTGGCGTAGGCGCCGAAGCAGAGGCCCAGCGCGATCACGCCAGCAGCGAAGGCATTGAGTTCGAGGTCTGGATTGCCGAAAAACTCACCCAGGGCACGCATCAGATTGACGGTGCCGAAGTAGATCAACAGCACCCAGAGCAATTCCGGGATGCCGCGAACCAATGTCGAATAAGTGCCGCCCAGCCATTGCAACGGCTTGTGCGGGGAAGTCTTGGCCAAGGCGCCGAGCAGACCGAGCACCAGCCCCAGGCACAGGGCCGAGAGTGCCAGTTTCACAGTCATCAGCGCGCCAGCGGCAAGCGCCGGGCCGAATCCGTAGAGGTCGATAATCATGGATTTCTTTTCAAATCGCGGCAGGCAATGCCAAAGACTGGCGCCGTCAGCGAACGGCGCCGGTCAGGCAGGTCAGAATCAATAGATGCTGAACGGGAAGTACTTGTCGTTGATTTTCTTGTAGGTGCCGTCTTCAACGATTTCTTTCAGGGCGAGGTTCAGCTTCGCGCGCAGAGTGTCGCCTTTTCGTACAGCGATCCCGATTTTGTCGCTTTCTTCCACTGGGTCGCCTTTGAATTCATACGAACGACCGGCGTCGCTTTTCAGCCACTCGTAGTTGACGTACTTGTCCGCCAGGATGCCGTCCAGACGACCGGAAGTCAGGTCGAGATAGGCATTTTCCTGGGTGTCGTAGAGTTTGACTTCAACGCCTTCCATGTTGTCTTCCATCCAGGTACCGGCGAGGGTCGCACGTTGTGCGCCGATCACTTTGCCTTGCAGGGAAGCCTTGTCGGTTTTGAACTCTTTGTCTTTCGGCGCGATGAACTGAAGTTTGTTCGAGTAGTACGGGTCGGTGAAGTCCACCGCTTGCTTGCGCTCGTCAGTGATCGACATCGAGGAGATCAGGAAGTCGAACTTCTTGGCGTTCAGGGCCGGGATGATGCCGTCCCAGTCGGACGTGACCACGGTGCAGTCGACTTTCATCTTGGCGCACAGGGCGTCGCCGATTTCTTTGTCGAAGCCGACGACATTGCCACTGGCATCTTTGTTGTTGAACGGCGGGTAGGCCGCTTCGATGCCCATCTTCAAGGTCTCGGCGACGGCACCGGCGCTGAAGGCCAGGGTGACGGCAGCCGCCAGGAAGATTCTTTTGTAGTTCTGCATGCGGGTAGCTCCGTTAGCGGTTGCTGGACATGAATTGTTTGCAGCGTGCCGAAAGCGGGTTGTCGAACACCTGCTGCGGCGATCCTTGTTCTTCTACCAGACCCTGGTGGAGGAACACCACTTCGCTGGACACCTGACGAGCAAAGCCCATTTCGTGGGTGACGAGCAACATGGTGCGGCCTTCTTCGGCCAGGGCGCGGATGACATTAAGTACTTCCTGGACCATTTCCGGGTCAAGGGCGGAGGTGGGCTCGTCGAACAGGATCACCTTGGGTTGCATCGCCAGCGTGCGGGCAATCGCCGCCCGTTGTTGCTGGCCGCCGGACAATTGCGCCGGGTAGGCGTGTCGCTTGTCGGCGATGCCGACCTTGGCCAGCAGGGCTTCGGCGACTTCGATGGCTTCGGCTTTGCTCTGGCCGAGCACCCGGCGCGGGGCTTCGATGATGTTGTCGAGCACGCTCATGTGCGGCCACAGATTAAAGTTTTGAAACACAAAACCGATCTCGCTGCGCAGGCGATTGATCTGTTTGCCGTCGGCGGCCACCAGTTCGCCGTTTTTCGCGGCTTTGAGCTTGAGTTCTTCGCCGGCTACCAGGATCTGACCCTGGTGCGGGTTTTCCAGCAGGTTGATGCAACGCAGGAACGTGGACTTGCCGGAACCGGAGGAACCCAGGATCGAGATCACGTCGCCGTCGCGGGCGGTCAGCGAGATGCCTTTGAGCACCTCAAGCTGTCCGTAGCGTTTGTGCAAGTTGCGGATTTCAAGCGCGGGCGTGGCCTCAGCCATGTGCGTTCCTCATAGTGTTTCGCTCCTGCTGTTGGCGGCCTTCCTGGCGAGGCGGCCAAGCTAGCATAGCGTTCGAATGGCAGCCAACAGCGCTACGGGCGGTAAACGGATGGCATGTGGCAGGTTGTCGCATCGCTACAGCAGACTGTCGCGCTGCTATCAACCGAACAGCCGTTTGAACCAGTTGCCCGGCGGGTGTCGCGTAAAAAAAGGCGCGATGTTGCCAGCTTTGGCGGGGTGTTGGAAGCGCTAACCGGCCAAACGTTCCTGATCTGCACTTTTATTGTGCGTCCCACATTTTTTCAGTGTGTTTCTGGTGCGCTGGTTCGTTCTACAAGTGGGTCGCTGGGTAACGCTCTGGCGAATTGCCATTAATCTCAATGACTTGCGATGACTGTCCGGTCAGGCGGAAAGCCGCGGTTCTGGGGAGTCTGTAACATTTTGGCGCAATTATTGCGTGCAGAATAAGGAACGCCCCGTTGGATTCTTTTTACGAGAAAGAAATGCCAGACGCGGTGGACTGAATCGCTTTCTTTGCAAAGGTAGTTTCGATGAGCAGTACCCAAAGCTCTAATGGCCTCGAACAGGGGCTCAAACCGCGTCATGTGACTATGTTGTCGATCGCCGGGGTTATCGGCGCCGGGTTGTTCGTCGGCTCGGGTCATGCCATTGCCGCTGCCGGTCCAGCCGTGCTGCTGGCCTACGCCGCCGCAGGCGCTCTGGTTGTATTGGTCATGCGCATGCTCGGCGAAATGGCTGTTGCCTCGCCGGACACCGGTTCCTTCTCGACATACGCCGATCGCGCGATTGGTCACTGGGCCGGTTTCACCATCGGCTGGTTGTACTGGTGGTTCTGGGTGTTGGTGATTCCGCTGGAAGCCAACGCCGCCGCAACGATCCTGCATGCCTGGTTCCCGAACGTGGCGATCTGGGCCTTCACCCTGGTCATTACGTTACTGCTGACCGTGACCAACCTGTTCAGCGTGAAGAACTACGGTGAGTTTGAGTTCTGGTTCGCCCTGGTCAAAGTCATCGCGATCATTGGCTTCATCGGCCTCGGCATCATGGCGATTTTCGGCTTCCTGCCGAACAGCCAGGTCAGCGGCGTTTCGCACCTGTTCGACACCCAAGGCTTCCTGCCAAACGGCATGGGCGCGGTACTGGGCGCAATCCTGACCACCATGTTCTCCTTCATGGGCACCGAGATCGTGACCATCGCGGCTGCGGAATCGAAGAACCCTGGCCAGCAAATCTCCAAGGCCACCAACTCGGTGATCTGGCGGATCGGCTTGTTCTACCTTGTATCGATCTTCATCGTTGTGGCCCTGGTGCCATGGAATGACCCGGTCCTGGCCGCCGTCGGTTCCTACCAGACCGTGCTTGAGCGCATGGGCATCCCGAATGCCAAGCTGATCGTCGACATCGTGGTATTGGTCGCTGTAACCAGCTGCCTGAACTCGGCGCTGTACACCGCTTCGCGCATGATGTTCTCCCTGGGCAAGCGCGGCGATGCGCCGGCCGTTTCCCAACGCACCAACAAAAGCGGCACGCCTTACTGGGCCGTGATCCTGTCGACTGGCGCTGCGTTCGTCGCGGTATTCGCCAACTACGTGGCCCCGGCCGCCGTGTTCGAATTCCTGCTGGCCACTTCCGGCGCCATCGCGCTGCTGGTGTACCTGGTGATCGCCATCTCGCAACTGCGTATGCGCAAACAGCGCATGGCACGCGGCGAAAAAATCGCCTTCAGCATGTGGTTGTTCCCGGGCCTGACCTACGCGGTGATCATCTTCATCGTCGCGGCCCTGACCATCATGCTGTTCCAGGAAGCCCACCGCGTGGAAATCCTCGCGACCGGGTTCCTGAGTTTGCTGGTCGTGGCGGTCGGGTTGTTCGTGGCTCGTCGTCGCAAGCTGCAAAAGGTTGGAGCGGTGGTGTTGAACTGATTCACACCGCGTAATGCAAAACGGCCGCTGTCAGTGATGACAAGCGGCCGTTTTTGTTTCTACTCGAAGGCGGATTACTCAGCCTTTTCTTCCTGCGCATCCAGCGACTCGCGATAGCTGTCGAGCGCGGTGCCGAAGTCGGTGATGAATTGCGGATCGGTCAGCCAGGCCTGGGCGGTGTCGCGGTCCATGCCGTCGGCCCACATGCGGTAGTCGATCAGCATGTCGGCAGCCAGGTGAGTGGCGGCCATGGCTTCGTTGTCGGCGTTTTCCATGTCCAGCAGTTCTGGATGGTCGCTGATGATGCCGGCGAGGTCCGACAGCAGGGTCAGCAGCATGTCGTTGCGGCCGATGGCTTCGGCGTCGCGCATTTTGCTGAACATCGCCAGGGTGTATTCCGGGATCGGCTCGCCGATTTCGTCCATGTCATCATCCAGCGCGGCGGGTTTACGGCCGTGGATGTTGATTTGCTTGGCTTTGATCTTGGCGCGTTTGGCGCGTTTCTGTTGCTTGTTCAGGGATGCCATGGGAACTCAGTTCGCTTTCGGTTGTGTTTGGGCCGCGATGGCGTCGGATGCCGCCACGTAGTCAGCCTGGAAGGCCGGGGATTCGATCCACGCCAGTGCGGCGGCTTCGTCCGCTTCGGTGGACCATTGGCGATACTCGATCAGTGCCGCGAGGATGAAGTCCATCGCGCCTTCTTCGCCTTCTTGTTCGTAAACCAGTGTCAGCAACGGGTCTTCAAGGAAGGCCGTGCACATCGCTTGCTGGCTGATTTTTTCAGCGTCGATCATGGTCTTGAACAGCTCGGTAAGGTCCACCGATTCGAAGTCGATGCGATCATCGTTCGGGTCCAGCTCGACCGGCGCAGCAGCTCGTTGGGTGCGGTTCTGCTTGGCCTTGGCTTTGGCGCGGGTGGCGCGTTTTTGCTGCTTGTTGGCGGAGGCCATGGGCGTCGTTCCGTATTTCGTTGAGAGGGCAGGTCACTCAGCTGCGGGGCACTCGCCGCCCGGGGGTATCGGGGGCCAGTTCGCCGTTTTGCAGCCAGGACAATGCAATGGGCCATAGTGTGGCTTGGTATGGGCTACGAAAAAAGGCGAAATGTCCGACTTCTTCTTCGCCGATGTCTTTCGGCTCGATTCGCAGATGGGTGGTCATGCTGCCAGTGAAGTAACCGAGCAGGCGTTCGATGGCCGGGATGGTGCCGTAAGGATCGTCGCTGACGCTGATGGCCAAGGTTTTCGCACTGACGTTGGCGAACGGCAGCCGGCCGTGTTGTGCGTGGATCACACGGCCGCTAGGGCGCTTCTCGTATCGGTCGGTAGGCGTACTCCAATCGCGGACGACACCGGCGGGCGTGTCTTCAAGCCAGCCGAAACGTTTGCCGGGGAAGTAGCCGCAGATCATTGTCACCAATGGCATCACCAGATGCCACTTGCCGAACATCCGCCAACGATGGGCCGGCGCGTAGTCGCGCCAGTAAGCGAACTGCGCACCGACGGTCACCAAGTGCCGGATCAAGTGCCCAGAGGCTCCCAGGCCTGCCGCACAGCCGCCAAAGCTGTGGCCGACCACATCGATCGGCTGACCGGGGAAATCCCGCTGTGCGCGCTTTAGCATCGCTTCGAAGTCCAGCGCGCCCCAGTCGGTCCATGTGGCGTCGAGTCCTTTCAAAGAAGCCGGCCGTGATTCGCCGATGCCACGGTAGTCGTAGGTGATGACGTCAAAGCCGTTGGCGAACAGGTAGTCGGCGAAGCGCGAGTAGTGGCGGCAGCGGACCGAGGTGGCGGCGTTGATGATCACGACTGGGAGATTCGCGTCCGGTTGAGCGTGCCGCCAAGTGAAGCCGCCGAGGATGAAGCCGTCTGCGGCGGGTTCTTTGAAAGAAGCTGCGGCGGTTCTGATGGGCGACTCTTCGGCTTGGGGTGTTGGAGGTTGCGCGGATTGGATGTGTTGCCTCATTGGCGCTCCGTTGCTGACCAAGCCATTTTGGTGCGAGGAAGTTTATCTAGAGTTTGTCTAATCTTCGACGTCGGACGCGTGCCTGATTATCCAGCGACCTTTATGCAAACCACCTGATTTTTCAATGCTTCTGTCGCGCGTAGACATCGAATGCAGCAGATTGCGAAATTTGTTTTGCTTCTGTTTGTCGTCTAAAGCGTCTGACAGTTTGTCTAGGATCAGCGTGACCAACTCAAGTCGTGACGCTGATCCGTATTGCCCTAAGTAATCGAGAACCAAGTCTTTGTAGTAGACATCATTGAATGCGCGGTTGCGAATGTAGTCGCTTTGGTTGCCTGTGCTGCGCGCTATCTGGGCCGCGGCGTAATAGTTTGGTTTGCGCCCTTCAATCAGTCCTCGTTTACGCAACAATCCAGCTACGTTGTCTGCAATGGCTAGTCTTGCGATAGGTAGCTTGCGATGTCTGCACCCTTACGGCCGGACACGGCGTGGGTGAGGTTTTTGAATTCCTTCCACTCGCAGGCGGAGGTCTCCTTTGGGTATTTCTCTCGTAAGTAAATTTGGAGGGCTGACTCGTTCATCGCGATGCCTGACAACGGAGACGCTCTTCAATTGCCGCCCGCTCTCGATCCAGCTCCGTCCGCAATTCCTCCTCGCTCGGCAACACCAGTTTGTATTTGCTGGCGAACAGTTGTTCGTTGCCCTGTAACACCGAGTAGCGCACTACGGACTCGTTTTTTTGTGCGCAAAGAATGATGCCGACGGTTGGTCCGTCTTCGTCGCTGCGCTTGAGGTCGTCGTACATGCGCACATACATGTCCATTTGCCCGACATCCTGGTGGGTCAATTCACCGCGCTTGAGATCGAAGATGACAAAGCATTTGAGCAGGTAGTTGTAGAACACCAGATCGATGTAGAAATCTCTGCCCTCGGTGCTTATGCGTTGCTGGCGGGCGACAAAGGCAAAGCCTTTGCCCAGCTCAAGCAGGAAACCCTGGAGTTGCTCGATGAGTGCTTGTTCAAGTTCGGTTTCCAGAACGAGGCCTGCATTGGGCAAGCCGAGAAACTCCAGCATCACGGGATCGCGGATGAATTCCCGAGGGCTTTCGAGCATCGCATGGATGTTGGTGGCGGCTTCGGCCATGACGACGGACTTGTCCCGACTCATCAGCAGGCGCTCGTAGTAGAGGGTGTTGATCTGGCGTTCCAGGGCGCGGCTTGACCAGTTCTGGCTGGCGGCTTCGTCCATGTACCACTGGCGGGCGCTGTCACTGTCGACTCGCAGCAGTCGGCGGTAGTGGGTCCAGCTCAATTCGAGACGCAGTGCGTCTCGAATTGGAAACGTCTGATAAAACAGGCGCATTTTCCGCAAGTTAGTCTCGTCAAAGCCCTTTCCGAACTCCGCTGTCAAACTCTGTGAAAGCGTCAACAACAACTGTTTGCCATACACCGCCCGCCGAGCCCCTTGCTGCTCGAACTCCACAATATGTCGCCCAATCTGCCAACAGGTTTGCACCTGAGCCGTATCGACCGCTCTCAGCACTTTCTGGCGCGCCTGGCGAATCAGCTCGCCAAGTTTGCCGAGCAGTGAGGCGAGATGTGGGTCTTGAGTGTCTTCGGGTTTGAGGTTGCTCATGAAGTCTTCCGCAGTTGGATGAACTGACGGAAAAGAATGCCAACGACGCATTGGTCAGCGATGCCGGGCGCGGCTGATAGATTGGAAGGAAATGCCAGATTCGTTTTGCGGGATCAGGCCGACGACGCCCGAGGCATTTGGAATACAGCATGTAGTCCCATTCGCAGTGACCCCAAGTCCCAATCAATCTAAAACTTGAGCATCCCGCCCGAAATCTAAGGGGAGTAGCGAATGGGTTCAGTGGAGCCCGGGAGTCGTCATCATGAAGCACGTCCATTCCTTCGTATTGTCACTCGCCGCCCTTGGCGTATTGATGTTCCCAGTCCTGTTGCATGCCGCCAGCCTTGATCCAATCGACAGCTCAGGCGTGCAAGTCCAGCCGCAGCAACAAAACGGGATCAGCTACCTGTCCGGTGGTATCGGCGAGGATGAATCCAAAGCTATTCAGCAGGCCAAGGGTTACAACCTGCATATGACGTTCTCTGTCGGTGTCGATAACAAATACATTCCCGACGTTGATGTGGTCATCCAAAACGCCCAGGCGCAAACCGTGCTGACCCTGAGCCAGGCAGGCCCCTTGGTGTACGTTCAGTTACCTGCCGGCAAATACACGGTCGTTGCGACCCGTAATGGCGAGGCGAAGCACGACACGACCGATGTCGGAAGCGGTACGCCACGTAATCTGGTTTTCCACTGGAATGGTGATGAGTAAACGGATTGGTCGCTTGCGGCGATAAGCAGTCCTTTGCCGTTACAATCCCGCGCCTCATGAACCGCGACAAAGGGATGCTGGATTTGAAAGGGATTTTACGATTGGGCTCTGTTATGAGCCTTGCTCTGATGCTGGCCGGTTGCGGAACCATGATCGGCCGAATGAATGGCGCGTCGGAAGAGAACTACTACAAAGGTGTCGACGGCAGCCTGCACTTACTTGGCGCGAGGGGAGGTGGCAGCAGCGGAATGCCGGCAGCTGTCATTTGCTACTTCATGATCGTCTGCCCGGTCATCACCGTCGTTTCACTGCCGGTGGACGCCGCGCTGGATACGGTCTTGTTGCCAGTGGATTACATCAACACGCTATGACGCTACATAAGCCTGGAGCGTCTTGTGAGGCTCCAGGCATTCCACGGGCTCACCACGTACGCGTTTGCGCTTCGGCTTGTTCGGTTCGATAGGCACTATTCGATACAGTCAGAATGCCTCGGCGTCTAAGGTCGGCAAGCCAAAGGCGCTGACGCTATGCCAGTGCCGCAGATTGGACGGCCTAACCGTGCCTGATCAAATCGCAGGCATAAAAAAACCCTGAATCTTGCGATTCAGGGTTTTCGGTATTTGGTGCCCAGAGACGGAATCGAACCGCCGACACGGGGATTTTCAATCCCCTGCTCTACCGACTGAGCTATCTGGGCAACGGGGCGCATTAAACTGGTTTTTCAGGGGGTCGTCAAGAAAGTTTTCAAAAAAATTTTAATTATTACCGTCGCTTACGTTCCGACCCCCACAACAACGGGATTATTCAGCTGGCGGAACGTAGCCTTCAGCCTGGGCGTATTCCTCGCCGGAAAAGAACTTGTCCATCTCGCCCTGAAGATATTTGCGATCTTCGGCGTTCATCATGTTCAGGCGTTTTTCGTTGATCAGCAGGGTCTGGTGTTTCTGCCAGTCGGCCCAGGCCTTGGCGGAGACGTGATCAAAAATGTCCTGGCCTTTTGCGCCAGGGAACGGGGCTCGCTCCAGGGCGGGCAATTCTTCTTTGTACTTGCGGCACATGATGGTGCGGGTCATGACGACTCTCCTGCGTTCAATACGGCGGCCGCGCGTTCGAGCAAGGTTTTGACCGGGGCGGCAAGGCCCAGGCGCGGCGGGGTGGCGAGGTTATACCAGAGCCAGTCGGCCTCGGCCACGTGATGGCCGGCCTCCTGGACCTGAACCAGCCAGGGTTCGATGGACAACTGGAAGTGGCTGAAGGTGTGCACCAGGGCCGGCAGCGCTTGTTGGCTGCCCAGCTCCAGCGAGTGCTGCGTGGCGAGATGTTGCAGGTCGTCGAGGTCATCGAGTTCCGGCAAGCTCCACAAACCGCCCCACAGGCCCGTGGAAGGGCGACGGTAAAGCAGAATCGCGCCTTCGCCGTTGGCGAGCATTGGCATCAGCGTGCGCTTCTGCGGTACGGCTTTGCGCGGCTTGGGGATCGGGTAGCGGGTTTCCAGGCCGAGCATGTGCGCTTCGCAGCCCTTTTCCAGCGGGCAGAGCAGGCAGCTCGGTTTGCTGCGGGTGCAGAGCGTGGCGCCCAGATCCATCATCGCCTGGGTGTAGGCGTTGACCCGATCATGCGGCGTAAAGCGCTCAGCGTTCGCCCAGAGCTGTTTCGCGACCTTCGGCTCGCCCGGATAGCCCTCTTGCGCGGTAAAGCGCGCCAGCACGCGTTTGACGTTGCCGTCGAGGATCGGCGCGCGCAGGCCCATGCTCAGGCTGGCGATGGCGCCGGCGGTGGACAAACCGATGCCCGGCAGCTCAACCAGTTTTTCCACATCACGGGGAAACTCGCCGCCATATTCAGCGACGACGATCTTCGCGGTCTTCTGCAAATTGCGCGCGCGGGTGTAGTAACCCAGCCCCGTCCACAGATGCAGCACTTCGTCTTCCGGTGCAGCGGCCAAGGCTTCGACCGTTGGCAGCGACGCCATGAAGCGGTCGAAGTAATTCAGCACGGTGCTGACCTGGGTCTGCTGCAACATGATTTCCGAGACCCACACCCGATACGGGGTGATGCCCTGTTGCCAAGGCAAATCGTGGCGGCCGTGGCGGTCGTACCAATCCAGCACCGCCGATGAAAACTGCTCGGCTCTCATCGCTTGAACAGCCCCTTCAATGCGTTTTTAAGTTCCGGGCTGACCTTGTCACCGAGCTTCTCGTCGATCTTGTCGCTGAGCTTCTCACCCGCCAGTTTGGCGGCGACCTGGCCCATGCGTTCGTTGTCCACGCGGCAGGCCTTGGCGCCGAGTTCCAGCGGGCCACGGCAGCGCAGCGGCCACTCGATGCCGACGAACTTCTCGCCGACCTGACAGGCCGGATCGGGCATCGCGCTGGTGTCGCCTTCGACGATGATGCCGACGCGATAGTCCATGCCCAGCACCCGCAGATCGACGTCGCCGTCACCGTTGACGGTCATGCCCGGGATGCGCACTTTCATGTCCGGGTTGCTCGCCACGCCGTTGCGGAAGGTCAGGTTGCCCTTGAGTTCCTGGAACGGCGTGTCCTTGCCCCGCGGTTCGCCGCTGAGACTTTTACGGTTCAGGGTGGCGATGCCTTTGCACAGCTGTTGTTCAAGGTTGGCGTTGAGCAGCACGCCGTTATTGATGACAAAACTGGCGTTGCCGTTGAGGGTTTCGACCAGCGCTTTCTGGCTGTTGCCGCTGCCGGTCAGTGCGCTGGTGAGCGTCACCAGGCCTTTGACGGGCGGATTCTTGCCCTGGCTTTCGAGGATTTTTTCCACCGGCACTTTGGTGATGTGGGTCTGCATGCTCAGCGCTGGTACTTGCTGACGCACGTCGAGGGTGCCCTTGGCTTCGAAGTTGCCGTTGTACAAGTCACCGCGCAGGTTCTCCAGAGTCAGCAGGCCGCCCTGGCCGTTGGCCTTGAGCGCTGCATTCTGGATCGGCAGTTTATCGAGGGTCAGTTGGCCGAAGGTCAGGTCTGCATCCACGTCGAGTTTGGCCAGGCGTTCCACCGGCAACAGGCGTTCGGTGCTCCACGCGCCTTTGGTCGGTGATTCCGGTAGCGGCGTGCTGCCCGCGCCCGCCATGGCATCGGCCTCGGTGCTGGCCACTTCGGCCTGACGCACTTGCGTGGCGCTGTTGGCTTCGGCGGATTTTGGCGGCAGGTAACGGTCGACGTTGAACGTGTCGGCCTTGAGGATCGCGCGCAGCGATTGTTTGGCGAAGTCCTCGATGGCGATGCGGCCGCTGAAGGTGCTGTCGTCGACTTTCAGGTTGATGTTGTCGAACGACAGGCTGGTCGGCGTGCCGGCCAGACGGCTGACCAACTCGACTTTGCTCAGGCTGCCTTCGGCCATGGCCGGAAGTTTCTGGCCGATGCTGTCGACGAATTTCGCCAGGTCAAACTGGGCAATCGACAGGCCGCCATTGATCTGCGGCGTCTTGTCGAGGTCGTTGACCTTCAGTTCGCCCAAGGCACGCAACTGGTTGGCGGAGATCTTGATACCGGTCCATTCGGCGACGTTGGCAGCTTTATCCAGCAGCAACTGACCCTGGGCGGCGAAGGTCATGGTCTTGCCTTGCAGCGGGTCGCCGGTCACTTCGCCCGACAGTTTCATGTCTTCGAACTGGTAACGCTGGAGCGCGCGGGCAATGCGCAACTCGCCGTTCAGCTCGGTACGCAC
This sequence comes from Pseudomonas sp. NPDC087342, assembly GCF_044744265.1. NCBI lineage: Bacteria > Pseudomonadati > Pseudomonadota > Gammaproteobacteria > Pseudomonadales > Pseudomonadaceae > Pseudomonas > Pseudomonas sp. NPDC087342. Next base: position 67,712 of record NZ_JBIUXZ010000023.1, read on the forward strand.
ACGCAGCGCCGGCTGGTTAGAGGACAAGAACGCGGTGAGTTTGAGCGGAATATTGGTCGAATCGTGAACCGCGCCGGTGCTCATCTGGATGCTTTCGGCGGTGTAGCTCTTGCCGGTTTTCTCATCGTTGTATTCAACCCGCGCGTTGTTCACGGTCAGGCTGTCGATGTCCAGGCGGATCGGTTGCGGTGGTTTTTCCGCGACGACCGGGGTTTCCGGGGCCGGTTCGCCAGCGGGAACGGCGGGCGGGGTCGCGCCGGTATTCGCCGGGGCCGGGATCTTGCCGATGTCTTCCCAGTTGCCGTGGCCGTCCTTGTCGCGGTTCAGGCGCAGGTTCAGGCCTTCGACGCGGACGTCGCTCATCTGCACTTCACGGCGCAGCAGCGGCAGCACGCGCACCGACAGACCGAGCATCTGCAGGTCAGCGAACGGTTCGGTGGGTTTGACCAGGGTCGCGACACTGGCTTCGTGCAATTCCAGGCCTAGCCACGGGAACAGGCTCCAGCCGATGTCGCCATTGAGCGTCAGCTCGATGTGGGCCTTGTCGCGGGCAATCTGGCGAATCTCGTCTTTATAGTCGTTGGGATCGAAGAGGTGCGTCAGGGCAAAGCCCAGCGCCACAATGATCAGCAACAGCCCGAGAAGTACCAGACCCAGGATTTTGCCGAACGCTTTCATGGGCGAGTCCTTGTAGTTAGTCGAATTCAAAATTTAGCCGGGGAGTATAGCGCTCCGAAACTGACGACCGGTCAGTTCATATGGGCAGCACGTCCAGCGGCACGTTCAGTTTGGCCGCCAGTGCCTGGGCTTCCAAGTGCCCGGCAGGCGCCAGCAAACGTAATGTCGCGCCCGATTGCGACGCCATTTTCTGTGCTTCGTTCACCAGGCGCTCCGCCACCCCACGGCGACGGGTAATTTTTCTCACGCAAATTTGCGACAGATGCCAGACGTCCTGTTGACGTTGCAGACGTGCCGCACCGAGTAGCCGATCGTTGAAGCGCCCGGCGATCAGCGAGCCGTCCCGCAGGCAACCCTCAATCAACTGCACTTCACCGGCAAATGGCGCAAACAGCCAGTCCGGCGCGTCGCGGTAGATCTTTTGCAGATCTTGCTGATCCTGGTAAGTGGCTTCGTTCAGCGGCTCGACGATGATCGGCATGGCGGTTCCTGTAAGAAATTTTTACAGATATCACCTCTGTAAGCGCTGCCGAAGGCTACGCCTACAGAGAAAAGAGGTCAGACGACATACAAAAGGTGATGTCAGTTTGGTTTTTCTGTCACGAGCAAATGGTAACCTCTGCGGGTTCGTCCGTCCTTCTGCGACTTAACGTCGCGCCTAAAGGGAGCTTCACTTAAAAAAGGTCATGCCTGCGTGCATAAAGGCCGGAGGTGAGGAGTGGCTGGCGAACCATACTAATAATTGGGGGATACACAATGAGCACGAGCATCACGGCGGACGGCGTTAATGCCGGCCAGCCCGCGTTCCTGTCCAAGGAACGCATTATCGCCAAGCCCGGTTTCAACCGTTGGCTGGTACCACCGGCCGCTTTGGCCATTCACCTTTGCATCGGCATGGCCTACGGCTTCTCGGTGTTCTGGTTGCCGCTGTCCAAGGCCCTGGGCGTCACTGCTCCGGTCGCTTGTGCGCCGGACATGAGCTTCATCTCGCAAATCTTCTCGTCCCAATGTGACTGGCCGATCTCGATGCTCGGCTGGATCTACACCCTGTTCTTCATCTTCCTCGGCTGCTCGGCAGCGATCTGGGGTGGCTGGCTGGAACATGCTGGGCCGCGTAAGGCTGGCGTTGTATCGGCACTGTGCTGGTGCGGTGGTCTGCTGATTTCGGCGCTGGGGATTTATACCCACCAGATCTGGCTGATGTGGGTTGGCTCCGGGGTCATTGGCGGTATCGGCCTGGGCCTGGGCTACATCTCGCCGGTTTCGACCCTGATCAAGTGGTTCCCGGACAAGCGCGGTATGGCGACGGGTATGGCGATCATGGGTTTCGGTGGTGGCGCGATGGTTGGTGCTCCGCTGGCAGCGGCCCTGATGGGCCACTTTGCTTCGCCGACCGGCGTGGGCGTGTGGCAGAGCTTCCTGGTGATGGCCGCGATCTACTTCGTGTTCATGATCGGCGGCGCATTGTCCTACCGCGTTCCGCCAACCGGCTGGAAGCCTGAAGGCTGGACCGCTCCGGCGAAAAAAGTGGCGAACGCGATGATCACTCATCGTCACGTCCACGTGAACGTCGCCTGGAAAACCCCGCAATTCCGTCTGGTGTGGCTGGTGCTGTGCCTGAACGTATCCGCCGGTATCGGCATCCTCGGCATGGCTTCGCCGCTGTTGCAGGAAGTGTTCGGCGGCAAATTGATTGGTGTAGACCTGCCATTCGGCAAACTGGACGCCGGGCAACTGGCTTCGATCGCAGCGATTGCGGCCGGTTTTACTGGCTTGCTGAGCCTGTTCAACATCGGCGGCCGGTTCTTCTGGGCTTCGTTCTCCGATTACCTGGGTCGTAAAAACACCTATTTCGTGTTCTTCGCCCTGGGCTTTGCCCTGTACGCGCTGATCCCGAACCTCGGTCATCTGGGTAACGTTGCGCTGTTCGTGGCGGCGTTCTGCATCATCCTGTCGATGTACGGCGGCGGTTTTGCGACTGTTCCGGCTTACCTGGCTGACCTCTTCGGTACGCAAATGGTCGGCGCGATCCACGGTCGTTTGTTGACGGCGTGGGCGGCGGCGGGCGTGTTGGGTCCGGTGTTGGTGAACTACCTGCGTGAGTATCAACTGAGCATCGGCGTTGAACGTGCCGCGGCTTACGACATCACGCTGTACATCCTCGCGGGCCTGTTGGTGCTGGGTTTCCTGTGCAACCTGCTGGTACGTCCGGTGGCCGACAAGTACTTCATGACCGACGCTGAACTGGCCGCCGAACAGGCGCTGGGCCACGACAAAGGTGCTGACAGCAGCACCGTTCTGGAGTGGAAAGCTGCACCGGGCACCAAGCCATTGGCGATTGCCGCTTGGCTGGTGGTGGGGATTCCGTTGGCTTGGGGTGTTTGGGTGACCTTGCAGAAGACGGCGGTTCTGTTCCACTAAGTCTGTAAACGCACTACCCCTGTGGGAGCGAGCCTGCTCGCGAATGCGGTCTGACAGTCGACAGAAATGTTGAATGTGATGGCCCCTTCGCGAGCAGGCTCGCTCCCACATTTGTTTCAGGCGCCATCAAATCCGCTTGTATGGACATGTCTATCCCCGACAACCCGGGAGTCTGTCCGTCAGCCATATCACGTCTCGTGTTTCTGTTTCCGGCCCGCGCCCCTATAATGGCTGCCTTTTTCGCCCAATGATTTTGCGGAGCTGGTGATGGCCGAACGTAAGGCGTCTGTCGAGCGCGACACTCTGGAAACCCAGATCATAGCCTCGATCAACCTGGATGGCACCGGAAAGGCCCGATTTGATATCGGTGTTCCTTTTCTTGAGCACATGCTGGACCAGATCGCCCGTCACGGGCTGATCGACCTGGATATTGTCAGCAAGGGCGACCTGCATATCGACGACCACCACACCGTGGAAGACGTCGGTATCACCCTGGGTCAGGCCTTTGCCAAAGCCATCGGCGACAAGAAAGGCATCCGTCGCTACGGCCACGCCTACGTGCCGCTCGATGAAGCGCTGTCGCGCGTGGTGATCGACTTCTCCGGCCGCCCTGGCCTGCAGATGCACGTTCCCTACACCCGCGCCACCGTTGGCGGCTTCGACGTTGACCTGTTCCAGGAATTCTTCCAGGGCTTCGTCAACCATGCCCTCGTCAGCCTGCACATCGACAACCTGCGCGGCACCAACACTCACCACCAGATCGAAACCGTGTTCAAGGCTTTCGGCCGCGCCCTGCGCATGGCGGTGGAGCTGGATGACCGCATGGCCGGGCAAATGCCATCGACCAAGGGCGTTCTGTAATGCAGACGGTCGCGGTTATCGATTACGGCATGGGCAACCTGCACTCGGTGGCCAAGGCCCTCGAGCACGTCGGTGCCGGCAAGGTCTTGATCACCAGCGATGCCGATGCGATTCGCGAAGCCGACCGGGTGGTTTTCCCCGGCGTCGGCGCGATTCGCGACTGCATGGCGGAGATCCGTCGTTTGGGTTTCGACTCCCTCGTGCGTGAAGTCAGTCAGGACCGTCCGTTCCTCGGCATCTGCGTCGGCATGCAAGCCTTGCTCGACAGCAGTGAAGAAAACGACGGCGTGGACTGCATCGGCCTGTTCCCGGGCGCGGTGAAGTTCTTCGGCAAAGACCTGCATGAAGACGGCGAACACCTGAAAGTCCCGCACATGGGCTGGAACGAAGTGAAGCAGACGGTGAGTCATCCGCTGTGGCACAACATTCCGGACCTGGCGCGTTTCTACTTTGTGCACAGCTACTACATCGCTGCCGGCAACCCGCGGCAAGTGGTGGGTGGCGGTCACTACGGTGTCGATTTCGCTGCGGCGCTGGCCGACGGCTCGCGTTTCGCCGTGCAGTTCCACCCGGAGAAAAGCCATACCCATGGCCTGCAATTGCTGCAGAACTTCGCCGCGTGGGATGGTCGCTGGTAAATGGCCGTCAAGAAATCCAAACCGCCGATCCTGACCCTCACTCCCGAACAGGAGAACGAGGCCAATCACAAGATCAAGCGGTTCATGGAGGATCGCTTCGAACTGGACCTGGGTTCGTTCGAAGCGGCGGAAATTCTTGAGCTGTTTACCCGCGAAATCGCGCCGCACTATTACAACAGGGCGATTTTCGATGTGCAGACGCACCTTAAAGAAAGGTTCGAAAGCATCGAAAGCGACCTGTGGGCGCTCGAGAAAGAATAGGAGCAGCTGCAAGCTTCAAGCTGCAAGCTGCAAGAAGTAGAAACGCGTGCGCGCTTGCAGCTTATGGCTTGCAGCTTGCAGCTCTTTGACGAAGGAAAAGCATGCTAATTATTCCCGCTATCGATCTCAAGGACGGTGCCTGTGTTCGTCTGCGCCAGGGGCGCATGGAAGATTCCACGGTGTTCTCCGATGACCCGGTGAGCATGGCTGCCAAGTGGGTAGAGGGCGGTTGCCGTCGTCTGCATCTGGTCGACCTGAACGGCGCCTTCGAAGGTCAGCCGGTCAACGGCGAAGTGGTCACCGCGATTGCCAAGCGCTACCCGAACCTGCCGATCCAGATCGGCGGCGGTATCCGTTCCCTGGAAACCATCGAGCACTACGTGAAAGCGGGCGTGAGCTACGTGATCATCGGCACCAAGGCTGTGAAAGACCCGGCCTTCGTCGCAGAAGCCTGCCGCGCATTCCCGGGCAAGGTCATCGTTGGCCTCGACGCTAAAGACGGTTTTGTCGCCACCGACGGCTGGGCTGAAATCAGCACCATTCAGGTGATCGACCTGGCCAAGCAATTCGAAGCCGACGGCGTGTCCGCGATCGTTTATACCGACATCGCCAAAGACGGCATGATGCAGGGCTGCAACGTTCCGTTCACCGCCGCGCTGGCCGCTGCCACGCGCATTCCGGTGATCGCTTCCGGCGGCATTCACAACCTGGGTGACATCAAGTCGCTGCTTGACGCCAAGGCGCCAGGCATCATCGGCGCCATCACCGGCCGGGCGATCTACGAAGGCACCCTCGACGTCGCGGAAGCGCAAGCTTTCTGCGATTCGTACAAAGGCTGAGGACTGACCATGGCGCTGGCCAAACGCATCATCCCTTGCCTGGACGTGGATAACGGCCGGGTCGTCAAAGGTGTGAAGTTCGAAAACATCCGCGACGCCGGTGACCCGGTGGAAATCGCCCGTCGTTACGACGAGCAGGGTGCCGACGAGATTACCTTCCTCGACATCACCGCCAGCGTCGATGGTCGCGACACCACGCTGCACACCGTCGAGCGCATGGCCAGCCAGGTGTTTATCCCGCTGACCGTGGGTGGCGGTGTACGCACCGTGCAAGACATTCGCAACTTGCTGAATGCCGGCGCGGACAAGGTCTCGATCAACACTGCTGCCGTGTTCAACCCGGAATTCGTCGGTGAAGCGGCGCAGCATTTCGGTTCGCAGTGCATCGTCGTCGCCATCGACGCGAAGAAAGTCTCCGGTCCGGGCGAAACCCCGCGCTGGGAAATCTTCACCCACGGCGGGCGCAAGCCGACCGGTCTCGACGCCGTTGAATGGGCGAAGAAGATGGAAGGCCTGGGCGCCGGTGAAATCCTCCTGACCAGCATGGATCAGGACGGCATGAAAAACGGCTTCGACCTGGGCGTTACCCGTGCGATCAGCGATGCGCTGGGCATTCCAGTGATCGCTTCCGGCGGCGTCGGCAACCTGCAGCATTTGGCCGACGGCATCATCGAAGGCCACGCCAGCGCGGTGCTGGCGGCGAGTATTTTCCACTTCGGCGAATACACCGTGCAGGAAGCCAAGGCCTATATGGCCCATCGCGGAATCGTGATGCGCTAAACAAAGCGATACAGGCCAGTGGACAGCATGGCGGGCTCAGGGCACTCTTGGGCACGCCATGGATTCCGGTAGCCCGACATGTTCAAACGTTTTCTGCTCGTCCTCGCCAGCGCTTCTCTGTTGCTCATCAACGGAGCCCGCGCCGAAGAAAGTCCCGCCACCGATCTGGTGCTGCTGACGGAAAACTTCCCGCCATACAACATGGCAAAGAACGGCAAAAACTTCGCTCAGGACGAGAACATCAACGGCATCGCCGTGGACATCGTCCGCGAGATGTTCAAGCGCACCGACATCACCTACAGCCTGACGCTGCGTTTCCCTTGGGAGCGAATCTACAAACTCGCCCTGGAGAAACCCGGTTACGGCGTGTTTGTGATGGCGCGGCTGCCGGACCGCGAGAAGCTCTTCAAGTGGGTCGGCCCGATCGGCCCGGATGACTGGATCATGCTGGCCAAGGCGGACAGCAAGATCACCCTCGAGACGCTGGATCAGGCGCGCAAATACAAGATCGGCGCCTACAAGGGCGATGCGATTGCCGAGACGTTGGCCAAGCAGGGCTTGAAGCCGATTGTGGTGCTGCGGGATCAGGACAATGCCAAGAAATTGGTCAATGGACAGATTGATCTGTGGGCCACGGGTGATCCGGCTGGCCGTTATCTGGCTCGGCAGGACGGCGTGACCGGACTCAAGACAGTGCTGCGCTTCAACAGCGCCGAGTTGTACCTGGCGCTGAATAAAGACGTGCCGGATGAGATTGTCGCCAAGCTTCAAGCGGCGCTGGATCAGATGCGCAAGGAAGGCGTGGTGGACGACATCATGGCGAAGTATCTCTAGGGATCAGCGACGGAATTTGGCTCAACACAAAACACTGTGGGAGCGAGCTTGCTCGCGATGGCGGCGTAACAGTCAATGAAGATGTTGAATGTTAAGGCCTCATCGCGAGCAAGCTCGCTCCCACAGTGGCTAGAGGTGTTGCGAATTACCGGTACACGCCATCCTTCCCATGCGCAGCCGTCGCCCGATTGCTGCGCACGCTGATCATCATTTTGATGTCGATCCAGTCAATTCCCTGAGCCTTCAGCTTCGGCAATTCGCGCTCCAGCACCGCCAACGTCTGCGGATACGGGTGCCCGATCATCACCGCCGAACCTTGCTTGTGCGCCAGGCTGATCGCCGTTTGCAACTGAGTGAAGATTGCTGCCTCAGTGCGCTCATCATCGAGAAACACATCTCGCGAAACGCTCGCCAAGCTAATCTTCTGCGCTTCGGCCGCGCCCACGGTTTGCGCGCTGGTGCGGCTGTCGACGAAGAATTTATGTCGGCGCTGCAAGTCCGCCATCAACCAGGCCATGGCCGGTTGCTGGGCGGTCATGCGGCTGCCCATGTGGTTGTTGATGCCGGCGGTGTACGGCACAGCCTTGAACGCGGCGTTGAGGCGCTTTTCCAGCTCTTCGATGGGCAGGTCAGGATGCCAGGCGAACGGACCGGTGGCCGGGTCCATGGGCATGTGCAGGATGACGACTTTGCCGGCGCGATGGGCTTCGCGGGCGAATTCAGCGGCGTGGGGTGTGTCGGGCATGATTGCCGTGGTCACCGGGCCGGGCAGGGCGAGCACGCGACGATCCCGGGGCAGGTTCTGCCCCAGGTCATCGATGATCAGTGTCAGGTAAGCCTTGTGCGGGGAGGTCTTGGCGGGCTCTGCGTGAGCAGCACCCGCCAGACAGCACAACAAACCGAGGATGAAGCGCAAGCGCATCTCAGCGGCCGGAGGTGATGCTCAGCCCTTTGAGCAGGCTCAGGGCCTGGGCCAATTGGTAATCGTCATCCTGCGGCATTGCCTTGGCTTTGCTGCTGGACGTCGGCTTGTCGGCGCCGCCGTTGCCATTGCCCAAGTGACCTTGCAGATCGGCTTCCTTGAAGTACTCGCCGTCCTGTTCGTTGGTGATCTTGGCCTTGCGCACTTCGATGTCCGGGACGATGCCCTGCGCCTGGATCGAGCGACCGTTCGGCGTGAAGTACAGCGCGGTGGTGATCTTCAGGGCGCGATCGTTGTTCAGCGGCAGCACGGTTTGTACCGAGCCTTTGCCGAAACTGGTGGTGCCCATCAGCACGGCGCGTTTCTGATCCTGCAAGGCGCCGGCGACGATTTCCGAGGCCGAGGCGCTGCCGCCGTTGATCAGCACAACCATTGGCACGGCTTCGCTTTCGTCTTTGCCGGTAGCGGAGAAGCGCAGTTCGGAGTTGGCGATGCGGCCCTTGGTGTAGACGATCAGGCCCTTGGTGATGAAGTGGTCGACCACTTCCACCGCCGCTTGCAGCACGCCGCCCGGGTTGTTACGCAGGTCGAGGATGATGCCGTTGAGCTTCTTGCCGTTGTCCTTGCGCAACTTGGCCAGCGCCTTGGAAACTTCTTCGCCGGTCTTGACCTGGAACTGGGTGATGCGGATGTAGCCGTAGCCCGATTCCAGCAGCTGCGCCTTGACGCTCTTGACCTGGATCGTGGCGCGAGTCAGCACCACGTCGAATGGCGTGCCACCGTCGCGTACCAGGGTCAGGGTGATTTTCTGGCCGATCTTGCCGCGCATCTTGTCCACGGCTTCAGTCATGGTCTGGCCACGAGTCGGTGCGCCGTTGATCTTGACGATGAAGTCGCCCGCCTGAATGCCAGCCTTGGACGCCGGGGTGTCGTCGATTGGCGACACCACTTTGATGAAGCCGTCTTCGGCACCGACTTCGATGCCCAGGCCGCCGAATTCGCCGCTGGTGCTTTCCTGCAGTTCAGCGAAGTCTTCCGGGCCCAGGTAGGCGGAGTGCGGGTCGAGATTACTGAGCATGCCTTTGATGGCATTTTCCAGCAGGGTCTTGTCGTCTACCGGTTCGACATACGCGGCTTTGATCCGGTCCATGACCTCGGCAAAGGTGCGCAACTCTTCCAGGGGCAATGGCGCCTTGGTGGTCGCAGCGGTGCCCGCAGGTGCAGGAGCTGGCGCAGCCGCCGGGGCAGGCTGAGCGGCAAACGCCAGAGGCGCGCCGATCACCAGGGCGATCGTCAGGGCCAGCGAGGTAAGGCGGGACAAATGCAGCATGTCGAACGAACTCCTGAATTAGATGCCGTGCTTATCCTTGCGCACGACACCATTGCGCTGGATCACTCGGGTGACCCTGCTGACGAATTGCGAAATACAGCGCTGGTGTGTCCTGGCCGCCACTGTTACCGACAGTGGAGATGGACTCACCGGCTTTAACCACATCACCCGCAGACTTGAGCAGCGTCTGGTTGTGACCGTAAAGACTCAAAAAACCGTTGCCGTGGTCCAGAATCACCAGCAGCCCGGCACCGCGCAACCAGTCGGCGAACACTACGCGACCACCGTGAACGGCATGCACTTGGCTGCCGGCGGAGGCGCTGATCATCACGCCGTCCCACTTGGTCCGGGCATCGTCGCCGCGGCTTTCACCGAAGCGCGCCAACAGTCGACCATCAACCGGCCATGGAAGTTTGCCGCGGGCTGAAGCAAATGCGCCGCCAAAGGTCTCGCCTGAACTGGAAACCAGCGCACCAGGTGTCGGTTTAGCGGGTTTGCGTGGGGCATCAGTGTTGGCGTCGGCCTGTTCCTGAGCCTCACGTAAACGCTTTTTTTCGGCTTCCTGCTGGGCAATCAGCGCTTTTTGTCGCGCTTCTTCTGCCTCACGAGCCTGGCGAGCCAGGGTTTCTTCGATGGTTTTAAGGACTTTAGACAGGTCTGCCTGATCCTGCTCGCGGGCGGCGAGCTTCTGATCGCGTGCCTTGACGTCGTCGTTGAGCTTGGCCAGGGCCTTTTGGCGTTCCTGGCGAACCTTGTCGAGTTCGTCGCGCTGGCTGTCGAGGCTACTTTTTTGCACCAGCAACTGAGCCTGTTGCATCGAAATGTCTTTTTCGACGTTGGCCAGTTGGCGCAGGGTTTCGTTGAAGTTCTTCAACTGCTCCAGGCGGGCCTGGCTCAGGTAGTCGTAATAAGTGAGGGTGCGGGCGAATTTTTCAGGATTTTGCTGGTTGAGCAGCAGCTTGAGGTACTCCTGACGGCCATTCTGATAGGCCGCGCGGGCCTGGATGGCGATCAGTCGTTGCTGTTCAATGCGCGCGCTCTGGAGTTTTTTTTTCTCACCATCGAGTCGCTGCAGCTCGGATTCGCTTTTCTTCAGCTCTTTTTGCAGGGCATCGACCTGCTTCTCGAGCTTGCCCATCTCGGTCTCGGTGCCCTTGAGGTCCTTTTGCACACCGGATTTTTCTTCCTGCACCTTGCTCAGCAGTTTTTTCAGCTCGGCAATGTCCTGACGCGTGGCGTCCAACTGTTGTTGGGTTTGCGCGCGCTCGTCAGCAAAGGCCGGTTGGAGCAGGCAAGTCAGAGCGAGGGCTATCAGGACGCGAAGCATAGAGGCGGGTGATACCAGGGAAAGGGACGGCCTAGTATGCCCGGCAAGCGCCGCAAAAAAAATGCCCAATTGGGACTGTGTGATAACTGGCCCGAAAAACGCTGAAAACCAATGTGGGAGCGAGCCTGCTCGCGAAAGCGGTGTGTCAGTCAACATCGATATCGACTGACACTCCCTCTTCGCGAGCAGGCTCGCTCCCACAGGGTTTTTCGGTGTTTGAAAGGGCGATTACACCAAAATCGAAGTCCCGGTCATTTCTTTCGGGATTTCCAGGCCCATCAGCATCAGCATGGTCGGCGCGACATCCGCCAATACGCCGCCATCGCGGACCTTGAAGTCACGCTTGCCGACATAGATGAACGGCACCGGCTCGGTGGTGTGAGCGGTGTGCGCCTGGTGGGTTTCTTCGTCGGACATTTTTTCGCAGTTGCCGTGGTCGGCAGTGATCAAGGCTTCGCCGCCGACTTTTTCCAGCGCGGCGGTGATGCGACCGACGCACAGGTCCAGGCATTCCACAGCTTTCACCGCAGCTTCGAGGTTGCCGCTGTGGCCGACCATGTCGCCGTTGGCGTAGTTGACCACGATCACGTCGTAACGCTGGTTTTCAATGGCGTCGACGATACGGTCGGTGACTTCCGGGGCGCTCATCTCGGGCTGCAAGTCATAGGTGGCGACTTTTGGCGACGGGATCAGGATGCGTTCTTCGCCCGGGAACGGTTCTTCGCGACCGCCGGAGAAGAAGAAGGTCACGTGGGCATATTTTTCGGTTTCAGCGATACGCAGTTGGGTCTTGCCGTTTTTCGCCAGGTAATCGCCCAGCACGTTTTCCAGGCTGCCGGCGGCGAAGGCCGACGGTGCAGGAATGCTGGCGGCGTATTGGGTCAGCATCACGAAACCGGCCAATTTCGGTTGGCGCGCCCGTTCGAAGTCCTTGAAATCGTCTTCGACGAACACGCGGGTCAGTTCACGGGCGCGGTCAGCGCGGAAGTTCATGAACACCACGGCGTCGCCGTCTTCGACTTTCACCGGTTCGCCGATCGAGGTGGCTTTGACGAATTCGTCGCTCTCGCCACGCTCGTAAGCGGCTTGCAGGCCTTCCTGTGCGGTGGCGGCGTTGAATTCACCGTTGCCGTCGACAATCAGGTTGTAAGCCTGGGCTACACGGTCCCAACGGTTATCACGGTCCATGGCGAAATAGCGGCCGACGATGCTGGCGATCCGGCCTTTGCCGAGGGCCTGGAACGTCGCGTCGAGCAGTTCGATGGACGACTGGGCGCTTTTCGGCGGGGTGTCGCGACCGTCGAGGAAGGCGTGCAGGTAGATTTTTTCTGCGCCGCGCTTGAAGGCCAGTTCGGCCATGGCGACCAGGTGATCCTGATGACTGTGCACGCCGCCATCGGACAACAGGCCCATGAAGTGCACGGCTTTGCCAGCAGCGACGGCTTTATCGACGGCGGCGCAGATAGTCGGGTTCTCGAAGAACTCGCCGTCGCGGATCGATTTGGTCACACGGGTGAAGTCCTGATACACCACGCGGCCGGCGCCGAGGTTCATGTGGCCGACTTCGGAGTTGCCCATCTGGCCGTCCGGCAAGCCGACGTCCATGCCGCTGCCCGAGATCAGGCCGTTCGGTACGCTGGCGGTCAGACGGTCCAGGACTGGCTTCTTCGCCGAGTACACGGCGTTGGCTTCGTGGCTCTCACTGTGACCGAAGCCATCGAGAATGATCAGGACCAAAGGTTTAGGCGTGGTAGTCATGGATTCCACTCGTGGCTGAGTTAAAAAGAGGGCGATGGAAAAGGGAGTGGCAGTTTAAAGCGAAGTTCCTGCGCCGTCACCGCCGGACGGGGTTTGGCCCACCCTAGGGGCTGTGTATACTGGCCCACTTTTAACGCCCTGGAACCACCTTAAATGCTTGATCACCTGATTGCATTTGCCACCACCCACTATTTGCTGGCCGGTATTTTCGTTGTTCTGCTGGCTCTGCTGATCGCCCATGAGATGAAAGGCGGCGGTCGCAGCCTGAGCACCGGCGAGCTGACCGGGCTGGTCAACAAGGACGCAGGCGTGGTGATCGACATTCGTTCGACCAAGGATTTCGCCGCTGGCCATATCGTTGGCGCGTTGAACATTCCTCACGACAAGTTGACCGCTCGCGTTGGCGAACTGGAAAAGCACAAGGCCAAGACCATCATTCTGGTCGATGCCCAGGGCCAGACCGCCGGCACCCATGCCCGCGAACTGATGAAATCCGGCTTCACCGCCGCCAAGCTCTCCGGCGGGATTTCCAGCTGGAAGGGCGACAACCTGCCGCTGGTGAAGTGATATGAGCAACGTCGTCGTCTATTCCAGCGATTACTGCCCTTACTGCTCGCGAGCCAAGTACTTGCTCGAGAACAAAGGTGTGGCCTTCGAAGAGATCAAGGTCGATGGCAAGCCGCAGGTGCGTGCCGCCATGGCCCAGAAAGCCGGGCGTACGTCCGTGCCGCAGATCTGGATCGGCGAGCGCCACATCGGTGGCTGTGATGATTTGTTTGCCCTTGAGCGTGCCGGTAAGCTCGACGCCATGCTCAAGGCCTGACTTAAGCACCCAAGAACAGCAAACCCTAAAAGACCAAAGATCAGAAAGGATCTGAGATGACTGACCAACAGAACACTGCAGCTAGCGAAGAAGAAACCGCACCGCAATTCTCCTTGCAGCGCATCTACGTACGTGACTTGTCCTTCGAAGCCCCGAAAAGCCCGGCGATCTTCCGCCAGCAGTGGGAACCGAGCGTCGGTCTGGATCTGAACACCCGTCAAAAGGCTTTGGAAGGTGACTTCCACGAAGTCGTGCTGACTTTGTCGGTTACCGTGAAAAACGGTGAAGAAGTAGCGTTCATCGCTGAAGTGCAACAGGCCGGGATCTTCCTGATCAAGAACCTGGACGACGCTTCGATGAGCCACACCCTCGGCGCGTTCTGCCCGAACATCCTGTTCCCGTACGCTCGAGAAACCCTGGACAGCCTGGTGACCCGCGGTTCGTTCCCGGCCCTGATGCTGGCTCCGGTGAACTTCGACGCGCTGTACGCACAAGAACTGCAACGCATGCAGGCGGCTGGCGAGACTCCAACCGTTCAATAAGCGGTCCTAAGCACCAAAGCAGTTTCAATGTGGGAGCGAGCCTGCTCGCGAATGGGAGTGTCAGTGACAACATTGTCGTCTGGCACACCGCTTTCGCGAGCAGGCTCGCTCCCACATTTGTTTGTGGTGTTATTTAAAGCCTAGTTGGCGCCAGCCTTCGTATACCGCGACGGCAACGGTGTTGGACAGGTTCAGGCTGCGGCAGCCTTCGCGCATCGGCAGGCGCAGGCGTTGTTCGCCTGGGAGTGCATCGAGCACTTCGGCGGGCAAGCCACGGCTTTCCGGGCCGAACAGGAAAGCGTCGCCCTCGGCGAAGCTGGCATCGTGGAACGGCCGCGAGCCCTTGGTGGTGAACGCGAACAGCCGTGGATGACCGAGGCTTTCCAGGCAACTGGCCAGGTCGGCGTGGCGTTGCAGGGTGGCGTACTCGTGGTAATCGAGGCCGGCCCGGCGCAGGCGCTTATCGTCCATCTCGAAGCCCAGCGGTTCGATCAAATGCAGGTGGCAGCCACTGTTGGCGCACAGCCTGATAACGTTGCCGGTATTCGGCGGAATTTCTGGTTGGAAGAGGATGACGTGAAACATGCACGGCTCCGAAGGTAAAGATGAGCGGCATTCTACGCCGCCCGTGGACAACCGTTCGAAACTATTCCCGCGAGTGATAGGTTCGCTGGCGATTGTCGGGCTGATGGTGGGCCTGATGATCGGTCGCCTGACCACGCCCGACCCCACTGAATTGCAGCAGGTCGAGGTCACCGACGATGGGTTGGTGGTGTGGTTCAACAACGAACCCAAGACCCATGGCGAGGTGGTGGATGGCAGCGTCGCGTTGCTGTTCGAGGCCGAAGGCAAGGCGCAGAAAGGCCAGCTCAAGATCAACGGCAAAGACGTGAACTGGCGCGTGCGTTTGAGTGATGGGGGGTTGTTGCTGACGGTAGTGGCGGCCCGGCCACTGCAAGGTGAGTGGGCCGGTAGCGAGGTCGATGACCGCTGGCGGCTGGAGATCCATCTCCGGGAGCAATAAAAGAGGGAATCCCCGGCCTGCCTGTACCAAGGTTCCCAAAACGGCAGGGACTTACGCATTGCGTGCAAGTCCCGGTGTAAAGAAGGAACCCCTGACCTGCCTGTATCAAGGGCCCCAAAACGGGTTGGGCTCGTCGCGTTGGCGGTGCGAGCCCGATGTAAAGAGGGGAATCCCCGGCCTGCCTGTACCAAGGTCCCCGAAACCGGGTAGTGAACTGAATCACTGAATGGACTATTGCAGGGGGCGTGCCAGGTTTTAACAAGTTGAAACAGAAAGTTGTGTTGATGCGCTGGAGGCCCCGTGATTCGGGGATTTTGTGTTTTTGTCGGGTGGGTTTTCTAACGATTAACGACGGGATTTCAGGCGGGAGGCTGTGCGCGATTGCGGTTCACGGTGCATTGCTGCGGTGCACGAAGCTCTTAATGTGGGGGCGAGCCTGCTCGCGAAAGCGGTGTAACAGTCAACGATGATGTTGAATGTTATGGCCCCTTCGCGGGCAAGCCTCGCTCCTACAGGTGATGCGCCAATTTTGAAATGGCGCGAACTCCGTAGGAGCGAGGCTTGCCCGCGAAAGGATCTATCTAACGACGAAGATCTGAAGACTGTTTAGCCTTCTTCCCCCTCATCATCATCCCCACCATCGACCTTCATCCCCAATTCCTTGATCTTGCGCGTCAGGGTATTACGCCCCCAACCCAGCAAAACCGCGGCATCGCGACGACGCCCGGCGGTGTGTTTGAGGGCGGTTTCGATCATGATCCGCTCGAACGCCGGCACGGCGCTGTCGAGCAGGCTCGACTGACCACGAGCCAACGCCTGATCAGCCCACTGGCGCAGCGCTTGCTCCCAGTTGGTCACCGGCGCCGAATCCTGCGGCAGGTTCAGCAGCTCTGGCGGCAGGTCGCTGATGTGCACTTCGCGACCCGAAGCCATCACCGTGATCCAGCGGCAGGTGTTCTCCAACTGACGCACGTTGCCGCCCCACGGCAGGTTCTTCAAGTATTCCTCGGTTTCGCTTTTCAGCAGCTTCGGTTCCACCGCCAGTTCCTGCGCGGCACGGCTGAGGAAGTGCTTGGCCAGGGTCGGGATGTCTTCGCGACGATCCGACAGCCGTGGGATATGAATGCGGATCACGTTGAGGCGGTGGAACAAGTCCTCACGGAATTTCCCGGCGTGTACCAGGGTTTCCAGGTTCTGGTGGGTCGCGGCGATGATGCGCACATCAACCTTCACCGGCGTATGACCGCCGACGCGGTAGAACTCGCCGTCCGCCAACACCCGCAGCAAACGGGTCTGGGTGTCCGCCGGCATGTCGCCGATTTCATCGAGGAACAACGTGCCGCCGTCAGCCTGTTCAAAGCGCCCGCGACGCAGGTTGGCCGCACCGGTGAACGCGCCTTTTTCGTGGCCGAACAGCTCGGATTCCATCAGGTCTTTCGGGATCGCCGCCATGTTCAACGCAATGAACGGCGACGCCGCACGTGGGCTGTGACGGTGCAGGGCGTGGGCCACCAGTTCTTTACCGGTGCCGGATTCGCCGTTGATCAGCACGGTAATGTTGGAGTGGCTCAAGCGCCCGATGGCGCGAAACACTTCCTGCATCGCCGGCGCTTCACCGATGATTTCCGGGGTGCGGGTCAAGGCGACCGGGACTTCCAGGCCTTGCTGTTCCTGGGCGTGCTGGTTGGCGCGCTTGACCAGGGAAACCGCTTCGTCGACGTCGAACGGCTTGGGCAGGTATTCGAACGCGCCGCCCTGGTAGGAGGCAACCGCGCTGTCCAGGTCGGAGTGGGCGGTCATGATGATGACCGGCAGCCGTGGGTGTTGTTCGCGAATCCGCGCCAGAAGGTCCAGGCCGCTGGCACCCGGCATGCGGATGTCGGAGATGATCACGTCCGGCTGCTGGCGCGCCAGGCGGCTCATCACGCCATCGGCGCTGTCGAAGCTTTGCGTGGTCATGCCTTCTTGCTGCAAGGCTTTTTCCAGGACCCAACGGATAGAACGGTCGTCATCGACGATCCACACGGTTTCACTACGGCTCATGTCGATGTGGCTCCTTGTTCCAGTGGCAGAAAGATCGAGAAAGTGGTGTGGCCTGGGTGGCTGTCACACTCGATCAAGCCCTGGTGCTGGCTGATGATGTTCTGGGTAATGGCCAGGCCCAGCCCGGTACCGTCCGGGCGGCCGCTGACCATTGGAAAGAAGATGGTTTCCTGCAAATCCGCAGGAATGCCCGGACCGTTGTCGATGATCTCGATCTTGGTCACCAGGCGATGGCGCACGTGGCCGATGGTGAACTGGCGCATGGCGCGGGTGCGCAAACTGATGCGGCCCAGGCGCAGCTCGTTCTGGCTGCTGATGGCCTGCATTGCGTTGCGCACGATGTTCAGTACGGCCTGGATCATCTGTTCGCGATCGATCAACACGTCGGGAATGCTTGGGTCGTAGTCGCGCACCAAGGTGATGCAGCCCTGGCTTTCGGCCTCCACCAACTGACTCACGCGCTCCAGCACTTCGTGGATGTTGCACATGGCCAGGGACGGCAGTTTGTTCGAACCGAGCATCCGGTCCACGAGGTTTCGCAGGCGATCGGCTTCTTCGATGATCACGTTGGTGTAGTCGCGCAGGCTTTCTTCCGGCAGCTCGCGGGCGAGCAATTGCGCGGCACCGCGAATCCCGCCCAGCGGATTCTTGATCTCATGAGCGAGGCCGCGTACCAGCATCTTGCTGGTTTCCTGCTTCGACAGCTGCGCCTCTTCCTTGGTGATCCGCAGCAAGCGGTCACGGGGGTGAACTTCCAGCAGCAGCATCGTGTCGCCGTTGCTGAGGATCGGCGTGACCGCGTAATCAACGGTCAGGGTCTGGCCGGTGAGGGCGGTGAGCATCGCTTCGCGCTTGGTGAACGGGTGCGCTTGCTCGACGGCCTGGCGCAGGGAATTCAAGGCTTCAGTAGATTCGGTGAACAACTCACTGATGAACTGCCCATGGCTACGCTGGCCGCTGATGGCCAGGAGCATTTCCGCCGCCGGGTTCATGTACTCGAGGCGCAGTTCGGCATCGAGCAGGATGGTGGCGGTGGTCAGGTTGTCGAGTAATAGTCGATGCAGTGCGTCGCTAATGGTCATAGTAGGGCGTGCTCACCGTAAATGGCGAATCGCGTTGGCGCTGTGATCGCGCCAGGCAAGGCGCAGGACGCAGAGAATGACGTTCCCTTTTCAAGTCCTGCAACGCAGCATGGCGCGATCACAGCGCCAACCCGAAGGGCAAAGCCCCACGAGACGCAATCCGTCGTTATTCGTCGTTCATTTGGAGCGACCAAACTTCTCTCCTCATGCCTAGTCTTGCGTCTCGTGGGGCTTTGCGCGATCGCCATTTACGGTGAGCACGCCCTACACCCTCTTTTGGAGCAGGGTGCGCGCAACAAATGAGCGCTGATGCGGGGAAAATGCAAAAACCAAACCAAAGCTCCGAAAAGAAGCGTTTGAGGCCTGAAACGGGCGTTTGACGCTCGATCGCGTGGCGTTCTGCCAGCTTTTGCGGGTACTTTCGAACCAAAATGGGCTTGGATGTGGGTACGGTGCACCCTATCGCACCAATATAGTGCGCAAACCTGAACGAGGTTAGAAGAACTTCAGGAAGGGGTTTTTTTCTTCGGGAGGTTTGTCTTTGAGTGGACATTCCGGCCGTTGGCCGTAGTCGGTGAGGGTGCAAGGCTTGACCTTGCGCTTCTGCGCCAGGGAAATGCGCAGCATGTGGAACGGCTGATTGGCTGTGCGCTCGACGGTGCGACCCTGTTCGTCGAGGATTTCCACCGACAGGTTATGGCTGCCGCGATCGATATTGCTCAAGGCGAACACCGGACTGATGCCAGGTTCGGCGGTGGGCTGGCCGTCGAGTAACAAACGGTAGCGATGACCGCGCTGCAAGCCGGGTTCGCTGGTAACGCTGACGATCAACTCGCCGGAGCTGCTGCGGACCGTGGTGTCTGGTTCTGGCACCAGTACCCGCAGCATGTCGTAGTGGAATAGCGGTTGTTCTTCCGGCTTTTGCGCGGCGATCACCGGCGCAGCGTTGGTCGGGTTGGCGGACATTCGATTGCTGGTGGCCAGCGGCACACGCTTGGCATTGCCGGGGCGCGGTTGGTCGGTGAAGACCCGATTGCCCTGGGCGTTGACGTAGGTGTAGACGTCGGCCATCGCCGGAAAGGCGATCAGGCAGATGATCAACAGCCAGCCCTTCAAGGCGTGTGCACCCGTTGCACAGTGAGCGTCACGCTGGGGCTTTGCTGCACGACGCTTTCGCCGTTGATCACCTGGACTGCGAGGCTGTGCTCGCCGCGATCAATGTTCACCAGTTGCAGGATCGGCACGTTGCTCGGCTGGCCATAAGGTTGTTCGTCCAGCAACAGCCTGAACAAATGCGGGCCTTGCAGGCGCGGTTTGATCAGCACGCTGACGGTGAAAGTGCCGTTGTTGGCGCGCAGGGCTTCGGTGGTGGGCAGGCCGGTCAACTCCAACACCTCGTAGGTGTTGCGCGGTTGTTCGCGGCTGCTGGCTTCGGCAGGTGGAGTGACGGGCGCCGAGGGCGCGACACTGTTGAGTGGCGGCAACTCCACCGGCTGCGCCTTGACCCCATCCGGCGGTTGATTGCTGTAGGCGGTGTTGCCGTTGGCGTCGGTGTACTTATAGATCTGCGCTGCGGCGGGCAGGGCGATCAGCAGCAACATCAGGAGAAAACCACGACCCATAAAATCGACCGGAAGCGAAGGTGTTGGGTTGCAGCATAGGTCAGGGCTGGCGATAGACCCAAGTCGTTAACATTTGGGCATGATTTAACAAGGCCTGTCAGGCACCGCGAAATCCTGTGGGAGCGAGCTTGCTCGCGATGGCGGCGGATCAGCCAACATCAATGTCGAATGAAAAACCGTAATCGCGAGCAAGCTCGCTCCCACAGGGGAAAATTGCCGGCTGTTGAATCGCGGGAATAAAAAAGGCCTCCCGAAGGAGGCCTCTTTTTGTCACGCCGCGTGCAGCCGGCGCTACCGGATCAGCAGCTGTAGTACAGCTCATATTCCAGTGGGTGTACGAAGGTGCGGACCTTGATTTCTTCTTCGCTTTTCAGAGCGATGTAAGCGTCGATGAAGTCGTCGGAGAACACGCCGCCTTTGGTCAGGAACGCGCGACCTTTGTCCAGCTCTTCCAGGGCTTCTTTCAGGCTGCCGCAAACTTGTGGGATCTCTTTCGCCTCTTCAGGCGGCAGGTCATACAGGTTTTTGTCAGCTGCATCGCCAGGGTGGATCTTGTTCTGGATGCCGTCCAGGCCAGCCATCAACAGTGCAGCGAAGCCCAGGTACGGGTTGGCTGCTGGATCCGGGAAGCGGGCTTCGATACGGCGAGCGCGAGGGCTGGACACGTAAGGAATACGGATCGAAGCGGAACGGTTGCGAGCCGAGTAGGCCAGCATTACCGGAGCTTCGAAACCTGGGACCAGACGCTTGTAGGAGTTGGTCGACGGGTTGGTGAAGCCGTTCAGGGCCTTACCGTGCTTGATGATACCGCCGATGAAGTACAGGGCAGTGTCGGACAGGCCGGCATAGCCTTCGCCAGCGAAGGTGTTCTTGCCATCTTTGGCGATGGACAAGTGAACGTGCATACCCGAACCGTTATCGCCGTACAGAGGCTTAGGCATGAAGGTCGCGGTGCGGCCGTATGCATCAGCAACGTTGTGTACGCAGTACTTCAGGGTCTGAACTTCGTCAGCCTTGGCGACCAGGGTGTTGAACTTCACACCGATTTCGTTCTGGCCAGCAGTCGCCACTTCGTGGTGGTGAACTTCGATGGTCAGGCCCATTTCTTCCATGGCGTTGCACATGGAGGTACGGATTTCGTGGTCGTGGTCGAATGGCGGAACCGGGAAGTAGCCACCTTTGATACCTGGACGGTGGCCGCGGTTGCCGCCTTCCACGTCCTGGTCGGACATCCACGAACCTTGTTCGGAGTAGATTTTGAACATCGAGCCGGAGATGTCCGACTTGAATTTAACCTGGTCGAAGATGAAGAATTCTGGCTCTGGACCAACGAATACGGTGTCGCCGATACCCGTCGACTTCAGGTATTCCTCGGCACGCTTGGCGATCGCACGTGGGTCACGGTCGTAGCCTTGCATGGTCGAAGGCTCGATCACGTCGCAAACCAGGATCAGGGTCGGCTCTTCGGTGAACGGGTCGAGGACGGCAGTGCTGTCGTCCGGCATCAGGATCATGTCGGAGGCTTCGATGCCTTTCCAGCCAGCAATGGAGGAACCGTCGAACATTTTGCCTTCTTCGAAGAAAGCGTCATCCAGCGCGTCGCGAGCCGGCATGGTCACGTGGTGCTGAGTGCCTTTGGTGTCCGTGAAGCGCAGATCAATCCACTTGACGTCATGATCTTTGATGAGTTGAACCGACTTCGACATAGTGTCCTCCGGGTGGCTTCGGGCTTAGTAGTGGATGCCCTTAGAATGTGGGTGATGCCGGCGCGAATACTCTGCCAAGGCAACCTGCCTCACAAGGGAGCAAATTGCATGCCAGTGCCCCACCATGGGTTTTTTGCCCCAATATCACGCTTATAGAGGTGCATTGCGCCGCAAAGCTGAAATAACTGCCCCGTAATGTAGCGTCTATTTCAACAAATGACCCGTTTTGGTGCGCGCGAAACGTTCTGCATATTAACTGGTTAAACCTTGAGCAATTTCCGCTATAATCCGCGCCCCCCTTTTTCGGCTGGCCCAGCGCGCGCTGTTTTCATGAAACTAATCGTAAAAGTCTTCCCCGAGATCACCATCAAGAGCCGCCCGGTACGGATGCGTTTCATCCGCCAATTGGCCAAGAACATCCGTGCCGTGCTCCGCGATCTGGACCCGGCTGTGGTGGTGAACGGTGTGTGGGACAACCTCGAGCTGGAAACCCGCGTCACTGAGCCCCGGGCCCTGAAGGAGATGACCGAGCGCCTGAGCTGCATGCCGGGCATCGCGCATTTCCTGCAGGTCGATGAATACCCGCTGGGTGACTTCGACGACATCGTTGCCAAGTGCAAGCAGCACTACGGCGATGCACTGGCCGGGAAGATCTTTTCGGTGCGCTGCAAGCGCGGCGGGCATCACACCTTTTCGTCCATGGACGTGGAGAAATACGTCGGCAGCCAGCTGCGTCGTCAGTGCGGCGCCGCCGGGATTTCCCTGAAAGAGCCGGAAATCGAAGTTCGCATCGAAATTCGCGACCAACGGTTGTATGTGATCCACAGCCAGCACAACAGCATCGGCGGTTATCCGCTGGGAGCGTTGGAACAGACGCTTGTATTGATGTCCGGCGGCTTTGACTCGACAGTCGCCGCCTACCAGATCATGCGCCGTGGCCTGATGAGCCATTTCTGCTTCTTTAATCTGGGCGGACGGGCCCATGAACTGGGCGTCATGGAAGTCGCGCACTTCATCTGGAAGAAGTACGGCAGCTCCCAACGCGTGTTATTTGTCAGTGTGCCGTTCGAGGAAGTACTGGGAGAAATTCTCGGGAAAGTCGATAACAGTCATATGGGCGTAGTTTTGAAGCGTATGATGTTGCGCGCTGCGTCGAAGATTGCCGATCGGCTGGACATCGATGCGCTGGTCACCGGTGAGGCGATCTCCCAGGTTTCGAGCCAGACGTTGCCGAACCTGTCGTTGATCGACTGTGTGACCGAGAAGCTGGTCCTGCGACCGCTGATCACCAGTCACAAGCAGGACATCATCGACCTGGCCAACGAAATCGGGACTGCCGACTTCGCCAAGCACATGCCGGAATACTGCGGGGTCATCTCGGTGAACCCCAAGACCCACGCCAAGCGCAACCGCGTGGAGTACGAAGAACAACAGTTCGACATGGCGGTCCTCGAGCGTGCGCTCGAAAACGCCAAACTGGTGCCGATCGATCGCGTGATCGACGAATTGGGCCAGGACTTGCAGATCGAAGAAGTCAGCGAAGCACTGGCGGGCCAGATCATCATCGACATCCGTCATCCGGATGCCGCTGAAGACGAGCCGCTGGAACTTGCTGGCATTGAGGTACAGACGATGCCGTTTTATGCATTGAACGCTCGTTTCAAGGAACTGGACCCTACTCGCCAGTACCTGCTGTATTGCGACAAAGGCGTGATGAGTCGCCTGCATGCCCACCATTTGCTCAGTGAGGGGCATGCCAAT
>NZ_JBIUXZ010000023.1:90973-91219 GCF_044744265.1 Pseudomonas sp. NPDC087342
GCCAATGTGCGCGTTTATCGACCGAGCTAAGTGCCCGGGGCTGTTTGCCTGTGGCCTGCGTCACCGGCCCCCCGACGCCGCCGTCAAGCTGTAACGGCTTTGCCGGACTCTACTGTTAATCGCTGCCAAGACTTGTCAGCACACCGAATCCTCTGATCGAGATACACAAGTGATCGAAAATCTACGCAACATCGCCATCATTGCTCACGTTGACCATGGTAAAACCACCCTGGTAGACAAACTCTT
>NZ_JBIUXZ010000024.1:0-89454 GCF_044744265.1 Pseudomonas sp. NPDC087342
GCCTGGGTTCACCCAGCGGCGAGTGTTGTTGTGCAGATCAAAGATACGGTGCGTACCGCAACGTTCAAATCGAGGGATGGGAAAAACCTCGACAGATTCCGCAGCGCGGCGACTACTGCGTCACCCATTTCCTGCGTACCGACTTTAGTGCAACCGGTCGACCAGATGTCGCCGGTGCGCAGGCCCTGGTCCAAAACCAGACTGACGGCCTTCTCGATCGCATCCGCCGCATCCTGCAAGTTGAAGCTGTAACGCAGCATCATCGACACCGACAAAATGGTTGCCAACGGGTTGGCAATGCCTTTGCCCGCGATGTCCGGCGCCGAACCGTGACACGGCTCGTACATGCCCTTGTTGTTGGTGTCCAGGGACGCCGAGGGCAGCATGCCGATGGAACCGGTGAGCATCGATGCCTGGTCCGACAGGATGTCGCCGAACAGGTTGTCGGTGACGATCACGTCGAACTGCTTCGGTGCGCGCACCAGTTGCATCGCGGCGTTGTCGACGTACATGTGGCTCAGTTCGACTTCAGGGTAATCCTTGGCCACTTCTTCGACAATTTCACGCCACAGTTGGCTGGAGGCCAGCACGTTGGCCTTGTCCACCGAGCAGAGCTTTTTGCCACGAACCATGGCCATGTCGAAACCGACACGGGCGATACGGCGGATTTCGCTTTCGCTGTACGGCAGGGTGTCGTAGGACTGACGCTCGCCGTTTTCCAGAGTGCGGGTGCCGCGTGGCGCGCCGAAGTAGATGCCGCCGGTCAATTCACGGACGATCAGGATGTCCAGGCCCGCGACGATTTCAGGCTTCAGGCTCGACGCCTCGGCCAGTTGCGGGTACAGGATCGCCGGGCGCAGGTTGCCGAACAGGCCCAGTTGCGCACGAATCTTCAGCAGGCCGCGCTCAGGGCGGATATCACGCTCGATGGTGTCCCATTTCGGGCCGCCCACGGCGCCCAGCAGTACCGCATCGGCAGCGCGCGCGCGATCCAGGGTTTCGTCAGCCAGCGGCACGCCGTGCTTGTCGATGGCGGCGCCACCGATCACGTCGTGGCTCAGCTCGAAGCCCAGGCTGTACTTGGTGTTGGCCAGTTCCAGCACTTTGACTGCTTCGGCCATGATTTCCGGGCCAATACCG
The DNA here is from genome assembly GCF_044744265.1 of Pseudomonas sp. NPDC087342. Taxonomy (NCBI): domain Bacteria; kingdom Pseudomonadati; phylum Pseudomonadota; class Gammaproteobacteria; order Pseudomonadales; family Pseudomonadaceae; genus Pseudomonas; species Pseudomonas sp. NPDC087342. Next base: position 1,141 of record NZ_JBIUXZ010000024.1, read on the forward strand.
TCACCTGGGAGAATCAGAATCTGCTTGCTCATGCTTTCCTCATGTCATCAGTCGGTGTGCCCTCAGGCACACCCGGAAAAATTCTATCGTTTATCTTTCAGCCATCAGCACCAGCACATCTGTACTGAACGAACCATCGGCCTCAATCTCAAAATATTCGCGTACTTCATTGCCCATCGACTGCTGCAACTCGCGGATCGCCGCGCGCATCACTTGCGGTGTGCGCATGCGTTCGACCCAGCTGTTGTACTCCAGACGCAGCCGCTGACGGGTGGTGCTGCGGGTATGCAGCCCCGCTTCACTGACCTGGCGCAACCACTCGCCGGCAGAATAATCGCGTACATGGCTGGTGTCGCGCAGCACTTCGACGCTTTGCAGGTAGGTGTCGAACAACGGACTGCCGGGCGACAGCACGTCGACGAACGCCGCCACCCCGCCCGGTTTCAGCACTCGGCGCACTTCCCGCAGGGCCAGGCCGAGATCGCTCCAATGGTGCGCCGAATAACGGCTGAACACGAAGTCGAACTCGCCATCGGCGAACGGCAGGCGCTCGGCGGCACCGTTGACCGTGGTGACATTGCTGAAACCACGATCAGTCGCTGCGGCGGCCACCACGTCGAGCATTTGCTGGGACAAGTCGTAGGCCACGACTTCTTTCACCAACGCGGCCACGTGGAAACTCACGTGACCGGCGCCGCAACCGAGGTCCAGCACACGCGCCTCGCCCTGCCCGGCCAGTTCAGCCTGTAGCAGCGCAAATTCAGTGCCTTGAGCGTGAACGGCACTGCTCAGGTAGGCCGAGGCCTGTTCACCGAATTGCTTTTGTACGACTTGGCTGTGCTGGGCGGTGCTGGTCATGGGGGACTTCCTTTTTGGGGTTTAGCCTTGTGGTGTTCGGGCGGGCCTCTTCGCGGGCAAGCCTCGCTCCTACATGGGATCGCGCTGCACTTGTAGGAGCGAGGCTTGCCCGCGAAGGCGTCATCACGCCTTACGCAAAATCAAACGTCGCGAAACAACCAAGGCTGGCTCGCCCGGTGCTTGCTTTCAAACGACGCAATCGCCTCGTGGTCCATCAATGTCAGGCCAATATCGTCCAGGCCATTCACCAGGCAATGCTTGCGGAACTCATCCAGCTCAAAGCTGTAGACCTTGCCATCCGGCCGGGTCACGGTCTGGGCTTCGAGGTCGACGGTCAACTGGTAGCCAGGATTCGCTTCGACCTGCTGGAACAGCTCATCAACCTCAGCGTCGCTCAAGATGATCGGCAGCAAGCCGTTCTTGAAGCTGTTGTTGTAGAAGATGTCGGCATAGCTCGGCGCGATGATGCTGCGGAAACCGTACTCTTCCAGGGCCCACGGCGCGTGCTCACGGCTGGAGCCGCAACCGAAGTTTTCCCGGGCCAGCAATACGCTGGCGCCTTGATAACGCTCGGCGTTGAGCACGAAATCCTTGTTCAGTGGACGCTTGGAGTTGTCCTGGTAGGCATAACCCACGTCCAGGTAACGCCACTCGTCAAACAGGTTCGGGCCAAAACCGGTGCGCTTGATCGACTTCAGAAACTGCTTCGGAATGATCTGGTCGGTGTCGACGTTGGCACGGTCCAATGGCGCGACCAAACCGGTGTGTTGGGTAAAAGCTCTCATGTGCGGCTCCTCAGATCAGTTCGCGGACGTCGATGAAACGACCGTTGACGGCAGCCGCCGCGGCCATGGCCGGGCTTACCAGGTGCGTACGGCCACCGGCGCCCTGACGCCCTTCGAAGTTGCGGTTGGAGGTCGAAGCGCAATGCTCGCCCGATTCCAAACGGTCCGGGTTCATCGCCAGGCACATCGAGCAACCCGGTTCACGCCACTCGAAACCGGCTTCGAGGAAAATCTTGTCCAGGCCTTCAGCCTCGGCTTGCGCCTTCACCAGACCCGAGCCCGGCACCACGATGGCTTGCTTGATCGTCGAAGCGACTTTGCGGCCCTTGGCGATCACTGCTGCAGCGCGCAGGTCTTCGATCCGCGAGTTGGTGCAGGAGCCAATGAACACGCGGTCCAGCTGAATATCGGTGATCGCCTGATTGGCGCTCAAACCCATGTATTTCAAGGCGCGTTCGATGGAACCGCGTTTGACCAGGTCCATTTCCTTCGCCGGGTCCGGCACGTTCTGATCAACCGCCAAGACCATCTCGGGCGAGGTGCCCCAGCTGACTTGTGGCTTGATCTGGGTCGCGTCGAGTTTGACCACGGTGTCGAACACCGCATCGGTGTCGGAAACCAGGTCTTTCCAGGCTTCGACCGCCATGTCCCATTCAGCGCCTTTCGGAGCGAATGGACGGCCCTTGACGTATTCCACGGTTTTTTCGTCCGCAGCCACCAGACCTACGCGAGCGCCGGCCTCGATGGACATGTTGCAGATGGTCATGCGGCCTTCGATGGACAAGTCGCGAATCGCGCTGCCAGCGAACTCGATGGCGTGGCCATTACCGCCAGCGGTGCCGATCTTGCCGATCACCGCGAGCACGATGTCCTTGGCGGTCACGCCGAACGGCAATTTGCCTTCGACCGACACCAGCATGTTTTTCATTTTCTTGGCGACCAGGCACTGCGTGGCGAACACGTGCTCGACCTCGGAAGTGCCGATGCCGTGAGCCAACGCGCCGAATGCGCCGTGAGTCGAGGTGTGCGAGTCGCCGCACACCACGGTCATGCCCGGCAAGGTAGCGCCCTGCTCCGGGCCGATCACGTGAACGATGCCCTGACGCACGTCATTCATTTTGAACTCGGTGATGCCGTATTCGTCGCAATAATCATCGAGGGTCTGAACCTGCAAACGCGAGACCTGATCGGTAATCGCTTCGATGCCGCCCTTGCGATCCGGGGTGGTCGGCACGTTGTGGTCCGGGGTGGCGATGATCGAGTCGACGCGCCAAGGCTTGCGCCCGGCCAGACGCAGGCCTTCGAAAGCTTGGGGCGAAGTCACTTCATGGATGATGTGGCGGTCGATATAGATCAGCGACGACCCATCGTCGCGCCGTTTCACTTCATGGGAATCCCAGAGCTTGTCGTAAAGCGTTTTGCCGGCCATCAGACGGTCCTCATCAGCTTGCTTCTATTTTCTATGCCTTGGGTTGTGCAGCGGTTCAATAACCCCTTGGCTTGTGAGGTCGATCCTAGGGGGTTACATTAAATAACTCAAATTCATATTTTTTATGCTTTGGATAACCAACTGGAATACATGAATGGATCTGGCCAACCTCAACGCCTTTATCGCGATTGCCGAGACCGGGAGTTTCTCCGGCGCAGGCGAACGGCTGCACCTGACCCAACCGGCGATCAGCAAACGCATCGCCGGGCTGGAACAGCAACTGAAGGTGCGCCTGTTTGATCGTCTGGGCCGTGAAGTCGGCCTGACCGAGGCTGGACGTGCCCTGTTGCCGAGGGCTTATCAGATTCTCAACGTGCTGGACGACACCCGCCGCGCCCTGACCAACCTGACCGGTGAAGTAAGCGGTCGCCTGACCCTGGCCACCAGTCACCACATCGGCCTGCACCGCTTGCCGCCCTTATTAAGGGAGTTCACGCGTCGTTACCCACAGGTCGCGCTGGATATTCAGTTCCTCGATTCGGAAGTGGCCTACGAAGAAATCCTGCATGGCCGCGCCGAACTGGCGGTCATCACCCTCGCGCCGGAGCCCCATGCGCTGGTCAAGGCCACGCCGGTGTGGGACGACCCGCTGGATTTCGTGGTGGCCCCGGAGCATTCGCTGATCAGCAACGGCCCGGTCACGCTCGCGGATATCGCCCTGCACCCGGCGGTTTTCCCCGGTGGCAACACGTTCACCCACCACATCGTCCAACGTCTGTTCGAGGCCCAGGGCCTGACGCCGAACATCGCCATGAGCACGAATTATCTGGAAACCATCAAGATGATGGTCTCGATCGGCCTGGCCTGGAGCGTTTTGCCGCGCACCATGCTCGATGATCAGGTGGCGCGGATAGCTTTGCCGGGCATACAACTCACTCGCGAGCTAGGCTATATCCTGCACACAGAAAGGACGCTTTCGAATGCGGCACGTGCCTTTATGGCCCTGCTGGATGCACAAATTGATCTGCCAAGGACCCACGGCTAACTTGTGCTACTCCTATAGAGCTGCAAAACCCCGTGCCTAACGCCCCATTCAGCCCAAGGCCTGCTGCCAATGCCCAAATCTGTTGACCGTATTCCGCCGATGCCGCGTATTCAGGCCATTGACCCGCAGCGGTCGGAGCAGAGCTGGGAAAGCGCGCCGCAGCTGTTGGCCGCGCTGAACGGTGCGCGCCTGGGGGCGTGGTATTGGGACATCGAACGCGGGCAGATCAGTTGGTCCCGGGGCACCCAGGCGCTGTTCGGCTTCGACCCCAAGCAGCCTTTGCCGGCGGACCTCGAATACCTCGACTTGCTGCCCCCGGAAGACCGGGCGAAAACCATTCGCGCGTTCCATCAGGTGATCGCCGGCGCTCCGCTGGAACAAGCGATGCATCACCGCATCCGCTGGCCCGACGGCAGTCTGCACTGGCTGGAGATCAACGGCAGCCTGTTGCCGGATAAACACGGCCGACCACGAATGATCGGAGTGATTCGCGAGATCACCCATCAACGCCAGCGGGAACAAGCCCTGAGCAGCTCGGAAAAGCGCTTCGCTACGCTGTTCCATCTGTGCCCGAACATGGTGCTGCTGACCCGTCAGGAAGACGGCTTGATCAGCGAAGCCAATCAATATTTCGAAAGCCTGTTCGGCTGGCCGGTGCAAAGCGTCATTGGCCGCACCACCCTGGAACTGGGCCTGTGGGTGCATCCCGAGCAACGCGCATTGCTGGTCAAGGCGACCAAGGCCAAGGGCGAATTGATCAACATGGAAGTGCAGTTTCGCGCCAGCAACGGCCAGGTCCACGATGGCATTCTCAGCGCGCAAAAGGTCGAGCTCGAAGGCCAGCCGTATCTCCTGAGCACGTTCCTCGACACCACTGAACGCAAAGCCGCCGAACATGCGCTCAAGGACAGCCAGGAACGCCTCGACCTTGCCCTGGACTCGGCGCAGCTTGGCACATGGGACTGGCACATCCCCAGCGGCATGCTCTACGGCTCGGCGCGGGCTGCGCAGCTGCATGGCATGGAGCCCAAGCCATTCCATGAAGCCTTCGATGAATTCTTCGAAGGCGTGCCCGGCGAAGAACGCAACAGCATGCGCAATGCCTACCGCAGCTTGCGCGAAGGCCCGGCCGGCAATTATCAACTGACCTATCGCGTGCAATTGGCCGATGGCAGCTCGCGCTTCCTGGAAAGCCGTGCGCGGCTCTATCGCGATGAAAACGGCCAGCCGCTGCGCATGGCCGGCACGCTGCTGGATATCACCGATCAGGTCGAGCGCGAGCAGCAACTGGTGGCCTCCGAGGAGAAATTCGCCACGCTGTTCCAGGTCAGTCCGGACCCGATCTGCGTGACTCGCCAGGACAGTGGCCAGTTCATCGAGATCAATTCCAGTTTCACTCAGATTTTCGGCTGGACCACCGACGACGTGATCGGCCGCAGCGCCGATGAAATCGGCCTGTGGGACGCCTCAGCGAAAAGCCTGCAACGGATCGAGCAAGTGATCCGCGAGCAAGGCCTGAGCAACGTTGCGATCCTTGTTCAGCACAAGGACGGGCAAACCCTGACCTGCGTGATTTCCAGCCGGCAGATCAGCGTCGGCGAACAACCGTGCATCGTCACCACCCTGCGCGACATCACCCAACAACAGCGTTCGGAAGCGGCGCTCAAGGCCAGCGAAGAGAAATTCGCCAAGGCGTTCCACTCCAGCCCCGACGCCATCACCATTACCGAACGCGACACCGGGCGCTATCTGGAGGTCAACGACGGTTTCTGCCGCCTGACCGGCTATCGCGCCGATGAAGTGGTGGGCAAAACCGTGTATCAGGTCGGCATCTGGGCGGAAGAAAAACAACGTTCGTCGCTGCTGGCCGAATTGCAGATCAAGGGCCGCGTGCACCACCAGGAGATGCTCGGGCGCAATAAACGCGGGGAACTGCTCACCGTCGAAGTCTCGGTAGAACCGATCACCCTCAACGAAACCGCGTGCCTGCTGCTGACCGCTCGCGACGTCAGTCTGTTGAAAAACGCCGAGGCGCAGATCCGGCACCTCGCCTACCACGACCCGCTGACCAACCTGCCCAACCGCGCGCTGTTGATGGATCGCCTGAGCCAGCAGATTGCCCTGCTCAAGCGCCACAACCTGCGTGGCGCCTTGATGTTTCTTGACCTCGACCACTTCAAGCACATCAACGACTCCCTCGGTCACCCGGTGGGCGATACGGTGCTGAAGATCATCACCGCGCGACTCGAAGCCAGCGTGCGCATGGAAGACACCGTGGCGCGGCTCGGTGGTGACGAGTTCGTGGTGCTGCTCAGCGGCCTGGAAGGTTCGCGCAGCGAAGTCAGCGAGCAGGTTCGGGACCTGGCCGACACCTTGCGCGAATTGCTCTCGGAACCGATGTTCCTCGACGGCCAGCGCCTGCAAGTCACGCCGAGCATTGGCATCGCGCTGATTCCTGATCACGGCTCGACCCCGACCGACCTGCTCAAGCGCGCCGACATTGCCCTGTACCGGGCCAAGGATTCGGGGCGCAATACCACGCAGATGTATCACAACACCATGCAGAAGGCCGCCAGTGAACGCTTGCGCATGGAAACCGACCTGCGCCTGGCCCTTTCCCGCGGCGAATTCAGCGTGCATTACCAACCCCAGGTCGACGCCCAGGACAACCGTATCATCGGCGCCGAAGCACTGGTGCGCTGGAACCACCCGGAACTCGGCGCACAATCGCCCACTGAATTCATCAAGGTCCTGGAAGACAGCGGGCTGATTCTGGAAGTCGGCACCTGGATCCTCGACGAAGCCTGCGATGCCTTTAAACAATTGATCGCCAAGGGCCTGATTGACCCGCTCAATTTCAGCCTGTGCGTTAACATCAGCCCACGCCAATTCCGCCAGAACGACTTCGTCGAACGCATCGAACGCAGCCTCAGCAGCCATGGCTTGCCTTGTTCGTTGCTGAAACTGGAAATCACCGAAGGCATCGTCATCCAGAACCTGGAAGACACCATCAACAAAATGCGTCGCTTGAAAAAACTCGGCGTGAGCTTTGCCATGGACGACTTCGGCACTGGCTACTCCTCGCTGACCTACCTCAAGCGCCTGCCGGTGGACACGCTGAAAATCGACCAGTCGTTCATCCGCGACGCCACCACCGACCCCAACGACGCCGAAATCATCCGCGCCATCGTCGCCATGGCGCGCAGCCTGGCGCTGGAAGTGATTGCCGAAGGGGTTGAAACGCCAGAGCAACTGGAGTTTTTGCAGGGGTTAGGTTGCCATTTGTATCAAGGCTACCTGCACAGCCGGCCATTGCCGGTGGAGGCGTTTCAAACGTTGCTTAAATAAATCCCCCGTAGCAGCTGTCGAGCCCCGGCGAGGCTGCGTTCGGCGGCGAAGCCGTCGTGAAATCAGATGACGCGGTGTATCAGGTAAACCGCGTGCGCTGGGTTTACGACGGCTTCGCCGCCGGACGCAGCCTCGCCGGGGCTCGACAGCTGCTACGGGGCCAGGAATTGCGAGTTTTTGTCTCAGCCTGTAGGGTCGCGTTTTTTGCGTCGCCTCAAAGAGATCAACCATGCAGGATGCAACCCTCCCCCGCCCGGCCTTGCTGGGTATCGACCTTGGGACCACCAATAGCCTGATCGCCGTCTGGCAGGACGGTCGGGCGCAGTTGATTCCCAACGCCCTCGGTGATGTCCTCACCCCCTCCGTAGTCAGTCTCGATGAAGACGACAGCATTCTGGTGGGCAAGGCTGCCCGCGCGCGCCTGACCACGCATCCCGAGCGTACGGTGGCGGCGTTCAAGCGTTTTATGGGCAGCGACAAACAGTTCGAACTGGGCGGGCGACAGTTCAGCCCGGAAGAACTTTCGGCGCTGGTGATCGGTTCGCTCAAGCAGGACGCCGAAGCCTGGCTCGGCCACGCGGTGCACGAGGCGGTGATTTCGGTACCGGCGTATTTCAGTGATGAGCAACGCAAGCGCACGCTGTTTGCTGCCGAGTTGGCTGGCCTGAGCGTGTCGCGGCTGATCAACGAACCGACCGCCGCCGCCATGGCGTACGGGCTGCATGAGCAGAAGTTCGAGCGCACGCTGATATTCGACCTGGGCGGCGGCACCTTCGACGTCACGGTGTTGGAATATGCCCTGCCGTTGATCGAAGTGCATGCCTCCACCGGCGACAACTTCCTCGGTGGCGAAGACTTCACCGCCGCGCTGCTGCAGGCCTGCCTGAAAGACTGGCAACTCACCCCGCAAATGATCGATGGCCAGGGCTTGGCCAGCCTCGGCGATGCCTTGGAACAACTCAAATGCAAACTCGGTGAAGGCACCCAACACCTGAGCTGGAACGGTGCTGGTGCATTGCGCGAATGGTCGCTGGATGAAGCCTCGGCATTGAACATTTGGGAGCCGCTGCTCGCCCGGTTACGCGCGCCCATCGAGCAAGCGCTGCGCGATGCCCGGCTCAAGCCCAGGGACCTCGACAGCCTGGTGATGGTCGGCGGCGCCACGCGCATGCCGGCCGTGCAGCAAATGGTCGCGACGCTGTTCGGGCGCCTGCCCTATCGCCATCTCGACCCGGACACGATTGTCGCGCTGGGCGCCGCCACCCAGGCCGCGTGCAAGGCCCGGGACAGTGCAATCGAAGAACTGATCCTGACCGACGTCTGCCCCTACACCCTGGGCATCTCGACCAATCGCGGTGAAGACGTCAGCGGCGCCTTCTCGCCGATCATCGAGCGCAATACGGTGATCCCGACGTCCAGGGTGAAACGCTTTTACACGACTCATCCCCAGCAAACGCTGATCCGCATTGAGGTCTACCAAGGCGAGCGGCCGTGGGTGCGGGACAATATTTTCATCGATGCCTTCGACGTCGCGCTGAAACCCAGCGAGCAGACCGAAGCGCTGGATGTGCGTTTCAGCTACGACATCAACGGTTTGCTCGAGGTCGACGTCACCCTGCTGGCCAGCGGCGAACGTCACAGCCACAGCATCGACCGCAGCCCCACCGGGCTCGACCCGCAGTCGCGGCAAAACAGCCATGAACGGCTCAGCGCCCTGAAAATCCACCCACGCGACACCCTGCCCAACCGCACGTTGCTGGCGCGCCTGGAGCGAGCCTGGGCGCAAAGCCTGGGTGACGAGCGCGAACAGATTGCTGATTGGCTGGATACCTTCACCACCGTGCTCGGTGGCCAGCAATCGGTGGAGATTGCCAGCCATCGCTCACAGCTCAATAAAGCCCTGGATGAACTGCGCCTTTAGTCGTTAAGCCGCCGCAAAGCCACCTGCAAACCGCCGGACAAGGTGTCTTCACCGCCGCTGTCCGGTGGCACGCCGTAGCGGTTGGGCAGTTTGTCGCCGGGAAAGCCGAACAACAGCAACGGCATGAACGGCAGCACCGGCGACAGGCAGCCAAAAATCAGCAGCGTGGGAATCCCGCGCCCCATGTCATGCAGTCGACGCAGAATCGCACCGAGCAGCAACGCGACGCCCAGCAACAACACGCCAATGCCCGAGAGCGCAGTGCCGCTCATCAACGCCAGATACGGGGTGATCAGCAGACACCCCAGCACTTGCCCGATAAACGCCTTGCGCCCGAGCCGGGAACCCAGACGCCAGAACGCAGTGGCCGGCACAGGCCGAGTGTCGCTGTTGGCCAGCAGCAGGCGTTCGTTCCAGGACAACAGGGCGGTTAGCGCCAGTCGCAGGCCCACGCTGTTCGCGGTGTCATCCTTGCCGTACTGCAAGATGCTCAGCACCTTGTTCCGCGGCACCCCTGCCGCGCCATGACGGACCAGGCTTTTCAGCGTATCGAGGAGTGAATAAACCACCAGTTTCTCGACACCGAAATCCGCCAATACTTTTTCAGGCGGCCACACCGGCTCGCCTTTGATCAAGCCATTGCGGAACCCTTCGAACCATTCATCTTCGCAACTGACGGCGGCGATGGACTGCAACAGCGCGCGGTGCTGCTCGGCATTCAGAGTCGGATCGTGATACAGCACACCCCAGAGCAACATCAGCCCCAATACATCTTCGCCGCAGGCGTCAGGATCGCTTTCAATGCAGGTATAGAGTTGCGCATTACCCGGCAGCGCTGCGGTGTCGAGGGCCTGTTGCACGTTGAACAGCTTTTGCACGAGCAAGCCATGCACCGGATCGCTGGGTTGCAACCAACCCAGTAAACCGCTGCAACTCCCTTGTTCGCGTTGCAAACGCCGCAGTAGTGGTTGGAGCCGACTCAAAGGATGAGCCAGGTTGACGTCCAGCCGCTCCAGACAGGCCGAATCGATCAACGCCAGCCAACGTTCCGGCTGATCGAGCAATGCCAGCAGGAACATCGTTTGAGCGTGCCATTGCCACGTCGACTCGCCTTGGGCAATGGCCGGCAATACCACGCCACGTTGCTCCAACTGGACCAGCAGGCTCAAACCGCGCAAGTCCACGTCCGCTTGTGCGTCTTGCAGATCAAACGCCTGATCGATCCGCACCAGCGCGGACTGATCGTAAGGCCGCAGCCTGCGCAACCAGAGGCGGCCAATGTTGTGTGGCTCGTCCTTTGTCAGTTCTTCGGCCAGTTGCGGCTGAACCGAACGACTGCTGAGGTACGCCTTCATCGCCAACGGGATCGGCGCCTGAGTCAGCCAGCACAGTTGCTGCTCGGCCTGATCCTTGAACCCGCGCAACACCAGGCCTTCGAGGGCATCGACCGGCTGCGGTTCGTCGAGTATCTGTTGCAACAACCCCGCATCGCCACGGTGCAAGGCCCAGGCATGCCGGTACAACTGCTGCAAACGGGAATCCGCAGCCTCGCCTAGCAGCAAGGCCAACAGCGGCAGCTCATCCCCGGTCATGCGCCAATCGACAAAGGCAGCCGGCAAGCCTTGCAGGTTGAGTTGCCCGACTCCACGCCAGCGAGCCAGCGTCTCGGGGCGTTGTGAAGGACTGCCATAGATCTGGCTGCCATCGGCGAGGTCGGCGGGCCAGGCGCGGACATTCTCCAGACGGTCAAATGCCTGGATCAGCAGCGCCAAAAAGTCCGGCTGCCGCTTTGCGCAAAGTTCCAGCAAACGGCTTTCGGCCTTCGGGTGGCGATGCTCCTGCCACAGCCGGATCCAGCAAGGCAGCGCCTGATCCTCCAGACCCAGCAAGCTGTTTTGGCTGGCCAGCAGATACAGCCAGTCGACATCGTCGGGGGCTTGCGTCTGTTGCTCGGCGCACTGTTGCCGCAGACCGGCACCGCCGATACCCGCCTGAGTGAACTGCACCAGCAGACGCTGGATGAATGCGTCATCTGCCGGCAGCGGCAAACAGGTGTGGTGGCTGGCGAAGTCTTCGAACTCATGCAGAGGACGATGCTGGAAGATGTAGTCGAGGCTGCGGGCATACCAGAGGGTTTCGATTTGCACAGGCACGGGCCAATCGCCCATCAGCGCCGTGTCGAACGGATCGGGGCCCTTGATGCGCTGCAGGAACGCTTCGACTTCCTTCGCCTGGTCAAACTCCAGATCCAGCAATTGCTGTTCCCAGGCCATCCGTTGCGCCAACAGATTTGCGCAGCGGTACGACAGTGGACCGGCGTTGGCCAATGGGTGGAACAGCCCCCAACTGAGGTCATCGAGCACGTCCAGCGGCAATTGATCCAGCGCTTTGACAAAAGCTTGCCAGGCATGCGGATTGAAACGCCGCGCCGGGTCCTGGAGCAGCGCGTAAAAATCCACCAGGGTCTGCGGCATCTCAGGGACGCCCGCACCCTCCTCCTCTTCTACGTCGTCCTCTTCCTGCCGGGCGAAACGGTTGGCGCTTTCATAGGCTTCACGCAATGCCTGGAAGCCTTCGGGATCACTTTCCGGATGATGCTGCGGCAGACGCGCGCGGTAGGCATCCCGAATCAGTGCCTGGTCTTTGGTGGGCTCTATGCCCAGACGTATCCAGCAAGTCATGACCAGTCGAACTCCCCTAAAGATGCCGGGCGCTGCGGCGGATCAAGCTCCAGGTGCCAAGGCAAACCGGCCAGGAAAACCGGCATGTTTCGGCTCAGGCCGCGAGCGATGCGCAGACTGCTCGAACACTCCCCTTGGCGGTCCAGTTCGTAAGCAAGCGTGTCGTCACTGCTGCTCAGGCAGCCCCAGAATGCGCGACCGGTCAGGAATCCGTTGAAATAGGCAAACCAGTCGTCGTAGTGATATTGCGCCCTGACGGCCAGACGCCAATGCAACCAGAGGCTCTCGGAAAGATCGATCCACTCGTTGCGCACCGCACACCGCAACAGAAACCCCATGCGCCCCAAGTCCCACGCCTGGATACCACCCGAACCGCAGCCCTCAAAGGTACGGCTGGCAAACTCATGCAAGATGCGCTCACGGGGTTCCAGCGTCTCGAGCAACGCTTGCCACTCACCGGGCAAACAGCGTTGCCAGGAGCGATACGCCTGTTCGAGGTGGGTGGCGTGACCGTTATCGGTCATTCTTTCGAGCATGCCCAACAGCTGTGGCCGGTCATTGATGCCCCAGCTGCATTGCAGGTCGATAAATTCCGGATCGGAATAGAACGCGGGCTCGTCGTATTCGGCACGAGGATTGAGGGCAACCATTGGCGCGGAAAGACCGCATAGCCAACGCTGTTGTATCTCTTCCATGAAAAAAAGCTCCGGGCCGACCAGGCAGAATGGGAGTCGGCAAAACTGCGCGGATTGTAGAGAAACCGGCTCAAGGCAGCAAAGTATGCATTTCGTTTTTTGCTGGAAAATAAAAAGGCCCCGACACGTCGGGGCCTTCATTTAGCGGGTTACAGCGAGATCACGCGAATCTATTTCTGCGCATGACACTCAGTGCTGCAGCGCCGGCTTCTGCGTCCCATTGATCGGGATGCGCTTGGCTTTCGCTTCTTCTGGGACAACCCGCAGCAGGTCGATGCTCAACAGACCGTTGCTCAGGTCGGCAGCCTTGATTTCGATATGGTCCGCCAGACGGAACGACAGCTTGAACGCACGCTGGGCGATGCCTTGATGCAGGTAGGTCACGCTGTCATTGGCGTCACGCTTGCCGCCGCTGATGGTCAGCACACCCTTCTCGACTTGCAGCTCCAGGTCTTCTTCCTGGAAACCGGCGGCCGCGACAACGATGCGGTATTGGTCATCACCGTGCTTTTCAACGTTGTACGGTGGGTAGGTGCTGCCAGGCTCGTTGCGCAGGGCGGTTTCGAACAGGTCGTTGAAACGGTCGAAGCCTACCGAGGAACGGAACAGTGGCGCGAGGGAAAATGCAGTACTCATGGTTCAAATCTCCTGAAAACAATCAGCAAGGTTTTTTGTCTCCGCGACCCGAATTCGGCATCGCGTAACCCTTAGATAGGGACCGCTGATTGCATTTCAAGAGATTATTTACAGATTTTTTTAGGCTGCTTCGGCGACTTGCAGGCCGAGTAAACGCGAGACCTGATCGAGCTCGGTTTCACGCCGCAGGACGGTGAACAGCTCAACCGCCTCGGGATAATTGCGGGTTAGCATCGCCAGCCACTGCTTCAAGCGGCCCGGCGATTGACGGGCCGTCATCTGCGCCTTGGCTTGCAGCCAGAAGTCCTGGATCAGCGGCAGCAATTCGGCCCAAGTCATCTCGACCACTTCTTCACCGGCGCGCGCCGCGGCGATTTGCCGGGCCAGGTCCGGGCGCGACACCAGGCCGCGACCGAGCATGATGTCTTCCACGCCGCTGATTTCGCGGCAACGGCGCCAGTCTTCAACGCTCCAGATATCGCCGTTGGCGAACACCGGGACTTTGACCACGTCTTGCACGCGAGGAATCCATTCCCAGTGTGCCGGAGGTTTGTAGCCATCGGTCTTGGTCCGCGCGTGAACCACAATGTGCGCGGCGCCGCCTTCGGCCAGGGCTGTGGCGCAGACCAACGCGCCGTCCGGGCTGTCGAAACCCAGGCGCATCTTGGCCGTGACCGGGATATGCGCCGGCACCGCGCGACGCACGGTTTCGACGATCTGGTTGAGCAGTTCAGGTTCTTTGAGCAGGACCGCGCCGCCACGGGACTTGTTGACGGTCTTGGCCGGACAGCCGAAATTCAGGTCGATGACTTCGGAACCCAGCTCGCAGGCCAGCGCGGCGTTTTCCGCCAGGCACACCGGATCGGAACCGAGCAGTTGCACGCGCAATGGCACGCCGGACGCGGTGCGAGCGCCGGTCAGCAGTTCCGGGCCGAACTTGTGGTAATAGGCAGGCGTGAGCAGTTGATCGTTGATCCGAATGAATTCGGTCACGCACCAATCGATACCGCCGACGCGGGTCAGCACGTCCCGCAGGATGTTGTCGACCAACCCCTCCATGGGCGCCAAAGCAATTTGCATGGAAAACACACTCAACGAAAAACGTGCGGCAGTTTACTGGTTTCAGGGCGCAGAAGGTATTTCGTCAGACGGGGCGGTGGCGATTGTGCTGACGCCTTCGCGGGCAAGCCTCGCTCCTACAGGTTTTGCGGCGTATGCAAATTGGGCGCACGCCGCAAAACCTGTAGGAGCGAGGCTTGCCCGCGAAGAGGCCCGCCAGACAACCTAGGAAGGAACCTGCAACGCCGGGCCATAGCCCTCGATAAACTCCGCCGGCATGCGCTTGGGCTTGCCGGTGGAGAGTTCGATGCAGACGAAAGTGGTCTGGGCACGCAGCAATGTGGTGTTGTCGCTGGGGCGCTTGAGCTGGAAGTGACGGGTCATTTTCAGGCGCTGGTCCCAATCGACGATCCAGGTCGCCAATTGCAACTCATCGCCTTCATAAGCGGCGGCGAGGTAATCGATCTCATGCCGAACCACAGCCATCGCCCGATCCAGCCGCCGGTACTCGACCAGGTCCAGGCCAAGGCGTTGCGAGTGGCGCCAGGCACAGCGCTCGAGCCAGGTCACGTACACCGCGTTATTCGCGTGGCCCAGCCCGTCGATGTCCTCGGCGCCGACTTGCAGATCAATGATAAATGGCGTTGCCCGATCCCAGCCCATGCCCCACTCCCGGTCAGATAATTTCGACCGGGGCAGTGTAACGGATGCTCAGGCCGATTGCCGCGCCTGAAGGCTGCGGCCGGACAGCAGTGATAACACCCCATCAATCACCCGAGGGTCTGCCATCACCCGGTGATGACCGCCCTCTTCCAGGCGCAGCAGGCGACTGTCGAACCAGGCTTCGTGAATCAGTTGGGATTCCTTGGCGCTGACATAGCGATCGTCTTCGGCGTGGACGATCAGCCCCGGCATATCGAGCTGATAGTGCGCAACATCCAGGGTCGCAGCGCGCATTCCGACATCTTTCTCGACCTGACGGATAAACGCTGAACGTGCCTTGGGCGGCAGCTTGACCATTCGGGCGAAACCGCGCAGCACGCCAAGAATCCGCGCCGGCGCACCAATCGTGACCAGGGTTTCGGTGCGCAGACCCAACTGCACCGCGAGCATCGCACTGGCGCCGCCCATGGAGTGGCCGATCACCGCTTGCAGGGGCGGCAACTCAGCGGCGGCTTCGAGCATGGCCCGGGCGAACAACACCACATTGGCCTCGCGCCCCGGCGAACGACCGTGGGCCGGACCATCCAGGGCCACTACGGTGTAGCCCGCATCCACCAGCGCTGTAATCAGGTTGGCGAACTGGGTAGGCCGACCTTCCCAGCCGTGCATCAGCAAGACCGTCGGGCCTTGCCCCCAGCGCAACGCCGAAAGGCCGAAGCGCAGGGTGATCCGCTCGGATTTCGCCAGCAGCGGCAATTCCCAGTCACTGGGGGCAAACGAGCGCGGAGTCATAAATGCCAGGCGCATTTTGCTCGCAACCAGTTGAGGTGCGAACCAGCCCAAGGTGCCATTAACGCCACGAACCCACTTTAACGTGCTCATCGCTCCACTCCTCAGGCTATTTCGCCTTCAGGTCATAGCACCGCTGATTTGGCGGCGCGCAGCAATCGATCGGACAATTCGCCTGGCCCCAGCGCCCGCGCCAGAGCCAAACCACCGACCATCAAGGCCATGTCGGCCAAGGCTTTGTCGGTGTCTTCCGGACTGGCCGCCAATTGCGCGACCATCAGTTCTACGTGCTCATTCAATGCCACTCGAAATTCGTCCGGCAGTCGCCCCAGTTCACCGACCGAAGCCGGGATCGGGCATGCCGAGCTGGAGGAATCACGGTGTTTGCGCGACAGGTAGAACGCGGCCACCAAGGCGCGGCGTTCTTCGCCGGTCAACTCGACGTCCATGTCGGCAATCAGCTCTCGACGGTGGCCGAGCAACTGCTTGAACGCTTCCAGCATCATCGCGTCCTTGCTTTCAAAGTGCGCGTAGAAGCCGCCGACCGTCAGGCCAGCCGCGCCCATCACTTCGCCCACGCTCGGCTCGGCCGGGCCGCGCTGGATCAGCGCTGCGCTGGCGGCCTTGAGGATGCGTTCGCGGGTTTGAGCTTTTTTATCGTTCATCGTTGCCTCCGAATATTACGACTAGAATATTATTCGCATAATAAATTTGCGCAAGTCATGGGTGTGACCGCTGGTCTGAAGAACAGTTTTGAAGAAAAAGGAGAATTGGCCAAACGCCAGACAAACAAAAGGGCCATTCAATAATTGAATGACCCTTATAAATCCCGCAGAGCGGGTAATCGTGGCGTCCCCTAGGGGACTCGAACCCCTGTTACCGCCGTGAAAGGGCGGTGTCCTAGGCCACTAGACGAAGGGGACACAAACCCTTCTATACAGCTGATCAGTGCAGAGCGCTGATCGATTCAAGGCCGGTGTGGCCAGACCTTGAACTGTAAAATTGGTGGAGCTAAACGGGATCGAACCGTTGACCTCTTGCATGCCATGCAAGCGCTCTCCCAGCTGAGCTATAGCCCCGATTTATCGCCTGGCGGCGGAGCAGCATCTTGCGACACTACTTCTGTAAAACTGGCGTCCCCTAGGGGACTCGAACCCCTGTTACCGCCGTGAAAGGGCGGTGTCCTAGGCCACTAGACGAAGGGGACGCAAACCCTTCTATACAACTGATCAACGCTGAGAGTTGATCGCTTCAAGGCCGGTGTGGCCAGACCTTGAAGTGTAAATTGGTGGAGCTAGACGGGATCGAACCGTCGACCTCTTGCATGCCATGCAAGCGCTCTCCCAGCTGAGCTATAGCCCCTCATCGCTGAGGACGGGGCGAATCTTAATGGCGCATCGAAAGGCTGTCAAACTTATTTTTAAAATATTTCAAAGTTTTTTGCCGACATAACAATCACTTACCGCCCTTCCCCCGTAAATTCGGGATATCTCCTGCTGTAGGAGCCAGGCTTGCCGGCGAATGAGACGCCGCGGTGTGTCTGTTACACCGCGCCATCGTTCTTCGCGAGCAAGCAACGCTCCTACAAAATCGCGTTGATCAGGCGATATTGCCCAACAGTTTTTCCCACTCCTTGTTTTCCTTCTTCGACACGCCACCGAGCAAGTCGAGGGCCTGGCGCAGACGGAAACGCGTCAGGTCCGGGCCGAGGATTTCCATCGCGTCGAGCACCGACACCGAACTGGCCTGCCCGGTGATCGCAGCGAACATCAGCGGCATCGCATCCCGCAGCTTCAGCTCCAGGGATTCGAC
Organism: Pseudomonas sp. NPDC087342; assembly: GCF_044744265.1. Classification (NCBI taxonomy): domain Bacteria; kingdom Pseudomonadati; phylum Pseudomonadota; class Gammaproteobacteria; order Pseudomonadales; family Pseudomonadaceae; genus Pseudomonas; species Pseudomonas sp. NPDC087342. The sequence continues at coordinate 18,862 of NZ_JBIUXZ010000024.1, forward strand.
CACGGCCTGAATCGTCGCGGTGATGCTGTCCTTCTCCCACTGACGCAAGCTTTCGAGCTTCCACAGGATCAACTGCATCAACTGACGAACCTGATCACCCGAGAGCTTCTTGGATTCGAACAACTTCGCGTCCGGGTTCACGCCACCGGCGAAGAAGAAACCGGCCAGCGGTGCAACCTGGCTGAAGGTTTCAACCCGGCCCTGCACGTGCGGCGCGATCTTCATCATGTATTCAGGATTCAGCGCCCAAGTCTGCAAGCGGCTGGCGAACTCTTCCACCGGCAAGTCACGCAACCATTGGCCGTTGAGCCAGGACAGTTTCTCGATATCGAAAATCGGCCCGCCGAGGGACACACGGCTCAGGTCGAAGTTGTCGACCATTTCCTGCAACGAGAACTTCTCGCGCTCGTCCGGCATCGACCAGCCCATGCGACCCAGATAGTTGAGCATCGCTTCCGGCATGAAGCCCATGCGCTCGTAGAACGTCACCGAGGTCGGGTTCTTGCGCTTGGACAGCTTGCTCTTGTCCGGGTTACGCAGCAGCGGCATGTAGCACAGCTCCGGTTGTTCCCAGCCGAAGTACTCGTACAGCAGAATCAGTTTCGGTGCCGAAGGCAGCCACTCTTCACCGCGCAGCACGTGGGTGATGCCCATCAAATGGTCATCGACTACGTTGGCCAGGAAGTACGTCGGCAGGCCGTCGGTCTTCATCAACACTTGCATGTCCATGCGATCCCACGGGATCTCGACGTCGCCACGCAGCATGTCCGGCACCACGCAAACACCTTCGCTCGGCACTTTCATGCGGATTACGTGGGGTTCGCCAGCGGCCAGACGACGGGCGACTTCTTCCGCAGACAGCAACAGCGCACGGCCGTCGTAACGCGGGGTTTCGCCGCGAGCCATTTGCTCGGCGCGCATCTGGTCCAGTTCTTCGGCGGTGCAGAAGCACGGGAAGGCGTGGCCCATTTCAACCAGTTGCTGGCAGTACTTCTGATAAATATCGCCACGCTCGCTCTGACGGTAAGGACCGTGCGGGCCGCCGACGTCCGGGCCTTCGCTCCAGTCGATACCCAACCAGCGCAGGGCGTCGAAAATCTGCTGTTCGGACTCGCGGGTCGAACGCAATTGATCGGTGTCTTCGATCCGCAGGATGAACTCACCGCCATGCTGCTTGGCAAAGCAGTAGTTGAACAATGCGATGTAAGCGGTACCTACGTGGGGGTCCCCGGTAGGCGATGGCGCGATGCGCGTGCGGACGGTGGTCATGGCAAGTCTCGAAATAAAGGTCAAACAAAGGGCGAATGGTAACAGGCGATACCCGCCCGGCTCCAGTCAGCAGGGCATTTAAGCCAAGGTTGCGTCTACAACGCCCATAAGCCGTGGTGAATGACCGAATATCAGCCGATGGCATTTACCGTTTATCGGCTGTATGCCAGATTCGCCTGCTGATAACTTTCCTTACAATTTCTCGACTACAGTCTGCCCCATGCCTGCCCAACTCAAGCGTCGCCTGTTCTTCTTCCTGCTGATCGTCCTGTTGATCGCCGGGGGCTTCTTTGCCCATTGGTTCTTCAAGGGGCGCTTTTATGAAAGCACCGACAACGCGTATGTCCAGGGCGAGATCACCCGCGTCTCCAGCCAGTTGGGCGCACGCATCGATGAAGTCCTGGTGCAGGACAACCAGCACGTCGAGAAAGGCCAGTTGCTGATCAAGCTTGAAGGCGATGATTTCCACCTCGCCGTCGACCGCGCCAACGCCGCCCTGGCCATGCGCGAAGCCGAGCAAGTGCAGGCCCGAAGCAAACTGACCCAACAATCCAGCCTGATCGCCGCCAGCGATGCGCAAGTCGCGTCCAGCCAGGCCAGCCTGGGTCGTTCGCAAATCGACCTGTCCCGCGCCCAGACCTTGCGCAAACCCGGCTACGTCTCGGAAGAACGAGTGACCACCCTCTCCGCCGATAACCACATCGCCCGTTCGCAAGTGACCAAAGCCCAAGCCGACGCGCAAAGTCAGCGCCAGCAAGTCAACGCCCTGAGCGCCGAAATCAAGCGCCTCGACGCGATGATTTCCAACGCCAAGACCGAGCTGGCCCAGGCGCAATTGAACCTGACCCGCAGCGAGATCCATGCACCGATCAGCGGCCTGATCGGTCAACGCGCCGCGCGCAACGGCCAGTACGTGCAGGCTGGCGCTTATCTGCTGTCGATCGTGCCCGACCAGGACATCTGGATTCAGGCCAACTTCAAGGAAACCCAGATCGGCCACATGCAGCCCGGCCAGAAAGCCGAGCTGACCTTCGACGCTTACGGCGACACGCCGATTGAAGCGCGGGTCAACAGTCTGTTCGCCGCATCGGGCGCGCAGTTCAGCTTGTTGCCGCCGGACAATGCCACGGGCAATTTCACCAAAGTCGTACAACGGATTCCGGTAAAACTGACGTTCGCCGCGGACAATCCGCTGCACGGCAAGATCCGCCCGGGCATGTCGGTCACCGTCAAAGTAAACATCAAAGACGCCCCTGACGATGGCCGGTGATCAACTGATCCGCCCGGCCGGGGAACCGACCCGGCGGGACTGGATCGCGGTGATGAGTGTGATGCTCGGCGCCTTCATGGCTGTGCTCGACATCCAGATCACCAACTCTTCGCTCAAGGATATTCAGGGCGCTTTGTCGGCGACCCTGGAAGAAGGCTCGTGGATTTCCACTTCGTACCTGGTGGCGGAAATCATCATGATCCCGCTGACGGCGTGGCTGGTGCAGTTGCTGTCGGCGCGGCGTCTCGCGGTGTGGGTATCGCTGGGTTTCCTCGCTGCCTCGCTGCTGTGCTCGATGGCCTGGAGCCTCGAAAGCATGATTGTCTTTCGCGCCTTGCAGGGTTTTACCGGTGGTGCGCTGATCCCGCTGGCGTTCACCCTGACGCTGATCAAACTCCCGGAACATCACCGCGCCAAAGGCATGGCCATGTTCGCCATGACCGCGACCTTCGCCCCTTCTATCGGCCCGACCATTGGCGGCTGGCTCACGGAAAACTGGGGCTGGGAATACATTTTCTACATCAACATCCCGCCCGGCCTGCTGATGATCGCCGGCCTGATGTATGGCCTGGAGAAGAAAGAAGCCCACTGGGAACTGCTCAAAAGCACTGACTACATGGGCATTCTTACCCTCGGCGTTGGCCTCGGTTGCTTGCAGGTGTTTCTTGAGGAAGGTCATCGCAAGGATTGGCTGGAGTCGACCCTGATCGTGAGCCTGGGCAGCATTGCGCTGTGCAGCTTGATCACCTTTGTGATCGTGCAGTTTTCCAAACCCAACCCGCTGATCAACCTGCGCATCCTCGGTAATCGCAACTTTGGTTTATCGAGTATTTCCAGCCTGGGGATGGGAGTCGGGTTGTACGGCTCGATCTATTTGTTGCCGTTGTATCTGGCGCAGATCCAGAACTACAACGCGCTGCAGATCGGCGAAGTGATCATGTGGATGGGGGTTCCGCAGCTGTTTTTGATTCCGCTGGTGCCGAAGCTGATGAAGTTCATCCCGCCGAAATGGTTGTGCACCATCGGTTTCGGGTTGTTCGGGTTGGCGAGTTTTTCCTCGGGCGTGTTGAATCCGGATTTCGCCGGGCCGCAGTTCAATCAGATCCAGATCATCCGCGCGCTGGGCCAGCCGCTGATCATGGTCACCATCTCGTTGATCGCCACGGCGTACATCCTGCCCCAGGACGCCGGATCGGCATCGAGCCTTTTCAACATTCTGCGAAACCTCGGCGGCGCAATCGGCATCGCCCTCCTCGCCACCCTGCTGGATGCGCGGACCAAGACGTACTTTGATTATTTGCGCGAGTCGATTGTGCCGAGCAATCCGCAGGTGGCGGAGCGCATGGCCTCGATGGCGGACCGGTTTGGCAGTGACACTGCGGCATTAGGCAAGATGAGTGAAATCGTGCATCAGCAGGCGTCGATCATGGCCTACAACGATGCGTTTCACTTTGTCGGGATTGCGTTGGGGATCAGTATGCTGGCGGTGTTGCTGACCAAGGCGTTGCCGGCGGGGTTGAAGGCTGGCGAGGCGCATTAGCGGTTGATTGCGGCGGGCTTTCGGACGCCTTCGCGGGCAAGCCTCGCTCCTACAGGTTTTGCGGCGTGTGCATATTGGGCGCACGACACAAATCCGTAGGAGCGAGGCTTGCCCGCGAAGAGGCCATAACAGCCTCTGCAAATATCAGACTGAGATCAACCGCTCCCGCAACTTGCCAATCTCATCGCGCATCTGCGCCGCCGCTTCGAACTCCAGATCACGCGCCAGCGCGTACATCTTCTCTTCCAGCGCCTTGATCCGCTTGGCGACTTCGCCCGGCGAACGCAATTCGGCTTCGTACTTGGCGCTCTCTTCGGCGGCCTTGGCCATGCCTTTGCGCTTCTTGCTGCGCGAGCCCGGCACGGTGGCGCCTTCCATGATATCGGCGACGTCCTTAAACACACCTTTAGGCGTGATGCCATTGGCCAGGTTGAACGCAATCTGCTTGTCGCGACGGCGCTCGGTCTCGCCAATCGCCCGCTCCATGGAGCCGGTAATCCGGTCGGCATACAGAATCGCCCGACCGTTGAGGTTACGCGCCGCCCGGCCGATGGTCTGGATCAGCGAGCGCTCGGAACGCAGGAAGCCTTCCTTGTCCGCATCGAGAATCGCCACCAGCGACACTTCCGGCATGTCCAGGCCTTCACGCAGCAGGTTGATCCCCACCAGCACGTCGAAGGTGCCGAGGCGCAAGTCGCGGATGATTTCGACCCGTTCGACCGTATCGATGTCCGAGTGCAAGTAACGCACCCGCACGCCGTGATCAGCGAGGTAATCGGTCAAGTCTTCGGACATGCGCTTGGTCAGCGTAGTGACCAGCACCCGCTCTTCCAGCGCCACGCGCTTGCCGATTTCCGAGAGCAGATCATCGACCTGGGTCAGCGCCGGGCGGATTTCGATTTGCGGGTCCACCAGGCCGGTCGGACGCACCAGTTGCTCGACCACGCGACCGGCGTGTTCCGCTTCGTAGTTGCCCGGCGTGGCCGAGACAAAAATCGTCTGCGGGCTGATGTTTTCGAATTCGTCGAAACGCATCGGCCGGTTATCCAGTGCCGACGGCAGGCGGAAACCGTATTCCACCAACGTCTCTTTACGCGAGCGGTCGCCTTTATACATGGCGCCGACCTGCGGCACGCTGACGTGGGATTCGTCGATCACCAGCAAGGCGTCGGCCGGCAGGTAGTCGAACAACGTTGGCGGCGCCTGACCGGACTCACGGCCCGACAGGTAGCGCGAGTAGTTTTCGATGCCGTTGCAGTAACCCAACTCCAGGATCATCTCCAGGTCAAACCGGGTGCGCTGCTCCAGACGTTGGGCTTCCACCAATTTGTTGTTGGTGCGCAGGTAGTCCAGGCGTTCCTGAAGCTCGACCTTGATCCCTTCGATGGCGCCCAGCAGGGTTTCCCGTGGCGTCACGTAGTGGCTTTTCGGATAAAACGTGAACCGCGGCAACTGCCGGGTGACTTCGCCGGTCAGTGGATCGAACGCGGAAATTTTCTCCACTTCGTCATCGAAGAGCTCGATGCGGATCGCTTCAAAATCGGATTCCGCCGGGTGGATATCGATCACGTCGCCGCGCACACGGAAGGTCGCCCGGGCGAAATCCATGTCGTTGCGGGTGTATTGCAAATCGGCGAGACGTCGCAGCAAGGCGCGTTGATCGAGCTTGTCGCCGCGATCCACGTGCAAGACCATTTTCAGATAGGTTTCCGGGCTGCCCAGACCGTAGATGCACGACACCGTGGTGACGATGATCGCGTCTTTGCGCTCCAGCAGCGCTTTGGTCGCGGAGAGTCGCATCTGCTCGATGTGGTCGTTGATCGAGGCATCCTTCTCGATGAAGGTGTCCGACGACGGCACATAGGCTTCGGGCTGGTAGTAGTCGTAATAGGAAACGAAGTATTCGACGGCGTTGTTCGGGAAGAATGCCTTGAACTCGCCGTACAACTGCGCGGCCAGGGTTTTGTTCGGCGCCAGCACCAGGGTCGGACGTTGCACCTGGGCGATTACGTTGGCGATGCTGAAGGTCTTGCCCGAACCGGTCACACCGAGCAACGTCTGGTGCGCCAGCCCGGCTTCGATGCCCTCGACCATCAGGCGGATGGCTTCCGGCTGATCGCCGGCGGGCTCGAAGCGGGTGACTAGCTGGAATTCAGACATGAAATACCTCTGGGTTCGCGCCTTGCACGGTCAAACCGACAGGAGCGAGAAAGGCCGCAAACGACTCACGTCGCCCGAGGAAAAAAACTGGATTGTGCTCAATGTGGAGCCGATTGCCCGCGCTTTCAAGGCAAACGTCCTACATCCCTCGAAGTCTTTGACGATGCCAATCGACTAACGGTCGAAAAATAATCGAAAAAACTTGCTGTAAAAGCCGAATCGTCTGTCGCCATCAATCGCAGATGGCCTCTATACTAGCTCCCCGTTTGTGCACCGCTCTAGTGCATTCGGCTGGAGCGCGACACGTCCCTCCACACTCCATTCAGAGCCGCCGCAAAAATGAGCCTGTTCTCCGCTGTCGAAATGGCACCACGCGATCCAATCCTGGGCCTCAACGAAGCATTCAACGCCGATACCCGTACCAACAAGGTCAACCTGGGGGTCGGTGTTTATTGCAACGAGGAGGGGCGAATTCCACTCCTGCGCGCCGTTGTCGAAGCCGAGACGATTCGCGTCGCTCAACACGCTTCCCGTGGCTACTTGCCGATCGATGGCATCGCCGCCTACGACCAGGCCGTGCAAAAACTGCTGTTTGGCAATGACTCGCCGCTGATCGCTTCCGGTCGCGTCCTCACTACCCAAGCCGTTGGCGGTACGGGCGCACTGAAAATCGGTGCCGACTTCCTCAAGCAACTGCTGCCGAACGCTGTCGTGGCGATCAGCGACCCAAGCTGGGAAAACCACCGCGCACTGTTCGAAACCGCCGGTTTCCCGGTACAGAACTATCGCTACTACGACGCCGCGACCCACGACGTTAACCGCGCCGGCCTGCTCGAAGACCTGAACGCGCTGCCAAACGGCTCGATCGTTGTACTGCACGCTTGCTGCCACAACCCGACCGGCGTGGACCTGAGCCCGGCGGACTGGAACAACGTGCTGGACGCGGTGAAAGCCAAGGGTCATGTACCGTTCCTCGACATGGCCTACCAGGGCTTTGGCGACGGCATCGACGAAGACGCAGCCGCTGTGCGTCTGTTCGCCGAATCGGGCCTGACCTTCTTTGTTTCCAGCTCGTTCTCCAAATCGTTCTCGTTGTACGGCGAGCGCGTTGGCGCCCTGTCGGTCGTCAGCGAATCGAAAGAAGAAAGCGCGCGCGTGCTGTCGCAAGTCAAACGCGTGATCCGCACCAACTACTCCAACCCGCCGACCCACGGTGCAAGCATCGTCGCCGCCGTGCTGAACAGCCCGGTACTGCGCGCGCAGTGGGAAGAAGAACTGGCCGAAATGCGCCTGCGGATTCGTGGCATGCGCATCCAGATGGTTGAAGCGCTGGCGAAGCAAGCCCCACAACGGGATTTCAGCTTTGTCGGTCGTCAACGCGGCATGTTCTCCTACTCCGGCCTGACCGTCGAGCAAGTGACCCGCCTGCGCAGCGAGTTCGGTATCTACGCCCTGGACACCGGCCGCATCTGCGTGGCCGCGCTGAACCAGAGCAACATCGACGCCGTGACCAAGGCCATCGTTCAGGTGATCTGAGTCTCGCGCGGTACGAAAAACGGGAAGCCTTTGGGCTTCCCGTTTTTTATTTGTCGCAGATAAGTGTCAAAGCGATGTCTGCGCCCTCTAAACTGCACACAGATCCAATGTGGGAATGGGCTTGATGTGGCGAGGGGGCTTGCCCCCGCTCGGCAGCGAAGCAGTCGTAAAATCATTGCATGCGGTGCAACTGAAAGACTTTAGGGTCGCTAGCGACCCAACGGGGGCAAGCCCCCTCGCCACACAAGCCTCGCTCCTACAAGTATGTGTACACCCGAGAATATCTACGAGAACCCACATGAAAAACGATGACCTACGCGCTGACCGGGACGAGCTGGACCATTTCGTGCCCCGCACCCCGGCCAAACGCGGCAACAACCTGGTGCTGCAAGTGGCTGCCGGCGTATTTCTTGGTGGCCTGGCCTTGTGGCTGGTGCAACTGGCCGCCACCTCGCTGTATGCCAAGCTGATGCTCGGCACCTTCACCTTCGGCGGTTAAGCCAGTTCGGTTGCGCGCTGGCTGGCGGCGTCGTCGTAAGCCACGTAAAGCGATTCGGCCACTTGGCTTTTGATCGCCTTGGCGCTTTCCAGGCCAAGGACAAAGCCTTCAGCCTTGCCACCGGCGCGGTTCAATTCGTCAGCGGTGCTGGCCTGAGTGATGGCGTCCAACAGTTTTTCGGCGTGAGGGCCGACACCCTTGGGCAGACTGATCTGGGCGATGCTCATGCGAACACCCCGTTTGTTTGCGATGCGAGTGCTGGATGATTCATGGCGCTTACCTTTTCGGCGAATGGCCGGTAGCGCGTGTCACCACTTCCGGGCAGCTATGGTAGACCTCTCCCACGATTCTGGTAACCGCCAATCAGCGCTAAAACACCACTCGTGCCATTGAATCGATGAAGTTAGCAATGGATGCTTGACTTCTCTTTTTGAATCAGTAACATACACGCCATTCCGCGATAGCTCAGTTGGTAGAGCAAGTGACTGTTAATCACTGGGTCCCTGGTTCGAGTCCAGGTCGTGGAGCCAGACAGCAACATCGAAAAGCCCCTGAATCGAAAGGTTCAGGGGCTTTTTTGTGTGTCTGTGAAAAGTCAAAAGATCGCAGCCTTCGGCGGCGCCCACAGGCGCGTAGGAGCTGCCGAAGGCTGCGATCTTTTGATCTACAGCCCTTTTTATTTAGCAAATACAGCCGTCAGACATGCTCCCCACTTTTCGAATGCGTCGACCGTGGCTCTGCATGCCCATGGTCGGCCTCGATGACCGGGATTTCCTTGCCGTCGCAGTCATGCAGTTTGCCTTCGCTGAAGTAATCCCCCTCGCGCAACGCCGCCAGGTCCTGGTAGCGCAGGACGCGTTCGGTGCCGGCCGCAAACACTGACTGTTGGTCCGAGTTGCCGGTGGTGAAGTGGTTGAAGGTCAGGTTCAGCACGATGGCCATGATCGCCGACGAGCTGATGCCCGAATGGAAGATCGTCGCAAACCAGCTCGGGAAGTGGTCGTAGAAGTTCGGTGCGGCGATGGGGATCATGCCGAAGCCGATGGAGGTGGCGACGATGATCAGGTTGACGTTGTTGCGGTAGTCGACCTTGGACAGCGTACGAATGCCACTGGCCGCCACGGTGCCGAACAGTACGATGCCGGCGCCACCGAGTACCGACGTCGGCACAGCGGCGATGACCCGGCCCATGAACGGCAACAGGCCGAGGATCACAAGGAAGATGCCGCCAGTGGCGACCACGAAGCGGCTCTTGATGCCGGTCACCGCCACCAGCCCGACGTTTTGGGCGAAAGCACTTTGGGTGAAGGAGCCGAAGATCGGCGCGATCATGCTCGACAGCATGTCAGCGCGCAGACCATTGCCCAGGCGTTTTGAGTCGACTTTGGTGCCGATGATCTCGCCCACCGCAAGGATGTCTGCGGAGGTTTCCACCAGGGTCACCATGATCACGATGCACATCGACAGGATCGCGGCGAAGTGGAAGGTCGGCATGCCGAAGTGGAACGGTGTCGGGAAGCCGAACATCGGGCCTTGGGTGACGGACGAGAAGTCTGCCATGCCGAGGAATACCGCGATCACCGTGCCGATGACCATGGCCAGCAGGATCGACAGACGCGAGATGGTCGCACTGCCGACCTTGCTCAACAGCAGCACCAATACCAGGGTCACTGCCGCCAGACCGATGTTCGCCATGCTGCCGAAGTCCGGGGCGTGGCTGTTGCCGCCCATGGCCCAACGTGCGGCCACCGGCATCAGCGTAAGGCCGATGGTGGTGATCACAATGCCCGTGACCAGCGGCGGGAAGAACCTGGTAATTCGCGAGAACACCGGCGTGATCAGCAAACCGATCAGCGAGGCAGCTATCACCGCGCCGAGGATCGACTGGAAGCCACCCTCCCCGCCGCTGCTGACAATTGCCACCATGGTCGCGACGCCAGAGAACGACACGCCCTGCACCAGCGGCAACTGACAACCGAAAAACGGTAATCCGAGGGTCTGCAGCAATGTCGCCAGGCCCCCCGCAAACAATGAAGCAGCAATCAACAAACCGATGTCCGCCGGTGAGAGCCCGGCCGCCTGGCCGATGATCAAGGGTACCGCGACGATGCCGCCGTACATGGTCAGAACGTGTTGCAGGCCGTAAGCCATATTCGCGCCGATCCCAAGGTTTTCATCCTCGGGCCGTTGGTGTGAAACATGGGGCGTTTTCATGGTTGGGGGGTTCCCTGGTTTTTGTTATGCGCACACTGTATGCAAGACTCAGGACAAATGTCTATAGAGTTGTATACAACTGACCAGTCAAATTATGGACATCTGTTCATCCTGCTCGTTGAACAGTGCACTTGAGCCAGCAAAAACCTTGCAATACATCCATCCCTGCACAACCCCCCGCTAGTCTTTTGCCTTCATGGCGACCGCCGGCACGGATGCCCTCTTTTTTATACATATAAAGTATGCATAATGAAGCCATTCGAAATTCAGTACGACAAAGCAAAGAATGCAGCCAATAAACTCAAGCATAGGGGAGTCAGCCTGGCCGAGACCGAAACCGTATTCAATGACGAGCGAGCCTTGACCTTGCAAGACTGCGATCACGATGAACAACGCTGGATCATCCTGGGACAGGATGCCAAAGGACGTGTGCTGGTGGTTGCCTACACCTGGCGTGACCCGAATTTCGTTCGAATTATTTCCGCGCGCACCGCTACCAAAAACGAGCGCCACCAATACAGGGAGGCATGACCATGAAAGACGAGTACGACTTCAGTAACGCCAAGCGCGGGGCGATTGCTTCCAGCAAAGGCAAGACCCGCATCACCATCATGCTGGATGATGCCGTGATCGAGGCGGCTCGTACGCTCGCGGAGAACGAGGGCTTTGGGTATCAGACGGTGATCAACAATACGTTGCGTCAGGTATTGCTCAGCGATAAGGGACAAGCCCCGAAGGCCGCGCCACACAGCGGTGCCAGCGGCGGCCATCTCAAAAAAGGCGTAACGGCGACCGACCTGAAATGTCTGGAGAAAAAACTCGCTGACGCCCTCAGCGAAATCCATCGGGTGATGGAGCCGGATGTCCGGCCGTAGATAACAACCTCACCGCCCGGCATTGGTGTCTGGGCGGTATCCAAAGGAAATGGTGTGGTGATTTACAGGCAGGGAAAGAATTGAAACGTCCATCACTGTTAAGGCTTTTGGCTGCCCTGTTAATGCTCTTCGCCAGCGGCGCCAAGGCCGAGCTCGCGTGTGACGACTTCTTGGCAAAGCTCAGCGACAAGCCCGGGTTTATCGAGTTTCAGGGCTGTCAGCAGTCAATCGATCGTCAGGGACAGCCGTTCTCGGCCAGCTACCGTGTATCGGGGGAAAACGCCTCTAAAGCTGAAAAATACCTCAAGCAACAATTTGGCCAGCCCGCCCTCGAGCGAGTGTGTTGCATATGGGAATCGACAGCACATTTCTATCGAGACAAGCAGACCGACATTGGTTATTCCATCACGATGGGCTCAGGAGAGACGCTGATCCATGATCGGAAATCATGGCCAGCCATCGACTACTTTTACATCGGCGTCGATGCGTATGCAGAGGATCCCTGAAGCGCCTGGCGACGACCAACCGACGCAAAGCAGACTCGATCAGGCTAGTTCTTTCGGCTCAATCAAACGCGCAAGCACCAGCCGCAACCGGTCATTGATCGGCACCTGAATCCCGAACTCGCTTTGCAGCAACCCGGTTAATTCATCTATATCCGTCACTTGGCGCCGCTCGCTCTCGCTGCCTATCCGGTGGAGCGCAAAGCTGCCGTTGTTCAGCGTCTTGCGCCACCCTTCCCCGGTACGCGCCACCATCAACTGTTTGACGAAAGACGATTCAGGATGCGTCGAGACATACCAATTGCCGACGGTGTAATCGATGTCTTCCTGGCGTTGCAGGTCAAAGATATACATCGCCCGCCATTCATCAGCGACCTTTGCGCGAAGGGTGTAGCCGTCGACATGTTGTTCGATGCGATAGGGTTCGTGGGGGGTGAGTTGTTCGTCGGTGCTATCGAGTTTCAGCGGTGCGGTAGGCACCATGCCGCCAAAGCCGACGTCGGTGATGTAGCGCACGCCGTCCAGGATCACCAGGCTCAAGCGGTGGGTACGCGCCGTCCATGCACCTTCGGGCTGGCCCATCACCACACGGCCGCTGATGCCGCGCGCGTCGAAGCCCAGTTCCTGCAGCAGCGAGAGGAACAAGTTGTTCAGTTCATAGCAGTAGCCACCACGGCCCTGATGCAGGACTTTCTGCTCAATCGAAGGTAAATCGATGAGTACCGGTTCGCCGGATAACGTCGTGAGATTCTCAAACGGGAAAGCACCAGTGTGGCGCAGCTGAAGTTGACGCAAGGTTTCCAGAGTGGGCGCGGGGGGTGCGTTGAAACCCAGGCGTTGCAAATACAGGTTCAGATTCTTCAGGCGTGACTCGCTCATTGCTCAGTCCTTATGTGCGGGGCCGCGGATCACTCCGCCGATGGGCGCCATATATAAGGGAAAAAGCCCTGTGACCGACAATTGATTTCGCCAATCGCCGTCGACGTAATATCAACGCCGCTTACGCGTGCCCAACCGGATCCAGGTCGGCGCATGGTCGCTGGCATGAGGCTCGTTGCGCACCCAGGCATCGACACCGGCCTCTTGCAGGTACGGACTCAGCGCCGGATTCAACAGCAGATGATCGATGCGCAACCCGGAGTTTTTCTGCCAGTGCTGTCGGAAATAATCCCAGAACGTGTAGAGACGATCCTCGGGATAGAGATGACGCAGGGAATCGGTCCAGCCCTGATCCAGCAATCGTTGATAACACTCACGGCTCTCGGGTTGCAGCAACGCGTCCTTGAGCCAGGAGCGCGTGTTGTAGATGTCGAGGTCGGTGGGCACCACGTTGTAGTCGCCGGCCAGGACCACCGGATGCTCGCTGACTTGAAGGGCCTGTGCATAACTGATCAATCGTTCGAACCAGGCCAATTTGTAATCGAACTTCGGCCCCGGTTGCGGGTTACCGTTGGGCAAATACAGACACCCCACCAAAACCCCGTGCACCGCAGCTTCGAGGTAGCGGCTCTGGGTGTCGCTGTCGTCGCCGGGCAAGCCGCTACGACTCTCCAGCGGCTGCGCGTCCCGGGCCAGAATTGCGACACCGTTCCAGGAGGACTGGCCCTGCCAGATCGCACCGTAACCGGCCGCTTCCAGCTCGGCGGCGGGGAACGCACTGTCGACGGACTTGAGTTCTTGCAGGCAAACAATGTCCGGTTGTTCTCGCGCCAGCCAGGCCAGCAGGTTGGGCAGTCGGGCCCGCAGGCCGTTGACGTTGAACGTCGCGATTCGCAAATTCTTCATCGGCCGAGGCTCCTGGCAGCGAGGTGTCCAGGTTGTGACAGCAGCCCGTTCTGGTGGTTGCGCCCGGGAAGTAATCTGCGGCGTAATAGGCGTCCAACGCCCTAGCCGATTTGCCGAGAATAGCGACTCATGGAAACCAGCCTCGAAGGCCACAGAATCCTCCTGCGCCCCCTGCAATACACCGATGCCGACGCCTTGGTCGAGGCAGCCGGGGACGGTGAACTGTGGAACCTGACGGTGACCGTCGTGCCCTCCCCGACCACCGTCGACAGCTACCTGAAAAGAGCCCTTGATGGGCGCGACGCTGGCACTGTCCTGCCATTCGTCATCGTGCTCAAGGACACCGGCAAGGTCATCGGCTCGACACGCTTCTGGAAAGTCGACCGACTCAATCGCAAGCTCGAAATCGGCAGCAGTTGGATCGGCGCCAGTTGGCAGAAAACCTTCGTCAACACCGAAGCCAAATACCTGATGCTGCGCCACGCCTTTGAAGTGCTCGATTGCGTGCGCGTGCAATTCACCACCGATGAAAACAACCAGAAGTCACGCAACGCGATCCTCAGGCTCGGCGCGCAGCAGGAAGGCATCGTGCGCCACGAACGGATCATGCCGGATGGACGCAAGCGCAACTCGGTGCGGTTCAGCATCATCGATGATGAGTGGCCACAGGTTCGGCAGCATCTGGAAAAGAAACTCGCCGAATACAGCCCTCACTGACACCACAATTTAATGTGGGAGCGGGCTTGCTCGCGAAAGCGGTATGCCATTCGCCATCAATGTTGGATGTGCCGACGCTTTCGCGAGCAAGCCCGCTCCCACAGTGGAAGGTCGCCATTCGTCATCTTGCCGGCACCAACCGCGCCCACCCGAACACCAATATCAGGTAGCGACTCAATTCTGGAGACGTACCATGATCACGACCAAAATCACCTCCTTGCTGCTGGCTGGTTTGCTGTGCGCCGCGCCGCTGGCCAGCTATGCAGCCAACGATGCCCCTGACGCCACCGGCACCAAATCCGGCGGAGTCAGCGGCTCGACACTGCCACCCAACAGCACGCCCGGCGCACCGTCCGGTGGTAAAGAAACCAATAACGGCACCAACTCATCGAGCACAGGCTCGGGCGTCAATGGCAGCAACGGCGGGACCAGCGGTTCTGGCGCGGGCGGTGGCACCGGAGCGCCCGGTGGCGGGACGGGCGGAGCTGGCGGTGGCACGGGCAGTTGAACGCGAAAAGGCAGCTTCTAATCTTGAAGGTCGGGAACAGGACCTGTCTTTTTACCTATTCAGCGATCCGAACGCATCAATGCCTCGACGCCACCCTCCAGCGACAGCACCGCCGAACGATTTCGTCCGGAGTGCTTGGCCTGATACAGCGCGGCGTCTGCGCGCTGGATGAAAACTTCGATGCTGTCGCGTCCGGTCGGCACAAATGCATAGCAACCCAGGCTAACGGTCACGTACCCGGTGGGCGAACCGCTGTGGGTGATGTTTTTGTCCATGACACTGCGGCGAATTTGCTCGGCGATGACCAGTGCACCGTGAATGTCGGTGTCCGGCAGCAACACTGCAAACTCTTCACCGCCATAGCGCACCGCGAGATCGGCCTTGCGATGACAGCAACTCTTCAGCGCCCGGGCCACTTCGGCCAGGCAATGGTCCCCCGCCACATGACCGTAAGTGTCGTTGTAGCGTTTGAAGAAATCGATATCGAGCATCACCAGGCTCAGCGGGCTCGCCTGTCGGGAACCGCGACCGAACTCGATGTCCAGCGCCCGCTCGAACAGCCGTCGGTTGGCCAAACCGGTCAGGCTGTCATGGGTGGCGATCAGCTCCAGCGCTTCCTGGGCCTGGCGCAGATCGGCTTCGATCCGCCCACCGTCGCGCACCTGATGAATGAACACCCAGCCGAACAGCCCCACACCCAATATCACCAGGGCGACGATGACGCTCGATTGAAACGCCGTCGCGTACCAGTCCTGGAGAATCGCGTCCTTTGACGAGGCCGCCGACACCACCAATGGATACGCTTCCAGTTGACGGTAGCCATACAGACGCACCGTACCATCGACCACCGAATTGATCATCGCATTGCCGGAATTCGCGCTCGGCAAGTGCCTTTGAAAAATCGCACCTTGGGCCAGCGACGTGCCGATCTGCGAATCCACGAACGGTCGCCGCGCCAGCAACGTGCCGTCCGTGAGCGCCAGAAACATCGTGCCCTGCTCATCGATGCTGAAGCTTTTGAAGAACTGATCGAAGTAAGCCATCTTGATCCCGGCCAGCAACACGCCCTGGAAGTTGCCATCCTTGTCGTTGACGCGCTTGGTCACCGGAATGATCCACTCACCGTTCTCGCGACTGCGGATAGCCGGGCCGATGTGCGCCAGGGACGAAACGTTTTGCTGGTGGAATTTGAAGTACTCGCGGTCCGATACACCCGAGCCACGCGGCAAGTCCTGGAACGAGTTCACGATCCATTGCCCCTGTTTGTCGAACAGGAAAATCCCATGCAATTGATGCAAGGCTTGCACCCGCTGCACAAAGGTTTTGTGCAGACGCGGCAATTGGGTCGCGTCGTAACCGTCGGCCTGAATCCAGTCGGCCAGGCTGGTCAGCACCAGATCAGCCTTCATGAACGTGTCTTCGGCCTGCTGCGCCATGGCCCGGGTCAGGTTCGACGACGCGACTTCTGCCAACGCCAGGTCATGGCGTCGCGATTGCTCCAGTTGCAGGTACAGCAAACCACACAGGCACAAGCACACCGCCGCGATAAAAAACGCTGCGGCCTTGAGCAAAGGCAAGCGTTTCAGGGCGCCGGGGGCGTGGTGCGAGTCGTGAATGGGAATAGGCAAAGGTGTTTCCTGAAGGGCACGGCACGGGCGAAGGCCCAAAGCCCTTATTTTTTGTGAGCTTAGTCTACGGGGTTGTCGGGAGCCAATGGGAAACCCGCTCTGCTAGGATCAAAGGCCTCAGGACCTGTCCCGCAGGTTTACCCATGGAGGAAAACATGAGTGCTCAGTCTCACCCGGTCGCCATCAATACCGCCGTTTTCGATCTCGGCAATGTACTTATCCGCTGGAACCCCAGAAACCTTTACAAAAAATTGTTCGGTGACGACGTAGGGGCGATGGAAACCTTCCTCTCGGAGGTTTGCAACACGGCCTGGAACGAACAACAGGACAAGGGCCGGACCTGGCAGGAAGCCATCGAGGAAGCCATCGCCCGGCATCCTGGCCAGGAAGCGCTGATCCGCGCCTACCGCGAACGCTGGGAAGAAACCCTCGACGGTGCCATCGAAGACACCGTGACCATTCTTGATGAACTGCACGCCAACGGCATCCGGCTGCTGGCGCTGACCAACTGGTCCGCCGAAACATTTCCGATCGCCCTTGAGCGTTTTGAGTTCTTGCAGCGTTTCGAAGGGATTCTGGTGTCGGGCGCCGAGGGCGTGATCAAGCCTTCGCCGGAGATTTTCCAGTTGTTGGCGTCACGTTATGACGTTGATTGCAGTCGTGCGGTGTTTATTGATGATCACCGGCCGAACATCGATGGGGCGCAGCGCGAGGGGTTTCATGCGATCCAGTTCTTCGACGCGGCGCAACTGCGGAGGGATTTGGTAGCGTTGGGGTTGCCGGTTCAAGCAGGCTGAGATTGGGGGGACCGCATTCGCGAGCAGGCTCGCTCCCACATTGGATCGGTGTCGTCCACAAATCTCCCTGTGGGAGCGAGCCTGCTCGCGAAGAGGCCCGCCCAGTCACCGCAAAACCTACCGGGCCAACCGCCGCATCGCGCTCTGCAAATGCGCCCGCGCACTCTCGGCATCCCCCAATCGCATCTGCTCATACGCCCGCTGGGCAATTTCGTGCGGCACCGGTTTGAGCTCACGCCCACTCGCCATCGCCAGCAATTGCACCTGAGCAGCACGCTCCAGGTAATACAAATCATCCCAGGCCTCAGCGATGGTGGGCCCGGCAACGATCACACCGTGATTCTTCAGGAACAGGATATCAGCATCGCCCATCACGCTGGCAATCCGGTCACCTTCGGACTCATCGAGGGCCAGGCCGTTGTAGTCTTCGTCCACTGCCGTGCGCCCATAAAACTTCAACGCAGTCTGCCCCAGCCACAGCAGCGGTGGACCTTGCAGCAAACACAGCGCCGTGGCATTCGGCATGTGGGTGTGAAACGCCACTCTCACCCGCGGCAGTTGTTTATGCAGCCGCGCATGGATGTAGAACGCGGTCGCCTCGGGCTGCCCGTCACCCGCCACAACATTGCCGTGGAAGTCGCACACCAGCAGGTTCTCGGCGCTGACCTCGGCAAACGCATAGCCGTAAGGGTTCACAAAAAACAGGTCATCGCGCCCCGGCACCATCGCCGAAAAATGGTTGCAGATGCCCTCCTCCAAACCGTGCAGCGCCGCCAGTTGAAAACACGCCGCCAATTCCGTGCGAGCAATGATTGCAGCCTTCGAATCCAGATTCAGCTCGGCGTAACGTACCGGACGGGAACTGCCTGCAAGGGTGTGTGCCATAACGACTCCGTGAGTTACCAGCCAAGTGAAGTGAATAACGGCACGACCTGATCCAGCGTGCTCAAGATCGCATCGGGTCGATAGTCCGGCAGCAAATGCCGACCGGTGCCGCGGTCGATCCAGACGCAGCGGAACTGCATGTCCCGCGCGGCGGTGTGGTCCAGCATCGGACTGGCGCAGATGTGCACCACCTGATCACGGCGCACGCCCAGCTGTTCATGAGCGTAGTCAAACAGCCTTGGATTGGGTTTGTAAGCGCCAGCCTGTTGCGCCGTGATAACCCGATCAATATGCCCACCGAGTTGCGCAACGTTGCCGGCGATGATGTCGTCATCGGTATTGGACACGATGCACAGCTTGAAACCCATTGCCTTGAGCCGTGCCAGGGTCTCGATCACTTCGGGAAACGGTGGCATTCGCGGAATCGCCCCGGCCAAGCGCTGACTGTCTTCGGGAAGACTCGCCAACCCCAGCTCTTCCAGGGCGAGTTGCAAACCCTGGGTGCTCAACTGGCGAAACGACCGGTGCGGCGGCATCTGCTCCAGCCGATGTTCATGGCGGTCGTACACCGCGATCAGGCGATCTACATCGACCGAGTGATCGCCCTTGTCACGCAAAATCTCGGCGACCACGGCTTTCAGGCCTTCGTCCCATTGAATCAACGTGCCGTAGCAGTCGAAGGTCAGCCACTCGGGGCGCGGGGTGTGCTGGAGCGTCATGGGAAAGATCCTCTGAGATGAGAGCTTCAGCTTATGAGCGCTTGGTGATAGTGTGAAATTAAATCTATACCGCTAACTCAGTTGAAAATCGAATATCAGGAGATCCGCCATGCTCGATCTCGAACTGCTCAAAAGCTTCGTCTGCGTGGTCGACGAAGGCAGCTTCACTCGTGCCGCCGAGCGCGTGCACCGGACCCAATCCACGGTCAGCCAACAGTTGCGCAAACTGGAAGAGCTGATCGGCCACCCGCTGTTGATTCGCGACCGCACTGGGCAGAACGTCAGCGTCACCGAACATGGCGAACGGTTGATTGGTTACGCCCGGCGCTTGCTGGCGCTGTCTTCGGAGGCGGTACAAGCGCTGGCCAGCGACGTCGATCTGGAGATCCTGCGCCTCGGTGTGCCGGAAGACTTCGACGCCCGACGCATGGCCACGCTACTCGCCGGGTTCAACCAGGCGAAACCGCATGCACGACTGGAAACGATCAGCGGCATGAGCCTCGACCTCAAGCAGAAACTCGACGCCGGTGACATCGACATCGCCCTAATCAAACGCGAACCAGACAGCGGTCCCTGCTGGGCGTCCTGGCCGGAAGTGTTGGTGTGGGTGAAAGGTGCCGGGGTGGATTCAGCTAATGGAGTGTTGCCGTTGGCGTTGTTTCCGCAGGGCTGTATTTACCGACAACGGGCGATTCGCTTGCTGGATAAGGCTCAGCGGTCGTGGCGCGTGGCGTTCGGCAGCCATAGCTTGACCGGGATTCAAGCGGCGGTGGCGTCGGGATTGGGGATTTCCGTATTGCCGGAGTCGGCGGTGCTGCCGGAGCATACGGTGTGTACGGATTTGCCTGAGTTGCCGTCTTCGGAGTTGGCGTTGGTGAGTCGCGAGGGCACGTTGACCGGGTTACAGCGCGGGTTGGTGGAGTTTTTGAAGGAGGCGTTGAGCGGGGAGGCGCGGGGTTGAAGATTGCACCTCCGGGTTTTCGTCATTTGGATCTTGGCTTGTTGATTTCGCGAAGGAGATCGGCGGTTGGGATGTGCATGGTATTCGAATAGTACGGTTTGTAACCGTATGCGGTGATGACGACTTTGCATGGAATATCTGTTTTAGTCGCCAGAATCGAGTTCAACTCATCCACCGAAAGATTTCTCCGAGACGTGCCTTTATTGCGTGTTTCGCTCAAAAAGGCACGGGTGACATAACTGAATGCGCCCTGAACATGACCGGAAGCGCTCTTCTCTATCAAACCATACGCGGAGCGTTCTATCGTGTTGCCAACTGAAAAATCACTGTCATTTTCCAACGCGCAGATAAGATTAGTTGAAGCCTGCCCCAGCCCTTCTCCTCGCCCATAAAGGTCCTGAAGATTAATATTGGAACTGAAACTGATATCGTACAGTTGAAGTCCTCCCTCCCGTTTGACTGACAAAAACTCTACAGTAGCAGATGACTTATTATGCTCTTTAGCGCAAGACGAGCACATCATAGCTAAAAGCAGACATATTAAGATCTTCATTCTTGGCAAGCCCTACAATCACGAATAAACGCAACTGACTCATGGTTTATTGACCTCGCGCAGCAGATCAGCCACGGGAACATTCATAACATTTGAGTAATAAGGCTTATAGCCATAAGCTGTGAGTACAGCTTTGCAAGGAACACTACTCTTATTCGAAAGAATTGAATTTATTTCCTTTATAGATAAGTCATCATCTCCAGTGCCATTTTTTATAGTCCTCTTAAAAAAAGCACTCGTAACATAACGATAACTCTGCCCATCCGTTTTGACCTGATCCGTCTCAATCACCCCATACGCTGAAAGCTGCCGAAAACGCTCCACGGAAATATCCTGGTCATCGCCAAGTGCACATTCAAGTATGGCAGATGCGACGCCCTCACTTTCACCCTTGCCAAACAGATCCAAAAAGTTAATGTCTGACCTGTAGTGAATATCATATAGAGAGGATTGATCTTCTCGTTCAATGGACACATAGCTCAGATTGGCAGCTGGCATTCCATGATCCTTGGCACAAGAAGAAACCAGGACAAGCAGTAATAGAATGAAAGAATTTTTCATATTATGAAAACTCCTTCATTATCGACTCAAATAGCAAGTCGCTAGCAGATTTCGCTCCCGAGATTGGCTTAACAAACAACGCATTAGCATTATAATGATTTGCATCTATATTGGCATTTATGGAAGGGCCGCAATCAATAATCCATTTTTCACCAAAGTCCGCTACCCCATCTGAGTCATCCGGTGTCGAAGGCGTCGCCTTTACATTAATCCAGTTCTCAGCAACGGGAGAGGGTTTATCCATATAGATATCAGAGCCAAACCAGACTAAAGCACCCTCACCAACAGGATCCAGGGTGATCAACATTTTTATTTTATAACCCCAATCCGACATTATTTTCGTCAGATGGGCACCGTTCCAACCACCCAGACTATGCCCGACAATATATACCGGGCAGCTCTTGTACGGAATTAAAGCCAACACATTTTTCTGAATATCTTTTTTGCCTCTGACATCATTGTAGCCAACCCAGTCAGACTTATACTTCCCCTCGTCTTTCAAGGTATTAGTACGCTTATCGAACGATGTCCGTGCCTGGAGAACATTTCGGAAAGGACCTGAGAAATAGTAACTTTCCTTATCCCCAGCCCCGCCC
The DNA here is from genome assembly GCF_044744265.1 of Pseudomonas sp. NPDC087342. NCBI lineage: Bacteria > Pseudomonadati > Pseudomonadota > Gammaproteobacteria > Pseudomonadales > Pseudomonadaceae > Pseudomonas > Pseudomonas sp. NPDC087342. The sequence continues at coordinate 40,438 of NZ_JBIUXZ010000024.1, forward strand.
ACAAAAATAACAATTGCCTTGGTACTCTCAATCGGCACAGTCTTTTCACTGACATCCTTCTTGTCCGTCAGCGTATGTTCACTTTGCTGCTTATACGTATTGCCTTTAGCGCACGTAACCGTTTCACCCGCCATGCCTCACTCCTCCAAAAACAGCTTGATGCTTTCAGGAAGGTGCGAACTGATCGTGTGGGTGAACCCCGACGCGTCAGACACTCCATGCTCTTGGCGGCCATCCGCACGCTGAATCATGTAGGGATGATTCGGCATCGGCTCGCCGGTCGTCGCGTTCACCAGTTTCAACTTGTCGGTGAAGTTGACCGGCATCGGCAATAGACCGGTGAACGGAGCACTGACCACGGTATCGCCAATAATCACTGTGCCTGAACCACCAATGACCACATTGCCGTGGCCACCTACGCTGTCGAGGGTGGCGGCGTTCAAGCCATTGATAAATACCGTGGCGGACACGCCGCCGGTGATCGGACTGCCGCAAGCCGATTTGTCGGTCATGCGCGCAGCGGCCAGGCCATCGAAGTTCACATTGGGCGAACCGCTGGCGATGGGATTGGTGCCGTGTCCCGGTAGCGGGCAAGCGGTGGGGTCGGTGAGGCGGGCAGCGGGTTTTCCGCTCATGCACAAGCTCCTTGCAGGCTTTTCTGACAATCCATTGAATTAGCGCGCAAGGATGAGGGATGTGGGGGATTTGTTCAAATGCCGGCTTCAAAAAAACCGGCATTATCAAGAACTAAGAATCACCACTTTCCTGTGGGAGCGAGCTTGCTCGCGATGAGGTCAGACCCGCCAACATGGGTGCTGAATGTAGGTCCGCTTTCGCGAGCAAGCTCGCTCCCACAGGTTTTGCGTTTTAATTAGGCGATATCAGCGCGACGGCGGAACCCGGATATCTCCCGCGCGGCATTGGGTCTTCACGCCCTTCCCGCACGCGCCGAACTCCAGATCCTTGCCCATGCACACCCGCACTTCCGACAACTCCGGGCCACTGCACAACACAGCAATACCGTCCGCCGGAATCCCAGGGTTGCTCTCGCGGAACAGGTCGCTGATTTTCTGCGCCGTGAAGTAATGCGTGCCGCTGAAAGGTTGAAGTTGCTCGGGGACTTTCACGGCAGCAACCGCTTTGTCCGCCGCATCCAGATAACCCGTCGCACCGAGACCGCTGCAAGTGCCGTGTTTGGGCCATTCATGTTCAAGCAACTTCGGCGTAGGGAACAGCGTCAGCCCTTGGGTGCGTTCGGCCGGTGACAACGCCACCATCGGCGGGCACGACTCCGGCCAGCCGCCCTTCGCGAATTGCGGCCAGAGGCCGTGGAGCACAAAGCCGTAGCCTTTGCCGGAGCACTGCACGTCGTCTTTGTGGGTCAGGCAGAAGGTCGGCGACCAGGACAGCGTCAGCAGGTAGTAATCGAATACTCCTGCCACTGACTCGACAGGCGCTTTGCCTTGGTGTGTTTGCCGAGCACTGCTCAGCCCGATGTTGCCGAACGTTATCGCGAGGATCGCGAGGGCTGCGTAAAGCTTTTTCATATACCCACTCCTTGGGAATGATGATTGGTTGAGTCCTAGGCCGACGATCGGCCAGGGGTTGTTTTGTCATCCGGGTGTTTCAATCGCATGACGCAAGGCAAAACGTGCATTACCTTGATAACGCTATGATCACTCTTACATCACGACAGGGAATTGACATGAGTAGGGCAGACGAGCTCGCCGCAAAACTGAGAGAGACCCGGCATTCCGGCTTCGACGCAACCAGCGGCACCGATCAGGCGATCGACAGTTGGCCGGGCGAAGTGTACGCAATGTATCACCAGATCGAAGCGTGGCTGAAGCCGCTGCTTGAGGCTGGCCTGAGCATCCGGCGTAATCCCACGCATGTTTTCGAGCGCCATCCTGAAGGCGCGACTTACGCCTACTCCATCGACCAATTGGTGATTGAAGGCAACCACCACAGCCTCACTTTCGTACCGATCGTGCGCTTCACAGCCGACGGCGCAGGCCGGGTCGAGATTCATCTCAAGGGCAAAGAGATTCCCTTGCTGCGAACCGTCAACGAGCACGGTGAAAGCCAGTGGTGGTTACAGTCGATCGAGCAATCCGGGCAGCAACCGGATGCGGTGGCTTTGACTGAGGTGAATCTGCTGTCGGTGATCCAGGAAGGGCTGGATCTTTAAGCTTCACACTTTCCCTGTGGGAGCGAGCTTGCTCGCGATAGCGGTCTTACATTCAACATCCATATTGACTGGTCTGGCCTTATCGCGAGCAAGCTCGCTCCCACAATGTTCAGTGGTACTCCCTATCACTGGCTAACCACAATCTTCCCGATCATCTGCGGATGCAGCGAGCAGAAATATTCAAACTCCCCCGGCGTGTTGAACACGTAGGAAAAGCTGTCATTGGTGTCCAGCGCCCCCGAGCGGAACACCTTGTGGGTTTCCGCCACCGTGTGCGGGATTTCGTCATCGTTCACCCACGTCACCTTGGTCCCGACCGCTACGGTCATGTCCTTGGGTCCGAACATGAATTCCTTGATATCGATTTTCACATCCTGAGCCCACACCGGCATCGACAGCATCAGACACACCATCGTCAGCAATAGCTTTTTCATCCTCGCGCCCTCCCCTTAAACCAATGTCGAATCGATCAGCGCCAGCGGATGCTCGCCCTGTGTCGCGCGCACATCAGTGACGCCCAGGTAATTGCGCAGTTGATCCGCCGCGACCGTCATCGGCCCCGGTGACGGCGCCGTGCCCGGTGCGGGTTGTGGATAAGCCGTGCCGCGAGCGGTGTGGAAGGTGATGTTGCCTTCGACCTTCTGGATAACCTGGTGGATATGCCCGTTCAGCACCGTCACCGATCCATACTTGCGCAGCATGGCAATCGCCTGGTCGCCGTCCTCGGTGCCCCAGCCCCATGGCTGATAAATCGTCCACAACGGAATGTGGGTGAACACCACGATCGGCGTGCTGGTGCTCACGGCGCGCAAGTCGTCGGCCAGCCAGGCGAGTTGATCAGCGCCCAGGTTCGCTTCGCGTCCGGCCTGGAAGTTGAAGACATTCACCAGCGCGATGAAATGCACACCGTGATCATCGAAGCTGTACCAGCCGTTGCCTTTGGTGCCCTTGCCGTAGCGTTCGAGATAGAGCTTGCCGCCGCCCTCGTCGAGCGTGTCGTGCTCGCCCGGCACGTAGTGCACGGTGGACGGCAGGCCCTTGAGCAATTGCGCAGCGGTGTCGAACTCTTCGGCTTTGGACAGGTGGGTGATGTCGCCGGTGTGCAGGATCAGCGCCGGCCGTTTCGGCAACGCGATGACCTTGTCGATGGCCACTTGCAAAGTCTTCACCGGCTCCGGGTTGGCCTCTTTGTTGAAGCCGATGTGCGAGTCGCTGATCTGCACAAAGTGAAACGTGCTGGCCAGTGCCATGGGGTCGGTGACGTTGCCGAAACTGTCCAGCGCAAAGGCCCGGGGAACGCCGCCGCTCAAAGCCCAGATCACCCCGGCCCCGGCCCATGCGGAACACTTGAGCAGCGTCCTGCGGTCGGGGTTCAGCGGACCGTCGGTACGGCGTTGATGTTTTGATTGAATGTCCATCGGTATGCCCTCGTTGGCGGACTACAGTGAAGTAGCTGACACGAGGTACAACCGGGTAGGACAAGTCTTTATTCCGCGTCGAAAAATAAATTTTTTCCCGGGAATAAAACACCGTGAATCACAGTTACAGGAGTGGGACGGTGCGGAAAACACTATGAAGCGATTTGAGGAACTGTTTGCGCCCCACATGGACGCGGCCTATAACCTCGCGCGCTGGCTCACCGGTAACGACAGCGCCGCGCGCGATGTCGTGCAGGAAAGTGCGCTGCGCGCCTTTCGGTTTTTGCACCGCTTCGCCGATGGCAATCCAAAGGCCTGGTTCCTGACCATCGTGCGTAACGAAAGCTACACCTGGCTCAAGGCATCGGCCGGCCACCGCTGGGTCGCTATCAACGATGAACTCATCGACGACGAACCGGCGCTGAGCCACAGCCAAACCCCGGAACTGCTGGCCATTCACACGGAAAACGCGGTGCTGATCCAGCAAGCCCTGAGCGCCCTGCCGCCAGCGTTTCGCGAGGTAATAATTCTGAAGGAGCTCGAAGACCTGCCCTACAAGGACATCGCCCTGGTGGTCGACATTCCCATCGGCACCGTCATGTCGAGACTGGCCCGGGCTCGTGCCATGCTCAAGCTCGAATTACAGAAGATCCACGATCATGAATGAACTCGACTGCACGGCTTGCCAGACGCTGGTTCATGGCTATCTGGACAAGGAGCTAGACAGCGTGACGGCGGCGAAAGTAGCCGGGCATTTGGCCGAGTGTGCCGAGTGCGCGCGGCTGCATGATGAGACGCGGTTGCTGATAAACAGCGTGAAACGGCACGCGCCGTATTACGCGGCGCCAGCGTCGTTGACCGCCAATGTGCTGGCTTCCATTGCGCCACAGCGGAGTGCGTTCGAACGCTGGCGGACATGGTTCGCACCAGCCTTTTCAGCGGCGGCACTGGCCTTGGCGGTGGTGCTATTTGTGGCAACGCCTGGCAGTGAACAACCGCTGATGGATGAGGCGGTGTCGAGCCATGTGCGCTCATTGATGGGCGAGCATTTGAATGATGTGGTGTCGTCTGACCGCCACACAGTGAAGCCCTGGTTCACCGGCAAACTCGACTTCTCGCCACCGGTATTCGATTACGCGGCGCAAGGGTTTCCGTTGTTGGGTGGGCGGCTGGATTATCTGCAACACCAGACCACGGCGGCGCTGAGTTATGCGCGGGCCAAGCACATCATCAACGTGTTTATCCTGCCGACGACCGAAGCGGATAAACCGCCGCAAACACGGTTGATTCGAGGTTTTAACGTGGTGTCGTGGGAGGAAAACCACATGCGCTTTGTGATGGTTTCGGATGTGGAGAAAAGTGAGCTTGAGACGCTGGGCCAGTTGCTCAGGAATGGTGCCTGATACAAATCCCCAGCGCCTACGCAAGAGTTACGGTCTGACTTGCCCCACCGCCGCCTGCAAATCCAGCGCCGGCAACTTCGCCGGCGAATTCAGCGCTTTCAACACTGGATTATCGTAGCCATACACATCCGGCTTGAACGCCACTCGCCCGTTGCTGCCCATGTCCACCGTCCAATACGCCAACAACACCGGCACTTTCACCGGCAAGCGAATGTTCTCGGTCTTGCCATTGGCCAGTTGTTTTTGAATCCCGGCGCTGTTCCAGCGCACCGGATCGTTGAACAGCAACTCGACCAACTGCAATGGGTTCTCCACCCGAATACAGCCCGAACTGGTAGCGCGGACGTTCTTCGCGAACAACTCCCGGTGCGGTGTGTCGTGCAGGTAAATCGCATAGTCATTCGGGAAGCGGATGACCACCTGGCCCAACGAGTTTTCCGGCCCGGCATCCTGGCGCAAAGTAATGCCCTGCGGGTGGCTCCAGTCGATGGTCGCCGGATCCAGCACATTACCTTCCCGATCCAGCGGACGAATCCGGTTGGCGCTGAGGTAATTTGGGTTACTCAGGATCTTCGGCAATACATCTTCTTTCAAAATCGTTGGCGGCACGGTCCAGGTAGGGTTGAACGTGACGTAAGTAATCTCGGCCTGAAAGATCGGCGTGCTGCGAAACGGTTTACCGACCTGCACCCGGGAACGCCAGACGGGTTGGCCATCGCGATACAGCGCGACCTTGTACCCGGCGATATCGACAATAACGAACGTGCCCTCCAGCTTATAAAGCAGCCAACGCGCGCGCTCCATGTTGACCCGCACCTGATCGATGCGCGCCTGCACCGGCACGTTCAACGCCGCAAGGGTCGCCGCACCAGCCACGCCGTCTGCGCCCAGGTATTGCTCGGTCTGGTACTTCTTCACGGCAGCGATCACGGCATCGTCGTATTCATTGTTTTTGCTGTGTTTCGAATCCAGGTAACCGCCCGCCGCCAACCGCGCGCGCAACTGCGCCACAGCGGGGCCGTCCATTCCTGGCTTGAGCGATTGCCCTTCGGTGATTTTCGGCCAGCCGCCGCGGTCGCGAATCGTGCGCAACTGCGCCAAGGCTTCACGCAAACCGACGTACACCGCCTCTTGCGGCGGCGCTTGCGCAAAGGCGCGGGCGACATCATGCGTGTCGAGTGCGATGAAGAAGTTATTCACGTCATCCCGAGGGTCGGCGCCGGTAATGTCGAAATTCCAATGCATGTCCAGCCGCGCAGGATCGACCTTGCCCCGGCGCAATTGCAGCAATGCCGTGAGGTAAGTGCGGGTGGCCGCGAGGTCGAAGGCAGCTTGCTGGGCCGGCGTCGGCGCCGTGTTCTGCATCGACGCCTGGGCCATGGCCAAATCATCGCCACGAAAATCCGCAGGCTCCAGGCCATCAATTTGCGTGTCGTTGAGGCTTTTCAGCAACTGGGCGACATCATCAGGATTGGTCCAGGCCGCACGGAATTGGCGATGGGTATAGAAATCGAGCACCACGCGATTAACGTCGATGCGCTGATGACGCGGCCGGGTTTGCAACGGCGGGAATGCCGAGATCATCGGCTCCAGCACTGCATGAATCTCCTGGGCGACGTTATCGTCGGGTATCGCCTCGATCATGCTGATCGACGGATTTTCCGGCGCGATCGGCGAAGTTTCAGCGACGGCCGTGCCGCTGATCAGAAAGCCCATAAAAAAGACATGGCTTATGACGAATAACCTTGATAGTTGCCTCATGGATAATCCTTAATCTCGTGCGTTCAGCACTTGTCGTTTGCCCTGCTAAACTCGAAATAACTTAATGAGACATCTCTATGGCGCTAAACCGCTTTGGCTTTCTATGCTCGGCCCTGCTGCTGACGGTAACGTCAATACCGCTAGCCTACGCCGATTCTCTCGCCGCCGCCCTCGCCAAAGCGGCCCCCGGTGCTAACGCCAACGTCATTGGTCTGGCCGTTCGCGCCTCACAATGTCGAATCGCCCAAGGCTCGGCCCCAGTACAACGGCTCGCCGTCATCGATTACTCACTGCCTTCGACCGAACAGCGCCTGTGGGTGTTCGATTTAAAGAAGCGCAAATTGCTGTTTCATGAACTCGTCGCCCATGGCCGCAACAGCGGCGAAAACATGGCCGTCAACTTCTCCAACCAAAACGAAAGCTTCGCCACCAGCCTTGGCTTATACCGCACCCAATCCAGTTATGTCGGGCAAAACGGCTATTCGCTGCGCATGGAAGGGCTGGAGCCCGGGTTTAACGACAACGCGTTTGATCGAGCCATCGTGATTCACGGCGCGCCCTACGTCAGCCCGAAACTGGCAAAGATTAATGGGCGGATTGGTCGCAGCCTGGGATGCCCGGCGGTACGGCCAGCGATCGCACATCGGTTGATTGATTCGATGAAGGATGGGCAGTTGTTGTTTTCGTATTATCCGGATCAGCGGTGGTTGAAGACTTCTTCGTTTGTGAATTGTGGGAGTGGGACGATGGCGGGGGTTTCTGGGGTGAAGACTACTCGGTAGGCGGGTGGACCATGCGTATCGGGGGATTGACGGTGTAGTTTGCATCGATCAATCCCCAATACCGAGGACGACTTCGGTGGCTACCAATTTTACAGCTCGCGTCCGAGCCTGGCGCTCACCTCCAAATAATCAGTAACAGCCTCTTCAAAAGCCTCTCGAAGCTTTCGTGCTGACTCTCCATGAAAACCGACGATATCTTTGATATTCGCTACGTGGCCTACAAACACGCCGTCTTCATCACTGTATTCAAATCGGGCGGTATAGCCTCGGTAACTCATTAGGCTCACGGGGTGGCTCCTGCTAGTTCACGCATAGCCCCGCTGATAGGGCTTTGCTCCGGGATTTCTGCGACGGCTGTCACTACCGCTTTCAGCCCAAAGTGCACCCACTCCCCTTCCCTGCTCCTTGCATCAGCGGAATCAAGGATTCGGTTCGGGTTCACTTCAATACGGCTGTGAATAGCTTCCAGAATATCCAGTGACTCTCGATGAAGTTGTAGGCAAAATCCGAGAGTTGCGTGAGAGAGTACGTTTACTGTGCTTTCGGACTGGCGAGCTCATTGTTGGTCTTATCGTCGACGGATACCCTCCTGACGTCGCTGCACATCAGCGACCGGGCTTGGTAACCCGACGAGTTACGCAACGGCGGTCCAATCACAATTCCTGGCGGCTTACGCCTACGAATTTGTGTTATGGCGGCTGTGCGTGGGACGCCCTCGGGCGTGCCGGTTTCCTTGACTCCCGGTTTACCAACCTGCGCATAGCTGCCACCCTTTCGCTTGGTAACGAAAGTGGCAGCTCCTTATGTCAAGGAGTTCGACAATGCACAGCGCAAATCCGTATCAACTCAGCTCTACCCTTCAACGCAATTCCGCGTCGCGTAACGCCCCTTCGCTAGACATCTCCTGCCGCCTCGCCTGCGCCGGAGGTGACATATGACCGATCCCACAGAAATTAAAACCCTCGGCTTTACCCCCTGCATTTACTGCCCAGATTCAGAACTGGCAATGTTCCACGTCAGTGCGGATGTACCGGTCAGCGAAGCATTGTTAAAAGCGTCTGACTTGCTGTCCTTGGCCAAGGCGCTTGCGCAGGACGCCGCGTTCGAAAGAGACACCGACCGTCACGCCTGGGCCGCGCACTATCTGACGGCGATGGGTAAGGCGATCATTGATGATGTGATGAAAGCTGTTTCACCGCGACCTAATCTTTCGGTAAAGAAAACAGCTAAATAGCGAAGAACCATTCTTATATTCGCCCCGAGTAATCGGGGCGTTCGATGCTGATTGTACGAAGGTCTGCAAAAAGGAAATCCTGCCCTTCAGGCCCTCCTGAGTTGTATTCATCATTTTCCTCGAGACGAAAAAAAACCGCGCACGGCGGGATTTAATGCTTAAGCTATCAGTTCCACGCATGGAGGCACTTATGAAATATGCAACGATCCTTTTGACTACCGTTTTACTCGGCGGCTGCTCCTCATACAGTGAACGCGGCACCGGCGAAGGCGGAAGGGAAATCAACAACAAGGGTTACACCGTTCGCTGCGATGCGACACCGGCCAACCAACCCGGCTGCTACACCCCGCCGCCATCGTGGTCCTGGTGGCCGTCCAACAACATCAAATTTAAATTGGGTGCGAACTGAATCGGAAAAAACGGGGGCCGGTTTATTTGCTTGGGGCTGAAACAGTTCGTCAAAATATAATCATAGGCGGTGGTGCTGTGCAGACCGTGGGCACTCGTGTGTACGTTCGCTATCATTATTGCGGGAAGCATAGCCGGTAGCATCGCTGGCTCTATGGCAGCCGATAGGCTCGACGAGGAGTTTGAGGAGTTTTCACGATGGAACATTTTATAACTCCAAAGGAGCGATCTTATATACGGTGGGCACTATCGGATGCATTCGTTGATAATGACGTTGACTATGCAGCTATTGCCAGAGAGGTCCAGAATTTTGACCAAGAGAAAATAAAAGAAATTCTTTTTTCCGAAGTCGCTCCCGTCTGCCACGCCAACCTGGAGAGCACTCTTCCATCTATTTGGAGTTGTTTTAACCAAGAAGAGCTGGAGAAAGATATTGAGAAGATGCTTTACCTACGAAAGCAAAGTTCAATCCGGCAGCTGCTGGACAGCCTAATTATCAAATGGCTTCGCTACCGTTATAAATATATCTGGGTTGAAATTTCAAAAAAACCATAAAGACAAAAGTTCACTTAGGGATATCTAAACGGACTCAATCGCACACCCAACTACCCGCGAGCGCCGAGTACCAATCGTCGCTCTTGTGGATATCGGTCTGATTTTTTAAATCGCTTAAAACGCCAAGCTTATAATCAAAAAATCAAAAACAAAATAATCCTTTCGGTGACGCTGACTCCCATTTTATGATCACCAGCTCGCCACTAACCTCCGCTTTGCCTTGACGCTGGTCAATATTGCTGCAGCGGATATCCAGCGCCTCAAAGTGGAAGCCCTCGAAACACTCGCTGGATGGCCAGATGATCGTATTCGATCCATAAACTCCACATTTAAAGTCACGACTTGATCCTCAATGCTGCTCTCACTATTCTTTTCCAGAGCCAGCACCTCATGATGCGTCCCAACTGAGCAAGCTTGAGCGGTACATCGAGGAAGGCTACCAAGAGCCGTAAGCGCGGCTGCGCCACGCAACTGAGCACCTGCCGACGGCTTCTCCGGTTGAGGTTTACAAAGCTTTACTGCCCAGAAACTGATTGCCGGTATCGCGTAGTTAAACGCGCTAATCTTGATGGCTAGTGGAGTTTACGGCGAGTGTAAGAATACGAGCGGAGCAACGATCATGGAATACGACGATAAACTGATTGAAGATGCCGTGCTTGCCCTTTTGGCAACCTTCAGTTTTGATAACGGCAATGCTTGGAAAGGGTTCGACTTCGAGACCATGAGCCGATTATATGAACATGGCCTTATCAGCAATCCGGTGAACAAGAACAAATCAATTTGGTTGACCGCTGAAGGGCTGGAGCGAGGTCGGCAGATAGCCGACCGATTGTTTGGGGTAAAAACTCAAGTGGAGCCTGCATCCGACTCGGATACTTGATTTCATACCTCCGCCATACGGTAGGTCGGGTTTATGGATCGCTCACGATTTTCTCGTACTCATCTAGGTACTGCTCGATAATCTTCTTGATCGTCCCACCCTTGAGGTTCGCGCGCTCGATGCCACCAGGCCCCGCCAGCGCCTTCTCCCGACGCTTGACCCAAGCCTGGGCGACCTGCTTGTGATCGAAGGTCCGGCTTTCCTGATAAACTGCCGTCCCGTTTGATCCGTATCTGCGCCGTGTAAGTCGTCGAATTGTCCTTGCGCTTGCGAACTGTGATCGTGCCCGTTTTGAGTTGCTACATTGCTGAATTCGATTGCTACGTTGTAGCAGCCGACTTCAAACAACGATGAAAACCGGGTAAAAACCGCTGCATAAAAGATCAGTATTAATGAATCACGAAAAGCCTGAAGCCCCCGTAAATACTAGCTATACCCGACCAGAGCTATCGCGGCGGTTCAGCGTCGCCCCCATGATGGATTGGACCGACCGCCACTGTCGCTTCTTCCTACGCCTCCTATCCAAACACGCCCTCCTCTACACCGAGATGGTCACCACTGGCGCACTGCTCAACGGTGATCACGAGCGTTTCCTGCGCCACAACGAAGCCGAACACCCGCTAGCCCTGCAGCTCGGTGGCAGTGTTCCGCTGGACCTGGCCGCTTGCGCCCGTATGGCGCAGGAGCACGGTTACGATGAGGTGAACCTCAACGTCGGCTGCCCGAGCGATCGTGTTCAGAACAATATGATCGGCGCGGTGTTGATGGGGCATCCGCAGTTGGTGGCGGATTGTGTGAAGGCGATGCGCGATGCGGTGTCGATTCCGGTGACGGTGAAGCATCGGATCGGGATTAACGGGCGGGACAGTTACGAGCAGTTGTGTGATTTCGTCGGTACGGTTCGGGATGCGGGGTGCACGAGTTTTACGGTGCATGCGCGGATTGCGATTCTGGAGGGGTTGTCGCCGAAGGAGAATCGGGACATTCCGCCGTTGCGGTATGACGTGGCGGCGCAGTTGAAGAAGGATTTTCCGGAGATGGAGATTATTCTCAACGGCGGGATCAAGACGCTGGAGGCTTGCCACGAGCATTTGCAGACGTTCGACGGTGTGATGCTGGGTCGCGAGGCGTATCACAATCCTTATGTGATGGCTGAGGTGGATCAGCAGTTGTTTGGCAGCACGGCGCCGGTGATTACTCGGGCCGAGGCGCTGGCGCAGTTGCGACCTTATATTGCGGCGCACATTGATGCCGGCGGTTCGATGCACCATATCACCCGGCATGTGCTGGGGCTGGGCACCGGGTTTCCGGGGGCGCGCAAGTTTCGGCAGTTGTTGTCGGTGGATATCCACAAGGCGAAAGAGCCTTTGGTGCTGCTGGATCAGGCGGCGGAGTTGCTTGAGGGGCGCTAACCCCTCTCTTCTATTAAGCTCGGTCAGGCCGCTGTGGCTGCCGTCCAGTTCACCCAGCCGAATAGCCAGGTCGCCAGAATCAATAAGCCGAAGCCAATCCGGTACCAGGCGAAGACCGCGTAGCTGTGGCTGGCGATGAACTTGAGCAAGCCACGCACGGCGATCATCGCGAAGATGAACGCGGTGACAAAACCCAAGGCAAATACCGGCAGGTCGCTGGCCTGGAACAGGTCGCGGTACTTGTAGCCGGAATACACGGCGGCGCCGACCATCGTGGGCATCGCCAGAAAGAACGAGTACTCGGTCGCGGCCTTGCGCGACAGTCCAAACAGCAATCCGCCGATGATGGTCGAGCCTGATCGGGACGTCCCCGGGATCATCGCCAGGCACTGCGCGAAACCTACCTTCAACGCATCCGGCCAGCGCATGTCATCCACATGCTCGACGTGCACCACGTGCTCGCGCTGCTCCGCCCACAACATGACGACTCCACCCACTACCAGAGCGACAGCGACGGTAATTGGATTGAACAGGTACTCATGAATGTTATCGGCAAACAGTACACCCAGGATAACCGCTGGAAGAAAACCGATTAACAGGTTCAACGTAAAACGTTGCGCCTTGAGTTGGGTTGGCAGGCCTTTGACAATCTCGAATATTTTTGGACGAAACTCCCAGACCACAGCCAGAATGGCGCCCAGCTGAATAATGATATTAAACGCCATGGCGCGTTCACCACCAAAGCCCAACAGGTCTGCAACAATAATCTGGTGGCCCGTACTGGAAATAGGCAAGAACTCTGTCAGCCCTTCTACTGCGCCCAATACCAGTACTTGTATAAACGTCCAAAACTCCATCAATCCTCCGCCAGGCTATTCTTGTTGAACGCCCATTAACCGTATCTAGTTATTAAATAACTACGCAGCAGACTCGCACTTAACGCCTACTCAATAATTAAAAGCTTGGGCGAATAGTAGGTCTTATCAAACCACCGCCTCAAGTATTGTTAGTAATCGTCCGGCTAACGGACTATCGAAACCGTCGGTATAGAGAGAAGAATCCCACCCCGAGCAAAACGTGATGCAGCACACATATTCATCTTATTTAAGGACTAATTCCCCGTAATCACCACTCAAGACCGTGATGGCCTTTTAGAGGCAAAAACGAATCGCCATCGGCTAAAAATAGTGGCACTATTGCATATGGCCATCACGCTGAGACGCCATTTCGTTAGTTCAGCTGATCGCAAGAAGCAATTAAAAGATTGTTTATGTTAGAAAACTCGCTCGCAACGCCTGAAAATGCGTTTTGAATGTTACCAATTGTCAGTCACAGATGAGAACCGGTGCTTTAACATCCTGATGTCAGCACCCATTCGAGTCAAAAAGCATGATGCTTACAGGGAAATTAGCGACTAGAAGCCAGCGCGCGACAAATGAGGAACCCGGTGTTCTCACCTTGGGTCGTACCCGCAGCGTGGCTGAAAATTTTAGAGCGTTAGTCGCAAGGCACGTGCAATCCGATATAGCTCTTGATGCTAGCGCTTACACTAATTTACATAAGAAGAATGAACACCCGGATTTGTATCGGGCTATCTTCATCATTATTGACAGCCCTCATGCACTCGATGAGAGCCTGGCATTGGTGGAAAATCTTCGTTCTACCAACTTGAACCCACTCATATGTGCCGTTATCACGGGACGCGGCACCTATAACAAGATGAAGTTTTATCTTGCGGGCGCCGACTGCTGTATCAAGATCAATACATTGTCCGACGAAAGCACTGCGTTTCTGTCCGAATTCTTCAACAGTGAAGAGTGGCAACGGGACGTCAATCTGGTGTTGGACCCCACGCGTATATGCCTGATGGGCACACGCAAGAAGCTGGAGATTTCGTTTGCAGAAATGAAAATCCTGGAGGCATTTGCGCAAACCAGTAACCACATATTAAGTCACGATGAAATCGCCCGAATCATGGGGCTGAACACTAATTTTTACGACCCCAGGGCTTTGGAGAAGTCCATCAGTCGTCTTCGCGGAAAAATCAAAGGGATGTATGGCACCAATGCGATTCAAAGCATTCGCGGGTATGGATACCGTTTGATGAGGGGTCTGATCTCGACCGCCTGATTTACCTATGGAAAGGAGTTGTTGCATGAATGCGACTGGAGGTATTTCCCCCGCAAAGGCCCCGTATCGCTATCTCACCCGGCAACTGATCCTGTCACGTGATGATCGCCCGTTTGCCAGTGAGATAAGCACCGGCCCTCTTCCCGCTACGTCGTCGTGGACGACGCAGGCGGGCCAATTGTGTGAGCGCTGCAATGAACCGTCGGCGCACCTGCGCTGGGAGCCCTCCTCCCTGAAGGATCGCCGCTCGCACAGACCGGAAAAATATCTGAACCGTACACTCCTCAGTCTGACTGAACCGGGCCTTGCCAGCTTTGCGCTGACCAACGAGCTGATCCAGTCTGGCAACAACCTGCGCGATTTCGGCCACACGCTGGTCGTGTCACTCAAGGGGCGTGCATTCTGGGAAGTGGATTCCAAATATAAAAAAAACATTATTTATCATATGTATCACTTGAAAGATCATGGTATAGAAATCGCGCTGGATGACTACAACATCCAAAGGGAAGCACTAACACGCTTCAATACTCTGAACCTGTTCAACTACATCAAGGTATCGATTTCATCCTTGGGCCAGTGTTTGAAACTCAATAGTGATCCTGAGTTTTTCAATCGACTCCATGACCACATGGTGACACTGACCCACCACAACAAGATTTCGTTTATTGCCGATCGAGTAGAGCATATCGAGAGCCATTCATTGGCCCGGGCGCTGCCCTTTGATTACTTTCAAGGGAGCTATTACTCCCCTGCCGATCATCTTTAACAAAACTTTGGCGACTACTTTAGGAGAGCGACGTGGAAATAAGTACAACCCTCCCCAGAAAATATTTTGTTGTCGTGACTCACAGCATAAGTTCCCAGCGTGAGCTCGAGACCATACTGTCCAGCGAGCGTTTCAACTCGTTTGGTACATCCCAGGCACAAATGTTTATCGAAGGTGTTGCCCCGCCCTCTTCCGCACCTGTGCTGATGGAGTTCACCTACCCCAGTGGGACAAGGAAAAATGTCGCCCACACGATTGAACATGAGACCCAGAACATACTCGCTACCCTCGAGGCCGAATGGTTGGCGGCGCAATCCGGGGCGCGTCCCGTTGTGCTGCCCAATCAAGCTGAACGCGGTGAAACTCCCCGGGAAACCGAGGACAACGACGTTTACAGCGAAGCCTGGCAACTCGACGATGATCAAAGTGTGCTGGTCAAAGAGAACGTCGAGATCGCCCTTACTGGACTCGAAGCGGCCCTCGTCAAGAAGATGCTCCATCATGAAGATCGTGTCGTCAGCCGGGATGATCTGATTCTAAGTATCGGCCGGGAACCGGAGCAGTATCGCGGCCTGGAAATGTGCTTGAGTCGATTGCAGGACAAGTTCAAAAGCGCCAGCAAAGGTGAGCGATTATTTCGGGCGGTGAGAAATCGAGGTTATTGCCTTATCCAGGAAGTTGTCTCGGAGGCGCACCACGCCTGACCCACTTTGTACAAACATGTGACAGTGCTATTACAATAACAAAAAGTGCACTTTGTTTGTGACCCCCTCCCTCCAGATACCTCCCTCCTAAATTTCGACCTTTTCTAACACTCCGCACTTCCAAGCTCAAAAGTTGGCACTTTGCCATCTTGTTAGAACTCGTCAGACAGCCCTCCCCATCAATAACTTAATCTATTGACTGACGACAGTTCGACCTCTCGGCGTTGTTAGTCTCAGGGCATTAGTTAAAACAATAACAATCCTGCTTAAACAACTCGCGATTCGACTGTCGATACCTGAATGGACGTATTTTGGGGATATCGCATGGATCTTACACTTCGTATCAATCGAAATACCGGCCTCAAGGGACTTACCTTTTGGGGCCAATGGGCGCTGGCGCAGGGCTTTGTCGTTACATTGCTGTTTGTACTCGCCGAGCAGCATACCGGAGCGGTCGAGTTCTATTACAGAGTGTGCGCGGCATTGAGCGTGCTGGCCTCGGTGCCGGCCTACACGTTCAGTGGCGTTTACCGCAAAAGAGATAGCTATCTGACGGGGTTGGGTCGCTTGTTCATGGGCTGGTCCATGACCATGGCGGCGCTGGCCTGCATGGCTTTTATCTGCAAGGCCGATGAGCTGTTTTCGCGGCAGGTAATTCTCAGTTGGGCGGTGTACGGTTTCCTCGGGCAGGCGCTGCTGTACGCGCCGTTGCACGGGTTCTCCAAGTACTATCAGCGCTCACGCAAAAGCGAGCATCGGACCCTGATCGTCGGCACTGGCGAACTGGCGCTGGGCCTGGCCAAGAAGTTGAGCAGCGTCGAAAACCTGCCGTTGGTGGGTCTGGTCAGCACCGGCGCCGTTGCCCCGTTGGAGCCGGATGCCCCGCACATCGTCGGTGTGCAGGAGGATCTTCTGGAGCTGATCAGCTTCCATGACATCCGACGCTTGTACATCACCCTGCCGCTGAGCGAAGCGGCAAAAATCGAAGCCATGTATGTCGATTTGCTGGGTGCCAATGTCGACGTGGTCTGGGTGCCGGACTTGAACAGCCTGACGCTGCTCAATCACTCGGTGCGGGTCGTGGACGGCTTGCCGGCGATCTATCTGAATGAAAGCCCATTGACCAGCCAGCCCACCGCCGCGCTGAGCAAGAGCCTGGTGGAAAAAGCCGTGGCGCTGCTGGCGATCATTCTGCTGAGCCCGGTACTGGCGGCGCTTGCCTTGGCCGTGAAGCTCAGTTCGCCCGGCCCGGTGTTCTTCAAGCAGGACCGCCATGGCTGGAACGGCAAGGTGATTCAGGTCTGGAAGTTTCGCTCGATGCGCGTCCACGACGACCATGAAGTGAAACAGGCCAGCCGCAACGATTCGCGCATTACCGCCGTCGGCCGCTTTATCCGCCGCACTTCGCTGGATGAGTTGCCGCAACTGTTCAACGTGCTGCAAGGGCACATGGCCCTGGTCGGTCCACGGCCTCACGCCGTCGCCCACAACAACTACTATTCGGGGAAGATTCTGGCCTACATGGCTCGTCACCGAATCAAGCCGGGGATTACCGGGCTCGCGCAAATCAACGGTTGCCGTGGCGAGACGGACACCATCGACAAGATGCAGAAACGTGTAGAGATCGACCTCAAGTACATCAATAACTGGTCGTTGTGGCTGGACCTGAAGATCCTGGTGAAGACGCCCTTTACCTTGCTTTCGAAGGACATCTATTGATGGCGTAACGGTCGAAAAACAGCAGCACCACAAGGGGACGAAAGTCCCCTTTTTTGTGGCTGGGATTCGCCGGTCGCCTATCCACAAATCCCTGTGGGAGCGGGCTTGCTCGCGAAAGCGGTGTGTCAGTCAATCTATATGTCGACTGACACGGCCTCTTCGCGAGCAAGCTCGCTCCCACAGGGGTTTTAGGTCGTTCAGAAAGACCGGGCCCAACCCAAACGAATGTGGGAGCGAGCCTGCTCGCGAAGAGGCCATCACATTCAACATCTCTGTTGACTGACACACCGCCTTCGCGAGCAAGCCCACTCCCACAGGGTCCAGCGATGATCGTTTACTCGGTGATCTTCTCGAAGTTGCGGTAGAACATGTCGTTGTCGCGGCTGTCGGTCATTGAGTGCAACTGGAAGCTGCGATTGAGCCGTGCGCCACCGTCACGGGTCAGTGGCGACCACACGAGGTTGGCGTGGCGCATCGTGGACATGCTCATCAATTCATCGAACGGAATGGAAAGGTACAGGCCCTTATCAAAACTACCCTCGCCATATTCAGCGCCGGTGGCGGTGGTGATCGTCGCCCAGGCGCCAAAGCGCACGCCGTTGGAGAATTCCCGCGAGAGATCGATCGTGGTGCCCCAATCCCCCGCCAGGTAACGTCCGACGCTGACCGCCGCCAGTGTGTCGTAAGGTAAATCGGTATAGCCGGTGATATGCCCGGTGACAACCGAGTAGTCTCGCAGGCCAAAACCCTGGTCGAATTCGCGCTGACGCACGTAGTTCAAATCCGCACCGACCGACCAGCGCTGGCCCGTCGGGCGAAACAGCACTTCGCCGCCGACGCCGGCAAACATTGACTCCAGATAACCGCCGTAGACCATGCCATACAGGTCTTTGTCCAGTTGCTCGGCGTGGCTGACCTGGAACAGCGGCATGGTGACTTCGGACGTGGTCAGGTACTGACGCAAGTCCGTGCGCACTCGTGGCAAGCCACTGGGTGCATCGTATTTGAAGCCATCAAAGTTGTTCAGCAGATTGGCGCTGATCAGGCCGCTCCACCAGGTGTTGCGGTTGAAACGATATTCGGCGTCCGCATCGGCACTGAATTGATAGAAGAAACCATCAGGGCCACCGACGTTCTGCTTGAAGCCCAGCCCGGCGCCGTAGCTGAAAGGGTCGCGGGCTTCGGTGTAGAGGGTCTTTTCGTTGTGCGGCATCGCCGGATTGATCTCTGTGGTGCGATGCAACGCTTGCAGCGGTTCCTCGTTATTGAGCACTTCGCGAAAGGTCTTTCGAGGCACGCTGGTTTCTTCCAGCGGCAAGTCGTAGCGCTTGTTCACCAGCGTGAACCAGTCGATATCGGCGTTGACGCTGTTGTCCAGAATCCGGCTGGCACGCCCGACCGCTTTAGCCGAATGGAAATAGCGGCCCTGCTCGCCGTAGACGATCAACTCGGACCCGCGCTGGCTGATGCGCTCGACCTTGTAGCCGGCATTTTGCTGCAAGCGCCGGGACACCTCGGGCCAGTTGACCTCGTCCATCGCAACGGTCGGAGCCTTGGCCGGCAACGGTTCTGCCGGCGGATCGAAGCTCTTGGCCGGAGCCTTGCGGCTGACGAAGTTGGTATGAAAAGTCAGGCCGAACATCGCAGTGTTGCCCCGCTCCCACGCCGCGCTCACGTCCAGCGAATCGGTGACCTTGAACACCGCACCGAGGTTGATCGGTGAATCCTGCTGGATCACGTTGTCCTTGGGCTCGTGTTTGTAGTCGTTGCCTTCGTACTCGAGTTTCAGGCTGAGCCGGTCCCAGGGTGTCTGGTAGGTCACGCCGCCAAACAGCGAAGGCTTGCCACGAAAATAGGCGCCTGCGTTGACGTCGCCAGTGCCTTCCATGTTCGGCCGGGTCTTGAAGCGATCATCGAGCCAGCCCGCCGGGTTATCGAAGTCGCCGCGATTGCCCAAGTAACCCCAGGCAATCCCGGCACTGAAATCAAAATCGTCATAGCGTTTGTTGGCCACCAGGAATTCACTGGAGAACAGGCCCGTACCGCCGATGTCTCGGAAGCCCAGCGCCACGTCAGGTGCCCAGTGGGTTTCCTGCCATAGCCGGACTTTGAGATCGACCGCCTTATCCTTGTAGCTCTGGTTGCCGCTCAACGATTCGGGGCCATAAGGACGGTTGGTGATGGCGGTGTAGCGAAACGCGCCTTCCAGCCAATCGAACGGCTGCAGCGCCACGCTGTAGCGGCTATAGGGCTCGGTGCGGTTGGCGTTCACGCTCAACTCGCCGGCCGGGGACATCCGCGCAGTCGGCGTCTGCCACAAGCCGACGCCGCCGAAATCATTCTGGGTAAGGCGCGGCTCGGCATGCACCAGGCCACAGGGTAATAACAACACTGCTGCAAAACGTAAATTCAATGAACCACCTCAGCCAATTGCGTGGCAAGAAATTCGGCCAACTGCTGATTCAGTTCAGGGATAGGCGGATCGAGATCATCGTTCTTGACCGGCACCAGGATCTTGCTGCCAGCGGCAGGCACCTGCCCGCGCTCACGATTCCACGGCGCGATGCCGACCTGGCGGGTCACGCCATTCGGCTGGATCAGCCACAGGTAATCGGCCTCGGCATCGCTCAGGGTTGCGCAGCCTTGCAGGTAATCCCGGGCCTCTTGCCCGACGACATGCGGCAACCGGCACGGCTCGACGACGGCGCCGAGCACTTCAACTTCATCGACGCGCAACGGATAGATCAGGCGATCGCCGTCGCCCAGACGGACGTTAGGCGCGAACCCGACCTCGATCGCCACCGGGTCCAACACCGTGACCTGGCGCCCGGTCACCGGCATGGCGCTGACTTGCTCGTACAGACGCGTCGCCAGTGCTGCCCGGCCGGGCCTGTCGAAGATCAAGGCTTCACGCTGCAACACCTGCAAATCGAACAGCACCCCGGTCTTGAGCCGGGCCTGTTCTTCCTGCAACGACTGACGCAGCAACGCCGCCGCCAGCCAGTAGCTCTCGGCATTGGGCACGGCGACGCTGATCACGTCCGACAATCGTCCACCGGGTGGCAGGTCCACCGGTCCCGGGATTTGCACATCACCAGTAACGGTGACCGCCGCCTGGCTCACGCTGGAAATCAACAGCAGGCACGCCGACAAAAACCGCAGCCGCTTCAACGGGCAAACCTGCGTTCTGGGGTCAGTTGCACGATCTTGACCCGCAGGCGCGTGGTCAGTTGTTGCTCACTCTTCAAGATGAAACCGTCAACCGGATCGACCCAATAACGATTGGTCGCACGCAGGCCAATGGCCGGGGCGTCAATCTGTTCATCGACACGTAGCACGGCGTATTCCTTGTTGAGGATGTCGAGGGTTTCCATGGATTTTCGCGAGAAGCGACTGTTCAGGATCACGCCCGTTTCGCTGCCTCGATACAGATCGATCCAGCGCTGGCTGGTGTATCCATCCGGCAGCGTGTGCAGGCCTTGCTTGAACGGCGAAGTGGCAGACAGCCGCGTGCCGTCGAGGTCGCCTTCGACGCCCAGGCCGATGCTGCGCACCGCGAGTCCGTCGCGGAGCAGCAACACCTGTTTGCCGGACGCGACCCAGAACTGCAGGTCGCCGCGCTCACGCACCATCGCCAACACCCCGGAGCCGGACGGCGTGGTCAGGGTGAGCTGGGGAAACTCGACCCGGGCCACTTCAGCTTGCGTGACTGCCAACTCATCGGGGCCGACCACCGCTGCCTTGAAGTTGCTCAAGGACGCGGTCATCAGCGGGTTACAGCCACACAACAACACGGCCGCTATCAAGCCGACGCCAACTTTCAACGTTTTCACAGACCTGACCTTATTTGCCGTTATCGCGGACTTCACTCAGGTTCTTCGCCGAGGAAGCGCCCACGCCGAGAATGGCCGCCGATGGCACCAATTGGCTGATGAAGCGGTTCCAGCGCGTCACATTGGCAGGGCCCACGTAGACGATGTCCTGGGGCCGAACATTGAAGTGCGTGGCGAGCGCCATGGCGGTCGGCGACTCGGCTTGCAACTGGTAGATTTTCGCCGGTTCCACATCAAGGTTTTCCACCCCGCGAATCACGTACACGGCATTGCCGTTGGAGGTGGTCTGGCTCAAGCCGCCGACCGAGCCGAGGACATCGGACAGGTTCATGGTGCCGGTCTTGAAGGTCAGCGCGCGCGGCTGATTGACTTCGCCCATGACGTAGATGCGCTTGTTGTCGTTGTACGGCAGGTACAGCTGATCGCCCCCCTTGAGGTAGACGTTCTGCAGTTCGGAATCCTGCTGGTTGAGTGCATCAAGGTTCAGCGGATAGACCCGCCCGTTGCGCGTCAGCAGCAGGCCGGACAAATCCGCATTCTGTGGGTCGATGCC
Source organism: Pseudomonas sp. NPDC087342 (assembly GCF_044744265.1). Classification (NCBI taxonomy): domain Bacteria; kingdom Pseudomonadati; phylum Pseudomonadota; class Gammaproteobacteria; order Pseudomonadales; family Pseudomonadaceae; genus Pseudomonas; species Pseudomonas sp. NPDC087342. The sequence continues at coordinate 62,187 of NZ_JBIUXZ010000024.1, forward strand.
AGCCGTACCGAGGGCTTCGACGACATTCAGCGGGTTGGTGGAAATCGGTTGCGGACCGGCCTTCGATACCGCCCCCGACACCACGATTTTCTGGCTGGCGAAGCGCAACACCGCGACGTCCACTTGCGGGTCGGCAATGAACGCCGACAGGCGTTCGGAGATGTCCGCGCGCAGTTGCTGGATGGTCCGGCCGGCGGCCTGGACTTCCTTGATATAGGGGTAATACAGCGTGCCGTCGGAGCGCACCAGGCGACCATTGGCATCGATCTGCTGTTGCGCGCCGGAGGGTGCGGTCAGCTCGGGATGGTCCCAGACCGTGATGTACAGGACATCGTTGTTGCCGATGCGGTATTCGCCAGGCGTCGCCAACAATTCCGCCGGCAGCGACGTGTGTTTCTGCGTCGCCCGGTCCATCGCGATGAGCTTGGGCGTGATCGGAATCAGCTCCACGCGGCTGCTTTCACTGGCGCCCTGGCGCGTGATATCGCTGGTGCTCAGGTATTGCCCCGGGGAAAACATACAACCTTGCAAAGCGATACTGGCCAACAACAAAAAAGGAAAACTACGATTCATAATGGCACTACGCTATTCAAGGGCAAATCCAACAAGGTCACCCGACTTGCATCGGGCGACCTTGTATTACACCTGCAGAGAGACTCAGTTACTGGTGCCGGTTGTCCCGGTAGTCCCTGTGGTCCCGGTGGTTCCGCCATTGGCGTTGCCACCACTGTTGGAAGCGGCCACTGCACCCGCAACCATCGCCGTACTGGCCGCAGGCGCTGTGGAAGCGGCTACGTTACCGGCGACATTAGTTGCTTGTGTCAGCGGTGCTTCCGCCGCGGACGCCCAGTTGCCAAACATCGACAACAGGGCAATTGCCATGACTTTCTTCATATCAACTCCTTTCTAACGTTCTGCCATGTTAGAAAACACAGCATTCAGTTAGAGGTGGAAAGATCAAGCCGCAAAAGTGCGAACAAGATCCGTTGTTCATCCACAATCAAACTTGATTGATAGATGTCGAACGGCAGGGCTTATATCTACGGATTTGCCAGAAGCAACTCCAGCCTAATTTCCCGACGTTACTTAACATTCCTGTCGGTTTATAACATTCGGCACAATCACTACTTATCCGAGATAACCCTTCGGATGATTTGATTGCCAACGCCAAGTGTCAGTCATCATTTGCTGCAAACTGCGCGTCGCCTTCCAGCCCAGTTCACGGGCAGCCTTGGACGGGTCGGCCAGGCTCTCGGCAACATCACCCGAGCGGCGCGGCAATATCCGGTACGGCACTGGCCGCCCCGACGCCTGCTCAAACGCGTGCAATACCTGCATCACGCTGTAGCCGTCACCGGTGCCGAGGTTCCAGATGTTGATGCCGGTGGTTTGGGAAATCGACTGCAGGGCCTTGAGATGCCCGTCCGCCAGGTCCACGACGTGGATGTAGTCGCGCACGCCGGTGCCATCCGCCGTGGGGTAATCGTCGCCGAAAATCGACAACTCTTTCAGGCTGCCCACCGCCACCTGGCTGATGTAGGGCACCAGGTTATTCGGGATGCCATTCGGGTCTTCGCCCAAGTGGCCGCTGGCATGGGCGCCGACCGGGTTGAAGTAGCGCAACAGCGCAATGCTCCAGCGCGGCTCGGCCACACATAGATCGCGCAGCACATTCTCGACGATCAGCTTGGATTGGCCGTAGGGATTGGTCGGGTTGCCCGTGGGAAAATCCTCGCGGATCGGCATCTGCTCCGGCGCGCCGTACACCGTGGCCGATGAACTGAACACCAGGCGAAACACCCCGGCAGCGGCCATCGCCTGGCACAGCGTGATGCTGCCGCCGACGTTGGCTTCGTAATACTCCAGCGGCTTGCGCACGCTTTCGCCGACGGCCTTGAGCCCGGCGAAATGCAGGACCGCATCAATCGCGTGTTGCTGGAAAATCCGGTCGAGCAAGGCTCGGTCGCAGACATCCCCGTGAATCATCAGCGCACTTCTGCCGCAGATGGCTTCCACGGCATGCAGCGCAGCGTCGGAACTGTTGGAAAGATTGTCCAGCACCACCACCTCAAAACCCGCTTCAAGCAGCGCAAGTGTAGTGTGCGAACCGATATACCCGGTGCCACCCGTTACCAGAATCTTCATAGAGCGGTCCATAGTGGGGTCGTGAAGTACGCAATAACGTGTGCCGATCAATAATTACTTCGACCAGACAGTCATACCGGGTACTTATTTAGCACTCTGAAACGCTCACCACTATCAACAGATACCGACGAAAAATAACTAACGAGCCGTCGACCGACAACTCATAACATTACGCTGTTATACACCTGACAATAATTGCCATTAACAACCGATGTCAGGTATTAAAGTAGCCGCTTAATTGTGAAACATACAATGACTGTTTAGCTGCGCCCATGACTTCCAGGATATTTTTATGATTCGTAAATGTTTATTCCCCGCCGCGGGTTATGGCACGCGTTTCTTGCCGGCCACCAAAGCCATGCCCAAGGAGATGCTGCCGATCGTCAACAAACCGCTGATCCAGTACGCGGTAGAAGAAGCACGGGACGCCGGCCTGCAACACATGGCCCTCGTCACCGGTCGGGGCAAGCGCGCATTGGAAGATCATTTCGATATCAGCTATGAGCTGGAGCATCAGATTCGCGGCACCGACAAAGAGAAATTCCTCGCCGGCACCCGCGAACTGATCGAAAACTGCACCTTCTCCTACACTCGCCAGGTCGAAATGAAGGGCCTGGGCCACGCGATTCTCAGCGGTCGTCCATTGATCGGTGATGAACCCTTCGCCGTGTCGCTGGCGGATGACCTGTGCCTGAACCTGCACGGCCCTAGCGTGCTGGCCCAGATGATCCAGCTCTACAAGAAATACCGCTGCTCGATCGTGGCCATTCAGGAAGTGCCCCGTGACCAGACGCATAAATACGGAGTGATCGCTGGCGAGTTGATCGCCGATAACGTCTACCGCGTCAGCAGCATGGTGGAAAAACCCAACCCGGAAGATGCCCCGTCCAACCTGGCGATCATTGGCCGCTACATCCTGACGCCCGACATCTTTGATCTGCTCGCCGATACCCAGCCCGGCAAAGGTGGGGAAATCCAGATCACCGACGCCCTGATGAAACAGGCGCAAAACGGTTGCGTGCTGGCCTACAAGTTCGACGGCCTGCGCTTCGATTGCGGCGGTGCCGAGGGTTATCTCGACGCGACCAACTTCTGCTACGAGCACCTGTACCTCAAGGGCCTCTGATCAGGCTCTCAACCGTCGCTCACTCTTCAATCAGGCAGGCCATTATGAACATTGCAAAAAACTCGGCAGACATTGAACAGGGCAACGTCGGGGTGATGGCCTGGTTGTCACTGAATCCGTCGTTGCCCTCCCCGGCCGAGACCTGGCCGGGCTCGCTGTTGATGGTGGAACGCATCGGGGTGTTTCCTTCGTCAGGGGAAATCCGTCGGCCCATTCGCGATCCTGACGCGCTCCTCGCCTACCTGAAAAACCTCTACGGCGAGCAGGCGCTGGATATCGACGAACGCGCCGGGCTGAAAGTGATTTTCAACGACTGGCGATTCCGGGCGCGTGTTGTTGGCAGCGATCCTGCGATCGTGATCACAGTGGAAACCCGGTGTGATCCGCAGCTGATGCCACTCAAGACTGCCGAGCTGATGAGTCAGTTGGAGCACTTCGAAAAAAGGATGCGTTGAAGGCTACCACCCCTGTAGGAGCGAGGCTTGCCCGCGAAGGCGGTGTGTCAGTCAAACAAGTTATCGACTGACATGACGCTTTCGCGGGCAAGCCTCGCTCCTACAGGTTCTGCGTCTCGCTCACTGGCAGGTAGTCTGCGGCGCGACGATCAGGCTGTAGAGATAATCCGCAATCACCCGCCCTCCCGCCCCCGGGATCGGGTGAATCCGGTCCGGGCCGATCATCGGCGCGGGTCCGCCCAAGGCATAGCGTTTAACGTCAGCGCCGAATGCGCACTGCATATTCGCGTAACCCAAGTGTTCCTTGTGCGCCCAAGGCTCCAGCACTTGTGCATAAGCCGACATCGGATACGCACTCGAACGTGTGGTGTCCTGGCGCAGGATCAGGTTGATACTCGCCGCCGGATGAATCTCGCGCACCATCCGCACCAGCCCTTGAATGTTCGCCAGATACTGTTCGGGTTTCACGCCAAAACCCTGATCGTTGCCACCCAGCATGATCAGGTAAATGTCCGCCGGAATCTTCGACACCACCGCTTTCCACTGCGCCTGCCACGAGGCATCGCTGTGATAGAAATCGGCGGAGGCAGCGCCGGAAGCTGCGAGTTTGGAGACCCTGACGCCACCCTCACGATTACTCAGCCACAGGCCAAACAAAGTCGGTGCGCCTTTGACCACTTCGAGTCGGAACGCCCACGCGGCCGTGTCAAACGCGCCAGGTAAAAGCATCTCCTGTACACCCGAACCACCTAGTTTCAATGAATGCCAAGGGTCGGACGCCGTCCAGCGATAGCGCACCTCACTGGTTTTCCCGTCCCCGAGGTACAGCAATTTCGCCTGGGCGATGGACGTGTCAACGCTGGCTGTCGGGCGCGCATCGATCTCCAGATAAGCGCCGGGCTGGCCGGTAATCGTGCGACTGTCAGGACTGGCCTGGCCAAGACCGGACACGTCCCACCCACCGCCAAAATACTTTTCGCTGCCACGGGTGTATTTGTAGTGCGTCCCGCCAAGCGCCGCGCCGTGGTTGAAACCGACATAACCCGGCCCGGCGAAACCCGCCTCGTGAGTGAGCCGCTGGACGAGTTTGTTCAGGTAAAAATCCTGCCCCGCGCTATAGCTGTCGCCGATCACCGAAATGGCCAACACCTTCCCCGCCTTGCCTTCGCGCCATTGCGCAAACCGCTCGCGAGCGTCACCCACTTCGATCACCGAAGCCGGAGCAGCAGGCACATCATCGACTGCGAACATCAGGCACTTCCTTGTTCAGAACGATCATCAGGATTGCGCCACAGGCACCACGGCTGCCGGCGGTTTTTTTCGGGCGGCGCGCTCTCCCAGGAACAGCACGGAGGTGAAGTTGAAGCGACTGAAAATACTCGATAACAGCACCGGCCCCAGCAAGCCACAGGTCACTCCGCTGAGCACTAGAACGCTGTCATCGCTAACTCCCAGACGCCCCAGCACGGATCGCGAAGTGGCAGCAAACAGCACATGAAACAGGAAAATCCCATAGGAATAACCACCGAGCCAGATCAGCCATCGCGCCTGCAAGTTACTCGACAGCAGCGCCACGCAAGACACACACCCTACCAGCAAACCCACCAGGCTACGGCGATCCACGATCAACCCGCGATCCACCGTCGCCACATACAGCAGCACCAGCGAGATCAACACGAACACTAGCGGCCCGATCACTCTGAACGTTTGCCTGATCTCGCTGACCTTCTCATGGCCAATCATCCCCAGCACAAAAAACGGCAACAGATAGACCGCGCCATTGATGCCGAACGCGTCCACCGCAAATGGCGGCAACAGAAACACCGCCGCCGCGAACGCCAGCAACAGGTACTGACGTGTCACCGTCTGCAACAAGCCGCGCCACTCCAGCAGCCCGACAAACATGAAGATGATGAACACCGCCTGCAAAAACCAGAAGTGGTTGACCGGCACGTAGAACGACAACAGCGCATCGATCACGCTCACATCCTTGTTCACCCCGGGCCCGACCGCTTGCAGCACCGAGAACGGCACCCCCACGCAAAACAACGGCACGATCAGGCGCCGGACCTTGCCGGCCACGTAGGCCGGAAAGTCATTGCCGCGAATTTTGTAGAGGGAATAGATGTAGCCCGAGATGAAGGTGAACAGCGGCATGCGCACGTAGACCATGGAATCGGCGATCACCCGGAACGGCGATCCGATGTCTATTTTCAAGCCGCCACCCAGCGGCCCTATCACGTGATACAGCACCAGCAACAGGCAGGCCAGGCCGCGCAGGGTTTCGATTTCCAGCGACTTTTTCTTGCTCGACATAACGCACAAACCTCAGCTCAGGATTCTTGCTTCAACCGGCACAGGTTTCTTCGCGCGCAGCTGCAAACCCAGGCCCATGAACAGCACCGGCACCACCATGGAAAAATGCCGGGCGAAGGAACCGAAGTCCGGTTCGAACAGCCCCTGCACCAACAAAAAGGACAGGGGAATGGCGATCAGCTCTCTGACCTTGGTGTCGATGCGCACGCCCTTGTAGTCGCTGGACGTGATCATTTTGAACATCAGCAAAGACGTCATCATCATCAACACCACGAAGATGATCTGGCCCAGGCCGGACAGCAGGATCAGCTCCACGGGAAACGACAGGCGAAAGAAAATGATCATCGAGTCCAGCGCCTGCGACACGAAGTCGCCGCCGCTGAGCCAGGACACGATCAACGACTTCGAGCCCTCCTCCCCCGCCGTGCGCAGCTCATTGTTGCTGGCGCGAATCGACGACACCGAATAACCGACCACCAGTTGAATCGCGGTGGCGATGGCGAGGTAGAACAGGAACAGCATCAGGAAAAACGTGAGCCGCGACACGTACTTCTTCATCACGCACACGCCGAACCACGCCAGGGAAAACAGAATCCAGTAGGGCCGGATCAGCACGCCGTAAATCACTGCCGAGCAGAAAAATCCGCCGCGATACCGCCGGGAAAACGAGAACAGCAAAATCGAAATCATCGCCACCGAAACGATGATTTCCTTGGTCAGGTTTTCGAGGAAAAACGAGCGCACCACGCCCCACAAACACAGGGTAATAAAGATCGTCAGCGGCATGCGCCGGAACATCAGCACCGGCACCGCCGTCAGGAACAGGTTGCACGCCATCCCGTAGGCCCAGGCGTTGGTCAGGTTGATGCCGGTGGGCCGCAGCAGGTACGCCGAGCATTCGTAGGAGGAGCGATCCGGCGAGAACGGATTCCAGAAATTGCAGTTGTCGGCGCGGGCGTAGGACGACCACAACGTCATGGCATCCGGCCCCGGATCGCGGTGCATCAGCAGCGGCATGGCCACCGACAGAAACAGACCGCTGAACAGAATCAGAAACGAAATGGACGAGTCGAGTTTTCTGCCGCGAAACTCGATGGAGGGCAATTTCAGCGCCATTACGCGATCACCTTCACGCGGGCAAACCGGGTCAACAAGGCGATGGCGCCAAGCTGCACGCTGATCGAAAACACGTTCCCCCAGGCCGCGCCATAAATCGAATAGTGCTTGATCAAAACGTAACTGACCGGCAACGAAACCAGCAGACAAATCGCCGCGCTGGCGAGTGATACGCGGCTGTTTTTCGACGCGATCAAACCACCCCAAACGATGTCGCCAACCGCGCGCAGGGCGAAGGAAAAAATCAGCACCGCGAGCAGGTCGTTATCCGGACGCGGCACCGTCGTCGCCACGTAATCCAGCACGACGTTGAAGAACACAACAATCATCAACGCCACGGCGCCGGACAGCAGCAGCGCGCGCGTCACCCACTGATTGACGAACAACTGGCGGACGGTAAGCGCCTGCAGGTCGTTCTGATAGCGCTTGGCGAGCACCGGAATGCCCACCACCGCCACCACCGCGTAGGACAGCGCTTGCAAGGTGTTGGCCGCCGACCAGGCGTAGACGTACTTGCCGAGGCTGGCGTAGGGCTCAAGGTCGATAATCAGGAAGCGCTCGGCGTACTGACTCAACGCGATCAGCCCGGTGCCCAAGTAAAACGGCAACCCGGCTTTCCACACCGAAGCGGTGGTCAGCGCAGCAGTCACCCGTCCACGGTGAACGTTCACCACAATCAGGTAACCGGCCACCATCACCGACACGTTGGCCGCCACCCACAACCACAGCACACTGGCGATGTCGGTGACCCAGCCGAGCATCATCCCGCCCAGGGCCAACAGCGCCCAGAGGCCGGTTTTGATGAAGAACAGCAACGCGCCCAAGGTGGCTTTCTGCGCAGAAAACACGAAGGAATTGATTTCGAACGACAGGTGCTCGGTGAGCAGCAATAGCGCCACACAAACGATCAGCGTGGCACTCGCTTCGATCCCCTGGAACAGCGAATAGACCGTGACCGTCGCCAGCGACAACACGATGCCCACGGCGAGGTACAACAGCAGGACCTTATCCACCACCCAGCGCGAACTGCGACCGACGCTGATCAGCCGATTGATCTCGGAACTGAAACCGACGCTGTAGAACTTCGACGCAATCAACGAGGCGGCAACCACCACTCCGTAAAAACCCAACGCGTCGTAGCCCAGGTAATGGGTGATGGCCAACACCAGCAGAAACTTCGCGCCTAACGCTCCACCCCGGAGCAGTAGCCGAAATATCATCGAACAATGCCCTTGATGATCCCGTCCATGACCAGGGTCTTGGCTTCGATTTCCCGGCAGGTGTCGGTCAGCTTCTGGCCAAACCGCGACAGGGCATTCGGTGCGTAAACCGTGTCGATGATGCGGTCGACATTGATGTCGCCGCCATTGATCACCCAGTCTTCCACGCCCATGTCCTGATAGGCGCCAAAGCCCTTGCGCTCATAGCTGATATGGAACGCCGGGACGCCCGCCAGCAGCGATTCGATGGCGCCGTGCAAGCGCACGGAAATCACCAGGTCCGGCTGGTGTTTGGCCAGGGTGGCCTTCAACGGCAGCAGGTCTTCGGTGATGCCCAACTCGCGATAGAACGCGCCGTCATCGTTGCCGCGCACCGCGCTTTGCACCGCGCACACCACTTTGCTTTTGTTCTTCAAGCGCTGCAGCAACAGCTTCAGGTTGGCCACGTAACCGGCCTTCTTTTCCTTGCTCCACGCGGGGGGTTTACGCAGCACTACGCAGACCACCGCCGGCGTTTGTGCGCAACGGGTGAACTTGGGTTGCTGCAGAATTTTGCTGGCCAACGCCTGCACGGCCAGGTCCGGTGCGCGGTAGACATTTTCATAGGTGCCGAACAGCTCCGAGGAGCGGTTGTCGCGCACGAACACCGCGTCGGCCTGGGCGTAATGCTCGACGATCTTGCCGCCGTCACCATGGAACGGACCGATGCTTTGCGGAAGGTACACCGACGGCACTTTGCTCAGGATCGCGGTTTCCAGTTGCTTGGCGTGCCCCAGTTTCAGCTTGATGTGTTCGAAGGCGCTTTTGGAACGCATGTAGCCGCCGCCGACCCCGACGATCAGGTCGCTCGACTTCAATACATCCGCAAGCCCTGCGTAGGACTGATTCAGGAACAGCGCCTGCTTGACCCGTCCCAAACCCTTGGCCGCCATCACCGGCGCGTCATGGCGCTGGTACGGCAAATAATGGAAGGATTTCGGGTCCGAGGCCACGACGCTGATCGAGGTGGCGGCACCAAAGTTTCGCAGCACCAGGGCGATGGCCAGGTCCACGAGCAGGCCGTCACCGGAGTTGGAGGCGCTGTAGCCATGCAAAATCGTTACGTTCATAAGCTGATATCTACTTAATAAGTGGGAGCTGAATAGGCGTCGTAGGTCTGCTTGATCATCAACGTGGCACTGAAGCGCTCACGGACCTTTTCGCGCCCCTGGACACCAAGCGCCAGCAAGCCGGGCTTCTGGATGTTCACCAGTAGTTTGGTGAGTGCCTGATGATCGCCGGAGGGAAACACGTAGCCGGTCACGCCGTGGGTGACCAGTTCGGGCAGGGACGTGCAGTCACTGGCAATCACCGGCAGCCCCATGGCCATGCCTTCCAGCGGCACCATGGCAAAGCCTTCCCAGCGACTCGGCACGATCAGCGCATCCGCCGCCTGATACAGCGCATTCACTTCGGCCGGCGTCACCCACGGCACGTACTCGACTCCGTCCATTTCCGGACAATCGACGCTGTCCTCGTTGACCGCACTGCCGACCACCGTCAGTTTCAGATCGGTGCGCTTTACGCCGGCAAATGCCTTGAGCAACACATCGAAGCCCTTCTGATAGTCGAGCCGCCCGACAAACAGCAGATGGATCGGCGCCTGACCGGTGGTCTTCGGCTCATCGTCTTTGTAAGGAATGCCGTTGTAGATCAACTTCATCCGCCGACGCTCGATGCCAAACCGCGCGGCTTTATCCAGTTCGTACTGGCTGACGCAAATGATCACGTCCGTGACCTTCTGCAACAGCCGCTCGATCAGCGAATAGACCTTCTGCTTGGCCGGCGAACTCTCCATCAAAAATGAAAAGGCATGCGGGCAGTAGACAATTTTCGGTGACCGCCACGGCCGCAAAAGCACGCACACGCAACGCCCAATCACCCCGGAAAAGGTGCTGTGCAAATGCACCACATCGGGTTTTTCCTTGAAGATCAAACGGCCCAGTTGCCAGGCGAATCGCAGCAGCGAGCGCACATCACGCTTGGTCCGGTCGAAGGTGCGGATCTGTTTTTCTTCAATGCCGTGCAGCTCTTTTCGCTGATCGAACGGGATCAGATACACCAGTTCATAGTTCGCAGCCTGGCCCTCAGGAGGCGCCGATATCGTGCGAATAACGGTCGCCACGCCACCCTTAATCGTTTCGGCCACATGCAGTATTTTTTTCACAATCCACCCATTTCCATTCAGGTAACGCCAATGCCGAATCAAGCCTTGTCGGACGCATACTCGTAGTTGTAATTGCCGTAGCCGCCGTTGCCGTAATAGCTCGACGCACGCTTCTCGACGCCGTTGAACACAGCGCCTTTCAACTGGATGCCGTTCTGGGCAAATCGACGGATCGTCAGTTCGATTTCTTTGGCAGGGTTCACACCGAAGCGGGTGACGATCAGGCTGATCGCGGCTTCACGCCCGACGATCGCGGCGTCGGTCACCGCCAGCAGCGGCGGTGTATCGATGATCACCACGTCATACAGCTCGCTGAGTTGTGCCAGCAGCTCGCGAAAGTTCGCGTGCATCAACAGCTCTGAAGGGTTAGGCGGGACCTGTCCACGGCTGATGAAGTGCAGGTTCTCGACCTCGGTTTCATGAATGCCCTGCTCCAGGCTGCAACGCTTGACCAGCAGGTCCGACAAGCCATTGGTGATCGGCGTATTGAGCGTCTTGTGCAGATGCCCTTTGCGCATGTCGGCATCGATCAGCACAACTTTTTGCCCGCTTTGGGCCATGACGGCGGCGAGGTTGGACGAGACGAAAGTCTTGCCGACCTGCGGGCTCGGGCCGGAAATCATGATGCGGTTGTTAGTCGAATCCAGCCCGGCGAAGTGCAGGCAAGTGCGCAAACTGCGGATCGACTCGATCGACAGGTCGGTCGGGTTACGCAGGGCCAGCAGGAATGCCTGGCGCCGCGACTCGTCACTCAGGCGCAGCTTTTTACTGTCCTCTTCCTGTTGCAACGCGCTGTAAGGAATCGATGCATACACCGGCAACCCGAGTTGCTCGATGGCTTCCGGCCCTTCCAGGCCGCGACTCAGGGATTTGCGCACCAGCACCAGGGCCACACCGACAAACGCGCCGAGGAAGGTCGCGATCAGCACGATCAACGCCTTGCGCGGTTTCACCGGAGTGGTCTTGTCGACATCCGCCGCATCGATCAACCGCGCATTGCCCACCGCGCCGGCCCGGACGATGTCGAGCTCCTGGGATTTGTTCAGCAGTTGCGTGTAGATCTGCGACGCGACTTCGACGTCACGGGTCAGGTTCAGCAACTCCTGTTGCGTGGCAGGCAAGTCCTGAACCTTGCTCTCCAGACTCTTCTGCTGACGGGTCAATTCACCGATCTGCGCCATCAACGCGCGATACACCGGATGCTGCTTGGTGAACTTGCGATCAAGCTCCGCCTGTTGCAGCTTCAACTCCGAAATGCGCGTGTCGAGGGTGACGATCTGTTCCAGCACCGATTGGGTTTCGAGGGAAATGTTGACCGTCTTGCCACGGGTTTGATAACCGTTGAGCGCATCGCTGGCCTTGATCAGGTCGTTCTTGACCTGCGGCAGTTGAGCTTGCAGAAAGTCCAGGCTTTGCGCCGCTTCGGCCGAGGTACGCTCGACGTTTTGCTGCACATATAACGAAGCGACTTTATTGAGGATCTTCACCGCTTGGGCGTAGTCAGGGCTGGCCAGGGCCAGGCGAATGATGCCCGACTCCTTGCCCTGCTCGGACACGTCCAGGTCATCCTGATAATCGAGGATGGTGACGATTCTTGGGCTGCGCACCACTTGGAAACGGGTGCCGGGATTGGCGGCCAGATCGGCGATCCGCCCCTCGATGCCGTTTTGCGCGAAGGCTTCACCGACAACGCCGTCCACCAACAGATTGTCGTTGTCATCGAACAGCTGGAACCGTTGCGGCTCGCCGGCTACCAGCGTCAGTTTCTTGCCCAACAGTTCTTCCGGCAGGTTGAGTTGCGCGATGTCCAGGCGTTCGCCGCCCCAGGCGTAACTGTTCAGGCCGAAACGCGGTGGCGCAACAGCATCGCCCTTATAGCGCCGGGCCAGAAAACCGCCAATGACCGGGAAGGTGTTGGGCGTGACGTCGATATCCAGGTGCAGATCATCGACGGTTTTGCCGATCACCGCGCGGGACTTGATGATGCCGATCTCGGTCACCGACGGCGATTGCCCATTGAGCATGCTGTTGAGGTCGGAGAAACCGAGCATGTCGTTCTTTTTCGGTTCGACCTGAACCACAGCGTTCGCCAGGTACACCGGCGTCGCCAAAATCGCATAGGCCACGCCGGTCAGCATAAATGCTCCGGTGAGCGCGCCGATTAACCATTTCTGGTCAATTAAACTGCCGAATATACCGAGAAGATCAATATCATCTCGTTCGTTGTCCCGGGTGCCGACTACTGACGGTAACTGCATAAGTGAGTTCTTACCATTTACTGATCTGAAAATTATTCATCAATGCCCAAGGCGCTGCGCCCATGAGCAAACAGCATCTTCAATCAATGCATGGGCATGAATAAAAGCTGCTCTTCCTTGACGATACGGGTCCTGTATTTCTCGCTCACTCTGCCACTTGCCGAGAAGAAACACTTTGCCCCTGGCGTGCGATGCAATCTTCAGCACTTGGTTTACATGCTGTTTTTCCATGACCAGAATCAGGTCTGATTCATTGACGATGTCCGGGGTGATTTGCCGCGCCTTGAAGCCTTCGGCGCAATGCCCGTGGGCTTCCAGCACCTGGCGCGCCGCGGGTTCCATGGCTTCGCCAACGCGAGCGCTCAGACCCGCCGAGGTGACGGCGATGGTTGAAGACGCCAGCGCATTACGCAGCAGCAGTTCTGCAGTGGGGCTTCGGCAAATATTGCCCACGCAGACGACAAGGATCTTTCTGAACAAGGCAACGCTTCCCGTGTAATGTCGAATCAACCAATGCATAGTGGGGATTCAAATGAACCCACGGGTTCATCCCGCACTCAGAAACGGATCAACCTTGTAAATACAAGCGTATTAAGTACCACGGCAGCCAAACGCCGCCCAACCAGAATAGCCGGACCAAAAATAACGAACGTTTTCTAACAATGCTTATCCGACAAAACATAACAGTCGTGCACTTAGCAGCCTTATCGCCATCGAACTAATAGCGTCGAAAAACCAATAAACAATGTTATTTCCAGCCCGACGTGAGGAAACCCGCCATGAGCTCAGCACCTTTCAAATGCCTTGCCGCTTCGACGCTGCTGATACTCAGTAGTCAGGTTCACGCCAGCACACTGTTTCCGGCCCTGAACGCCGACAAGACTTTCGGCGTCCAGGTGAAGATCCAGACATTCACCCCCGCCGACGCCGCACAGATCAAAGCGGCGGGTTTCGGTTTTGTGCGTTTTGGCGTGTGGACGGACAGCCTCGGTGGCGCGGCGTATCAACAGCAGATCAGCGACGCGTTCGCCGTCGCCAAAGCCGCCGGTTTACCGGTGTTGATGACCATTCGCTCAACCGAGGCGCTGACGGCCGCGCCCGGTAATGCCAGTGAACTGGCGGCGGCCGGAACGCAGTTCGCCCAGTCGGTAGTCGCCCTGGAACAGTCCTACCGCACGCAACTGGTGGCAATTGAAATCTGGAATGAGCCGGACCTGGAAAAGTATTGGCCGACCGGCAGCTTCGAGACGACGTTCGTGCCGTTCATGAGCGCGATGTGCCAATCCCTCGGATCAAAAGCCCACACCACGCCGCTGATCGGCTTCGGCTTCTCGAAAGCGCCGAGTGCGGGCTCCGCGTCGACGGTGGCGCTGAACCGGATTGTCAGTGAATACCCCAAATGCTTGAGCGCGATTTCCTATCACCCCTATGGCCTGACCGGTACGCAGATCAGCACCGCCCAGGCATTTATTCAGCAGAATTTCCATTTGCCCGGGGTTATCAGCGAGTGGGGCGTATCGGCGCTGAGTTCCAACGGCGGGGTCGACGGGCAAGCCAGCAAGGTCAGCACATTCATTTCCGATGTCGAAAAACTGAAAATCCCCCTGACGTCAGTTTATGAATGGAAGAACAGTGAATCGGGCGGGAATGACCGAGAGAGAAACTTCGGCCTGCAAACGTCAGATGGTCAGCCGAAGCCGGCACAGTTGGCGGTCCAGACCCTGCTTAATGCGCAGTAGGCCGCGTTAACGGTCAGTTGCTTTGAACCTGTGCCCCGATTTGGCATCGTATTTACCGATACCACGCCCCACCATTCAAACGCCTGTTTTCAGGTTGTTGCCATTGGGGCCATCGATACGCACACCCGCCCTTGAGTGGCTGTCAGCGCTCGGGTAATGTCATCAGACCCATAGGACAGAGCACGCCCATGACTTCCAAGCTGGAACAACTCAAACAAATCACCACCGTCGTTGCCGATACCGGCGACTTCGAAGCAATCGCTCGCGTTAAACCCGTGGACGCTACCACCAACCCTTCCCTGCTGCTCAAAGCAGCGGCCATCTCCGGTTACGCCGAGTTGCTGAACGCCTGCGTTCACGACTGCAAGGGCGACGTCGGCCTGGCCAGCGACCGTTTTGGTGTCGCGGTAGGGCAAGAAATCCTCAAAGTGGTCCCAGGCCGTATTTCCACCGAAGTGGATGCGCGTCTTTCGTTCGACACTGACGCCGTATTGAAGCGCGCGCACCGTCTGATCGAGCTGTACGACAAGGCCGGCATCGGCCGTGACCGCGTCCTGATCAAGATCGCTTCCACCTGGGAAGGCATCCGTGCCGCCGAGATCCTGGAAAAGGAAGGCATCCAGACCAACCTGACCCTGCTGTTCTCCTTCGCTCAGGCCGCCGCTTGCGCTGACGCGGGCGTGTTCCTGATTTCGCCGTTCGTGGGCCGCATTTACGACTGGTACAAGAAGGCCAACGGCAACGACTACACCGGCGCGGATGATCCGGGCGTGCAGTCGGTAACCCGCATCTACAACTACTACAAGGCCAATGACTACAAAACCGTGGTCATGGGCGCGAGCTTCCGCAATCTGAATCAGATCGAGCAACTGGCTGGCTGTGATCGCCTGACCATCAGCCCGGATCTGCTGGAGAAACTGGCAGCGGATAACGGCAAGCTGGAGCGCAAACTGGCGCCAGGGCATGCAGGTGAAGCACGTCTGAGCCTGAATGAAGCGCAATTCCGTTGGTTGTCCAACGAAGATGCGATGGCCACCGAGAAGCTGGCCGAAGGTATTCGTCAGTTTGCCCGTGACCAGGAAAAGCTTGAGGCGTTGCTGCAAGCCAAGCTGTGATCTAGTTTCGGCGCAATGCAAAAAGGGCGAACCCTCACGGGTTCGCCCTTTTTTTGTATTGCTTGGGTTGGCTTTGCGCTGACCGATGCGGAGGTCGTGGGGACGCCTTCGCGGGCAAGCCTCGCTCCTACAGGAAATATTTGATCGCCGCAGAACATGTAGGAGCGAGGCTTGCCCGCGAAGGGGCCAGTCCGGACTACATCACTTAAAGATCAATGCCGCTCCAGCGCATTCACCAGATCATGAAACGCTTCACGATTGGAGTCGTTCAGGCCCATGAGGATCTTGTGTGCTTCGAGCACTTTGATCCGCACCACTTCTTCGGACTGATCCTGGTCTGGCAGGTCGGTCAGGCATTCAGGGCATGGGATCGGGCGGTCAACAATGTTGAACACCTGCTCGAAGCCCATGGACTGCAGCAGACGGGTGATGTCTTCGTGGGTGGTGACGACGGTCGGCAGCAAGCCGACCTTCTGCCGCGACAGGATCGACAGTTTGGCCAGCAGGCCCAACGTGGTGCTGTCGATGCTGCGGGTTTCGGTCAGGTCGATCACGATCGCGTTGAAGTTCAACGCCGTGAAGATCCGCTCAATAGTCGCATCCAACGCCGAACACAGGGTCAGGCGAACTTCACCGACGAACTTCAGGACGAAGGTGCCGTCCTGCTCGGCGAACTGGATTCTACCGGTACTCATTAAAGATTCCTGCTCAACACCAACAGGGCGATATCATCCGGCATCTCCCCTAGCGTGGCCAATCCAAAAACCTGCCGCAGCCCATCCAGGGTGCCGCCCGCAGCCTTGACCCGTTGGGGCAACGCCGCTTCTTTCTCTTTGAGTGTGGGTTCTGGCAAAAGGTCCAGAATGCCATCAGACATCAGCGTCAGGCTGAACGTCGGAGGCAATTCCATCACGTGGTCTTCGTAGGTGGCTTCATTGAAGAGGCCTACCGGCAGACCACGCCCGTCCAGATAACGAACACTGTCTGGCGTGTACAACACAGGCAACGGCAGATGACCGCCGATGCTATAGGTCAACAAACCTGTCTCCTCGTCGATGACACCACCGACCATTGTGACGTGTTTACCCAGCTTACAACTGATCAGGCCTCGGTTGATATGACCAAGTACCTCTGAAGGCTTGAATTCTGGCAACGTGCCATTGCGCTTGGATTCGAACAGCAAGCGCGTAGTCATGAATTTCAGCAACACGGTGACGAAGGCTGAAGAAGCGCCATGACCGGAAACATCCGCCAGGTAGAAAGCTACCCGACGCTCGTCGACCCGAAAGTAGTCAACGAAATCACCCGACAGGTACAGCGACGGGATGATCTGGTGGGCAAACTGGAACTCGTCGATGGTCCAGGGACTGACCGGCAGCATGTTCATCTGCACCTGGCGACCGGCGTTCTGGTCTTCCTGGAGCAGGTTCAGGCTGGCTTCGAGTTCGCGGTTGGCCTTTTCAAGCTTGTCGCGATAACGCTGGTTTTCCAGCAGCAGGCGCGCACGATCCAGGGCCCGGCGCACGGAGTGCTCGAGCACGGCCAGATCTTCGAGAGGCTTGATCAGGTAGTCCGCCGCGCCCAGGCGCAGGGCCTCGACCGCATCGTTCATCACGCCGGCACCCGACACCACGATAACCGGGGTTTGCGGCGACAGCTCGGTGACCTGGCGAATGAGTTCGAGCCCGCCCATCTGCGGCATGCGCAGATCGCAGATGACCAAGTCGGGCTTGTCTTGCTCGAATACCTGAAGACCCTGCTGGCCATTGCTGGCTTGCAGGACACTGAAACCACTGTCTTCCAAATAGGCGGCGAGGCTCGCGCGCACTACTTCGTCATCATCGATTATCAGCAGCGTGGCACTGGTTTTTGGCATGTGGGCAAACGGCGCCAGAATTAGGTTGGCGTAGCAGGCAGGGGTTTAATCCCGGCTCACACTACTGGATTCGCTTTCTAGCCTCTCTGTTGCACTGTTTTCGAGCGTTTGCCCGACACACAGGTCCACCAGAGGTGCCCTTCTAAGGCGCAGACGGTACTCCCATCCGCGGGGCGTTTCAAGCTCACGCCGATGGTCGCTTGACGTCTTTACTTCTCAAATCACCGGGAGTTATAAGAACAGGTAAAACCGGAACCTAATGGAAGGATCGAACCCATGAGTCAAACCGATCGGGACTACAGCGAAAAGCGCGATTTCATTCGCATGCGGGTCGATGCCGATGTCTCGCTGATTCATGAGGGCGATGAGGTGCCAGCCGTCTGCATCGACCTTTCCAGCAGTGGCATGCAGGTGGAGGCACCGCGCCTGTTCAAGGTCGGAGACCGTCTGAGCGTGCGGATCGATTCCGATCACGCGGCCCTCAAGGGGCTTGAGGCCGACACCGAAGTGGTGTGGGTGAAGGAACAGGACGGCAGCAGCCAGAAACTCGGGCTTACAATCTTGAAGATGAAATAATCAGGATCCGAAAATAAAGAAGGCGGCCAATGGCCGCCTTCTTCGTTTTACCGGGCTGAATCAGAAATCGTCTTCGACGTGGCCGTCTTTGACTTTGAATTCGCGGTTCTGCAGGTAAGCGTTGCGGATGAAGATGTACTTGTCGCCATTGATCAGCTTCTCGGCCGACAGCAGGCTGGCGCGGGTATCGACGATGTTCAGGCCGAATACCGAGTTACGCACTGGCACGTCGTTGATGTAACGGTACGGGCCGGTGTAGCTGTCGACGAGCTTGGACGGCGCGTCACGCAACGTGCTTGGGCCGAGCAATGGCAGCATCACGTACGGACCACTGCCGACGCCCCAGTAGCCGAGGGTCTGGCCGAAATCTTCATCGCTGCGTTGCAGGCCCATCTTGGTGCCCACATCGAAGAAGCCCAGCACACCGAAGGTGGTGTTGAAGATCAGTCGTGCGGTGTCGACGCCAGCGGCGGCCGGTTTGGCCTGCAGGATATTGTTCGCAAGGTTGGTGACATCACCGACGTTGCGGAACATGTTGTGGATGCCGTCTTCCACGAACTGCGGCGTCACGAACTCATAGCCCTGGGCAATGGGCTTCAGCGCGTAGGTATCGACGAAATCGTTGAACTGGTAAATCGGGCGGTTGACGCTTTCCCAAGGATCATCTTCCGAAGCCGCCTGGGCGGCAAACGGAACCAGCAACACGCTGGCACACACACATAGCTGAGCGAGTTGATTGCTCCAGCGCATAGAAAACTCCTTGGATTGTACAAGCGCGGGCGCGCGGCCCAAGCGTAAAGGCGGCTAGTATAAGACGGAATCTCAGGTTTAGGCAGCACTGTAAGAACCTGCCTTCGCAAGTTGCAAAACGACTGTGAGCGATTCACATCAATGTCACTCAACTGTCACCGTCCTCCCATAGCCTTGTCGCTATTTCAGGGACGTTGATATGCCGCATGCCGAAGCCTTGCCCGATGCCGAACCCAGCCTGACCGCCGTGCTGTTCGGCCTCAGTGGTTGCCTGGTGGATTTCGGTGCCCGCACGCGTCAACCCGGCGCGCCTTCTGCCGAACATGCCGAAGTCACCCCCGGCGCCCTGGATAGCTTGCGCAGTTTGCAGCGTCTGCAGATTCCTTGCGCATGGCTCGATGAGCTTCCCGCTGCCCTCAGCCACACGCTTGCCGCGAGTCTGCCGGCGTGGATCAAGCCATCGCAACATCCCGCAACAATCAATCCATGGCCGGCCCCGAATGCCTGTTGGCAAGCCTTGATGGCGCTGAATGTCGAGCGTCTGGACGGTTGTGTGCTGGTCAGCGGCGAGCCGCGATTGCTGCAAGCCGGGCTCAATGCCGGGCTGTGGACCATCGGCCTGGCGTCTTGCGGCTCACTCTGCGGGTTGGCGCCGAATGAATGGCAAGCCTTGAGTCAAAACGAGCGTGAACACCTGCGTGGCAAGGCAACGGTGCAGCTGTTTGGCCTGGGCGTGCATTCGGTGATCGATCACCTGGGCGAGCTCGACACCTGCCTGGCAGACATCAGCCTGCGCCGGCTCAAGGGCGAAAAGCCCTGACAGAGATCATGCAGGCTGCCCGTGAGTGGATTAATCTAAAGGTCAGCCATAGACCTTTGGCGTGCTGCTGCGGTCTATGCCAGTGCCTATCGATAAAAGGAAGAACGCCATGCCTGCCCGCGAACTGCAAGACCAGCTCAATACCTTGCGCGAGCAATTGGAACAGAATCCGCCGCTCTCCGAAGCCGAGCGCGAAGACCTGCACGCGCTGATGCAACAGATCGAACTCGAGCTTGAGCTGGAAACCAAAACCAAGGACTCCAACCTCGCCGACGGCGTGAACCTGGCCGTAGAACGCTTTGAACTCGAACACCCCGCCATTGCCGGCACCTTGCGCAACATCGTGCAAACGCTGGGCAATATCGGGATCTGAACCCGCCAGATGCAAAAAAGCCCTGCTAGCGATAGCAGGGCTTTTTCATATCCGGAGTTTGCAATGCAATACCTGTGGGAGCGAGCCTGCTCGCGAAAGCGGAGTGTCATTCACCATTGATGTTGAATGTGATGCCCTCTTCGCGAGCAGGCTCGCTCCCACAGGGGTTCTTTATTGGCGGACCAAACGGTGGTTCGGCAGTTGGACCGTTTCAGTGCTGCGATACGGGTTGATATCCAGACCGCCCCGCCGCACGTACCGCGCATACACCGTCAATTTCTCCGGCTTCAACAACCGTTGCAGGTCGAGAAAGATCCGCTCCACGCACTGCTCATGGAAGTCCGAGTGCTGGCGGAAGCTGACGATGTATTCCAGCAAACTCGCGTGATCCAGCGCTGCGCCACGGTACTCCACCGCCACGCTGCCCCAGTCGGGCTGACTGGTAACCGGGCAATTGGATTTGAGCAAATGGCTGTGCACAGCCTCTTCGACAATCCGCGAATCATCACAACGCAACAGCTCCGGGCGCGGGTGCTCGTAGTTGCTGACGCTGATGTCCAGCTCATCAATGCAAACGCCCGGCAAGGCCACGACGCCTTCGGCCTCGACATCCTTCAAGCTGCGAATCCGCACGCCAACCGGTTTGCCGGCCGCCGCCGACAGGTCTTTCACCAGCGTGGCTTCAAGGCTCGCGGTGTCGGCAAACGGCGTCTGGTTCAAGGAATTGAGGTACAGCTTGAATGACTTGGATTCGATGATGTTCGGCGAATCCGCCGGGATGCTGAATTCACCGATCGCCACCACAGGCTTGCCCGATGGCAGCAGCCACGACAGCTCGAAGCAGTTCCAGAAGTCCACGCCTTTATACGGCAGTGTGTCCGCCGTCAGGCCCAGCTCGGCCCACTTCGCGGTGCGCGGGATCGGGAACAGCAAGGACGGCGTGTAGGTGGCGATGTATTCGCTGGATTTGCCCAGCGGCGAATGTTCGGCTGCGGGATGCATGGCGGAAACCTGACTGAAGAATCAGCGGATTCTATCAGCCTTTGCGCCCGCCTTTGAGTGCTTACTGACTGACAGTCAGTTTGCCGACCATCCCCGCCTGATAGTGACCCGGAATATTGCAGGCAAATTCCAGCTGCGTGGCTTTGGAGAACGTCCAGGTCAATTCGGCGGTTTTGCCCGGTGGCACCAGCACGCTATTGGGGTCGTCGTGCTTCATCCCGTGATCCATTCCGGCCATCGAACCGTGGTCCATTTCCTTCATTGCTGTAGGCGTCAGCATGCCGCTTTGCTGCATCTTCAACATTTCCTGCTGGTGCGCGGCGTGCATCGCCGCGTCACCGAGGTTGAATTCGTGCAACAACTGGCCTTTATTCACCAACACAAAACGAATCGTCTCACCGGCCTTGATATCAATGGCCTTCGGATTGAACGACATATCGCCCATCACTACTTCCACGCTGCGGCTGGCCTTGACCGCCGGGGCCGGCTGACCGAAGTCGTAGGTCTGCGCAGGCGATGCCCACACCGGCGAACTCAACGCCAGCAAACACGCGGCCAGCACCAGACGATTGCGCAAAAACATAGTCGTACTCCAACAAGATAAGGTTCAGCCTGTGGAAAACTCTAAACTGACACGCCTGCCCGCAACCTGACAGGCAGATTACAACTTTGTCAGGTTGGCCCGCATCGGCCGGCCCCACGGTATAAAGCGTCCGCTCCATTTGCCCAGAGCTATTTATTAAACAGAGCTTTTTATTAAACAGAGCTACCCATGAAACTGCTGATCGTCGAAGACCAAGCGAAAACCGGCCACTACTTGCGCCAGGGCCTGACCGAGGCCGGGTTCAATACCGAACTGGTGGCCGACGGCAGCACCGGCCAGCAATTGGCGCTGACCGGCGATTACGCCTTGCTGATCCTCGACGTGATGCTGCCCGGCCGCGATGGCTGGCAAATTCTGCAAGCAGTGCGCGGCGCCGGCCTCGACACGCCGGTGCTGTTTCTGACCGCCCGCGATACCGTGGAGGACCGGGTTCACGGCCTGGAACTGGGCGCCGACGATTATCTGGTCAAGCCTTTCGCATTTTCCGAATTGCTGGCCCGGGTCCGCAGCCTGTTACGGCGTGGCAGCGCCACACCTCAGGAAACCTCCCTGCAACTGGCCGACTTGCGCCTGGACCTGATCCGCCGCCGGGTTGAACGCAGCGGTCAACGCGTCGACCTGACCGCCAAGGAATTTGCCTTGTTGGAAATGCTCCTGCGCCGCCAAGGTGAAGTGTTGCCCAAATCGCTGATCGCTTCCCAGGTGTGGGACATGAATTTCGACAGCGACACCAATGTCATCGAGGTGGCGATCCGGCGCCTGCGCCTGAAGATCGACGATGACTTTCCCAATAAACTGATCCACACGGTGCGCGGTATGGGCTACGTGCTTGAAGAGCGTGACGCTTGATGCGCCGACTGTCCTTGAGCAATCGCCTGGCCCTGCTGTTTGCAGCCTGCACTGCGGTGGTGTCGTTGTTTGCCGGGGTGCTGTTCAGCCGCGCCAGCGAAGCGCATTTCGTTGAACTCGATCAGCAGTTGCTGGAAGGCAAGTTGATCGGCTTGCGCCGGGCGCTGCATGACCTTCAATCCAGTGAGAGTGAAGTCAAACTGCAAGACGAGTTGAGTCGACAGGCCGATTTGTCGCTGCGCATTACCGGCGGCGATGGTCAGCGCTGGTATGACAGCTCGATTCGACTGCCCAAGGACCTTCCGCAAACGCCGGGCTTATCGACCCTGAGCAGCGAGGGCACCGACTATCGCGTCCTCAATGCCCCGCTGTTTCCCGACAAACCCGACTCCCCGCAACTGACGCTGTTGCTGGACATCACCCATCACCAACACTTCCTGCAACGCATGCAGAACCTGATCTGGCTGACCGTCGGCCTGTCAGCCCTCGCCACTGCCCTGCTCGGTGCCTGGGCGGCACGTAGCGGTCTGCGCCCGTTGCGGCGCATGAGCGCGGTGGCCAGTGGGGTGTCTGCACATTCGCTCAACGCACGCTTGCCGGAAGCCAACATGCCGCCAGAGCTTGCGGAAATGGCCCACAACTTCAACGCCATGCTCGGACGCCTCGACGACTCTTTTCAACGGCTCTCGGCCTTCTCCGCCGACATCGCGCATGAACTGCGCACGCCCTTGTCGAACCTGCTGACTCATACCCAAGTCACCCTCACCCGCCCGCGCCCCATCGAGGATTACCGAGAAGCGCTGCACAGCAACCTCGAAGAACTGCAATGGATGGCGCAACTGGTCAACGACATGTTGTACCTGGCCAAGGCTGATCACGGTTTGCTGATGCCCAAGCGCGAACCGCTGGAACTGGCGGAGGAAGTGGATCTGTTGCTGGAGTTCTTCGCACCGCTGGCCGAGGACGCGCAGGTGAAACTCAGCCGTGTTGGCAGTGCGCGGATGGAGGGTGATCGCAGCATGCTGCGCCGGGCGCTTTCCAATCTGCTGGATAACGCGTTGCGGTTTACGCCGGCCGAGGGTGAGGTTCGGGTGCGGATTGTCGATCAGGCCAAAGGTATGAGCCTGACGGTCGAGAACAGTGGGGACGGGATTGCTGAGGCATTGCTACCGCGTTTGTTCGACCGGTTCTATCGGGCTGATCCGGCGCGGCAGGAAGGCAGTAGTGAACATGCGGGGTTGGGGTTGGCGATTACCCAGTCGATCATTCGTGCCCATGGCGGGCAGATTCGTTGCGAATCGGAGAATGGGTGGACGCGGTTTGTGATTGAGTTGCCCAAGAAGGATTGAGGCCAGCAGGGCCGGCCTCTTCGCGGGCAAGCCTCGCTCCTACAGGTTTTACATGACCCCTGTAGGAGCGAGGCTTGCTCGCGAAGGCGGTATCAGGGCTTACGAATACCGCAACGCGTGAGCCGGCTCGATCTTCGCCGCACGCCAAGCCGGATAAACCGTTGCCAAAAAGCTCAGGATGAAACCCGCCGAGCAGATCAACAACACATCCCCGCCCTGCAATTCCGACGGCAAGTTGCTGACGAAGTACACGTCCGAACTGAAGATATGTTGCCCGGTGACCCGCTCCAGCCAACCCACCAGTTCACTGACGTTCAACGCCGCGATTACGCCCAGCACGCCGCCGATCAAGGTGCCGACAATCCCGATCACCGTGCCCTGCACCATGAAGATCGCCATGATCTGGCGCGGTGTCGCGCCAATGGTGCGCAGGATTGCGATGTCCGCGCCCTTGTCGTTCACCACCATGATCAAGGTAGCGATGATGTTGAACGCCGCCACCGCGACGATCATCAGCAACAGCAGGCCGATCATGGTTTTTTCCATTTTCATCGCGCTGAACAGGCTGCCCTGGGTGTGGGTCCAGTCGTCAGCCTTGTAAGCAGTACCGAGGCCGTTGGCGATGTCGTTCGACACCTTCGGCGCTGCGTACAAATCCTTCACCGCCAGGCGCACGCTCTGCACCTGGTTCGGCTGCCAATGCTGCATCTGCGCCGCGTCGGCCATGTGGATCAACGCCATCGAACCGTCCAGTTCGGCGCCAACCTTGAACACGCCGACCACGTTCAGTCGCTGCATGCGCGGAGTGATGCCACCCGGTGCGCTGCTGACTTCCGGCACGATCAGGGTGATCTTGTCGCCGACGTTCAAGCGGAAGCGCCGTGCGGTGATTTCACCGATGACCACGCCGAACTCGCCGGGCTTCAGGTCATCGAGACGACCTTGCACGATGTGCTGCGCGACGATGGAGACCTTGCCTTCCTGCGCCGGGTCGATGCCGCTGACCTGGATCGGCTGCATCGAGCCTTTATAGGAGAGCATGCCTTCCATTTCGGTGAACGGCACGGCGGCGGTCACTTCAGGATTTTTCATCGCCGCGGCGGCCACCGGCTGCCAATCGTCGATCGGGTTCACGCCGACGATGGTCGCGTGGGGCACCATCCCGAGGATGCGCGAGCTCATTTCGCGCTGGAAGCCGTTCATCACCGAGAGCACCACGATCATCGCCAACACGCCCAGGGCGAGGCCGATCATCGAAGTCATCGAGATGAAAGATACGAAGCGATTGCGGCGCTTGGCGCGGGTATAGCGCGCGCCGATAAAGATCGATAACGGTCTGAACATTCGCTGGGGCACCGTATAAAAATAAAAGACCTGACGGACTTTTCAGTCGCGCCGGGTTTGGGCCGATCAGATGGGCGTCAGGCGACCTTCCTGCAAATGCAGGACGCGGTCCATCTGACGGGCCAGGTTCATGTCGTGAGTCACCACCAGGAACGCCGTGCGCATCGAGGTGCTGAGTTCCAGCATCAAATCCTGAATGCCTTGCGCGGTGTGGGAGTCGAGGTTGCCGGTCGGCTCGTCGAGCATCACCAGGCCAGGGTTGTTCACCAGGGCACGGGCGATGGCCACACGTTGACGCTCGCCGCCGGACAACTCCGAAGGTTTGTGCTGCAGGCGATGCCCCAGCCCTACCCGCTCCAGCAACGCGGTGGCACGCTGACGCGCTTCCGGGATCGCGGTCTTGCCGATCAGCAGCGGCATGCAGACGTTTTCCAGCGCGGTGAATTCCGGCAGCAAGTGGTGGAACTGGTACACGAACCCGAGGGAACGGTTACGCAGCAAGCCACGATTCTTCTCGCTCAGGGCCGAGAGCTCTTCGCCGTCGAGCCAGACGCTGCCCTTGGTCGGCGTATCGAGGCCGCCCAGCAGGTTGAGCAACGTACTTTTGCCCGAACCCGAGGTGCCGACAATCGCGACACGCTCGCCCGGATGCAGCTCCAGTTGCAGACCGGCCAACACTTCTACCGACTCCGGGCCTTCCTCGTAGGATTTGCCCAGGTTGCGGCAGCTCAAGATTGCTTTTTCACTCATGCCCGACTCACTCATAACGTAGCGCCTCCGCAGGCTGGGTGCGCGCGGCACGCCAGGCTGGATACAGGGTGGCGAGGAAACTCAGTACCAACGCGGCGGCGCAGACCATCAACACGTCCTGGCTCTGCACTTGCGACGGCAGGTAATCGATGAAATACACGTCGGCGTTCAGGAATTTATGCCCGATCAGCCCTTCGAGGGCCGAGATCGCGGCGCTGACGTTCAGCGCGGCGAAGATCCCGACCACGGCGCCGATCAGCGTACCGACCACACCAATGACCGTGCCCTGGACCATGAAGATCGCCATGATCGAACCCGGCGTCGCGCCAAGGGTGCGCAGAATCGCGATGTCGCCCTTCTTGTCGTTCACCACCATCACCAGCGTGGAGATGATATTGAAGGCCGCGACGGCAACGATCAGCAGCAACAGCAGACCGATCATGGCTTTTTCCATGCGGATTGCCTGATACAGGTTGCCATGGGTGCGGGTCCAGTCGCGGGCGTAGTAATGGTCTTCGCCGAGTTGCTGGGCGAGGGTCCATGCCACGCGCGGTGCCTGGAACAGGTCGTCGAATTTCAGGCGGATGCCCTGGACCTGATCCGGTTTCCAGCGATGCAGCCGGGCCAGATCCTGCAGGTTGGTCACGCCCAGGTAGCCGTCCAGCTCACCGGCGCCGACATGGAAGATGCCGACCACGGTAAAGCGTTTCATGCGCGGGAACATCCCGGCCGGGGTCACGGTGACTTCCGGCGCGACGAAGGTCAGCTTGTCGCCAATCGATGCGCCGAGCTTGGCCGCGGCCTTGTCACCGATGACGATGCCGAAGCTGCCGGGGGTCAGGTCGTCGAGTTTGCCCTGCTGCATGAAGTTATCAATGATCGAGACCTGGCGCTCCAGCGTCGGGTCGATGGCATTGAGCAACACCTTGGAGACCTTGCCGTTGTTGGTCAGCAGCCCCTGCATCTGGGTGAACGGCGCAACGGCCGTCACCTGTGGGTTCTGCTTGACCTTGGCGGCCAGGCTTTGCCAGTCGCTGATGGGTTCACCGGACTCGATGGTCGCGTGGGGCACCATGCCCAGCACGCGGGTGCGCATCTCATGATCGAAGCCGTTCATGACCGACAGCACGACGATCATTACGACCACGCCAAGGGCGAGCCCGATCATCGAAGTCAGGGAAATGAACGACACAAAATGATTGCGACGCTTTGCTCGGGTATAACGCGTGCCAATAAATACGAAGAGAGGTCTGAACATGTCGGGGCTTGTTCGGAGGGA
>NZ_JBIUXZ010000025.1:0-36893 GCF_044744265.1 Pseudomonas sp. NPDC087342
CGTGAACCAGGCTGAACACCACCGGGACGAACAGCAAAGTGGCGGTGGTGGCGAGGATCAGGCCGCCGATCACAGGGCTTCGTAGTACTCGTAACGCTCTTCGAAGGCCTTGCCGGTCAGGTCGTGCAGGTCCGGAACTTCGGACGGCGAGAACAGGGTCCACTTGCCGTCATCGAAGACGCGCTTCATGAACAGGTCAGGGATCCAGTTGGCAGTGTTCATGTCGTGGGTACGACGACGATCATCACCGGTGTTCTTGCGCAGTTCGATGAACTCCTCGATGTCCATGTGCCAGGTTTCCAGGTAAGCACATACAGCGCCTTTGCGCTTGCCACCCTGGTTAACGGCTACAGCGGTGTCGTTCACCACTTTCAGGAACGGAACAACGCCCTGGGATTTGCCGTTGGTGCCCTTGATGTACGAACCCAAGGCACGAACCGGAGTCCAGTCGTTGCCCAGGCCGCCAGCGAATTTCGACAACATGGCGTTGTCGTGGATCGCGTGGTAGATGCCCGACAGGTCATCCGGCACGGTGGTCAGGTAGCAGCTGGACAGCTGTGGACGCAGGGTACCGGCGTTGAACAGGGTCGGAGTCGACGACATGTAGTCGAAGGACGACAGCAGGTTGTAGAACTCGATCGCACGGTCTTCTTTGTGCTTCTCTTCGATCGCCAGGCCCATGGCCACGCGCATGAAGAAGATCTGCGGCAGTTCGAAGCGGATACCGTCCTTGTGGATGAAGTAACGGTCGTACAGGGTTTGCAGACCCAGGTACGTGAACTGCTGATCGCGCTCGTGGTTGATCGCCTTGCCGAGTTTTTCCAGGTCAAAAGTGGCCAGGATCGGGTTCAGCAATTCGAATTCGATGCCCTTGGCGATGTAGGCCGGCAGCGCCTTGGCGTACAGGTCGACCATTTCGTGGTGAGTCGCGCTCTCGGCAACTTCCAGGAAGCTCAGGCCTTCGGCACGCAGGGTGTCCATCAGCAGGCGGGCGGTGACGAACGAGTAGTTCGGCTCACGCTCGACCAGCGTACGGGCGGTCATCACCAGAGCGGTGTTGACGTCGGTCAGGGCCACGCCGTCGTACAGGTTTTTCAGGGTTTCGCGCTGGATCAGGTCGCCGTCGACTTCTTCCAGGCCTTCGCACGCTTCGGTGACGATGGTGTTCAGGCGGCCCATGTCCAGAGGAGCAAAGGTGCCATCGGCGCGGGTGATGCGGATCGACGGGTGAGCGTTGACTGCTTCTTCGGCCGGGGCGTGGGCGGCGCGTTGTTTCGAACGACCGTCACGGTAGATCACGTAGTCGCGAGCGACTTTCTGCTCGCCGGCACGCATCAGGGCCAGTTCGACCTGGTCCTGGATTTCTTCGATGTGGATAGTGCCGCCCGAAGGCATGCGACGCTTGAAGGTCGCGGTGACTTGTTCGGTCAGGCGGGCAACGGTGTCGTGGATTCGCGACGAGGCGGCAGCGGTGCCGCCCTCAACTGCGAGAAACGCTTTGGTGATGGCGACGGTGATTTTGTCATCGGTGTAAGGAACGACAGTCCCGTTACGCTTGATCACGCGCAGTTGGCCAGGCGCGGTGGCGGACAGATCCGAAGACGAATCAGCAGCCTGCGGCAAGGTGCCCTGCGGGTTCTCGCGAGTTGTGTCGGTTTGCATGGGGGGTTGTCTCCACATTCTCTATGTTTGTTTGGGCACCATCACGGTGCCCACCGTTCTGTCCTGAAGCACTACAACCGACGGGTATCGGGCATAACGACTTCTGGGCAGTAGGAAAAAGGCTAATGATGTAGCTTCCTTGCCGAAGTCTTGGTTGCGAGCCTGGGCTCGAAACCGGGTTCCTTCCTGGGTGCCAGTTATGACTGCAACACCCGTACCGTTCTGGCCGCTCTGGCCTGAAAAAACGGTGCCATCCACTTGTGCGGTTTGGGCTTTGAAAATCTCGCTTGGTTCAACCGTAAACAGGCAATAAAGCGCTTGAGTTTCTGGTCTGAAATGTGGTTGGGCTTTTAATCAAAAACCCTACATGTAGGGTTTTTTTAGCGCCGGGGTACAAGATAGTGCGTTTTGGGGAGTGTTGCAACGTACTACCTGTGGATAACCCTGTGCGTAAATTGTGGGTGGAAGGTGGAACGAGCGTGTAAGCCGCGACGCTGCTGGATCGGGCCGTTTTTCATCGATTTACAATGATTGAAAACAGCCGTTTGGATTTTTAAGGGCGCGAACCCTATCACAAAAAACCGGGTTGTCCGAACGCATTTGCCGACTTGTTTTCTCACCGGGCGACGTTTATACAATCGGCCGTACGCACGCATTCTTATCCTCCCCAATCATTACAAAAAGACGGGGGGATCCTTCCTTATTAGTGTTGTTGGCAAGCAGAGGTCACCGTGGAGCAGCAAGAAGCCTGGCAGGTATTGATTGTCGAAGACGACCAGCGTCTGGCCGAACTGACCCGTGATTACCTCGAAGCCAATGGCCTGCGCGTGGCAATCGAAGGCAACGGCGCACTGGCCGCCGCGCGGATCATCAAGGAGCAGCCAGACCTGGTGATCCTCGACCTGATGCTCCCCGGCGAAGATGGCTTGAGCATTTGCCGCAAGGTGCGCGACAAGTACGACGGCCCGATCCTGATGCTCACCGCCCGCACCGACGACACCGATCAGATCCTCGGCCTGGACCTGGGCGCCGACGACTACGTGTGCAAACCGGTGCGCCCACGCTTGCTGCTGGCGCGGATCCAGGCCTTGTTGCGCCGCAGCGAAACCCCGGAAGTGGCCCCGGAAAAACTCCGGCGCTTGCAGTTCGGCCCGTTGGTGGTGGACAACGCGCTCCGCGAAGCCTGGCTCAATGACCAAGGTATCGAACTGACCAGCGCCGAGTTCGACTTGCTGTGGCTGCTGGTGGCCAACGCCGGGCGCATTTTGTCCCGGGAAGAAATCTTCACCGCGTTGCGCGGCATCGGTTACGACGGTCAGGACCGTTCCATCGATGTGCGCATCTCGCGCATCCGGCCGAAAATCGGCGACGACCCGGACCATCCACGGCTGATCAAGACCGTGCGCAGCAAAGGCTACCTGTTCGTGCCGGAAGCCTGCGTAGACCTGCCCCTGTGAATTCGATCTTCCTGCGCATCTACGGCGGCATGTGCGCGGCGCTGATCCTCGTGGCCGTGCTCGGCGTGCTGGCGCTGCACCTGCTCAACCAGGTGCGCAGCGAGCAATACCGCGAGCGCCTGGCCCACGGCACGTTTTCGCTGATGGCCGACAACCTGCAACCGATGAACGAAACCGAGCGCCACCGCGCCTTGCTGGTGTGGGAGCGCCTGCTGGGGATTCCCCTAGCGTTGCAAACCTTCGCCCAGACCGACCTCGACCTGACCCAGCGCACCCGCGTGCTGCGTGGCCAGGCCCTGGTCGAGCAGACCGGCCCGCATGCGGCGAAGGTTTATCGTTTGGTCAGTGACAAGGAACAACTGGTGCTCACCGGCGAAGTGCAGCAGATCAGCGAGCAACTGGCCCGGGCGACCATTTACCTGCTGGCCGATGAACTGGTGCGCTACCCGGTGGCCGAGCAACCCAAGCGCCTGGCGCAGTTGAAGGAAGACAAAGGGTTTGGTTTCGACCTGCGACTGGTAAAGGTCGAACAGGCGGACATGGACGAAGACCAGAGTCGCCGGGTGTCCGAAGGCGATACGGTGATGGCGCTGGGCAAGGGGGGCGATTCGATCCGTGTCTTCGCCGGCATGGTCGGTACGCCGTGGGTGCTGGAAATCGGCCCGTTGTTTCAGATGAACCCGTATCCGCCGGAGTGGCTGGTGCTGATCGCCGCCTTGGGGCTGACGCTGATCGGTTTGATCGTCTATCTGTTGGTGCGGCAACTGGAGCGCCGTTTGCGCGGACTCGAAGCCGCCGCCACGCGCATCGCCAAGGGCAGCCTGGAAACCCGCGTGCCGGCGCGCGGCGCGGACTCGGTCGGGCGCCTGGCGTCGGCGTTTAACGGCATGGCCGAGCACTTGCAGCAGTTGCTGGCAATTCAGCGTGAACTGGTGCGTGCGGTGTCCCACGAACTGCGCACACCCGTGGCGCGCTTGCGTTTTGGTCTGGAAATGATTGGCTCGGCCACCACGCCCCAGGCCCTGGAAAAGTACCGCGAAGGCATGGACCACGACATCGAGGACCTCGATAAACTGGTCGACGAGATGCTCACCTACGCGCGGTTGGAGCAGGGCTCACCGGCGCTGAATTTCCAGCGGGTCGATCTGGATGCGCTGGTCAATCAGGTGATCGAGGAGCTGGCGCCGCTGCGCGCGGAAGTCACGGTGCAGCGCGGGTTGTGCCTGTCCGCCGCCGATTGCGACGATGCCTGGGTCGAAGCCGAACCGCGTTACCTGCACCGAGCCTTGCAGAACCTGGTCAGCAACGCCATGCGCCATGCGCAGTCGCGGGTGACCGTGAGTTATCAGGTCGGGCAGTTGCGCTGTCGGGTGGACGTCGAAGATGACGGGCCGGGCGTGCCGGAAATTGCCTGGGAGAAAATCTTCACCCCGTTCCTGCGCCTCGATGACAGCCGCACCCGCGCCTCGGGCGGGCATGGATTGGGCTTGTCCATCGTGCGGCGAATTGTGCATTGGCACGGCGGGCGGGCGCTGATCAGCAAGAGCAAAAGCCTGGGCGGGGCGTGTTTCAGTTTGAGTTGGCCGAGGAATCAGGAGAAGCGGTGAGATCGTTGGTGCCTGGACAATCGCCTTCGCGGGCAAGCCTCGCTCCTACAAGGGCGGGGGCGGGCATGATGCGAAACCTGTGGGGCGGGCACGACGCGAAACCTGTAGGAGCGAGGCTTGCCCGCGAAGAGGCCCTCCCAGACGCTACAAATCTTCAGGCCTTGATACTGACCAAACTCAACAACTGCCCATCCTGCACCCCAAACTGCGCTTCCAGCTCCGTGCCGTTGCGCCACTCGCTGGACAAGTCTGTCAGCAAGCGCAATCGCACCTGACCACCCACCGTCCACTCCAGCACTTCTGCGTGTTCAAAATAAAACCGCTGCTGAACGATCGGGTACAGCGCTTTGAACAGGCTTTCCTTCACCGAAAAGGTCAGCGTCACCAACAACGCCAACTGATCTTTCGCCCCGGCGGCCATGCGCTGCAACTCCGGCGGCGTGAGGATTTCCCCGGCCAGGCGTTCGGCTCGTTCGAAGTTGAGGAGGTTTTCCAGGTCCATGCCCAGCCCGCGCCAGTGCGCCTTGTTCGCGACAATCGCCGCGGCGCGGCCGGTGCTGTGGGTGATTGAACCACTGATGTGCGCAGGCCAGACCGGGGCACGGTCTTCGCCAATGGCCGGGATAAAACTCAACCCTTCCAGTTGCTGCAACGCGGCCCGGGCGCAGACCCGCCCGGCGAGAAACTCGGCCTGACGCTTGGCCACCGACCGCTGGATGCTCGCCGGCGGCGCAATGGCGCTGCGCTGGAAGTCATCGCTGGCCAGTTGCGAAGTGTCGAAGTGAGTGCTCAACAGCACGCAATCGGGCAGCACGAAAGGCAACGGCCAGTGAGGCTCGAGTGGGGTGCAACAGGCGGGAAGGGCTGGATTCATATCAGGCATTTTGCCGGGTTGTCCGGGGGCTGGGTAGTGCAAAGGTTCAGATCGGTGGCGCAGCCATTCGCGGGCAAGCCTCGCTCCTACAGGTTTTGGTTTGATCGCCCGATCGGGGCACGACACAAATCCTGTAGGAGCGAGGCTTGCCCGCGAAGGCCGTTACTCGGTCTACCCGCTCAAGCAAAGATCTTCTTGAAGAACGCCTTCATATCCGCCCACGAGCTCTCATCCGCCGCTTTGTTGTAGCCAATATCCGGCCCGCCATGATCGCCATGGCCCAACCGATCCGCATCCGGATTGCTGAACCCATGCTTGGCGTCCTTCAGGCTGACAAACTTATAGTCCGCGCCAGCCTTGTCCATTTCCGACTTGAACGCCGCCACGTTGTCCGGGGTGATCATGCTGTCCTTGGCGCCATGCTCGACGAGGATTTTTGCTTTCACACTGCCCGGCGCTGCCGGCGTATTGGTCGCCAGCGCCCCGTGGAAACTCACCACGCCTTTCAACGGCAAGCCCTGACGCGCCGCATTCAGCACCACGCCACCGCCGAAGCAATAACCGATGGCCGCGAGTTTGTCCGGGTCGGTCTGCGGCTGTTGCTTCAACAGATCGAGCCCTGCCTGGAAGCGTGCGCTGGCCACCGCGCTGTCCTTCAGCGCTTCTTGCATGAACGCCATGGCGTCCTTGGGATGCTCGGTGTTCTTGCCGCCGCCATACATGTCGATGGCCAGCGCGCTGTAACCCAACCCGGCCAGATCCCGGGCACGGCGCTTGGCGTAATCGTTAAGGCCCCAGAATTCATGCACCACCACCACGCCCGGACGCGGGCCTTTAATGGCGTCGTCGTAGGCGTAGTAGCCGATCATTTTCGTCCCGTCGGTGCTCTGGTAAGGGATTTCCTGGGTCTTGATCGCAGCCTGGGTCAGCCCGCTCAAGGCCAGCAAGACAAGGGCGAGGAACATGCGCATGGTCGGATCTCCTGCAAAGAAAGTCGTCAAATCAGCCTAGTCGATTTGATTCAGCTTAGGTTCAGAGTGCGTTCAGGGGGAGTTCAGGGCTGGGTCAGTAACCTTGCCCCGTACCCAAAAAGCGATAGCGCATAAGGAAACTTCCTATGACTGGATTGAAAAAACTGCTTCTGGCTTTCACCGTTTTGAGCGCCAGCGCCGCTGCCCACGCCACCGACGAAACCTTCGCCGGCCTGACGCTCGGCCAAACCAGCGACAAGGTCAAAAAATCCCACGCCTTGAACGACAACCTCAACAACCCGAACGCCGACGGCGTGATCGGCAAGGACACCACCTGGGGTGTGCGTCTGGGCCAGCAGAACAGCCAGGGCCGTTACTACGCCACTTACGACAACGTGTCGGGCTCGCACAATGGCATTAAACTGCGTCAGGAAAACCTGCTGGGCAGCTACGATCTGTTTTACCCGGTGGGCGGCAGCACTAAATTGTTCGGCGGTGCCACGGCCGGTATCACCAAGATGACTCAAGAGTCCCCAGGCTTCAGCCGCGACAGCGACATCGGTTACGCCCTCGGCGGCCAGGTCGGTGTGTTGCAGCAAGTTTCCCAGAACACCTCGGTCGAGCTGGGTTACCGTTACCTGCGCAGCAATGCCAGCACCGAGATGAGCGAGCGCGGTGGTAGCAAACAAGGGTCGCTGGCCTTGAACAGCAGCGCCCAGACGTACCTGTCTGCCAACTACGCTTTTTAATAAGCGGTTCGTGACAGACCTGCGCCGGGTCACCCAAAACGGGTGATCCGGCGTTGCCATGTTGACCCTCGAGGCATCTGCACATGCCTCTGGAGATGTTGTTTTGCCCGGGAGAGCGTTATGAAACTGCTGGTCGTCGAAGATGAAGCGCTGCTGCGCCATCACCTGCAAACCCGCCTGACGGATAGCGGCCACGTGGTCGAGTCCGTGGCCAATGCCGAAGAGGCGCTGTACCAGACCGAGCAGTTCAACCATGACCTGGCGGTGATCGACCTCGGCCTGCCGGGCATGGGTGGCCTCGACCTGATTCGTCAGCTGCGTTCCCGGGGCAAGACCTTTCCGATCCTGATCCTCACCGCGCGCGGCAACTGGCAGGACAAGGTCGAAGGCCTGGCCGCCGGCGCCGACGACTACGTGGTCAAGCCGTTCCAGTTCGAAGAGCTGGACGCCCGGCTCAATGCCTTGCTGCGCCGTTCCAGCGGCTTCACCCAGTCGACGATTGTCGCCGGGCCGCTGCTGCTCGACCTCAATCGCAAGCAAGCCTCCCTCGACGACCAGCCGCTGGCGCTGACCGCTTACGAATACCGGATCCTCGAGTACCTGATGCGCCATCACCAACAAGTGGTGGCCAAGGACCGCTTGATGGAACAGCTGTACCCTGACGACGACGAGCGCGATCCGAATGTGATCGAAGTGCTGGTCGGCCGCTTGCGCCGCAAACTCGAAGGCCCGGCCGGGTTCAAGCCGATCGACACCGTGCGCGGTCTCGGTTACCTGTTCAATGAGCGCTGCACTTGATTCGTTCCCTTCGCGTCCGCCTGATGCTCGCCGCCACCCTGTTGGCGGTGTTGTTCATGCTGGCGTTGCTGCCGGCGATGCAGGGCGCGTTCAGCCTGGCGTTGCAGGATTCCATCGAGCAACGCCTGGCCTCGGACGTCACCACGTTGATCTCCGCCGCGCGGGTGGAAGGCAACCGCTTGCAGATGCCTTTGCAGTTGCCCGACGAGCGATTCAACCTGACCGACAGCCGTTTGCTCGGCTACATCTACGACCGCGAAGGGCATCTGGTCTGGCGTTCGAAAGCCACCCAGGAAGAGAACATCAACTACAAGCCGCGCTATGACGGGCGCGGTAACGAATTTGCGCGGATTCGCGAAGCAAACGGCCAGGAATTCTTCGTCTACGACGTCGAGGTCAAGTTGCTCGGCGGCAAAAGCGCGGCGTTCAGCATCGTCGCCCTGCAACCGGTGCGCGAGTACGAAGTTACCGTTGAAGGCCTGCGGGAAAATCTCTACCTCGGCTTCGGCGCCGCGTTGCTGGTGCTGCTGGCGTTGCTGTGGATCGGACTGACCTGGGGCTTGCAGGCGTTGCGCCGCTTGAGCCAGGAACTGGATGAGATCGAAAGCGGCACCCGCGAGAGCCTCACGGAAGAACACCCCCGTGAATTGCTGCGCCTGACCGGCTCCCTAAACCGTTTGCTGCACAGCGAACGTGAACAGCGCAGCCGCTACCGCGACTCCCTCGACGACCTGGCCCACAGCCTGAAAACCCCGTTGACCGTGTTGCAAAGCGTCAGCGAAGACATGGCCCAGCGGCCCGAGGATCGAGATCAGGCGTGGGTGCTGCAATCGCAGATCGAACGCATGAGCCAGCAGATCAGCTATCAACTGCAACGCGCGAGCCTGCGCAAAAGTGGTTTGGTGCGCCATCAGGTGCGCCTGCGCCCGGTGCTGCAAAGCCTGTGCGACACGCTGGACAAGGTCTACCGCGACAAGCGCGTGCGGGTGGCTTTCGATTTGCCGGAGCAGTGTTACGTGCCGATCGAGCAGGGCGCCTTGCTGGAAATGATGGGCAACCTGCTGGAAAACGCGTATCGCCTGTGCCTGAGCGAAGTGCGCATCAGCGTGCGCGAAACCCTGAGCGGAATTGAGCTGTGCGTGGAAGATGACGGGCCGGGCGTGCCGCCGGACCAGCGTGCGCGGATTCTGCAACGCGGCGAACGCTTGGATCGTCAGCATCCGGGGCAGGGGATTGGCTTGGCGGTGGTCAAGGACATCATCGAGAGCTACAGCGCCAAATTGACCCTGGGGGATTCGGCGTTGGGCGGGGCGGCGTTCCGGATTCATTTTCCGGCGGTTTGATCTGAGTCGGCGGCGTGCCGGCTGACGCCATCGCGAGCAAGGGATTTTTGGTGAGCTCGCGATTGTGTTAACGCCCCAGATCAAATGTGGGAGCGAGCTTGCTCGCGATGAGGCCGGCCCAGTCAGCAAATACCTTCAGTTCTCCTGCGCCCGATAAGCCCCCGGCGTCAATCCAGTCCACTTCTTGAACGCCCGGTGAAACGCCGAAGGCTCTGAAAACCCCAGTTGCTCGGCAATCTGTTGCAACGACAGATCCGCCCGCCCCAGGTGATAAATCGCAATATCCCGCCGCAACTGGTCCTTCAACTCCTGAAAACTCGACCCTTCTTCACGCAAATGCCGACGCAGGGTCTGCGGGCTGATGTGCAGGTGCGCGGCCACGGCCTCGAGGTCTGGCCAGCGCGCGCTGTCGCGGCTGAGCAAACGGCGTAACTGACTGCTCAAACTGTCGCCGTCGTCCGGGCGTGACAGCAGGTCGGCGGGGGAGCGTTCGAGGAAATGCTTGAGGGTTCGCTCGTCCTGCAACAACGGCATGCTCAGGTAGCGGCTGTGAAACAGCAGGCTGCTCTGGGCCGTCGAAAACGCCTGTGGGCAGGGAAACAGCAGATCGTATTCGGCGCCGTGATCGGGTCTCGGGTAGCTGAACGTGGCCTCCTCCAAACGGATGCGCTGGCCGATCAGCCAACTGCCGAGTCGATGCCAGATCACCAGCAGGCATTCACTGAGAAAGTGATCCGGGTCCCACAACTGCGAATCGTCGAGGCTCAAGCGGATCATTTCGCCTTCGCGGCTCAGGGTCAGGCGCGGAGCCTCGGGGAATAGGCTATAAAACAATAAGCCGCGATGCAGTGCTTTCTCCAGGCTGCGGCAATGGATGATGGCATGGCACATCATGGCGAAACTGCCGGTTTTGCTCGATGACTGGCCGAAGCCCAGGTATTCGTCGTCCAGCGCCAGCCACAGGCCCTGGATCAGGCGGGTGAACTGCTCCGGCGCGATGCGTGCCCGCGGCTCGTCGAGCAACTCGGGGCTGATCCCCAGTTGTAACAACAGGCCGGAATAATCATAGCCACGCCGACGCGCGCCACCGAGGGCGGCACGGGCGAAATGACTGGCGATGGTGCGTTCGCG
Organism: Pseudomonas sp. NPDC087342; assembly: GCF_044744265.1. Taxonomy (NCBI): domain Bacteria; kingdom Pseudomonadati; phylum Pseudomonadota; class Gammaproteobacteria; order Pseudomonadales; family Pseudomonadaceae; genus Pseudomonas; species Pseudomonas sp. NPDC087342. The sequence continues at coordinate 10,593 of NZ_JBIUXZ010000025.1, forward strand.
CATAACAGGCAGGTCCATCCATTAAGCGGCCGATGGTAGCCGCAGCACTTGGCGATGAACAAGGCGGATATCCGCCATATTGTAGGACGAGGTCGGGGCGATAGGCGGAAATCCGCCACATTGGCGTAACCGATCGGTGACAAAGAAAACCCTGCAGCCCTTGATGTCAAAAGGCTTGCAGGGAATTCGGCGAAGGTGGCACGGGCTTTGCGATACAACGAGCAGATGCCTGCCGTTGCGCAGCTCGACAAAACAAATCCCTCCAGTGCAGGAGGGTTCGCAAATGAAGTGTCACGGGCAACAGATGGATGTTGTGATGGGGCACTCTTGAGGAACTTTGCAATGACGACTCGTCAGCCACTGTACAAATCCCTGTATTTCCAGGTAATCGTTGCCATCATCATCGGTATCCTGATCGGTCACTTCTATCCGCAGACCGGTGTGGCCCTCAAGCCGCTGGGTGACGGGTTCATCAAACTGATCAAAATGATCATCGCCCCGATCATCTTCTGCACCGTCGTCAGCGGTATCGCGGGCATGCAGAGCATGAAATCGGTCGGCAAGACCGGCGGTTACGCGCTGCTGTACTTCGAAATCGTTTCGACCATCGCACTGCTGGTCGGCCTGGTGGTGGTCAACATCGTCCAGCCGGGTGCCGGCATGCACATCGACGTGACCACGCTGGATGCCTCCAAAGTCGCTCAATACGTCGCCGCCGGTGCTGATCAAAGCGTCGTTGGCTTCCTGCTGAACGTGATCCCGAACACCATCTTCGGCGCGTTCGCCACTGGCGATATCCTGCAAGTATTGATGTTCTCGGTGATCTTCGGTTTCGCCCTGCATCGCCTGGGTGCCTACGGCAAGCCGATCCTGGACTTCATCGATCGCTTCGCTCACGTGATGTTCAACATCATCAACATGATCATGAAGCTCGCTCCTATCGGCGCCTTCGGTGCCATGGCGTTCACCATCGGTGCCTACGGTGTCGGTTCGCTGGTGCAACTCGGTCAGTTGATGGCGTGCTTCTACATCACTTGCCTGCTGTTCATCCTGATCGTGCTGGGCGGTATCGCTCGCGCTCACGGCTTCAGCGTGCTGAAAGTGATTCGCTACATCCGTGAAGAACTGCTGATCGTGCTGGGTACTTCTTCTTCGGAATCGGTACTGCCACGCATGCTGATCAAAATGGAGCGCCTGGGTGCACAGAAATCTGTCGTAGGCCTGGTGATTCCAACCGGTTACTCGTTCAACCTCGACGGTACCGCGATCTACCTGACCATGGCGGCCGTGTTCATCGCTCAGGCGACCGACACCCACATGGACATCACGCACCAGATCACCTTGCTGGTGGTGTTGCTGCTGTCCTCCAAAGGCGCTGCCGGCGTGACCGGTTCGGGCTTCATCGTACTGGCTGCGACCCTGTCGGCTGTAGGCCACTTGCCGGTTGCCGGTCTGGCGCTGATCCTCGGCATCGACCGCTTCATGTCCGAAGCCCGCGCACTGACCAACCTGGTCGGTAACGCTGTTGCGACCCTGGTCGTGGCCAAGTGGGTCAAGGAACTGGACACCGACGTGATGCAAGCCGAGCTGGCTTCTGGCGGTCGTGGCATCTCCGACGAGCGCGTAGAAGACGACCTGGGCGTGGCCGAAGGCCCAACCCCAAGCAACGTCAAATAAGACACGCTGCAATGAAAAACCCGCTTCGGCGGGTTTTTTAATGCCTGCAGTTTGAGCGAAACGGTCATTTTTGCTGACCCATCAGGTGATTGCGACAATGCCCTCGGCTGCCTAGTCTGGGGGCATCGCTCACGGAGTATTCCCATGCTTGGTCCACTGGCATCACTCAAGATTCTGGATTTCTCGACACTGCTGCCGGGGCCGTTCGCCTCCTTGTTGCTGGCGGACATGGGCGCCCAAGTATTGCGCATCGAATCGCCCACTCGCATGGACCTGCTGCGTGTGCTGCCGCCCCACGATCAAGGTGTCTCCGCCAGCCACGCTTACCTCAACCGCAACAAGCGCAGCCTCGCCCTGGACCTCAAGCAGCCCGAGGCGCTGGCGGTGATCAAGCAACTGCTGCAGGACCACGACATCGTGCTGGAGCAGTTCCGCCCCGGCGTGATGGAGCGCCTGGGCCTGGGTTATGAAGCGCTGAAGGCGATCAATCCGAAACTGATTTACGTCTCGATCACCGGCTACGGCCAGACCGGCCCCTACAAGGACCGCGCCGGCCACGACCTCAACTACCTGGCGCTGGCGGGGCTGTCGAGTTACACCGGCCGCGCCGACAGCGGTCCGGTGCCGTTGGGCATGCAGGTGGCGGATATCGCCGGTGGTTCGTTGCATGGGGTAATCGGCCTGCTGGCAGCGGTGATCGCCCGGCAGCAAACGGGGCAGGGCCAGCACATCGACGTGAGCATGACCGACTGCGCCTTCAGCCTCAACGCCATGGCTGGCGCCGGATACCTGGCCTGCGGCGTGGAGCCGGGACGCGAAGAGCAGATGCTCAACGGCGGCAGCTTCTACGACTATTACCGTTCGCGGGATGGACGCTGGTTATCGGTGGGCAGCCTGGAACCGGCCTTCATGCAGCAACTGTGTTCGGCGCTGGGGCGCCCGGAACTGGCGGCCCAAGGCCTGTCGCCCAAACCCGAGCAGCAACAGGCGCTGAAGAATGAGTTGAAGATGGAATTCGAAAAGCACGACTTTGCCGAACTGTGCGAGTTGTTTGCCGGGGTCGATGCGTGTGTCGAGCCGGTGTTGAGTTTGGGCGAGGCGGTGCGGCATCCGCAGTTAAAGGCGCGGGGCGTGGTGACTGAGGTGCCTCGCGGTGACGGGACGAATCAAGCGCAGATGGCGTGTCCGTTGAAATTTTCCGAGGGGTTGCCCGAGCCGCGGTTTATTGGGGCAGCGGTGGGCGAGCATACGGATCAGGTGTTGGGGGAGTTGGGGTTTAGTGCGCAGCGGATCGAGGAATTGCGGCGTGCCAAGGTGGTTGTGTAGCGCCTGGTCCGGCGCATTCGGATCGGCGCAAACCTTGTAGGAGCGAGGCTTGCCCGCGAAGGGGCCAGATCAAACACCACAAATCCGACTTATTCGACCCGCATCTCCCCACTAAACACCAACGTGCTCCGGCACCGCCGGCACAAATACCGCCGCCCCTGCCGCACCAGACTATGCCGCTGCGCCGAGAACGGGAAATCGCTGTCGGCGCACGGGCATTTGTAGATGTAGCGGGTCACGCTACGGCGTTTGACGTCGTAGGTGTGGCAGCGGTTGGGCGGCAGTTCGTACACGCCGCGCATGATCAACTGCCACTCTTCGCCGTGGGGCTGAATGCTGTCGCCAAACAGTTGATGGGCGATCAGGTGCGCGACTTCGTGGGCTACGGTCTGCTTGAGGAAGTCTTCGGTGTTTTCCCGGTACAGCTGCGGGTTGAAGCGCAGCAGGTTCTCGTGCAAATGCGCGACACCGGCTTTTTGCCCGCGCAGCTTGAGGCTCACCACGGGGCGTTTGAAAGGTCGTTTGAAAAAGGATTCGGCTTGTTGGAAACAGTCTTCGACGCGGGTATTGAGTTGCTCGGGCATGCTTGATGGATCTCCAGAGATGTCGAGTATGCCGCAACCCCCGGGACTTGCGAATCAGTGAGGCGCCGAATGGTCGTCGCCGCACATTAGAAGGCCGCCTTGCGGCGGCCTGTGTTGGCAGATCTTGTTCTGTGAAAAGACTAGTTCGTATAGACCGGCCCCACGCCGAGTCCCCAGACAATAACGGTAAACGCCATGATCGCCACCAGCACCACCAGCCCGACGGCGAGCACCGAACTTGAAAACAGGAATCCCTCGTCAGATGGAATGTTCATGAAAGTCGGCAACCCCACATACAGCAGGTACACCGTGTAGCAGATCGCGGCGGTGCCAACGATCATCCCCAGCCACATATGTGGATACAACGCCGCCAGACCGCCGACGAACAGCGGTGTCGCGGTGTAAGTGGCAAATGCGACGCAACGGGCCAGGCTCGGGTTGGCGTCATAAGTACGGGCCATCCAGTGGATGAAGGCGCCCATCACGGCCACGCCGCCAAGCATCGCCACGTACGACATGATCGTCATCCATAGCGCGCTTTCTGTGGTCAGCATCACCGGCGCCCGACTGCCAATGACCCAGCCGACCTGGGTGGTGCCGATAAACGCGGACACAGCCGGGATCGCCGCCAGGATCAGCGTGTGGGTGAGGTACATGTGGCTGATGCTTTCCTCCTGGTCGCCACGGATTTCTTTCCATTCCTGGTCGGGGTGGGTGAAGAGCCCCACTACGTGATGGATCATGCCAGTCACTCCTCTTGTTATTACCATCGCCCCCCAGCGGAGCGCCTACGGGCCAAAGTGGCCAAGTAAGTAAAGGTCTGGATATGTGTGCGACCTTATGTCGCAGTATAGAAAGGTCTTAACGGCGCAGGTTGCAGGGCGTTAGAGCAAATCGCGCTGTAAACAACCCTGCTAATCGCGTGCGGGTCTGTTCATTTGCAAGCCAAGGGACCCGTAGCAGCTGGCGAAGCCTGCGTTCGGCGACGAAGTCGTCGTAAAACCAGCCACCTCGGTGTATCAGACGAATCGCGTATACCGGATTAGCGACGACTTCGTCGCCGAACGCAGGCTTCGCCAGCTGCTACAAAGAGCGCGTTGGTTCACAGAGAGGCGGCAATCGGCAGGCACTTCGCCCATGATGTATTTTTGCGTAAAATGCCGGCCTTTCGTCACACCTCACGGATTCGCGTCATGGGCACTCTCACGGTCAACCAGAACAAACTGCAAAAGCGCCTTCGCCGCCAGGCCGGTGAGGCTGTTGCCGATTTCAACATGATTGAAGACGGCGACAAGGTCATGGTCTGCCTGTCCGGTGGCAAGGACAGTTACACCCTGCTCGACGTGCTGATGCACTTTCAGAAGGTCGCCCCGATCAAGTTCGATATCGTGGCCGTGAACATGGACCAGAAGCAGCCGGGTTTTCCCGAGCACGTACTGCCGGCGTACCTGAAAGCACTGGGCGTCGAGTACCACATCGTCGAGAAAGACACTTACTCGGTGGTCAAGGAACTGATCCCGGAAGGCAAGACCACCTGCTCGCTGTGCTCGCGCCTGCGTCGCGGCACGCTGTACACCTTCGCCGATGAAATTGGCGCGACCAAGATGGCCCTCGGTCATCACCGCGATGACATCGTCGAGACGTTTTTCCTCAACATGTTCTTCAACGGCACGCTCAAGGCCATGCCGCCGAAACTGCGTGCCGACGATGGGCGCAACGTGGTGATCCGCCCGTTGGCCTACTGCAACGAGAAAGACATTCAGGCCTACTCGGACTTCAAGCAATTCCCGATCATCCCGTGCAACCTCTGCGGCTCCCAGGAAAACCTGCAACGCCAGGTGGTCAAGGACATGCTGCAAGAGTGGGAGCGCAAGACCCCGGGCCGAACCGAAAGCATTTTCCGCAGTCTGCAAAATGTGCAGCCGTCGCAACTGGCGGACCGCAACCTGTTTGACTTCACCAGTTTGAAGATCGACGAAACCGCGGCCTCGCGCTTCGTCAATGTCGTCAATCTCTGAACAACCCCATGTGGGAGTGAGCCTGTGGTGAGGGGGCTTGCCCCCGTTTGAGTGCGTAGCACTCACAAAATCTCCAGCATGCCGGCGATTTTGGGGCCGCTTCGCAGCCCAACGGGGGCAAGCCCCCTCGCCACAGCCGCTCCCACAGGTTATGTATTTCAATCCTCAGGAGAGGGCATGCGCGATTACAAGTGGCTACACGAGTACTGTCTGAACCGTTTCGGTTCGGCGGCTGAACTGGAAGCCCATCTGCCGGTTCCCAAGACCCCGGCACAATTGCGCAAGATCAGCGATGACCGTTACCTCTCGACCATGGCGCTGCGGGTGTTTCGCGCCGGGCTAAAGCACAGCCTGGTGGACGCCAAGTGGCCGTCCTTCGAAGAGGTGTTCTTCAAGTTCGACCCGGAAAAAGTCGTGCTGATGAGCGCCGAGCACCTCGAGCGCCTGATGCAGGACGCGCGGATCATTCGCCACCTGGGCAAGCTCAAGAGCGTGCCGCGCAATGCGCAGTTCATTCTGGATGTGGCCCATGAAAAAGGCAGCTTTGGCGAACTGATCGCCGAGTGGCCGGTAACCGACATCGTCGGTTTGTGGACCTTCCTGAAAAAACGCGGTCATCAACTGGGCGGGCTGTCGGCGCCGCGCTTCCTGCGCATGGTCGGCAAGGACACGTTCGTGCCGAGCTACGACGTGGTCGCGGGGTTGAATGCACAGAAGATCGTCGACAAGGTGCCGACCAGCCAGCGGGACCTGGCGTTGGTGCAGGATGTGTTCAACCAGTGGCATGAACAGAGTGGCGGGCGGGCGATGAGCCAGATTTCGATGATGCTGGCGTATACAGTGAATCATTGAGACCGGGTCGCGCCCTTCGCGAGCAAGCCCGCTCCCACAGGGGATCTGTGGTGTTCACAAATAATGTGTCCACTGAAGACCCAATGTAGGAGCGAGGCTTGCCCGCGAAGGCGTCAGATCAGGCGACCGAAATCTCGCCTTCACCCGCCAACTTGCGATTCAACTGAAACCGCCACCGCACATACAGCAACGCCGAGCAAAACACCGCCAGGCTCGCGCCCATTTCCAGCAACCCGAACAGCTGCCGGTTCGGGTCATACGCGGCCAGCGCGCCCTTGATGAAATACAAATTCACCACAAAACACATCCACGAATGCCCGCGCGCACTGCCGACAATCATCCCCGGTGCGAGCAACAGCAGCGGCACCAGTTCGATCAGCAAAATCACCCACGGCCGCGCGCCATGCAGGTCGGCGACCAGCAGGTAGTAGGCGCACAGCAACCCCACCAAACCGAAATAGCACAACAGGCTGACCGCTCGCATTGCCTTGACGCGCGGTTCGAGCCATTCGATCGAAGGCAGAATCTTCGGCTTCTTCGCCATATCAGCCCTCCAGCTTCTGCGCGGTCTTGCCCAGGCGCAGACCCAAGGCCCGGCACAGCGCGACTTCATGCTCGTTCAAACCCTGTTTGCCATCGGCCCCGGCGTGATGGCTGGCGCCGTACGGCGTGCCGCCGCCACGGGTTTCCAGCAACGCCGACTCGCTGTAAGGCAGGCCAGTGATCAACATGCCGTGGTGCAGCAACGGCAACATCATCGACAGCAGAGTGGTTTCCTGGCCGCCGTGCAGGCTGGCGGTGGAGGTGAAGACGCCGGCCGGTTTGCCGACGAGGGCGCCGGTCAGCCACAGGTTGCTGGTGCCGTCGAGGAAGTACTTGAGCGGCGCCGCCATGTTGCCGAAGCGAGTCGGGCTACCGAGGGCCAGGCCTGAACAGTTCTTCAGGTCGTCGAGGCTGGCGTACAGCGCGCCTTCGTCCGGGATGTCCGGCGACACCGCTTCGCACTCGGTGGAGATCGCCGGCACGGTGCGCAAACGCGCCTCCATTCCCGACTGCTCGACACCCCGGGCAATCTGCCGGGCCATTTCATTGGTCGAGCCGCTGCGGCTGTAATACAGAACCAGAATGTACGGCGCGCTCACGGCAACAGCTCCAGCACTTTCTCCGGCGGACGGCCGATGACGGCTTTATCGCCGACTTTCAGGATCGGCCGCTCCATGAGTTTCGGGTGCGCCGCGATGGCCGCGATCAATTGCGCCTCGCTGAGGGTGGCGTCGGCCAGGTTGAGGGTTTTGTATTCGTCCTCACCGGTGCGCAGCAATTGCCGGGCATTGATGCCGAGCTTTTTCAGCAGGCCCTGGAGTTGCGCGGCGTCCAGTGGCGTTTCGAGGTAGCGGACCACGGTCGGGGTCAGGCCACGGGCTTCGAGCAGTTCGAGCGCACCGCGGGATTTCGAGCAGCGCGGGTTGTGATAAAGCGTCAGATCGGTCATGTGCGGGTCGCATCTTGCGTAAGGTGACGGCTATTCTAACTGTGCAGCGCCCAATCCAGAACCTCGGGAGGCGATGGGTCGCAGGCGCATTCAATTTTGAACAAGGAACATGACATGACAAGGCGATTGGCGGCGGCATTGGCGATCATCGGGGCGCTGATGCTGGGGGGCTGCGGCAACGACTATGGCATCGATCAGGATGGCCACAAAGTGTCGGCCGGGCGTCTCGATAAACAGTGGGTCGTGCTTAATTACTGGGCTGAGTGGTGCGGCCCGTGTCGAACGGAGATCCCGCAGTTGAATACCCTGGCCGAAGAACTCAAGGCCAAGAAGATCGGGGTGTTCGGGGTCAACTTCGACAATGTGCAGGGTGAAGAGCTGAAAAGCGCCAGCGAGAAACTGGGGATCAAGTTCACCGTGCTGGCGCAGGATCCGGCCGAGCTGTTTGATTTGCCGCGCAGTGAAGCGTTACCGGTGACCTACATCATCGATAACAAGGGCAAAGTGCGGGAGCAGTTGATGGGCGAGCAGACAGCGGCGGGGGTGATGGCGAAGCTGGAAGAGTTGAAAGCCACGAATTGAGCAGATACACGATCTGTAGCAGCTGGCGAAGCCTGCGTTCGGCTGCGAAGCCGTCGTGAAGTCAGCGCATGCGGTCTTACAGAAAGACCGCATGCTCAGGGTTTACGACTGCTCCGCAGCCGAACGCAGCCTCGTACCTCGGCAGCTGCTACAAGGGCTGCGGCGCGTCAATCAACCCTCTTCAAGCCACCAACGCAACGGCTTGCCTTCGGCTGGCCAGAAGCGCATCTGGTCGATCGGGGAGATGTCCCAGCGCTGGACGTTTTCCAGGGCTTGCAGGAAACGCTTTTCCTGCTCCATCAACGCCGGCGCGCAAAGTTTGCGGGTGCTGCCGACTTTGCCGAAGGTCAGCTTGTCGCCGTCCAGGGTGTACGGCGCGAACCAGTGGTTGCAGCCGCCGTTGCCGTAGGCGCGACCGTCGTCACCGAGGGTGATGGTCAGGTGGCTGTAATCCATCAATGGACGTTCGCCGATCCATTCCAGAATGTAGCTGCGGTTCTGTTGCAGTTGAACCGGTTCGGCGGCGCAGCCCATCAGACTGGCGCCAACCATGGCCGCCAGAGCAAGGTGTTTCATCACGCAGGCTCCTGGCATTTCGGGCACAGGTGTTTCTCGCCGGCGGTGGTCCAGCCCAGCTCGGCAATCCGCGCAGTGGCGGCAGGCTTTTCGGCCTTGTTGCCCAGCTTGGCGTCGACCGCGAACTCGAAGCTCAGTTCTTTGGCGCAGCTGTCGCAGTTGACCTTCCAGGTGTGGATCGCCAGTTCGCCGAACACCGGACCACTGGCCACCGCGACCCATTGGCCGGGTGGGTTGATCAGGTGGCGAACGGTTTCGACGGTCAGGCGCATGGACAAGTCCTTGCTGCCTTTGAGGGTGACCACCAGGACGTCATTATTGCGAATCGAGCCGCCGTTGCCGGTGACTTGATAACGCCCCGGCACCAGGGCGCGGCATTCAGTCAGGGTGTGCTGCGGGTTCATCAGGCTGTAGCGGAAATCGTGTTCGACCATGGGTCCTCCAAATATGCGCGGTATGCTAGCACGGGCATCAACGCAGCATGGCGCGGGCATGTGACCTTCGATCAGGTTCAAATCATCCACCCACTCATGGCACACTGCCGCTTTTGCACCTCTAAGGAATGGAAATGGCCCTGACCGAATGTTTTGAATGCAAACAGAGCATCAGCTCTGAAGTGATTTCGTGCATTCACTGCGGCGCGCCGGTCGCGGCAAGGCGAGCGACTTCCTCCCAGGCTGCACCGATCTCCTTCGGGCATCGGCCGCGGGATGAGCAGGTGCCTGAAGTGTCGACCGTCGATCCCGAACCAGAACCGCAAGTCGAGCCAACCCCCGAAATTCCGGCTGCGCCCGTTTCCCGGCACCGACGCCGGGGAGCGCCGGTGAATGTGCCGGCGACCGATGCGTGGACAGACACGGCGCGCCCAGTGGAAGGTTGGCTGAAAATCATGGCATTTTTACTGCCAGCGTTTTTCGTCTGGTTTCTGCTGCGTCCTGGACATTCCCTGCAACAGCGCCTGATCGGTTTCGGCTGGCTGGCACTGTTGATCCTGGCGTCCTCGATCAGCCCCAAACCCTGAGGTTGATCAGCCTTCAACCTGATTCTGCGGCGCACCGGTCGCCCACGCTGCAATGTTCTGCAACGTAGTCGCGGCAATCGCGCCCAGGGCTTCGCGGGTCAGGAAGGCCTGGTGCGCGGTGATGATCACGTTGGGGAACGTCAGCAGCCGAGCCAGCACATCGTCTTGCAGCGGCAGGTCCGAACGATCCTCGAAAAACAGCTGCGCCTCCTCTTCATACACATCCAGACCCAGATAGCCCAATTGGCCGTCCTTCAATGCGTCGATCAGCGCCGGAGTGTCGACCAGGCCACCGCGCCCGGTGTTGATCAGCATCGCCCCCGGTTGCATGTGCGCCAGTGACTGACGGTTGATCAGGTGTTTGCTCTGCTCATTCAGCGGGCAATGCAGGCTGATGATCTGCGACTCGGCCAGCAGCTGCGGCAAACTCAAAAAGCGCGCACCGAGGGCTTCGACCTGGGGATTGGGGTAGGGGTCGTAGGCCAATAGCTTGCAGCCAAATCCGTTCATGATTTTTGCGAAGGTCGCGCCGATCTGCCCGGTGCCGACCACTCCGACGGTCTTGCCCACCAGATCGAAACCGGTCAGCCCGTGCAGGCTGAAATCCCCTTCGCGGGTGCGGTTGTAGGCGCGGTGCAGGCGCCGATTAAGTGCCAGGATCAGCGCCACCGCGTGCTCGGCCACGGCGTGGGGCGAGTAGGCCGGCACGCGCACGATGGACAGGCCCAGGCGTTTCGCCGCGATCAGGTCGACATGGTTGTAACCGGCCGAACGCAGGGCAATCAGGCGTGTGCCGCCGGCAGCCAAGTGTTCGAGCACCGGCGCGCTGAGGTCATCATTGATGAAGGCGCACACCACTTCGTGATGCTCGGCAAGTGCCACGGTGTCGAGGCTCAGGCGCGCCGCTTGAAACTGCAACTCGATGTCGGCGGGCAAGTCCGCGGCGAGAAAGCTGTCGCGGTCGTAGGTCTGGCTGCTGAAAAGAATCGTGCGCATCATCCTGTTCTCCTTGAAGAGCCTTTGTATTGTGGCGCTTGGGGCGACGGATGTTATTGCTCTGGGTCAGGCGCTGATACGCGCCTGAGCGGCCAGGCGATTGATCGAGCGCTCCAGTTCTTCAAGGGCCGCCGCGGCTTTCGGGTCTTGTTGCTTGAGCAGGGTTTCACTGCGCTGGCAGGCTGCGCGCAGTTGCGGGACGCCGCAATAACGCGTGGCGCCGTGCAGGCGATGGACCCGCTCGATCAGGGCATTCTGGTCGTTGGCTTCCCGGGCAACGCGAATCGCCTCGCGGTCGGCCTCCAGTGAGGCCAACAGCATCGCCAGCATGTCCGCCGCCAGATCGGCTTTGCCCGCGGCCAGACGCAAACCTTCTTCGTGATCGAGCACCAGCAAATCGCTGCCGCCATGGCTTTCGCTGGAGCGCTCCGGCACCTGATTGCGCAGGGCCAGGCCGGTCCACTTCAACACCACTTGGGCCAGTTGCCGTTCGCTGATGGGTTTGGTCAGGTAATCGTCCATGCCGCTTTGCAACAGCGCACGTTTTTCGTTGGCCATCGCGTGGGCGGTCAGGGCCACGATCGGCAGCGGCGTGCAATGCCGCTCACTTTCCCACTGACGAATCGCTTCGGTGCTTTGACGCCCGTCCATGCCGGGCATTTGCACGTCCATCAGCACCAGATCGAAGGTTTCGTTCTGCACCGCTTTGACGGCGGCGTAACCGCTTTCGACCGCGAGAACCTTGGCGCCCATGTCTTCGAGCAAGGTTTGCACCAGCAACAGGTTGGCCGGGTTGTCGTCGACGCAAAGTACCTTCGGCGCACGGCTCGACACCGGTTCGCCGGGTTCGCTGCGCTGCTGGCGCGGGTTGACCAGATCGGACAAGGCCCGGCGCAATTTGCGCGTGCAGGCCGGTTTGGCTTGCAGCTGACTGTGCGGATTAGGCACCGAGAGATGGAACAGCGTCTGTTCGGTGGTCGGGCACAGCACCAGGACTTTGCAGCCCAGGTGTTCGAGGTCCCAGATGTGCTGGTTGAGGCGCTCCGGTGGCATGTCGTTGCTGGTGATGCCGAGCACCGCCAGATCGATTGCCTGCTCGGTCTGATGCGCACCGGTGACCCCATTGGTCAGGCTTTCCAGGGTGTTGAACGGCGTGACTTCCAGGCCGCAATCTTCCAGTTGATGCTGCAAGGCCTGACGCGCCAGTTCGTGGTTTTCCAGCACCGCCACCCGACGCCCCAGCAACGGTGGGCCGGGCAGGTCCTCGGCATCGTCGCGGGTTTTCGGCAGGCTCAGGCTGATCCAGAATTCCGAACCTTCCCCCGGCGTGCTGTCGACGCCAATCTCGCCGCCCATCTGCTCGATCAATCGCTTGGAAATCACCAGACCCAGACCGGTGCCGCCGGGTTGGCGCGACAGCGAGTTATCGGCCTGGCTGAAGGCCTGGAACAGTGCGCGCACGTCCTGGCTCGACAGACCGATGCCGGTGTCCTGAATGCTGATGCGCAACTGCACGCTGTCTTCGTGCTCTTCTTCGAGCATGGCCCGGGCGACGATAGTGCCTTCGCGGGTGAACTTGATCGCGTTGCTGACCAGGTTGGTCAGGATCTGCTTGAGTCGCAGCGGATCACCGACCAGCGACAACGGCGTGTCGCGATAGACCAGGCTCACCAGTTCCAGCTGTTTGGCGTGGGCGGCTGGGGCGAGGATGGTCAGGGTGTCCTGCAGCAAGTCGCGCAGGTTGAATGGAATGTTGTCGAGCACCAGTTTGCCGGCCTCGATTTTCGAGAAGTCGAGGATCTCGTTGATGATCCCCAGCAGGCTGTCGGCGGATTTTTCGATGGTGCCCAGGTAGTCGAGCTGGCGCGGGGTCAGCTCGCTTTTTTGCAGCAGATGGGTGAAGCCGAGGATGCCGTTGAGCGGCGTGCGGATTTCATGGCTCATGTTGGCCAGGAATTCGGATTTGATCCGGCTCGCTTCCAGGGCTTCCTTGCGTGCCAGGTCCAGCTCGATGTTCTGGATCTCGATGGTTTCGAGGTTCTGGCGCACGTCTTCGGTGGCTTGATCGACGCTGTGTTGCAGTTCTTCCTGAGCATTCTGCAACGTACCGGCCATGCGGTTGATGCCGGACGCCAGCTCATCCAGTTCCTGACTGCCGAGGGGCGGCAGGCGGGTTTCCAGATGACCGTCCTTGAGTTGCGCCACCGCCAGTTTGATCTGGCTGATCGGCCGGTTGATCGTGCGACCCATGCGCAACGCCAGCAGCGCCGCGCCGGCGAGTCCCGCGAAAATCAGCAGCAGGCTGGCGAACAGGCTGCGGTAACCGCGCAGCAGCATGCCGTTGTGGGACAGTTCGATTTCAACCCAGCCGAGCAGGCGGTCGGCTTCATCGGGAATCAGGTCACCGGCCATGTTGCGGTGCTTGCCGAACACCGGCAGCAAGTAGCGAGTCGCGTCATTGCCGCTGCGCCGCAGCATCTGCGAGCTGTTGCCGATCGGCGCCGCGTTGAGCATGGTCGGGCCGGCGTGGGCGAGAGGCGTGCGGTCGGGGGCAAGGAAGGTCACGGCGCGCACGTCGGTCTGTTCCAGCGACTGGGTGGCGATGCGCTCCAGCAGCTCGGTGTTCTTGTGGCCCATGGCCGGGGCCACCAGCGGTGCGAGCTGTTCGGCGATCATTTCGCCGCGCTGCATGAGTTGGGCTTGCAGGTCCGATTGCTGCATCCAGGTGAAATAGCCGCCCAGGACCAACGCCATCAGGCTGGTCGGAAGCAAGGTCAGCAACAGCACGCGGCCTTTAATTCCCAGTTTCTTGAGCACGCATTTCTCCTGCATCCCGCTATTTATTGGACCCGCACGTGCATCCGGCACGCACCACTTGCGCAGTGTAGCGATTTGCTTGCGGGCAATCTTCGTAAATTGATGTCGTCATTCGTCGGCTGGATGGCAGGTTTTGGCTGACGGGCAAACCTTGGGTTGCCCCTGGCGAGGCAATCTTGAATAATCGCCAACTGAGAATTATTTGCAGATAGTCATGACTCCCATCACTGCTGGCCATCCTCGTATCCTGTCTATAGAAGACGACCTCGTGCTCGGTGCTTATGTTCACGAGCACCTGGGGCGTTGCGGCTTTCAGGTGACCTGGTGCCAGAACGGCCAGGAAGGCCTGGCCATCGCCCGTGGGCAAACCTTTGATGTGGTGCTGATGGACATTCTGCTGCCGGGGCTGGACGGGCTGAATGTCCTGACTCAACTGCGCCAGAGCCATGCGACCCCGGTGGTGCTGATGTCGGCGCTGGGTGCCGAGGCGGATCGCATCAGCGGTTTTCGCCTGGGCGCCGACGATTACCTGCCCAAGCCGTTCAGCATGGCCGAGTTGCGGGTGCGCATCGAAGCGATTCTGCGGCGGGTAGCGTTTGATCGGCGGCCAGAGCCTTTCGCGGTGGTGAGCCCGGTGCATAGCCTGTTGTTTGACGATGACCAGTGCGAAGTCTTCTATCGCGAGCAAGCCGCCGGCCTGACCCGCAGCGAGTATCGATTGCTGGAAACCCTCAATCGCAATAACGACGAAGTGCTGAGCAAGGCTTTCCTTTATCAGCAGGTGTTGCAGCGCGGGTACGCGGCCCATGATCGCAGCCTCGACATGCACATCAGTCAAATCCGCCGCAAGCTCAAGGCCATCGGCTACACCGAGCGGGAAGTGCGCACCGTGTGGGGCAAGGGTTACGTCTTGAGTGCCGTCGATGAAATGGTCTGACCTGCCGGGTCGGCATTCGCTGTTCTGGAAACTCGCGTGCCTGTTGGTGGCGTTCTGTCTGCTGATGATCTGGCTGAGCTGGTCCTGGGGCCGCTACATGGAACAGCGCAACCAGTTTCTGTCGGATGACGCCCGAGGCACGCTGACGCGCTACGCCGCCGAGGCCGAGCAAGCATGGAAAGAACGCCAGCGTGCGGGCGTCGATGCCTGGCTGGAAGGTATGAAGCAGCGTGAAACCGGTTGGGTCGGGGTCATCGGTGGCGATCTGCAATCGTTGAGCAGCCGTGCGCTGACGGATCAGGAAATCGAACACCTGACCTTTCTCCGGGGCCTGGACTGGCCGATTCACAAGAAAAATCTGCCGTGGCTACGGGTACCGTTCCCTGGCAATCCCTACGCCGGCAATCTGGTGATCGAACTGCCGCAACGTTTCATGCCCGGGCAATATCGGGTGTTCTGGCGCGTCATCACCAACGGCGTGATTCCCGGTCTCTTCACTTTACTGCTGTGCGTCGGCTTGTACCGCTTGCTGGTAGTGCCGTTGAACAGTCTGCGCGAACAGGCCAATGCCTGGCGCGCCGACCAGTTGAATGTGCGCCTGTCGAGCCACACCACTAATCGTTCGGATGAACTCGGCGAACTCGGCCGGGCTTTCGATCACATGTCCGAGCGCCTGCAAAGCACCGTGGCGCTGCAGCAACAACTTCTGCGCGACCTGTCCCACGAACTGCGCACGCCGTTGAGCCGTCTGCGGGTGGCCAGCGAAAGTGAGCAGGACGTGGTGCAATTGCGCGAGCGCATTGGTCGCGAAGTCGATGGCATGCAGCGTCTGGTGGAAGACACCCTGCAACTGGCCTGGCTCGACACCGAACGCTCGCGACTGCCCGACGAATCGATCCAGATCCAGGCGCTGTGGGACATGCTTACGGAAAACGCCTGCTATGAAAGTGGCTGGCCGGCGAGTCAATTGCACTGCGCCGTGGATTCCTCCTGCTGGGTGCGCGGTCATCTGAATACCTTGGCCCAGGCGCTGGAAAACATCGTACGCAATGCCATTCGGCATTCACCTGACGGCGGAATTGTCAGCCTCGACGGACGGCGTGATGGCGATTACTGGCATCTATGGCTGGAGGACCAGGGCGGCGGGGTGGCTGAAACCGACCTCGAACGGATCTTCTCGCCGTTCATTCGACTCGACGGTTCTCGGCCAGGAGATGGCGGATTCGGATTGGGGTTGAGCATTGCCAGGAATGCGGTGCAGCGTCAGGGTGGGACGTTGTGGGCGGAAAACACCGCGACGGGGCTGCGACTGAATATGCGGTTAGTGGCGGATGTGTGTGGCGCGAGAGACGACGCCTTCGCGAGCAAGCCCGCTCCCACAGTGGACCTGAGCCGCCCACAAATTGTGTGATCACCACCAACCCCTGTGGGAGCGGGCTTGCTCGCGAAGAGGCCTTCCGAGTCGCCACCCTCATTGCAGATGAAATAGTCTCATCACTGATGAGACATTTACCTTGGTCACACATCTCCAGCCAACACTGGAATTGTGGAAGCCACAAAAATCGTGCGACCAACCCCACCCCCCTGTGGGAGCGAGCTTGCTCGCGATGAGGCCTTCCCATCCGCTGAAAAAGTATCAGCACTGCCGACACAATTGCTCTGAACCTATTGTGCTGTTCGAGCGCCGCTTCCAATGGCATCAATAAGCCCCTTATTCCCATAAGCCATAAGCACCACACTTTGCGTGATATGGCCTGTCAACGTTTGCCGGTATGATAGGCGCCCCCGCAGTCTGGATTGCGAATACGCCATGACCTTGCAGTACCCAACCATCGCCGATTGCGTCGGCAACACTCCGCTGGTTCGTTTGCAGCGCCTGCCTGGCGCCACCAGCAACACCCTTTTGCTCAAGCTCGAAGGGAATAACCCGGCGGGTTCGGTCAAGGACCGTCCGGCGCTGTCGATGATTACCCGCGCCGAGTTGCGTGGGCAGATTCACGCCGGCGATACGCTGATTGAAGCGACGTCGGGTAACACCGGGATTGCGCTGGCCATGGCCGCCGCAATCAAGGGTTACAAGATGATCCTGATCATGCCGGACAACTCCAGTGCCGAACGTAAGGCTGCCATGACTGCTTATGGCGCCGAACTGATCCTGGTCACCCAGGAAGAAGGCATGGAAGGCGCCCGCGACCTCGCTCAGCGAATGGAAGCCGAAGGCCGTGGCAAGGTGCTGGATCAGTTCGCCAACGGGGACAATCCGGAAGCGCACTACACCACCACCGGCCCGGAAATCTGGCGTCAGACCGAGGGCACCATCACTCACTTCGTCAGTTCGATGGGCACCACCGGGACCATCATGGGCGTGTCGCGCTACTTGAAAGAGCAGAGCGACAACGTGCAGATCATCGGTCTGCAACCGATGGAAGGCTCGGCGATTCCGGGCATCCGTCGCTGGCCGCAGGAATACCTGCCGAAGATTTACCAGGCCGATCGTGTCGACCGCATCGTCGATATGGCCCAGAGCGAAGCCGAAGACGTGACCCGTCGTCTGGCCCGCGAAGAAGGAATCTTCTGTGGCGTGTCCTCGGGCGGAGCGGTGGCAGCGATGCTGCGCCTGTCCAAAGAAGTTGAAAACGCGGTGATCGTCGCGATCATCTGCGACCGTGGCGACCGTTACTTGTCGACCGGCATTTTCGACGCGCCTAACTGATGGCCAAGCAAGAGAGAGGCCTGCGCTTCCAACCCACGGGCGGCAGCAAGGCCCCACAAATTCCGACCGGCAAAAAGCAGCGCTTGAGCATCGAGCGCCTGGCGAATGACGGTCGCGGCATCGCGTTTTTCGAAGGTCGCACCTGGTTCGTCATCGGCGCATTGGCCGGTGAAGAGATCGAGGCGCGCGTGCTCAATGCCCACGGCAAAGTGGTCGAGGCGCGCACCGAGCGGGTGTTCCAGGCCAGCGAACTGCGTCGCCCGGCACCGTGCCCGCACGCTGGTCGCTGTGGCGGCTGCAGCGTGCAACATCTGCCACACAACGAACAACTCGCCCTGAAACAGCGCATGCTCGCCGAGCAATTGTCCAAGGTCGCCGGTGTCGAACCGCAAGAGTGGGCAGCGCCGTTGAGCGGTCCGGAATTCGGTTACCGCCGTCGCGCCCGGGTGGCGGTGCGCTGGGACATGAAAGCGAAAAAACTCGAAGTCGGTTTCCGCGCGGCGGGCAGTCAGGACATCGTCGCAATCACTGAATGCACGGTGCTGGTACAGCCCTTGCAACCGATCATGACCCGCTTGCCGGAAATGCTCCGTCGTTTGAGCAAACCTCAAGCACTCGGGCATGTGGAATTGTTCAGTGGCTCGTCGCTCGCAGTATTGCTGCGGCACATGGCGCCGTTGTCCGAGGCTGACCTGACGATCCTCAAGGATTTCTGTGCATTCCATGAAGCCCAGTTGTGGCTGCATGGCGACGGCGAACCGCAACCGGTCGAGGCTGATCAGGCACTGGGTTATCGCCTGGAACAGTGGGGCCTGGACCTGGCGTATCGGCCGGGGGATTTCATCCAGGTCAACGCCGGGGTCAACGAAGCGATGGTCGCCCAGGCGCTGGAATGGCTCAAACCGCAAGCGGATGAACGCGTGCTGGATCTGTTCTGCGGCTTGGGCAACTTTGCCTTGCCGCTGGCTAAAGCGGTTCGCGAAGTGGTGGCGGTGGAAGGTGTGCAGGCAATGGTCGAGCGGGCGGCTGCGAATGCTGCTAGCAACAATCTGCATAACACTAAGTTTTTTCAGGCCGATTTATCCCAGCCTTTGACCGAAGCCGAATGGGCGCGCGAAGGCTTTTGTGCGGTACTCTTGGACCCACCACGGGACGGTGCTTTCGAGGTGGTGCGCAAGCTGGCATCCCTGGGCGCCAAACGGTTGGTGTATGTGTCGTGCAATCCGGCAACTCTGGCGCGCGATACAGTCGAATTGATCAAGCAGGGCTACCGGTTAAAACGTGCCGGGATTCTCGATATGTTTCCTCAGACGGCACATGTCGAGGCCATGGCGTTATTTGAAGCGAGCTAGGATGGCTCGTCTGGTCCGACTGGCCGCCCGTGCAGCCGCCGCGCACCAGCCCGGCGCGGGCTCACGGGCATTGAAGGTCAGCGATTTGACGCATTGAATCTGCGTCGTAGGGAAGGTAAAGCAAGATGGTACAGGTGAGAGCACACCAGCCGATCAACACCGACGGCAGTATCAATCTCGAGGCTTGGCTCGATCACGCGGTCACTGTCGATCAGGCACTGGATCGCGAAGCCTTGAAGGAAGCCTGCGAGTTCGCTCGACAGGCCGAACAACAAGCCAATGCGGCGAAGAATCTCTGGTCCGAAGGGACCTCGAGTTTCCGCACGGGCCTTGAGATCGCCGAGATTCTCGCCGACCTCAAACTCGATCAGGATTCGTTGGTAGCCGCGATCCTGTATCGCGGCGTGCGCGAAGGTCAGATCGAATTGCCGTCGATCAGCCAGCGCTTCGGTCCGGTGGTCGCCAAACTCATCGACGGCGTGTTGCGCATGGCGGCGATCAGTGCCAGCCTGAGCCCCCGTCAATCCCTGGTGCTCGGCACTCAGGGCCAGGTGGAAAACCTGCGCAAGATGCTGGTGGCCATGGTCGACGACGTACGCGTCGCGCTGATCAAACTGGCCGAACGCACCTGCGCGATCCGTGCGGTGAAAACCGCTGACGACGAAAAGCGCAACCGCGTCGCCCGTGAAGTCTTCGACATCTACGCGCCGCTGGCTCACCGTCTCGGTATCGGTCATATCAAGTGGGAACTGGAAGACTTGTCCTTCCGTTACCTTGAGCCTGACCAATACAAGCAGATTGCCAAGTTGCTGCACGAACGGCGTCTGGATCGCGAGCGTTTCATCGCCGACGTGATGAGCCAACTGAAGAACGAACTGACCGCCACCGGCGTCGATGCCGACATCAGCGGTCGGGCCAAACACATCTATTCGATCTGGCGCAAAATGCAGCGCAAGGGTCTGGAGTTCAGCCAGATCTACGACGTGCGCGCCGTTCGCGTGCTGGTGCCGGAAATGCGCGACTGCTACACCGCGCTCGGCATCGTCCACACCTTGTGGCGACACATCCCGAAAGAATTCGACGACTACATCGCCAACCCGAAAGAGAACGGCTACCGCTCGCTGCACACCGCAGTAATCGGCCCGGAAGGCAAAGTGCTGGAGGTGCAGATCCGCACCCACGCCATGCACGAAGAAGCCGAACTGGGGGTTTGCGCGCACTGGCGCTACAAGGGCACCGACGTCAAGGCCGGGTCCAACCAGTACGAAGAGAAAATTTCCTGGCTGCGTCAGGTGCTCGAGTGGCACGAAGAACTCGGCGACATCGGTGGCTTGGCGGATCAGTTGCGGGTCGATATCGAGCCGGACCGGGTCTACATCTTCACCCCGGACGGTCACGCCATCGACTTGCCGAAAGGCTCGACGCCGCTCGACTTCGCCTACCGCGTGCACACCGAGATCGGTCACAACTGCCGTGGCGCCAAGATCAACGGGCGCATCGTGCCGCTCAACTACAGCCTGCAAACCGGTGAGCAAGTCGAGATCATCACCAGCAAGCACGGCACACCGAGCCGCGACTGGCTGAACTCGAACCTGGGTTACGTCACCACCTCGCGAGCGCGGGCGAAGATCGTTCACTGGTTCAAATTGCAGGCGCGGGACCAGAACGTCGCGGCGGGCAAAACCTTGCTCGAACGCGAACTGGCTCGTCTCGGTTTGCCAGCGGTGGATTTCGACAAGTTGGCCGAAAAAGCCAATATGAAAACCGCCGAGGACATGTTTGCCGCCCTCGGTGCCGGCGATTTGCGCCTGGCGCAATTGGTCAACCTGGCGCAGCAACTGGTCGAGCCGGAACGCGGCAACGAACAGCTGGAATTGATCCCGCGCAAAGCCACCGGCTACAAGCCAGGCAAGCGCGGCGATATCCAGATCCAGGGCGTCGGCAACCTGATGACCCAGATGGCCGGCTGCTGCCAGCCACTGCCAGGGGACGCTATCGTCGGTTACATCACCCAGGGTCGCGGTGTGAGCATTCACCGCCAGGACTGCGCCTCGGTGCTGCAACTGGGCGGGCGCGAGCCGGAGCGGATCATCCAGGTCAGCTGGGGCCCGGTGCCGGTGCTCACCTACCCGGTGGACATCATCATCCGTGCCTACGACCGTTCCGGTCTGCTGCGTGATGTTTCGCAAGTGCTGCTCAACGAGCGGATCAACGTGCTGGCGGTCAACACCCGCTCGAACAAAGAGGACAACACTGCGTTGATGTCCCTGACCATCGAGATCCCGGGGCTGGACGCGTTGGGTCGGTTGCTGGGGCGGATTTCCCAGTTGCCGAACATCATCGAAACCCGGCGTAACCGTACGCCGTGATGCGGCCCCCTGTAGGAGCGAGGCTTGCCCGCGAAGGCGTCATACATGACACGCCGCCTTCGCGGGCAAGCCTCGCTCCTACAGAGGTGGGCAGAGACTTATAAAACATGTATTCACTCGAAGACTTATTGCACCTGATGAACCGCCTGCGCGACCCGCAGTTCGGCTGCCCGTGGGACATCAGGCAAACCTACGCCACGATCGTCCCACACACCCTGGAAGAAGCTTACGAAGTCGCCGACGCCATCGAGCGCGGTGACTTCGATCACTTGCAGGGCGAGTTGGGCGACTTGCTGTTCCAGGTGGTTTATTACAGCCAACTGGCCAAGGAAGAAGGGCGTTTCGAATTCGCCGGGGTCATCGACAGCATCACCCGCAAACTGATTCGGCGTCATCCTCACGTGTTCCCCACCGGCGATCTGTACGCGCCGCTGGACGTCCCGCGTCTGAATGAAGAACAGGTCAAGCAGCGTTGGGAAGAGATCAAGGCTGAAGAACGCGCCGAGAAATCTTCCGCGCCTGAGCAACTGTCCTTGCTTGATGACGTACCCGCCGCGCTGCCGGCATTGTCCCGTTCGGCGAAGTTGCAGAAGCGCGCCGGGCAGGTCGGTTTCGACTGGCCGGATGCGTTGCCGGTGCTGGACAAAGTCCGCGAAGAGCTCGATGAAGTGCTCGAAGCCATGGCCGACAACGACGCGGCAGCGATTGCCGACGAGGTCGGTGACCTGCTGTTTTCCGTGGTCAATCTGGCGCGTCATCTGAAGGTTGATCCGGAAACCGCCTTGCGCGGCGCCAACAGTAAATTCGAAAGACGCTTCCGTTTTATCGAACAGGCATTGCGCGACACCCACCGTCCCATAGAAGATTGCACCCTCGAAGAGTTGGACGCCCTGTGGGGCGAAGCCAAACGTCAGGAAAAGAATTTGCCCAGCTGCGGTTGAGCAGTTGCCTAAGTGAGAAATAAGCACCATGAGCATTTCCCTTCGCGACCAGTTGCTCAAAGCAGGGCTGGTCAACCAAAAGCAGGCCAAACAGGTCGGCAAAGAGAAGCAGAAGCAGCAACGCCTGGTCCATAAAGGCCAGATCGAACAGGACGACACTCAGCAGCGCCTGGCCCAGGAAGCACTGGCCGAGAAGGTCAAGCGTGACCAGGAGCTGAATCGCCTGCAGCAGGAGAAGGTCGAGGCCAAGGCCCGCGCCGCCCAGATCAAGCAATTGATCGAAGTCTCGCGCCTGCCCAAATTGACCACTGAGGACTACTACAACTTCGTGGACGACAAGAAGGTTAAGCGCATCTCCGTCAACACCCTGATGCGCAACCAGCTCAGCAACGGCTTCCTGGCGATCGTGCACCACGCCGGCGGTTACGAAGTGATCCCGCGCGAGGCTGCCCTGAAGATTCAGGAGCGTGATCCACAGCGCATCGTGCAGTTGAACGTCAAGAAAGAAGAAGTTGCTGCCGAGGACGATCCGTACGCGGCCTATCAGATTCCTGATGATCTGATGTGGTAGTTGCAGAAGTGTAGTTGTTGGTAACTACACATTCGCTAGTACTTCAGCTTGTAAAACAACTTGAGCCCGAAAGAGTGGTTGGATACGCTCTTTCGGGTTCTTCTTTATGGGCGTATTAAATATTAAAGGAAATGTTCGGTTCGGGTTTTTGTTCCGGTGTCTGTTATTTCATCCTGTATTCAATGGTTCATCAAGAGGAGGTTCGTTAATTAATTACACTTGAGGTTTTTGATGTTAGTTACTATCGCTTCTTTGCAACAACCTACCTTTCATTCCGAGTTCTCCTTGCCGCGCAAGCCAGGCCAATCCATGACGGAGTATGTGAGCCAGGAACTCTACAGAAGGATGCAGTATGTCAGCGGCAAACTCGAAGTGGCCGCGAAGGCCGCCATTGATCAGCGCCCGGACAGTGAGTGCCTGTTCTTCACCTTGCCCGAGTTCTTCTGGAACGTGCCATGGAGTAGCGCACTGCATGAAGATGATCTATTGGAGCACGGCATGGCGTGCATGGACAGAATGTCTGAAAGCATGGAAGTACTGATGAATAGGCTGCCGGTAGACCGATACGGCAAAGTGGTATTGCTGGCAGGCACTTGTGCCACTTTGATCAAAGTAGGAGAGGGGCCGGCCGCTTACTTTGATGTAATCAACTATGTGCTGACCACCAGCAACTTCAAGGTTCTCAACAACGGCTCGCCGGAAATATCGATGTGGCCAAAACGTTATGTGTCCGGTATTGATTTTGGCAAGTACGTTGATAGTGTGGACGGTTATTGGTTCTTCAAACTTTCAGATAACGTGACGATCAAGGTCAAGGGTGTCAGCTCTACCGTGGCTGAACATAACTCTGCAGACGGTTACGGTGCGGTCTTTTCCAATACGTTAATTGCGCAATGTCCGTTCAGCATCAACGTGTGCCTGGACTATGCAGTTCTGGAAAATGGTCAGCGGGATGAGGAGTTGGAGAAGATCGATTCGAAAATTGATTTCCTGATTGCCTGTGGAATGCCTTTCGAAGATGGCAAGCGTTATCCGGACAGTGTCCGCTTTGCGGTCAGGAACGACGGCATGGACGCGGGCAGTTGTCAGTTCGCAGAAGTGAAGGCCGGCAGGATTACGCGCCTGGTGCCTTCTGTGGTTGTCGAGGAGACACTTCATTTTGCGACCCTGGACCTGAGCTGATCAAAAGTCGCCTGCCCCGGCAAGAGGCCGGGCAGGCGCCTCATCCGTCATGCCGGTTCAGCCGGCCGACGCTTCGCGTTTCTGTTCCAGTGTTTCCAGTTCGGCCTTGTAGCTGTGGGCGTCATTCTCGGAATGAAACATCCCCACCAGCATGTCTTGTTGATGTACGTCCCAGATGCGGATACCGGCGGCGATGCCTTCGTGGGATTTATGTGAATCGTCGCGTTCAGTTACTTTTACAGTCATCTGCTAGCTCCAATCTCTGTTATCTGCAGCAAGGCGTGTGCAGGACTCTGTTATATGTTTGGTTAGGTTGCTAAGTAAATGCTTTCGTTCGGTAACGAATATTTGCGAAATCTGCAAAAGTCCTGCAGCCCGCCAAACACGCGACATTCGGTCGCAGGCCGCTGAGTTTTATGACAAAAGTTTCATGTTCGCATTGAAGAAAACCGCTGCTTGAACACGCTACCTGTAGGAGCCAGGCTTGCCGGCGAAGGCATCCTTGAGTGCGCCTTCGCCGGCAAGCCTGGCTCCTACAAAAAGCAACGCAGTACACTTTTCCCAGGCACAAAAAAAACGCCCCGAACCAGTCGGGGCGTTTTTGTGTGCAGCTAGCGGTGGGGTATTACTTACCCGCCCAGCGCTTCAGTACCAGCGTGGCGTTGGTGCCGCCGAAGCCGAAGCTGTTGCTCATCACGGTGTTGATGGTGGCGTCTTCGCGAGTCTTGGTCAGGATCGGCATGTCAGCCACTTCCGGGTCCAGTTCGTCGATGTTGGCGGAACCCGCCATGAAGTTGCCTTCCATCATCAACATGCAGTAGATCGCTTCGTGAACGCCGGCGGCGCCCAGGGAGTGACCCGACAGGCTCTTGGTAGAGCTGATGGCCGGAGCGTTGGCGCCGAACACTTCACGCACACCTTTCATTTCCGCGACGTCGCCGACCGGAGTCGAGGTGCCGTGGGTGTTCAGGTAGTCGATCGGGGTATCAACGGTGGACATGGCCATCTGCATGCAGCGGATGGCACCTTCGCCGCTTGGGGCGACCATGTCGTAGCCGTCGGACGTTGCGCCGTAGCCAACGATTTCCGCGTAGATCTTCGCGCCACGGGCCAGAGCGTGTTCCAGCTCTTCGACCACGACCATACCGCCACCGCCGGCGATGACGAAACCGTCACGCTTGGCGTCGTAGGCACGGGAAGCTTTTTCCGGGGTTTCGTTGTACTGGCTGGACAGTGCGCCCATTGCGTCGAACAGGAACGATTGGCTCCAATGCTCTTCTTCACCACCACCAGCGAACACGATGTCCTGCTTGCCCATCTGGATCTGTTCCATGGCGGTACCGATGCAGTGAGCACTGGTGGCGCAGGCAGAAGCGATGGAGTAGTTCAGGCCCTTGATCTTGAACGGCGTGGCCAGGCAAGCGGAAACGGTGCTGCTCATGGTCCGTGTTACACGGTATGGGCCGACGCGCTTCACGCCTTTCTCGCGCAGGATGTCCAGCGCTTCCATCTGGTTCAGCGTGGAGGCGCCACCGGAACCGGCGATCAGGCCGGTACGCGGGTTGGAGACTTGCTCATCGGTCAGACCGGAGTCAGTGATGGCGTCTTTCATGGCCAGGTAGGCGTAAGCCGCCGCGTGGCCGACGAAGCGATAGATCTTGCGATCGATCAGCTCTTCGAGGGGAAGGTCAATGGAGCCGGAAACCTGGCTACGCAGACCCATTTCGGCATATTCCGGGTTGAACCGGATGCCAGGGAGGCTTGCACGCAGGTTAGCGGAGACGGTCTCTATGTCATTGCCCAGGCACGAAACGATGCCCAGACCAGTGATAACGACGCGGCGCATGCGGATAACCCTTAGAAGTTTTCAGTGGAGGTGAACACGCCGACCCGGAGGCCTTCGGCGGTGTAGATTTCGCGGCCGTCGACACTGACCGAACCATCGGCGATAGCGAGGTTCAGCTTGCCTTTGAGGACGCGCTTGATCTGAATGTTATACGTAACTTTCTTGGCGGTCGGCAGGACCTGACCAAAGAACTTCACTTCACCCGAACCCAGTGCGCGACCACGGCCCGGCAGACCTTGCCAGCCGAGGAAGAAGCCGACCAGTTGCCACATGGCATCGAGGCCCAGGCAGCCCGGCATCACCGGATCACCTTCGAAGTGACAGGCGAAAAACCACAGGTCCGGAGTGATATCCAGCTCTGCGACCAATTCACCTTTGCCGTACTTGCCACCCTCTTCACTGATATGGGTGATGCGATCCACCATCAGCATGTTCGGGGCGGGCAGTTG
>NZ_JBIUXZ010000025.1:36903-89214 GCF_044744265.1 Pseudomonas sp. NPDC087342
GTCTTTATAGCTGCAGCGATATGGCCGTTGATTTGGTTGTATCAGGCTTGGGCGGGCAGTTGCGCGTTACCTGGGCCGAACAGCTCACCGCGACTGCAGCGCAGCAGATCTTCCCGAGTAAAGGCGTTTTGTTTGGTCATGCGAGCTCCTCAATAGTCCCGTGCGGCAGGGTGGGGCAAATCTTCCCGGCCGATCGAAGCGTTCATGCCTCGAGTCGACAGCCTACTCATAGACTATTGCGTTGTGGTGAAAGTCACAGCACCAAGGACATGAATGTACACTTGTGCACTGAAATTATTATTCAAGCCCCTTTTCGGGCCTGTTCGGGTGCCTAAGACTGCCGCACTTTCGCCTTTCACGCCAGTCGCAGATAGCCGAAAGGACAGCACTACTGCACCCAACGCTGCAGAATTTGCTGCAGATCAGTCCGTTTGAAGGGCTTGGCCAGGTAATCGTTCATGCCCGCCGACAAACAGGCTTCGCGGTCGCCCTGCAAGGCATTGGCCGTCAGGGCGATGATCGGCAGGTCCAGGCAGCCGGGCAGTTGGCGAATCTGTCGGGTGGCTTCGTAGCCGTCGATGATCGGCAACCGGCAGTCCATCAGAATCGCCTCGAAAATCAGACTCTCGGCACTGCGTACAGCCTGCGCCCCATCGGTGGCGACGCTGACAGTAAAGCCCAGGCTGCGCAACATTGCTTCGATCACCGTCTGATTGACCGGGTTGTCCTCCACCAGCAGCACATTGCGTCCTTCGCCATGGCCATTGCCCATCGGCGCCCGTGGTGGCGCCAGTTCCGGCAGCGCCTGCTTATAAAGAGCCAAGGGGATTTCGAGGGTAAACACCGAGCCGCGACCTTCTTCGCTCTGGGCGCGCAACGTGCCGCCCATGCGCTCGGCCAGGGTGCGGGCAATCGGTAAACCCAGCCCGGTGCCGCCGTAACGTCTTGAAATGGAACTGTCGGCCTGCTGGAACGCGTTGAACATCAATTCCAGGCTTTCAGGCGAGATTCCGATGCCGCTGTCGCGCACGCTGCAGGTGAACCACAGCAATTCGTGATCCAGCGATTGCCACTGCGGTTCGATGGTCACGCGGCCCTGTTCGGTAAATTTCAGCGCGTTGCCGATCAGGTTGACCAGAATCTGCCGGATCCGCGTCGGATCGCCCTGAACCTGCAAGGCGCGCATGTCGTCGGGAATCAGCAGCTGGAGGTCGAGCTTGCGTTGCACCGCACTGTGCTGGAACGACTGGGCGCAACTGCTGATCAGGTCTGCGAGGTTGAACGGAATATGCTCCAGCTCCAGTTCCGATCGCTCGATGCGCGAGAAGTCGAGAATGTCGTTGATCACCTTCAACAGGTGTTCGGTGGACTCCGAGGCCAACGCCGCGTATTCGACCTGCTCCTCGGTCATGTCAGTGGTTTCGAGCAGTTGCAGCATGCCCAGCACACCATTCATCGGTGTGCGCAGTTCGTGGCTCATCATCGCCAGGAAATCGGATTTGGCGTTGTTGGCTTTTTCCGCTTCCTCGCGGGTCTGGATCAACTGCGACATCGCTTGATGTTGTTCGCGGCTGGCCTGTTCGAGACCGTCGGCGAGGTTGTTGATGTGCTGCGACAAGGCCCCGAGTTCGGTGTCATCGACGATCGGCAGCGGCGTGGTGTAGTCGCCTTTCTGGATCGCCTTGACCGCGTTGCCGATGTCGCGGATCGGTTGCGACAGGCTGCCCGCCAGGCGCCGGGCCAGCAGGAAAGTGAACAGCAGCGCGAACAGCGCGAGGATCCCGGCCTTGAACAGGATTTCTTGCTGGCGCTGGCTGAAGGCGTCGTTCGACAGGCCGACGATCACCCGGCCCAGATAATCCTCGCTCGGCGCACTGATCGACGTGCGGGTGTTCTGGAAAAAGTCATTGTTCAGCGCAATCCGTTGCAGCCGCACCGGGGCCTGGAACACCTCGACCTGCTGCGAGCGATTGTGGGATTCCGACGGTTGTTCGACGTACACCAGAATCCGGTTGGCGTTGTCCTGCACTTCCAGGAAGCGCACGTTGGGCGTGGCCAGCGTGGCTTTGAGCAAACTTTCGAGCACGTCGTTGTTGCCGGAAATCACCCCGTACTCAGTGGCCGGTGCCAGTTGGTTGGCGATCAGTTGACCGGTGTGGTTGAGTTCCTGGCGCAAGTCCTGGATCCGCACGAACGTGAAAAAACTGATCAACAGCAACGTCAGCAACAGGGCAGGGCCGAGGCTGATGATTTGGGTTCGAGTGTTGATGTCCCAACGGCGTCGGAAGGTCATGGGCGGCTTTCTCCTTCGGCCAACTCTGTTGCGACAGATGCTTCATTCATCTGTTCAATACCTAATGAACGAGCCACCTGTGGATTGCTTAAGACTTTGAATTGTCTGGGGTAGAGCGAACGTGGCCAACTGGCCGGCGGCCGGTCGAGCAGATCATCGAGAATCGCCAGCCAGTCGCTTTGGTCGCTGTAGGTGCTGGCCAGGCTGCCGGCCTTGACGAAAGCAGCGTTGGGGCCGATCAGCGCCATCTGCCGGGCATAGCTGCTGAGCAGCAGGTTTTTCGCGGTTTTCGGGTTGTACAGGTCGGGGTCGTCGAGGCCCAGCAGCACGTCGCTGTTTTTCAGCAGTGTCTGCAACGGGCGGCTGTCATTGGTGTCGTCCCAAGGCTCGGTGACGATCTCAAGACCGAGGGGCAGGGCGGCCAGGCGCAGTTCTTTCAGTAGGAACTCGCTGTGCCGGTCATACAGCACGCCGACGCGGCGGACCTGCGGCAGGATCAACCGGGTCAGGCGCAATTGCCGTTCCAATGGCGGATCGCTCCACAGCAGGCTCAGGTGGTTTGGCAGTTCATTGTTCAAACGTTGCCGTGCTTGCAGGCGGCTGATGCGCAGCACCAGCGTTGCCGGGCCCTGGCTGTCTTGCAGGCGCCAGTCGAGGCTCGGCAGGTCAAGCAGGATCAGGCGCGTGCCGCTGGGCAATTTGCCCGGCGCCGGCAGACTGGCCAGCGGCTGGAAACGCACGCTGTCAGTGGGGCGTAACTCGCTCAGGGCCTGGGTGAAAGATTGCACGCCGGGGCTGTCATCGGCGCCGGTCAACAGAATTTCCACGGCACTGGATGACAGACTGCACAGCAGACCGACGATCAGGCACACCCCGGCCAGCAGGCTGCCAAAGGTTGGCGTCTTCCGTGACTGAGGCTGCATCTAGAACGCCAGCTCCGCGCTGAAGTAAAGCACCCGGCGTTCGTCGTAATTATTGTCGACGAAGGTGGTGGGCTGATTGTCGAGACGCTGTTGCAGCACGCCGGCCAGTTCCAGGTTGGCCTTGCCCAGGCCGATGTGCTTGGCGATGCGTGTGTCGATCCGTTCGAAGCGGTAGCCGTTCAGCGCGTCGTCTCCATAGTAGAAGAGCGCGCTGTTCCAGCCCTGGCCCCAGTTGCGTAGCCAACCGGCAGAGCCGCTGTTGCGCGCGGTCTGTTGCTGATCCAGCGGATTGCTGGCCTTGGCATCGACGTAGGCATAGGTCAGGCGCAGGCGATCGACGTTGCTGACGTGCCAGTCCAGCTGGGTTTCAGTCCCGGTGAACCGCGAATTGTTGGCGTTGCTGGCGATGTATTGGTTGTTGCGCAACGGCTCACTGATCATGCCGGTGATTTCGTCGTAGAACAGCTTCACGTCCACCGCCAGGCCAAGCTCGGCGAAGGAACCGTTGTAGCCCAGTTCCCGGGAACGCATGTGCTCTTTATCGAGGTCGCCGGGGCCACGGGTCTTGACGAAGTAGCGGGCGCTGGTCTGGCCATAAGCGCTGGGCCGCAGGTTGGTCACCTGATAGCTCCAGTTCACATTGTTCTCGAACATGTCCGGCGAGCGAATGGCTTCGGAATACACCGCGCGCAGGCCATGGCGCGGGTTGATCAGGTAATTGACCGCCACCCGAGGGGTCAACGAGCTGCCGGTCAATTGCGTGTCTTCGAACATGGCGCCGCCCTGGAGCAGCCAGTGTTCGCTGGCGCGCCACTCGAGTTGGCCGAACGTGCGCCACGTGGTGTCGTCGAGCGTGCCATTGAAGTAGGTCTCGGAATCTGCCCGGTCGTAACGATAGTTCATGCCGCTGACCAGTCGCAGACTATCGGACAGGCTCAAGGTGTCCTGCAGTTCGAGGTCGTAGCGCGATTCCCGGGCGCTCTGGTCGATGTCGCCGCACAGGGTTTGCCGGGCGCCGTTTTTCCATTGCTCCAGCACTTGATTGCCCAACGCCTGTTCCGCCGGGGTCCCGGCCGGTGCGCCGGAACCGGTGTAGCGCTCCATATTGCGCGCCAGGCGTTCGGCGTAGTTCGGGTTGAGTTGCCACAGGTCCGTCAACTGCGGACTGAACGACACTTCGGCATCACAGGCGCGCCAGGTCTGCTGGCGATCCCAGTGTTGCGCCGAGCCCTGGATATACAGGCTGTGATCGGGATTGATGTCCAGATTCCAACGCAGGGAACCGGCGTAATCCTTGGCGACAACGTCGGAATTGTTCCCGGCGGCAGTAATCCCCGAAAACACCGGACGGTAGGTGTAGGGCCGCTGATTGGTCCCGTCCTTGGCATTCAATTGCCAGTCGATACTTTGGCTTTCGTTGAGTGTCTGGCTGACGGCGAGGTTGAAGCGATCCAGGCGACGACTGTCACGGTAATCGGCGCCGTTGCGGTCGGAATCGAAGCCATCGTCTTGCTGCCCGGACAACGATAAACGCAGATCGCCGCCGTCCCAACCGGTGCCCTGGCTGGCATAGAAATCATTGATGCCGCGTTGGCCCCGGGTGATTTTCAGCCGCGTGCCGTGGCTGTCCGCCGGGTTGCGCGTGATGATGTTGACCACCGCCATCAGCGCGTTGGCGCCGTAGCTGACGGTGTTCGGGCCGCGAAAGACTTCGATGCGCTCGATGTCTTCCATGGCCACCGGAATATCGCTCCAGTCCACCGTGGCCAGGCCGGCGCGGTATACCGAACGGCCATCGATCAACACCTGCATGCGCCGGGCTTCGCTGGCGTTGGTGCCGTGGTAGTTCACCGCCGCCTGGTTGCCATTGATGTTGCCGACCATCATCCCCGGCACCAGTCGCAGCAATTCGCTGATGTCCCGGGCGCCGCTGGCGTTGATCAGTTCGCTGTCGATCACCGTCATGCTCCCCGGCACGGCGGCCGGCGACTGTTTCAGCCGCGTGGCCGTCAGCACTTGCGGCAGCGGATCGTTGTCGAGGAACAGATCGTCAGCCAGCAAGGCCGGGCTGAACATCAGCGCCAGGACCAGCGACGAGCGAGGTGAGGGAGAGCCAAAAGACACGACACAGCCTTGGTAGCGATTAAGTGGCGCGCATGTTAACCGAGCTCAGTGACTTTTCCAGTCACGTTACGGGCATTTTCCTAGGATTTGTTGGTCTTCTTCCTACAAGTGCCGGTAATTGATGCAGGGGCTGGCCGCGACTGGGCCGCTCCGTATAATGCCGGCATCGCCACTGGTATGGATTAACGGATTGCATATGACTGAACAGCGCCCTATTGCGGTCCTGGGAGGCGGAAGTTTTGGTACCGCCGTGGCAAATCTTCTGGCCGAGAACGGGCTTCAGGTCCGGCAGTGGATGCGTGACCCCGAACAGGCCGAGGCCATCCGGGTCAATCGCGAGAACCCGCGTTACCTCAAAGGCATCAAGATTTTGCCGGGCGTGGAAGCCGTCACTGACTTGCAAGCGACATTGGAAGCCTGCGACCTGTGCTTCGTCGCGCTGCCCTCCAGCGCATTGCGCTCGGTATTGGCTCCGCACGCCGAACGTTTGAGCGGCAAATTGCTGGTGAGCCTGACCAAGGGCATCGAAGCCCACACCTTCAAGCTGATGAGCGAGATTCTCGAAGAGATCGCGCCGCAAGCCCGCATCGGCGTGCTGTCCGGGCCGAACCTGGCCCGGGAAATCGCCGAGCACGCGCTGACCGCTACGGTGGTTGCCAGCGAAGACGAAGAGTTGTGCTCGCGGGTCCAGGAAGCGCTGCACGGCCGCACCTTTCGTGTGTACGCCAGCGCCGACCGTTATGGCGTGGAGTTGGGCGGGGCGCTGAAAAACGTCTACGCGATCATCGCCGGCATGGCGGTGGCGCTGGGCATGGGTGAAAACACCAAGAGCATGCTGATCACCCGGGCGTTGGCCGAAATGACCCGTTTCGCGGTGAATCAGGGCGCCAACCCGATGACCTTCCTCGGCCTGGCGGGCGTCGGCGATTTGATCGTCACTTGCTCGTCGCCGAAAAGCCGCAACTATCAGGTCGGGTTCGCCCTCGGCCAAGGCCTGAGCCTGGAAGACGCGGTGACGCGCCTGGGCGAAGTCGCTGAAGGCGTGAACACGCTGAAAGTGCTCAAGGCCAAGTCTCAGGAAGCGGGGGTGTACATGCCGCTGGTCGCCGGGCTGCACGCGATTCTGTTTGAAGGGCGCACGCTTGAGCAGGTGATCGAACTGCTAATGCGTGCCGAGCCGAAGACCGACGTCGACTTTATCTCCACCAGCGGTTTCAACTGATTACTTAATCCAAGGGCAGGGAGAACGGGATATGAATGATCCGAAAGTGGAAGCCAAGTACGAATCCATCCTGCTGCGGGTGCTGTGGATGATCGTGTTCTTGCTGGTCTGGCAAGTGGCGCAATTCATCCTCGGCGCGGTGGTGCTGGTGCAGTTGATCTATCGTTTGATCTATGGCGCCCCGAGCGCCAGCCTGATGAACTTCGGCGACAGCCTGAGCCAGTTCCTGGCGCAGATCGGTCGTTTCGGCACGTTTCACAGCGACCAGAAGCCTTGGCCGTTCGCCGACTGGCCGGCGCCGCGTACACCGGAAGGTGAAGCACCGCACGCGGTGGCGCCTGCTCCGCATCCGGTTCGAGATGAGGAACCCAAGCTATGAAACTCTGGGTATTACGTCATGGTGAAGCCGAGCCGTATGGCTCGCGTCCCGATTCCGAACGGGCCCTGACCCCGCACGGGTGTGAGGAAGTGTTGCGCAGCGCCGCCGAGTTGATCGGCCAGCCGATCACGGCCATCTACGCCAGCCCCTATTTGCGAGCGCAGCAGACTGCGCAACTGGTCCGTGAAGCCCTGGGTTTCCAGCCGGACATTCGCACCGTCGAATGGCTGACCCCCGGTTTCAGCCCGCAAGCGGTGTCGGAGCAGTTGGTGTCGGTGGATTACGCGTTGCTGGTCAGCCATAACCCGCTGGTGGGCAACCTGTTGGGCTACTTGCAGCACGGTCATGTGCAGCAACCGGAAGCGGTCAAAACCGCCGGCCTGGCCGAACTCGAAGGCGACCTGCCATTGGCGGGGGCGATGAAACTCAACGGCATCAAGCATCCCTGAGTTCTGCTTTTTGCTTTTGTAGGAGCGAGGCTTGCCCGCGAAGGGGCCCTCAAGAATGCCAAAAGCTTCGCGGGCGAGCCTCGCTCCTACAGGTTCGCATTTGCTCACAAATAATTAACCAAGCACTTGCTTGGTTGACTACGCTTGCTCCAGACCAAAAACACAGGAGCAAGCCGCATGTCTGCTGCCTTTCGTTTGCCGCTGGACGTGTTCTACGAGCGTGAAGCCCGCCATCCCCGCCAACGGTTCCTGGTCCAGCCGCTGGGCGGTGGCCAGGTCGAAACCCTGACCTGGGCGGACGTCGGTCATCAGGCCCGTTGCGCCGCGCACTGGTTGCGCGCCCGGGAACTGCCCCAAGGCAGCCACATCGCGCTGATCTCGAAAAACTGTGCCCACTGGATCATCGCCGACCTGGCGATCTGGATGGCTGGCCACGTGTCGGTGCCGCTGTACCCCAACCTCACCGCCGAATCCGTGGCCCAGGTGCTCGGGCACTCCGAAGCCGCACTGGCGTTCATCGGCAAACTCGATGACTGGCCCGGCATGTCGCGCGGGGTCAGCCCGGACTTGCCGACCATCAGCCTGCCACTGCATCCGCCCGGCACCTTCGCTTTCAGCTGGGACGATTTGCTCAAGAGTTCGCCGATACAGGATGACCCGAAACCGACCGCCGACCAGTTGGCGACCATCATCTACACCTCCGGCACCACCGGCCTTCCCAAAGGCGTGATGCACAGTTTCGGCAACCTCGGTTTCGCCACCACCCGTGGCACGCAATTGTTCGGTCTTAACGAGTCGGACCGACTGCTGTCCTACCTGCCGCTGTGCCACGTTGCCGAGCGGATGTTCGTCGAACTCGCTTCGATCTACACCGGGCAAACCGTGTTCTTTGCCGAGAGCCTCGACACCTTCCTCACCGACTTACAGCGCGCCCGGCCGACCGCGATGTTCGGCGTGCCGCGGATCTGGACCAAATTCCAGATGGGCGTGTACAGCAAGATCCCGGCGAAGCGCCTCGACTTCCTGCTCGGCCTGCCGATCATCGGCAAGCGGGTCGGGCATAAAGTCCTCGCCGGGCTGGGGCTGGATGCGTTGCGCATCGCCTTGTCTGGCGCCGCCCCGGTGCCGCAGACCTTGCTGTTGTGGTACCGCAAACTGGGGCTGGACGTGCTGGAGGTGTACGGCATGACCGAAAGCTGTGGTTACTCGCACATCGGCCGGCCGGGAGACGACAGACCCGGCTGGATCGGCAAGCCCTGTCCGGAAGTCGAAGTGCGGATCGCCGAGACGGGCGAGGTCATGGTGCGCAGCGGTGCGACCATGCTCGGCTATTTCAAGGATCCGGAGAAAACCGCCGAGACCATCACTGAGGACGGCTTCCTGCGCACCGGCGACAAGGGCGAGCAAGACGCCGAAGGCAACCTGCGCCTGACCGGGCGCCTGAAGGAAATCTTCAAGACCAGTAAAGGCAAATACGTGGCCCCGGCGCCGATCGAGAATCGGCTGGCGGTGCATTCGCGGATCGAACAAGTGTGCGTGGTCGGCGATGGCTTGAGTGCGCCTTTGGGGCTTTGCGTGTTGTCGGCGGTCGGTTTGCAGGACGCGGCCAGTTCGGCTCGCAACGCCTTGCATTCCAGCCTGGAAAAACTTCTGGAAGAGGTCAACGGCGCCCTCGACAAACATGAACGCTTGCGTCGGCTGGTGGTGGTC
This sequence comes from Pseudomonas sp. NPDC087342, assembly GCF_044744265.1. Taxonomy (NCBI): domain Bacteria; kingdom Pseudomonadati; phylum Pseudomonadota; class Gammaproteobacteria; order Pseudomonadales; family Pseudomonadaceae; genus Pseudomonas; species Pseudomonas sp. NPDC087342. The sequence continues at coordinate 46,004 of NZ_JBIUXZ010000025.1, forward strand.
AAGGACAGCTGGGCGGTGGAGAACGGCTTCCTCACGCCGACCCTGAAGATCAAGCGCAACGTGATCGAAGCGGCGTATGGCGCGCGTTTCGAAGAATGGAGCGAGCGCAACGAAGCAGTGCTGTGGCAGGATTGAGTGACGAACAACATCAATAAAGGAAGTCAGCGATGAGTCTGTGGCGTACCGCTCCGAACATTGAACAATTGAATGCCATCCAGAAAAACACCATCGGCGAAGTGCTGGATATCCGCTTCGAAGCCTTCGACGACGAGTCCCTGACCGCGAGCATGGTCATCGACCATCGCACGCACCAGCCTTACGGCCTGCTGCACGGCGGCGCCTCGGTGGTGCTGGCCGAGACCGTCGGTTCGATGGCCAGTTACCTGTGCATCGATGCGAGCAAGTTTTACTGCGTGGGCCTGGAAATCAACGCCAACCACTTGCGCGGCTTGCGCAGTGGGCGGGTGACGGCGGTGGCGAAGGCGATTCATATCGGCCGCACCACGCATGTCTGGGATATCCGCTTGACCAGCGACGAAGGCAAGGCCAGTTGCGTGTCGCGGTTGACCATGGCGGTGGTGCCGTTGGGTGAAACACCGCCCTCCCGTTGATACGCGGCCCTGTGTAGCAGCTGGCGCAACCTGCGTTTTGCTCATGTAGCAGCTGGCGAAGCCTGCGTTCGGCTGCGAAGCAGTCGTAGAACCTGAGTACGCGGTGCATCAGATACACCGAGTAATCTTAATTGGCGCCTGCTTCGCAGCCGAACGCAGGCTTCGCCAGCTGCTACATGAGCCGAACGCCAGTTGTTACAGGGGCGTGCGTCATGGCCAGACTGTCACCCTTCCTGTCAGTTACAGTCATTGCTGTAGTCCACCGTCTTACGGACAATCAACGCACGTTTCCCGCCCATGGATTGACCGGTATGTCGCAGCAGATCTTTTTCGCCCACGCCAATGGTTTTCCTTCGGGGACCTACGGCAAGTTGTTCGCGGCGTTGGCGCCTGAATATCAGGTGACGCATCTGGAGCAGCACGCCCATGACCCGCGTTTTCCGGCCGATGACAACTGGCGCAACCTGGTGGACGAACTGATCCATCACCTCAAGCGCCAGCCGGAACCGGTCTGGGGCGTCGGCCATTCTTTCGGTGGTGTGCTGCACCTGCACGCCGCCCTGCGTTGCCCCGAGTTGTATCGCGGCGTGGTGATGCTCGATTCGCCAGTGCTGACCCGCGCCGATCAATGGGTGATCCTCGCCGCCAAGCGCTTCGGTTTCATTGATCGCCTGACGCCGGCCGGTCGTACCTTGGGCCGGCGCGAAGAGTTCGCCGACCTGGACAGCGCTCGCCGCTATTTCGCGGGCAAAACCCTGTTTCGCGGTTTCGATCCGGAATGTTTCGACGCCTACTTGCAACACGGCTTGCACAAAGTCGGCGACAAGCTGCGCCTGCGCTTCGACCCGGCCACGGAAATCAGCATCTATCGCGGCGTGCCCCACACCAGTCCCGGTCGCGCACGGCAGTTGAAAGTGCCGCTGGCGGTGGTGCGCGGGAACAACAGCCGCGTGGTCATGCGCCATCACGCCAGCTCCGTCGGGCGCATGCCGTTGGGCGAGTCCCTGACCATGCCCGGTGGCCACATGTTTCCCCTCGAACGTCCGCAAGACACCGCCACGCTGTTGAAGAACCTATTCAGCCGCTGGGAAGGTCGTCGCCAGCAGGATTGCGCATGAGCAGCGTCGTCGAAGAAGTCCGCCTGAGCCTGCCGCACATCGAGTTGGCGGCGCATCTGTTTGGTCCAGAAGACGGCTTGCCGGTGATCGCTTTGCACGGCTGGCTCGACAATGCCAACAGCTTTGCCCGCTTGGCGCCCAAGCTCAAAGGCTTGCGCATCATCGCCCTGGACATGGCCGGTCACGGTCACTCCGGGCATCGGCCGATCGGTGCCGGTTACGCGATGTGGGATTACGCCCATGACGTGCTGCAAGTCGCCGAACAACTTGGGCTGAAGAAGTTTGCGCTGCTGGGCCATTCCATGGGCGCGATTGCTTCGTTGATCATCGCCGGCTCGATGCCGGAACGAGTGACGCATCTGGCCCTGATCGATGGTGTCATTCCTCCTACAGACAAAGGCGAAAATGCGGCCGAGCGCATGGGCATGGCCCTGCAAGCGCAGTTGGACCTGCGGGAGAAACGCAAACCGGTGTACAACACGCAGGACCGGGCCATCGAAGCTCGGATGAAAGGCCTGGTGGCGGTCAGTCGCGAAGCCGCCGAACTCTTGGCGCAGCGGGGTTTGATGCCGGTGCCGGGCGGTTATACCTGGCGCACCGACAGCCGTCTGACGCTGCCATCGCCGCTGCGTCTGACACAAGAACAAGCCATGGCCTTCGTCCAGCGCATCACTTGTCCTGCGCTGCTGGTGGTGGCGGCTGACGGCATGCTCGCCAAACATCCCGAGTTGCTGGAGCGTCTACCCTTTAGCCGTGAACAGCTGCCTGGCGGCCATCATTTGCACCTGAATGATGAAGCCGGCGCCGACCTTGTCGCAGACTGTTTCAATCGGTTCTTCGCCGTTCCTTGACTTGCGTCGGGCAACTGTCGAGGCTGAGCGGGTTGAAAAGGGAGACAACCATGATAAATCTCTATACCGCTGCGACCCCGAATGGCCTCGCGGTCGCCCAGGCCATGCTGATCCGATGAGCCTGCCTAAGCGTTCACTCAGCCTGTTGGCGTTGTGTTGTTTCAGTCCTTTGTTGTTTGCTGCCGATGTTCCGGGCAGCCAGGACCTGCCGATCGTGCCGCGTCTGGCCGATGCGCAGATTGTCGACTATCGCCCGCCGGTGGAGCTTGAACGGATCTATCCGCTGGGCTCGATCCGCAAGATCAGCGGCCAGTTGCGCTTCGATGGTCAGGTCAGCGCCCGTGGGCAAACCACCTCGGTGACCTACGAGCTGCCGCCGGAACATTCCTCCACCGAAGCCTTTACCGCCGCCCGCGAAGCCTTGCAGAAGCAGGGCGCCGAGTTGCTGTTCTGGTGCCAGGCCCGTGATTGCGGCGAAAGCAGCCTGTGGGCCAACGAAGTCTTTGGCAATTCCAAGCTCTACGGCGCTGACGATCAACAGGCGTATTTGCTGTTACGGCTGGCGGCGCCCAAGGACAACTCGCTGGTGGCGCTTTACAGCATCACCCGCGGTAATCGCAAAGCCTACCTGCACGTCGAGCAGTTTGAAGCCGCTACGCCGTTGGGGGATTTGCTGCCGACTTCGGCAACCTTGCTGCGCCAGCTCAAAAGCACCGGCGAGCTGGATTTCCCGAAACTGAATGCCGATCCTGATGACACCTGGCTGCGCTTGATTTCTCGTGGCCTGAACCTGGACACCACGCTGCGGGTCAGTGTTTCCGGGGCGAAGGCCGAAGCGTGGCGCCAGTCGCTGATCGCTCAAGGCGTACGTGCAGCGCGCATGGAAACCGGCAGCGCCGAGGGCTCTGGCCTGCACATCGAACTGTTGCGGTAAGCTGCATCCGGCGAACGCGTCCCGCGCGTTCGCCTACTCTTTGGCTGACTGACTTTTTTCGAGATTTGCATGATCAATAACGATCGGCTGTTGGTGCAGATTCTGCTCCTGGTGCTGTTTGGCGCGAGCTTCTGGGTGATGGCGCCGTTCTGGTCGGCATTGTTCTGGGGGGCGGTGCTGGCGTTTGCCAGTTGGCCGCTGATGCGTTTACTGACCCGTTGGCTCAATGGCCGGGAATCTCTCGCCGCCGCCTTGCTGACCCTGGGCTGGATGTTGCTGGTGGCGGTGCCATTGGTGTGGCTGGGGTTCAACCTGGCGGACCATGTGCGCGATGCTACGGCGTTCATCAAAGACGTGCAGGTCGATGGCCTGCCGGAAGCGCCGGTGTGGCTGGGCAGTGTTCCTCTGGTCGGTGAACGGCTTATCGGAATCTGGAACAGCATCGATGAGCAGGGCGCGGCAATGATGCTGGCGGTCAAACCTTACCTGGGACAGGTCGGCAACTGGTTGCTGGCGCGCAGTGCGCAGATCGGCGGCGGCATTCTCGAACTGACCCTGAGCATTGTCTTCGTGTTCTTTTTCTACCGCGACGGGCCGCGCCTGGCGGCGTTTGTCCACAGCTTGCTCTCACGCCTGATCGGTGACCGCGCCGGGTACTACATCGAATTGGTTGCCGGCACGGTGCAACGGGTGGTGAACGGGGTGATTGGTACAGCGGCAGCCCAGGCAATCCTGGCGCTGATCGGCTTCCTGATTGCCGGGGTTCCCGGGGCGCTGGTACTGGGGATCGTGACATTCCTGTTGAGCCTGATCCCGATGGGGCCGCCGCTGATCTGGATTCCGGCTACGGCCTGGCTGGCCTGGAAGGGCGAGTACGGAATGGCGGTGTTCCTCGGGATCTGGGGCACGTTCATCATCAGCGGTGTGGACAACGTGCTGAAGCCGTACCTGATTAGTCGCGGCGGGAATCTGCCGTTGGTGATTGTGCTGCTGGGGGTGTTTGGCGGGTTGATTGCGTTCGGGTTTATCGGGTTGTTCATCGGGCCGACGTTGTTGGCGGTGGCTTACAGTCTGTTGACTGACTGGAGCAAGAGTCAGGCGCGGGTTGAAGATCGCCGCTGAAGTTCCCCTGCTTGTATAAATCCCACTGAACCGGCGACGGTCAGTGGGATTTTTTGTTGGGGCGTATGGCCTCTTCGCGGGCAAGCCTCGCTCCTACATTGGATATGTGTCGGGCACGAACCCTGTAGGAGCGAGGCTTGCCCGCGAAGCTTTTTGCCTCAACTCGTAACGTTCAGGTACTTACCCACGCTCGCCACGTTATCCAGCGAATACTGCTTGCTCAAATTGGCGATCATTTTTTGCAACGCTTCGCTGACATTCGACTGATCGGTAGAGCTGTCGCTGTTTTTCTCGCGACCCGCCTGCAGCGCGGCTTTGAGTTCATCGCTGCTGACGCCACCGCTGCTGTCGCTATCGAGCACTTTCAGCAACGCGGCGCTGGTGTCGGTCGAGGTCGATGAGCTACTGGTGCTGGCCTGCAACGCGCTACTCAGTTCGGTGGCGCTGACGCTGCCGTCGCTGTCCGTGTCGAGTTGGCTGAAGAACTGGTCACTGGACGCTTGTTGCGGCGGCGGTGGCGGTGGGCTCATCGCAGCGGCGAGTTCATCCTTGCTGACGGTGCCGTCCTGGTTTTTGTCCAGCGCCGAGAAGATTTCCTTGCTGTCGGCAGTGCTGCCGGCGGCGGTCAGGCCAGTGCTCAACTCATCGCTGCTGAGATTGCCGTCGCTATCGGCGTCCAGTGCGCCAAGGAGTGCGTCGGCCAGATCAGTATTCGGCGCCTGATCCTGCGGGGGAGAGGGCGGCGCCATCGCGGCCATTTCTTCACTGCTCAGGCTGCCACTGTCGTCGCTGTCGAGGTCGGTGAAGTTCTTGCTCAGGTCGGCCAACAGACGATTGTCGGGTTTCTCGGTCTGGGCGGTTTTTAGTTCGTCCTGACTCACCGAGCCGTCGCCATTGGTGTCGAGCTTGGTTAACAGTTGTTTCTGGAACTCTGCACGGCGGGCGGCGTTGGCCGCCGTGTTGCTGGTGCTCGTGCTGGTATAGCTCGTGTAGTTACTGCTGACGCTACCGATCATTGGGCTCACTCCTTTGGACGGAAAACCGGTGAGTGCACCGGCTTATGCAGCCTCAAGGGGCAAGTTGTCGTGGGTATGTGGCGTTTGTACCGGTTGGTACACAGAGTCAGCAGGCCAGACCAATATCCCCTGTGGGAGCGAGCCTGCTCGCGAAGGCAATCTGACAGTCGACATAGATGTTGAATGTTAAATCGCTTTCGCGAGCAGGCTCGCTCCCACAGGGGGATTTATGTTTAACAAGGGGATTTATGTTTAACAAGGGGATTTATGTAGGGCTTCAGTTGCGAGGCAATTTGATGACAGCGGTCAAACCACCACCCGGCGTCTCTTCCAGGCTCAGTTGCCCACCCAACCGTTCCGCCGCTTCCCGGGCGATGGTCATGCCGAGGCCGACGCCGCCGGAGTTGCGATTACGCGAACCCTCCAGCCGGAAGAACGGTTCGAACACCGCTTCGCGTTTGTCCGGCGCAATCCCTGGACCATGGTCAATCACCCGGATCACCAGGTTTTCACGGCTGTCTTCGAGGCTGATCAGCGCCTCCCCGGCATAACGCAGGGCGTTGTCCATCAGGTTATTGATGCACGAGCGCAAGGCCATCGGCTGCACTTGCAGCGGCGAGCAATGCCCAGTGGCCTGCACATCGGCCCCTTGGTCCTGGGCGTTTTCGCTCAAGGATTCGACCAGCGCCTGCACGTCCATCCATTGCAGCGCTTCGCTGGTGCGTTGTTCGTGCAGGTAGGTAAGGGTGGCGTCGAGCATGCCGATCATGTCGTCCAGATCCTGGCGCATCTGGCCTTGCAGCTTGTCGTCGTCGATCTGTTCCAAGCGCAACTTGAGCCGCGACAGCGGCGTGCGCAGGTCGTGGGACACCGCACCGAGCATCCGTGAGCGCTGCTGCACTTGTTCGATGATTCGGCGCTGCATCTTGTTGAAGGTGTGGGCCGCTTGCCGCGCCTCGCGTGGACCGGACTCGTCCAGCGGCGGGCTGTCGAGGTTTTCGCTCAAGCGCTCGGCGGCATCGCTCAGGCGCTGGATCGGCCGACTCAACAGTTTGGCGCCGTACCACGCAGCAATGATCAGCGAGACCAGTTGAAACGTCAGCGGCACCAACGGCCCGCCGAACCACGGTCGCGGCGGACGTTTTTCGAAGCGCGGGTCCATCGGTGGGCGCGGGCCCTCGAAGTCCTCGGAAAATCCGGGCGGCGGTGGAGGGGGCGGCGGGCCGTAATGGTGAAACCAGAAAAACGCCAGCAGGTGCGCCAGGATGATCGCGATCAGCAGCACGCCAAACAGGCGGCCGAACAGCGTATCGAAGCGCGCACGCATCAGCCGATGTCTCTCGCGTCGAACAGATAACCCTCACCGCGAACGGTCTTGATCAACTGCGGGTTCTTCGGGTCATCCCCGAGTTTCTGGCGCAGACGCGAGACCAGCAGGTCGATGCTGCGATCAAACGCTTCGATCGAGCGACCCCGGGCGGCATCCAGCAATTGTTCGCGGCTGAGCACCCGGCGCGGACGTTCGATGAATACCCAGAGCAGGCGGAATTCGGCGTTGGACAGCGGCACCACCAGGCCATCGGCGGCGATCAACTGGCGCAGCACGCTGTTCAGGCGCCAGTTGTCGAAGCGAATATTCGCACGCTGTTCGGTGCGATCGTCGCGCACCCGCCGCAGAATCGTCTGAATCCGCGCCACCAGTTCCCGTGGCTCGAACGGCTTGGCCATGTAGTCGTCGGCACCCAGTTCGAGGCCGATGATCCGGTCGGTGGGTTCGCAGCGCGCGGTGAGCATCAGGATCGGGATGTCCGACTCGGCGCGCAGCCAGCGGCACAGCGACAAGCCGTCTTCGCCGGGCAGCATCAGGTCGAGCACCACCACGTCGAAATGTTCCGCTTGCAGCGCCAGACGCATGGCCGCGCCATCGGTGACGCCGCTGGCGTGGATATTGAACCGGGCCAGGTAGTCGATCATCAATTCGCGGATCGGGACGTCATCGTCGACGATCAGGGCGCGAATGCTCCAGCGTTTGTCGTCGCCGGGCGCTTTTTGATCATCGTTCACAGGTGCAGGGGTGTTGTGCATGCGTGCGTTCATCTGCCAGGTAGGCTGCCAACCACAAAGATGGGCTGCGAGGTTGTGGCTTCAGCATAGGCGTCCAGCCCGAAGGCGGGAAGTGCTGTAAGGACGTGTTGCGGCTGCCGAGGGTAGCGATGCCCTTTGTTGGGGGCGTGTCCTGTGTGTATCGGGCTCGACACAATTGGCGCACCCGCTAGGCTTGCCGGAGTATGCGGGACGATTTACCGATCATCGGGTCCCGCATCGGCGCTGGTTCCGCTACAATGCGCGCCGATTTCGTCCTGCCTGAGAGCCCGCACATGTCCGTCTGCCAGACTCCTATCATCGTCGCCCTGGATTTCCCCACCCGTGACGCCGCACTGAAGCTGGCCGACCAGTTGGACCCGAAACTGTGCCGGGTCAAAGTCGGCAAGGAACTGTTCACCAGTTGCGCCGCGGAAATCGTCGGCACCCTGCGGGACAAGGGTTTCGAAGTGTTCCTGGACCTCAAGTTCCACGACATCCCGAACACCACCGCGATGGCGGTAAAAGCGGCGGCGGAGATGGGCGTGTGGATGGTCAACGTGCACTGCTCCGGCGGTCTGCGCATGATGGCGGCGTGCCGCGAAGTGCTCGACCAGCGTACCGGCCCCAAGCCGCTGCTGATCGGCGTGACCGTGCTGACCAGCATGGAGCGTGAAGATCTGGCGGGTATCGGCCTGGACATCGAGCCGCAGGAGCAAGTGCTGCGCCTGGCCGCACTGGCGGAGAAAGCCGGGATGGATGGTCTGGTGTGCTCGGCCCTGGAAGCCCAGGCCCTGAAAACGGCCCACCCGTCGCTGCAACTGGTGACCCCGGGGATTCGTCCGGCGGGCAGCGCTCAGGACGATCAACGCCGCATCCTGACCCCGCGCCAGGCCCTGGATGCCGGTTCCGACTATCTGGTGATCGGCCGTCCGATCAGCCAGGCGGCGGATCCTGCGAAAGCGTTGGCCGACGTCGTAGCCGAAATCGCCTAAACACCGCTAAAACCTGTGGGAGCGAGCTTGCTCGCGATGAGGGTGTATCAGTCGACAACAATGTTGACTGACACACCGCTTTCGCGAGCAAGCCCGCTCCCACAGTGGTTTTGGGGTGTGTTGAAAAACCGCTTTAAACCTTCAACACCAACTTCCCGAAATTCTCGCCGCTGAACAATTTCATCAGCGTCTCCGGGAACGTCTCCAGGCCTTCGACAATATCTTCGCGGCTCTGCAATTGCCCCTTGGCCATCCAGCCGGCCATTTCCTGCCCGGCGGCGGCGAATTGCGCGGCGTAGTCCATCACCACAAAACCTTCCATACGTGCGCGGTTGACCAGCAGCGACAGGTAGTTCGCCGGGCCTTTGACCGCTTCCTTATTGTTGTACTGGCTGATCGCGCCGCAAATCACCACCCGGGCTTTCTGGGCCAGGCGACTCAGCACCGCGTCGAGGATATCGCCGCCGACGTTATCGAAATACACGTCCACGCCCTTCGGGCATTCGCGCTTGAGCCCGGCGGCGACGTCTTCGTTTTTGTAGTCGATGACCCCGTCAAAACCCAGTTCGTCGATCAGGAACTTGCACTTGTCCGCGCCGCCCGCGATGCCGATCACGCGACAGCCTTTGATCTTGGCGATCTGCCCGGCAATGCTGCCCACCGCACCGGCCGCGCCCGACAGCACCACGGTGTCGCCGGCCTTCGGTGCGCCGACGTCGAGCAGGGCGAAGTAAGCGGTCATCCCGGTCATGCCCAGTGCGGACAAGTAGCGCGGCAGCGGCGCCAGTTTCGGATCGACTTTGTAGAAACCCCGTGGCTCGCCGAGGAAATAATCCTGCACGCCCAGTGCACCGTTGACGTAGTCCCCGACTGCAAAGCTTGAATTATTCGATGCAACGACTTTGCCTACGCCCAACGCGCGCATGACCTCGCCGATACCGACCGGCGGGATGTAAGATTTGCCCTCGTTCATCCAGCCACGCATGGCCGGGTCCAGGGACAGGTATTCGTTCTTGACCAGGATCTGACCCGCCGCCGGCTCGCCGACCGGTACTTCTTGAAAGGTAAATGTTTCGCGGGTCGCCGCGCCGACCGGGCGTTTGGCAAGCAGGAATTGGCGATTGGTCTGGGTAGTCATGACAGGCACTCAAGATGAATGAAGCCTTGTTGATAGACCTTCAGGGCCGATGCCGCAAGGTTGGCTGATGCGGCGAATGCAGGCCGATCCAGTGCAGTGATAGTCGGTTGGGCGGTTCTATCACTGTGAGTCATGGGCACTCAACCGGCCTTCTGATAGTGCTGCCGCGCTTACCGCCCCGTGGATAGACTGCAAACACGCGATCCCCCGCCATCTTCTCTTCGAGGACTGAACAATGAGCATGACGTTTTCCGGCCAGGTAGCCGTTGTGACCGGTGCCGCCAATGGTATTGGCCGCGCCACCGCCCAGGCCTTTGCGGCCGAAGGCTTGAAGGTCGTGGTCGCCGATCTGGACACGGCAGGAGGCGAGGGCACGGTAGCGCTGATTCGTACGGCGGGCGGCGAAGCGTCCTTCGTGCGTTGCAACGTTACCGTGGAGAGCGAGGTAAAACATCTGATGGACGAGGTGATCAATACCTACGGCCGTCTCGACTATGCCTTCAACAACGCCGGTATCGAGATCGAAAAAGGCAAACTTGCCGACGGCACCCTCGATGAATTCGACGCGATCATGGGCGTCAACGTCAAAGGCGTCTGGCTGTGCATGAAGTATCAGTTGCCGTTGCTGCTGGCCCAGGGCGGCGGCGCGATCGTCAACACCGCGTCGGTGGCCGGCCTCGGTGCGGCACCGAAGATGAGCATCTACGCGGCCTCCAAGCACGCGGTGATCGGCCTGACCAAATCGGCGGCCATCGAATACGCCAAGAAGAAGATCCGCGTGAACGCGGTGTGCCCGGCGGTGATCGACACCGACATGTTCCGCCGCGCCTATGAAGCCGACCCGAAGAAGGCTGAGTTTGCCAACGCGATGCACCCGGTCGGCCGCATCGGCAAGGTCGAGGAAATCGCCAGCGCGGTGTTGTACCTGTGCAGCGACGGCGCGGCCTTCACCACCGGGCATTCGCTGGCCGTGGACGGAGGCGTTACCGCGTTCTGAAAGTCGATAACGCAATCCCCCCTGTGGGAGCGGGCTTGCCATGGGGAATGTGTTTCAAATGGTTAGAACCGCCGCTTTTGGCGGCGTTGTCGCACAGTCTGATGCGCGCTCCTGTGATTAACTGCTGTCAGCAAAATGGACAGGAGTTTGCTTGCTCATGGAATTGAGAATTGATCGACAGGCAATGGTGCCCGTCGTACAGCAAATCGTCGACGGACTGGCGAACTGGATCCGTCAAAGCGAAGTGCCGCCCGCGACGCGTTTGCCTTCCGTGCGACAAATGGCACGGCTCAATTTGCTCAGTCAATCCAGCGTCGTCGAAGCCTGTGAGCGCCTCGTCGCCCAGGGGATTCTGGCGTCGCGCCCCGGGTCGGGATTCTGTGTCGCCGCGGCGGCACCCGCTGCGCCGCACGCATGGGAGCTTCCCGGGTTCGAAGGCGCAGAGTTAATGCAAAGGGGATGCGCCGACAGCTTGTCGGGTGAACTGATGCTGGGGTGTGGCGGTTTGCCTGAAAGCTGGCGCGAGACGGACGACCTCAGCTACGCCATCCGCCAGGTGGCCCGCACCGATATGGCCGGACTGTTCAACTACAGCACGCCGCTGGGCCTGCTGCCGTTGCGCCAGCAGATCCTCAAGCGCTTGAAACCGCTCAATATCGAGGCGGACGAAAACCGCGTCCTGACCACCGCCGGCGCCAGCCAAGGGCTCGACCTGATCGTGCGCACGCTGTTCAGGCCGGGAGACTGCGTGGTGGTGGAAAATCCCGGTTTTTCGCATCTGTTCGATTTGCTCAGGCTGCACGGCGTTCAGATGCTTGAAGTGCCACGCACCCCACAAGGCCCCGACACGCAAGCGCTCGAACGTGTACTGATCACGCACCGTCCGCGTGCGTTATTCATCAATAGCTTCCACCACAACCCCACGGGCAGTTGCATGACCCCCGTGGTGGCGCAACGGGTTCTGGAGCTGAGCAAGACGCATGGCGTGCTGGTGATCGAAGACGACGTTTATGCGGATTTTCACAATGCTCCCGGCACACGCCTCGCGGCGCTGGATGACGACGCCCGCGTGATCTACGTCGGCAGTTTCTCGAAAACCCTCAGCAGCTCACTGCGCGTCGGGTTTGTAGTGGCCGGCGCCGAGCTGATTGCGCGGCTGGCCGAGGTCAAGATGATCAGCAGCATGGGCGGGTCACGGTTTTGCGAGTCGGTGCTGGCCAGCCTGTTGGCCAACGGTGCCTATCGCAAATTGGTGCAACGCCAGCGCCAGCGCCTGAACGTGGACCGGGCCGCGGCATTGCAGGTGCTTGAAGATGCCGAATGGGAGGTATTCGGCGAGCCGGCCGGCGGCTTGTTCATCTGGGCGCGATCGCCAATGTCCGACTACGCTCAGTTGCGCACGCAGGCACAACGTTTCGGTGTCCTGCTGTCTTCCCCGACGGCATTCAGCCCGACTGGCGAAACCTATGACTGGCAGCGAATCAATGTGGCTTATGCCTGTGATCCGCGGGCCCGCCGGTTTTTCCAGGCCACTGCTTTGAATCGACCTAAAACGTTCTGAAAACGACGTGGGCGTAGCTTTTTGCCATTATTCCGACGCCAGAGACTTGTGTTGACACAGGCCCGTTGCGAATCTCCATCTACAGACTATGGCAGGGGACTACGAGCAATGATTTCGGCCGTGCAAGGACGTTTTGCCAACCTCGGTATGGCGAAAAAACTGGGTATCGGGTTTGTCCTGGTGCTGTTGTTGACAGCCTTGGTGGCAGCCATTGGCGTATGGTCCCTGCAAACCATCAGTCAGCGCTTCGACGGGCTCAAGCAGATGTCTTCGCTCAACAGCGGCCTGCTCAAGGTGCGTTTGCTGGAACAGGAATACGCCTTGCACGGCAACCCGAAAACCGCCGACGCCTTGCGACAGGGGGTTGATGCACTGGTCGCGTTGGCGGATCAGTTGAAGGCGCAATCGGCGGCCAACGTGCCGGTGATGAACGATGTCGAGCAGTCGCTGGCGGCCTATCGCAAGGCCTTCGACGAATTTGTCTCGCTGACCCAGGCCAAGGACCTGGCGCTGGAAATGGCCAGTTGGTCGGTGTCCAGCGTGGCGAATAACCTCGACGTGTTGCAGGCCGGTCTGGCGGACGATGGCGCTTATACCTTGAAGGATTCTGAAGGCAAGGACGGCGCGCAATTCATCGAACAGGCCAACCAGGTCAGCCAGGTGTCACGGTTGATGTTGCAGGCCATGAACGAAGCCCGTGTGCGCCTCGATCAGAGCCGCAAGGGCGACGACGACAGCGCCGGCAAAGGCAAGATCGAACAGGCCGATCAAGCGTTGGCTCAGGCCGAACAGCTGAAAACCACGGTCAAGGACGAAGGCTATCAGACCGTCCTTAATGAAGTCGCCGGCCACATCGCCAGTTTCAGCGAAAAACTGGCTGAGTACACCGGGCTGCTGGCACAGGAAAAAACCGTCTACGAGCAATTGCATCAGCGCGCCGCCCAGGTCGTGGAGCGAGTGGATCAAGCCTATGTGGCCGAAGACGGTGCGATGCAGGCCGAGTTGAAAAAGAACTCTTTGTTGATCGTCGGTTCTTCGGCGCTGGCGCTGCTGGTCGGCCTGATCGCGGCGTGGGTGATCACCCGGTTGATCGTGGCGCCGCTGCGCAGTGTGATCCGTGTTGCGCAGCAGATTGCCGCGGGTGATTTGAGTGCGACGGTGGAAGTGACCCGCCGTGATGAAATCGGCCAGTTGATGTTGGCGATGCAGCAGATGGGCGCAGGCCTGAGCAGTATCGTCAGTGGTTTGCAGGCGGGCATTGAGCAGTTGGCCAGTTCTGCGCAATCGCTGTCGGCGGTGACTGAGCAGACCAACCTGGAGGTCAGTAGCCAGAAGGAAGAAACCGAGCAGGTCGCCACGGCGATGAATCAGATGACCGCCACTGTGCACGATGTGGCGCGCAATGCCGAAGAGGCGGCTACGGCGGCGCAGACGGCGGATGACAAGGTTGAGAGTGGTCAGCAGGTGGTGCGTCAGAGTATGGCGCGGATCGAGCAATTGGCGGATTCGGCGACCTCGGCCAGTTCCAGCATCGAGAGCTTGAGTGCGGAGATTCAGAATATCGGCACGGTGCTGAGTGTGATTAAGAGCGTGGCTGAGCAGACTAACTTGTTGGCGCTCAACGCGGCCATCGAGGCGGCGCGGGCGGGTGAGCAGGGCAGGGGGTTTGCGGTGGTGGCTGATGAGGTGCGGGCGTTGGCCAAGCGTACTCAGCAGTCGACTGAGGAGATTGAGCGGTTGGTCAGTGCTTTGCGTTCGGCGGCGCAGTCGTCGGTGCAGCAGATTCAGAACAGTGGTGAGTTGGTGAAATTGGCGGTGAGTGATGCTCTGCAGACTGAGAGTGCGTTGGGGAGTATTGCGGCGGCGGTGTCGTTGATTCAGCAGATGAATCAGCAGATTGCGGCGGCGGCTGAGGAGCAGAGTTCGGTGGCTGAGGAGATTAATCGCAGTGTGACGAGTATTCGGGCGAGTGCGGATCAGTCTTCGTTGGCGATGCAGGGGAATGCGGCTTCGAGTATTGAGTTGGCGCAGTTGGGGGTTGAGTTGAAGGGGATGGTTGGGCATTTTCGGCTTTGACGCTTTGACTTGGCGGCCTTTGGGCCGACCATGTTGTTGGTGATTTGGGTGTATATCCGTTTCTGCGGTAACGGCTGCTTGAGGTTTCGCCCTTACGGCGAGTCCCTTTTGGCAAACGCCCCAAAAGGAACCAAAAGGTCTCGCCCCGGCGTCCGGCCCCTCGCTTAGGCTCGGCGTGCCTTCGTTCCGGTGTTCATCTGGGGGCATCGCCTACGGTCGGCTTCGCTTCGACCTCCTCTCGATGTGTGCGGCTTCGCCGCACGGCGCTACGCGCCCACCCCCAGATGAACACCTCCACTCAGCCTCCCGAAGGGGCGGGTAGAGCAAGATCAAGGGCAGGCGAGCTAACGCTCGGCCTTGAGTGGTTAGAAGCGGGGCGGTGTGCGCTGGGCCGCTTGTGTAGGAGCATGGCTTGCCCGCGAAGGCGTCCTGACAGACGACCAATCTCTCCCGGATACACTCGATCAAAATTGTGGGAGCTGGCTTGCCCGCGAAGGCGGCCTGACAGCCGACCCATTTCTTCCGGCTGTACTCGGTCAAAATTGTGGGAGCTGGCTTGCCTGCGAAGGCGGCCTGCCAGCCGACCAATCCTTCCCGAATGTACCCAGTCAAACTGTAGGAGCGAGGCTTGCCCGCGAAGGCGCCCCAACAGCCAACCGATCCCTCCCGAATACACTCGATCAAATTGGAACTGCCGAAGGTTGCGATCTTTTGATCTTCAAATCCAAGGCCAAAAAAAACCACCTCTCGGTGGCTTTTTCTGACTGTTTTGGTCAGTCGTAAATCGCTTTTTTCTTCCAATCGGCATCTGCCTCGACGTCTTTCAAGCCTTCGGTCAGTTGGTTGACTTCGCCTTCAGCCGGGGCTGTCTGGTCCATGACTTGGGCGTTGGCGCGGGCCAGGAGTTTTTCCAGGTATTCGAGTTGTTCGGCGTAGACCTGGGGTTCCTGTTGTTTGCGCAGGTATTGCACGCCGCGTTCGAACGCGAGGCGAGCCTGGCCGGGTTGGTTTTGTTGCAGGGAGTGCTGGCCGAGGTTGTTGAAGAACTCGATGTGCAGCAGTACCAGGATGTGGCGAACTTCGCGGATCCAGCGTTTGGCTTCGTTGGTCGGCAGGAAGCCGTCTTGTGCCGCGCGGGTGATTTGGCCGTGCAAGGCTTCGAGCAGGAAGCGTACGTCCTTGGCTTTGGCTTCGGTCTGGATCGGTGCCGGCGGGTTGTTGACCGGGATCGATTCGCCTTGGGCTACCAGCGCGTTCAGTTCGGCAATTCGCGCCTTTACAGTGGCATTGGTTTTTTCAAGGTTCAACAGGCGCTGGCAGACGTTCAGCTCCAGGCGAGTCAGCAGCAGCTTGAGCGCTGGCGTCATCAACTGGCCGGGGAAGGTCTCGGTGATTTCGCCGCAGCGACGCAGGCGGTCGTTGAGTTCAACCTTGGTGCGGGCCTTTTCCAGCTTATTGTTTTCCACCACATGGTTCATGTAGCCAATGGCGATCAATAGTGCGATCCCGGCTACAACTAGCAGGGTGATCATGAGTGGTGTCACCGGTAAGACCTCTTTATAGGGTTCGCGTGCGAGTGTAGTGGCTTGGCCTGGGGGCGCATAGGGCCGCTCGACGAGTTGGATCGGCCGCGACTCTACTTGTATCGGCCGAGACCCCGCTTATATAAGTAACAACGTGCGAGGTGCACATTGCCATCACTTGTGGCGTGGGTGGACTATAGCGCCTTGGCGGGTGACAGAATATAGGCGTCAAACACCGGGCGACGGAAAACCCGGATTCGCCTGTCAAAGCACGGCGAAGTCATTGATTTAAATAAATTTATATCAGGGGGTTGACGACCCCTCAATCCATCCATAGAATGCGCGCCACTTACAGCGTAAAGCACACAGCGAAACGCGGTAGGAAGTGAATGTTGTACGTGTGTCCCCTTCGTCTAGTGGCCTAGGACACCGCCCTTTCACGGCGGTAACAGGGGTTCGAGTCCCCTAGGGGACGCCATTGCGGGAATAGCTCAGTTGGTAGAGCACGACCTTGCCAAGGTCGGGGTCGCGAGTTCGAGTCTCGTTTCCCGCTCCATTTTTAAACAGCACTGCTTTCGGGCGGGGCTGAGTGAAACCAGAAACGATATCTTCGGATACGTATTTGGGCACTGAAATACACACCATGTGTTTCAGTTAGCGTGTCCCCTTCGTCTAGTGGCCTAGGACACCGCCCTTTCACGGCGGTAACAGGGGTTCGAGTCCCCTAGGGGACGCCATTTGCGGGAATAGCTCAGTTGGTAGAGCACGACCTTGCCAAGGTCGGGGTCGCGAGTTCGAGTCTCGTTTCCCGCTCCATATTTAACGAAAACGCCGCTCAGCAATGAGCGGCGTTTTTGTTTGTGCATTATTTTGTATTTCACGCCAGCATCAAAGTAGCGGACCCGCCAAGATAGCGGGCCCGCAACAGCGATCAGAGCTTCGGCAACTGCCCGACGCGTCCCATCATCTCGGTCACGATCTGCAGGTCCAGCAGGAACTGGTCGACCGTCTTGAACTCGTTGTCGGTATGGCCGGTGTATTTGACCTCAGGTCGGGCCAGGCCGAATTGCACGCCGTTAGGCAGTTCATGCACCGACGTGGCGCCGGCGGAAGAGCCGAACTTGTGTTCCATGCCCAGGTTTTCAGTGGACACGGCCAGCAGGGCCTTGACCCATTCGCCCTCAGGATTGCGGTACATCGGCTCGGCGATCGAGTAGGTGAAGGTCGCCGGGACGTGGGTCTTCTTGCTCCAGGCGCCAATCTTGTCAGCAATTTTCGCCTTGAGCGCTTCCGGGGATTCGCCCTTCGGTACGCGCAGGTTGACCGCGAGCTTGAAGGTTTTGTCATCCATGCCGACGAAAGTCAGGGACGTGGTCAGCGGACCCATGAAGGCATCGGAGAAGCCAACGCCCAATTTGCCACCCAGGTAATCCAGGCCCCAGTTATCGGCGGCGTAACGCGCGGCGTCGGTGATGTGGTTGTGCTTGAGTGCGACTTTGCCGTCGATGCTGTGGATGAAGTCCAGCATCCTCGCCACCGGGTTCACGCCGGACTCGGGTTCGGAGGAGTGCGCGGACACGCCGGTGACGGTCAGCTTGACGTCCTTGCCGTCGACCTTGGCGTTCACTTCGAAGTTACCGCCATTGCGCTTGGCATAATCAGCCCCGGCCTTCTGCAGGCTGGCGGCCAGTTCGGCGGGTTTGTCAGTGACAAGGACGGCGACCGAAGCCGACGGAATCTGGTTGGTGGCCATCCCGCCAGTCATCGAAATGATTTCGGCGCCTTTGCCCTCGCCATCACGCCGCGGGAAGTTGCCCATGACCGTGCCATAGCCTTTCTCGGCAATCACTACCGGGTAGCCGCCATCCAGCGCCAGGTTGTAGTTCGGCGTCGGGTTGTGTTCGAAGTAATAAGGAATGGCGTCGCCGCTGGTTTCTTCAGTGGTGTCGACCAACAACTTGAAGTTACGGGCCAGTGGCAGCTTCTCTTCCTTGATGACTTTCATCGCGTACATCGCCACGACGATGCCGTTCTTGTCATCCTCGGTGCCCCGGCCGTACATGCGGTCGCCGATCAGGGTGACCTTGAACGGGTCGAGTTTGGTGCCGTCCTTCAGTACCCAGTTTTCCGGTGTCACTGGCACCACATCGGCATGGGCGTGGATGCCCACGACTTCATCGCCGCTGCCTTCCAGGGATATTTCGTAGACGCGGTTGTCGATGTTGCGGAAGTTCAGGTTGAACGCCTGGGCCAGGCCCTTGATCTTGTCGGCGATCTTGATGAATTCAGGGTTGTCATGCTGGGCGACGCCTTCCACTTGGAACGTCGGAATGGCCACCAGCTCACGCAGGGTCTCGGTGGCAGCGCTGCCATATTTCACCCGGGCATAAATACCCAGCAGGCGATTGATTTCGTTTTGCTGTTCAGCAGACAGGGTTTTGTTGTCGAGAAACGCACTGATGGCCGGGCCGAGGTTGGCGGTTTTGGCCAGGTCGCTCTTGTTCACGCTGCCGAGGAACTGCCGGAAATCCGTGGCCGATGCATCACTGAAGGTCTTGAGGATGGTCGCGCTTTGTTGCGCAGTGATGTTGGCGTGGGCCAGTGGGGTGAACGACGCAAGGCTCGCCAATACAAGAGTGGTCGCGGCCAGTTGCTTGAGAGAAAAATCCATTGCTGGGGGCATTCCTTCGCAGGTAGTGAGTAGGAAATATCTGATCGAGTAATCAGAAAGGTTCCCAAACTAACACCACGGGGAAGCAGTAGGGGAGCCCCTTAAGTGGGAACTGTCGCACAGAAACGCAAAAGCGACGCACAAACGAAAAAGGCCCGCCAGTCTGACTGAGCGGGCCTTTTGCGTGGGCGCGGGCTTACATCGACAGAATCAGGCGCCCGGCAAACAGGATCAGAATCACCCCCATGGTGCGTTCGAACCAGTGCCCCATGCGCATAAACAGTAGGCGCACCCGGGTGCTGGAAAAGAACAGCGCGACGATCACGAACCACAGTGCGTTGACGAAGCACATCCACAGGCCATACAGCGCCTGGATCTGCAACGGGGTCGTGGCGCTGATGATGGTGGTGAAGATCGCCAGGAAAAACAGCGTGGCTTTCGGGTTGGTCGCGTTGGTCAGAAAACCGGTGGTGAACGCCTTCAATAGGGTTTGTTCGACCACGGGCTCGTCAGCCGGCTTGTCGCCTTCCAGTGCGGTCTTGGGTTTGCTGCGCAACAGGCTGACGCCGAGGTACAGAATGTAGGCACCACCCACGACCTTGGCCACGGTCAGCAACCAAGGCACGGTGTGCATCAATGCGCCGACGCCGAGCAGGGTGTACAGCACGTGCACGGAAATCCCCGCGCCAATCCCCAGTGCCGTGCAAATCCCGACCAGGCGACCGAAGCGCACGCTCTGGCGGATGGTCACGGCAAAGTCCGGTCCGGGGGCGACTACGGCCAGAAAGTGAATGGTCGCCAGCGCCAGAAACTCGCCCAGGTAATTCGAAAGCATCTCAACTCCAAAAAGTAAGGGGTGAAGCATTACCGCGATAGCCGACAAAGAACGAAAGGCTCAACCGCGGGTCCGCCACGCCCGGGGTTACCGAGTGCATGCAGCGCGAATTGAACATGATGAAATCACCCGGATCAGGGCGTACCTCCAGGGCCGGAGGGCCAAGCAGGGACGGGTCAATGCCGTAACTGTCGCCACGCATTTCGTCGAATTGGTCAGGGGAAATGTCGTGGTCCCACATCTGCAATGCGCCGCCTTCGGTGGGCATGTTCAGGTAAACATTGCAGGCAAATTGCGCCTCCAGGCTGCGAGCCTGAAAACTGTCCGGGGCATCCTTGGCGAAGATGTCGTGATGGGCGAGGAAGCACACGCCGGGCTTCACCACTCTGGACAGCCCGACGTACATCTTGCGGCCATAGAGGTTTTCCAGATGCGCGCCTGCCGGCCACGATTCGTCGAGCATGCAGCGCAAGGTGTCGACCGGGGATGAGTAGGGCGCACAGCGATTGCGCAGTTCCTCGATATTGCTGGTGGCGCGCTCGAAATAGTCTTCGATCAGCAGCGGCTGGTTTTCCGCTTCATAAAACGCCATGCCAATCCGGCCAATACTCGGAGCATTGATGTAGCCCTCGAAGCCCGGCGCAAGGATCTTGTCGCCAATCTGCACCGCCAGCGGCTGAGGCAAAAAGCCTTTGACGCGGATAGCGAGGACTTCTTCGTTGGCCAGTTTTTTTATGCACGTCTCATCGAGACGCTCGACGTCAAGCATCATGGTTTAGGTCCATCTATCGAGTAGTCAACGGAGCTCGTGAATGCAGGCTCCCCCGGCGTCAGGCGATGGCAGTGTCGCCATCGCCAAAAAGCTCAATCCACGTGGTAATGGACGGACAACGTGCCCTTTTTCTGTGAAAGGGAGTCGATCGTGACCGTGCCCAAATCCTTCAGGCTACGTACATGGGTGCCGCCACAACCGTAGGCGGGCAGTTCACCAAAACCGATTTCCCGGGCGCCTTCGCGCAATGAAATCAGGCGTGGCAGGTCGTCGGCGATCCACTGCTCGATGCCGTTCTGCACGGTTTGGATATCCACTTCGGTAGCCGACTCTGCCGGTTTGAACTGCACGCGGGCCTCGCCTGGCCAGTGATGGGCCTTGATCGGCATCCAGCCCATCGCCTGGACGAAGTGGCCGATCAGGTGACCAGCCGAATGCAGGCGGGTATTGAGTTGGCGACGTGGTTCATCGACCCGGATCTGGGTCATGCCGAGTGCTACCGGTTGGTCGACGTAATGGACGATCCGGTCTGGATCCTGAGCCACCCGCAACACCCGGCTTTCACCGATCCAGCCGGTATCAAAAGGCTGGCCGCCGCCTTGGGGGTGAAACAGTGTGGCGCGCAAAACAACCGCGAATTCATTCTCGTGGGGCGTGCAATCCAGGACTTCCACATTGGCCTTGAGGTCATCACTATGGAAAAAGAGGCGAAGCGTCATATTCCATGCCCTTATTAAAGTTTCTATTTTTATTATATGAAGCGTGGAATTGCGTGATAATCCGTTCAAACATCAAAGGACTGTTGCGCTGTGAGCATAAATCTACCGTTGCCGCTGCTCGGGGAAATGGCGATTTTCGTCAAGGTTGTCGAGACCGGCAGCTTCTCTGAAGCGGCACGTCAATTAGGCTCGTCGCCGTCGGCGGTCAGTCGCAGCATTTCTCGCCTGGAAAAAGCCCTGGCCACCCGCTTGCTGCAGCGCACCACGCGAAAGCTGCGGCTGAGCGACGGCGGTGAAGAGGTGTTCAAGCGTTGCCAGGAAATGGTCAGTGCAGCCAAATCGGTGATGGAAATCAGCGGTCAGTTCACCCACGAAGCCGAAGGCCTGGTGCGGGTCAGCGTGCCCAAAGCGGTGGGGCGATTTGTGATTCACCCGCATATGCCGGAATTTCTGCGGCGTTATCCCAAAGTGGATGTGGAGTTGTTGCTCGAAGATCGGCAGGTGGATTTGATCGATGACAACGTCGATCTGGCGATCCGCATTACCGATCGCCCGCCGGCAGGACTGGTCGGTCGGCAATTGCTGACCATCGACCATTTGCTCTGCGCGACGCCGCAGTACCTGGCCGAACACGGCACGCCGAGCCATCCCCACGACTTGCTCAATCACAGTTGCATCTACCTGGGCGAAACCCCGAGCGATGCGCGCTGGAAATTCAAGAAAGGCACCAAAGCCGTGACCGTCGGCGTGCGCGGACGTTATGCGGCCAATCACACCGGCGTGCGATTGGGCGCAGTGTTGCAGCACATCGGCATCGGCAGCCTGCCGTATTTCACCGCCCGTTATGCGCTGGAGCAGGGGCTGATTGTGCAGGTGTTGCCGGACTGGACCTTCCTCGCTTCTTACCATGGCGGCGCCTGGCTGCTGCATTCGCCGACCCGTTATCTGCCGCCCAAGCTGCGGGTGTTTATCGATTATCTGGTGGAGTGTCTGGAGAAGGAACCGACCCTGAGCAAACCGGGTAAGCCCAGTGCGTTGAGCAAGGTGGCGGCGGAGTATGAGTTGCCGGAGAGTGATGGGTTGCTTTGAAGAACGCCTTCGCGGGCAAGCCTCGCTCCTACAAATAAAGCGCGATCCCTGTAGGAGCGAGGCTTGCCCGCGAAGGCGTCCTCACTGAAGCCACAAAAAAAGGCCCGCATGAATCACCATGCGGGCCTTTTGCATTTCCAACCGTGGATCAGTGCTTGCTGTCGTCCTGCGACATTGCCAGCAGCTGTTTTTCCTGGTTCCAGTCGAACGGTTCGTCGTTCTGTTCGGCTTCAAAACGACGCTCTTCCAGCGCCTGATACAAGTCGATTTCATCATCGGGCATGTAGTGCAGGCAGTCGCCGGCGAAGTACCACAGCAGGTCGCGCGGCACCAAGTGAGCGATTTGTGGGTAGCGGGTGATTACCTGGCACAGGATGTCCTGGCCCAGGTATTGGCTTTCGATCGGATCGACCGGCAGCAACGCACGCAGTTCGTCGAAGCGCTCCAGGAACAAGGCATGGCTTTCTTCGGGAACCTGTTCGGCCTCACCCACGGCGACCAGGATGCTGCGCAAGTGGTCAAGCAAGACGAGATGATCGGCAACGACATTGGACACGAGATAAGTCCTCAAGAGCAAAACGGGCGCGGGAGTATAAAGCTCCCGCGCCCATTTTTACATCGATGGCTGGATCAGCGGACTTTTCCTGCCGCCAGCGCCAGCTCCTCTTTGTCGAAATCATCGACATCGATCACTTTGCGTCGCGCCACTTCGGCGTCACGCAGGGTTTGCGCTTCACCCGGTTGCAAGACCCCGGCTTCCAGCGCCGCATCGATGGCGTGTTCCCCGGCGGCCGGTTTGACCTGGCCGCTTTTGAGCGCCACATGCAGCTTTTTCTGCAACGGTTGCGCTGCGTTCAGCAGGTTGCAGGCATGTTGCAGGGCGCCGACGGCGTCGTCGGCCGATTGCGGACGGTAGCAACCGCCGAGCAACTCTTCGAGGGTCGGATCGCCCTTGGCCCGGCCAATCACCGCTGCCACTTCGGCACCGAGTTTGTCCGACGGCCCTTTGTGGCGACGACCGAACGGGAACACGATCACCCGCAACAGGCAACCCAGCACCTTGTTCGGGAAGTTGCTCAGCAGTTCATCCAGTGCGCGCTCGGACTGGCCCAGGCTTTCTTCCATGGCCCAGATAAACAGCGGTGCCATGTGATCCGGTGAATCGAGATCGTGGTAACGCTTGAGCGCGGCGGAGGCGAGGTACATGTTGCTGAGCACATCCCCCAGACGCGCCGACAGGCGTTCACGGCGTTTCAGTTCGCCGCCCAGCAACATCATGCTCAGGTCGGCGAGCATGGCGAACGCGGCGGCCTGATGATTCAGAGCGCGGAAGTAACCCTGGCTGAGCTTGTTGCCCGGCGCGTGTTCGAAGTGCCCGAAACCGAGGTTCAACACCAGCGTGCTGGCGGCGTTGCTCACGGCGAAACCGATGTGCTTGAGCAACAGGCCATCGAACTCGGTGAGTGCCTGATCCTTGTCTTCACGACCGGCGAGGGCCATTTCCTTGAGCACGAATGGATGGCAGCGGATCGCGCCCTGGCCGAAGATCATCAAGTTGCGCGAGAGAATGTTCGCGCCTTCCACAGTGATGAAGATCGGCGCGCCATTCCAGCTGCGACCCAGGTAGTTGTTGGGTCCCATGATGATCGCCTTGCCGCCATGCACATCCATGGCGTGGCTGATGCACTCGCGGCCGCGTTCGGTCAGGTGGTATTTGAGAATTGCCGACAGCACTGACGGTTTTTCGCCAAGATCCACCGCGTTGGCAGTCAGCATCCGTGCGGCGTCCATCATCCAGGCATTACCGCCGATACGCGCCATGGCTTCCTGAATACCTTCGAACGCCGACAGCGGTACGTTGAATTGCTCGCGCACTTGAGCGTACTGGCCGGTCACCAGACTGGTGAACTTCGCCGCGCCGGTGCCCACCGCCGGCAGGGAGATCGAACGCCCCACCGACAGGCAGTTCATCAGCATCATCCAGCCCTTGCCGAGCATTTCCTGACCGCCGATGAGGAAGTCCAGCGGAATGAATACATCCTTGCCGGAGTTCGGGCCGTTCATGAACGCGGCGCCAAGCGGCAGGTGACGACGACCGATTTCAACCCCTGCGGTGTCGGTCGGGATCAGTGCCAGGCTGATGCCCAGGTCTTCCTTGTCGCCCAGCAAATGATCCGGGTCATAGGCCTTGAAGGCCAGGCCGAGCAGGGTGGCCACCGGGCCCAGGGTGATGTAGCGTTTTTCCCAGTTCAGGCGCAGGCCCAAGGTTTCCTGGCCTTCCCATTCGCCTTTGCAGATAACCCCGGTGTCGGGCATCGCGCCGGCATCGGAGCCGGCCAACGGACCGGTCAAGGCGAAGCACGGGATGTCATCGCCGCGAGCCAGCCTTGGCAGGTAATGGTTGCGTTGTTCGTCGGTGCCGTAATGCAGCAACAGTTCGGCCGGGCCGAGTGAGTTGGGGACCATCACGGTGGAGGCGAGGTCGCCGCTGCGGGTCGCCAGTTTCATCGCAACCTGGGAGTGGGCATAGGCGGAGAAGCCCTTGCCGCCGAACTCTTTGGGGATGATCAGGGCGAAGAAGCCGTTTTCCTTGATGTGGGCCCAGGCTTCCGGTGGCAGGTCCATGTCCTGGCCGATCTGCCAGTCACTGACCATTGCGCAGAGTTCTTCGGTCGGGCCGTCGATAAAGGCCTGTTCCTCTTCGCTCAACTGCGCTTTTGGATAGGACAGCAATTTGTCCCAGTCCGGACGACCGCTGAACAGTTCGCCGTCCCACCAGACCGTGCCGGCGTCGATGGCATCGCGTTCGGTTTGCGACATCGGCGGCAGGGTTTTCTGGAACCAGCTGAACAGCGGCGCGCTGAAGAATTTGCGGCGCAGATCAGGCAGCAACAATGGTGCTGCGACCGCCGCGATCAAGACCCAGAGAAGCAGTAGCAGCCAACCCGGCGCATGGCTGAACGCGCCCATCGCCACCACGTACACCGCAACGATGCCCAAGGCAGGCAGCGGGGCGATGCGGCGGTGGGCCAAATAAGCTATTCCAACGATCAGAACCAGTATCCACAACAACAGCATATTTAATCCTCCGTGAAGCCAGGGCAAAACCAACTTTCAGAGCTTAGACGGCATCCGCAAAATCGGGTGGTCAGAGCAATGGATAGAAATCGTGGGAAACCTTGGATGGGTTTTGTAAGACCTGTTGGCATCAGGCCTCGGAAATCGTTCGCAAGGTGAGCGGCAAAGCGCCCATGTTTGGCCGAATCGTCGTTATCTCTGTGCTGAAGGTGTCGTTAGACTCGAGGCTCCCCCAGGAGATCGCCCTCATGCACGAGTATCTGAATCCCGGCCGCTTCATCGATAGTGACCACCCTGCGGTGGTGGAGTTCGCCGAAAAACATCGCGGTGTCAGTCTCGATCCGCGCGAGCAGGCGATCAATCTGTATTACGCGGTGCGTGAGGCCGTGCGCTACAACCCTTACACCTTCAGCCGCGACCCAGACACCTTGCGTGGCAGTTATGCACTGGCGGCCGGCGAAAGTTATTGTGTGCCCAAGGCCACGTTGCTGGCGGCATGTGCCCGGCATTGCGGGATTGCCGCGCGCATTGGTCTGGCGGACGTGCGCAATCACCTGTCGACCCCGCGCCTGCTGGAACTGCTCAGGAGTGACGTGTTCGCTATGCACGGTTATACCGAGCTGTACCTGAACGAACGCTGGGTCAAGGCCACTCCGGCGTTCAATCAAGGTTTGTGCGAATTGTTCAATGTCGCGCCGCTGGAGTTCGATGGGCTGAACGACAGCGTTTTCCATCCCTTCAACCGCGACGGCGAGCAACTGATGGAATATCTGGTGGACCATGGCCAGTTTCCTGATGTGCCTGAAACGTTCTTTTTCGAACACCTGGAAAAATGCTATCCGCATCTGTTCGGCGAGCAACTGCCCGTGTTGTTGGGGGACATGCAGAGTGATTTGAGTCGCGCCTGATCCGGCGTATGCTGCCTGCGCATTCATCCAAGAAGAGGCAGTCATGCTGAAGATATGGGGTCGGAAAAACTCGTCGAATGTCAGGAAACCACTGTGGGCCGCCGAGGAACTGGGCCTGGCCTATGAAGCCATCGATGCCGGTGGCGCGTTCGGCG
Organism: Pseudomonas sp. NPDC087342; assembly: GCF_044744265.1. Taxonomy (NCBI): domain Bacteria; kingdom Pseudomonadati; phylum Pseudomonadota; class Gammaproteobacteria; order Pseudomonadales; family Pseudomonadaceae; genus Pseudomonas; species Pseudomonas sp. NPDC087342. The sequence goes on from NZ_JBIUXZ010000025.1 coordinate 72,255, forward strand.
TGGTGGACACGCCGGAATACCGTGCGATGAATCCGAATGGCCGCGTGCCGGTGATTCAGGACGACGGCTTCGTGCTGTGGGAATCCAACGCCATCGTGCGTTACCTGATGGCTCGCCACGCCAGCGACACGGCCTGGTATCCGCGCGACCTCCAGGCCCGAGCGTCTGCCGATAAGTGGATGGACTGGACCTCCTCAAGTTTTGCCAGCCCGTTCCGCACGGTGTTCTGGGGCGTGGTGCGCACCCCGAAAGAGCAGCAGGACTGGACCGCTATCAATGCGGCGATCAAAGAATGCGATGGTCTGCTGTCGATGGCCGATCAGGCACTGGCGCTGAAACCGTACCTGTCCGGCGATGAAATCGGCATGGGTGACATTCCCTTGGGTAGCTTCATTTATGCCTGGTTCGAGATGCCGATCGAGCGTGCGCCGCAACCGCATCTGCAAGCCTGGTACGCGCGATTGAAACAGCGTCCGGCGTATCAAAAAGCGGTCATGACCGCGTTGACTTAATACTCACTATCGACACACTTGACTGTACTTGTGTGGCGGCGACAAGCACCATTGCCCTCATGCGCCGTGGTTGTATTGATCGCCGCCCGCCCTTATTTATTCCTTTCCTCCCTTCTTGGTGCGTATCCCGATATGAGTTCCGCTCTGTCCATCCGGCAGCTAACCAAAACCTACGGCAACGGTTTCCAGGCCCTGAGTGGTATTGATCTGGATGTCGCCGAAGGTGACTTTTTCGCCTTGCTCGGCCCTAACGGCGCCGGCAAATCCACGACCATCGGCATTCTCTCGACCCTGGTGAACAAGACCACGGGCACGGTGAATATCTTCGGCCATGACCTGGACAAGAATCCTGCGCAGCTCAAGCGCTCCATTGGCGTGGTGCCGCAGGAATTCAACTTCAACCAGTTTGAAAAGACTTTCGACATCGTCGTGACCCAGGCTGGTTATTACGGCATCCCGCCGAAAATCGCCAAGGAACGCGCCGAGCAATACCTGACGCAACTGGGCCTTTGGGACAAACGCGATGTGCCGTCTCGCTCACTGTCCGGCGGCATGAAGCGTCGCCTGATGATCGCCCGCGCTCTGGTTCACGAACCGCGCCTGTTGATCCTCGACGAACCGACGGCGGGGGTGGACATCGAATTGCGTCGCTCGATGTGGACCTTCCTCACCGAGCTGAATCAGAAAGGCATCACCATCATCCTCACCACGCACTATCTGGAAGAGGCTGAACAGTTGTGCCGCAACATCGGGATCATCGACCACGGCACCATCGTCGAGAACACCAGCATGAAGCAGTTGCTCAGCCAACTGCATGTGGAAACCTTCCTGCTCGACACCAAGAACACGCTCAACGTGGTGCCGCAGTTACTCGGTTACCCGACCCGGCTGATCGACGGTCACACCCTGGAAGTCCAGGTGGACAAGGCCATGGGCATCACCGCGCTGTTTACCCAGTTGGCGCAGCAGAACATCGAAGTGCTGAGCCTGCGTAACAAAACCAATCGCCTCGAGGAGTTGTTCGTGTCCCTGGTGGAGAAAAATCTGTCGAAGGTGGCGGTATGAGTTCCGAGCTGCAACCCAACCTCGTTGCCCTCAACACCATCGTTTACCGCGAGGTGAAGCGCTTTACCCGGATCTGGCCGCAAACCCTGCTGCCGCCGGCGATCACAATGGTTTTGTACTTCGTGATCTTCGGCAACCTGATTGGCAAGCAGATTGGCGGCATGGGTGGCTTCACCTACATGGAGTACATCGTGCCGGGGCTGATCATGATGTCGGTGATCACCAACTCTTACGGCAACGTGGTGTCGAGCTTCTTCGGCAGCAAGTTCCAGCGTTCCATCGAGGAATTGATGGTCTCGCCGGTGTCGCCGCATACGATTCTGATCGGCTACACCCTGGGCGGCGTGCTGCGCGGGCTGATGGTCGGGGTCATCGTGACGATCCTGTCGCTGTTCTTCACCGATTTGCAGGTGCATCACCTGGGCGTGACCATTTTGGTGGTGGTGCTGACGGCGACGATCTTCTCGTTGCTGGGCTTCATCAACGCAGTGTTTGCGCGCAACTTCGATGACATCTCGATCATCCCGACCTTCGTGCTGACACCGCTGACGTACCTGGGCGGGGTGTTCTACTCGATCTCGTTGCTGCCTCCGTTCTGGCAGACCGTGTCCCTGGCCAACCCGGTGCTGCACATGGTCAACGCCTTCCGTTACGGCATCCTTGGCGTTTCGGACATCAAGATCAGCGTGGCGATTACCTTCATGCTGGTGGCGACCGTCGCGTTGTACATCGGTTGTGCGCGGTTGCTGGTGAGTGGGCGCGGGATGCGTACCTGATTCGGGACCGCGTCGACCCCTTCGCGGGCAAGCCTCGCTCCTACAGCGAAGACGCCAGCCCAGACATCGCATAAAAAAACGGCCTCCAAAATTGGAGGCCGTTTTGCATTCTCACATCCGGTTCTTCTTGCGCCGCGCCCATTGCCGCGCCACCCACCAACGCCAATACATCATCGTCAGGCAATAGGCGAGGGCGCCCAACACCAGTCCCACCACCACCGACCCCAGCAAAAATGGCTGCCACAAGGTCGAGAGTTCGCCGCTTATCCACTCCCAGGTCAGTTCGTCGGGCAGATGTCGGGCGGGCACATCCATCAGCCAGGCGCCGGTCTGGTAAGTACAGAAGAACACGGCGGGCATGGTGATCGGGTTGGTCAGCCAGACCAGGCTCACCGCGATCGGCATGTTGCCGCGCACCATGATCGCGAGCACCGCAGCCACCAGCATTTGCAGCGGAATCGGCAGAAACGCCGCGAACAGGCCGACGGCCATCGCCCGGGCTACCGAGTGGCGGTTGAGGTGCCAAAGGTTCGGGTCATGCAGCAGGGTGCCGAGAAAGCGTAAGGATTTGTGTTCCTTGATGCTGGTCGGGTCTGGCATGTAGCGTTTGAATAAGCGCCGGGGCATAAGGCTTCTCGGTCGGTTCAGGCGGCAAGTATGTCTGGATTCTATTAGCGACCCATTCAGACTTTGTGACAATTGATAACGACGTCCGTGCGCCGGGTCGTCTATGCCTAACGAGGGAACTCTCAAGGACGGGCTTATGCGCACAGGGATGGTGGCGCTGGCGCTCGGGTTATTGGCGTTGCGTTTTTTACCGGTGTTACCGCCGGTCTGGTTATGGTTGTTGCTGCCGGTGGTGGGTTTGATGTTGCTGCCCTTTCCCACGTATCCGTTGGCATTTTTTCTGTTTGGCTTCAGTTGGGCCTGTGGACAGGCGCAATCGGCGCTGGACGATCGACTGCCAGCGAATCTGGACGGTGAAACCCGCTGGGTCGAAGGTCGAGTGGTGGGTTTGCCGCAGAGCAGCGAGAAAGTGCTGCGTTTCGAATTGGCAGACGCGCGTTCGCGACACGGATCTGTGCCGCCGCTGATGCGCCTGGCCTGGTACGGCGGGCCGCCGGTCAATAGCGGCGAACGCTGGCGGATGGCGGTGAAGTTGAAGCGCCCGACCGGCCTGCTCAATCCCCACGCTTTCGATTACGACGCCTGGCTGCTGGCACAAGGCATCGGCGCGACCGGCACGGTCAAGGATGGCCAGCGCCTGTCATCCGCCCGCTGGGCCTGGCGCGACGGTATTCGCCAGCGTTTGCTAAGTGTCGATGCCCAAGGGCGAGCCGGAGCGCTGGCGGCGTTGGTGCTGGGCGATGGCGCCGGGTTGAGTCGCGAGGACTGGCAGGTGCTGCAAGACACCGGCACCGTGCACCTGCTGGTGATTTCCGGACAGCACATCGGTTTGCTCGCGGGGTTGGTGTATTTGCTGATCGCAGGGCTCGCCCGATATGGCCTGTGGCCGGTGCGTTGGCCCTGGTTGCCGTGGGCGTGTGGGCTGGCGTTCGCGGCGGCGCTCGGTTATGGGCTGCTGGCGGGTTTTGAAGTGCCGGTGCGGCGGGCCTGCGTGATGATTGGCCTGGTGCTGTTGTGGCGGCTGCGCTTTCGTCATCTCGGCGCGTGGTGGCCGTTGTTGCTGGCGCTGGATGGCGTCTTGTTGTTGGAACCACTCGCAAGCCTGCAACCTGGATTCTGGCTGTCCTTTGCGGCGGTGGCGGTGTTGATCTTCACTTTTGGCGGTCGGCTGGGCCCTTGGCGTTGGTGGCAAACCTGGACCCGCGCCCAATGGCTGATTGCAATCGGCCTGTGCCCGCTGCTGCTGATGCTGGGGTTGCCCATCAGTGTCAGCGGGCCGCTGGTCAATCTGCTCGCGGTGCCGTGGATCAGTCTGGTGGTCTTGCCGCCAGCCTTGCTCGGAACAGTGCTGTTGCCCCTGCCTTACGTGGGGGAAGGGTTGTTGTGGTTGGCCGGCGGGCTGATCGACCTGCTGTTCAAGGGCCTGGCACTCATGGCGAATCAATTGCCCGCGTGGGTCCCGGTGGCAGTGCCGCCATGGATCGGGGCTATCGGCGCATTGGGCGCCTTTCTTCTATTAATGCCGAGAGGCGTTCCGTTGCGTCCGTTGGGCTGGCCGATGTTGCTGCTTTTGGCATTTCCCCCGCGCGAAGAGCTGCCCGAAGGCCGGGCCGAGATCTGGCAACTGGATGTCGGCCAGGGTTTGGCAATCCTGGTGCGTACTCGCCAGCACACACTGCTGTATGACGCCGGCCCGCGGTTCGGTGATTTTGACCTGGGTGAACGGGTGGTGCTGCCGGCACTGCGCAAACTCGGCGTGAACGGAGTCGATCTGATGCTGCTCAGTCACGCCGATGCCGACCACGCTGGTGGTGCGCGGGCTGTCTCACAGGGGCTGAAAGTAGCGCGGGTGATCAGTGGCGATCCGCTGGCGCTCCCAACAGAGTTACAGGCCGAGGGCTGCGAAAGTGGCCAGCAATGGACCTGGGATGGAGTGACCTTCCGGCTCTGGCAATGGTCAGCAGCCAGCGAAAGCAATCAGAAATCCTGCGTCCTGCAAATCGAAGCCAATGGTGAACGCCTGCTGCTGACCGGCGACATCGATACCCACGCCGAACGTGCGCTCCTGGACAGCCCGTTGGCGGTGCCCACCGATTGGCTTGCGGCGCCACACCACGGCAGTCGCAGTTCGTCATCCATGGCACTGCTCAGCACGCTGCAACCCAAAGCGGTGCTGATCTCGCGCGGCCACGGCAACTCCTTCGGGCATCCCCATCCCACGGTCATGGCGCGGTATCGCAAACGGGGCTTGCACATCTATGACAGCGCCGAGCACGGCGCCGTCCGTCTGCAACTGGGCAGCTTCAAGCCACCGCGAACGATGCGTCAACAACGGCGCTTCTGGCGTGATGTGCCTGCGCTGAATAAATAACCGGCCGGACGGGATGCGACATCGCGGTCTTCGGTGCGCCGACCCCCTATGTTAGAGTGGCGCACTTTTTCGAGGGGACTGTCACTGTGTGGGAATTGGTCAAATCCGGCGGCTGGATGATGCTGCCGATCATTTTGAGTTCCATCGTGGCCATGGCGATCGTCGCCGAGCGTCTGTGGACCCTGCGTGCCAGCCGAGTCACCCCGGAGCATTTGCTCGGGCAAGTCTGGGTCTGGATCAAAGACAAACAGCTCAATAAAGAAAAACTCAAGGAACTGCGCGCCAACTCGCCGTTGGGCGAAATCCTCGCGGCAGGCCTGGCCAACTCCAAGCATGGTCGCGAGATCATGAAAGAGTGCATCGAAGAGGCCGCTGCCCGGGTCATCCACGAACTGGAGCGTTACATCAACGCCCTGGGCACCATCGCCGCCATGGCCCCGTTGCTCGGGTTGCTGGGGACGGTGCTGGGCATGATCGATATCTTCAGCTCGTTCATGGGCACGGGCATGACCACCAACGCGGCCGTGCTGGCCGGCGGTATTTCCAAAGCCTTGATCACCACGGCTTCGGGCCTGATCGTCGGTATCCCGTCGGTATTCTTCCACCGGTTCCTGCAACGGCGCATTGATGAGCTGGTGGTGGGGATGGAGCAGGAAGCCATCAAGCTGGTTGAGGTGGTGCAGGGTGACCGTGACGTGGACCTGTCCGAGGGCAAAAAAGCGTGAAATTCCGCCGCAAGCAACGGGAGAATGTGGACATCAACCTCGTGTCGCTGATCGACGTGGTGTTTGTCCTGCTGCTGTTTTTCGTTGTGACCACTACCTTCACCCGCGAAACCCAATTGCGCGTCGAACTGCCGGAAGCGGTCAGCGGTTCGCCGGCTGAAGACCAGCAGGTCAAGCAACTGGACATCGCCATCAACGCCGAAGGGGTGTTTTCGGTCAACAATCAGTTGTTGCCGAAGAATGACCTGAGCAGCCTGATGGACGCGTTGCAGAAAGAATCCAACGGCGACACCAACCTGCCGCTGTCCATCACCGCCGACGGCAAGACCCAGCATCAATCCGTCATCACCGCCATGGACGCCGCCGGCAAGCTCGGTTTCAGCCATCTGCGCATGACCACCGTCGAGGCAGCGCCGACGCACTGATGGCCATGTCCGATCGATTGCTCGCCGCGTGGTATGCCGGTCATCCGGCCCTGAAGCTGTTGCAGCCGCTGGAATGGCTGTATCGGCGGGTGGTCATCGGCAAGCGCAATCGCTTTCTCGCGGGTGAGGGTGAGATCTATCAGCCACCGGTGCCGCTGGTCGTGGTCGGCAATATCACCGTCGGCGGCACCGGCAAGACGCCGATGATCCTGTGGATGATCGAGCATTGCCAGCGCAGTGGTTTGCGGGTCGGCGTTGTCAGTCGTGGTTATGGCGCCAAGCCGCCGCAACTGCCGTGGCGGGTCGAGGCCGATCAAGGCGCCGACATTGCTGGCGACGAGCCGTTGCTGATCGTGCAGCGCACCGGCGTGCCCTTGATGATCGACCCGGACCGCAGCAGTGCGGTCAAAGCCCTGCTGGCCAGTGAACCGCTGGACCTGATCCTGTCCGACGACGGCATGCAGCATTATCGATTGGCCCGGGACCTGGAGCTGGTGCTCATCGACGCGGCCCGTGGCCTGGGCAATAAACGTTGCCTGCCCGCCGGGCCGTTGCGCGAACCGATCGAGCGTCTGCAAAGTGTCGATGCCGTGCTCTACAACGGCGCGGCCCATGACAGCGACGACGGTTTTGCCTTTCAACTGCAACCCACCGCCCTGATCAATCTGAAAAGCGGCGAACGCAAGTCGTTCGAGCATTTCCCCCCAGGCCAGGCGCTGCACGCGGTGGCCGGGATCGGCAATCCCCAGCGTTTCTTCAACACCCTCGAAACGCTACACTGGCAGCCGATCCCCCATGGGTTTGCCGACCACGCCGAATACAGCGTGCAGGCCTTGAATTTCACACCGTCATTGCCGTTGGTGATGACCGAAAAGGATGCGGTGAAGTGCCGTACCTTTGCCGCTGCCGACTGGTGGTACCTGGCAGTCGATGCTGTGCCTTCGCCGGCCTTCGTGGCCTGGTTCGATACGCAGCTGATGCGCCTGTTGCCGAATCGTCTTTTGCCTTAAAACCGTTTTTATCCAGGGAATGCTCATGGACACCAAATTGCTCGATATCCTCGCTTGCCCGGTCTGCAAAGGCCCGCTCAAGCTCAGTGCCGACAAGACCGAGCTGATCAGCAAGGGCGCCGGCCTGGCGTACCCGATTCGCGACGGCATCCCGGTAATGCTCGAAACCGAAGCGCGCACCCTGACTACCGACGAGCGCCTGGATAAATGACCACAGCCTTTACCGTTGTGATTCCATCGCGTTACGCCTCCACCCGCCTGCCGGGCAAACCGCTGCTGCTGATCGCCGGCAAGCCGATGATCCAGCACGTCTGGGAACAGGCGAGCAAAAGCAGCGCCCAGCGCGTGGTGGTCGCCACGGACGACGCACGCATCGTCGAGGCCTGCAAAGGCTTTGGCGCCGAAGTGGTGCTGACCCGTGAAGACCATAATTCCGGCACCGACCGGTTGGCCGAAGTGGCGACGAAACTCGGCCTGGCGGACGACGCGATCGTGGTCAACGTCCAGGGTGACGAGCCGCTGATCCCGCCGAGCGTGATCGATCAGGTCGCCGCCAACCTGGCCGCCCACACCGAAGCGCGCATGGCCACGTTGGCCGAGCCGATCGAGGATGTGGAAACCCTGTTCAATCCCAACGTGGTCAAGGTCGTCAGCGACCTCAATGGCCTGGCGCTGACCTTCAGCCGCGCCACGCTGCCATGGGCCCGGGACGCATTTGCCAAGACTCGCGAGCAAATGCCGCAAGGCGTGCCGTATCGTCGCCATATCGGCATTTATGCCTACCGCGCAGGTTTCCTGCATGACTTCGTCAGCTGGGGCCCGTGCTGGCTGGAAAACACCGAATCCCTGGAACAACTGCGCGCCCTGTGGCATGGCGTGCGGATTCACGTTGCCGATGCGTTGATCGCACCGCCGACCGGCGTCGATACCGTCGAAGACCTCGAGCGCGTTCGTCGCCTGCTGGAGGCCTGATGCGGGTTTTGTTCGTCTGCCTGGGCAACATCTGCCGTTCGCCCACGGCCGAAGGCGTGTTGCGGCATAAATTGCGTGAGGCCGGTCTGGCCGATCAAGTCGAAGTGGCCTCCGCCGGCACCGGTGACTGGCACGTCGGCAAGGCCCCGGACAAGCGCAGCCAGGCCGCGGCCAAACTGCGCGGTTACGACCTGTCGGCCCAGCGTGCCCAACAAGTCAGCCGTGCGGATTTCGCCACGTATGACCTGATCCTGGCCATGGACAACAGCAACCTGCGCAACCTCAAGGCCCTGCAACCGGCCAAGGGCAAGGCTGAGCTGGACCTGTTCCTGCGTCGCTATCAGTCGGAAATCGATGAAGTGCCGGACCCGTACTACGACGGCGACCAAGGCTTTGAGCAAGTGTTGGATTTGATCGAGCGCGCCAGTGATTTACTGGTGATCGAGTTGAAGGGACGGTTATGAGTTTGCAGGTCCACCCCGGGGTTTCCCTCAAGCCGTTCAACAGTTTTGGCGTGGACGTTCGAGCGCAGCTGTTTGCCGAAGCCCATAACGACACCGAGGTCCGTGAAGCACTGGCTTATGCCGCTTCGAACGCGGTGCCGCTGTTGGTGATCGGTGGCGGCAGCAACTTGCTGCTGACTGCGGATATCCAGGCGTTGGTGCTGCGCATGGCCACGCGTGGCATTCGTGTTTTGAGCGATGATGGCAGTCAGGTGGTGATCGAAGCCGAGGCCGGCGAGCCTTGGCATCCGTTCGTGCAACACACCTTGGCCCAAGGCTTGTCGGGGCTGGAAAACCTCAGCTTGATTCCAGGCACTGTTGGCGCGGCACCGATGCAGAACATCGGCGCGTATGGCGTTGAGATCAAGGACGTATTCGCCGGCCTCACCGCGCTGGATCGCCAGACCGGCGAGCTGCGGGATTTCGGCCTGGAAGAATGCAACTTCGCCTACCGCGATAGCCTGTTCAAACAGCAGCCGGGGCGTTGGTTGATCCTGCGGGTCCGCTTCACCCTGAATCGCACTGCGCACCTGCATCTGGAATACGGCCCGGTGCGCCAGCGCCTGACCGAGCAGGGCATCGACCACCCGACGCCGACCGATGTCAGCCAGGCGATTTGCAGCATCCGCAGCGAAAAACTCCCGGACCCGGCCGTGCTTGGCAATGCCGGCAGCTTCTTCAAGAACCCGTTGGTGCCAGCGGCGCTGGTGACTCGGCTCAAGCTTGAATACCCGGATCTGGTGGCCTACGCGCAAGCCGACGGGCAAATGAAACTGGCGGCGGGCTGGTTGATCGAGAAGGCTGGCTGGAAAGGTTTCCGTGAGGCTGATGCTGGCGTGCATAAATTGCAGGCACTGGTGCTGGTCAACTACGGCGGCGCGACCGGTTTGCAGTTACTGGATTTGGCGCAACGGATCCAGAAAGACATTGCGCAACGCTTCAGCGTCGAGCTGGAAATGGAACCCAATCGATATTGAAGCTACGCTTTAAACAGGCGAATTTCGAAGCCCTGCACAACTTCAATTGTGCAGGGCTTTTTTGTTAATGCTGGGTTAACTTAGCCACCTAACGATGCAAGCATTTGCTCCACCAAAGGCCCGACGCAGACATTGCCGTCCGCGTAAGAGAGCCGATTAGCCTGAGCCGATCTGCGTGAACCCACCGCTACCCCCTGGCGGCAGATTGCTCGACCCCATAACCGAAACAACTATGCGGGCGTGCCCATGATTACCCTCAAACTCAATGGCCAAGACCATCAACTCGACGTGACCGAGGATATGCCGCTGCTCTGGGCGATCCGCGACGTGGCCGGTTACAACGGTACTAAATTCGGCTGTGGCATGGGCCTGTGCGGCGCGTGCACCATCCATATCGACGGTTTGCCGGCGCGCAGTTGCATCACGCCGATTGGTTCGGTGGTCGGCCAGGACGTGCGCACCATCGACAATCTGCACGCCGACCCGGTCGGGCAAATCGTCCAGCAAGCCTGGCTCGACACCGCCGTGGCCCAGTGCGGTTTCTGCCAGGGCGGGCAGATCATGTCCGCCACTGCGTTGCTCAAGACCAATCCCAACCCGAGCGACGAGCAAATCGAAGAGGCGATGGTCGGCAACATCTGCCGTTGCGGTACTTACAACCGCATCAAGACCGCCATCCGCCAGGCCTCCACTCATCTGAAGGAGGCCAAGGCATGAGCCAGCTCCCGAATGATTTCGCCCTGAGCAATCTGAGCAACCTCAGCCGTCGCGGTTTTCTCAAAGGCGTCGGCGCCACCAGTGCGCTGGTAATCGCCGCGAGTTGGGGCTGGCAAGACGCTTTCGCTGAAGACAAACCGAAGAAATTCGGCGCCGATGGCATGCCCAATGGCTGGGTCGACGATCCGAAGGTCTACGTCAGCATCGCTGCCGACGGCACGGTGACCGTGGTGTGCAACCGTTCGGAAATGGGCCAGGGCGTGCGCACCAGCCTGAGCATGGTGGTGGCCGATGAACTGGACGCCGACTGGGCGCTGGTCAAAGTGCAACAGGCGCCGGGTGACGAAGTGCGCTTCGGTAACCAGGACACCGACGGTTCGCGCAGCATGCGTCATTGGTACGAGCCGATGCGGCGTTGCGGTGCCGCCGCGCGGACCATGCTGGAACAGGCTGCGGCCGAGCAGTGGAAAGTGCCGGTCGGTGAGTGCCGCGCGCAACTGCACAAAGTAATTCACCAACCGACCAAGCGTGAACTCGGTTACGGCGAACTCGCCGCCGCAGCCAGTGCGCTGGCGGTGCCGGCCCGTGACAGCCTGCGGCTCAAGCAGCCGTCGGAATTTCGCTACATCGGCAAGGAAGGCGTGCGCGCCATCGACGGTGCCGACATCGTCAACGGTCGTGCGGTCTACGGCGCGGATGTGCATTTCGACGGCATGCTTTACGCGACCATCGCACGTCCTGCGGTGTATGGCGGCAAGGTCAAATCCTTCGATGCCAATGCGGCAATGAAAGTCCCGGGTGTGATCAAGGTCTTGCAGATCGAAAGCCGTCCGCTGCCATCAGAGTTCCAGCCGTTGGGTGGCGTGGCCGTGGTCGCGAGCAACACCTGGGCCGCGATCAAGGGCCGCGAAGCGCTGAACATCGAGTGGGACGACGGCCCCAACGCCAGTTACGACTCGATTGCCTACCGCAAGGAACTGGAAGCGGCCTCGCTCAAACCCGGCAAAGTGGTGCGCAACACCGGCGATATCGACAAGGCCCTGGCCGGCGCCGGCAGCACCCTCGAAGCGTCCTACTATCTGCCGCACCTGGCACAGGCGCCGATGGAACCGATGGTCGCCATCGCTCGCTTTAAGGATGGCGTGTGCGAAGCCTGGGCACCGAGTCAGGCGCCGCAAGTTACCCGTGAGCGGATCGGCGAACGCCTGGGCCTGCCGTTCGATAACGTCACCTTCAACGTGACCTTGCTCGGCGGTGGTTTCGGGCGTAAATCCAAACCGGATTTCGTCATCGAAGCCGCGATCCTCGCCAAGGAATTCCCCGGTAAGGCCGTGCGCGTGCAATGGACCCGTGAAGACGACATCCACTGTTCCTACTTCCACACCGTGTCCGCCGAATACCTGAAGGCCAGCCTCGACAAGGACGGCTTGCCCTCCGGCTGGTTGCACCGCACCGTGGCGCCGAGCATCACCGCGCTGTTCGCCCCGGGGATGAACCACGAGGCGGCGTTCGAGTTGGGCATGGGTTTCACCAATATGGCGTATGCGATCCCCAACGTGCGCCTGGAAAACCCGGAAGCGACAGTCCACACCCGGGTCGGCTGGTATCGCTCGGTGTCGAACATTCCCCACGGCTTCGCGATTCAGACCTTCGTCGATGAATTGGCCCACAAAGCCGGGCAGGATCCGCTGAAGTATCAGATCAAGTTGCTCGGCCCGGACCGTCAGATCGATCCGCGCACCTTGAGTGAAGAGTGGAACTACGGCGAGTCTCCCGAGCGTTATCCGATCGATACCGCCCGCATGCGCACCGTACTGGAAACCGCCGCCAAAGCCGCTGGTTGGGGGCGCACGCTACCCAAGGGCCGAGGCCTGGGGTTGGCGGTGCATTACAGCTTCGTCACCTATGTGGCGGCGGTGATCGAAGTCGAAGTCAAGGACGACGGCACCCTGATCGTGCACAAGGCCGACATCGCCGTGGATTGCGGTCCGCAGATCAATCCCGAGCGGATTCGCTCGCAGTTCGAAGGTGCCTGCGTCATGGGCCTGGGCAACGCGGTGCTCGGCGAAATCAGCTTCAAGGACGGCAAGGTCCAGCAGGACAACTTCCACATGTACGAAGTGGCGCGCATGTCCCTCGCGCCGAAAGAAGTCGCTGTGCATCTGGTCACGCCGCCGGGCGAAGTGCCGTTGGGCGGGGTCGGTGAGCCGGGTGTGCCGCCGATTGCGCCGGCGCTGTGCAACGCGATCTTTGCCGCCACCGGCAAACGTATCCGCAGTCTGCCGGTTCGCTATCAACTGCAGGGCTGGCAGAAGGCGCAGGCCTGATGGACAGCGTCGATCTGAACGTCCTGCGCAGCGTGCTCGACTGGCGTCGCGCCGGTCAGCGGGTGGTGTTGTACAGCGTGGTCCAGACCTGGGGCACCGCGCCCCGGGCACCGGGCGCCATGTTGGCGTTGCGTGAGGACGGCGTAGTGATCGGCTCGGTGTCGGGCGGTTGTGTCGAGGATGATCTGATCGCGCGGCTGCACGATGGCCGGATCCCGGCTGATGGGCCGCCCGTGCAATTGATCACCTACGGCGTCACCCGCGAAGAGGCGGCGCGGTTCGGCTTGCCGTGCGGCGGCACCTTGCGCCTGACTGAAGAGCGAGTCGGTGACCCGGCGTGGGTCGCCGAGTTGCTGGCCCGCTGCGAAGCCCATGAAATCGTCGCCCGTTCGCTGGATCTGACGAGCGGCGAAGTGGTTTTGCAACCGGCGCACAAGACCGATGTGCTGAGTTTTGACGGCAACACCTTGCGCGCGATCTACGGTCCGCGCTGGCGCTTGTTGCTGATCGGTGCCGGGCAACTGTCGCGCTATGTCGCGGAAATGGCGCGACTGCTGGATTTCGAAGTGCTGATCTGCGATCCGCGTACCGAGTTCGTCTACGGTTGGGAAGAACAGCACGGTCGTTTCGTGCCGGGCATGCCCGACGAAGCCGTGTTGAACATCCAGACCGACGAACGCACTGCCATCGTCGCCTTGACCCACGATCCACGGCTGGATGACATGGCGCTGCTGACAGCCCTCGATTCCAGGGCGTTCTACGTCGGCGCACTGGGGTCGCGGGTCAACAGCCTGAAGCGCCGGGACAACCTGGCTCAGCTAGGCTTGTCAGAACAGGCCATCGAGCGGCTGCACGGCCCGATCGGTCTGCACATCGGCAGCCACACCCCGGCGGAAATCGCCTTGTCGTTGCTGGCCGAAATCGTGGCGATCAAGAACGGCGTCGAGCTGAAGCAGAAGAAGCCGTTGCGGGAGGACGTATGAGCGAGCCCATCGGTGTCATCGTGTTGGCGGCGGGGCAGGGCAGCCGCTTTCGACAGGTCGCTGGCGCCGAAAAGGACAAGTTGCTGGCCGACTGCACCGGTCGCGACGGCGCCGTACGCTCGGTGATCGAGCAGGTGTTGGTAAACCTGCCGCCCAGCATTGAGAAGCGCGTGCTGGTCACCACCGAGGATCGCCCCCAGGTGATTCGCATGGCTCAGGCTTACGGTTACGAGATTGTGCTGATCGAGTCCACCGGCATGGGCGACAGCATTGCGGCGGGTGTGGTGGCTTGTTCGCAGCTCGGCGGGTGGCTGATTGTGTTGGGTGATATGCCGTTCATCTTGCCGTCGAGCATCGAGCAAGTAGTCGCGGCGATTGCGGATGATTGCATCAGCGTGCCGGTGCACGCGGGCGAGTTCGGGCATCCGGTGGGTTTCGGCCGGCGCTTTGGGCCGGGGCTGATGGGGTTGTCCGGTGATCGCGGGGCCAAGCCGTTGTTCGCGCAGGCGAGGGTGGTCGAGGTAGCGGTGGACGATCCCGGTGTGTTGTGGGATGTGGATGTGCCCGAGAAGTTGATCTACCCGCCGGCATAGATTCCCTGTGGGAGCGGGCTTGCTCGCGAATGCGGTGGATCAGCCTGCATGAATGTTGAATGTTAAACCGTTTTCGCGAGCAAGCCCGCTCCCACAGGGGATTGCGCTGAGGATCACGAGCATAAAAAAAGCCCCGCCTGGATCACCAGGCGGGGCTTTTTAGTAGCCGATGGAATCAGACGAGGGGTTTAGGCTCGTGTTCTTTTTCCTGGGCTTCTTCGTGTTGCTGTACCGCTTCCTGAACGGAGCGAGGTGCTTCGTCGATCGCGGATTCAACCGGGTCGGCAGCGACTTCAGCGGCCGGGGCAGGAGCTGCCTCGACGACTTCAGCTACAACCGGTGCTGGCTCGGCAACAGCCGGAGCAGCAGCGCCAGCCAGTTCGGCTTCTTTCTGCAGACGCTCGGCTTCACGCTTGCGGCGACGCACTTCACGTGGGTCGTTCGGCGCGCGGCCATTTTCGGTCAGGGCGCTGGCAGGGGCGGCTTCGACCACCGGTGCAGCGACCTGCGCGACAACCGGAGCTTCGACCACTGAAGCAGGTTCGGCAGCGGCAACCACTGGCTCGGAGACCATCGCTTCAACCGCCGGTGCTTCAGCGACTGGCGCTGGAGCTTCGACGACTGGCTCGGCGGCTACTGGCTCGGCAACCCAGTTGAACGCGGTTTGCTCTTCGCGCACTTCGCGGACAGCTTCGGTCACGGTTTCGGTCGATGTTTCGACAACCGATTCTGCGACAACCACTGGCTCGGCGACGAAAGCAGGCTCGGCAGCGGCCTGGAATTCAGGCTGTGCTTCACGAACCGGCGCTACTTCAACTTCCGGAGCGGCTGTTGCTTCTACCGGAGTAGTCGCTTCAACGACCGGCGCTTCTACTGGTGCAGTTTCCTGAACAGTAGCAGTGGCGCGTTCGGCTTGCTCGTGAGCCTGGGCTTCGGCAGGCGCGCTGATCACGGTGCTGGCAACGGCTGCGGTAACAGCCAGGCCGGCGGCCAGATCGGCAGCACTTGGCGCTTCGTTGGTTTCGCTGGCTTCGCTACCGTCGGCGGACTCGGACTCTTCCGAACCTTCGATCACGTTGCCGTTGGCATCACGTTGACGCTCGCGACGGTTGCTGCGACGACGCTGGCCACGGGAGCGGCGGCGTGGACGATCGCCTTCGGCGCCTTCCTGACCGTCTTCCTGTTGCTGCTCTTCGCTGGTCAGCAGTTCTTCTTCAGAGGCGGCAGCCGCTTGTTCGGCACGTGGCTGACGCTCTTCACGCGGTGGGCGTGGCGCGCGTTCTTCACGTGGCTGACGGGCTGGACGCTCTTCAGTGGTCGCGGCAACGGCAACGGCAGCGGCTGGTGCGGCAGGAGCAGCATCCAGTGGCTCGCGCAGTTCACGTACCGGACGCTCTTCGCGGTCGCCACGTGGTTTGCGGTCTTCACGAGGAGCGCGCGGTGCACGTTCTTCACGAGGGGCGCGTGGTGCGCGTTCTTCGCGAGCGACTACCGGGGTAGCGGTGGTCTCTTCACGGGCTTCGCGCGGTGCACGCTCTTCGCGTGGCTCACGTGGTGCGCGTTCTTCACGCGGTGCACGTTCCTCACGAGGCTTGCGCTCTTCATCGCGGCGACCGTTACGGTTGCGGCTCTGTTGACGACCGTTGCGACGCTCTTCGTTACGGGCCGGACGCTCGGTGGTCGCAGGTTTTTCAACCACAACCGGAGCAGCTGGCTCTTCTTTGGTAGCGAACAGGCTGACCAGCGACTTCACCAGGCCTTTGAACAGGCTTGGCTCTGGCGCGGCGACCGGTGCAGGTGCTGGCGCGGCAGCGACGACTTCAGTCGGCACCGGTGCGTTGGCACGGGCCGGTGCAGTCTTGACCGCGGCTTCCTGGCGAACCAGGGTGCGGGTCGCGGCGGCTGGCTGGACTTCTTCCACTTCGGCAGCGGCAGCAGCGATTTCGTAGCTGGACTGGTTGATGTGGGCTTCCGGGCTGTCATCACGCAGACGCTGAACTTCGAAGTGCGGCGTTTCGAGGTGATCGTTCGGCAGAATGACGATGCGAGCGCGGGTGCGCAGTTCGATCTTGGTGATCGAGTTGCGTTTTTCGTTGAGCAGGAACGCGGCCACCGGGATCGGCACTTGTGCGCGAACTTCGGCGGTGCGGTCTTTCAGGGCTTCTTCTTCGATCAGGCGCAGGATCGCCAGCGACAGCGATTCAACGTCGCGGATGATGCCGGTGCCGTTGCAACGCGGGCAAACGATGCCGCTGCTTTCGCCAAGCGATGGACGCAGGCGTTGACGGGACATTTCCAGCAGGCCGAAGCGCGAGATGCGACCGACTTGCACGCGAGCGCGGTCGGCTTCCAGGCATTCGCGGACTTTCTCTTCCAC
>NZ_JBIUXZ010000026.1:0-87212 GCF_044744265.1 Pseudomonas sp. NPDC087342
TGGAGAAGAGAAGAAGCTGCTCGAGGAATACATCCGCGATCGGGACGATAGTTAACAACGTTTCGATGGTAAATCCGACGATTTACCTTAGGAGCACAGCATGACTAACAAAATCATCCTTGCACTCGAAGCAGAGCAGATGACCAAAGAGATCCCTACCTTTGCCCCGGGCGACACTATTGTCGTTCAGGTGAAAGTGAAGGAAGGCGACCGTTCGCGTCTGCAAGCGTTCGAAGGTGTTGTTATCGCCAAGCGTAACCGCGGCGTAAACAGTGCTTTCACCGTTCGTAAAATCTCCAACGGTGTTGGCGTAGAGCGTACTTTCCAGACCTACAGCCCGCAAATCGACAGCATGGCCGTTAAACGTCGCGGTGACGTACGTAAAGCCAAGCTGTACTACCTGCGTGACCTGTCCGGTAAAGCAGCTCGCATCAAGGAAAAACTGGCTTAAGTCCAGCTTCCGATGCAAAAAAAGCAGCCTGAGGGCTGCTTTTTTGTTGCCTGCGATTTACTTGTGGGAGCGTGGCTTGCCCGCGAAGACGTCATATCAGCCAACGTCAATGTTGAATGTAATTCCGTCTTCGCGGGCAAGCCTCGCTCCTACAGAAGATCACGACGTCGTCACCGCAATAACATCAGGCACTGTAAAGCCCCGTCCGGCTATGAAAGACTTAGCCCCGGATTCCCGCTACCTGAGCCTCTATGCCCGCCATCGACCATCCCCTGATAGACCAATTTCTCGACGCGCTGTGGCTCGAAAAAGGCCTCTCCGATAACACCCGCGATGCCTATCGCAGCGACCTGGCACTATTCAACGGCTGGCTGCAGGAAAAAAACCTCGAGCTGATCAACGCCGGCCGTGAGTTGATCCTCGATCACCTGGCCTGGCGCCTGGAGCAAAACTACAAACCCCGTTCCACTGCGCGATTTCTCTCCGGAGTGCGTGGCTTTTATCGCTACCTGTTGCGAGAAAAGCTGATTGCGGTCGATCCGACGTTACGCGTCGATATGCCGCAACTCGGTAGGCCGTTGCCCAAGTCTTTGTCGGAAGCTGATGTGGAGGCACTGCTGAATGCCCCGGACCTGAGCGAAGCCATAGGTCAACGTGATCGCGCCATGCTGGAAGTGCTTTACGCCTGCGGCTTGCGGGTCACCGAGCTGATCAGCCTGACCCTGGAACAGGTCAACCTGCGTCAGGGCGTGTTGCGCGTGATGGGCAAAGGCAGCAAGGAGCGACTGGTGCCGATGGGCGAGGAGGCGATTGTCTGGGTCGAACGCTACCTGCGTGACGGCCGAGGCGAGCTGCTCAGCGGGCGGCCCAGCGATGTCATGTTCCCCAGCCAGCGCGGCGAACAGATGACCCGCCAGACCTTCTGGCACCGGATCAAGCACCAGGCCAAAGTCGCCGGGATCAGCAAGTCGTTGTCGCCGCACACCCTGCGCCACGCCTTCGCCACGCACCTGCTCAACCACGGCGCCGACCTGCGGGTGGTGCAAATGCTGCTCGGCCACAGCGACCTGTCGACCACCCAGATCTACACCCACGTCGCTCGCGCGCGCTTGCAAGACCTGCATGCCAAACATCACCCGCGTGGCTGACACAACCTCTGGCCGCGCCCGCACGCTTGCGTAGCAGCTGGCGAAGCCTGCGTTCGGCTGCGCAGCAGTCGTAAACCCTGAACTCTCGGTTTAACTGAATATTCGCAGCGTCTGATTTCACGACTGCTTCGCAGCCGAACGCAGGCTTCGCCAGCTGCTACAGAAGCGTTGAGCGCCCTCGCTTCAATGTCGTGCATCACCCGCATTCGGCCCCACCAGCCTTATGTGGTAGGCTTTGCCGGTTTGCACGATGGGCGATTATGACCCGGTGTTTCGGCACGGGCGTTCTGATCGTCCCATTTGTCCGCCTTCAGGAGTTCTCATGCGTCTGACCCAGATTTTCGCCGCCGCAGCCATTGCGTTGGTCAGCACCTTTGCCGTCGCCGATGACGCGGCCGACAAAGCGATTCGTAAAAGCCTGGAAAGCCTCCAGCTCGAAACCCCGATCGAAGCCATCAGCGCGAGCCCGCTGGCCGGTCTGTACGAAGTCAAACTCAAAGGCAGCCGCGTGCTCTACGCCAGCGCCGACGGCCAGTACGTGATGCAGGGCTACATGTTCCAGCTCAAGGACGGCAAGCCGGTCAACCTGACCGAGAAGACCGAGCGCCTGGGCGTTTCCAAACTGGTCAACGAGATTCCGGTCGCGGAAACCGTGGTCTACCCGGCGATCGGCGAAACCAAGTCGCACATCACCGTGTTCACCGACACCACCTGCCCGTACTGCCACAAGCTGCACGCCGAGGTGCCTGAGCTGAACAAGCGCGGCATCGAAGTGCGTTACGTCGCGTTCCCGCGCCAGGGCCTGGGCTCGCCGGGTGACGAACAACTGCAAGCGGTCTGGTGCTCCAAGGACAAAAAAGCGGCCATGGACAAGATGGTCGATGGCAAGGAAATCAAGGCCGCCAAGTGCGATAACCCGGTTTCCAAGCAATTCGCCCTTGGTCAGTCGATTGGCGTGAACGGGACGCCGGCCATCGTTTTGGCTGACGGTCAGGTCATTCCGGGCTACCAGCCTGCGCCACAAGTCGCCAAACTGGCACTGGGCGCGAAATAATTCGCATCGTCACGGTCAGCCTTTGACGATCATGGTCCGGCGGTCAACCGCCTGGCCATTAATAGAGAGCCGCGAGTATGCGGCTGTTTTCACGGCCGACCTTGCGTCGGCCGTTTTATGGGGAGTTCACAGTGAAACCGGTCAAAGTAGGCATCTGTGGGTTAGGGACCGTCGGTGGCGGAACCTTCAACGTACTTCAGCGCAACGCCGAGGAAATTGCTCGTCGTGCCGGGCGTGGAATCGAAGTGGCACAAATTGCCACGCGCACGCCAAAGCCTCAGTTCCAGACGACCGGTATTGCGATTACCAACGATGTGTTCGAAGTGGCCACGAACCCTGAGATCGACATCGTTATAGAGCTGGTGGGCGGCTACACCGTTGCCCGCGAGCTGGTACTCAAGGCCATCGAGAATGGCAAGCATGTGGTCACCGCGAACAAGGCACTGATCGCCGTTCACGGTAATGAGATTTTCGCCAAGGCTCGCGAGAAGGGCGTGATCGTTGCGTTCGAAGCGGCCGTGGCCGGTGGCATTCCGGTGATCAAGGCGATCCGTGAAGGCTTGTCCGCCAACCGTATCAACTGGGTCGCCGGCATCATCAACGGCACCGGCAACTTCATCCTCACCGAAATGCGTGAGAAGGGTCGCACCTTCGAAGACGTACTCGCCGAGGCGCAAGCCCTGGGTTACGCCGAAGCCGATCCGACCTTTGACGTTGAAGGCATCGACGCAGCCCACAAGCTGACGATCCTGGCGTCCATTGCGTTCGGTATCCCGCTGCAATTCGACAAGGCCTACACCGAAGGCATCACCAAGTTGACCACCGCTGACGTGAACTACGCCGAAGCTTTGGGCTACCGCATCAAGCACCTCGGCGTGGCGCGCAGCACTGCCGCCGGTATCGAGTTGCGCGTGCACCCGACGCTGATCCCGGCTGATCGCCTGATCGCCAACGTCAACGGCGTGATGAACGCGGTGATGGTCAACGGCGACGCTGCCGGTTCGACCCTGTTCTACGGCGCTGGCGCCGGCATGGAGCCGACCGCTTCGTCGGTGATCGCCGACCTGGTGGACGTGGTTCGCGCCATGACCTCCGACCCGGAAAACCGCGTACCGCATCTGGCCTTCCAGCCGGATTCGCTGTCGGCCCACCCGATCCTGCCGATCGAAGCCTGCGAAAGCGCGTACTACCTGCGGATCCAGGCCAAGGACCATCCAGGCGTGCTGGCCCAGGTGGCGAGCATCCTGTCGGAGCGCGGCATCAACATCGAATCGATCATGCAGAAGGAAGTCGAAGAACACGACGGCCTGGTGCCGATGATCCTGCTGACCCACCGTGTGCTTGAGCAGCACATGAACGACGCGATTACCGCCCTGGAAGCCTTGGCGGGCGTTGTCGGTCCGGTTGTGCGGATCCGTGTCGAGCACCTGAACTAAAACAGCGGCGAGCTGCAAGCGGCAAGCTGCAAGTAAAAGCCACACTGCTTTTGTCTTGCCGCTTGTAGCTTGCAACTTGTAGCTCAAACCAAAGGTTTGCCCTTATGCGTTATATCAGTACCCGCGGCCAGGCACCGGCCCTGAATTTCGAAGACGTCCTGCTGGCCGGTCTGGCCACGGACGGCGGCCTGTATGTGCCGGAATGCCTGCCACGTTTCACCCAGGAAGAAATCGCGTCCTGGGCCGGCCTGCCGTATCACGAGCTGGCCTTCCGGGTGATGCGCCCGTTTGTAGCCGGCAGCATTCCTGATGCCGATTTCAAAAAGATTCTTGAAGAAACCTACGGTGTGTTCGCGCACAACGCCGTGGCGCCGTTGCGTCAACTGAACGGCAACGAGTGGGTCCTGGAGCTGTTTCACGGCCCGACCCTGGCGTTCAAGGACTTCGCCCTGCAACTGCTCGGTCGCCTGCTCGACTACACGCTGGAAAAACGCGGCGAGCGCGTGGTGATCGTTGGCGCCACCTCCGGTGATACCGGTTCGGCCGCCATCGAAGGCTGCAAGCACTGCGAAAACGTCGATATCTTCATCCTGCACCCGCACAACCGTGTATCCGAAGTGCAGCGTCGCCAGATGACCACCATTTTCGGCGAGAACATCCACAACATCGCCATCGAAGGCAACTTCGATGACTGCCAGGAAATGGTCAAGAACAGCTTCGCTGACCAGAGCTTCCTCAAAGGCACGCGCCTGGTGGCGGTGAACTCGATCAACTGGGCTCGGATCATGGCCCAGATCGTTTACTACTTCCACGCAGCCCTGCAACTGGGTGGCCCGGCGCGTTCGGTGTCGTTCTCGGTGCCAACCGGCAACTTCGGCGACATCTTCGCCGGTTACCTGGCGCGCAACATGGGCCTGCCGATCAACCAGTTGATCGTCGCCACCAACCGCAACGACATCCTGCATCGCTTCATGAGCGGCAATCAGTACGTCAAGGAAACCCTGCACGCCACGCTATCGCCGTCCATGGACATCATGGTGTCGTCGAACTTCGAACGCCTGCTGTTCGACCTGCACGGTCGCAACGGCGCAGCCATCGCTGGCCTGATGGACAACTTCAAGCAGGGCGGCGGTTTCAGCGTCGAGCAAGAGCGTTGGACCGAAGCCCGCAAACTGTTCGATTCCCTGGCCGTGGATGACGCGCAAACCTGCGAAACCATCGCCGAGGTCTATGAGCAAACCGGCGAAGTGCTGGACCCGCACACTGCCATCGGCGTCAAGGCTGCACGGGAATGCCGTCGCAGCCTGGATATCCCGATGGTGATCCTGGGCACGGCGCATCCGGTCAAATTCCCGGACGCCGTGGAAAAAGCCGGTGTAGGAAAAGCTCTCGAACTACCTGCACATCTTTCTGATTTGTTTGAGCGAGAAGAGCGCTGCACCGTGTTGCCGAATGACCTGAAAGCCGTGCAGGCCTTTGTCAGTCAGCATGGCAACCGCGGCAAGCCACTTTAAGCCCGCAACGCTGTCACATTTTGAAGCCCGTCTCCTGACGGGCTTTCTTGTTTCTGCGTGCCACACTTGTCGCGTTTTCGCCCCTGAAGGACGGGCGAGTTGATCACCAAGGAAGTGGCAATGCTGTTTTTAAGAGGGTTCAGACCAGCCATGTGCTGGATATTTTTGCTGGGCGCAATGGGTCTCGGACATTGCGCACGGGCGGCACAACTGATGGATTTCGAGGCTACGGCACCGAAGACCGTCGATGCCATTGAGCTGGACGCCGAAGAGCTGCAATGGATTCGCGCCCACCCACAAGTCATCGTGGCTTCGAAGCAATATCCGCTGTACCAGTTCAAGGACGAGCACGGTCAATGGAGTGGCTTGAACATCGATGTGCTTCAGCGCATCAGTGCAATGACGGGGCTGAACTTCGTCCATGAAGAGACATTTTCCACCGAACATTTACTCCGCCGCCTGGAAAGCGGTGCTGCGGACATGACCACCACGCTGGCGCTTAATGATGAGCGCAAGCTGTTCCTGGATTTCAGCCATGCCTTTGGCGGTTCTGCCTGGGTGCTGGTTGGGCATGTCGGAGCTCCACTTCTCTATTCCCTGGAGCAACTGTCGGAAAAGAAACTGGTATTGCCGGCCAGACACGCCATGGAGGCAACTATTCAGCGTGACCACCCGACCATCGAGCTGCGCTCGGTCAAGACCTATGCCGAAGCCCGGGCGTTGGTCGAAAGTGGCGAGGCCGACGCCACTATCGAGAACGAAACCGGGGCGCAGCTCTATCCGACCGGGCAACTGAAGATAGGCCATACGGTGGAAGGCTCGTGGGAAGCCGACCATCTGGCTGTACGTAAAGGGCAGCCGGAGTTGTTGAGCATCCTTAACAAGGCGCTTGAAGCCTTCCCTGCGGCGGAGTTGCGGGCCATTCGCCTTAAGTGGCTGGATGGCATCGTCCCCGGTCCGGCACTTTCTTTCTGGCAACGGGTGACCCGTTGGGGCTGTTGGGGCGTGTTTGTCGTCAGCCTGTTCGGCTTGCTGTCCTTGCTCTGGAACCGTCGGCTCGCGATGCTGATCAAGCAGCGTCTGGACGTCGAGAAAGACCTCAACGATCAACTCGCTTTCCAGCATGCGCTGATTGATGCCATGCCCGATCCCATGTTTGTGCGTGATCTGGAAGGCCGTTTGATCATGTGCAACAAAAGTTACGAAGAGGCCCTGTCGATCCGCTTGGACCAGGTTCAGGGCCGGAAACTGATTGAGGTCGATGTGTTGCCCAGGGAGACGGCCGAGCAGTTGCATGCCGAGTTCATCGCCCAGCTCGACACCCGCAAGCCCCGGTTCACCCAGCGCCAGTTGAAATTCAACAACGGTGTGCGCGACATCTACCAATGGACGGTGCCTTTTTACGGTGCTGACGGGCAGGTGCGCGGATTGCTGGGTGGATGGACGGATATCGCTCAGCGAAGGAGTGAAGGGGGGTGTCAGTGTTCGCGGTAAGTTTCGGAATTTTCCTATGGGATGTGGCTACTTTTCCGATGGGATGCTGAAGGATGCTCCCCTAGAGTGATCGGCAACTGCGGTGAAAGTCCGCGCGTGTCGTTCCAGAGGTCGCTTATGCGCACGCTCAAAATCCTGATCCTCGAACACAATCCTTTCCAGATGATGGCGTTGCACCAGATGCTCAACGCCATTGGTGTCTATGACGTGCTCACGGCGCCGTCGATGTCGGCGGCGCTGCGTTCCCTGGGACGCAGGGGCACGGTCGATATCGCCTTCTGCGATCCGCAACTCAAGGGCGGCGACGGGTTGGCATTGGTGCGGCATCTGGCAGAGGAACGCGAGGCCCGAGCGCTGATCCTGCTGGGCAACGTGGCGTCGAGCATCATGCCGCACGTGACGTCCATGCTGGCCGACAGCGAGGTCAAACTCCTTGGGCACTTGCACACACCCGTTTCCGCCGTGTTGCTGCGCCGGCTGCTGGATGTTTATCTGCTGGAGTCGATGCTTCAAGCCAGGGCCTGAAACCGGCTGTTTTTTCCTTGTCATCTTTGCGGTGCATGCTCAATTTCCCCTCAGAAGCCAATACCGCTGCCATGCGGTATTCAGAACTTTCTTCTCGGGCCAGAGGTCATTAACTGTAGACACGCCCTCCCAGGCACTTTGTTTTCGGACTATTGAGTGGTGATCGCTAGATGGAAAGTATCAGCCTATTGCTCGGTGAGGCTCTGAGCCCGTATCAAGTGACGTTGACCCCGTCGGGTACCCATGGCGAATGCCTGGTGACCCTGAAGAGTGCGGCCGGCGCGATTGTGGTGGAACGCGAGTTCAATCAGGCGCAGTTGACCGATAAGCGGCAACTGACGGATGTCGTCGACGGATTGCATCGCGATGTGCTGATTGCCGAAGGTCGCCTGGAGCCCTGTGTGATCGCGGCGTTGCGCAATGCGGCCCAGGACAAGATCCTGGCCAATCGAAATTGAATTGCCTTTTTGTGGGAACCTTCCTGCGCCAAGGTCGTCAGACCATGTAACAGCAGGATCAAGCATTGTGCTCCGGTGCTTGTAGCTTGCTGCTACTGGTCTTTATGTAGGCCACGTTTAACCCCGAGTCGTCTCCCCACTTCTCGGGGTTTCTTTTGCCCAAAATTTGTCATTGCGCGTCCTGATGCTCGAAAAAGCGCTTGGCTTCCCCCAAGTAGTCGCTGCGACGTTCCGGGTCGAGCCAGTCGGCATACGCATGGGCCAGTCGCTCGTGGGGCAGGGTGCGCAATAGCTGATTGATCTCGCTGATGGCCTGGCGACCTTGCGCTGTGGCAGAACAACCAATGTAGCCAGGCAGGTACTTGCCCGTGCCTTTGACCGGGTAGAACGCCAGTTCATTGTCGGCAATGTGTTCAACACTGGCTCGATAGCGGATTTCCGGCCAATAGCCCAGCACCATCTGCAACCGCCCCAGGCGCTGCATCTGTAACAGACTGCCGAGCGCATCATTACCGTAGTGAGCGGTCAGGGCACCGGTCGGCGCCTTTTGCAGCAGGTCGTCGAGGTAGGGGCCGTAGCTGCGTTCGGCGATGACGCCGACTTTGTTACTGCCGCTACCCAGCAATGCGGGGAGATCGACTTCGCCATCGACAAGAAACGGTTCCAGTGCCGAGCGATTTGTCTGACGGACCACCAATCCATTGGTCACCGCCAGAAATGCCGGCGTAGAAAACGCGATCCACTTCTCCCGTTCTTTGGTCCAGATCAGCGAAGGGTCACAGGTGAACGATTCCTCATGGAGCATCTGCATGCCGCGGGCGCGGTTCACCCGCATCAGGCTGTGCTCGTATTGCGGCATGCCGGCAATCAGCAGCGGCATCAGTTGATCAATCACGCCCAGGCTTTTTTTCGGGCCTTCGAAGATCGTCATGGGCGGCAGGTCCCTCAAGAGCCAGATCAGCGTCTCTTTGGGTTGTGCCGAAGCGCTTGACGCAAAACCTGCCAATAGCCCGATAACCACCCACGCACGCCATTGCAGGGCAGGTTTGGCCGCTGATAAAAGCAGGCGCTTCAGCTTAAATGGCCCCGTCTTCACGCAGCTTTGCGATCTGTCCCTTGTCGTAGCCAAGATCGTGGAGTACCTGCGCATTGTGTTCACCCAGCTGCGGTCCGACCCATTCGGAAGAGCCAGGTGTCTCAGAGAGTTTCGGCACGATCCCGGGCATCTTGAAGTCCTTGCCGTCCGGCAGCTTGGCGTGCAGGAACATTTCCCGGGCCAGGTACTGCGGATCGCTGAACATGTCTTCGGCGCTGAAGATCCGGCTGGCCGGGACGTCGGCCTGGTTCAACAGCTCGATCACGCGATCGAGCGGCAGCGAATTGACCCAACGATCGATGACTCCGTAAATCTCGTCGCGACGGCTGTCACGCCCGTCATTGCTGGCGAGCACCGGGTCGTTGGCCAAATCTTCCCGGCCAATAATCAGCATGAACCGCTTGAAGATTGCATCGCCATTGGCGCCAATCTGCACGTGCTTGCCGTCAGCGCTGGTGTGGATGGAGGAGGGCGTGATGCCGGGCATGATGTTGCCGGTGCGCTCGCGGATGAAACCGAACACATCGAACTCCGGGACCATGCTTTCCATCATGGCGAAGATGGCTTCATACAGCGCCACGTCTACCACCTGGCCCAGACCGCCGTTGACCTCGCGATGACGCAGGGCCATCAATGCGCCGATCACACCCCACAGCGCGGCAATCGAGTCGCCGATGGAAATTCCGGTGCGCACTGGCGGTCGATCCTCGAACCCGGTGATGTAGCGCAGGCCGCCCATGGATTCACCGACTGCGCCAAACCCCGGCTGGTCTTTCATTGGCCCGGTCTGGCCGAATCCAGAGAGGCGCACCATCACCAGTTTCGGGTTCAGGGCGTGTAAAACTTCCCACCCCAAACCGAGCTTTTCCAACACGCCGGGGCGAAAATTCTCTATCAGGATGTCCGCTTCGCTGAGCAGTTTTTTCAGAATCGCCAGCCCGTCCGGATGCTTCAGGTTCAAAGTCAGCGACTTCTTGTTGCGCGCCTGGACGAACCACCACAGCGAGGTGCCTTCATACAACTTGCGCCATTTACGCAACGGATCGCCACCATCCGGGGATTCAATCTTGATCACTTCAGCGCCGAATTCGCCGCAAATGCGCGAGGCAAACGGTCCGGCAATCAACGTACCCAATTCGATGACTTTCAGGCCTGAGAGCGGTTTTCCGGTGAATGGCATGCGCGATCCTGTAGGACAAAGTCGTGTGAGTAGTGCGTTTTAACATAGCCGCGTGTCAGTCGCCCGAAGTTGATGGTCGTCAATGCTCTGATTGCCTGTCGCATCGGTTAGACTTGCGGCCTTTCCTCGTATCAAGAAGCCCGTTCATGGCCCAGCCGTCCACGACCTACAAGTTTGAACTGAACCTCACCGACCTCGACCGCAGCATCTACGAGAGCGTGAAGCAGACCATCGCCCGTCATCCTTCGGAAACCGAAGAACGCATGACCGTGCGGCTGCTGGCCTACGCCTTCTGGTACAACGAGCAGCTGTCGTTTGGGCGCGGTCTGTCAGACGTGGATGAACCGGCCCTGTGGGAAAAGAGCCTGGACGACCGCGTCCTGCACTGGATCGAAGTCGGCCAGCCAGACGCTGATCGCCTGACCTGGTGCTCGCGTCGCACCGAGCGCACCAGCCTGTTGGCCTACGGCAGCCTGCGTGTCTGGGAAACCAAAGTGATCCCGGCGATCAAGAACCTGAAAAACGTGCACATCGCTGCCGTGCCGCAGGACATCCTGGAAACCCTGGCCAAAGACATGCCCCGCGTAATCAAGTGGGACGTGATGATCAGCGAAGGGACGATTTTCGTCACCGACGACCGCGGTCAACATGAAGTCCAGTTGCAGTGGCTGAGCGGCGAACGCGGCTGATCATTCGCCGGTACTACGCGTCATCCGGTTTTATCCTACGTATTCAAGAGAAGCACCTGTCACCCCATGCGCATCGAACCTCGCCTGTTGCCCGACACCCTGCCATTCCTCGGTGATATGCCACCGCTGCTGACCCGTCTGTACGCGGCGCGGGGCGTGCAGAGCGAGGCTGAACTGGACAAGAGCCTGGCCCGGCTGATTCCGTTTCAGCAACTCAAAGGCATTGATGCGGCGGTGGATCTGCTGGTGACGGCACTGGAACAGCGTCAGCGGATTCTGATCGTCGGCGACTTCGATGCCGATGGCGCGACAGCCAGTACCGTCGGCGTGCTTGGTTTGCGTCTGCTGGGCGCGGCTCACGTCGATTATCTGGTGCCGAACCGTTTCGAGTATGGCTACGGCCTGACCCCGGAAATCGTCGAAGTGGCGCTGACCCGTGATCCGCAGCTGCTGATCACCGTGGACAATGGGATTTCCAGCGTCGAAGGTGTGGCGGCGGCGAAAAAGGCCGGGCTCAAGGTGCTGGTCACCGATCACCACTTGCCCGGCGATGAACTGCCGCTGGCCGATGCCATCGTCAATCCGAACCAGCCAGGTTGCGACTTTCCAAGCAAGGCGCTGGCCGGCGTCGGGGTGATTTTCTATGTGCTGATGGCCCTGCGCGCACGCCTGCGCAGCCTCGGTTGGTACGAGAGCAAACCTCAGCCGAACATCGGTGAATTGCTGGATTTGGTAGCACTGGGTAGCGTCGCCGACGTGGTGCCGCTGGATGCCAACAATCGGATCCTGGTGCACCAAGGCCTGGAGCGGATTCGCGCAGGGCGTGCACGACCGGGGATCAAGGCGATTCTCGAAGTCGCCAAGCGCGAGCCGGCGCGGATTACCTCTACCGATCTGGGCTTCATTGTCGGCCCGCGTTTGAATGCGGCAGGACGCCTGGATGACATGAGTCTGGGCATCGAATGCCTGCTTACCGACGACGCAGGGCTTGCCCGCGAGATGGCGGCCCAGCTCGACGGCATGAACCAGGATCGTAAATCCATCGAGCAAGGCATGCAGCGTGAAGCGCTGGCGCAGCTCAAGGATCTGCCGGTGGAATCGATGCCATTCGGCTTGTGCCTGTTCGATCCCGAGTGGCACCAGGGCGTCATCGGTATCCTCGCTTCGCGGATGAAAGAGCGCTATTTCCGTCCGACGATTGCCTTTGCCGATGCTGGCGATGGCTTGTTGAAAGGCTCGGGTCGCTCGGTCCAAGGCTTTCACATTCGCGACGCCTTGAGCGTGGTGGCGGCGCAGCATCCAAACCTGATCAGCAAGTACGGCGGCCACGCGATGGCGGCCGGTTTGACCTTGCCTGAAGCGAATTTTCCGCTGTTCGCTGAAGCCTTTGATGCTGAAGTGCGTAGGCAATTGCGCGAAGAGGACCTGACCGGGCGCTTGCTGTCGGACGGGGTTTTGGCTGTCGAAGAATTCCATCTTGAGCTGGCCCGCGCGCTGCGCCATGCCGGTCCTTGGGGTCAGCATTTCCCGGAGCCGTTGTTTCATGGGGTGTTCCAGTTGGTCGAGCAGCGGGTGGTCGGCGAGCGGCACCTTAAAGTGGTGCTGAGAAGTGAGTGTGGTTCGGTGAAGCTGGATGGCATCGCTTTTGGTATCGACCGTGATATCTGGCCGAATCCGACCATCAAATGGGTTGAGCTGGCGTACAAACTTGATCTCAACGAGTTTCGCGGGAATGAAACTGTTCAACTGATGATTGCCCACATCGAACCGCGTTAAGGCATTCGCGGGCAAGCCTCGCTCCTACAGGATTTACGTAGACCCCTGTAGGAGCGAGGCTTGCCCGCGAAGCGATCTCCCAGACACCAAATATCCCCGGAACCCTCCCTCATCCCCCGTTGTCGACTAGGCTCTAAGCACTGCTTGATTGGCCTTGTGACGTCTTGTCGAATTTTTTGCCCGCGGGGGCGGGTGCTGCACCTTTTACTGTCACTCGTCGACTTTTCAAACAGAACCCTGGAGCCTGCCCACTGATTCGAGAGGTGCCCCATGAGTCTGCTGCTTGAACCCTATACCCTTCGCCAATTGACCCTGCTTAACCGCATTGCCGTATCGCCAATGTGCCAGTACTCCAGCGTCGATGGCCTGGCCAATGACTGGCACCTGGTCCACCTCGGCAGCCGCGCGGTCGGCGGGGCCGGTCTGATTTTTACCGAAGCGACAGCGGTTACCGCCGATGGTCGCATCACCGCCGAAGACCTCGGCCTGTGGAATGACGAACAGATCGAACCGCTGCAACGCATCACTCGGTTTATCGCGGCCCAAGGCGCCGTCGCCGGTATTCAACTGGCCCACGCCGGGCGCAAGGCCAGCACCCATCGGCCGTGGATCGGCAAACACGGCAGCCTCAAGCCTGAAGACGGTGGCTGGACCCCGGTCGGACCTTCGCCAATTGCATTCGATCCGCAGCACACGCCACCTAAACAGCTCGATGAAGGACAAATTGCTGAAGTCATCCAGGCCTTCGTCGATGCGGCCAAACGCGCACTGACCGCCGGCTTCAAAGTGGCCGAGATCCACGCCGCTCACGGTTATCTGCTGCACCAGTTTCTGTCGCCATTGAGCAATCAACGGCGCGACCAATATGGCGGCTCGTTCGAGAATCGCATTCGGTTGGTGCTGCAAGTCACCGAAGCAGTGCGTGCGGTCTGGCCTGAAGAGTTGCCGCTGTTTGTGCGGGTATCGGCCACCGATTGGGTGGAAGACGGCTGGAACCCGGATGAAACCGTGGAGCTGGCACGACGCCTCAAGGACCTGGGCGTGGATTTGATCGATGTCTCGTCGGGCGGCACGGCGGCCAATGCGGAAATTCCTACAGGACCGGGTTATCAGACCCGCTTCGCTGAGCGCGTGCGTAAGGAGTCAGGCATCGCCACGGGCACCGTGGGCATGATTACCGAGCCGGCGCAGGCTGAGCACATTCTGCGGACCTGTCAGGCGGACATCATCTTCCTGGCCCGGGAGTTGTTGCGCGATCCGTACTGGCCGCTGCATGCCGATGATGACCTGGGTGGACGCAAAGCGGTGTGGCCGGCGCAGTATCAGCGGGCGACCCATCGCGATCAGCCGATTCATGAGTCTGATTTGCGAGACTGAATAGCGCCGTAAAAACAAAAAGCCCCGATCGGATTGATCGGGGCTTTTGTGTGTCCGGGCCGGGAGGTTTGTTGCCTGTCCCGTCCTCTTCGCGGGCAAGCCTCGCTCCTACAGGTTGCAATGCAATCTCTGTAGGAGCGAGGCTTGCCCGCGAAGAGGCCCGCCCAGACAACCTTACCCTCAGGTGTACTTACGCTTCTCCGGCGCCGGCGGGAAATACTGGTACAACCAGGTTTCACTCAACGTCCGGTCATTGGTGCGAATAAACAACCGCAGCTCTACCGGCGCCACGCTGTCATTGGTCGGGAACCAATCAAACGTAATCCGGTAACCCTTGATGTCGTCCAGCACCAGCACGTTGAAGTCTTTCACCTCGCCATTCGAGCACGTAACCACCGGCTCGATCGCCGCACCCGGTGGCAAACGGTCCAGACCGCCACCGGTGAAGTCCACCGCAAAGCGACGGGCCCAGACTTCCGGGTAATGCTCGCCCGGCGCCCAACCTTCGATAAAACCACCCATGCCCGAACGGGTCGCGTTGACCCGCGCCAGCGGCGTGCTAACCGGCGGCAATGCGCTCCAGTACAGCTTGTAGCCGTAGTTCAGCGAATCACCGGCCGCCACTGGCTTCTTCGGCGTCCAGAACGCGACGATGTTATCCAGGGTCTCGCCGGTTGTAGGAATTTCCAGCAGATCGATAGAGCCTTCGCCCCACGCGGTTGTAGGTTCTACCCACAGGCTCGGACGCTTGCTGTACCAGTCGACGGTGTCTTGATAGCTGGCGAATTCGTGATCGGTCTGCACCAGGCCGAAACCTTTCGGGTCGGTGTCGGCGAAGGCATTGAACTGCAGGGTCGCCGGGTTGTTCAGCGGCCGGCAGATCCACTCGCCATTGCCGCGCCACATGGCCAGGCGATCGGAGTCATGGATTTGCGGGTGAATGGTGTCGCACATGCGCCGCTCGTGGGTGCCGCAACTGAACATGCTGGTCATCGGCGAGATGCCCAGTTGCTCGATGGCGGTACGCGCATTGATGTGCGCGTCGATGGCCATGACCACCTGACTGGCCTGGCAGTCGATGTCGAAACGGTAGGCGCCAGTGGCACTCGGCGAATCGAGCAAGGCGTAGACAACGAAACGGGTGCTGTCCTTGTCCGGCGTCTCGAACCAGAACTTGGTGAAGTCCGGGAATTCCTCACGCTTCTTGGCGTAAGTATCGATCGCCAGGCCGCGAGCCGACAGGCCATATTGGCCAGAAGCATCCACCGCGCGGAAATAGCTGGCGCCGAGGAAGGACAGCACGTCGTGCTTGTCCAGTTCCGGAGCCTTGAACAACTTGAAACCGGAAAAGCCCAGGTCAGCGCCAAGCTGCTTGGTATCGACCGTGGTTTTTTCATAGTTGAACAGCGACGGACGGAAATGCACTTCCCGCGCCTGACGCGTCTTCGGATCGACGCTGAACATGCGCACAGGCTGCTTGAAGCCCATGCCGACGTGGAAAAACTGCACGTCCAGTTGACCGTTCAAGTCGTTCCACAACGAGTGCTTGCCGTCGTACTGAATCGCGTTGAATTGTTGCGGCGCCATGGTCGCCAATGTCGGCGGTAGCACCTGCTTGGTGTCCTGATAATGATTGCCGGCGAGCTGCTTGGCCTGAATCTTCAGCGCTTCGAAGTCGAACGCCTGCGCGTCGCCATCCGCCGCGCCATTCCCGGCCCAGGCCCGAGCGGCCAACAGGCCGGTGGCCGATAAACCGGTGTAGGCAGCGATAGCCATGGACGCTTTGAGCAAATTCCTGCGGTGCATAAGTACAACCTGTCGTGAACAATCCCGCGCCGTTCCTGGCACTGCTGGATCAAAAATGGAGGTTCGGACATGCCTTCGGCCAAACGCAACGGACTTTAAACAGATGCCAAATAGCTTAAACCGTTCGGTCCCGGAGAAAAAATGATTGATAGCACAACAATGTTGCGGCAATGAAACAAGACGTGTCCGGTAACGTTTCCCACAGTACTTTCTGTTTTATAAGCCATTTGTGCCTTTTTCGACTAATTACTCTAAAAACCACTTTTCAGCGCCGATTTAATTCCTATCCTATGGGCATGACCGGTTTCGGCCCTTCAGGCCGGTGGGTTCAGCGCGCACCAAGCGACTGCTGAAAAAGTAGTAGGGCGATGCGGTTTTCTGAAGTTTTCTTTGACGTATTAGAAGGACATCGTCCATGTCGAAAGTACAAGGCATCACCGAGCTGTTAGGGATATTTCCATTTCTGTCGAATGTAAGGCGCAGGCGTCGACTCAATTCGGAGGAGATGAAATTGGTGGAGCGGTATCGAGAGCTGTCCGAGAGTGATCGGATTGCGATGAGGTATCTGGTGGATGCGATGAGGAGTGTTTCGCGGTTTTGAGGTGGCCGTGACGATGGTGTCACGGTCGTATCCTACGGAGCGGTGGGAAGGAACCTACGATGAGCGGCGGTTGCAGGTTTGCACGCCAAGTATTACGTTTCTCCACAGAGTAATACTTCAGGAGAGTGACATGACGACAACCATGACCAGTAAAGGGCAGGTAACCATTCCCAAGCCTATTCGTGACGCGCTGCATCTGATACCGGGTTCGGCCATCGAGTTTAGCGTCAACGCGCAAGGTGAGGTCGTGCTGCATGGTCATAAGACAAAAGCTGAAAAAACAGCCATTCCAGATCGGTTCGAGGCTGCGCGTGGTAAAGCGGATATCAAGTGGCGGACAGATGATTTGATGGCGTTGCTGCGGGGTGAGGACTGATGATATTGGTCGACACGAATGTGTTGATTGATGTTCTGGAGGATGATCCCGTTTGGGCCGATTGGTCCATTCAACAGCTACGTGCTCAATCCCAGATCCATGAGTTGGCCATTAATCCGATTATCTACGCCGAACTGTCCCATACCTTCACCACGTTTGAAGCGCTGGATGATGCTGTTACTCAACTCGGTTTGGAGATGCGGGAACTCCCGCGCCCTGCTTTGTTTTTGGCAGGAAAAGCTTTTATTCGTTACCGGAAAGTAGGGGGCGGGAAAAGTAACGTGTTGGCGGATTTTTTCATCGGTGCGCATGCTGCTGTGAAAAAGCTGCCGCTACTGACTCGGGATGCCAAGCGTTATCGCAACTATTTTCCGTCGGTTGAATTGATAGTGCCGGCGTGAGCCCCTCTTGTTGTCACGGATAGACTGGCAGAAAAAGCGATTCGTGGAGATTCTGAAGAATGGTTAATAACGGGGGGCGGACTGCAAAGTCTGCCCCTTTTTAGTTTTGTCTGACACACCTGAATCCCTGTGGTAGCGGACTTGCTCGCGAAGAGGGTGTGTCAGACGACATTGATAGTGATTAACCCACGGAAGGCGCAGGCGTCGGCTCAATTCGGAGGTGATGAAATTGGTGGAGCGGTATCGGGAGTTGTTCGAGAGTGATTGGATTGCGATGAGGTATCTGGTGGATGCGATGAGGAGTGTTTCGCGGTTTTGAGGAGGATTCGGCCGTGACGTGTGTTGCAGCCATAACGCGATCCGTAGCAGCTGGCGAAGCCTGCGTTCGGCTGCGCAGCAGTCGTAAAACCTGAGCCCGAGGTCTTCCCGAAGCACCGAATACGCTGATTTCACGACTGCTGCGCAGCCGAACGCAGGCTTCGCCAGCTGCTACAGGAGGATGCTTCGACTAACTGAAGGGGCGGGCCGTAAGGTCTGCCCCTTTTCTTTTCGTTACCCCATCTTCAACTGCAAGTACCCATGATCTTGAACGGGCGTTGTACCTGCATCAAATCAGGCATGTCCCGCCACTTGATCCAGGCCTGATGCTGCCAGTGCAACAGCGGCACCGAGATGCCGGCCCATTGCAGCGAACTCAGGCTTGGAATGTTATCCACAGATGCCGCGTTCGACTCACGCAGCATCGGGATGACTTCATTGCTCAGCCATTGGCGCAGGTTTCGGTTTTCCGGGATGAAATGGTGGACGAGAAGGGCGTACGTACCTGATTCGCTGACCATCAGGGATTCGACGGTGTTGCCGCTTTTCAGCAGTCGGACGTTTCGACGCTGATCGGGATCGAGTTTCAGGGTGAGGCGTTCGTCCATTGGGCGGCCCATCAGGCGACCGAGATCGTGGACGCAGAACCAGGCTTGGTTGTCTTGCATGAGGGTGTGGAGGAAGCGGTTGTGGCGGGTGAAGACGGTTGGTATGAAATGAGGCGAATTTTGAGCTTGATTAAGCATGGAGGTAACTTCCGCTTTGATTGGGAAAGTCGCCACCAACCCTTCGACAGGTTGGGTGGCGGACCGAGTGGCGTTCGAAGTCGGGACACTTCCAGTCAAAACGGAAGCCGAAAGGCCCGCGCCACACGGCCCGCCATAAAGCAGAACTGAAGGCGTGAAACAGCCGTAGTTCTATGGAGGGCGCGCAAGCACCGTTTTGACTTTTTCCGGCTTCGACCCCGGGTCGCTGATTTGGCAGCGACGAGGTAAAGCCTATCGTCCAGGCGCTCGCGGCGCCAAGTCTACTCTGGCGCCATGTGTTGTAGGAATTGGTGCTTTTACTGGAAGGCTCAGTCTGTAGGAAAAAACGAGCATGAACCCAGCCCGCATCACTACGGGCTGGGCAACATCATTTACCGACTAACCTTCCAAGCATCCCCCGCAGGCGCAGTCCCGTGGTCGTACGGCTTGGCAATCAACATGTAGATCAACCCCAAGCCAATCACAATCGCCGTGCTCAGCACCATCGCATAGTTGATGTACCAAGCCGCATCCGGCGTACGCGGGCAGGCCATGTTGATGATTGCGCCGACGCCATAAACCAGCGCACCGATGTTCACCGGCAAACCCCATGCACCCAGGGTGAATTTGCCGCTCGGTTTCCAGCCTTTCATCCGTGCATACAACGCCGCGAGGACGATCATCTGGAATGCCAGGTAAATCCCGATGGCCGCGAAGCTGACGATGGTCGCCACGGCATCTTGCAGGAAGAATCCAAGCGCGATGATCAGTGCAGGCAGGACACCCGACACAAACAGCGCCGCAACCGGCACTTGAGTCGTAGGGGAAATCTTCTTCAGCAGTGTGCTGCCGATGACCATTTCGTCCCGGGCGTAGGAATACAGCAGACGACTCGCCGCCGCTTGTAGGCTGATGACGCAGGAGATGAAGGAAATCATCACCACGCCCATCACCACTTTCGAACCCACCGGGCCGAAGGCGTTGTTGAGGATGGTGGTGACCGGGTCTTTGTCGGTGCCGTTGATCACGGCTTGCATGTCGGGCACGGCGAGGATCAGTGCCAGGCAGGCGAACATCGCCGAGATGCCGCCGATGTAGATGGTCATGCGCATGGCGATCGGGATTTGCTTGCTCGGGTTCGGGGTTTCTTCGGCGACGTCGCCGCAGGCTTCGAAGCCGTAGTACAGGAACATCCCGGCCAACGAGGCGGTGAGGAAGGCTGGCAGGTACGAGCCGTCGATGCTGATATCGAAGGTGTTGAACAACACGCTGATCGGTTGGTGACGTTCGAAGATCAGCAAGTAGACGCCGACGATCACTGCGCCGATCAGTTCGCAAAGGAAGCCGAACATGGCGATCCGCGCCAGCACTTTAGTGCCGCTGAGGTTGACCAGCGTGGCGAACAACGTCAGGAACAGCGCGATCACGATGTTGGTGTTGTTGCTCGGTTCAAAACCCATCATCGCGGCGAGGTACGGGCCGGCACCGACCGCAACGGCAGCGATGGTCACGCACAGGGCGATGGAGTAGATCCAGCCAACCATCCACGCCCATTTTTTGCCCACCAGGCGGCGCGCCCACGGGTAGACGCCGCCGGAGATCGGGAACTGCGAAACCACTTCGCCGAAGATCAGGCACACCAGCAACTGGCCGCAACCGACCAGCAAATAGGCCCAGAACATCGGTGGCCCGCCAGCGGCGAGGCACAGGCCGAACAGGGTATAAACCCCTACGACTGGCGAGAGATAAGTGAAGCCCAGGGCGAAGTTTTCCCACAGGCTCATGCTGCGGTTGAAGTTCGAGGTGTAGCCCAGTTTGCGCAGTTGTTCGGCGTCGCTGTCGGCAACGGCGGGGGAAAGTTCGGGTGATGTACTCATGGTCTGTCAGCTCCGGAAAATCGGCAGATTTCGGATGTCCGAAACCGTGGCGGGGCTGTTAGGCGCCGCCCGGGTCGGTGGTTATTGTTTTGGTTTGTCTGGGGTTGAGCCTGGTGCTGCGGGTGCCGGTTTCTTCCTTGAGGTTGCGGTGAGGCCTTCGCGGGCAAGCCTCGCTCCTACAGGGAATGCATTCCAAATGTAGGAGCGAGGCTTGCCCGCGAAGTTTTTAATGCTTGAACATCACATGCCGCACGACGGTGTAGTCCTCCAGCCCATACATGGACATGTCCTTCCCGTAACCGGACAATTTCTGACCGCCGTGAGGCATTTCGCTGACCAGCATGAAGTGCGTGTTCACCCAGGTGCAGCCGTACTGCAAACGTGCGGCCAGGCGATGGGCGCGACCAACGTCCGAGGTCCAGACCGATGAAGCGAGGCCGTAGTCCGAATCGTTGGCCCAGCCCAGCACCTGCGCTTCATCGTTGAACTTGGTCACTGACACCACCGGCCCAAACACTTCGCGACGCACGATTTCGTCGTCCTGTTGTGCGTCAGCCAACACCGTCGGTTCAAAGAAGAATCCATTGCCTTCCACAGCCTTGCCGCCGGTGACCAATCGGATGTGCGACTGCGCTACGGCGCGCTCAACGAACCCGGCCACGCGGTCGCGATGTTGTGCAGTGATCAACGGCCCCAACTCGGTCGCCGGATCATCTTGCAAGCCGTACTTGATGCTGCTGACCGCCGCGCCGAGTTTCTCGACGAATTTTTCGTAGATGCCGGCCTGCGCGTAGATGCGGCAGGCAGCGGTGCAATCCTGCCCGGCGTTGTAGAAACCAAAAGTACGAATGCCTTCGACGGCAGCGTCGATGTCAGCGTCGTCGAAGATGATCACCGGGGCTTTGCCGCCCAGTTCCATGTGCATGCGTTTGACGCTGTCGGCGGTGCTGGAAATGATGTTTGCGCCGGTAGCGATGGAACCGGTCAGCGACACCATGCGCACTTTCGGGTGCGTAACCAGCGGACTGCCAACCGTAGGACCGCGACCAAACACCAGGTTGAGTATGCCCGCCGGGAAAATATCCGACGCCAGTTCCACCAGACGCAACGCGGTCAGCGGGGTTTGTTCCGACGGCTTGAGCACCACGGTATTACCGGCGGCCAGCGCCGGGGCGATTTTCCAGGCGACCATCATCAGCGGGTAGTTCCACGGCGCGATGGAGGCGATCACGCCCACCGGGTCGCGGCGGATCATCGAGGTGTGGCCGGCCAGGTATTCACCGCCCGCCGAACCGCTCATGCAACGGCTGGCGCCGGCGAAGAAACGGAACACGTCGGCAATCGCCGGGATCTCGTCGTTCAGCGCGGCGCTGTAGGGTTTGCCGCAGTTGTCCGATTCCAGTTTGGCCAGCTCTTCGCCGTGGGCTTCGATTGCATCGGCGAGTTTGAGCAGCAGCAGCGAACGTTCTTTCGGCGGGGTTTGCGACCAGGCTTCGAAGGCGTTGTCGGCGGCGCGTACGGCCGCATCGACCTGGGCTTCGCTGGCTTCGTTGATTTCTACCAGTACGCGGCCGAGCGCCGGGTTGAACACCGGTTGGGCGGGGCCTTCGCCATCGATCAGTTGGCCGTTGATCAAGAGTTTGGTTTGCATGGTTTTGTCCTCATCGAAACTATTATTTTTCTGCCGGAACCCAATCCCTTGTAGGAGCGAGGCTTGCCCGCGAAGGCGTCCTCACGAGTGTCAAAAGCTTCGCGGGCAAGCCTCGCTCCTACAGGGTTTGGTTTCCACATTGAGAAATGGGTTGTCAGTTATTTTCCGCCACTCCCGGCGACGCTCTCGCCACCCCGGGTCAGGTAATACGCACCCAGGATCGGCAGCATGGTGACCATCATCACCAGCATCGCGACGACGTTGGTCACCGGCACGTCCCGTGGGCGGCTGAGCTGGTTGAGCAGCCACAGCGGCAGGGTGCGTTCGTGGCCGGCGGTGAAGGTGGTGACGATGATTTCGTCGAACGACAACGCAAACGCGAGCATGCCGCCGGCCAGCAACGCCGAGCCGAGGTTCGGCAGGACGATGTAGCGGAAGGTCTGCCAGCCATCGGCGCCAAGATCCATCGAGGCTTCGATCAGGCTGTGTGAAGTACGGCGCAACCGGGCGATGACGTTGTTGTAGACGATCACCACGCAGAAGGTCGCGTGACCGACGATGATGGTGAACATCCCCGGCTCGATTCCCAGGGTCTTGAAGGTCGCCAGCAGCGCGATCCCGGTGATGATCCCCGGCAGCGCAATCGGCAGGATCAGCATCAGCGAGATGCCTTGCTTGCCGAAGAACTCCCGGCGGTACAACGCCGCCGACGCGAGGGTGCCGAGGACCATCGCAATCAGCGTCGCGATGGCGGCGATTTCGGCCGAGAGCTTGATCGCTTCCAGCACGTCGGGGCGCGAAAACGCGACGCTGAACCACTTCAGGGTGAAGCCCTTCGGCGGGAAGCTGAACGCCGCATCTTCGGTGTTGAAGGCGTAGAGGAAGATGATCAGGATCGGGAAGTGCAAAAACACCAACCCGCCCCAGGCTGCGATGCGCAAGCCAATAGATGCTTTCTCAGAGTGCATCGAAAGCCCCCAGTCGTTTAACGATGGTCAGGTAAACGGCGATCAACACAATAGGCACCAGCGTGAACGCGGCGGCCATCGGCATATTGCCAATCGCACCCTGCTGCGCATACACCATGCTGCCGACGAAGTAGCCCGGCGGCCCCACCAGTTGCGGCACGATGAAGTCGCCCAGGGTCAGCGAGAAAGTGAAGATCGAACCGGCGGCAATGCCCGGAATCGACAGCGGCAAAATCACCTGCATAAAGGTCTGGCGCGGCTTCGCCCCAAGGTCGGCCGAGGCTTGCAGCAGAGAGGGCGGCAGGCGTTCCAGCGAGGCCTGGATCGGCAGGATCATGAACGGCAGCCAGATGTAGACGAACACCATGAAGCGCCCCAGGTGCGAGGTCGACAAAGTGCTGCCGCCGACGCCGGGAATACCGAGGATGAATTGCAGAATCGGTTCCAGCCCCAGGTGTTGAACGAACCATTGCGCCACGCCGCCCTTGGCCAGCAGCAAGGTCCAGGCATACGCCTTGACGATGTAACTGGCCCACATCGGCAACATCACCGCGATGTAGAAAAACGCCTTGGTCTTGCCAGTGGTGTAACGCGCCATGTAGTAGGCGATCGGGAACGCGACGATGGCGCTGGCAATCGACACCACAATCGCCATGCTCAGCGTGCGCAGGATGATGTCGAAGTTCGACGGCTGGAACAGTGCGGCAAAGTTCGCCAGGGTCAGGTCAGGGGTGACCGCCATGGTGAAGTCGTCGAAGGTGTAGAAACCCTGCCACAACAACACCAGCAACGAGCCGAGATAGATAGCGCCGAACCACAGCAGCGGCGGCACCAGCAGCAGCGCCAGATAAAAGTTAGGCCGGCGATACAGCAGGTTGGAAAACCGCCGCAACGGCGAGCCGTTGGCCGGGGTTTGAGAGATTGCCAAGGTGTTCATTTCACACCCCGCCGGCAACGGTGTCGTGCAACGGAATCATCGCTTCGCGAGCCCAGCGTGCGCTGATGCGTTGCCCGGTCTGGTGTTGGGCGCTGGTGTCCAGCCACTGGACGTTGGCCTGGCTGATGTTCAGCGTCTGGCCATTTTCCAGTTTCACTTCATAGCGAGTGGCGCTGCCCTGGTACTGGATGTCATGGAGCAAGCCGCTGACTTCGATCTCATGACTGGCCAGCGGACCTTCGGCAAAACGCACATGTTCCGGACGAATCGAAAACGGCTGCGGATTGCCGCTCAACTGCTTGGCCAGATCGCCGCGAATCACGTTAGAAGTACCGACGAATTCCGCCACGAACGTAGTCGCCGGTTTCATATAGAGGTTGCGCGGGGTGTCGACCTGTTCGATGCGCCCCTTGTTGAATACGGCCACGCGGTCGGACATCGACAGTGCTTCGGTCTGGTCGTGGGTGACGAAAATGAAGGTGATGCCGAGTTGGCGTTGCAGCTTTTTCAACTCGCTTTGCATCTGTTCGCGCAGCTTCAGGTCGAGCGCGCCGAGAGGTTCGTCGAGCAGCAACACGCGCGGCCGATTGACCAAGGCGCGGGCCAGGGCCACACGCTGGCGCTGGCCGCCGGACAGTTGCACCGGTTTGCGCTCGCCGTAGCCGCCGAGGGCGACCATGTCGAGGGCTTCTTCGGCACGCTTGTGGCGTTCAGCCTTGCCGACGCCTTTGACTTTCAAACCGTAGGCGACGTTGTCGCGAACGTTCATGTGCGGGAACAGCGCGTAATCCTGGAACACGGTGTTGACGTCACGCTGATACGGCGGCAGCCCGGCGGCTTCTTCGCCGTGAATACGGATCGAGCCGGCGCTCGGTTGCTCAAACCCGGCGATCAGGCGCAGGCACGTGGTTTTGCCCGAGCCGGAAGGCCCAAGCATGGAAAAGAACTCGCCGTCCTGGATATCGATGGAAACCCGGTCAACGGCCTTCACTTCGCCAAACTGCCGGGAAACGTTGGTGAACTGGACTGCAAGCGTCATGGTGCGGAACTCCGAAAATCTGAATCTTAAAAAGCTTCGCGAGCAGGCTCGCTCCCACAGTTATCGCGGTGAACTTGTGGGAGAGATCCGTAGCAGCTGCCGAGGAACGAGGCTGCGTTGCGTGTCCGCAGGACCGCCCTCGGGGGGCCGCTACGCAGCCCAACGCAGCCTCGTGCCTCGGCAGTTGCTACACAGGGGGTTATCTGCCGCCCATAATCGCGATGTAGTCCTGGGTCCAGCGGCTGTACGGCACGAATTTTCCGCCTTCAGCCTGCGGGGTTTTCCAGAAGGCGATTTTCTCGAACTGGTCGAATCCGTTGGTTTTGCACCCCTCGGCGCCAAGCAATTCGCTGCCGGTGCACGCCGCCGGCACCGCTGGCAACGAGCCGAACCACGCCGCTACGTCACCCTGGACTTTCGGTTGCAACGACCAATCCATCCACTTGTAGGCACAGTTCGGATGCTTGGCCTCGGCGTGCAACATGGTCGTATCCGCCCACCCAGTGGCGCCTTCTTTCGGGATGGTCGAGGCGATTGGCTGTTTCTCGTTGATCAGGCCGTTGACCTGATACGGCCAGGCGCTAGACGCGACCACGCCTTCGTTTTTGAAATCACTCATTTGCACGGTGGTGTCGTGCCAGTAGCGGTGAATCAACGGCTGCTGGGCGCGCAACAGATCGAGCACGGCTTTGTATTGCGCTTCGGTCAGTTGATACGGGTCTTTGATGCCCAGCTCAGGCTTGGTGGTTTTCAAGTACAGCGCCGCGTCGGCGATGTAGATCGGGCCGTCATACGCCTGCACGCGACCCTTGTTGGCCTTGCCGTCCGGGAGGTTTTGCGCGTCGAACACCACGCCCCAACTGGTCGGCGCGGTCTTGAACACGTTGGTGTTGTACATCAGCACGTTCGGGCCCCACTGATACGGGGTGCCGTAAGTCTGCTTGTTGACCACGTACCACGGCGCATCCTTGAGGCGCGGGTCGAGACCTTTCCAGTTCGGGATCAACGCGGTGTTGATCGGCTGCACCCGTTTGCCGACGATCAAGCGCAACGAGGCATCGCCCGACGCGGTGACCAGGTCGTACCCGCCCTTGGCCATCAGGCTGACCATCTCATCGGAGGTGGCGGCGGTTTTCACATTGACCTTGCAGCCGGTTTCCTTCTCGAAACCGGTGACCCAGTCGTAGGCCTTGTCGCTCTCGCCACGTTCGATGTAGCCGGGCCAGGCCACGATATCCAGCTGGCCTTCGCCGGCGCCGACGGCTGTCAGCGGTTCGGCGGCCTGGATACTGGCACTGGCGAGCAATGCAGTGGTGATTGCACTGAGCAGTGCGGTCTTGTGCACGAACATGGGGATTCCCTCTTCTTTAATTATGGTCGGGGCAGTTGTGAACGTGGTGAAGCATGCCGTGAGCGGCTTGTTATTAGCGTAGTCAGAGATGCTGGCCGTGGCGGGCCATGATGTGCCGCACCACGCTGTAGTCCTGAAGCGAGTCGCTGGATAAGTCTTTGCCGTAGCCCGAACGTTTCAGGCCGCCATGGGGCATTTCGCTGACCAGCATGAAATGGCTGTTGATCCAGGTGCAGCCGTACTGCAAGCGCGCCGCGACCTGCATGGCTTTGTCGAGGTTCTGAGTCCAGACCGAAGAGGCGAGGCCGTATTCCGAATCGTTGGCCCAGTCCACGGCTTGTTCGAGCTCATCGAAACGGGTGACGGTGACCACCGGTCCGAACACTTCGCGCTGGACGATCTCATCGCTCTGTTTGCAACCGGCGAGCAAGGTCGGCTGGTAATAGAAGCCGGCACCGGAATGCACCGCCGCACCGGTGACGCGTTCAATGTGCGGCTGGCCGAGGGCGCGTTCGACGAAACTGGCCACGCGGTCGCGCTGGCGGGTGCTGATCAGCGGGCCGATTTCGTTGTCGGCATCGCGTTTACCGGCGAAACGCAGGCTACTGACCGCTGCGCCCAACTCCGCTACCAGACGGTCATGAATCCCGGCCTGTGCATAAATCCGGCACGCGGCGGTGCAGTCCTGGCCGGCGTTGTAGTAGCCGTAAGTGCGCACGCCTTCGACCACCGCTTGAATGTCCGCGTCGTTGCAGACGATCACCGGGGCTTTGCCGCCGAGTTCAAGATGGGTGCGCTTCAGGGTTTTCGCCGCGGCTTGCAGGATTTTTTGCCCGGTGACGATATCGCCGGTCAACGACACCATGCGGACTTTCGGGTGGCTGACCAAATGGCTGCCAACGCCTTCACCGCCGCCACAAACAATGTTGATCACCCCGCGCGGCAGGATTTCCGCCAACGCTGGCGCCAGGGCGAGGATCGACAGCGGCGTGTGCTCCGACGGTTTGAATACCAAGGTGTTGCCGGCGGCGAGGGCCGGGGCGATTTTCCACGCGGCCATCAT
Source organism: Pseudomonas sp. NPDC087342 (assembly GCF_044744265.1). Taxonomy (NCBI): domain Bacteria; kingdom Pseudomonadati; phylum Pseudomonadota; class Gammaproteobacteria; order Pseudomonadales; family Pseudomonadaceae; genus Pseudomonas; species Pseudomonas sp. NPDC087342. The sequence goes on from NZ_JBIUXZ010000026.1 coordinate 27,333, forward strand.
GATCGGGTAGTTCCACGGCGCGATGGACGCCACGACCCCGATCGGATCGCGCCGCACCATGCTGGTGTAGCCCGGCAGGTATTCGCCGCTGAGCTGGCCGGTCTGGCAACGCACCGCGCCAGCAAAGAAACGAAACACATCGACCGTGGCGCTCAAATCATCCTGACGGGCCAGGTGCAGCGGCTTGCCACAATTCAGGGATTCGAGACGAGCGAGGAGGTCGGCGTTTTTTTCGATGGCGTTAGCGATGTCCAGCAACAGGTTGGAACGTTGCTGCGGCGTGGTCCGTGACCAACTGGCAAAGGCGCGGTGGGCGGCGAGGATCGCGGCTTCGACTTGCTCGGTGCTGGCTTCGGCGATGTGGGTCAGCACTTCCCCGGTGGCCGGATTGAGGATCGGTTCGACAAAGCCCTGGCCCGCGACCAATTCGCCATCGATCAACAACGCGGTGAACAACGGGGTCTGCGCGCCAGCCATTTTTCGGGTTCTCTTTTCTTGTGTGGCCATGGTGCTCCCAGTGACTGGGGCCGGCCGTCTTATAAAGATGTAACAAGACTAGTGCCCGGGCCCGAGGTCGACAAATTCTTAATACTGAAGGTGGCGTTCGATTAAATAGATGGCTTGCGCCCGCCGTGAGGCTGTTCGCGGGCGACAGTCAGAAACGGATCGACCAGCGCCGGTCGCGCGGTGCCACGGCGCCAGGCCAAGCCGACGTCGAGGGTCTGGCTGAGATCGGCGATGGGCCGGGCTTCGATGATGTCGCCCTCCAGTGACCAGGGTCGGTAAGTCATATCGGGCTGGATCGACACGCCTAAACCAGCGGCGACTAGGCTTCGCACGGCTTCCGTGGATGCGGTCCTCAACGTGATGCGCGGTTGCAGCGAGGCCGCTGACCACATGCGCTGGGCGTTGCGGTCCATTTCATCGACGTTCAACTGAATCAAAGGCTCCCGCGTCACGTCGGCGAGGTTGATGCTGTCGTGTTCCAGCAGTGGATGCTGGGCCGGTAGCCATAACCGGTGAGGCGAATGGGTCAGGACTTCGGTCTGCAAGGCGTGACGGTCTTCGAGGTTGGAGAGGATCAGCACGCCGACATCAATCTCGCCGCTGACCAGCAAGTGCTCGATGTAGGGCCGCTCGTCCTCCATCACCCGGATCTCGACGTTGGGATAAGCGCGCTGGAACCGGGTGAGCAAATCCGCCAAGTAATAACCGGCGACGAGGCTGGTCACGCCGATGATCAACTGCCCGGCAACCTGGTCGGTACTTTGTTGCAGGCTGCGTTTGGCATTATCGACCGTGGCGAGAATCAGGTGTGCCTGGCGTAGGAATTGATGACCTTGGTGCGTCAGCGTCATGCCTTTGGCATGTCGGTTGAACAGGCTGACACCGATTTCCTGCTCCAACTGCTGGATTGCCAGGGTCAGGGTGGATTGGGAAATGAATGCGGTTTGCGCGGCGGCGGAGATCGAGCCGGTCTCGGCCACGGCGATGAAATGACGGATCTGACGCAGGGTCATCATGGGGAAAGTACCCGGTGGGCGGTTTTTATAGATTCGTTCGAGTGTATATCTTTTTAATCGATGGCCTAGATGGAGGACTTGGTGAGCGAGCAACATCTGGAAGCACTCTCGCGGGCAAGTTGCGGGCACTTTCGATCTAGGCTGGTGGCCTGAATGATCCGGTTACCCCGAATTCGTGGAGGCAACAAATGAACACCCGTGGATTGCTCGACCAACTACTCAAGTCCGGCCAGGACCTGTTGCAGAACAAAACTGGCGGCCATCAGAACAAGGCTTCCGGCGGCGGGCTGGGCGGTTTGCTCGGCGGCAGCGGTGGCTCGGGTGGTCTCGGTGGTTTGCTTTCGGGTGCCGGTGGCGGGGCGTTGGCGGCTGGCGCGATGGGGCTGCTGATGGGTAACAAGAAGGTTCGCAAAGTGGGCGGTAAGGTCGTCGTTTATGGCGGCCTCGCGGCGCTGGGCGTCCTTGCCTACAAGGCTTACGGTAACTGGCAGGCCCAGCAGGGCACTGCGACGAAGACCGAGCCACAAACGGTTGATCGCGTGCCAGCGGCTCAGGTTGAGCAACACAGCCAGGCGATTCTCAAGGCACTGGTCGCTGCAGCCAAAGCCGATGGCCACGTCGATGAGCGCGAGCGTGCGTTGATCGAAGGCGAATTCACCAAGCTCGATAACGACCAGGAACTGCAGCACTGGCTGCACGCCGAACTCAACAAACCGCTGGACCCGACCGACGTCGCCCGCGCCGCCAGCACCCCGGAAATGGCTGCCGAAATGTACATCGCCAGCGTGATGCTGGTGGATGAGGAGAACTTCATGGAGAAGTCCTACCTTGATGAGCTGGCGCGACAGTTGAAACTGGAACCGGGGTTGAAGGCTGAGCTGGAAAAACAGGTGCGGCAGGCTTCGATGTAAGGCTTCAGGGCGCCTTCGCGGGCAAGCCTCGCTCCTACAGTTTCGCGTCACCCTTTAATAGGATGTTCGACGATTACCTGTAGGAGCGAGGCTTGCCCGCGAAGGCGTCAATGACCCATTCAACGTCCCGTTTCTGCCTATCAACAGACATTGGTGCGCGATCAAATACCCATTATTTCGTAGTACCAGCCCCCAGTCATATCGGTAACGGTTGTTGGTTTCCTTTCCTCTGATACATAAGGCTTATGCGGTGAATAGACGTACTTTGCGTTGCAAAGGAGGAGGCATGGGAGGCTGATCTGCGCGAATGATACGGTCCCATGTTCTGATTTAAGGCTGATTCTGATAGGGGATATCTTTGCTTTTTTAGCTGCAGATCTGATGGTGTTAAAAAGCTGCGTTCCCTGTGCATCGAAAGGTTTGGTCTCCCCGCCGCCGCATGTGGAAATTTCTGAAGTCGCGTAATTGCCAGTTTCGGAGAGCAAACTTTCACACCAATCCTGGTTTTGAAAATAAGAAACTCGATGTTCATTCGCAGTGGTGATCAGGGTGTTTAGCAGGGGAACCATTTTTGGACTGGTAGAGTCATCGGTTAAATAAACCAATGCCACAATAAAAGCCGATAGGGCTGCCACGAAAACCATGAGTTTTATCAGGGTTCCAATGAGGTATCTGGTCGTCTCAAGCAAGAGGTGGCTCACTGCTTTTATGTATCGTATTAATGTGGCTCTGGCGCTCCCGTTTGTAGGCACTGCTTATATTCCTTTATATTTTTTAATTATCTTTCGAGCATTGAACAAAGCTATAGCAATAAACAAGTACGAAAAGCGGGGCGGACTGATTGTCGCGCGTAAGACTGACCGCTCACCATCAAGCCAATGCTTGCTTCGTTTGCATGGGTAGTTCGGCCTCACGTTTGGCGATGGCTTCTTTTAACTCCGGGGAGCGCTTGGCCATTCGTGGCGTGGGTAGCTTGGCATACCTGACTATCAATCACCGCCACGAATACGGCAGCGGCATACAACGAAAGCGAAGCTGCATCGTTAACACGCGGCGCCGATTGGCTCGACGAAATGCAAAAGCATGATTTCGCTGCGCCGGTGATGGTTCGACGGTCCGAGGCTGCTTGCGATGACGTTTTAGCGTAGCTGGAGCTGCAAATGACCAGTCCACGGTCCATTTCTGCCAAATCACCACTGGCAACGCTCCCCTCATCTAGCGGAAAGTCCCATTCCAGAGCCGATCCCGGCTATTTGCCGTTGGGGGCTGAGTTGGCGCGCATCCGTCTTATAAATGAAACACCGCCCTCAGCTATACTCCGCAGCATTTGAAAATGGCCCGAGGACATACTGTGAAGAACTGGACGTTGCGCCAACGCATCTTGGCGAGCTTTGCGGTCATTATTGCCATCATGTTGTTGATGGTGGTGGTCTCGTATTCCCGGCTGCTGAAGATTGAAGAAAGCGAGCAAAGCGTGCGTGACGACGCACTGCCCGGGGTCTATTACAGCTCGACCATCCGTGGCGCCTGGGTCGACAGTTTTCTGCAGATCCAGGAAATGCTCGGCTTGAAGGAAGGCCAGGGCATCAGTGCCGAAGACGCCGCCGACTTCAAAAGCTTCGAGGTGCGCGTGCAAGAAGCGATGAACAGTTATCGCGGCACGGTCACCACGGATGAAGACAAAGTCGAATTCGCCACCTTCGAAAAGCTCCATGAGAACTACTACAAGATCCTGTCCGCAGTGCTCGACTTGCATAAGCGCAATCAGGAACCCGAGGCCATCAAGTTGTTCAACGAACAACTGACTCCGGCGTGGACCGCCGGGCGCATGAAGCTCAATGACATCCTGCGCGAAAACAAAGCCGTGGCTGACCAGGACATGGTCAACATCGATAACGCCGTGGTCACCGCGAAGGTCATCATGGGTGTGTCCCTGCTGATCGCGGTGCTGGCTGCCGGCCTCTGCGGTTTGCTGCTGATGCGGGCGATCATGGCGCCGATGAATCGCATCGTGCAGATCCTCGAAATCATGCGCACCGGCGACCTCAGCAGTCGCTTGAACCTGGAGCGCAAGGACGAGTTCAACGCCGTGGAAACCGGCTTCAATGACATGATGACCGAGCTCACGGCGCTGGTGTCCCAGGCCCAGCGCTCATCGGTACAGGTCACCACGTCGGTGACGGAAATCGCCGCCACCTCCAAGCAACAACAAGCCACTGCGACCGAAACCGCCGCCACCACCACGGAAATCGGCGCGACCTCCCGGGAAATCGCCGCCACGTCCCGTGACCTGGTGCGCACCATGACCGAAGTCTCCACCGCCGCCGATCAGGCCTCGGTGCTGGCCGGTTCCGGGCAGCAAGGCCTGGCGCGCATGGAAGACACCATGCATTCGGTGATGGGCGCGGCTGATCTGGTCAACGCCAAACTGGCGATCCTCAACGAGAAGGCCGGCAACATCAACCAAGTGGTGGTGACCATCGTCAAAGTCGCCGACCAGACCAACCTGCTGTCGCTGAACGCCGCCATCGAGGCCGAGAAGGCCGGCGAATACGGTCGCGGTTTCGCCGTGGTCGCCACCGAAGTCCGGCGTCTGGCGGACCAGACCGCCGTCGCGACCTACGACATCGAGCAAATGGTCCGTGAGATCCAGTCGGCGGTGTCGGCCGGGGTCATGGGCATGGACAAGTTCTCCGAAGAAGTGCGTCGCGGCATGTCCGAAGTGCAGCAGGTCGGCGAGCAACTGTCGCAGATCATCCATCAGGTCCAGGCGCTGGCGCCGCGGGTGTTGATGGTCAACGAAGGCATGCAGGCCCAGGCCACCGGCGCTGAACAGATCAACCACGCGCTGGTGCAGTTGGGCGATGCCAGCAGCCAGACCGTCGAGTCCTTGCGCCAGGCCAGTTTCGCCATCGACGAACTGAGCCAAGTGGCGGTCGGGCTGCGCAGCGGCGTCTCGCGATTCAAAGTCTGATGAGCGAGCTCACGGCTAAACGCAGTGCCGTGACAGCGGCCAGGCTTGCGCTGTTCCTGGTGTTTCGCATCGGCAACGAGCGGTTCGCCCTGCAAGCCATCGAGGTGGCGGAAGTGCTGCCGCGCCTGCCGTTGAAACCGATTGCCCGGGCCCCGGACTGGGTTGCCGGGGTATTCGCCTATCGCGGCGCCGTGGTGCCGGTGATCGACCTCAGCGCGCTGACCTTCGGCCAACCGGCGCAAGCCCGCACCAGTACGCGTCTGGTGCTGGTGCACTATCGCCCGGATGAGGCTACGCCGACGCAATTGCTCGGGCTGATTCTGGAACAGGCCACCGACACCGTGCGCTGCAACCCGGCGGATTTTCAGCCCTATGGCCTGGACAATCGCCAGGCGCTGTACCTCGGTCCGGTACGCAAGGATGCCCAGGGTTTGCTGCAATGGGTGCGCGTCGCCGATCTGCTCGATGAGCAGGTGCGTGCGCTGCTGTTTCCGGCGCAGCCCCTGGACCTGCTTAAGGAGACGTCATGAGCAGTGACCAGCGGTTTTTCGACTTCCTCAAGGATCGCATCGGCCTCGACGTTGCGTCGGTTGGCCCGGCCATTATCGAGCGCGCGGTGCGTCAGCGCACCACGGCGTCCCAGGCGCTGACCGCCGATGAGTACTGGCACACCTTACAAGGCTCGCGGGATGAACAGCAGGCGCTGATCGAAGCGGTGATCGTTCCGGAAACCTGGTTTTTCCGTTACCCGGAATCCTTCGCCACCCTGGCGAAACTGGCGGTCAAACGCCTGGCCAACATCAACAACATGCGCGCCCTGCGGATTCTCAGCCTGCCGTGCTCCACCGGCGAAGAACCGTACTCCATCGCCATGGCCTTGCTGGACGCGGGGCTTAAACCCCATCAATTCAAAGTCGAAGGCATGGACGTCAGCCCGCTCTCGGTGGAGAAAGCCAAGCGTGCGCTGTACGGCAAGAACTCGTTTCGCGGGCAAGACATCGAATTTCGTGACCGGCATTTCAGCGCTGAAGAGGACGGCTATCGGCTCAACGAGCGGGTGCTGGAGCAAGTGCGTTTGCAGGTCGCCAATCTGCTCGATCCGGCCTTGCTGGCCAACGAGCCGGCCTATGACTTCGTGTTCTGCCGCAACCTGCTGATCTATTTCGACCAGCCGACCCAGCAACAAGTCTTCGAAGTGCTCAAGCGCCTGACCCACGTCGATGGCGTGCTGTTTATCGGTCCGGCCGAGGGCAGTTTGCTCGGGCGTTTGGGCATGCGGTCGATCGGCATCCCGCAGTCGTTTGCCTTCAGCCGCCACAGCGCGCCGGAGCCCGAGCCTTATCCAACGACATTCGTGCCGACTCCGCTGCCGGTGCGCCAACCGGTACGCAGCGTGGCCCCGCCGCCGGTACGCAACCGTCCGTTCGCCACTGTCGTGCCGTTGCCGAACACCTTGAAAACTGCCAACCCTGACGCCGCCACGTTGCTGGCGAACATCGCAGCGCTGGCCAACGAAGGCAAGAGTGCCGAAGCCCGCGCCGCGTGCGAAAGTTATCTGCGCAGCCACGAACCGGTGGCCCAAGTGTTTTATTGGCTGGGGCTGCTCAGCGATGTCGCCGGCCGCGCGCTTGAGGCCCAAGGGTTTTATCGCAAGGCGTTGTACCTCGAACCGCAACACCCCGACGCGTTGATGCACCTGGCGGCTTTGCTGCAATCCCAGGGCGACACGGCGGGCGCCAGACGATTGCAGGAACGCGCCGCTCGTAGCGAGCGCGCCGCTGACAGTGAGCGTAAACGATGATCGTCTCCGACACCTTGAGCGTCACCCATGAAGATGCCCAGGCCATCGACGACTGCTGGAACCGCATTGGTATCCACGGTGACAAGTCCTGCCCGCTGCTTGCCGAGCATATTCATTGCCGCAATTGCGCGGTGTATTCGGCGGCCGCTACCCGTTTGCTCGATCGCTACGCCTTGCAGCAGGAAGACCGTGAGCAGGTGGCGACGGTGGTCGAAACCGACGTCAAAACCCGCTCGCTGCTGATGTTTCGCCTCGGCGAAGAATGGCTGGGGCTGGCCACTCGCAGCCTGGTGGAAGTGGCGCCGCTGCAAACCATTCACTCCTTGCCGCATCAGCGTTCCCGGGCCCTGCTCGGCGTGGCGAATGTGCGTGGTGCGTTGGTGGCGTGCTTGTCACTGGTTGAGTTGCTGGGGCTCGACACCACCAACAATGTGGCATCGGGTGCGCGGGTGATGCCGCGTATGTTGATCATCGCGGCCCGGGGTGGTCCAGTGGTGGTGCCGGTGGACGAAGTCGACGGGATTCACGCCATCGACGAGCGCATCCTCGAGGCGGCGTCGCAGTCCGGCGCCCAGGCCAGCGCCAAGTACACCCGTGGCGTGTTGCAATTCAAAGGTCGCAGCCTGCGTTGGCTGGATGAAGAACAGTTGTTGTCCGCCGTGACCCGGAGCCTCACATGACCCCCGAGCAAATGCGCGACTCGTCTTTGCTGGAGCTGTTCAGCCTGGAAGCCGAGGCCCAGACCCAGGTGCTGAGCACAGGTCTGCTGGCCCTTGAGCGCGACCCGACTCAGGCCGATCACCTGGAATCGTGCATGCGCGCGGCGCACTCGCTCAAAGGCGCGGCGCGGATTGTCGGCGTGGATGCCGGGGTCAGCGTGGCCCATGTCATGGAAGATTGCCTGGTCAGCGCCCAGGAAGGGCGGTTGTATCTGCGCCCGGAACACATCGACGCCTTGCTGCAAGGCACCGATCTGCTGATGCGCATCGCCACGCCGAACAACGCACCTTCGGCGGTTGAAATCGACGCCTATGTGGCGCTGATGGGACGGTTGCTCGATCCGATGGCGTTAGCGCCGCCGATCAGCACGCCGATTGCACCGTTCATGGCCGAGCTTCAGTTGGAGCCGCCTCAGGTCGAGATACCGGTTCCGGTCGTCGAACAGCCACCCGTTGCGCCCGCCGAAGCGCCGCGCAAGTCAAAACGTACCACCGAAAACGGTGAGCGGGTGTTGCGGGTCACCGCCGAACGACTGAATAGCCTGCTTGATCTGTCGAGCAAATCCCTGGTGGAAACCCTGCGGCTCAAACCGCACCTGGCCACCATGCAACGGCTCAAGCGCACGCAGAGCAATGGCCTGCGGGCCCTGGAAAATCTCAACGTCCATCTCAAGGATATGGCGTTGAGCCTGGAAGCCCAGGAGTCGCTGGACGATGCCCGCCGGTTGTTGGCGGAAGCCCAGCAGTTGCTGGTGGAAAAGAACGCCGAACTGGATGAGTTCGCCTGGCACGCCAGTCAGCGTGCGCAAGTGTTGTACGACACGGCACTGGCCTGTCGCATGCGGCCGTTTGCCGATGTGCTGACCGGGCAGGTGCGGATGGTCCGCGACCTCGGCCGTGACCTCGGCAAACAGGTGCGCCTGGAGATCGAAGGGGAAAAGACCCAGGTTGACCGCGACGTGCTGGAAAAACTCGAAGCGCCGCTGACCCACCTGCTGCGCAACGCCGTGGACCATGGCATCGAAACGCCGGAACAACGGCTGTTGGCCGGCAAACCGGCGGAAGGCCTGATCCGCTTGCGTGCGTCCCATCAGGCCGGTCTGCTGGTGCTGGAGCTCAGCGATGACGGCAATGGCGTCGATCTGGAAAAGGTTCGCCGCAGCATTATCGAGCGCCAATTGTCCCCGGCGGAAACCGCCGCGCAGTTGAGCGAGGAAGAACTGCTGACGTTCCTGTTCCTGCCCGGTTTCAGCCTGCGCGACAAGGTCACCGAAGTCTCCGGGCGCGGCGTGGGCCTCGACGCGGTTCAGCATATGGTTCGCCAGTTGCGCGGCGCGGTGGTGCTGGAGCAGACGGCGGGCGAGGGCAGTCGTTTCCATCTGGAAGTGCCGCTGACCTTGTCGGTGGTGCGCAGCCTGGTGGTGGAAGTCGGCGACGAGGCTTACGCCTTCCCGTTGGCGCATATCGAGCGCATGTGCGACCTGGAACCGGACGACATCGTCCAGCTCGAAGGCCGTCAGCACTTTTGGCACGAAGGCCGGCATGTCGGGCTGGTCGCGGCCAGTCAGTTGTTGCAGCGTCCGGCGAGCCAGAACAGCCCGCAGACCCTCAAAGTTGTGGTGATTCGCGAGCGCGATGCGATTTACGGCGTGGCGGTCGAGCGCTTTATTGGCGAGCGGACCTTGGTCGTATTGCCGCTGGATGAGCGGCTGGGCAAGATTCAGGACATTTCCGCCGGGGCCTTGCTCGACGACGGTTCGGTGGTATTGATCGTCGACGTCGAAGACATGCTGCGTTCGGTGGACAAACTGCTCAACACTGGGCGTCTGGAACGCATTGCCCGCCACAGCAACCAGGCTACGGAGGCGGCGCGCAAGCGGATTCTGGTGGTGGACGATTCCCTGACCGTGCGCGAGTTGCAGCGCAAGTTGCTGCTCAATCGCGGCTACGACGTGGCCGTCGCGGTGGACGGTATGGATGGCTGGAACGCCCTGCGTTCGGAGGATTTTGATCTGCTGATCACCGACATTGATATGCCGCGCATGGACGGCATCGAACTGGTGTCCTTATTGCGCCGGGACAATCGCCTGCAATCGCTGCCGGTTATGGTGGTGTCTTATAAAGATCGAGAAGAAGACCGTCGTCGTGGACTGGACGCCGGAGCCGACTATTATCTAGCCAAAGCCAGTTTTCATGACGACGCCCTGCTTGATGCGGTGGTTGAGCTCATCGGAGGAGCGCGGGCATGAAAATCGCAATCGTCAACGACATGCCCATGGCGGTAGAGGCCCTGCGCCGCGCCCTGGCATTCGAACCGGCGCATCAGGTGATCTGGGTCGCCAGCAATGGCGCCGAGGCGGTGCAACGTTGCGCCGAGAATATCCCGGACCTGATCCTGATGGACTTGATCATGCCGGTGATGGATGGCGTGGAGGCGACCCGGCGGATTATGGCCGAAACCCCGTGCGCCATCGTGATCGTCACCGTCGACCGCCAGCAGAACGTGCACCGGGTGTTCGAAGCCATGGGCCACGGCGCGCTGGATGTGGTCGATACACCGGCGATCGGTGCCGGCAATCCGGCGGAAGCGGCGGCGCCGTTGCTGCGCAAGATCATGAACATCGGCTGGCTGATCGGCGACAAGGGCAACCGCGTGCGCTCGGCGCCGAGCACGCTGCGCAGCTCTGGCTCTCGACAAAAACTGGTGGCCATCGGTTCGTCCGCGGGCGGGCCGGCGGCGCTGGAAGTGTTGCTCAAAGGCCTGCCGCAGGATTTTTCGGCGGCCATCGTGCTGGTGCAGCACGTGGACCAGGTGTTCGCCGCCGGCATGGCCGAGTGGCTCAGCAGCGCCAGCGGCCTCGATGTACGCCTGGCGCTAGAGGGCGAACCGCCCCAGGCCGGCACGGTGTTGCTGGCCGGCACCAACCACCATATTCGCTTGTTGAAAAACGGGACGCTGGCCTACACCGCTGAACCGGTCAACGAGATTTACCGGCCCTCCATCGATGTGTTTTTCGAGAGCGTGGCCAGTTACTGGAACGGCGATGCCGTCGGCGTTTTGCTGACCGGCATGGGGCGCGACGGCGCGCAGGGGCTTAAACTCATGCGCCAACAGGGCTACCTGACCATCGCTCAGGACCAGAACAGCAGTGCGGTTTACGGCATGCCGAAAGCGGCTGCGGCCATCGATGCCGCCGTAGAAATTCGCCCACTGGAAAAGATAGCGCCACGATTGCTGGAGATATTCCCTAAATGAAGACTTTTCACAGCAATCCTGGCCCAGGCAGTACTCAGGTGACCGCACATGAATGACTTACAGCTCGACGACTTCAAGACCGATGAAAACGCCGCCATGGTGTTGCTGGTGGACGATCAGGCGATGATCGGCGAGGCGGTTCGGCGCGGTCTGGCGAACCAGGAGAACATCGACTTCCACTTCTGCGCCGACCCGCACCAGGCCATTGCCCAGGCGATCCGGATCAAGCCGACGGTGATCCTCCAGGACCTGGTAATGCCCGGTCTCGACGGTTTGAGCCTGGTACGCGAATACCGCAATCACCCGGCGACCAAGGACATTCCGATCATTGTCCTGTCGACCAAGGAAGACCCGCTGATCAAAAGCGCGGCCTTCGCGGCCGGGGCCAACGATTACCTGGTGAAACTGCCGGACAACATCGAGCTGGTGGCGCGCATCCGCTATCACTCGCGCTCCTACATGACTTTGTTGCAGCGTGATGCGGCTTATCGGGCGTTGCGGGTCAGCCAGCAGCAGTTGCTCGACACCAATCTGGTGCTGCAACGCCTGATGAACTCCGACGGCCTGACCGGTCTGTCGAACCGCCGGCACTTCGACGAATACCTGGAACTGGAGTGGCGCCGTTCGCTGCGCGACCAGACTCAATTGTCATTGCTGATGATCGACGTGGATTACTTCAAATCCTACAACGACAGCTTTGGCCACCTCGAAGGCGACGAGGCCCTGCGCAAAGTCGCCACGGCCATTCGCGACGCCAGTGCCCGCCCTTCGGACCTGCCGGCCCGTTATGGCGGCGAAGAGTTTGCCTTGGTGCTGCCAAATACTTCACCGGGCGGCGCGCGATTGGTGGCAGAGAAACTGCGCCAGACTGTGGCGGCGTTGAAGATTCCGCATGTGTTCCCGGCGGAGGGTTCGAATCTGACGATCAGTATTGGCCTGTCGACGATTACCCCGCAGGCGGGCAGTGATTGCCGGCAATTGATCTCGGCGGCGGATAAAGGGCTTTATCTGGCGAAGAATAATGGGCGCAATCAGGTGGGGATTGAGTAGCGGCTTGCTCTGATTCTAATTGTGGGAGCGGGCTTGCTCGCGAAGGGGCCCTGTCAGTCAACCCTGATGTTGAATGACACTCCGCCTTCGCGAGCAAGCCCGCTCCCACAGGGGTTTGTGTTCACTTGAAATTTATCGAGCCATACGCACCTCAGCCAGCAACCAATCCCGAAACGCCGCAATCCTCGGCTTCGCCGCACACTCCGGTCGATACACCACGTAATACGCCAGATCAATCGGGCAAGTCAGGTCGCCAAACGGCCGCACCAGTCGCCCCGCCGCCAGATCATCGCGCACCATCTCGCTACGGCCCAGCGCCACGCCCCGACTGTCGATCGCCGCTTGCAGCACTGCTGCCGAGTTGTTGATACGCAGGCCATGCTCCGCCTCGATCGCAGGAAAACCAGCCGCATCAAGCCAGGTCCGCCAGGTCGGAAATCCGCTGTTCTGTTCCAGGGTCAGGTCGTGGAGCAGGGTGAAGCGGGCCAAGTCCCCAGGCTCCGTCAGCGCCGGTAACTGATCGCGCAATGACGGCGAGCACACCGGATAGATCTCCTCATCCATCAATCGCACCGCCGTCAAACCCGGCCAGACTCCGGCGCCATAGCGCACGCCGACATCAATGCCATCGACCAGAAAATCCACCGATCGCTGATTGGTGTCGAGCCGCAAGTCAGTGTCCGGATGCGCCTGCTGGAAACGCTCGATCCGTGGCAGCAACCATTTGGCCGCGAACGCCGGGCTGACGGTGACGGTCAGCACGCCACTGTCGGACGCATCCTTGAGCAGGGACAGTCCCATGCTCAAACGATCGAACCCGGCGCGTATGTCCGGCAGCGCGGCGCGGGCAGCGTCGGTCGGCACCAACCGGGTAGTGCCGCTGCTGGCGCGATGAAACAGTGCGACCCCAAGCCACGCTTCCAGCACCCGCACCTGCTGCCCCACGGCGGCGGGCGTCACGTTCAGTTCGGCGGCCGCTTCGGAAAAGCTTTGATGTCGCGCTGCCGCTTCAAAAGCCCTGAGTGCATTGAGGTAGGTGGGGTATTTCATGGCTGGCCACTAAAGCTTTTCTTTATCGAATTCAAAGATTATCTGGTTTGTCGGGGAATGTCGCGAAGCTGAAAATCAGCGCTCTTCTTCACTTCCCAAAGGATCATTTCATGTACGACTTTTCTTCGAAGGTGGCCATTGTCACGGGCGGCGGTTCAGGTATCGGCAAAGAAGTGGCCGAGCAATTGGTCGCTGCCGGCGCCTCGGTGGTGATCGGTGGTCGCGACCAGGCAAAACTGGCCCTGGCCGCAGAAGCCATCGACCCGAGCGGCACCCACGTACGTTTTGTCGCCGGCGACATCGCCAGCCCGGCCACCGCTCAGGCATTGGTGGATGAGGCGACCCGCGCGTTTGGCGGCGTCGATATCCTGATCAACAACGCCGGGGTGTTCAGCCCCAAACCGTTCCTTGAAGTCGATGAGCGCGAGTACGACGGTTTCCTCGACATCATCCTCAAGGGCAAATTCTTCATGGCCCAGGCGGCGGCCCGAGCGATGCAACTGCGCGGTGGCGGCGCGATCGTGCAAACCGGTTCCCTGTGGGCGATTCAAGCCATCGGCGCCACGCCGTCGGCGGCTTATTCCGCAGCAAATGCCGGCGTACACGCCTTGACCCGCAACCTCGCCCTCGAGCTGGCCTCGCTCAATATCCGCATCAACACCGTCGCCCCGGCCGTGGTGGAAACCCCGGTGTACGGCACATTCATGACCGCCGAACAGGTCAAGGAAACCCTGCCGACCTTCAATGCCTTCCACCCGCTGGGGCGCAACGGCCAGCCGGCGGATGTGGCGCAAGCGATTCTGTTCCTGGCATCGAACCAGGCCTCGTGGATTACCGGCACCGTATTGCCGGTTGATGGCGGCGTAACTGCCGGCCGCAACTGAGTAGGGGGATCAAACCCAATCCCCCTGTGGGAGCGGGCTTGCTCGCGAAGGTGGTGCGTCATTCACATCAATGCTGACTGACAAGGCCTCTTCGCGAGCAAGCCCGCTCCCACAGGTTGCACCAGTGAGACCATTCGCAGCTAAAGCCGCCAGGCGGGCTGCCGTGACAGCTTGATTACGTTATACTCGCCGGCTTTCAAAAGTTCGCCAACGAGTGCTGCCCGCCATGGAAATCAACCCGATCCTTAACAGTATCAAGGACCTGTCCGAGCGCTCCGAAACTATTCGGGGGTATCTTTGACTACGATCAAAAGCATGAGCGTCTGACTGAAGTCAATCGCGAGCTTGAAGATCCGGCAGTCTGGAACAACCCGTCGTACGCTCAGGAACTGGGGCGCGAGCGCTCGCTGCTGGCGCAGATCGTCGAAACCCTCGACGAGATGCACACTGGCCTGGCCGATGCCAAAGAACTGCTGCTGATGTCCGCCGAAGAAGAAGACCAGGCCGCCGTCGATGACGTCGCGACCGAAGTCGAGCGTCTGCGCGAGTCCCTGGAAAAACTCGAGTTCCGTCGCATGTTCAGCGGTGAGATGGACGCCAACAACGCCTACTTGGACATCCAGGCCGGCTCCGGCGGCACCGAAGCCCAGGACTGGGCCAACATCCTGCTGCGCATGTACCTGCGCTGGGCTGACAAACGCGGTTTCGACGCGACCATCATGGAACTGTCGGCCGGTGAAGTCGCCGGGATCAAGGGCGCCACCGTCCACATCAAGGGCGAATACGCCTTTGGCTGGTTGCGTACCGAGATCGGCGTGCACCGTCTGGTGCGCAAGAGCCCGTACGACTCGGGCAACCGCCGTCACACCTCGTTCTCGGCCGTGTTCGTGTCGCCGGAAATCGATGACAACATCGAAATCGACATCAACCCGTCGGACCTGCGCATCGACACCTACCGCTCCTCCGGTGCCGGTGGTCAGCACGTAAACACCACCGACTCGGCCGTACGTATCACCCACGTACCGTCCAACACCGTGGTCAGCTGCCAGAACGAACGCTCCCAGCACGCCAACAAAGACACCGCGATGAAAATGTTGCGGGCGCGCTTGTACGAGCAGGAAGTGCAGAAACGCAACGCCGCCTCCCAGGCTCTGGAAGACACCAAGTCGGACATCGGCTGGGGTCACCAGATTCGCTCTTACGTGCTCGATGCGTCGCGAATCAAGGATTTGCGCACTAACATCGAACGCAGTGACTGCGACAAGGTGCTCGACGGCGATATCGACGAATATCTGGTAGCAAGCTTGAAACAAGGGCTCTAAAGCACGCGCTACAGGATCTTCGGATACCTGTAGGAGCGAGGCTTGCCCGCGAACCCCGGCGAATGCCGGGGGCAACGAACCTGATGGAATATTTAAAGACATGAGCGACCTAGAACTCGACCCGCAAGCCCTGCAACAGGAAGAAAACTCCCTGATCGCCCTGCGCAAGGAAAAGCTGGCTGCCGAGCGCGCCAAGGGCAATGCCTTCCCGAACGACTTCCGCCGCGAAAACTACTGCGAAGAACTGCAGAAGCAATACGCGGACAAGACCAAGGAAGAGCTGGCAGAGGCTGCAATTCCGGTCAAGGTTGCCGGTCGCATCATGCTCAACCGTGGCTCGTTCATGGTGATCCAGGACATGACCGGGCGCATTCAGGTTTACGTCAACCGTAAAACCCTGTCCGAAGAAACCCTGGCCTCGGTGAAAACCTGGGACATGGGCGACATCATTGCCGCCGTTGGCACCCTGGCGCGTTCCGGCAAGGGCGACCTGTACGTCGAAATGACCGAAGTGCGCTTGCTGACCAAATCCCTGCGTCCGTTGCCGGACAAGCACCACGGCCTGACCGACACCGAGCAGCGCTACCGCCAGCGCTACGTTGACCTGATCGTCAACGAAGACGTGCGTCAGACCTTCCGCGTGCGTTCGCAAGTGATTGCGCACATCCGCAGCTTCCTGATGAAGCGCGACTTCCTCGAAGTCGAAACCCCGATGCTGCAAACCATCCCGGGTGGCGCGGCGGCCAAGCCTTTCGAAACGCACCACAACGCGCTGGACATGGAAATGTTCCTGCGTATCGCGCCGGAGCTGTACCTCAAGCGTCTGGTGGTTGGCGGTTTCGAGAAAGTGTTCGAGATCAACCGCAACTTCCGTAACGAAGGTGTTTCGACGCGTCACAACCCTGAATTCACCATGTTGGAGTTCTACCAGGCCTACGCCGACTACGAAGACAACATGGACCTGACCGAAGAACTGTTCCGCGAACTCGCGCAGCTGGTTCTGGGCAGCACCGACGTGCCTTACGGCGACAAAGTGTTCCACTTCGGCGAACCGTTCGTGCGTCTGTCGGTGTTCGACTCGATCCTCAAGTACAACCCTGAGCTGACCGCTGACGACCTGACCGATATCGACAAGGCTCGTGCTATCGCCAAAAAGGCTGGCGCCAAGGTGCTGGGCTTCGAAGGCCTGGGCAAGTTGCAGGTAATGATTTTCGAAGAGCTGGTCGAACACAAACTGGAACAGCCGCACTTCATTGCCCAGTACCCGTTCGAAGTGTCGCCGCTGGCCCGTCGTAACGATGACAACCCGAACGTCACCGACCGTTTCGAGCTGTTCATCGGCGGCCGTGAAATCGCCAACGCCTACTCCGAGTTGAACGACGCGGAAGACCAGGCCGAACGCTTCATGGCCCAGGTGGCCGACAAGGATGCCGGTGACGACGAAGCCATGCACTACGACGCCGACTTCGTTCGCGCGCTGGAGTACGGCATGCCGCCAACGGCCGGTGAAGGGATCGGCATCGACCGTCTGGTGATGTTGCTGACCAACTCACCGTCGATTCGAGACGTGATCCTGTTCCCGCACATGCGGCCGCAAGCGTAAACGTTTCAGTTAAAAAGCCGCCTAAAACAGGCGGCTTTTTATTGCCTGTCTGGTACAAACGTATCAATTGGTTACTTTTGACGTAAGAGGGATTACCTGTCGTGAATCGTGCAATGGCTCAAGAAGGTGCAGCGGGTATCGCCACTGCGGTCGCTGAAAGTGTTCAGTACCAGGGCCGCAAGGCCAGCCGGCAGGGCAGCGAACAGCGTCGACAGGACATTCTCGATGCGGCCATGCGCATTGTCGTGCGCGATGGCGTGCGGGCCGTGCGTCACCGTGCGGTGGCGGCAGAGGCCGGTGTGCCGTTGTCGGCCACCACTTACTATTTCAAGGATATCGATGACCTGCTCACCGATACCTTCGCCCAATACGTGGAGCGCAGCGCCGCTTACATGGGCAAGCTGTGGGCCAGCAACGAAGGCCTGCTGCGAGAGATGGTCGTCAGCGGCGATGGCACTCCGGAGTCTCGCTCGCAGTTGGCCGACGATATTGCGCGGCTGATGGCGGACTATGTCCACCGGCAGTTGATCAATCGCCGCGAGCACTTGATGGCCGAGCAAGCCTTCCGCCAAGAAGCGCTGCTCAACCCGCGCCTGGCGCTGTTGGTGCGCTCCCATCAGCAGATTCTGTTGCAGGGCACCTGCCAGCTTTTCGAAGTATTGGGTTCCCGCGAGCCACAACAGGATGCCAAAGTGTTGACGGCCATTATCGGACGGATGGAATATCAGGGCCTGCTCAACGACGCCGAGCCTGCAACCGAAGCCGAAATGCTCGGTATCCTCACGCGGTATATGCATTTGGTATTGGCGTCGGTGTAACCCCGTATCCCCTGTAGGAGCGAGGCTTGCCCGCGAAGGCGGTTTGACATTCAGCATATGTGTTGACTGACACGACGCCTTCGCGGGCAAGCCTCGCTCCTACAGAGGGTCGGTGGCCACATGAGGTCTGCGTGTGTTCATAGGGAGTATTGAATGAAAGCCTGGCGCGTCGTTGTGATCGCCTTGTCGTTCCTGCTGCTCAGTGGCTGTCTGGTGACTTTCAAGGAACCGCTGCCTTCGAGCGAACCCGCGCCTAAAGGGCTGCTCGGCAAATGGACCAGCACCAATGCCTGGGGCGAACCGATGAACCTTGAGCTCACACGCCTCGGCGACAACCGCTATCAGGCCGTCAGTTACTTCAAGGCCAAGCCCCGCGAGCGCGAGGCCTATCCCTTCACGGTGTCCCGCCACGGCAATCGCTGGTATTTGTCGGCGCCGGTGCCAGCCAGATTTGGCGGGCATTTCACGATTGCCGGCTTCGAGCTCAACGAAAAGCACGAACTGGTGGTCTACAACCTCGACCTCGAGCAGATCAACCAGGCCCTGGGGCAAAAAGCCCTCAGCGGTGAAGGCTTCCAGACTGACGATGGCGAGGGTGTGCTGATCAACACTGACATGAACCAGGTCTTCGCTTACCTCGACGACCCGGCCAATTCCGATGTGTTCGTCGAAGCGGTGCGCTACCAGCGCCTGGCCAAAGCCAAAGCCAAATAAATCCAGCACCTAACGGTTTTTCTACAGGAGTTTCGGGTGGACGATTACCAGCAGACGATACGCATTTTGTCCGATCGCATAGTGCTGGCGCAGACGCCGATTCGCGTCCTCGATGCGGTCAAGTGGGACGACAGCATCCGCAAGGGTTTCCTCAAGGGCAAGGGCAAGGAAATGCCGGCCGTGGACCGCGACTATTACCTGAATCGGCCGCTGTCCTTCGATTCCAGCAAGGTCAAACTGGAATTCCAGAACATCGAGCGTGACATCACCCGCCAGCTCGGCCAGTTCAACCCGGTCGGCCAGATCATGCGGCGCATGTGCAAGGAATACCGGATGGTGGTGCGCATGCTTGAAGCGCGCGGCACCGAGGATTTCGGCCTGATTTCCCAAGAGTTGTATGGCGCCGCGTCCGACGCGTTCCACGCCGGCGACCCGACACTGGCTGACCTTGGCCTGATGATGTCCGACTACTTGAACAACATCGATGGCCGTGGCGATCTGAAGGATGAACCGAAAATCCTCACCGCCAAGGACGCCGTGCACTTGCTGCAAACCCGTTTGAACAAGGTGTTTGGCGAGGCCGAGGAAACCATTCGGGTGTTCGAGTCCGACGGGATCGTCGCCGATGCGGCGGCCGGTGCCGACTACATCAAGATCCGCACCGACGCGATGTTCAACGAACGTGACGTGCGCGCCCTGGAAGTTCATGAAGGGCTGGTGCACGTGGGCACGACCCTCAACGGCTTGAACCAGCCGATCTGCACCTTCCTGTCCAAGGGCCCGCCCTCGTCGACGGTGACCCAGGAGGGCCTGGCGATCCTGATGGAAATCATCACCTTCGCCTCCTACCCGAGCCGCCTGCGCAAACTGACCAACCGTACCCGCGCCATTCACATGGTGGAGGAGGGCGCGGACTTCCTGCAGGTGTTCGAGTTCTTCCGCGAGCAAGGCTTCGAAATGGCCGAAAGCTACGGCAACGCCAGTCGGGTTTTCCGTGGCTCGGTGCCGAATGGTCTGCCATTTACCAAAGACTTGTCCTACCTCAAGGGCTTTATCATGGTTTACAACTACATTCAGTTGGCCGTGCGTAAGGGCAAGCTTGAGCAGATACCGCTGCTGTTTTGCGGCAAGACCACGCTGGAAGACATGCGCACCTTGCGCCAATTGGTGGACGAAGGCCTGGTGGTCGCGCCCAAGTATTTGCCGGACCAGTTCCGCGACTTGAACGCGCTGTCGGCATGGATGTGCTTCTCCAACTTCCTCAATCACTTGAGCCTGGACCGGATCGAAGCGGATTACTCCAACATCTTGTAAGCACCACAACCCCCGTAGGAGCGAGGCTTGCCCGCGAAAAACGAAGACGCGATCCAGCAGGTACACCGCGTTATCGTTCTTCGCGGGCAAGCCTCGCTCCTACAGACCTCTAATCAAATGTTAGTGCGAGGTTTCAACGGATGAGAATCCTCGGCATCGTCTGCCTGCTCCTGACCCTCGGCGGTTGCAGCTCGCTGTTGTTCTACCCCGAGCCCGGCCAGCCGTTCACCCCGGACAAGGCCAAACTCGAATTCCGCGATCTCACCCTGACCACCGCCGACGGCGTGAAGCTGCACGGTTGGTGGCTGCCGGTGGCCAAAGGTGTCGAGGTTAAAGGCACGGTCCTGCACCTGCATGGCAATGGCGGCAACCTGTCTTATCACTTGGGCGGCAGTTGGTGGTTGCCGAAAGAGGGTTACCAAGTGTTGCTGGTGGACTATCGCGGTTATGGCTTGTCCGAAGGCAATCCGAGCCTGCCGGAGATCTATCAGGACATCGACGCGGCGTTCAAATGGCTCGACCAGGCGCCCGAGGTCAAGGGAGCGCCGGTGATCATTCTAGGGCAGAGCCTCGGCGGGTCGATGGCTGTGCATTACCTGGTCCAGCACCCGGAACGCCAGCCTCAGATCAAGGCGTTGGTCCTCGACGGCGCGCCCGCCAGCTATCGTGATGTCGGCCGATTTGCCCTGACCACTTCATGGCTGACCTGGCCGTTCCAGGTGCCGTTGTCGTGGCTGGTGCCGGACGGCGACAGCGCGATCAACTCCATGGCGCAGCTCAAAGGCGTGCCGAAACTGATCTACCACAGCATCGACGACAACCTCGTACCCCTTTCCAACGGCATTCGTCTGTATCAAGCTGCGCCGCCACCGCGGGTGCTGCAACTGACCCGAGGCGGTCATGTGCAGACCTTCGCCGACCCGGTCTGGCGTCAGGTGATGCTGCGTTATCTCGAAGACCCGCAACATTTCAACGGTCTGCGCCGCCTGGGTGAAATCCCGAATTACCCGGTGCCCGTCAATTCAAAAGATGAACCACCAGAGAGTCCGCAATGAGTGAAGAACGTAACGCCATCCCGCTGATCATCACCGGTATCTGCACCATCCTCGGCACCGTCGGGGTGCTGTGGTACTACGGCTACCTGCACTTCGCCAAGCCCGAGGATGCGCTGCTGCTCAACGAATTCACCATGCTCAAGACCGTGCCGGGTGAAGACTACAAAGTCGCCCTGGACCCAGCGCCGCAAGTGGCCCAGTGCATTGATGGCGTACTGGTGCTGTTCGACACCGAACAGAAAGGCCTGACCGGCGTATTGATCAACGGCCAGAAAAAAGCCGTGCGCTGCATGGGCCAGGAAACCCCGCAGAAGCTCGAGCAATAAGAACCCTGTAGGAGCGAGGCTTGCCCGCGAAGCTTTTGGCGCCAGTAATGGCCTCTTCGCGGGCAAGCCTCGCTCCTACAGAGAGGCAACAAAAAGCCCCGCCTGATCAGATCAGGCGGGGCTTTGGTGTTTCAGCGTGACGCTTAGTTCGAGCTAACAGCCGAACGTGGCACCACTGGCTGGTTGTCGTTGGAAATGGTCACTTCCACCCGACGGTTCATCGCGCGGCCCGAGACGCTGCCGTTTTCGGCAACCGGGTATTCCTTGCCATAACCCTGAGCGACGATGCGCGCTGGATCAACGCCCATTTTCACCAGTGCGGTACGTACCGAATCGGCACGACGCTCGGACAGTTGCTGGTTGTGGCCAGCGCTGCCAGTGCTGTCGGTGTAGCCTTCGACAATCACTTTACGGTCCGGGTTTTCCTGGAGGAATTGCGCCAGTTTGTTGATGTTCACCAGACCGCTGGATTTCAGGTCAGCACGGTCGGTTGCGAACAGCACGTCACCGAAGGTCACCAACGTACCGCGATCGGTTTGCTTGGCGTTCAGGCTGTCTTGCAGTTGCTTGATCTGCTGGTCGCGAGCGTCCAGACGCGCTTGGGCACGTTGGGCGGCGGCGTTTTTCAGATTCGCTTCAGCGGTGCGCAGGGCGATGGTCTGCTTGGCCACTTCTACGCGCTGGTTGGTCAGGTAAGCCAGTTGATCGACTTTAGCCTGGTCCTGTTTGTCCTGGTAAGCCTTGTCGGCCTTGTCCAGGTAATCACTGGCGTCTTTGGTCTCAAGGGCCGCGACTTTGCTGGCTTGCGGGTTGGCTTGCAGGCCGGAGTAGTTCACGCGGGCCTGTTCCAGGTTCGCATTCGGCGGGGTGGAGCAGGCAGCCAGAGCGACGCTTGCGGCCAGGAGAGCGGGGATCATCAATTGTTTACGCATAATGGTTCGTCCTTTCTATCGATAAGAGCTTCAGGCGTGTGGTCCGGATGCGCGCTTACTGCACAGTGCGCTGACTTTCCTGACGCAGTTCCTGAACACCTTTCTGGGAATCCTTCACAGCCTGTTCGGCTTTCATCGCCTGGGCTTTGCGTTCTGCTACACGAGCGTCCCACTCGGCTTGTTCGGCCAGGGTGCGGGCTTCTTCATACTTCTTGTCGTGCATGGCGATTTCGGCTTGTTTCAGTTTGTCCTGGGCGGACTTCATTTCCACGGCTGCGAATTCAGTACCACCGGCGCTGACGGCGCTGTTCACGGCGGACTGGGTCACGGCGTATTGCTCGGTCGGCGGGTTGCCAGCGCAACCGGCGAGTACGAAGGTGCTGCCGATCGCCAAGGCAGCCAATTTCAGACCGCGCAGGTGGGTAAACGAGGATTTGGCAGTGCTGGTCGTCATGGTCTTCAACTCCATTGGATATCTCCTGAAAAACATCTAAATCCATCCTGGTGTAAGGAGCCGTAACCGTACTTTCAAAGCGTGATTTGAAACGGCCGTACCAGGCGTGGTTAATGGGTACGACCCGAGGGGTTTTTCAAAAGTTCAGAGAAGATGGCGTATTGCCTAAAAAAACTTTGACCGAACGGACAGGGCTCTAGGACGGGAACTTTCGCGATGTGCGGCGGTATTCCCGGCTATTTCAGGGCTCGGGATTACACCTATTTTGAGGGGTGTCACAGCCCATGTGGGAGCGAGCCTGCTCGCGAAAGCGGTAGGTCAGCCAACATGATTTTGACTGGGCTTACGCCTTCGCGAGCAGGCTCGCTCCCACAGATTTATCTCTGCTGGATCAATGTTTTGGCTTGTCGTCACTGGCTGACAAATCATGCAAATGCCGACGGGACAACGCGAGGAAACGCGGGGTCGGACCGACGTCTTCGTACAGCGGATCGCCTTCTTCATCGGTGGCGACCACGGTCTGTCCTTTCACATACGGGAAGCTCGCTTCGAGCTCTTCCAGCGCCGCGCCGATCAGTTCGCCCAGCAGTTCTTCGGGATGCCGTTTCGGGTACATCTCGGTGATCGCTGCCAGCCGTGCGGCGGCTTCCACGTCCAGGTGAATCGCGTAGCCAGTGTCGGTCAGGCGACCCTTGGCGTTTTCTTCCCAATGCTGGGCTAGCTCACGGATTTTCATAAAGACCTCATGTCGCACCTGCGGGTGGCAGGCAGGGTGAGTGTCCGGCGGTGGCTGCCGGTAAGCCGTTGTACGGCTTACTGTTGAGACTAGCTTTATCGCCTAAGGTTTAAAGTCCCTTCGTCGTTTGCTTGTAAGAAGCGCTTTACGGCGGCACTCTTGGACTTCAAAGCATGCTGTTAAAGCCGCCCGGATTTTTTGCTGGAGAACTGCTGATGACCGATATTGATGCACGCTTGCGCGAGGACGTTCACCTGTTGGGTGAACTGTTGGGCAACACCATTCGTGAACAGTACGGGGACGGTTTTCTCGACAAGATCGAGCAGATTCGCAAGGGCGCCAAGGCCGACCGTCGCGGCTCGATGGACGCCGAACTCAGCGCCAGCCTCAACCAGTTGAGCGAAGACGAGTTGCTGCCGGTGGCGCGGGCGTTCAACCAGTTTCTCAACCTGGCCAATATCGCCGAGCAATATCAGCTGATCCACCGCCGCGAAGAGTCGCAGCCCGCGCCGTTCGAAGCCCGGGTGCTGCCGGAACTGCTCGCCCGCTTGCGCGCCGAAGGCCACAGCGCCGAATCCCTGGCCCGGCAACTCGGTCGCTTGGAAATCGAACTGGTGTTGACCGCACACCCGACCGAAGTCGCGCGCCGCACCCTGATCCAGAAATACGATGCCATCGCCGCGCAACTGGCGGCTCAGGACCACCGTGACCTGACCACCGCCGAGCGTGAGCAGATCCAGGCGAAATTGCAGCGCCTGATCGCCGAAGCGTGGCACACCGAAGAAATCCGCCGCACGCGTCCGACCCCCGTTGACGAAGCCAAATGGGGCTTTGCGGTGATCGAGCATTCGCTGTGGCAGGCGATCCCCAACTACCTGCGCAAGGCTGATCAAGCGCTGCACACGGCGACTGGCCTGCGTTTGCCATTGGAGGCGGCACCGATCCGCTTCGCCTCGTGGATGGGCGGCGACCGCGACGGCAACCCGAATGTCACGGCGTCCGTGACCCGCGAAGTGCTGTTGCTGGCGCGCTGGATGGCCGCTGATTTGTACTTGCGCGATGTCGATCACCTGGCCGCCGAGTTGTCGATGCAGCAGGCGAGCGAAGCCCTGAAAGCCAAGGCCGGCGACAGTGCCGAACCTTACCGCGCGGTACTCAAGCAACTGCGCGAACGTCTGCGGGCGACGCGCAATTGGGCGCATGCCTCGTTGACCACTACCACGCCGGCACCCGCCGATGTGTTGCAAAACAACCGCGACCTGCTCGATCCACTGGAGCTGTGCTTCAACTCGCTGCACGAGTGCGGCATGGGCGTGATCGCCGATGGTCCGTTACTTGATTGCCTGCGCCGTGCGGTGACTTTCGGCTTGTTCCTGGTGCGTCTCGACGTGCGGCAGGACTCGTCCCGCCACACCGCCGCCATGACCGAAATCACCGATTACCTGGGCCTCGGTCGCTACGAAGACTGGAGCGAGGAAGAGCGCATCGCTTTCCTGATGCGCGAACAGAACAACCGTCGCCCCTTGCTGCCGGCTTACTTCAAACCATCCGCCGACACTGCCGAAGTGTTGGCGACCTGTCGGGAAATCGCCGCTGCACCGGGCGCGTCCCTCGGCTCGTATGTGATCTCCATGGCCGGCGCCGCTTCCGACGTACTGGCCGTGCAGTTGTTGCTCAAAGAAGCCGGCGTACTGCGGCCGATGCGCGTGGTGCCATTGTTCGAAACCCTCGCCGACCTCGACAACGCCGGCCCGGTGATTGAAAAGCTGTTGCTGCTGCCGGGCTATCGCGCGCGTCTGCAAGGGCCGCAGGAAGTGATGATCGGTTATTCCGACTCGGCCAAGGACGCTGGCACCACGGCAGCGGCCTGGGCGCAATATCGGGCGCAGGAACGCTTGGTGGATATTTGCCGCGAGCAACAAGTGGAGCTGCTGTTGTTCCACGGTCGCGGTGGCACCGTGGGTCGTGGTGGCGGCCCGGCTCACGCGGCGATTCTGTCGCAGCCACCAGGGTCGGTGGCGGGACGTTTCCGCACCACCGAGCAAGGGGAAATGATTCGTTTCAAATTCGGCCTGCCGGACATCGCCGAGCAAAACCTCAATCTGTATCTGGCGGCAGTGCTCGAAGCGACCTTGCTCCCGCCACCACCGCCGGAGCCTGCCTGGCGCCACTTGATGGACGAATTGGCCGCCGATGGCGTCAAGGCTTACCGCGCCGTGGTGCGGGAAAATCCGCAATTTGTGGAGTATTTCCGTCAATCGACCCCGGAACAGGAACTCGGACGTTTGCCGTTGGGCAGTCGTCCGGCCAAACGCCGTGCGGGCGGAATCGAAAGCCTGCGCGCCATTCCGTGGATCTTCGGCTGGACCCAGACGCGCCTGATGTTGCCGGCCTGGTTAGGCTGGGAAGCGGCCCTGAGCAAGGCGCTGGAACGTGGCGAAGGTGAGTTGCTGGGACAGATGCGCGAGCAATGGCCGTTCTTCCGTACCCGCATCGACATGCTGGAAATGGTGCTGGCCAAGGCCGACGCAGACATCGCCCAGTCTTACGATCAGCGGCTGGTCGAGCCCGATTTGCTTCCTTTGGGCGCGCATTTACGCGACCTATTGTCGCAGGCCTGCGCAGTGGTCCTTGGGCTGACCGGTCAGTCGCAGCTACTGGCACATAGCCCAGACACCCTGGAATTCATTCGCCTGCGCAACACCTACCTTGACCCGCTTCATCTATTGCAGGCCGAGTTGTTGGCCCGTTCGCGGCAACAGGAAGTGGCGCAGGGCAGCCCGGTAGAACAGGCGTTGCTGGTGTCTGTGGCGGGGATTGCCGCCGGTTTGCGAAATACCGGCTAAGATTTTCCTCTTGGGTCCGGGCACTTGGCACCTGCGCCGGGTGCCTGTGGGCGAAGGGCCGAAAAGGTCTGGCAGGCGACAGTTAATGACGGGGTTGCGACTTGGGGTACCCCGTCCAAAGGTCGCAACCGGCGCGGGTTTCTCCGACTTTCGGCGGCTTGTGTGGTCAGGGCCTGCTGTGTATCTTGATCAGCCTTTGGCCGTTTGGGCGGCCACGACCCTATTTTTGAGATTGGCCCCACGAGGCGAATCTGACGTTATCTATATAAAAAATTGAGGAGCACATCGATGCGCGTCATTCTGCTGGGAGCTCCCGGGGCCGGTAAAGGTACTCAGGCTAAGTTCATCACCGAGAAATTCGGCATTCCGCAAATCTCCACTGGCGACATGCTGCGTGCAGCGGTCAAGGCCGGCACCGAGCTGGGCCTGATCGCCAAAAGCGTCATGGACAGCGGTGGTCTGGTCTCCGATGACCTGATCATCAATCTGGTTAAAGAGCGCATTAGCCAGGCTGATTGCGCCAACGGTTTCCTGTTCGACGGTTTCCCGCGCACCATTCCCCAGGCTGAAGCCCTGGTGAAAGCCGGCGTCGAACTGGACCACGTGGTCGAAATCGACGTCAAAGACGAAGACATCGTCCAGCGTATCGCCGGTCGCCGTGTGCACGAGGCTTCTGGCCGCGTGTACCACATCGTCTACAACCCGCCGAAAATTGCCGGTAAAGACGACATCACCGGCGACGAACTGGTACAACGCAAAGACGATACCGAAGAAACCGTGCGTCATCGCCTGTCGGTCTACCACGCGCAGACCGAGCCATTGGTCAAGTTCTACCAGGAACTGTCCACCGCTCAGGGCAAGCCGAAGTACAGCCACATCGAAGGTGTTGGCTCGGTTGAAGCGATCACCGGCAAGGTGCTTGAAGCGCTGAACTGAAAAGTCTTAAACGCTTCATCTTCTACGGCCCGCTTGCGGGCCGTAGTTGTTTATACTGGCGCACTTTTTCTGACCTCTCTTACGGAAACATCGATGAGCACCTTGCTGGCCCTGGACACCGCGACTGAAGCTTGCTCCGTTGCCTTGCTGCACGACGGCAAGGTTACGAGCCATTACGAGGTGATCCCGCGCCTGCACGCGCAAAAACTGTTGCCGATGATCCAGCAACTGCTGGCCGACGCAGGGACTACCCTGCAAGCGGTGGATGCCATCGCGTTTGGTCGCGGGCCGGGGGCTTTCACCGGCGTACGGATTGCCATCGGCGTGGTGCAAGGTTTGGCATTTGCCCTGGAACGCCCGGTGTTGCCGGTGTCGAACCTGGCCGTGTTGGCCCAGCGCGCCTACCGTGAACACGGTGTGAGCCAGGTCGCGGCGGCCATCGATGCGCGGATGGACGAAGTGTATTGGGGTTGCTACCGCGAAACGGCGGGGGAGATGCGGCTGGTCGGCAATGAAGCTGTGTTGCCACCGGAAGTGGCAGCGTTGCCGGCGGATGCCAGTGGCGAGTGGTTTGGCGCGGGCACCGGTTGGAGCTACGCCGAGCGCATCGGTGTCAGCCTGAGCGGGCAGGACGCGGGGATGTTGCCGCATGCCGAAGACCTGCTGACCCTGGCGCGGTTTGCCTGGGAGCGGGGCGAGGCGATTGTCGCGGATGAGGCGCAGCCGGTTTATCTGCGCGACAAGGTTGCGACCCCGAAGGCACGCTGATCCCCTGTGGGAGCGGCGGTGCGACGATTCGACTTGCTCGCGAAAGCGTAGTGTCATGCGACATCATTATTAACTGACACGCCGCCTTCGCAGGCAAGCCTTGCTCCTACAGGATTTGCGCTAACCCCTGTAGGAGCGAGGCTTGCCCGCGAAAGCGATCTGACGGATACCGCCAATCGTCAGTTTCTAACCCCCAGCTTTAAACCTTTTTCCTTTTATGTGTTCTAGTTATCACTCGACAGTTTGCGAAGTGGTCCGCGCGCCACTAAACTGCCATCACTGATACCGAGATGCACTTATGCGTATAGACGGTCTTTCCTCTCAGTCCTACCCCATCAAGCGCAAGCCTCGCAAAGGCAATGTAGCGCTGGATGAATCCGTCGATGACATCGACGGCGAGCTGGAAATCCCGACTGAAGAGCAATTGGCCGCTCGTGCTGCCAAAGCTTCCGCACAACGTTTGAGCAATCTTCCCGCCCGTCAGCAAGACATGATTTACCACCGTGCCATGAGCAAAAGCGTGGCGATGGCCCTGGCCAGCTACCTGAGCACCGCCGGTTTTGTCGATTGGGATGCCGATGTGCTGGGCCTCGACCTGTACATCTGATGTTGCTGCCTTACTACCTCGGTTGCCCGTCCTGGAGTGAAAACGCCTGGCGCGACTATCTCTACCCGCAAGACGCCAAACCCGCCGAATTCCTCAATCTCTATTCCCAAGTGTTCAACGCCGTTGAAGGCAACACGACCTTCTACGCGAGCCCGGCTGCCACCACCGTGCAACGCTGGGCCGAGACCATGCCCGAACACTTTCGCTTCACCGCCAAGTTCCCCGGCGATATCAGCCACAGCGGCGACTTGCGCGAACAACTGACTGCCGCCGAAACTTTCCTGCAATTGCTCAGCCCGTTGGGCGAGCGGGTGTCGCCGGTGTGGCTGCAATTGTCGAAAAGCTTCACTCCGCAACGACTCTCGGAGCTGGCCGGTTTTATCGACGCCGTGGACCGACCGCTAGCGGTCGAAGTGCGCCACCCCGAATTCTTTGCCAAGGGCGATGCCGAGCGCATGCTCAATCGGCTGCTGCTGGATCGGGGTGTCGAACGTATCTGCCTTGATCCGCGCGCGCTGTTCAGTTGCATCTCGACCGATCCGTCGGTGCTCCACGCCCAATCGAAAAAGCCCAACGTGCCAACCCGTCCGGCAGCGTTTACGCAATGTCCGCAGGTGCGCTTCATTGGTCATCCGCAACTGGAGGCCAATGACCCGTTCCTGGTGCCCTGGGTCGAGAAAATTGCTGTGTGGATCGAGGAGGGCCGCACGCCTTACATCTTCCTGCACACCGCGGACAACCTGCTGGCGGCGAAACTCGCGCAACGTTTCCACGCAAAACTGATGCTGCGTTTGCCTGGCTTGCCGCCGCTGCCTGAGCTATACAGAGAACCCGCCGCGGAGCAACTTGGCCTGCTCTGAGGTGAATTCTTCCTCTTCTCAGGAGCCTGCCAATGGATGCGCAAACCCTTCGAGCCCAGGCGTTCAAAGCGCTGCATGAACGCGCGGGGGCTTTTGTGATTCCCAACCCGTGGGACGCCGGCTCGGCGAAAATGCTCGCCAGCCTGGGTTTCGAGGCGCTGGCGACCACCAGTGCCGGATATGCTTTTTCCAATGCTCGCCCCGATGGCGGATTGTCGCTGGACGACACCCTGGCCAACGTTCGGGCAATTGTCGCGGCGACTGATCTGCCCGTAGCTGTCGATCTGGAAAACGGTTTCGCCGACGATCCAGACGAATGCGCGCAGAGCATTTTGCGTGCGGCCGAGGCGGGCGCTGTCGGCGGTTCGATCGAAGATGCCACCGGTCGTGAAGAGGCGCCGATCTACTGCTTCGAACATGCTGTAGCGCGTGTCGAAGCCGCCGTGAAAGCAGCTCGCAGCCTGCCATTCCCGTTTATGTTGACGGCCCGCGCGGAGAATTTCCTGCACGGCAATCCAGACCTCGCTGACACCATTCGCCGCTTGCAGGCGTTCTCCGAAGCCGGCGCCGATGTGCTTTACGCGCCGGGGCTGCGCAGTGCAGAAGACGTGTTGGCGGTGATCCGCGCCGTGGCGCCGAAACCGGTCAATGTATTGATGTCCGGCGGGCTCAAGTTGACGGTCGAGCAACTGAGCGAGATGGGCGTCAAGCGCATCAGCGTCGGATCGGCGCTCGCCCTGGCGGCGTACGGCGAATTCTTCCGCGCGGCTGAAGAGATCAAGACGTCTGGCACCTTCAGCTTCACGTCGCGTTCCATGCCCTACGCGAAGGCCAATCAGTTTTTCAAAGGCTGACGATGCGCTTTGCCAAGGGATTGCTGCTGGTGTTGTTGATCGTGGGGGCGGCGGGGCTGAGCGTCTGGCGCGGGTGGATCGCCGTGCCTGCGCAGTGGAATCCCTGGGCGCCGCTGGACGTGAATGCAGCACCTAATTTTCTGACCCGCTACAAACTGATGCGTCTGCGCGATGATCCACAGCTTTGCGATCAGGCCCTCAGCAGCTCCGGTCTGCGCGTCACTCGTCAGGCCGATAGCCCCGACGCGACATGTCCGTTGACCAACACCCTGCGCGTACAAGGCGGCGAGGTGGCCCTGAGCAGCAGTTTCCTCGCCAGTTGCCCGTTGGCGGTGGCGTTCGCCCTGTTCGAGCGCCACGCCCTGCAACCGGCGTCTCAGGCGGTTTACGGCCAGGCGGTGACGCGGGTCGATCACCTCGGCAGTTTCGCCTGCCGCAACATGTACAACCGCGAGAACGGTGCCCGCAGCCAGCATGCCGGCGCCAACGCGCTGGATATTGCCGGTTTTCGCCTGGCCGATGGCCGAGCGATCAGCGTGCTCAAGGATTGGCCCAAGGATAATCAGGACGCGCGATTTCTACGCCAGGTCCGCGACGGCGCCTGCGATATGTTCAGTGTGGTGTTGAGCCCGGATTACAACGCCGCCCATCGCAATCACTTTCATCTGGATGTGGGGCCGTGGTGGGTCTGTCGCTGAGAGATTCTGAGGATCAGGCGGCGATGCGCAGGTTCTGCAGGATAATCGGGCGTGCCCAGCCGTTGTCGAAATCGAGTTGTTTCTGTTGCGCCACCAGTTCTTCGGGCGAGAACGGCGGGAACGGTTTGTCCAGCAGGTGCAGTTCGAATTCGGCGATTGGCAGGTGCAGCGGACGCGGCTGCGGTGCCGGGCCGGCTTCGGGTACAGGTTGGCCAGCGGTGAGTACGATTGGGCGTACCCAGCCACTTTCGAAGTCCTGCTGTTTCTGCTGGGCGACGATTTCTTCCGGCGGGAACGGCGGGAAAGGTTTGTCGGCCAGGTCCATTTCGAACTCGGCAATCGGCAGGAACAGCGGCTCTGGTGGTTTGACCTGGGTTTCTGTCACATCGCATTCACGCTGGGACACGATGTGCGCGTAGAGCTCGCTGCCGACGGTCGGCTCGACCGGGCTTTCCAGGTCAACCGGTGGAAAGGTCCCGCAGGCAGGCACCACATCACTCGACTGTTCGGCCAGGGCCTGGGCAAAGAAATCTTGCCACAGGTGACTGACGCCGCTCAGTGCTTGGGAGTTTCGCAGGCCATAATCGCCATGACGCGATATGTAGCCTACGGATGTGGTTTGAATGTCTGACATTTTTCTCGGTCGACGCTCAGCTCTGGCAAAATGCTCGATAGTTTTGTTATCGGACGTTTTTTGCCGATCATTAATTTTTTGAGCACCTTTTCCCATGATTGAACAACCCGCGGCCTGCCGCATCCATGTCGAGGCCTCGGCCCCGGCGTTTCAGCCACAGGCCGAGCAATGGGCCGAGCGCCTGGGCTTGCCCTTGCAGGTGGATGACGGCGAGTTTGCCTTGCAGGTCGGCGAACAGGGTTTGCAGCTGCAACAGCTGGGGCCTGACGCGCCGGGGCCGGTGCGGGTGGACTTCGTCGAGGGCGGTGCGGCGCATCGTCGGTTGTTCGGTGGCGGCACGGGGCAGATGATCGCCAAGGCGGTCGGCATCGCCCAAGGCGTGCGCCCACGGGTGCTGGATGCCACGGCGGGGCTGGGCAAGGATGCGTTCGTGCTGGCGAGCCTGGGTTGTGAGATGAGCCTGATCGAGCGCCAGCCGCTGATAGGCGCGTTGCTCGAAGATGGCCTGGCGCGTGGCGCGGAAGATTTCGACGTGGCGCCGATTGTGGCGCGGATGCGTTTGCTCAAGGGCAATTCGATTGAAGTCATGCGCAATTGGGAAGGGGAGCCACCCCAGGTGATCTACCTCGACCCGATGTTTCCGCACCGTGAGAAAACCGCGCTGGTGAAGAAAGAAATGCGCCTGTTCCGCCCGCTGGTGGGGGATGACCCGGATGCGCCGGCCTTGCTTGAAGCGGCGTTGGCGTTAGCCAGCCATCGGGTGGTGGTCAAGCGCCCGCGCAAGGCGCCGTGCATTGCGGGGCCGAAGCCGAGTCATGCGCTGGATGGCAAATCCAGTCGGTATGACATTTATCCGAAGAAGGCGCTTAAGCCTTAGGATCGCGTCGACCCATTCGCGGGCAAGCCTCGCTCCTACAGGGTTAGCGCAGATCCTGTAGGAGCGAGGCTTGCCCGCGAAGGCGTCCGATCAAACACCGGCAATCTCTCAGACTGCCTCTGTCCGATAAGCCCGCATAAACAACTCCACCACCTCCAGCACATGCTCCTCGGCCGCATCCCCGGTCAACGGCTCGCCGCAGCCATACAACAAGCGAAAATTCCCCGCGCCCTTGAGCAGGCAAAAGAAATGCTCGGCGGCATTGCGCGGTTTATCGATGCTCAATGCGCCCGATTGATCGATGTGGCCCAGCAACCGCTCCATGCCATTCAGCATGCGCTCCGGCCCGGCCTCGAAAAAGATCAGCGACAGCTTCGGGTCCTGGCTGCCCAGGCTGATCATCAAGCGGTGCAGGTTCACCGACTCATCGCTATTGATCAGGTGATGAAAGCCACGGGCGATGTTCAACAGCACGGTTTTCACCGCGATGCCGTCGGGCAATTCGAAGAACAGCGGTGGCAGTTGCTCTTCGCACTTGGCTACCACGGCGGCGGAAAACAGCGTCTCCTTGTCGTTGAAATGGCTGTAGACCGTCAGTTTAGACACCCCGGCCTCGGCCGCCACGGCATCCATGCTGGTGCTGGCATAGCCATTACTCAGGAACAGAATCTTCGCCGCATCGAGGATGGCCTGGCGCTTGGCCAGATCCTTGGGGCGACCCGGACCATTAGATGCTGAAAGATTGTTCGACATTCTTCGCTTTTAATACTGGACTGGTGAGTTTGCTATTAATAACATACCCGCCAGTATAATTATTCCAAGCACCATTAGCGAAAGGTCCTTCACCATGTTCCGCTATGCCTTGCCCCTCGCGTTGCCAGTCAGCCTGGCTTTTTTATTGTCGGCGTGCGGTCACGAGGAGGCGCCGCAAGTCAGTGTGCGCCCGGCCATGGTGGTGCAGCCGCAGCCTTCGGCCCAGGCGATGGAAAGCTATCCCGGTGAAGTTCGCGCCCGATATGAGCCAGATCTGGCGTTCCGCATTGGCGGCAAAGTCAGCCGACGACTGGTCGAGGAAGGCCAGCGGGTCAAGGCCGATCAACCCCTGGCCGAGCTCGATCCTCAGGACGTGCGCCTGCAACTGGAAGCCACTCGCGCTCAGGTCGCCGCCGCCGAAGCCAATCTGAACCTGGTTCGCGCCGAGCGGGATCGCTACAAGACGCTGATGGACCGTCAGATGGTGAGCAAGTCTGCGTACGACAATTCCGAAAACCTTTACCGATCCGGTGAAGCGCGCCTCAAACAAATCAAAGCCGAATTCAGCGTCTCGACCAATCAGGCGAGCTACGCGGTGCTGCGTGCGCCTCAGGACGGCGTGGTCGCCAAGCGTGCGGTGGAAGTCGGCCAAGTGGTCGCTGCCGGGCAAACTGTCTTCACCCTCGCCACCGATGGTGAGCGCGAAGTGTTGATCAGCCTGCCGGAGCAAAGCTTCGGTCGATTCAAGGTCGATCAACCGGTGTCGGTGGAGCTCTGGACCCAGCCTGATCAGCGTTTTACCGGACGCATCCGCGAACTGTCGCCCGCCGCCGATCCCAAATCCCGGACCTTCGCGGCGCGTATTGCCTTCACCTCCGGCAAAGTCCCCGCCGAACTCGGCCAGAGCGCCCGGGTGTTTATCCAGACCGCCGCAGTCGTGCCACTCGCAGTGCCTTTGTCGGCAGTCACCGCCGAAAACGGCGCCACCTACGTGTGGGTGGTCGGTGCCAACAACACGTTGAAAAAAGTCCCGGTCCGGGTCGGTGCCTTCGGTGAGAAAACCGTGCCGGTGCTCGAAGGGTTGAATGCCAGCGATTGGGTGGTGGCGGCCGGCGTTCATGTGCTGCATGACGGGCAGCAAGTGCGCCCGGTGGATCGCTCCAACCGCGTGGTCAATCTGGCGGACAAGGAGTAATCCCCGATGGGTTTCAATCTTTCCGAATGGGCGCTGCGTAACCGCCAGATCGTACTGTTCCTGATGCTCTTGCTGGCAATCGTCGGCGCGCTTTCCTACACCAAGCTCGGCCAAAGCGAAGACCCGCCGTTCACCTTCAAGGCCATGGTGATCCGCACCAACTGGCCGGGGGCCACGGCCCAGGAAGTCTCGCGCCAGGTCACCGAGCGTATTGAAAAGAAGCTGATGGAAACCGGCGAGTACGAGCGCATCGTCTCGTTCTCGCGTCCGGGGGAATCCCAGGTGACGTTCATGGCCCGGGATTCGATGCACTCGGCGCAGATCCCGGAGCTCTGGTATCAGGTCCGCAAGAAGATCAGCGACATCCGCCAGACCTTGCCGCCGGGCATTCAAGGGCCGTTTTTCAACGATGAATTCGGCACCACGTTCGGCAACATCTACGCCCTGACCGGCGACGGTTTTGACTACGCGGTGCTCAAGGATTACGCCGACCGCATCCAGATTCAGCTGCAACGAGTCAAGGATGTGGGCAAGGTCGATCTGCTCGGCCTGCAAGACGAGAAGATCTGGATCGAACTGTCCAACGTCAAGCTCGCCACCCTCGGCTTGCCGCTGGCCGCTGTGCAGCAGGCGCTTGAGGAACAGAACGCGGTGTCCACCGCCGGATTCTTCGAAACCAGCAGCGAGCGATTGCAGCTTCGGGTCTCGGGGAATTTTCAGACGGTCGATCAGATCCAAAACTTCCCGATCCGGGTCGGTGATCGTACGTTCCGTATCGGCGATGTCGCTGACGTGCGTCGCGGTTTCAACGATCCACCGGCGCCGCGCATGCGCTTCATGGCTGAAGACGCGATCGGTCTGGCCGTAGCGATGAAGGACGGTGGCGACATTCTGGTACTGGGCAAGGCCCTGGAAGTGGAGTTCGACCGCATCCAGAAAAACCTTCCGGCCGGCATGCAATTGCGCAAGGTCTCGGACCAGCCCGCCGCGGTGAAAACCGGAGTCGGCGAGTTCGTCCAAGTGCTGGTGGAAGCCCTGGCGATCGTGTTGCTGGTGAGCTTTTTCTCCCTCGGCGTGCGCACCGGGATGGTGGTGGCGCTGGCGATTCCGCTGGTGCTGGCGATGACATTCGCCTGCATGTATTACCTCGGCATCGGTCTGCACAAGATTTCCCTCGGCGCACTGGTTCTGGCCTTGGGCTTGCTGGTGGACGACGCGATCATCGCCGTGGAAATGATGGCGATCAAAATGGAGCAGGGCTTCGACCGAATCAAAGCCGCCAGCTTCGCCTGGACCAGCACCGCGTTCCCGATGCTCACCGGCACGTTGATCACCGCAGCCGGTTTCCTGCCGATCGCCACTGCGCAATCGGGCACCGGCGAATACACCCGCTCGATCTTCCAGGTGGTGACTATCGCGCTGTTGGCCTCGTGGATTGCTGCCGTGGTGTTTGTGCCGTACCTCGGGGAAAAACTCCTACCGGACCTGGCGAAGATTCACGCCGCCAAACACGGCACCACGGGCGGTCAGCCTGACCCGTATGGCACGCCGTTCTATCAGCGCGTTCGGCGCTTGGTGGAGTGGTGCGTGCGTTGGCGCAAGACCGTGATCGTGCTGACCGTGGTGTTGTTCATCGGCTCCATCTTCCTGTTCCGCTTCGTGCCGCAGCAATTCTTCCCGGCCTCGGGGCGTCTGGAATTGATGGTCGATCTCAAACTGGCCGAAGGCGCGTCCCTGAGCAACACCAACGACGAGGTTAAACGCCTTGAAGGTCTGTTGAAGGATCACGCCGGCATCGACAATTACGTGGCCTACGTCGGCACCGGTTCGCCGCGTTTTTACCTACCGCTGGATCAGCAACTTCCTGCCGCGAGCTTCGCCCAGTTTGTGGTCCTGGCCAAGACCATCGAGGAGCGCGAAACCCTGCGCACCTGGCTGATCGAAACCCTCAACGAACAATTCCCGGCCCTGCGCTCGCGGGTTACACGTTTGGAAAACGGCCCACCCGTTGGCTATCCGGTGCAGTTCCGCGTGACCGGTGAACACATCGAAGAAGTCCGGGCCTTGGCGCGCAAAGTCGCGGAGAAGGTTCGCGAGAATCCTCACGTGGTCAACGTGCATCTGGACTGGGAAGAACCGAGCAAAGTCGTGTACCTGAACGTCGATCAGGATCGCGCCCGCGCCCTCGGTGTGAGCACCGCCAACCTGTCGAAGTTTTTGCAAAGCTCCCTGACCGGTTCCAGCGTCAGCCAGTACCGCGAAGACAACGAGTTGATCGAAATCCTGCTGCGCGGCACCGTGCATGAACGCACCGAACTGTCGCTGCTGCCGAGCCTCGCGGTGCCGACCGACAACGGCAAAAGTGTGGCGCTGTCGCAGATCGCGACCCTGGAATATGGCTTCGAAGAAGGCATCATCTGGCACCGCAACCGCCTGCCCAACGTGACGATTCGTGCCGACATCTACGGCAAGGAACAACCGGCGACCCTGGTGCAGCAGATCATGCCGACCCTCGACCCGATTCGCGCGGAACTGCCGGACGGCTACTTGCTGGAAGTCGGCGGCACCGTGGAGGATTCGGCTCGCGGACAGAACTCGGTGAAAGCTGGCGTACCACTTTTCATCGTCGTGGTGCTGACTTTGCTGATGCTGCAACTGCGCAGTTTCTCACGCACGGCGATGGTGTTTCTGACAGCGCCATTGGGCTTGATCGGCGTGACCCTGTTCCTGATGGTGTTCCGCCAACCGTTCGGCTTTGTCGCCATGCTCGGGACCATCGCCTTGTCCGGGATGATCATGCGCAACTCGGTGATCCTGGTGGACCAGATCGAACAAGATATCGCCGCCGGCCTCAAGCCGTGGCAAGCGATCATCGAAGCCACCGTGCGCCGATTCCGGCCCATCGTGCTGACGGCACTCGCCGCCGTGCTGGCGATGATCCCGCTGTCGCGCAGCGTGTTCTTCGGGCCGATGGCGGTGGCAATCATGGGCGGATTGATCGTAGCGACGGCGTTGACGTTGCTGTTCCTGCCGGCGCTGTATGCGGCGTGGTTCAGGATCAAGAAAGAAACCGAGTGATCTCGGCGGCCTCCGGGCCGCCTGCTCCCACAATAGATTTCCTACAGGATTTTCAGAATGCTCTGATATTGAGTCGCAGTGGGCTGAATGCTGTACTCCGGACTCGGTTTTGATGAGTTCTTGAGGCAGTCGTAATGAAAAAGCCCCCTGCGCTGAGAGGCAGGTCCGACCCTGTGTTTGACCTGCTGGCGCAATCTCCGCACAAAGAACGCCTTTCGGATTACCTCGTACTGCTGAAGCCTCTGGACGGTCAAGGCCGTTACCTTCCGTTTGATGACTTGCGCCATCGCTGGGCGCCGGGCCTGGATACCCATCTCTGTTGGGCACTGGTCAAAAAGGCCCGCACCGCCCAGTACGCAAGACTGTTGCCATTGGGCGAGCCGATCCAATGGGCCAACTTTGTGCTGACACCGGTCGCGCAACTCGCGATATCCACCGTCGACCGAGAGGCGACGACTGCAACGTTGGCGTACATGTGTCGCCAGATTGGTGAGCAGGCGCATTTCAGTTACCTGCTCAATGACCTGATCGAAGACGAAGCCATCAGCAGCAGCCAGCTGGAAGGCGCGGCTACCACCACGCGAGTGGCCAAGGACATGCTCAAGCGCAAGCGCCTGCCGCGCACGCCGGATGAACGCATGGTCATCGGCAATTACAAGATGATGAATTTCGCCTGGGAAATGCGTGACCGACCCTTGAGTGTCGAGTTGATCGCGGCGATCCATTGCGTGGGCGTCGAAGGCATCGACGACGCGAAATACAGTCCCGGGACTTTCAGGGTCAAAGATGATGTGGTGGTGCAGGACGGCGAGGGCAACACCGTCCACACACCGCCTCCCGCGGCGGGGCTCGCATTACGCTTGCAAGCGCTGGCGAAGTGGATCAATCAAGCCAATAACGACCCCTTCCATGCGGATTACATTCATCCCTTGATCAAAGCCATCGCGCTACATTTTGCCTTGGGCTACGAGCATCCGTTTCGCGACGGCAACGGCCGCGTCGCCCGAGCGCTGTTTTACTGGTCCATGTTCAAGAATGACTTTTCGGCCTTTCGCTATATCGCCATCAGCACACTGTTACGCAACGCGCCGGTGAAGTATGGACGCTCGTATCTGCACACCGAAGCCGATGACCTGGACCTGACTTACTTCATCGATTTCCAGTGTTCGGTCGTTTTGCGGGCGGTGACTGGCTTTACCGAGGTCTACCGCAAAGGCCTGACTTATTGCAGGAGCGAGCCTGTGTGGGAGCGGGCTTGCTCGCGAAGGCGGTGTGTCAGTCGCTATCAACGTTGACTGATACACCGCTTTCGCGAGCAAGCCCGCTCCCACAGGGTTTTGCTGTGAGGCTTAGAGCGTGCCGAAGACTTTCTTGGCGAGGCTGGTTGCCGCAGCTGCCGGGTTTTGGCGGATAGTTTCTTCTTGCTTGCCGATCATCTCGAACAAGCCGTTCAGCGCCTGCTCAGTCACGTAGCTTTCGATGTTGGCGCTCTTCGCGTCCACCACGCCGAGGGTCGCGGCTTGGCCGGCGAACGAGTTGTATTGTTTGGCCAGGCCAACCTGATCAGTGGCTTGCTTGACGATCGGCAGGAACTTGGCGCGGATCTGTTCGCGGCTGGATTTATCCAGGTATTGAGTGGCTGAATCCTTGCCGCCGCTGAGAATGCCCTTGGCGTCGGACAGGCTCATTTTTTTCACAGCATCGACCAGGATCGGCTGGGCCTGGGTCGCGGCGGTTTCAGCCGCTTTGTTCATGCTGGTTTCCAGCTGATCAACCTGGTCGCCCATCCCGAACTGCTTCATTTTTTTCGCGACTTTGCCGAGTTTGCCCGGCAGTTCGATCTTCACGTCCGGGTTGTTGCTGAAGCCGCCTGGCGTGCCGAGTTGTTTAACGGCCAGTTGCGCGCCTTGGGTCAAGGCGTCCTTGAGGCCGCCGGTGGCGTCGTTCTGCGACAGATCGCTGAGGGACAGCGCCAGTGCGCTGGCGGAAATCATCAAGCCAGCGCAGAGGCCGGCGAAGCGAAGGGTAGGGCGGAGCATGGCGGCTTCCTTGTACGAATAAGGGAAATCAGTGGATAGGTGGGAGCTTGCTCCCACCGTTATTGATTGCATCAAGCCTCAGGCGGTGTGGCGACCTGATCCGCAGCATCTTCACTGCGATGCAACGCTACCTGGCGGATCGACAAGCGAATCTCCGCCGGCAGTACGCGCTTGGCCGCGCCTTCGGCCAGTTCGCCGAGCAGTTCGTGGTAGCTCAGCTTGCCGGCTTCATCACGCTTGAGCACGTCCAGATCGAGCATGGTCTGGATGAAGTGGCGGAACAGGCTCTTGTCGAAGAACTCCGGGGCGTTCAAGCCATGGAGGATCGACAGGCGCTGGGCCATGACTGTGCACAGGTCTTCCAGTTCTTCGGCGCTGATGCTGTTCTGGCCGCTGTTGAGCAGCAAGGAAACGGTCATGTAGAAGCGTTGCAGGGTCTGGGCAATGCTTTTCGACAGCAGGGTCAGCAACACGAAATGCCGCGAACTCGGTGCCGGACGCAGGTACACGTCGTTCTCGAATCGCAGCAAGCCTTGCTCGACAAAGGCTTCAAGCCACTGATCGACCACGCCGTCCAGCTCCTCCATCGACCAGCGGATGAACAGTTCCGATTGCAGGTACGGGTACAGCGCGCGGGTGTAGCGCAGGATCTGTTCGCGGCTCATGCGCGATGCGCTCTGGAAGAAACTCGCCAACAGAGACGGCAGGGCGAAGATGTGCAACACGTTGTTGCGGTAGTAGGTCATCAGGACGGCGTTCTGCTCGCCCAGGTATAGAATCTTGCCCAGCGCGTCGCTCTGTTCGGACAGCAGATCCATGTCCTTCACATGCTCGATCAGCGCCCGACCATCGCCTTCCGGCAATGTGGTGTGCGGCGAGTACGGGACTTTGCGCAACAGCGCCAGATACAAATCCAACACCCGCGCCATCGCACGATCATCCAGCGCCAAACGGCTGGTGGACAGCAGCGCCAAGGCCACCAGATTCACCGGGTTGATCGCCGCGGCTTCGTTCAAATGCTGCGCGACTTTCTCACCGAGGCGGTTGGTGGTTTCGTTGAGCCAGGCCGGTTTGAACTGCGGGCCGAGCTCCTGTTGGCGCCAGTCTGGTTGCTCACTGTCGAGGAACTCCGCGAGTTTGATCGGTTCGCCGAAGTTCACCGCCACCTGGCCGAAGCGCTGCTTCAGGGCGCCGATGACTTTGAAAATGTCGAAGATCGATTCTTTCTTCTTGCTCGCGCCACGCAGTTCGCCGAGGTAGGTCCGGCCTTCCAGTACACGTTCATAACCGATGTACACCGGAATGAATACGATCGGCATGCGCGACGAACGCAGGAAGCTGCGCAGGGTGATCGCCAGCATCCCGGTTTTCGGTTGCAGCATGCGCCCGGTGCGCGAACGGCCGCCCTCGACGAAGTACTCGACCGGGAAGCCTTTAGTGAACAGGGTGTGCAGGTATTCGTTGAACACCGAGGTGTACAGCGGGTTGCCCTTGAAGGTACGGCGCATGAAAAACGCACCGCCACGGCGCAACAGGCTGCCGATCACCGGCATGTTCAGGTTGATCCCGGCGGCAATGTGCGGCGGAGTCAGGCCGTTGCGGAACAGCAGGTACGAGAGCAGCAGGTAATCGATGTGGCTGCGGTGGCACGGCACATAGATCACTTCGTGACCCTGGGCGACTTTCTGCACGCCTTCGATGTGGTTGACCTTGATCCCATCGTAGATCTTGTTCCAGAACCAGCTCAGCACCACTTCCAGGAAGCGGATCGCGGTGTAGGTGTAGTCCGAGGCGATCTC
Organism: Pseudomonas sp. NPDC087342; assembly: GCF_044744265.1. Taxonomy (NCBI): domain Bacteria; kingdom Pseudomonadati; phylum Pseudomonadota; class Gammaproteobacteria; order Pseudomonadales; family Pseudomonadaceae; genus Pseudomonas; species Pseudomonas sp. NPDC087342. Next base: position 68,719 of record NZ_JBIUXZ010000026.1, read on the forward strand.
GTTGCCGTAGCGCAGGGCCTGGGCCTTGGCTTTTTCCGGGGAGATTTTCTCGCGCTCGGCTTCGTCGAGGATCGCTTGTTTGACCAAGGGCTGATTGAGCAAGCCTTTGACCAGATTGCGACGGTGCGAAATGTCCGGACCGATTACGGCAGCTTTGAGGTTGCGGAAGTGCACCCGCAGGATCCGCTGGGCCATGCGCACGGTGCGCTCGTGACCCTTGTTGTGCTCGATCAGTTCGCGCAGATGGATCGGCGCCGAGAACTGCACGCGGGTCTTGCGCCCCAGCACAATGATGCTGAGCAAGCGGCGCAGGCGCCCGGTGACCGCCCAGCTGTCGGCGAACAACAGCTTCCACGGGCTCGACTCGCTGTCCGGCGACTGACCCCAGAACACGCTGACCGGAATGATCTGCGCATCTTCGGCGGCGTTCTGGCTCAGGGCGCTGACTAGACGGGTCAGGGTCGGCGGCGCACCACGTTTGTCCTGGCGACCGAGCCAGTCGGGCTCGGGTGTCAGGTAAAAGAACGCAGCGGGTTCGATCAACGTACCCACCGATACCGGCAGCACCGGGCGCGGCAGGCCGGCCTTGGTGCACTCGGTGTCGACCACGGCCAGGTCGGTCAGCGAAGGATTTTGCAGGACGTAGAACACCGGACGGCTGCGGTCGAGGTTGAGGGTAAGGGACGACTGGTTGATCGTCTCCGAGCGAACCCAGAGGTACAACAGTCGGCGCAGGGTGCCAAACACAAGACGGCGGAACGGGGAACGGGTCATACGGCTTCTGCTTGAGTGAATAAAACCGAGCAAATGCTCGGGCGGTCGATAGTGTGCCGTATTCGCCGAAAATCGGCAAAAAAGCGGTCAAGTAAACTTGAGTTGAGAGTTTTCGCGGCTGTCATATACTCGACCGCTCAAAATAAAAACAAGGGGGTAACGAGACATGGCTACGCGCGAGACCGGCAATGTGAAGTGGTTCAACGACGCCAAGGGCTACGGCTTCATTCAACGCGAGGACGGAGTGGACGTGTTCGTGCACTACCGCGCGATTCGCGGCGAAGGCCACCGTTCGCTGGCTGAAGGCCAGCAGGTTGAGTACGCCGTGGTGACGGGCGAGAAGGGATTGCAGGCTGAGGATGTTGTAGGTCTGTAAACCCGATCCCCGGATCACGCATGATCCGTAGGAGCGAGGCTTGCCCGCGAAGGCGTCATCACTGGCGCTAAAAGCTTCGCGGGCAAGCCTCGCTCCTACGGGTTTGCGGTGTGGCTGATTACGCGGTCTTCCAGGTGATTTCTTCTTCACCATCAGCGCTGATGCGCATCCAGCGATCCGCGGTCTCTTCACCTTCTTCCTCGACCCACGTTCCCGGCGCGCAACGCACTTCGACGTTCAGCGCGGCGAAGGCTGCACGGGCGCAGGCGATGTCGTCTTCCCACGGCGTCTGGTCGCTTTCCAGGTACAGGCTGTTCCATTTGCCCACGGCTTTCGGCAGCCAGGTGACTGGTACGTTGCCGGCCTTGCACTTGTAGGTCTGGCCTTTCTTGACCCACTCACTGCACGGGCCCAACGCGGCGCTCAGCCAATCGGCGACGGTCTTGTAGTCGACGTCGGCGTCTTTCAGGTAAATCTCGATATCGGGTTGGCGCATGGATGTCCTCACTGCGGTCTTGAAAAATCCATTCGCGGATTTAGCCGGCCTCAAGCTGTTGCTCAAGACCAAAAATTATTGAAGTACGAAGTAATCGTAACGCATCGAAACCGTGACTTCGAACGGCTCGACCTGCTCGATGACCGCTGCCCGGCGTTCGGCACTGGCGCGCCAGCCGTGGGGCGTCATGGCCAACAGGTTGGCACGATCCTGACCACTTACCAGCGTCAGTTTGAATTCCAGGGTTTCACTGTGCGCCAGCGCCATGCCTTCCGGCACCAGGGCTAGATGCTTGTCGTCGGTGTATTCACGCACTTCGTCGTACAGACTTTCGCGCAACTCCATCAGGTGGCCGCTGGTCGGGCCGACTTTCATCAAACCGCCGCCAGGGCTCAGCAGGCGCTTGGCTTCTTCCCAGTCCAGCGGACTGAAAACACTCGCGAGGAACTGGCAACTGCCGGACGCCAACGGCACCCGCGCCATGCTGGCGATCAACCACGTCAACTGCGGATTGCGCTTGCAGGCGCGTTTGACCGCTTCCCGGGAAATATCCAGTGCGTAACCATCAGCGTTGGGCAATGCCTCGGCGATTTGCGCGGTGTAGTAACCCTCGCCACAACCGATGTCGAGCCAGCGCTGGGGCGCGTATTGCGCCGCCAGTTCCGCCAGGCGCTTGGCCACCGGTGCATAGTGGCCGGCGTTCAAGAAGTCGCGGCGGGCCTCGACCATCGCCAGGTTATCCCCAGGGTCGCGGCTGTTCTTGTGCTGCACCGGCAACAGGTTCAGGTAACCCTGGCGCGCGCGGTCGAAACGATGCCCGGCGGGGCAGGCCACGCCGTTGTCCACCGCGTTGAGCGGTTCGCTGCAGATCGGGCAGGCCAGCATCAGGCGAGCAACTTGATCAGGGTCTGGTAGTAAATTTCGGTCAGCACGTCGAGGTCGGCGGCCAGCACACGTTCGTTGACCTGGTGAATCGTCGCGTTGACCGGCCCCAGCTCAACTACCTGCGTACCCATGGTCGCGATGAAGCGACCGTCGGACGTACCGCCACTGGTGGACGCCTTGGTTTCGCGGCCGGTGATGTCCTTGATGCTCGACGCCACGGCATCCAGCAAAGCGCCCGGTTCGGTGAGGAACGGCAAACCCGACAGCGCCCAATCCACGTGCCAGTCCAGGCCATGTTTGTCGAGGATGTCAGCAACGCGCTTTTGCAGGCCTTCGACGGTGGATTCGGTGGAGAAGCGGAAGTTGAACACCGCGACCAGATCACCTGGAATCACGTTGGTCGCGCCAGTGCCGGAATTGACGTTGGAAATCTGGAAGCTGGTCGGCGGGAAGAAATCGTTGCCGTGATCCCAATGCTCGGCGGCCAGTTCGGCCAGGGCCGGGGCGGCGAGGTGGATCGGGTTCTTCGCCAGGTGCGGATAAGCCACGTGGCCCTGAATACCGCGCACGGTCAGCTTGGCGCCGAGAGAACCGCGACGACCGTTCTTGACCACGTCACCGACCAGAGTGGTGCTCGACGGTTCGCCGACGATGCACCAGTCCAGACGCTCCTTGCGCGCGGCGAGGCGTTCGATCACAGCCTTGGTGCCGTGGTGCGCCGGGCCTTCCTCGTCACTGGTGATCAGGAACGCAACCTTGCCCTTGTGATCCGGGTAGTCGGCGACGAAACGTTCGGCGGCCACGGTCATCGATGCGAGGCTGCCTTTCATGTCCGCCGCGCCACGGCCGCAGAGCATGCCGTGTTCGTCGATCACCGCGTTGAACGGGTCGATCTGCCACGCGGTGACCGGACCGGTCGGGACCACGTCGGTGTGACCGGCGAAGCACAGCACCGGGCCGTCGTGTTTGCCGTGGGTGGCCCAGAAGTTATCCACATCTTCGATGCGCATCGGCTCCAGTTGGAATCCGGCATCGCCCAGGCGCTGCATCATCTGCTTCTGGCAATCGGCGTCGACCGGCGTCACGGACGGACGGCGGATCAGGTCAATGGCGAGTTGAAGGGTCGGCGAAAGGTCGGCGTGGGCCGTCATGGAAAACTCCGGAAGCTTGAAATTGGGCATGGACTAATGTGGGAGCGAGCCTGCTCGCGAATGCGGTGTGTCAGTCAACATAAACGTTGATTGTTACATCGCATTCGCGAGCAGGCTCGCTCCCACAGGGATTGGGTTCGATCGACAAACCGTATTCCGCCAAGGCCTGCAAAATGGCGGTTATCTTAAAGCAAAACGGCGGCCATTGGCCGCCGTTTAGTGCATCTGTACTGATTTAGACGGCTGGTAGAGGCTCAGGCTCGGCGGCCGGTTTGGGCAGCGAAGACAGGAACGCCATGATCAGCGCCGCCAGGTACGGCAGCGACTGCACCAGCAACATGATCACCCAGAAACGGATGTCGTTGCTCGGCAGGCCCTGCACCAGGAAGATCCCCAGCGCTGCGCCCCACAACAGCAGCATGATGAACACCTCTTCGCGCGCCTCCGAAATCGCCACCCAGAAGCCGTGGTTATCGGCGTTTTTCGGCGTACGGAAGAACGGAATGCTGCTGGTGAAGAAGCCGTACAGCACCGCTTTGGCGATGGTGTGCGACAACGCCAGGCCGGCCAGTGCTGCGCAGAACGCATCCTTCAGATTGACCCCGACCGCACGGCGGTACAGGAAGATGATCTTGGCCACCTTGAACACGAACAGCGCCAATGGCGGGATCGCGAAGATTAGCAGCGGTGGATCGACCCGTTGCGGCACGATGATCATCGCCGCTGACCACAACAGGGCGCCGACGGTGAAGAAGATGTTCATGCCGTCCGCCACCCACGGCAACCAGCCCGCGAGGAAGTGGTAACGCTGGCCACGGGTCAGCTCGGTGTCCTTGCCGCGCAGCAGGCTGGCAGTGTGGCGCTTGATGATCTGAATCGCGCCATAGGCCCAGCGGAAACGCTGTTTCTTGAAGTCGATAAAGGTATCCGGCATCAGGCCTTTGCCGTAGCTGGTGTGGTAATACGCCGCCGACAGACCTTTTTCGAATACGCGCAGACCCAGTTCGGCGTCTTCACAGATGCACCAGTCAGCCCAGCCCAGTTCCTCGAGCACCGAACGTCGGGTCATGGTCATGGTGCCGTGCTGGATGATCGCGTCACGGTCGTTACGGGTGACCATGCCGATGTGGAAGAAGCCTTTGTATTCCGCGTAGCAGAGCTTCTTAAAGGTGCTTTCGTTCTGGTCGCGATAATCCTGTGGCGACTGCACCACGGCGATTTTCGGATCGGCGAAGTGCGGCACCATGTGCTTGAGCCAGTTCGGGTTGACGCAGTAATCCGAGTCGATCACCGCAATCACTTCGGCATCCTTGGCGGTGTGCGGGATCAGGTAGTTCAGCGCGCCACCCTTGAAACCGGCCAACGGGGCGACGTGGAAGAACTTGAAGCGCGGGCCGAGGGTTTCGCAGTAATCGCGCACCGGTTCCCAGACCGCCGGGTCCTTGGTGTTGTTGTCGATGATCAGGACTTCGAAGTCCGGATAGTCGAGGTTGGCCAGGGCGTTGAGGGTCTGTTTGACCATCTCCGGCGGTTCGTTGTAACACGGTACGTGAATCGACACTTTCGGTCGGTAGTCCGAATCCCCCACGACCGGCAGGAATTCTCGCCGGCGCTTGTGAGTCCAGACCGCTTCGGCCAGTTCATGGGCTTCGGTCAGCAATACGATAAACACCCCGAGCGCACCGAGGGCGAGCAAGAAGCCCACCGTCAGGCTGAACCAGGTGCTGTATTGCTGACTGTAGTCATAACCGATCCACACCAGAACCGAACCGCACAGGAACGCGATAAAGGTCAGGAAGGTGCGGCCACGCTGGCGCAGGGCCGAGCCGTCGATCATCAGCAAGGTCAGGGACAACAAGGCCAATACGGCCGAGCCGATCGCCAGCACGCGCCATTGCGGAATCGCGACCACCGGGCCTTCGAAGTTGAATTTCTGCTGGCGCGCGGCGTTGAACACGCCCCAATACGCGCCCACCGAGCCTTCGTCAGTGGCCTTCCACGGTTGGTCGAAGGCTTCGATCACGAAGTAGTTGAAGCCCTGGCGGTTCAGTTTGTTAACCAAGGTGCGCAGGTAAATCGCCTGGTCCGCCGGGCTCGAATCGGTGCCGCCACGCATGCGGCCGTTGCTCGGCCAGCCAACCTCCGAAAGCAGCAGCGGTTTTTTCGGGAACATCTTTTTCAGGTCCCGGGCGCGATCGAGGACGAATTGACCGGCCTTGTCCACCGGGATGAATTCCCAATAAGGCAGGACGTGCGCGGCGATCAGGTCGACGTGCTTGGCCAGTTCCGGGTGTTCTTCCCAGACGTGCCACTGCTCGGACGTGGTCACCGGCACTTTCACGGCGGCGCGGACGCGGTCGAGGATGACGCTGAGTTCGGCTGCGGTAATTTCCTTACGGAAGATTGCCTCGTTGCCTACAACCACGCGAACCACACTGCGGGAAGTGTTGGCCAATTCAATGGCGCGCAGGATCTCGCGTTCGTTGCGTTCCTGGTCCGGGCTGATCCAGATCCCCAGGGTCACGCGCAGGCCGAACTCTTCCGCCAGTTTGGGAATGTCCTCCAGCGTGCCGTCGACCGAGTAGGTGCGGATGTTGTCCGTTAGCTTGCTCATGATCTCCAGGTCGCGACGCATTTCATCGTCGGTCGGGTACTGGTCTTTCTGTGGGTACTGGCCTTGTTGAAACGGCGAGTACGAAAAACCGGAGATCTGTTCAGGCCAGTTGGGAGCGGTGACCGGGCGGTTGATCAGCGCCCAGAAGCCGGTAAACAAGGCAGCGATGGCGAGCACCACAACCAGGTTGAGTCCAAATTTACGCGATGACATAGCTATTTCAGGTTCCAAAGGCTGTGGAACGAAGGAACGGGTCGGCGGTTGGCCAAGGGGCGCGCATCCTACACCGTGCTTTCACTTACCGTACAGCAAGCAAGGAAAAGCCTCACATTTGGCACTGAAGTTTGTCTTAAGTTCTTACACTTGTAGCTTGAAGCTTAAAACTTGTGGCTGCGAAGCCCTATAATGCGCGCCGGTTTTTGGGGTAATGGTCATGAGTACAGAAGATCCGCGGTTTGCCGGCATCGCTCGGTTGTATGGCATTGAAGGCCTGGACCGCTTGCGCGCGGCCCACGTGGCGATTGTCGGCGTTGGCGGCGTCGGTTCCTGGGCGGCGGAAGCCATTGCCCGGTGTGGCGTGGGCGAGATTTCGCTGTTCGACCTCGATGACGTCTGCGTCAGCAACGCCAACCGTCAGTTGCACGCGCTGGACAGCACCGTCGGCAAACCCAAGGTCGAGGTGATGGCCGAGCGCCTGCGCGGGATCAATCCGGACTGCACGGTGCACGCGGTGGCGGATTTCGTGACCCGCGAGACCATGGCCGGGTACATCACGCCGAACATCGACTGCGTGATCGACTGCATCGACAGCGTGAATGCCAAGGCTGCGCTGATCGCCTGGTGCAAACGCCGCAAGATCCAGATCATCACCACCGGTGGCGCGGGCGGGCAGATTGACCCGACGCTGATCCAGGTTTGCGACCTGAACCGGACCTTCAACGATCCGCTGGCCTCGAAAGTGCGCTCGACGTTGCGCCGCGACTACAACTTCTCCCGCACCGTGACCCGCCATTACAGCGTGCCGTGCGTGTTCTCCACCGAACAGCTGCGCTACCCGAAACCGGATGGCAGCATTTGTTTGCAGAAGAGTTTTGTCGGCGATGGCGTGAAGCTCGACTGCGCCGGCGGGTTTGGCGCGGTGATGATGGTGACGGCGACGTTCGGCATGGTCGCGGCGACCAAGGCTGTGGATAAGATTGTGGCGGGTGTGCGGCGCCCTGCAGACCGGGTGAAACCCGCCTGACACCGATCGTTCCCATGCTCCGCGTGGGAATGCTTCAACGGACGCTCGGCGTTCGGCTTTGGAAGGGACGCGGAGCGTCCCGGGATGCATTCCCACGCAGAGCGTGGGAACGATCAACCTGGCAAACCCTGTAGGAGCGAGGCTTGCCCGCGAAGGCGTCATGCCTGACACACCGCTTTCGCGGGCAAGCCTCGCTCCTACAGGGAAGCAGCCAACTCATTCATTCGCTGTAGCACGGCATTCAGGCCATTACTGCGCGACGGCGACAACTGCCGGCTCAATCCAAGCTGATTGAACCAATCCGGCAAATCCACCTGCCGCAACTCAACCGCCGACAACCCGTTAACCCGCGCCAGCAGCAACGCAACCAACCCGCGAATCAACCGTGCATCGCTGCTCGCGGCAAACTGCCAATGCCCATCCTGCAATGTTCCCACCAGCCAAACCTGGCTTTCACAGCCATGCACGCGATTGGCGTCAACCTTATCCACATCGCTCAACGCCGGCAGGCGATCGCCCCATTGCATCAGCAATCGCGCCCGCTGTTCCCAGCTTCCGGCTTGTTCAAATGTTTCCAGCGCTAAAACCGCATCGGCCGGCAAACTCATCGCAGCAACTCCAACGCCTGATCCAGCGCTTCAAAGAACCGCTCCAGATCTTCAGAGTCGTTATACAGCGCCAGCGATACCCGAATCGCCCCCGCCAGTTCGAAGCTCTTGAGCAGCGGCATGGCGCAGTGATGACCGGCGCGCACGGCGATCCCCTGTTCGGTCAGCAAATGCGCGAGATCGGAGTTATGCACACCCTCGACGACAAAACTGGCCAACGCGAGTTGCGGCTTGCCCAGCAATCGAATGCCATTGCGTGCCTCAAGACCCTTGAGCAAATAGTCATGCAGCGCCGCTTCGTGGGCGTTCACTGCGTCCTGATCCAGCCCGCTCAGGTAATCCAGGGTCGCGCCGAGGCCAATCACACTGGCAATCGGCGGCGTTCCGGCTTCGAAACCCAGCGGCGCCGGGCGGAAGCGGGCGTCGTGGTAATTGGCGTCCAGCACCATTTCACCGCCAAATTGCCAATGACGCAGCTGCTTGAGCGCTTCATTGCGACCGAACAGCACGCCCAAACCGTCAGGGCCGTAGAGCTTGTGGCTGGAAAACACATAAAAGTCGCAACCCAACTCCTGCACGTCATGCCGGCCATGAACGATGCCTTGAGCACCATCGACCACGGTCAACGCGTCGTGCGCTTGGGCCATCGCCAGCAATTCGGGCAACGGCTGCCAGGCGCCGAGCACGTTGGAGAGCTGACTGACCGCGAGCAACCGGGTTCGCGGGCCGATCAATTGCGCGGCGGTCGTGAGGTCAATCAAGCCGTCGGCGTCCAGCGGCAAAACGATCAGCTTCAAGTCGCGGCGCAGGGCCAGTTGCTGCCAGGGCAACAAATTAGCGTGATGCTCCAGGGCGCTGATGACAATCTCATCGCCCGGACTGAATAAGTGTTCCAGGCCATAGGCCAGGAGGTTCAGCGCGGAAGTCGCGCCGTGGGTAAAGATGATCTGCCCGCAATCGCCGGCATTCAGCCATTGGCCGATTTTGCTGCGGCTGTCCTCGAACGCCTGGGTAGCGTGGGCGCCGGGCAAGTGTTGCGCCCGATGCACGTTGGCCGCGCCGTTGGCGTAGTAATGCGTCAGGGCATCCAGCAGGGCTTGAGGTTTTTGCGTGGTGGCGGCGTTGTCCAGATAGGTCTGGTCTTGCCGTTGCAAGGCGGCGATGGCCGGAAAATCGGCGCGCCAGGGAGAAGGAATCATCATGCTATTTGAGCCCTGGTAAACATGGGCGGGGGGAGCGCCTGACCTTGATGTTCCTCGCCCTTGCCCTTGTAGGAGCGAGGCTTGCCCGCGAAGCTTTTGGGCGTCAGTGAAGACGCCTTCGCGGGCAAGCCTCGCTCCTACAAGATCAAGATCAAGATCAAGATCAAGATCAAGATCAAGATCAAGATCAAGATCAAGATCAAGATCAAGATCAAGATCAAGATCAAGATCAAGACCAAGATCAAAATCAAGATCGAGGGCAAGGCACAGGTGATCGTTTCGCGGTCTGCTTAGTTGTGAGCGTGCAGTGCTTCGTTCAGTTCGATGGCCGATTTGTGGGTTTTGCATTCCACCGCACCGGTCTCCGAATTGCGACGGAACAACAGGTCAGGTTGGCCAGCCAGTTCACGAGCCTTCACGACTTTGACCAGTTTGTTGTTTTCGTCCAGCAGCGCGACTTTGGTGCCAGCGGTCACGTACAGGCCCGATTCAACAGTGTTGCGGTCGCCCAACGGGATACCGATACCGGCGTTGGCGCCGATCAGGCAGCCTTCGCCAACCTTGATCACGATGTTGCCGCCGCCCGACAGGGTGCCCATGGTCGAGCAACCGCCGCCCAAGTCCGAACCCTTGCCGACGAACACGCCAGCCGACACACGACCTTCGATCATGCCCGGGCCTTCGGTGCCCGCGTTGAAGTTGACGAAACCTTCGTGCATCACGGTGGTGCCTTCGCCCACGTAGGCGCCCAGGCGAATCCGCGCGGCGTCAGCGATACGCACGCCGGCCGGAACCACGTAGTCGGTCATTTTCGGGAACTTGTCCACCGAGAACACTTCCAGCAGCTCGCCACGCAGGCGGGCTTCCAGTTGATGCTCGGCCAGTTCGGCGAGATCGATGGCGCCCTGGCTGGTCCAGGCAACGTTCGGCAGCAGCGGGAACACGCCGGCCAGATTCAGGCCGTGAGGCTTGACCAGACGGTGGGACAGCAGGTGCAGCTTGAGGTAGGCCTCAGGCGTGGACGTCAGTTGTACGTCTTCAGCCAGGATGGTCGCGACCAGCGGCTTGTGGCTTTCGGCCAGGCGGGTCAGCAATGCGGCTTGGCCAGCGTCGACATTCTTCAGCGCTTCAGCCAGTTGCGAAGCCTGTGCGGTAGTGAAAGCGATGGCCTGGTTGCCTTCGGTGTAGCCCAGGACCGGTGCAATCGCAGCGACCAGCTCGGCCGACGGATTGAGCAGCGGCTGTGCGTAAAACACTTCCAGCCATGCGCCTTGACGGTTTTGAGTGCCGACACCAAAGGCCAGGCTGAACAGAGAATTGGACATGTTGATACCTCTAACAAAAAGAACGGGCTGCCTTACTTGAGTGCGGCCGCGTAGATATCTGGCTTGAAGCCAATCAGGGTTCGGTCACCGAGATCAAGCACCGGGCGCTTGATCATCGAGGGTTGTGCGAGCATCAGTTCGATGGCTTTCGCTTGGTCGAGATCGGCTTTGCGTTCGTCGTCGAGTTTGCGAAAGGTCGTGCCTGCGCGGTTCAACACCACTTGCCAGCCGTGCTCGTCGCACCATTGGTTGAGGTGTTCACGGTCGATACCGGCCGTTTTGTAATCATGAAAGTCATAGCTGACAGCGTGTTCATCGAGCCAGGTGCGCGCCTTTTTCATGGTGTCGCAGGCTTTGATGCCGAAAAGGTGCAACGTTTTGCTTGAATCGGTCAAGGAATTGCCCCCTTTGCAGGTGCTGGAAAAAAATGGTGACGGATTATGCCATGGCCTTCCGGTTAAAGCGCAAAACCTGTAGGAGCTGAGCTTGCTCGCGAAGGCGGTGTGCCAGCCAACATCAATGTTGTATGTGACGACCTCTTCGCGAGCAAGCTTTGCTCCTACAGGAATCGTGGCAGTTTGGGGCGATGCGACATTGGTGCAACGGCCAGCCAGCAGTCTAAGCGGCTAATATGGCACTTCAATGCTGTCGATTGTCTGGGAATAACGCTTTATGCAAACCGCCTACACCGTCCTGATCCTGTTGATGCTGGTCGGCGTTTCACGCCTGATCGGACGGGTGATCCCGCTGCCCCTGCCATTGGTGCAGATCGGCGCGGGTGCTTTACTCGCCTGGCCCACGTTGGGCCTGCATGTGGCTCTGGACCCCGAGTTGTTTCTCTTTCTGTTTCTGCCGCCGCTGCTGTTTTCCGATGGCTGGCGCATGCCCAAGCGTGAACTGTGGCGTCTGCGCGGGCCGATCCTGACCCTGGCCGTCGGTTTGGTGCTGTTCACGGTGGTCGGCGCCGGGTATTTCATTCACTGGTTGATCCCGAGTATCCCGCTGCCGGTGGCGTTTGCGCTGGCGGCGGTATTGTCGCCGACGGATGCCGTGGCGGTTTCGGCGATTTCCCAGAACCGCTTGCCGACACCGCTGATGCACATGCTGCAGGGCGAGGCGTTGATGAACGATGCGTCGGGCCTGGTGACCTTCAAGTTTGCCTTGGTCGCCGCGGTGACGGGCGTGTTCTCCTTGGCCAACGCCAGTCTGACCTTCGTACTGGTGGCGGTCGGTGGCCTGGCCATTGGTGTGGCGCTCAGTTGGCTGGTCGGGCGCTTGCGTTCGTGGATGATCGCGCGGGGCTGGGATGATCCGGCGACTCACGTGGTGTTCATGTTGCTGCTGCCGTTCGCCGCTTACGTGCTGGCCGAACGTCTTGGTGCATCCGGCATTTTGTCGGCGGTGGCCGCGGGGATGATGCAGAGCTGGCTCGACCTGCTGCCACGCCAGACCAGCACCCGATTGCTCAATCGCAGTGTCTGGTCGTTGCTGGAATTCGCCTTCAACGGCCTGATCTTCCTGCTGCTGGGCTTGCAACTGCCGGACATCATCAAGGCTGTGGCCAGTCACGAAACCTCGTTGTGGCCGACCCTGCTCTACCGTTGCCTGGACGTGGTGGCGATTTTTCTGGTGTTGCTGGTGCTGCGGTTTATCTGGGTGCAGAGCACGTGGCGCTTCTCGGGACTGTTGCGCCGCTGGCGTGGCAAGGGCGAGTTGACGCTGGTGCCCACGGCGCGATCCTGCTGGTTGCTGACCGTCGGCGGCGTGCGCGGTGCGGTGACCCTGGCGGGCGTGCTGTCGGTGCCGCTATTAATGGGGGCTGATGCGTTTCCCGAACGTGACCTGCTGATTTTCATCGCTGCCGGGGTGATTCTGCTGTCGCTGATCGCGGCGTGCATTGCCTTGCCGCTGTTATTGCGTGGCATCGAGAAAAGCCCCGACGACAAGCGTCGCAATGAAGTGCGTGAGGCTTGGCGCAAAACTGCAGAGGCGGCGATTCATGCGCTGGAAGTCGAAGAAGCCAAGCCTGCGGATGCGGCTGAGGCCGCACTGGCGGCTGAACTGAAAGCGCGGATCATGTCCGAATATCGGCATCAACTCGAGGTGTTCAACGACTCGGCCGAAGCCCAAGCCCTGGCGTTTCAGATGGACCTGCTGGAGCGGCGATTGCGCTTGAAGGCGCTGCGGGCGCAGCGTCTGGAGTTATACAGCCTCAGCCGTCACCACCAGATCGGTGATGACGTGTTGCGTGAAGTGCTGGGGGAACTGGACCTGAGCGAAGCAAACCTCGGCCAAGTGAAATAACACCGTCCCCCGTAGGAGCGAGGCTTGCCCGCGAAGGCGTCTTACCTGAGACACCGCCTTCGCGGGCAAGCCTCGCTCCTACAAGGGGGGAGTTATTTACGGCGCTGGATGAAGGCGCGAATCCGCTCGGCGGCTTCAACGCACTCGGCCAACGGCGCAACCAGCGCCATACGCACCCGGCCAGCGCCAGGATTGGTGCCGTCCACGTCGCGGGACAGGTACGACCCCGGCACCACCGTCACGTGTTCTTCAACGAACAAATCCCGGCAGAACGCCTCGTCATCACCTTCAACGTTCGGCCACAGGTAGAAACCGCCATCCGGGCGCTGCACATCCAGTACCGGGCTGAGGATTTCCAATACCGCATCGTATTTTTCGCGATATAGCGCACGGTTGGCGCGCACGTGCACTTCGTCGTTCCACGCGGCGACACTGGCCAGTTGGGTTTGAACCGGCATCGCGCAGCCGTGATAAGTGCGGTACAGCAGGAAGCCTTTGAGAATGTCGGCGTCACCGGCGACAAAACCCGAACGCAGGCCCGGCAGGTTGGAACGCTTGGACAGGCTGTGGAACACCACGCAGCGCTTGAAGTCCTTGCGGCCCAGTTCCACGCAAGCGCTGAGCAGGCCCGGCGGCGGGGTTTGTTCGTCGAAGTACAGTTCGCTGTAGCACTCGTCGGCAGCGATCACGAAGTCGTATTGGTCGGCCAGGGCGATCAGCTTTTTCAGGGTGTCGACCGGGATCAGTGCGCCGGTCGGATTGCCCGGCGAGCACAGGAACAGGATCTGGCAACGTTTCCAGATGTCGGGCGAAACGGCATCGAAATCCGGGTTGAAGCCGTTTTCGTCGAGGCACGGCAGGTAATGCGGCTTGGCCCCGGCGAGGAATGCCGCGCCTTCGTAGATTTGATAGAACGGGTTCGGGCTGACCACCAGCGCGTCGTCGCCACGGTTGACCACGGTTTGGGTGAAGGCAAACAGTGCCTCACGGGTGCCGTTGACCGGCAGCACATTGCGCGCCGGGTCGAGCCAGCCGTTCGGGACGTCAAAGCGACGTTCACACCAGGCCGCGATGGCTTCGCGCAGGGCCGGGATGCCGAGGGTGGTCGGATAAACGGCCATCTGATCCAGATTGCTGGCCAGGGCTTCAGCGACAAAGCTTGGCGAACGGTGCTTCGGCTCGCCGATCGACAGCGCGATAGGGCGCTTGTCCGGGTTGGGCGTGACGCTGCCGAGCAGGGCGCGGAGCTTCTCGAACGGGTAGGGCTGCAACTGGTTCAGAGCGTTGTTCATCGGGGGCCTCTTCTAATGTGGGAGCGGGCTTGTGTGGCGAGGGGGGCTTGCCCCCGTTCGGCTGCGCAGCAGTCGCAAAGCCATTGCATGCGGTGTGTCTGAGACACTGCGGATGCAGGTTTTGGGGCCGCTTCGCGACCCAACGGGGGCAAGCCCCCTCGCCACAGTAAATCCATTCCCACAGGGGAAATATGTTGGTTCAGATACTGATTCGAGACAGTTTGATATCGGGTTCCTGGCTGACGCTCAGTTGCTCAACGATTGCATCCTGCAAGCGGCTGCACAGCAACGGGTCGGACAGCGGCTGGTTGTTCGCGTCGGTGATGAAGAACACGTCTTCCACGCGCTCGCCCAGGGTCGCAATCTTCGCGTTCTGCAGCGACAGATCGAACTCGAGGAAGATGCCGCCAATGCGCGCCAGCAGACCCGGGCGATCCGGGGCGCTGAGTTCCAGCACGGTCACCGGACGCTGGGCGTCGTTGTGGATCGTCACTTGCGGCGCGAACGCAAAGTGCTTGAGCTGGCGCGGCACCCGACGCTGGATGATCGTCGGGTAATCGTCCGGGTTGCGCAGGGCTTCGGTCAGGCCTTCGCGGATCTGCTTGACCCGCGTCGGGTTATCGCCGATCGAGTCGCCGTCGGTGTCGAGCACGATGTAGGTGTCGAGGGTGAACTGGCTGCTGGAGGTGATAACCCGCGCGTCGTGAATGTTCAGGTTGAGCTGGTCCATCGCGGCCACGGTCACGGCGAAGAAGTCGTGCTGGTCGGGCGCATAGATGAAGATCTGCGTGCCGCCCTCGAATTCGCGCTGGGTGGTTTCCTTGATCAGCACCAGCGGACCGCCATCGGCCGGCTGCTGCAGGATTGCATCACTGTGCCAGGCCACGTCGCCAGCGGTGTGGCGCAGGAAATAGTCATCGCCCAGTTGCGCCCACAGCTGCTCTACGTCGTCCGGGTCGGTGCCGCCGCGCACCAGGATGTCCAGTGCCGCGCTCTGGGTCTGGCGGATCTGCTCCTCGCGGTCCACCGGATTCTCCAGGCCGCGACGCAAGGCGCGCTTGGTTTCGGTGTAGAGCTGACGCAACAGGCTGGCACGCCAGGAATTCCACAGCGTCGGGTTGGTGGCGTTGATGTCGGCGACGGTCAGCACGTACAGGTAGTCGAGATGGGTTTCATCGCCGACGATCTGCGCGAAATCGTGGATGACCTGCGGGTCGGACAAGTCCTTGCGCTGGGCGGTGGTCGACATCACCAAGTGGTTCTGCACCAGCCAGACGATCAGGCGGCTGTCCCACACCGGCAATTGATGACGCTGGCAAAAGGCTTCGGCGTCCACCGCACCGATGTCCGAGTGGTCGCCATGCCGGCCCTTGCCGATGTCGTGGTACAGGCCGGCCAGGTAGATCAGCTCGGGCTTGGGCAGCTTGGCCATGAGCTTGCTGGCCAGCGGGAATTTTTCCGACACCTGGGTGTACTGCAACTTACGCAGATGCTTGATCAGGTTCAGGGTATGAGCGTCGACCGTATAGATGTGGAACAGGTCGTGCTGCATCTGCCCGACGATAAAGCCGAACTCCGGCAGGTAACGCCCGAGGATGCCGTAACGGTTCATCCGCCGCAGGTT
Source organism: Pseudomonas sp. NPDC087342 (assembly GCF_044744265.1). Classification (NCBI taxonomy): domain Bacteria; kingdom Pseudomonadati; phylum Pseudomonadota; class Gammaproteobacteria; order Pseudomonadales; family Pseudomonadaceae; genus Pseudomonas; species Pseudomonas sp. NPDC087342. The sequence goes on from NZ_JBIUXZ010000026.1 coordinate 84,613, forward strand.
GCGATGGATGCCGATCTTGCACTTGAACAGCTCGATAAACAGGCTGGTGTTGCGAATATCGTTACGGAAGTCGTCGTCGATCAGGTGACGGTTTTCCCGCAGCAGACGAATGGTATCGGCCCGCACGCCTTTGATTTCCGGTTGCTGGGCCATCAGCACGAAGATTTCGAGCATTGCGAACGGCGTACGACGAAACACATTGTTATTGCGGGCTTCGATGTAGCCATCGTGTAGTTGGAATCGCGAGTTGATCGGCTGCGGCGGTGCTTCGTCTTCCGGCGCGAGGATGACTTCCTCGAAGTGCTGGATGATCAGGTCGCTGAGCTGGGCGATGCTCATGACCACGCGGTAATACTGCTGCATGAAGTTTTCGATGGCTTGCTTGGCGTCATCGCCTTCAAACCCCAGCAGCCCGGCGATGGAGCGCTGGTGGTCGAACAGCAAGCGGTCTTCGGAGCGGCCAGCGAGCATGTGCAGGGCGTAACGAACCTTCCACAGGAATTCCTGGGACGAGGCCAGCAGGGCGTTTTCGCTCTCTACCAGAAAGCCTTCGCCGGCCAGGGCCCGCAGGTTCAGGGTGCCGTACTCACGACGGGCGACCCACAAAATCGTCTGGATATCCCGCAAACCGCCGGGCGAACCTTTGACGTTGGGTTCCAGGTTGTATTCGGTGTCGTTGTACTTGTGATGACGGGCCTTTTGCTCGGCGCGCTTGGCCAGGAAAAACTCCTTGCTCGGCCACATGTGCGCGGTGCTGGTGACGTCGAGCATGCGCTGGCGCAGGCGCTCGGGGCCGCAGATGGTGCGGCTCTCCATCAGGTTGGTGACGACAGTCAGGTCGGCGCGGGCCTCGACGGCGCATTCGTCCACCGAACGCACGCTCTGACCGACTTCCAGGCCGATGTCCCACAGCAGCGTCAGAAAACGCTCGATGGAATCGCGGAAAACTTCGTGGTCGGCACTGTCCAGCAGGATCAGCAGATCGATGTCGGAATAGGGGTGCAACTCGCCGCGACCGTAGCCGCCGACCGCAACCAGTGCGATATCGGCGTCTTCGCTCCAGTTGAACTGCTCCCAGGCCTTTTGCAGGATGTTATCGACGAACCAGGCACGATCCTCGATCAACCGGCGAATGTCCCGCCCGCTGCGAAAACGCCCGTCGAGTACCTCGCGGGCCTGGCGAATCGCCTTCTTGAAGGCCGCAATCGGGCTGGCCTTCAGGGCCAGTTCCGCCTGGAACTGGCCACGGTCGAAGAGTTCGGGATCCACCTGCGGCATCGATTGGCTTTCCTTTCTATAAGGCTGTGAACTGTGCGGGTCGATCAGGCCGAAACGCGGGGGATGGTGTCATCGGCGCGCAGGGTGAAGATCTCGTAGCCGGTTTCGGTGACCAGCAGGGTGTGTTCCCACTGCGCCGAGAGCTTGCGGTCCTTGGTGATCGCGGTCCAGCCGTCGCCCAACACCTTGGTGTCGGCCTTGCCCTGGTTGATCATCGGCTCGATGGTGAAGGTCATGCCGGCTTTCAGTTCCATGCCGGTGCCGGCGCGGCCGTAGTGCAGGATCTGTGGTTCTTCGTGGAACACCTTGCCGATGCCGTGGCCGCAGAATTCGCGAACCACCGAGAAGCCGTTCTTTTCCGCGTGCTTCTGGATCACTTCACCGATGTCGCCCAGACGGCAGCCGGGTTTGACAATTTCGATGGCCTTGTACATGCATTCCTGGGTGACCTGCGACAGACGCTCGGCCCAGACCGGCACGGTGCCGACGTGGAACATGCGGCTGGTGTCGCCGTGGTAGCCGTCCTTGATCACGGTCACGTCGATGTTCACGGTGTCGCCATTCTTCAACGGCTTCTCATTCGGGATGCCGTGGCAGACCACGTGGTTGATCGAGGTGCAAATCGACTTCGGGAAGCCCTTGTAGTTGAGCGGGGCAGGGATGGCTTGCTGCTCGTTGACGATGTAGTCGTGGCAGATGCGGTCCAGTTCTTCGGTGGTGACGCCCGGTTTGACATGTTCGGCAATCATTTCCAGCACATCGGCGGCCAGTTTGCCGGCGATCCGCATTTTTGCGATGTCCTCGGGGGTCTTGAGGGTGACGGTCATACAGGCTCTCTCTGCGCTCAACGGCGCTTACTAATTCGGAATGGGCGTTGCGCGGTCAATCTTCGCAGCCCTGAAAAACGCGATTCTAACAGACGATCAGCGCAAATCTGAGCCTCTGTGCGTCGCTTCTCTCTATAGATAGGCGCATTCTTGGGCGATTCCAAGGGCGTGGATAAAGGCGCGCGCCAGGAATTCAGAATCCGGGTTCCGTTTTTTCCTGCCTTGTGATATAAAATGCGCCGCTTTCCGGGGATACCCCGAAAGGCTTAAATCCACACACGTGTCGACACGATGACCTGGGTGCCTTCAGCTGATGCTGCTGGTTGGTCATTGGGATACGTGGAGGCCAAACCCGACTTATTAAGGAACTATCATGTCCCAAGTCAACATGCGCGATATGCTGAAGGCCGGTGTGCACTTCGGTCACCAAACCCGTTACTGGAACCCGAAAATGGGTAAATACATAAAAGGAGCGCGTAAAAAGATTCACATCAT
>NZ_JBIUXZ010000027.1:0-24339 GCF_044744265.1 Pseudomonas sp. NPDC087342
GCGTAACTCTTTGTTTACCAAGGAGTTTTCCGTTTCGACTGCGCCGGAAGTGGGGCGAATTATAGACTTCCAGAATCTGCCGTCAACCCCTGATTTCACAATTCTGTCATATAGGTCAAAAAACCCCGAAAACGCGAAGGCCGGCTCCAAGGAGCCGGCCTTCTGCCCTTCTACTTACAGGCTAGGGAACGCGAATTGCGAAGCTTCATGGCTCGCCCGTTGCGGCCAGCGCTGAGTGATGGCCTTGCGACGAGTGTAGAAACGCACGCCGTCCGGACCATATGCATGCAAGTCGCCAAACAGCGAACGCTTCCAGCCACCGAAGCTGTGATACGCCACTGGCACCGGCAACGGTACGTTAACGCCAACCATGCCGACTTCAATCTCATCGCAGAACAACCGCGCCGCTTCCCCGTCACGGGTGAAGATGCAGGTGCCGTTGCCATACTCGTGATCGTTGATCAGTTGCATCGCCTCTTCCAGGCTGTTGACGCGAACAACGCACAGCACTGGCCCAAAGATCTCTTCTTTATAGATGCGCATCTCAGGCGTGACGTTATCGAACAGGCAGCCACCCAGGAAGAAGCCTTCCTCATGACCCGCCACACTCAAACCACGGCCGTCCACCACCAGGGTCGCGCCAGAAGAAACACCGTCTTCTATATAGCCACTGACTTTATCGCGAGCCTGACCGGAAACCAGCGGCCCCATGTCCAGGCCACACGATGTACCGGCACCGATTTTCAGTGCCTTGATTTGCGGCACCAACTTGGCCACCAACGCATCCGCCACCTGGTCACCAACGCACACGGCCACCGAGATCGCCATGCAACGCTCGCCGCAAGAACCATACGCCGCGCCCATCAGTGCACTGACCGCGTTATCCAGATCCGCATCCGGCATCAGCACCGCATGGTTCTTCGCGCCGCCCAGTGCCTGGACGCGTTTACCGCGCTTGGTGCCTTCGGCGTAGATGTATTCGGCAATCGGCGTCGAACCGACAAAGCTCAGCGCTTTGACTTCCGGCGCTTCAATCAATGCGTCCACCGCAGCCTTGTCGCCGTGCACCACACTCAGCACGCCTTTAGGCAGGCCGGCCTCGATCAACAACTGAGCGATCAGCAGCGTAGAACTCGGATCACGCTCGGACGGCTTGAGAATGAAGCAGTTACCGCAGACGATCGCCAGTGGATACATCCACAACGGCACCATCGCCGGGAAGTTGAACGGTGTGATACCGGCGACCACACCCAACGGCTGGAAGTCTGACCACGCATCAATGTTCGGCCCGACGTTGCGGCTGTACTCGCCCTTGAGAATTTCCGGCGCAGCGCACGCGAACTCGACGTTCTCGATACCGCGCTTCAACTCACCCGCCGCATCTTCCAGCGTCTTGCCGTGTTCTTCGCTGATCAACTGCGCGATGCGTGCTTCGTTCTGCTCCAGCAATTGCTTGAAGCGGAACATCACCTGCGCACGTTTGGCCGGTGGCGTGTTGCGCCAGGCCGGGAAGGCAGCCTTGGCCGAGTCGATAGCTTTCTGAATGGTTTCGCGGCTGGCCAACGGCAGCTTGTGGATGGCCTTGCCGGTCGACGGGTTGAACACGTCAGCCGTGCGACCGTCTTCAGTCACCAGTTCACCATTGATCAAATGCGGGATGAGGCTCATGCGGTACTCCAGAAAATTGTTCACAGGCGCCCGTTTACGGACGCCCTTCTTATATAGAGGGAGAAATCAGTCGATCTTGTTCAGCACTTCGCCGACCGCATCGAACAGACGGTCAAGATCTTGCGGCTTGCTGTTGAAGGTTGGCCCGAACTGCAGGGTGTCGCCGCCGAAGCGCACGTAGAACCCGGCCTTCCACAACGCCATACCGGCTTCGAACGGACGCACAATCGCGTCGCCATCACGCGGGGCAATCTGGATTGCACCGGCCAAGCCGTAGTTGCGGATGTCGATGATGTTCTTCGAGCCTTTCAGACCGTGCAGTGCATTCTCAAAATGCGGCGCGACTTCAGCCACGCTCTGCACCAGGTTTTCCTTTTGCAGCAGGTCGAGTGCAGCCAGGCCAGCAGCACAGGCCACCGGGTGCGCGGAATAGGTGTAGCCGTGAGGGAATTCCACCGCGTACTCAGGCGTCGCCTGGTTCATGAACGTGTGATAGATCTCGGAGCTGGCGATCACCGCGCCCATCGGGATCGCGCCGTTGGTGACTTGCTTGGCGATGCACATCAGGTCCGGGGTCACCCCGAAGCTGTCGGCGCCGAACATCGAACCGGTACGGCCGAAACCGGTGATCACTTCGTCGAACACCAGCAGGATGTTGTGCTGATCGCAGATTTCACGCAGACGCTTGAGGTAACCCTCAGGCGGAACCAGCACGCCAGCGGAACCGGCCATAGGTTCCACGAAGACAGCGGCGATGTTCGAAGCATCGTGCAATTCGATCAGCTTGAGCAGTTCATCTGCCAGGGCGATACCGCCCTCTTTCGGCATGCCACGGGAGTAAGCGTTGCTGGCCAGCAAGGTGTGCGGCAGGTGATCGACGTCCATCATCGCCTGACCGAACATTTTGCGGTTGCCGTTCACGCCGCCAAGGCTGGTGCCGGCGATGTTCACACCGTGGTAACCACGGGCACGGCCGATCATTTTGGTCTTGGTCGCCTGGCCTTTCAGGCGCCAGTAAGCACGGACCATTTTCACTGCGGTGTCCGCGCACTCGGACCCCGAGTCGGTGAAGAACACGTGATTCAGATTGCCCGGGGTCAGGTCGGTGATTTTCTCAGCCAACTGGAACGACAACGGATGGCCGTACTGGAAGCCTGGCGAGTAATCGAGGGTGCCCAGTTGCTTGGCCACCGCTTCCTGGATTTCCTTGCGCGTGTGCCCGGCGCCACAGGTCCACAGACCAGAAAGCGAATCGTAGACCTTGCGGCCCTTGTCGTCTGTCAGCCAACTGCCTTCGGCGGCGACGATCAGTCGCGGATCGCGCTGGAAATTTCGATTGGCGGTGTAGGGCATCCAGTGCGCATCGAGCTTGAGCTGGCTGGCCAGGGAAGACGGGGCGTTTTCGGGCAAGTTCATGATTAAAACCTCGCAGGGCATAAGCGGCGTAGAGATCAAAAGCGTTCTTGCAGCTAAATTGCCACGGGGATAAAGTTGGTGAAATCCAACTCTTGTAACCTTCAGTCATACCTTCACTAAACTTTTGGTATCCAAAGCATGAGCACTCGCCGCCCCGATCCGCTGGCACAAGTCAGCGACTTTGATATTCGCCTGTTACGGATCTTCCGCAGCGTGGTGGAGTGCGGCGGCTTCTCCGCAGCGGAATCGGTATTGGGCATCGGCCGCTCGGCCATCAGCCAGCAAATGAGCGACCTGGAACAACGCCTGGGCCTGCGCTTGTGCCAACGCGGTCGCGCCGGGTTTTCCCTGACCGAAGAGGGCCGCGAGGTTTACCACTCCGCGCTGCAGCTATTAAGTGCGCTGGAAAGTTTCCGCACCGAGGTCAACGGCCTGCACCAACACTTGCGCGGCGAGCTGACCATTGGCCTGACCGACAACCTGGTCACCCTGCCCCACATGCGCATTACCCACGCGCTGGCGCAATTGAAGGAACGCGGGCCGGACGTGCAGATCCAGATCCGCATGATCGCGCCCAATGAAGTCGAACAAGGGGTGCTTGATGGTCGCTTGCACGTCGGTGTGGTGCCGCAGGCCAGCGCATTGTCCGGACTGGAATATCAACCGCTCTACAGCGAACGTTCGCTGCTGTATTGCGCGGTGGGCCACCCGTTGTTTTACGTCGATGACAAGCAACTCGACGATCAACGCCTGAACAGCCAGGACGCCATCGCCCCGACCTTTCGCCTGCCCGCCGAGATCCAGGCGCATTATCAGGCCCTCAACTGCACAGCCAGCGCGTCCGACCGCGAAGGCATGGCGTTCCTGATCCTGACCGGACGCTACATCGGTTACCTGCCAGACCATTACGCCAGCCTCTGGGTGCAGCAAGGCCGATTGCGCGCGCTAAAACCCACCGTGCGGTTTTATGACTTGAGCCTCGCTTCGGTCACGCGCAAGGGGCGTCGCCCCCATTTGGTGCTGGAAAGCTTTCTGGAGAGCCTGGCGGCGACGCGCTGAAAAGACGCAGAAGCCCGGCCAGACTGGGCCGCGCCGCGCGAACAAAACAATAACCTGAGCACTTGGACAGTTTTTTGCAACACACCGGGAACCTTGATCCGTCAGCAATGAGTTCCTACGCCCATGCAGCCAGAATCCTCACCCCAAAGCGATCTGATCTACGGCCTCAACGATCGTCCAAAACCTCTCGCCGCGATCCTCGCCGCCCTGCAACACGTGCTCGCCAGTTTCGTTGGCATCATCACCCCACCGCTGGTGATCGGTTCGGCACTCGGATTGACCAGCTATTTGCCGTACCTGATCAGCATGGCGCTGATGGTCTCCGGCGTAGGAACCTTCATCCAGGCGCGCCGGCCATTCGGCATTGGTGCCGGGATGATTTGCCTGCAAGGCACCAGTTTTGCGTTTTTGGGCGCGGTGCTGTCAGCTGGTTTTCTGGTCAAGCAACGCGGCGGTAGCCCGGAAGACATTCTGGCGATGATCTTCGGCGTGTGCTTTTTCGGCGCCGTGGTGCAGATCGTCCTCAGCCGTTTCATCGGCCAGTTGCGCCGGGTAATCACACCGTTGGTGACCGGGATTGTCATCACGTTGATCGGCATCAGCCTGATCAAAGTGGGCATCACTGACCTCGGTGGTGGTTTCAACGCGGCGGATTTCGGCGCCCCGGGGAATCTGGCGCTAGGCGTGTTCGTGCTGTTGACGATCGTCCTGCTCAATCGCTCGAACACTCCGTGGATTCGCCTCTCGGCCATCATCATCGGCTTGGTGCTCGGCAGCCTCGCGGCATGGTTCAGCGGAAAACTGGTCCCACAGCCATTGCCTGACTTGCCCCTGGTCAGTCTTCCGATCCCGTTTCGCTTCGGCTTCAGCTTCGACTGGAGCGCTTTCCTACCGGTCGCGCTGATTTATCTGATCAGCACCATCGAAACCGTCGGCGACCTCACGGCCAACTGCATGCTCGCCCGCCAGCCTATCAGCGGACCTTCGTACATCAATCGACTCAAGGGCGGCGTACTCGGTGATGGTTTCAGTTGCCTGATCGCCGCGACCTTCAGTGCATTCCCCAACACCACATTCGCGCAGAACAACGGCGTGATCCAGTTGACCGGCGTCGCCAGCCGTTACGTCGGCCTGTACATCGGCGCCGTGCTGTTTTGCCTCGGGATGTTTCCGCTGATTGGCGCAGTGTTGCAGCAGATTCCCAAACCAGTGCTCGGCGGCGCGACCCTGGTGATGTTCGGCAGTGTCGCGGCGGCCGGTGTGCGCATCCTTGCCCAAGCGCCGTTGGACCGACGCAGCATGTTGATCATCGCCACCTCCTTCGGCGTCGGCCTGGGTATCGCCGCGCAGCCAAGCCTTTTGCACTTGCTGCCAAAACTGGTGCAGAACCTGTTCGACTCGGCAATCACCAGCGGCGGTATCACCGCGATCCTGATGTGCTTGCTGTTGCCCGAGTCGAAAACCCAAATGCTTGACGCCAATACCCCGTTGAAAAGCGAGCCGATCGAGCAGCTATAAGGGTTTTATTGCCTCAGGACTTGTCTGAAACCTGTGGGTGCGCTATCAACGCACTGGTTGCACCCACAGACAATTTCGGAAGTGCCTATGACCTTTGAAGTCCCCGCCCACGGCGGCAAACCTGCCAGCCGCATTCGTCAAAAGAACGAAGAGACGATCCTCAAAGCCGCCGAAGATGAATTCGCCCGACACGGGTTCAAAGGCACCAGCATGAACACTATCGCCGTGAATGCCGGGTTGCCCAAGGCGAACCTGCATTACTACTTCACCAACAAGCTTGGGCTGTACGTGGCGGTGTTGAGCAACATCATCGAATTGTGGGACAGCACGTTCAATACCCTGACGGCCGAAGACGATCCGGCCGAGGCGCTGACTCGCTATATCCGCGCCAAGATGGAATTCTCCCGGCGCCAGCCGCAAGCCTCGCGGATTTTCGCTATGGAAGTCATCAGTGGCGGCGAGTGTTTGACCGAGTATTTCAACCAGGATTACCGCGCCTGGTTCCAGGGTCGCGCCGCCGTGTTCCAAGCCTGGATCGACGCCGGCAAAATGGACCCGGTCGACCCGGTGAACCTGATTTTCCTGTTGTGGGGCAGCACTCAGCATTACGCCGACTTCGCCACCCAGATCTGCCGGGTCAGCGGCCGCACCAAGCTGACCAAACAAGACATGGAAGACGCTGGTGATAACCTGATCCGCATCATCCTCAAGGGCTGCGGCCTGACACCTGCTATCTAAGTCCCCTATGCCTTTTACCCTCAGCGGTTTTTGCGAATACCGCGAAGAGATTCGCAAAAGCCGCTTCATTACCCTCGCCGGGCCGATCGGCAGCCCGGCCGAAGCCCAGGCGTTCATCGAGCAACACAGCGACTTGAACGCTACACACAATTGCTGGGCCTGGAAGCTTGGCGACCAGTACCGTAGCAACGATGACGGCGAACCCGGCGGCACCGCTGGCCGGCCGATTCTGGCGGCGATCGAAGCGCAGGATTGCGATCAGGTCGCGGTGTTGGTGATCCGCTGGTACGGCGGCATTCAACTGGGTACCGGCGGCCTGGCCCGCGCTTATGGCGGCGGCGCGAACAAGTGCCTGCAAGGTGCGCCCAAGGTCGAGTTGATCAGCCGGGTGCCAGTGAGTTGTGCCTGCGGATTTGGCGAGTTGGTGTTGGTGAAGTTGCGGGTGGCGGAACTCGGCGGCTTGGTGGTGGAAGAATCTTTCACCGGCAACGGCGTGGATCTGAAATTGGCAATTGGCGAAGCGCAGATTGAAACCCTGCAATTGCAGCTCGCGGATTTGAGTCGCGGGCGGATTTTGTTGCAGCGCTAAAAGATCAAAAGATCGCAGCCCTGTCGGAGCTGCCAAAGGCTGCGATCTTTTGGGGCACACACCCTTTCCACCACACCCGACACTTGCCCACATCTGCTGTGCACCCGCCTGTGGATAACCTGAGCACATCCTGCTGTAACCCTCCTGTCATGCGGCTTTGCGGGCTTTGTTCATTTTTCGTCCAAAGTGCTGTCAAAAAAGCTAAATCCACGAAAAAACAATCAGTTAGCTCGGTTTATCACCTTTAGAAGATAGCGATGCAGTGCTTATGCCCGAGCGTTGGGCTTGCGCACAAATACTGTGGAGCAACCTGTGGATAACCCGTTCATGGCTGGCGCAGCCCCATATCTGGCATAGCTTGCAGCCGACTGCTCGTTTTTTGATCAAATTGTTGCGAGCAAAACCGGAGCCTGAATCAAAGACCTTGCCCTCAAGTGGTGCTTGATTCAGGCGCGAAGCAGTTCGATGCACATCTCTAACGTGCTGAACCGCATGGCTTTACGTAATTCCTGACTCAATGGCCAGAAAATTGCTTTGTCCACAGGCATAACTCCAATCGACCCGAGCCAGTCATGCCCAACCCCGTGCCGATCCCCGCTCCGATACAGAATCAAGCTCCGCGCCTGCAACTGCGCAACATCAGTAAACGCTACCCCGGTTGCCTGGCCAACGATGCCATCGACTTGAGCATCGCCCCCGGTGAAATCCATGCCTTGCTCGGCGAAAACGGTGCGGGCAAAAGTACACTGATGAAGATCATCTACGGCGTCATCCACGCCGATTCCGGGGAAGTGATCTGGCAAGGGCAGAGGGTAAGCATGCGCAATCCGGCCCAGGCGCGGGGGCTTGGGATCGGCATGGTGTTCCAGCACTTTTCGTTGTTCGAAACCTTGAGCGTGGCGCAGAACATTGCGTTGGCCATGGGTGCGGCGGCCGGGACGCCGAAACAGCTTGAACCGAAAACTCGTGAAGTGTCCCAGCGCTACGGCATGGCGCTGGAGCCGGAGCGACTTGTCCACAGCCTCTCGATCGGCGAACGCCAACGCGTAGAAATCATTCGTTGCCTGATGCAGGACATCCGCCTGCTGATTCTCGATGAACCGACCTCGGTGCTGACGCCGCAAGAAGCCGACGAATTGTTCGTCACCTTGCGCCGACTGGCCGCCGAAGGCTGCAGCATTCTGTTTATCAGCCACAAACTCGGTGAAGTCCGGGCGCTGTGCCACAGCGCCACGGTGCTGCGCGGCGGTCGGGTGGCCGGGCATTGCGTGCCGGCTGAGTGCTCGGATCAGCAACTGGCGCGGTTGATGGTCGGCGAAGCGGCCGAGCTGATCACCGACTACCCGAAGGTCATCGGCGGCGAGGCATTTTTGAGCGTGAATGGATTGTCCTGGCACAACCCGGACCCGTTCGGTTGCTCGCTCAAAGACCTCAATCTGCAAGTGCGCAGCGGCGAAATTGTCGGCATCGCCGGAGTTGCCGGTAACGGCCAGGATGAGTTGCTGGCGTTGCTTAGCGGCGAGGAACGGCTGAACCGCAACGCAGCGCGAACCATCAGTTTCGCCGGGCAAGCCGTCGCCCATTTGCGCCCCGATGCGCGGCGCAAACTCGGCCTGGCTTTCGTGCCGGCCGAACGCCTGGGCCATGGCGCGGTGCCAGAACTGAGCCTGGCCGATAACGCCCTGCTCACTGCATTTCAACAAGGGCTGGTGAGCCAGGGGCTGATCCAGCGCGGCAAGGTCGAGGCGCTGGCCGAAGAGATCATTCGCCGCTTCGGCGTGAAGACGCCCGACACCCAAACGGCGGCCCGCAGCCTGTCCGGCGGCAATCTGCAGAAATTCATTCTCGGCCGGGAAATCCTCCAGCAGCCGAAATTGCTGGTGGCCGCGCACCCGACCTGGGGCGTGGACGTCGGTGCGGCGGCGACCATTCACCGCGCGCTGATTGCCTTGCGCGATGCCGGCGCGGCGATCCTGGTGATCTCCGAAGACCTCGATGAACTGTTCCAGATTGGCGACCGCCTCGGCGCCTTGTGCAGCGGTCGACTGTCACCGCTGCGGGCAACCATCGATACCCGGCTGACCGACGTCGGCGGCTGGATGGCCGGTCAGTTCGACGCACCTCAATCACCCGTCTCTGCAACGGTTTAACGGAGTTTCACATGCTGCTTTCTCTCGAACCCCGTGGCCAGCAATCGCGCCTGATGTTGTGGTGCTCGCCGTTGCTGGCGGCGGCGCTGACGTTGGGCTGCGGCTCGCTGTTGTTTATCGCGCTGGGGCACGATCCATTGCTGACGTTGCACACGCTGCTGATCGCACCGATCAGCGACTTGTATGGCGTCTCGGAATTGCTGGTCAAAGCCCTGCCGATCCTGCTCTGCGCGTTGGGCCTGGCGGTGGCGTATCAGGCGCGAATCTGGAACATCGGCGCCGAAGGTCAACTGCTCCTCGGCGCCCTGGCCGGCAGTGCATTGGCGGTGAATATCATCGACATGCAAAGTCGCTGGGCGCTGGTGTTGATCCTGCTCACCGGCACCCTCGCCGGCGCTGCGTGGGCCGGGCTCACGGCGTGGTTGCGTACGCGCTTCAATGCCAATGAAATCCTCACCAGCATCATGCTCAATTACATCGCCCTGAACCTGCTGCTGTTCTGTGTGCACGGGCCGTTGAAAGACCCGGCCGGGTTCAATTTCCCGGAGTCGGCGATGTTCGGTGATGCCAGTCGCTTGCCGTTGTTGATGGAGGACGGTCGCGTGCATGCCGGGGTGTTTTTCGCCCTGCTCGCACTGGTCGCAGTGTGGGTGTTGTTGCAGAAAAGCTTTGTCGGCTTCCAGATCAAAGTGCTCGGTTTGGACAAGCGCGCGGCAGGTTTTGTCGGCTTTCGCGAGAAGCGCCTGATCTGGCTGGCGCTGTTGATCAGCGGCGGTTTGGCGGGGTTGGCCGGGGTCTGCGAAGTCACCGGGCCGATCGGTCAATTGGTGCCGCAAGTCTCGCCGGGTTACGGCTACGCGGCGATCACCGTGGCGTTTCTCGGACGGCTGAACCCCATCGGCATTCTGTTTTCCAGCCTGCTGATGGCGCTGCTGTACATCGGCGGCGAGAGCGCGCAGATGAGCATGAACCTGCCGCAAGCGATCACCCAATTGTTCCAGGGGATGATGCTGTTTTTCCTGCTGGCGAGTGATGTGCTGATTCTCTACCGACCGCGTTTGAATGTGCGCTGGGCGCGCCGTGCACCGGTCGCTGCCGTAACCGCAGGAGCGTTGTGATGGATATCGATCTGCTGAGCAATATTTTCTACGCCATGGTCCGTTGCGGTACGCCGTTGCTGCTGGTGGCGCTGGGCGAGCTGATCTGCGAGAAGAGCGGTGTCCTCAATCTGGGCCAGGAAGGCATGATGCTGTTTGGCGCGGTGATCGGGTTTATCGTCGCGCTGAACAGCGGCAACCTGTGGCTCGGCGTGTTGCTGGCGATGCTCGCAGGGATGTTGTTGTCATCGCTGTTTGCCTTGGTGGCGCTGGTGTTCAACGCCAATCAAGTGGCTACCGGACTGGCGCTGACGATCTTTGGCGTGGGCTTGTCGACCTTTGTTGGCGCGGCGTGGGTCGGTAAACCGCTGGCGGGTTTTGAGCCGGTGGCGATTCCGTATTTGAGTGAAATTCCGCTGATCGGGCGGATGCTGTTTGCCCAGGATCTGTTGGTGTATTTGTCGTTCGTGCTGTTTGCGGTGGTGGCTTGGGTGATTTTGAAAAGCCGCGTCGGGTTGATCATTCAAGCCGTCGGGGAAAACCCGGATGCCGCCAGTGCCATGGGCTTGCCGGTGTTGGGTGTGCGCACCTTGGCGGTGTTGTTTGGCGGGGCGATGGCCGGGTTGGCTGGCGCGTATTTGTCCCTGGCGTATACGCCGATGTGGGCGGAGAACATGAGCGCCGGGCGTGGCTGGATCGCGTTGGCGCTGGTGGTGTTTGCCAGTTGGCGAGTGTGGCGATTGCTGCTTGGCGCGTATCTGTTTGGACTCGCCAGCATCCTGCACCTGGTGGCGCAGGGATTGGGGCTGGCGATTCCATCGAGTTTGCTGGCGATGCTGCCGTATGTCGCGACCATTGTGGTGTTGGTGCTGCTGTCCCGGGATGCGCTGCGCACGCGGTTGTATGCGCCGGTGTCGTTGGGGCAGCCGTGGCAGGGTGGGCATTAGCCGTTTGCAGGCCCGGCCTCTTCGCGGGCAAGCCCGCTCCCACAAGTTTACACCGCACCTGTAGGAGCGAGGCTTGCCCGCGAAGGCGTCCGCACCGGCAACACCTGAACCACGCCCCACGCCAATTCAAAGAACAAGAAAATCACCAACAAAGAACTGGCACCGTGGACCAACGCATACAGCTGCCATGCCGCAAACAGGAACCGGCCCACTGCATCGTACCGGCCATAAATCTGCTGCGGATCCCGAATCCGCAACACCGCCCAAACACACACAATCGACCCCAACAAATTCGCCATCAGCATATGCATCGGCTCAAACGCCGGCAGCTCACCGGGCAAACTCAACGCCTGGCTCAAACCCGACAGCAATCCATGCAAAGCGGCAAAACTCCACGGCGTGACAAACGCCGCCGTCACGATCAAGTCATACCAGGCACTGCCACGCACCACTCGGCGATATTGCGTTGAAGTCCACATCGGCGTTGCTCCATAAATTCAGGGAGCAACAAGGCTAAAGCCTGGAGTATGCTCCAGGGTCAAGCCACTTCGAGACGTCATGATGCGCATCGGTGAATTAGCCCAGGCCAGCGCCGTCAGCCGCGACACGCTGCGCTTCTACGAGCAGCGCGGGTTGATCGCGGCGCAACGCAGCGCCAACGGTTATCGCGATTATCCGGCGGACATGGTGCAACTGGTGCTGTACATCAAGACCGCTCAGCGACTGGGCTTTACCCTCGGCGAGATCGGTAATAGCGTTGCTGCGTTGTGGCAATCGGCTGATCCCGACAGCGCCGTCACGCAGTTGCTGCAAGACAAGCTCAAGCTGATTGAAACCCGAATGGAAGAACTCGGCACGCTGCGCAACGAGTTGCAGCAAAGGCTAGGTCAGCGTTGTCCCTTAAATCCGTGATTCTCATTTATCAAGGAAGCCACTCATGTCCACGGCAAAAACCGCACTTATCATCGGCGCCTCCCGGGGCCTTGGCCTCGGCCTGGTAAAAACCTTGCTGGCCGACGGCTGGCAAGTCACCGCCACCGTGCGCAACCCGCAGAAAGCCGAGGCGCTGCAAGCGCTGGGCAAGGTGCGGATTGAAAAGCTTGACATGGATGATCAGCAAGCGGTCATTGCCTTGAGCCACGAGCTCAAGGGCGAAATGTTTGACCTGCTGTTCGTGAATGCCGGGGTCAAAGGCCCAGAAGTCCAGACACCGGGTGGCGCGACATTGGCCGAAGTCGGGCAACTGTTTTTCACCAACGCCGTGGCGCCGATCAACCTCGCGCAGCGTTTCGTCGGGCAGATTCGTGATGGCAGCGGCGTGCTGGCGTTCATGAGTTCCGGGCTGGGCAGCGTCACCGTACCGGACGCCCCGGAACTGGCGTTGTACAAGGCCAGCAAAGCGGCGCTGAACTCGATGACCAACAGCTTCGTCACTCAGTTGGGCGAGCAGAAGCTCACCGTGCTGTCGTTGCATCCGGGCTGGGTGAAGACCGACATGGGCGGCGAAGGTGCGGATCTGGATGTGGAAACCAGCACCCGTGGGCTGGTTGACCAAGTGAACGCGTTCACCGGCAAGGGCGGGCATTATTTTGTGAACTACAAGGGTGAGACCATTCCGTGGTGATGTATCGCCTGATATGACGCCTTCGCGGGCAAGCCTCGCTCCTACAGGTCATGCGTCGGACCTGTAGGAGCGAGGCTTGCCCGCGAAGCTCTTTTGCAGGAAACTTCGCACCTCGTCCCCCGCGGCGACCCTGGATCAGCAGACAGGGTAATCACTGAGCTGGCTAACCTGAACCCACTTTCAGAGGAGCCGGCCAACATGCCTGCGACCCGTACCTGGTTAAAAAATCCCCTTGCGATCTTCACTGCCAATGGCCTCGATGCCCGTGGCGGCCTGGTGCTGCAAGACGGTTTGATCGTCGAAGTGCTCGCCGCTGGCCAGCAACCTTCCACGCCCTGTGGACAAGTTTTCGATGCCCGCGAGCATGTGATCCTGCCCGGCCTGATCAACACCCATCACCACTTCTATCAAACCCTGACCCGCGCCTGGGCGCCGGTGGTCAATCAGCCGTTGTTCCCGTGGCTGAAAACCCTGTACCCGGTCTGGGCGCGCCTTACCCCGGAAAAACTCGCCCTCGCCACTAAAGTCGCGTTGGCCGAGTTGCTGCTGTCCGGTTGCACCACCGCCGCCGATCACCATTACCTGTTTCCCGAAGGCCTGGAAAACGCGATCGACGTACAAGTCGAAAGCGTTCGTGAACTGGGCATGCGCGCCATGCTCACCCGTGGCTCCATGAGCCTCGGCGAAAAGGACGGGGGTCTGCCGCCGCAGCAAACCGTGCAGGAAGGCGAAGTGATTCTCGCCGACAGCCAGCGCTTGATCGCCGAGTACCACGAGCGTGGCGATGGCGCGCAAATCCAGATCGCCCTGGCGCCATGCTCGCCGTTCTCGGTGACCCCGGAAATCATGTCCGCCAGCGCCGAACTGGCGAACAAACTCGACGTGCGTCTGCACACGCACCTCGCGGAAACCCTCGACGAGGAAGACTTCTGCCTGCAACGCTTCGGCCTGCGCACCGTGGATTATCTGGACAGCGTCGGCTGGCTCGGCCCGCGCACCTGGCTGGCCCACGGCATCCATTTCAACCCGGACGAAATCGCCCGCCTCGGCGCGGCCGGCACCGGTATCTGCCATTGCCCGAGCTCGAACATGCGCCTGGCGTCCGGCATCTGTCCGACGCTGGATCTGACGGCGGCGGGTGCGTTGTTGGGCTTGGGCGTGGACGGCTCGGCGTCCAACGATGCGTCGAACATGATGCTCGAAACCCGCCAGGCGCTGTACATCCAGCGTCTGCGTTACGGCGCGGAGAAGATCACCCCGGAATTGGTTCTGGGTTGGGCGACCAAGGGTTCGGCGAGTCTGTTGGGGCGTACTGATATTGGTGAGCTGGCGGTGGGCAAACAGGCGGATCTGGCGTTGTTCAAGCTGGATGAACTGCGATTCTCTGGCAGCCATGATCCGGTGTCGGCGTTGCTGCTGTGCGGCGCTGATCGTGCGGATCGGGTGATGGTCGGCGGCAAGTGGCGGGTGATTGATGGGCAGGTTGAAGGGCTGGATCTGAAAGGGTTGATTGCGGATCACAGCCAGGCGGCTAGGCAGTTGATTGCTGGCGTCTGATCGGACGCCTTCGCGGGCAAGCCTCGCTCCTACAGGTACAGCGCCGCTCCCATGCTTGGCGCAAAACCTGTAGGAGCGAGGCTTGCCCGCGAAGCTCTTAAAGCCCCAACAGCGACAACATGATAAACGTCGCAAACAACACAAAATGCGTCATGCCCTCGATGGCATTGGTTTCCCCGTCATTCAGGTTGATCGCACTGACAATCAACGTCAGAAAAATCATCACCGTCTGCACCGGCGTCATCGCCATCTGAAATGGCTGCCCCGTATACAACGCCATGGCTTCCATCACCGGCACCGTCAGGATCACCGTCGACAACGACGCACCCATGGCGATGTTGACCACCGACTGCATGCGATTGGCCAGTGCCGCACGCAAAGCGGTCAAAATCTCCGGTGCCGCCGAAATCGCCGCCACCAAAATCGCCGTGATCACCGGCGGTGCGCCCGTGCCTTCAAGGCCCAGATCGAGGGTCTTGGACATCACTTCGGCCAAGGCGCCAATCACCACCACGCCAAACACCAGCGTCGCGACACTGCGCGTCACGTTGACCGGCTCCGGCGCTTCTTCCGGGACTTTCTTGCGACGTTTTTCCGGGTAGCTGTAGCTGAAGAAGTAACTGTGCGGCCCGACCTGCATGCGCAGGAACAAAGCGTAGAGCACGACCATCGCGCCGATGGTGAACCCCGAATAAATCTTCCAGTTGGCCTCGGGAATAAACTCCGGCACCACCATCGAAACGCCCATGGCGGTGAGGATCATCACGCTGTAGCTGCGCGCGGAGTCATCGTTGTAGGACTGTTCGCCATGCTTGATGCCGCCCATTAACGCGGCGAGGCCGAGGATGCCGTTGATGTCGAGCATCACCGCCGAGTAAATCGTGTCGCGCACCAGGGTTGGCGAGGCTTCGTTGCTCATCATGATCGCCAGGATCACCACTTCCACCAGCACGGCGGCGAGGGTCAGGATCATCGTGCCGTAGGGATCGCCGACTTTTTCAGCGAGCAATTCGGCGTGATGGGCCACACGCATCGAGGCTGCAACGATGAAGGCGATCAGCACCAGGCCGGCGGCCAGGGCGATGGGCTGGCCGTTGTGCAGCATCCACGGTTCCAGCGGATACGCGAGGACGGCGGCGACCAGGGCCAGCAACAGGAATTTTTCTTGCTTGAGGAGTGTGAGCATTGCAGGCCTTTTGCACAGTGGAGCGAAATCAGAGTGATGAGGTACTGACTGCGGCGCGGCGCTAACGTTTCGTTACACCTTAGCGCACCAGTGGATGGCAGCCGTATTGAGTCATGCACTTTTATCGGACTTGCGGGCCTCTTCGCGGGCAAGCCTCGCTCCTACAAGAACGCCGCATACCTGTAGGAGCGAGGCTTGCCCGCGAAGGCCGTCACGCGGTTTCGAATTTATTGTTGTCCTGTTGGTCAGCAATTTGCATTGACCTCGCCATCCTCAAAACAAAATGGAGTTCGAGTTCATGCATAAACGTCCGTTGAAGAAGCTGCTGTGCGCCGTTGCCGCGGCCATCGGTCTGAGCGCCAGCCTGACCGCGAGTGCCGCCGACCCGCTGAAAGTCGGCTTCGTCTATATCGGTCCGATCGGTGACCACGGCTGGACGTATCAGCATGAACAGGGACGCAAGGCGCTCGCAGAAAAATTCGGTTCGCAGATCACCACCAATTATGTGGAGAACGTTGCTGAAGGCGCCGACGCCGAACGGGTGATCCGCAACATGGCCAAGGACAACTACGACCTGATCTTCACCACGTCTTTCGGCTACATGAACCCGACGCTGAAAGTCGCCAAGCAATTCCCCAAGGTGACCTTCGAACACGCCACCGGCTACAAGCAGGACAAGAACCTCGGCACCTACCTGGCGCGCACCTATGAGGGTCGCTACGTCGGCGGTTTCCTCGCGGCGAAGATGACCAAGACCAAGAAAATCGGCTACGTCGCCTCGTTCCCGATCCCTGAAGTAATCCGCGATATCAACGCCATTCAACTGGCCCTGAACAAGTACAACCCGGGCACCGAAATCAAGGTGGTGTGGGTCAACTCGTGGTTCGATCCGGGCAAAGAGGCGGATGCCGCCAACGCGCTGATCGACCAAGGTGTGGATGTGGTGTTCCAGCACACCGACAGCCCGGCGCCGATCCAGGCTGCCGAACGTCGCGGCGTGTATGCGGTGGGCTACGCTTCGGACATGGCGCACTTCGGACCGAAAGCGGTGCTGACCTCCATCGTCAACGACTGGGGCCCGCATTACATTCAGGCGACCCAAAGCGTGCTCGACCACACCTGGAAATCCCAGGATTACTGGGGCGGATTGAAGGAAGGCACGGTTGAATTGCCGATCAGCGATCTGGTGCCGGCACCGGTGAAAGCCGAAGCCGAGCAGATCATTGCCGACATCAAGAGCGGTGCGCTGCATCCGTTTACCGGGCCGATCAAGGATCAGGCCGGTGCAGTGAAAATTCCGGCGGGCGTGAGCGCGACGAATGCGGAACTGGCATCGATGAACTACTACGTTGAAGGCATGAAGGCCGATATTCCGAAGTAGCCCTTCAAGCCAGACACAAAACCCTGTGGGAGCGAGCTTGCTCGCGATGACGGAGTGTCAGTCGACATCAATTTTGCCTGACACACCGCTATCGCGAGCAAGCTCGCTCCCACATTTGATCTTCAGCGTTCTTGAGGACTGCGCATGAATCAGCTTCCTATCATCGATATCAGCCCGCTCTACAGCACCGATCAAAACGCCTGGCAATCCATCGCCACGCAAATCGATCACGCCTGCCGCAACTGGGGCTTTTTCTATATCAAGGGCCACCCGATCAGCGCTGCCCGCATCGAAGCCGTGCTCGACCACGCCCAACGCTTCTTCGCTTTACCCTCTGCCGAAAAGCTCAAGATCGATATCACCCAGACGCAACATCACCGTGGCTACGGCGCCATCGCCACCGAGCAACTGGACCCGAGCAAACCCAGCGACCTGAAAGAAACTTTCGACATGGGCCTGCACCTGTCGGCCGATCATCCGGACGTGCTGGCAGAAAAACCCCTGCGCGGTCCCAATCGCCATCCTTCGTTACCCGGTTGGGAAGCGCTGATGGAACAGCATTACGTCGACATGCAGGCCCTCGCCCAAACCCTGCTGCAGGCCATGACCCTGGCGCTCGGCATCGAGCGCGACTTCTTCGACACGCGCTTCAATCAACCCGTCAGCGTACTGCGGATGATCCATTACCCGCCGCGCCACACCGCCAGTTCCGCAGAACAACAAGGCGCCGGCGCCCACACCGATTACGGCTGCATCACCCTGCTCTACCAGGACGCGGCCGGTGGCCTGCAAGTGCGCAACGTGAACGGCGAATGGATCGACGCGCCGCCCATCGACGGCACGTTCGTGGTCAACCTCGGCGACATGATGGCGCGCTGGAGCAACGACCGTTACCTGTCGACGCCACACCGGGTGATCAGCCCTCTGGGTGTGGATCGCTACTCGATGCCATTCTTCGCCGAACCGCACCCGGACACGCCTATCGAATGCCTGCCCGGTTGCCAGGATGCCGCGCACCCGGCGAAATACCCCGCGACCACCTGCGCCGAATTCCTGCTGTCGCGCTTCGCCGATACCTACGCCTATCGACGGGAACCGGAAGCGGTTTGATCAACCGTTTGGTCAGGTTTTACCAATTGTTGCGGCGAGCATCTGTAGAATGCCGTCATTGCACCTGATGAGAATTCGAACATGTACGACTGGCTGAACGCCCTGCCCAAGGCAGAACTGCACTTGCACCTGGAAGGCTCGCTGGAGCCCGAGTTGCTGTTTGCCTTGGCCGAACGCAACAAGATCGCCCTGCCGTGGGACGACGTGGAAACCCTGCGCAAGGCGTACGCCTTCAACAACCTGCAAGAGTTTCTCGACCTGTACTACAAGGGCGCGGACGTTTTGCGCACCTCGCAGGATTTCTACGACCTGACCTGGGCTTACCTGTTGCGTTGCAAGGCGCAGAACGTGATTCACACCGAACCGTTCTTCGACCCGCAAACCCACACCGACCGTGGCGTGCCGTTCGAAGTCGTGCTCAACGGCATCGCCGCCGCATTAAAGGATGGCGAACAGCAACTGGGCATCACTAGTGGTTTGATCCTGAGCTTCCTGCGCCACTTGAGCGAAGACGAAGCGCAGAAAACCCTCGACCAGGCGCTGCCGTTCCGCGATGCGTTTGTGGCTGTCGGTCTGGACAGTTCGGAGATGGGTCACCCGCCGAGCAAGTTCCAGCGCGTGTTTGATCGTGCCCGTCACGAAGGCTTCCTGACCGTCGCCCACGCCGGTGAAGAAGGCCCGCCGGAGTACATCTGGGAAGCCATCGACCTGCTGAAAATCCAGCGCATCGACCATGGCGTGCGCGCCATCGAAGACGAGCGTTTGATGCAGCGGATCATCGACGAGCAAATCCCGTTGACCGTATGCCCGTTGTCGAACACCAAGCTCTGCGTGTTCGATCACATGTCCCAGCACAACATCCTCGACATGCTGGAACGTGGCGTGAAAGTCACGGTGAACTCCGACGATCCGGCGTACTTCGGCGGCTACGTCACCGAGAACTTCCACGCGCTGTATACCGACTTGGGCATGACCCAGGATCAGGCCAAGCGCCTGGCGCAGAACAGCCTGGATGCACGGTTGGTGAAACCTTAAGTCCGCCTTCGCGGGCAAGCCTCGCTCCTACAAAAAAGCGTAAAACCTGTAGGAGCGAGGCTTGCCCGCGAAGAACGATAACGCGGTCTAGACCTCAGCAACCACCTCGCTCAACTCCTCCAACGTCTTGCCCCGCGTCTCCATCCCGAACAACCACACCACCCCCGCCGCAATCGCAAAGCACATCGCCCCCAACGCGAACACCCCGCCCTGCCCGGTAATCGGGAACACCAGCCCGGTCACCAACGGTCCGAGCAACGAACCGACGCGCCCGATTGCCGAGGCAAATCCCGAGCCTGTGGCCCGCGCCGAAGTCGGGTACAGCTCCGGCGTGTAGGTGTAGAGCACTGCCCACATGCCGAACAGGAAGAATTGCATCAGCAGGCCCGAGGTGATCAACAGGCCGACGTTGCCGCCAAACACCGCACTCTGGCCATACAGAAACGCCATCACCCCACCACCCAGCAGCGTCACGATGCACACCGGTTTGCGCCCCCAGCGCTCCACCAACCAGGCAGCCATGAGGAAGCCGGGAATCCCGCCGAGGGAAATCAGCACCGTGTAATACACCGACTGGGTCACGGCGAAACCCGACTGTTGCAGCAAAGCGCTGAGCCACGAGGTCAAGCCGTAGAAGCCAAGCAAGGCGAAGAACCACACGCTCCAGATCATCATCGTGCGCTGGCGGTACCGCGGCGACCAGATCTGCTGCAACGCGGAAAAGAAGTTACCCGGCGTACTCGCCACCCGTGGCAAGCGAATCGGCGTCGGCAACTCCGTCTGCCCCAACGACGTGCGGACCCGCTGTTCAATGCCCAGCAACACCTTGTCCGCCGCGTCATGTCGCCCGGCCTGTTCGAGCCAGCGCGGTGACTCGGGAATGAAAAAGCGAATCGCCAGGACAAATACCGCCGGTACCGCCAACACCAGGAAGATGTCGCGCCAGCCAATTACCGGCAGCAGGAAGTACGAGAGCACTCCGGCCGCGACGAAACCGAGTGGCCAGAACCCGTCCATCAACGCGATATAACGCCCGCGCTTTTTGGCCGGGATCAGCTCCGAAAGCATCGACTGCGCAATGGGAAACTCCATGCCCATGCCGATCCCCAGCAGGACGCGGAACAACGTCAGGGTCTCCACGTTCTGCGCCGTGGAGCACAAGTAACTGGCAATGCCCCACAACACGATGCTCCACTGGAACACCGGTTTGCGCCCGAAGCGGTCGGCGAGCATGCCGGACAACGACGCCCCCAGCACCATGCCGAAGAAGCTCGAACTGGCCAGCAACCCGGCCTGCGCGCTGCTCAGGCCGAACTCGGTTTTGATCGAGCCGAGCAGGAAAGTCATCATTGCCAGGTCCATGGAGTCAAAGAAAAACGCCAGGGCAATGATGATGAAAATGATGCGGTGATAGCCGCTGATGGGCAGCCGTTCCAAGCGTTCTGCTGCGCTGAATCCTTGTGTTTCCATGCCATACACCCCCGTCCGAAAGTCCCCGGATCGAGTGTGCGCGATAGCGGCTGGGGGTTATTGCTGAATGCGACCTGCCCGCAACCCTGAACGACGCCCGAGACCTCAGACGTCGGCGCCTACACGTCTACAACGCCATTTCCAGCTCGGCTTCCTTGGCGAAGCGGTGAACTTCTCGCTGCCCGGTCGCGGTGATCTGCAAGGCGCGGGAGTCGTTGGGCAGGGTCAACCAGCCGGACTGCATGAACAACTGCAACAACGCCGCGCCCACTGAACCACCCATGTGCGGACGGCGTTCACTCCAGTCCGGGCAGGCGCAGGCAATTTGCCCGCTGCGGTGGGCCAGGGCCTGGATGAACACCCCGCGGCTGGCCAGTTGCTTGGAGCCCTTGTGGGTGATGACGACCCGCTGATCGAACTGCTCGATCCAGCCGGCATCCAGCAATCGCTGGTACAGGTCGGCCGCCAGCGTGCCGCCCAAGTGGTCCTCGCAGAGCCGCGCCTGCAACAGCGACGATGGTGCGGCCTGGCGTTTGCCCATGAGGTTGCCACGCTTGATCGTCTCCGGAATCTCCCGTGGCGTGCTGGCCAGGGAGGCACTCGCCAGCGCTTCCACTGCCGCGCCAACTTCGGGGGCTGCCAGGCGGAAGAATCTTTTGCGCCCGCGCTCTTCGACTTTCAACAGACCTCCGGCGGACAAACGCCCCAGGTGTGCACTGGCCGAAGACGGCGACAGCCCGGCCAATAAGGCCAGCTCTTCGGTATGCCGCGCAGAGCCATCCATCAAGGCCCACATCATTGCGCTGCGCTTGGGGTCAGCCAGCAGCGTGGCGATCTGGCTGATGCAAGGTGCATGTTCCATGTATTCACTCCCTGTTGAATCGTTTCGTCTACTGCTCACAGACATCTTGACCAGTAATGTGTCCTCGGCCAAGGCGTGAAAACCGCCATGAACCCGGTCAGGCAAGTCACCCACACCCAGCGTTCCATCGAGCAACCCACTCCCGCTCTTGGGCAAGGACGACTGGAGGGTGGACGCGTCAGGGCCGGTTCGACGGTGCAGGCATAAGGCGGGCGCTAGTATAAGCGGGTTGACCGTCGGTTCCTGCCCTTGGGAGGCCGCGAGTGGTGATAGTTCCTGACAGAAATTTCGCTATTTGCCTGCGACTATTGATCAGTGCCCGATAACGACGGAAATTGACTACTCAACTTCGCGCATCGGCTGGCAAGCATTTCTCGCAAAAGGTTCACCGGCTTACTCAATTGTGCGCGATGGGCGCACAGCAAATTCAGCGGTGCGCGCTCACAGAGCAACTCCGGCAACAACACTTTCAAGCGACCGGCCAGCACATCGGCGCCCACATCAAGCCAGGACTTGTAGGCGATCCCGGCTCCCGCCACCGCCCACAGGCGCACGACATCGGCGTCATCGCTGAAACGGTCACCGCTGACCGTCAAACCGACTTCACGCTTGCCGTCGTGGAAACTCCACCGATCGTGAACCCGACTGCCGAGCATGAACAACAGGCAATTGTGCTGCGCCAGTTGCTCCAGTTGTCGTGGCTCGCCGTGTCGGGCCAGGTACTCGGGAGATGCGCAGAGCACGCGACGGTTCTGTGGGGCAATGGGCAACGCCACCAGGCTCGAATCCTCCGGCTCGCCGTAACGCAGCGCAATGTCCACCGGTTGGCGAAACAGGTCGGCGATGCGATCTCCCAGCAATAAACGCACGGTCAGTTTCGGATGCTCACGCTGGAACTCGTCCAGCCAAGGCAGCAACAGGTTGCGACCAAAATCCGACGGCGCCGACAGTTGCAAGATCCCGCTGACCTGATCCTGACCGCTGGCCAGTAAACGCCGACCTTCATCCAGATTGCTCAGGGCCGCCCGCGCATATTCCAGGAAGCCCTCGCCTTCGGCGGTCAGGCGCAGGCTGCGGGTGGAGCGGGCCAACAGCCGCGCGCCAAGTTGCTGTTCGATGCGCTTGAGTGCCGCGCTGGCCACCGCCGCCGACATGTCCATCACCCGTGCCGCCGCCGACAGGCTGCCCAGGTCCGCGGCCCGGACAAACAACTGCAAGTCATCGAAACGCAGCATCTTCAGCCCCGATTATCAAAAAAATATTGAAAGAGACTGCTCTTTTAGCGGGTTTTATCTTGCCGGGAAATAGCCAATCATCTGTCCCATCGAAAATCACTCAGCGTCAGGAGTCGAACATGTCCCAGCCGTTTACCGCCATTGCCTCCCTCATCGCCAAACCCGGCCAGCAGGACGCCCTCGAACAGCACCTGCGGGCGCTGCTGGAGCCAACCCGCGCCGAGGCCGGTTGCGGTCAATACGATTTGCATCAGGACCTCGCCAACCCATTGGCCTTCTACATGATCGAACAATGGAGCAGCGACGAAGCCCTGCAAGCCCACGACGACAGCGCCCACATCCAGAACTTCCGCGCCAGGGCCGGTGACTTTCTCGAACACTTCGAGCTCAAGCGCCTGCGCACCCTGGCCTGATTTCTTCCTTTGTTACGACGGAGCCCCTTTATGAAAGCGATTGCCTACTACGCCTCCCTGCCGATCAGCGACGCCAAATCCCTGCAAGACATTGAACTGCCAGAACCGGTCGCCGGTCCTCGCGACTTGCTGGTGGAAGTCAAAGCCATTTCGGTCAACCCGGTGGACACCAAGGTCCGGCAGAACGTCCAGCCTGAAGGTGGCGCAGCCAAGGTGTTGGGCTGGGACGTGGCCGGTGTGGTCAAGTCTGTCGGCAGCGACGTGACGCTGTTCAAGGCCGGCGACAAAGTGTTCTACGCTGGCTCCATCGCCCGTGCCGGCGGCAACAGTGAACTGCATGTGGTGGATGAGCGAATCGTCGGGCACATGCCGAAATCCCTCGGTTTTGCCGAAGCCGCCGCGCTGCCGCTGACCGCGATCACCGCGTGGGAATTGCTGTTCGAGCGCCTGCAAGTGCGTGAAGGCAGCACGGATGAAGGCCAGAGTTTGCTGATCGTCGGCGCGGCCGGTGGCGTGGGTTCGATCCTGACTCAACTGGCTCATCAACTGACCGGGCTGAAGGTGATCGGCACCGCATCCCGCCCGCAGACCCAGAGTTGGGTGCGTGAGTTGGGCGCCGACCTGGTGATCGATCACAGCCAACCGCTGAGCGAAGAACTCAAGCGTGCGGACATCCAGCACGTAACCCACGTCGCCAGCCTGACCCAGACCGATGGGCATCTGGATCAATTGGTCGAAGCGCTGGCGCCCCAGGGCAAACTGGCGCTGATCGATGATCCGAAGGCACTGGACGTGACCAAGCTCAAGCGCAAGAGCATTTCGCTGCACTGGGAATTCATGTACACCCGCTCGCTGTTCGAGACTGCCGACATGATCGAGCAGCACAAACTGCTCAACCGTATCGCCGAGCTGATCGATGCCGGGACCTTGAAAACCACAGTGGGCGAGCACTTCGGCACCATCAACGCGAGCAACCTGCGCCGCGCCCATGAACTGCTGGAGAGCGGCAAGGCCAAGGGCAAGATCGTGCTGGAAGGGTTCTAACCCACCCTAGTGTAGGAGCGAGGCTTGCCCGCGATGGCGTCCTCAATGACGCCCTTTTCCTGTAGGAGCGAGGCTTGCCCGCGAAGGCGTCCTCAATGACGCCCTTTTCTGTAGGAGCGAGGCTTGCCCGCGAAAGCGTCCTCAAGATCGCCTTCGCGGGCCACCCCCCCACCAAAAAAAAACCCGATTGGGGACCCGCACTCTGTGAGTTTTACCGTTTTACCAATTGGCTCGTATTGG
>NZ_JBIUXZ010000027.1:24349-83926 GCF_044744265.1 Pseudomonas sp. NPDC087342
CGGGGGTGGGGGGGGGGGGGCGGCGCCCCCCCCCCCCCCCCCCCCCCCCCCCCCCCCCCCCCCCCCCCCCCCCCCCCCCGCTCCTACAAAAAGCCGTATGGCGAACCGTCAGTCTGAGAGTTGACCGTTGTCACAATTGCGATCGTATTCGGGTCTACAATCGAGACCTCTGCGACACAGTCTTTTACTTAAGGAGGTCAGCAATGAAGATCCTGATAAAAGAAGTGGCAACATCCCAGTGGCAAGTTCGTCTCGATCAACACGCCGTCACGTTCCGCAGCGAAGCTGAAGCGCGCGCCTTCACCCGAACCCTTGAAGCGCGGCTCCACGCCCCTCACCAAATCCCCGACCGCCAGCAGCGTGCCGCTGGCTAACTCCGGTATCAGACCGCGGCTTGGGCCAGTGCCCGGGCATTTTGTAAACGTCGGGTGAGCATCGCGGCGCTCACCACCAGAATTCCGCACAGGCTGATGACCATGGCCATCGGCATGGCGCTGCCGTCGTGCAAAACTCCCACCAGCGCCGATGCCCCGGCGGCGATGCTGAATTGCAGGCACCCGAGTAACGCCGACGCACTGCCGGCGCGGGCGCCCTGCCCGTTCATGGCGCAAGCCGAGGCGTTAGGCAGGATGCAACCGAGGCTGGCGATACACACAAACAATGGAATCAGCAGCGGCCATAGTTGTTCGGTGTGCAGCGCGCTGACGGCAAGCAATGTCAGGCCCGCGCCCAGATAAATCCACACCGTGCGCACCAGCAGGAACGCCGGGCCGCGCTTGGCCAGCAATCGCGCATTGACCTGCGCCACCAGAATGAATCCCGCCGCGTTGGTGCCGAACAGCCAGCCAAAATGCTCGGCCGGCACGCCGTAAAGCTTGATGAAGACAAACGGCGAACCGGAGATGTAGGCAAACATGCCGGCGACGGCGAGACCGCCGGTCAAGGCGTGGCCGAGGTAGACCGGATCGGCCAGCAACCGACCATACTGACGCAACGCGCCCTTCAACGGTTGGCGCGGCACGTAGTCCGGCAGGCTTTCCGGCAACCCGAGGGCCACGGCCAATGCAGCCAGGGCGCTGAACCCGGTCAGCACCAGGAAGATCGACTGCCAGCCGGTGGTGTTGACCAACAACCCGCCGAGCATCGGTGCCAAGATCGGCGCCAGGCCCATCACCAACATCAGTTGCGAAAAGACTTTTGCCGAGCCCACCGCATCGCATTTATCGCTGACCACCGCCCGTGAAATCACCATCCCCGCGCAACCGCCCAGCGCCTGGATGAATCGCGCGCCCATCAGCCATTCCAGGTTCGGTGCAAACGCGCAGGCCAGGGACGCTACCGTGAACAAACCGACGCCAGTGAGCAGCGGAATACGCCGCCCGAACCGATCCGCCACCGGCCCGTAGAGCAGCTGACCAATGGACAAACCGAGGAAATACGCGGCCAGCGTCATCTGCACGTGTTTTTCGTCGGTGCCAAAGGACTGCGCGATCGCCGGGAACGCCGGCAAGTAGAAATCGATCGCCAGCGGACCGAAAGCGGTCAGGGCGCCAAGAATCAAAATGGTACGGAAGTTCATCGGGCATCCAGTTGGGCGTGGGTCGGCAGCTCGACAGTCTAGCCGGGCGGGGACGCCTTGAACATTCCGATAGGTCGCTAACTATTAAAAACTCTCAGGTAACTGATGCCTGTCAGATAAAACACAAAACCCTGTGGGAGCGAGCTTGTGTGGCGAGGGGGCTTGCCCCCGTTGGGCCGCGAAGCGGCCCCAAAGTCTTTCAGCTTGAACGAGCTGTCTGGATTGACGACTGCTTCGCAGCCGAACGGGGGCAAGCCCCCTCGCCACACAAGCCCGCTCCCACAAGGATTGTGATTGGCTTCAGACAACCTTGGCGTCATAGCCTTCTTCAGTGATCGCGGCGATCACCTGCTCGGTGGTTAACGCGCTTTCAACCCCGACCTCCTTTGCCGCCAGATCAACCCGCACACTGGCCGCCGGATCCTTCGCTTGCAGGGCTTGGGTGATGGCCTTGACGCAGTGACCGCAGGACATGCCTTGAACGTTGAACACTTGCATGGAGTGACTCCTTGAGTGAGGCTTTTTGGTAACACTGGAGGCAGTCTCGAGCTTGCCACCATGGCAAGGTCAAGTTCTGGAATAAACTGCCGGGCTGGCAATCGCCGTCGCGCTCGGCCAAGCTGCATCATCAATGACTCGACCTCAGGAGATTCAGCCATGCGCTGGTCAGCTCTCAGCCTGTTTGGCTTCCTCAGCCTTTTCGCCGCCCTGCCCTCGGCCAATGCCGCCGGGGAAGATTACGGCGTCCTGATCATTTCCCGTGAGCGCCTGGAAGTCGCGACCTCCTGCGAGATCGGCGTTTACATTCAGGACCAGTTGTCGGCGCGACTGTTCCAGGAACAGAGCACCTCGTTCAACCTGCCCCCGGGCAATGTGTCCCTGCGCCTGAAACTGCTGCCGGGCCAGGCACCGGGTTGCAATGCGGGCATGCTGGCGCCGGGCTCACAGAACATCACGCTCAAGGCTGGCGACGTGTTGAAGTTCCGGATTGCGATGACGCAGGAAGGGATGTACCTCAAGCCTGCTGCCCTCGAATATTAATCACCACCTACCTTGTAGGAGCGAGGCTTGCCCGCGAAGAGGCCGTAACATTCAACATCAATGCTGACTGTTATGGCCTCTTCGCGGGCAAGCCTCGCTCCTACAGTTTTAGATTGGCGCTTGACCTTGCCCGCATGGCAAGGTTGATCCTGTAGGCACTTTCTACAGGGAGCGTGACCGATGTCCGAATCCACCACTTTCGATCTGCCGATTGCCGGCATGACCTGCGCCAGTTGCGCCGGGCGTGTCGAGCGTGCCTTGAGCAAAGTCATCGGCGCCACCGCTGTCAGCGTCAACCTGGCCACGGAACAGGCGCGCATCCAGGCACCCAGCGACAGTCTGCCGGCCTTGATGGACGCGGTGCAGCAGGCCGGTTACAGCGTGCCGCAGCAAAGTCTGGAATTGAGCATCGACGGCATGACTTGCGCGTCCTGCGTCGGTCGAGTCGAACGGGCCTTGAATAAAGTGCCAGGGGTGAAAAGCGTCAGCGTCAACCTGGCCAACGAACGCGCTCACCTCGAACTGCTCGGCCAGGTCGATCCGCAAACCCTGATCGCCGCCGTGACCAAGGCTGGCTACAACGCTAGCGTC
Organism: Pseudomonas sp. NPDC087342; assembly: GCF_044744265.1. NCBI lineage: Bacteria > Pseudomonadati > Pseudomonadota > Gammaproteobacteria > Pseudomonadales > Pseudomonadaceae > Pseudomonas > Pseudomonas sp. NPDC087342. The sequence goes on from NZ_JBIUXZ010000027.1 coordinate 27,561, forward strand.
TGGGAAGTCGAACACCCTACCGATAATCAACAAACCCGCCTGCAACGTGAGCGCTGGATCTTGCTCGCAGCCATCGCCCTGGCCTTGCCGCTGGTGTTGCCGATGCTGCTGCAACCGTTTGGCGTGCACTGGATGTTACCGGCCTGGGCGCAGTTCGCCTTGGCCACGCCGGTGCAATTCATCTTCGGTGCGCGTTTCTACGTGGCGGCCTGGAAAGCCGTGCGCGCCGGTGCCGGCAATATGGATTTGCTGGTCGCCCTGGGCACCAGCGCCGGGTATGGCTTGAGCCTTTATGAATGGGCCACCGCTGCCGGACGCATGCCGCATCTGTATTTCGAAGCGTCGGCGGTGGTGATTGCGTTGGTCTTGCTGGGTAAATACCTGGAAAGCCGCGCCAAACGCCAGACCGCCAGCGCCATTCGCGCACTGGAAGCGCTGCGACCAGAACGGGCGATTCAAGTGATCGATGGCCGTGAACAGGACGTCGCCATCAGTGCCTTGCGCCTGAATGACTTGGTCATGGTCAAACCCGGCGAACGTTTCCCGGTGGATGGCGAAGTGGTGGAAGGCCAAAGCCATGCCGACGAAGCGCTCATCAGCGGCGAAAGCCTGCCGGTGCCGAAACAACCCGGCGACAAGGTCACCGGCGGCGCGATCAATGGCGAAGGACGCTTGCTGGTGCGCACCTTGGCGCTCGGCGCGGAAACCGTATTGGCGCGAATCATTCGTCTGGTCGAAGACGCCCAGGCGGCGAAAGCGCCGATCCAGAAACTGGTGGATAAAGTCAGCCAGGTGTTTGTGCCAACGGTGTTGGTCCTGGCCTTGGCGACGTTAATTGGCTGGTGGCTGTATGGCGCGCCGATTGAAACCGCGTTGATCAACGCCGTCGCGGTGCTGGTCATCGCCTGCCCTTGCGCCTTGGGCCTGGCCACGCCGACCGCGATCATGGCCGGCACTGGCGTCGCTGCGCGTTACGGGATTCTGATCAAGGACGCCGAAGCGTTGGAGCGCGCCCATGAAGTCAGCGCGGTAGTGTTCGACAAGACCGGCACCCTGACGTCTGGTACACCGCGCATCGCGCATTTAAGTGCGGTTGATGGTGATGATGCGCCACTGTTGCAAATGGCCGGCGCGCTGCAACGGGGCAGCGAACACCCGTTGGCCAAGGCGGTGCTGGATGCTTGTGCTGAACGCGGAGTGGTCGTGGCCGATGTCACCGACAGCCAGTCGCTGACCGGGCGCGGCATTGCTGGCACGCTCGGCGGTCGTCGGTTGGCGCTGGGTAATCGTCGTCTGCTGGAAGAAAGCGATTTGAGTGCCGGGTCATTGGCCGATTCCGCTAAAGATTGGGAAACCGAAGGTCGAACCCTGTCCTGGCTGATCGAGCAAAGCCCCGAACCGCGCGTGCTCGGCCTGTTTGCGTTCGGCGACACCCTCAAGCCCGGCGCGCTGCAAGCGGTGCAACAACTCAACGCGCGGAACATCAGCAGCCACCTGCTGACCGGCGACAATCGGGGCAGCGCCAAGGTCGTCGCCGAAGCGTTGGGGATCAAAGATGTGCACGCCGAAGTCCTCCCGGCAGACAAAGCCGCCACCGTCGCCGAACTGAAGAAAACCGGCGTGGTGGCGATGGTCGGCGACGGTATCAACGACGCCCCGGCACTGGCCGCCGCAGACATTGGCATCGCCATGGGCGGCGGCACCGATGTAGCGATGCACGCCGCCGGGATCACCCTGATGCGCGGCGATCCGCGACTGGTGCCGGCGGCGCTGGAGATCAGCCGCAAGACCTACGCGAAGATTCGCCAGAACCTGTTCTGGGCCTTCGTCTATAACCTGATCGGCATTCCGCTGGCGGCGTTCGGCTTCCTCAACCCGGTGCTGGCCGGCGCGGCCATGGCACTGTCGAGCGTCAGCGTGGTGAGCAATGCGCTACTGTTGAAAACCTGGAAACCCAAGGATCTGGAGGACAATCGATGAACATCGGCCAAGCGGCTCGCCACAGCGGCCTGAGCGCGAAGATGATCCGTTATTACGAGTCCATCGGCTTGCTCAAGGCTGCCCACCGCACCGACAGCGGGTATCGGGTCTACGGCGATGACGACCTGCACACGCTGGCCTTTATCAAGCGCTCGCGGGATTTGGGCTTTTCACTGGAAGAGGTCGGCAAATTGCTGACCCTCTGGCAAGACCGCCAGCGGGCCAGCGCCGATGTGAAAGCCTTGGCCCGTCAGCACATCGACGAGCTGAACCAGAAAATCCGCGAGCTCGGCCAGTTGCGCGACACCTTGCAGGACCTGGTCGAGCACTGCCACGGCGACCACCGCCCGGACTGCCCAATCCTCAAGGAGCTGGCGTCGGGCTGCTGCGCCGAATCTGTCCGCGCCTGACGGACAAACCCTTCATCACCAGCAACGTGGTGAGGGGAATACCGTGGAACAGCATCACCACCGCGCCGGGGGTCCACCAGGCGTAGAACGGTGCGGCGATCAGCATGCCGATGCCGAACCCGGTCATTTGCAGCAGGGTCAGGAAGCTGAAAATCGGCAGGCGCAAGTGATCCGGTTCCCGTTGCAGACGTGACATCAGGCCGACTTCGGAAAACCCGTCGCCCAGTCCCGCCGGCAACGAGAACAGCAGCAAACCGTACAGCGTGTGTTGCTGGAACATCAGGATGAAGCCGCAGGACATCAGCAGCACGCCGTAGAAAAAACGCCGCTCCAGGTTGATGTTGTCCGAGCCTTTGAGGCGGCTGGCGATCCGCGCGCCGATGAGTTTGCCGCTGGCCCAGACTGCCAGCATCAAGCCCAATGTAGTGCTGGCGGATTCCGGCGTCAGCAGTCGCGAGATGATCGGGTACCCGACGTTGTGCGCAGCGCTACCCAAGGTGTCCGCCATGGCCACCGCGAGCATCGCCGCCAGCACTGGAGCCGAGCGTAAACCTTGCAGCAGCGCTGACCACTGCCCTCGTTCAGAAGTTGATTCAGCACTCGGGGCGGCTGTGCGGAAATGCAACGGCACCAGCAACAACGCCGCCAGCAGGTACGTGACCACATTCAGCGCGAACACTGCCTCAAAGCCAAACGCCGCGACGACCAACCCCGCTACCAGACTGCCAGCAACCATCGCAATCGATGCCGCCGAGGTGATCCAGGCGTTGGTCTTGAGCAGGTGTTCACGGTCGATCAGGTTCGGCAACTGGCTATTGAGGCCAATGGCGAACATTGAATTGCCGAAGCCCAGGCCGAAGGCAATCACCGGCAGCAGCAAAGCTTGCTGGGTCACCGGCAGAATCAGCAACAGGCCGAGCACCCCGGCGCGCAGCAAGTCGAAGGCAATCAACGGCAGACGCCCGGACCAGCGGCGATAGAACGTGGTGCCGATCAAACTGGCAAAAATCCCCCCGGACACGCGGCTGGCGAGGAAAATCGCGACGCTCATGGCGCTGTTGCTCAGCACGTAGACGTAAGTGGCCAGGGCGACCATGTTGAGAAACGCGCCGAAGTCCGAGATCAGACGGGCGGTGATAATCAGGTGGGCATTGCGGGTGGAGTTCACATTCAATCCTTGAGTGTGGGGATGTCCTCTGTAGGAGCTGTCGAGTGAAACGAGGCTGCGATCTTTTGACTTTGATTTTTAAAAACAAGATCAAAAGATCGCAGCCTCGTTTCACTCGGCAGCTCCTACAGGGGGTCAGCGTTTCGACAAAAAAACCCGGCCGAAGCCGGGCTTTTTTTAACCGATCACTGCATCCACGGTGGAGGCGGTTCTTCGGTTTTACCCGGTGGCGCATCATCTGCCGCGCGCACCGCTTGCTTGCGCTCTTCGTCCAGGCGTGCCGCCTCGATTTCGCGGATGACGCCGCCAACATCAGCCAGCTCTTCCGGCTCATCGAACTCGCCGGTCAACACGCTGGCCGGGTGCAAGGTGCCGGCTTCGTACAGGGCCCACATTTCCTTGGCGTACTTGGTCTTTTTCAACTCCGGCGCAAACCGCCCGAAGTAGGACGCCATGTTGCCCACGTCCCGCTCCAGCATGTTGAACGCGTGGTTGTTACCCGCCGCGTCCACTGCCTGGGGCAGATCGATGATGACCGGGCCGGTCGGGGTCAACAGTACGTTGAACTCAGACAGGTCACCGTGCACCAGACCGGTACACAACATCAGCACGATCTGGGAAATCAGGAACGCGTGATATTCACGGGCCTGGTCCGGTTCCAGCACCACGTCGTTCAGACGCGGTGCGGCATCGCCGTATTCATCGGCGACCAGCTCCATCAGCAGTACGCCTTCGAGGAAGTCATACGGCTTGGGCACCCGCACACCGGCGCCGGCCAGACGAAACAGGGCCGCCACTTCGGCGTTCTGCCAGGCGTCCTCGGTTTCTTTCTTGCCGAACTTGGAACCCTTGGCCATCGCCCGAGCCTGACGGCTGTTGCGCACCTTGCGGCCTTCCTGATACTCGGCCGCCTGCCGGAAACTGCGTTTATTCGCCTCCTTGTAGACCTTCGCGCAACGTAGCTCGTTACCGCAGCGCACCACATAAACAGCTGCTTCTTTACCACTCATGAGTGGGCGCAGCACCTCGTCGACCAGACCGTCCTCGATCAGGGGTTCAATGCGTTTTGGAGTCTTCATCAGCTTTTATTGTGGGTCCTTTATTACCAAACACGCGAAAGTCATTCGTTATACGGCAATCCTCGCAGCTCGGGGAGGGGTTACCGACCTATGAACATTGCCAATGCACACAATGTGCCGAATTTAAGCAGCAAATTTTGCGCCGTTCATCGACCGGTGGAGATCATAGCTGAGCCGCCGACACTTGTTGGCGAAGGGATGACAGGGCATTTACGACAGAAGCTGACATCCGTATTCCTTCTATTTGTAGGTTTTTTCTCAACGGTCCTCAATTTCCCGTTTTTTCAGCCGAAGTCCTTAGAGAGAAAAGGATTTGTCCGACAATCGTCCCGACTAAAACGACGATGCCGCCCTCAAGGAGCCGAGTCGATCTATACCGTTTTCGGCTGCCAATAATCCGCGAGTCATCTGCACTGCGTGGGCCTACAAGAAAATCTGGAGCGCGGATGAACATCAAACAGAAATTGACGTGGGCGTTTGCAATCATCGCCTGCTTGCCGGTGGTGCTGGTCGCCACCCTGGTCGTGTTGAACTTGCGCAGCGATGCCAAGGACAATTTCGTCGACGGCAGTGGTCGCGAGATCCGCCAGGTCGCGAATGCCATGCAGTTGTTTTTCGACGGCATCAGCCAGAACGTCGATTACCTGGCGTCCCAGCCGCTGATCAAGAACACCGACGACAGCCTCAAGACCTACATGGCCGCCAACGCCGAGAGCATTCCTCAGGGCGAGATGGACAAAAAGGTCTTCACGCTCCTCCAGGACCTGGGCAACACCCATCCGTCCTACGCCTACGCGATCGTCGGCACCGCGGCCGGCGGTTATGTGTCCTGGCCGGACGACGCGAAACTGAACAACTACGACCCACGCCAGCGTCCCTGGTACAAAGCGGCGCAGGCCAAACCCGGCAAGCCGTTTCGCACCGAGGCGTATTACTGGGCTCAGGACGACGCGTCCTACGTCAGCACCGTGCGCACCATCGATAACAAGTTGGGCACCAACGGCGGCGTGGTCAGTATCGACGTGACGCTCAAGCAGCTCACCGAAATCGTCAAACAGATCAAACTCGGCGAAACCGGCTACCTGATGCTGCTGGAAAACAGCGGCACCGTGCTGGTCGATCCGAAACAACCGGAACACAACTTCAAGGCACTGGGCAGCCTCGGCGAGGGTTACGCGCAACTGGCCAAGGCCGGCAAAGGCCTGGTGGAAGTCGAGCTGAACGGCGAGCGCTACATGGCCAACGTCTGGCCGTCGGAGCAACTGGGCTGGACCTTTATCGGTCTGATCAAGCAAACCGACGTGATGAGCTCGGCGACCCAACTGACCTGGCTGATCGCGGGCATTGCCGCAGTACTGGCGGTGTTCTTCGCCATCCTCGGCGCCAGTTTCGCCCGCGTCATCGTGCGGCCGATCAGCAGTGTGGCCAGCGGTCTGGAAGGTATCGCACAGGGTGAAGGCGACCTGACCAAGAACCTGGAAATCCGTGGCAGCGACGAAACTGCGCAACTGGCCAGTTGGTTCAACCAGTTCCTGGCGGCGATCCGCAACCTGATCCAGAGCATCGGCGGCGCCGCGAACAAAATCCTCGCGACCTCGCAGAGCTCGACCCGTGTTTCCAGCGACATGGCCGAAGCCGCCGGGCGTCAGCGTGAAGCGGTGGACATGGTGTCCACGGCGTTTCACGAAATGGTCGCCACCGCCAACGAAGTCGCGCGCTCGTGCAGCCAGGCCGCCGAGTCGGCCGACAGTGGCCAGCGCCAGGCCCGCGAAGGTCAGCAGCAGATCGATGCCGCGGTGACCAGCGTTGATCGCTTGAGCCAGGAAATTGAATCGTCGGCCCAGTCGATGCAACAACTGGAACGCGACAGCAATGACATTCAGTCGATTCTGGGGACCATTCGCTCGATTGCCGAACAGACCAACCTGCTGGCACTGAACGCCGCGATTGAAGCGGCGCGAGCCGGTGAACAAGGTCGCGGGTTTGCGGTGGTGGCGGATGAAGTCCGCGCCCTGGCCAAACGCACGGCCGATTCCACGGCGGAAATCGACGGTTTGCTCGGCAACCTCGCCAAGCGCACCAGCCAGGTGACCCAGCAGATGCATGCGAGCCTGGAAGTGTCGCAGCAATCCGTGACCCGGATTGGCGAAGCGCGCAGCAGCTTCGGGCAGATTCGTGAGTCGGTGGATGTGATTCGCGACATGAACACGCAGATTGCGACGGCGGCGGAAGAACAGCATCAGGTGGCTGAGGACATCAATCGGCACATCAGCCAGATCCATGGTGATGCGCAGTTGGTAGCGGAACTGGCGAACTCGGCGCGACTGGATTCCCAGAGTTTGGCCGGTTTGTCGAATGAGCTGGATGGGTTGGTTCGGCGGTTTAGAACCTGAGTTTAGCTTGATCGTTCCCACGCTCTGCGTGGGAATGCCTCAACGGACGCTCCGCGTTCGGCTTTGGATGGGACGCGGAGCGCCCCGGGCTGCATTCCCACGCGGAGCGTGGGAACGATCAATCCCGGTGGCCGCTTCGCGGCCAATCGCGGGCAAGCCTCGCTCCTACAGGGGATCGGCGTCTAACTGTAGGAGCGAGGCTTGCCCGCGAAGACGGTGTTACTGCCGAAACAACTCCCCCGGGGTAAACCCGAACAACCCCTTGAACGCCGCAATAAACGCTGACGTCGAGTCATACCCGCAAGCCAGCGCGGCATTCGTCACGCTGTCGCCCTCCTCCAGCAAACTCAGCGACGACAACAGCCGCGCGCGCTGACGCCAGCCGCGAAAGCTCAACCCCGTCTCGCGTTGAAACAACCGCATCAGGGTTTTCTCCGAAGTGCCCAATCTGGCAGCCCATTCCTGCAACGTCACGTTCTGCTCAGGATTTTCGATCAGCTCGTTGCACAACCCAAGCAAGCGTTCATGCCGGGGCAACGGTAGCGAGAATTCAACTTCGGGCAAACTCGCCAACTGATCCAGCAACACATTCACCAGCCGCGCTTCCTGGCTGTCGCCCTGTGGATATTCCACTGGCAGCAGGCAAAAACTCTTGATCAGCTCACGGGCCAGTGGCGTCACTTCCAGCACCCGACAGCGCGCGTCCGCCCATTGGCAATCCTCGCGACGCACATACAGGCTGCGCATCTCGGCGCGCATCGAGGTGACGACTTGGTGTTCCAGATCCGCCGGAATCCAGATGCCCCACTGCGGCGGCGCGAAGAAACTGCCTTCGGCGGTGTGCACACCGAGAACGCCGCTGATGGCGTAGGAAAACTGAACCCAGTCGTGGCGATGGGGCGGCGTCCAAGAGCCGGCGTTGAGGCTTTCGGCGCGAGCGAATAGTGGGCGCGGTAAAGCGGTCAGCGCTGGAATCGAGCGTTCGAGGGAGAGTTGTCCGTTGGACGTCATTGACGGGCCTTATGTCGCAGGGCGGCAGATAACGCCGACGGTAGATCAAGTCATCAAGTCTTACAAATATCCCTGTGGGAGCGAGCTTGCTCGCGATGACGGCGCGTCAGTCGACATCAACTTAGCTGACATACCGCTATCGCGAGCAAGCTCGCTCCCACAGGGGGAATTGTGGTCGACCTTAGCGTTCGATGATGGCCGTGACGCCTTGACCGCCAGCCGCGCAGATAGAGATCAACCCTCGCCCCTTGCCCGCCGCATCCAGCAACTTCGCCAGGTTGGCGACGATCCGTCCACCGGTCGCAGCAAACGGATGCCCCGCCGCCAACGAACTGCCCTTGACGTTGAGTCGGCTGCGATCAATGGAGCCCAGCGGCGCGTCGAGGCTGAGGCGGGTTTTGCAGTATTCGGGATCTTCCCAGGCCTTCAGCGTGCACAGCACTTGCGCGGCGAAGGCTTCGTGGATTTCGTAGTAGTCGAAGTCTTGCAAGGTCAGGCCGTTGCGGGCGAGCAAGCGCGGCACGGCATACACCGGCGCCATCAGCAGCCCTTCGGCGCCGTTGACGAAATCCACCGCCGCCGCTTCGCCATCGCGCAAATAGGCGAGGATCGGCAAGCCGCGCTCTTTTGCCCACTCTTCACTGCCCAGCAACACCAGCGAAGCACCATCGGTGAGCGGCGTGGAGTTGCCAGCGGTCATGGTGCCCTTGGCGCTTTTCTCGAAGGCTGGTTTGAGCGAAGCGAGTTTTTCCAGGGTCAGGTCCGGGCGCAGGTTGTTGTCGCGGGTCAGGCCGAGGAACGGCGTCATCAGGTCGTTATGCCAGCCTTCGGTGTAGGACGCCGCCAGTTTCTGATGGCTTTCGAGGGCCAGTTGGTCCTGCTCGGCGCGAGGGATGTTCCAGGTCTGGGCCATCAATTCGCAGTGTTGGCCCATGGACAGGCCGGTACGCGGTTCGCCGTTGCGCGGGAATTCGGGGATAAGGTGACCGGGGCGCAGTTGCAGGAAGGTTTTCAATTTGTCGCCGGTGGTCTTGGCGCGGTTGGCTTGCAGGAGGATTCTGCGCAGGCCTTCGTTGATGCCGATTGGCGCATCGGAAGTGGTGTCGACGCCACCGGCAATGCCGCACTCGATCTGGCCCAAGGCAATTTTATTCGCCACCAGCAACGCGGCTTCAAGACCGGTGCCGCAGGCTTGCTGGATGTCGTAGGCCGGTGTGGTCGGCGACAGCCGCGAGCCGAGCACGCATTCGCGGGTCAGGTTGAAATCCCGGGAATGCTTGAGCACCGCCCCCGCCGCCACTTCACCCATGCGCAGACCGTGCAGGTTGAAGCGTTCGATCAAGCCTTCAAGCGCTGCGGTGAGCATCGCCTGGTTACTGGCGGTGGCGTACGGCCCGTTGGAGCGGGCGAAAGGGATACGGTTACCGCCAATGATCGCGACGCGGCGCAGCTGGGTCATGAAAAGCTCCTAAAAATTCCGATTGAAACGCCGAACCCTGTGGGAGCGAGCTTGCTCGCGATAGCGGTCTTTCAGACACATAAAGGTTGGATGTGCCGCCGTCATCGCGAGCAAGCTCGCTCCCACAGGGGAATGCAATTGCCTTGAATGTCCTACTCTGCTGTGTTCAAGCGTAGGCCTAATCTCATGGATCGAACGACTGATCGCCATTCGTGGTCCACACTTTGAACCCCAGCTGCCGGAGAGCGTTCCATGTCAGACCGTTATATCGACTTCGCCAATTCGTCCATCGGCCATCGTCTGGTCGGGGCCTTGGGCCTGCCGTCGCCGGTGCGTCTGGAACGCTGGCAGGCCGGACGCCTGCGACCGGTCGAAGGGGCACTGCTGATTGGCGGCGGACCGCTGGCAGAAAATGTCAGCGTGTTCGCCAATCGCCTGACCGATGCAATTTACAGCTACGGCACCGAACCGTCCCTGGCCACCGCGTGGATTCCCGGGCATGGCCCGAAACTCAAGGCCGTGGTGTTTGACGCCAGTCACCTGGTGCAGACCGATCAGCTCAAACAGCTGCGCGAGTTCTTTCAGCCATTGATGAAAAACCTCGATAGCAGCGCGCACGTAGTGATCCTGGGACGGGCACCGGAAACTCTGAGCGATCCGATCGCCTCCAGTGTCCAGCGTGCCCTCGAAGGTTTCAGCCGTTCGCTGGCCAAAGAACTGCGCAGCGGCGGCACCCTGCAATTGATTTATGTTGGCGACGGGGCTGAGGATCAACTGGAAGGACCGCTGCGGTTTTTCCTCTCGCCCAAAAGCGCTTTCGTGTCCGGGCAAGTGATTCGCCTGGTCGCTTGCGATACGCCGGTGCAGGACTGGACGCGTCCGTTATCCGGGCGCAAAGCGCTGGTGACTGGCGCGGCACGCGGCATCGGCGCCTCCATCGCCGAAACCCTGGCGCGTGACGGCGCCGAGGTCATCCTGCTCGACGTGCCACAGGCCAAGGCTGATCTCGAAGCCCTCGCCGCACGCCTCGGCGGGCAGAGCATCACCCTGGATATCTGCGCCGAAGACGCCGCCGCGCAGTTGATCGAACACTTGCCCGATGGCATCGACATTGTGGTCCACAACGCCGGCATTACCCGGGACAAAACCCTGGCCAACATGACCCCGGAATTCTGGGACGCGGTGCTCGCAGTCAATCTCAACGCCCCGCAAGTGCTGACCAAAGCCCTGCTCGATGCCGGCAGCCTGCGCGATAACGGGCGGGTGATTCTGCTGGCCTCCATCAGCGGCATCGCCGGCAATCGCGGGCAAACCAACTACGCCGCGAGCAAGGCCGGGTTGATCGGTCTGGCCCAAGCCTGGGCACCGCTGCTGCATGAACGCGGCATCAGTATCAACGCGGTGGCGCCGGGGTTTATCGAAACCCAGATGACCGCGCACATTCCGTTCGGCCTGCGCGAAGCCGGGCGCCGCATGAGTTCCCTGGGTCAGGGCGGCTTGCCGCAAGACGTCGCCGAAGCGGTGGCGTGGCTGGCGCAACCGGGCACCGGCGCATTTACCGGGCAAGCGTTGCGGGTTTGTGGGCAAAGTGTCTTGGGGGCGTAGCGATGATTACTGACTGGCACACACTCAACCGCGAACCGAGCCTGCCCGGGTTGTACGCGCGGGCAGCCCTGCGTCGAAAAATCACCGGTACGACCCTGCCCGATACGGGTTTGCATTGCTGGCTCGACGTCGATCCGAAACGCCTGGCGGACTATCGCAAGGTCTGTGGTTTTGCCGATAACGGGTTGCTGCCGCCGACGTATCCACATGTCCTGGCGTTTGCCTTGCAGATGCAATTGCTGACGTCCAAAGAGTTTCCGTTCCCGTTGCTGGGGCTGATTCATTTGAGCAATCGCATTCGCGTGTTGCGGCCAATGGGCGGTGTGCATCGCGCGCGGGTCAGTGTGCAGGTGCAGAACCTGCAACCGCACGCCAAGGGCGCGACGTTCGATTTGATCACGACCCTGGATGATCAGTTAGGCACGCTGTGGGAAGCGCAAAGCCAGATGCTGTGTCGCGGGGTCAAACTCGATGGCGAGCCGATTGAAGAGGTTTTGACACCGACGCTGGCCCTGACGGAAGTGACACGCTGGAAAGCTCCGGCGGACATTGGCCGGCAATACGCCAAGGTGTCCGGGGATTACAACCCGATTCACCTGAGCGCGGCGAGCGCCAAGCTGTTCGGGTTTCCTACGGCGATTGCCCACGGGTTGTGGAACAAGGCGCGGACGCTGGCAGCGCTGGCGGATCATCTACCGACGGCGAACATCGAGATTTCGGTGCAGTTTCGCAAGCCAGTGCGTTTGCCCAGTGAGGTGACATTGCTGGCCAGTGCGGCGGCGTCCAGTGGCGATCTGCAATTGGTCGGTGCCGGGGAGCTGGAGCACATGGTGGGGCATTGGCAGCCTGTTGCCTGAGCTTGAAGGTCGTTCCCCTGTGGCGAGGGGGCTTGCCCCCGTTCGGCTGCGTAGCAGTCGCAAATCCTGCCGATGCGGTTTACCTGACAGAGTGCTCGGGGTCGCTTCGCAACCCAACGGGGGCAAGCCCCCTCACCACAGTTTCGGGTCTGGAACATGATTAATTGTGTATATATCTTAAGTGTCCTTGCCGGCCGCTCTCGCCTCGCTAAAAACCCGCTCCATTGATTTAAAAAGAATTTCCTTTAAGCCAACCACCCGACTTACACCCAAGGCATTAGTCCTTAGGCTGCATCCGCACGCCCCTGCATAAAGGGGTTAATACCAACTTGAGAATGGTGCGAAAGCGCCCGCCGGATTGTGATGCACACAACGGACGAAGGCATTGCCGGCGAAAGATCGGCAGGCCATCGAAGACAACGAACGTTGTAACAGGTGCAGGGAATCACTCTCATGAAAACTCAAGTGTGGTGCAAATCAGTAACAGCTTTGGCGTTGATCCTTTCTCTCGGCCTCGCGGGTTGCAGCAGCGGCGGTGGCGGCCATCACAGCACTTCCGGCGGTTCTTCCGACGGTGCGGCGGGTGCGGCGGGCGCCGGCAGCGGCGGTTCCGCAAGCGGTGGGACTGACGGCTCGGGTGGTGGTACGGCCGGGACCGGAGGCACTGACGGCACCGGCGGCGGTACGGGTGGGACGGCCGGAACCGGTGGCACCGATGGCACGGGCGGAACTGGCGGCACAGGCGGCACCGCAGGTACAGGCGGCACGGGTGGTACGGGTGGTACGGGTGATGGAACCGGCGGAACTGGGGGCACCGGCGGCGGAACAGGCGGCACTGCTGGCACCGGAGGCACGGGCGGCACCGGCGGTGGAACTGGCGGTACTGGCGGTACTGGCGGCACAGGTGGAACTGGAGGAACCGGCGGTACACCCGTCACGCCGCTGGTCACCAGCACCGTGGTTTCCGACCTGGGCAAAACCGTCAGCGGCGTGGGTGACGGTGTCAGCAGCATCGGCAATTCTTTATCGACGGTGCCGGTCGTAGGAGGCGTTGTACAAAGCGCCGTCAACACCACCGGCAATGTCGTGGACAGTATCGGCGGCGGGCTGACCAATGGCCTGGGTAAAATCGGCACCGACCCGCAAGCCCTCACCAAAACCACCGCCATCGTTGGCAACGTCGTGTCCGATGCCGGCATGGGCGTGACCGATATCAGCGGCAAACTCGCCACCGCCACCGGCAGCATTCCACTGGTGGGCGGAGTGGTCAGCAAAGTCACACCGGTGCTCGGTGGTGTCGGCGAAAAAGTCACCATGCTCGGCGATACCTTGAACGTCGCTACCAGCACCGGGCCTTTGGGATCACTCAGCAACGGCCTCGGCAACAAGGTCTTGGTGCCAGTGGTCACACTGACCGAGGGCCTGACCGGCAAAGTCGGCAGCGCAACCGGCCTGGGCGCTCCAGTCAACGGCCTGGTCAGCAACGTCGCCGGTGCCGTCGGCGGTCTGGGCGGCAAAGTGACGGCGGCCGGCGACGGTAATCCGTTGACCAACACCGTGGGCGCAGCACTGACCAACGTGGCAACCACCGCTGGTGCAACCGGCGGCCTGGTGGCGACTCCGGGCGCCGGTGCGGGCGGCCTCGGCACCACCGGATTGCTGCAAACCGTCGGCGGTGCCGTAGCGAATGTCGGCGCTGGTTTGAATGCTGGCAACACCAACCCGGTCGTCAGTGCCGGCGGTGTGAACCTCGGCGCTGTCGGCGGCACAGTGGCTTCGGTAGGCGGTGCATTGGGTGGTTCGAGCGCGCCCAACCTGACCCCGACCGCACCTCTTGCGAGTGTCGGTGGCGCCGTCGGTACGGCATTGAATCCAGTCACCAGCGCCGTCACCAATGTCACTCAACAAGTGGGCACCGCCACCGGCCTCGGTGCACCGGCCAACGGTCTGGTCACTCAGGTTGGCGGCGCGGTCGGCAACGTCGGCAGCAGCATTGCCGCCGCCGCGCCCAACCCGGTGGTGGCAGCGGTCGGCAACACCGTCACGACCGTCGGCGCCACGGTTGGCGCGGTCGGTGGATTGGTTACCGGCGCTACCGGCGGCGGCACTTCCGGCACCGGCACAACCGGCGGAATTGGTGGCTTGCTGGGCGGCCTGACCGGCAACAAACGCTGAATTGCACCTGGCCGATTCGACGGCCTTAACTACGGCGCCTACGCTTGGTTGGAGGCGGAAGATTCGAATGGAGTCTTCCGCTTTTTCTTTTGGAGCATGACACCTCGTGGTTCCGGTTCAGTCAGCTGACGAGCCTCGGGATGTTGCGATATGACCATGGAGTGTCCTATGCGCGTTATGGCTTCCCTGCTGTGCCTGACCGTCAGTACTTTCGCTTTCGCCGACACCCTTCCCACCTTCCTCAACAGTAACGAAACCATCCGCAACCTCCCCGCGCCGAACCTGCCCGCCGACGCCTACCGCCCGAAAGCGGCGCCGCTGCAAGTGCCGGAGCCCGGTGCGCCCCAGGCCCAACCGTTGACGATGGGCACCAAGGTCACGATCAAGACCGTGCAGATCGAGGGCGGGACGCTTTACCCGCTCAACGAACTGGCGACGCTTTATCAACCGCTGCTCGGTCATGAAACCAGCGTCGGCGAATTGATCGAAGCCACCCGCGGTATCACCCGCCGTTATCAGCAGGACGGCTACTTGCTGTCCTACGCCTTCCTGCCCCAACAGGATTTCAGCCAAGGCGTGGCGCGGGTGGTGTTGGTGGAAGGCTACATCAAGGATTACCAGGTTCAGGGTGACCTCGGACGGGTCAAAGGCCTGCTGGACAAACTGGTGGCCAAGCTCCAGGCCGAACGACCACTGACCCGCAAGACCTTCGAGCGCTACACCACGTTGATGACTCGCATCCCCGGCGTGACCGTGCAAGCACAAGTGCCGCCGCCGGGCACCACTGACGGCGCGGCGTACCTGGCGGTGCAAGCCAGTCGCAAACCGTTCACCAGCAGCCTGAGCACCACCGAAGACAACCGCAATAGCACCCAGGCCCTGCTCGGTGTAAGCAGCAATTCCCAGACATCTATGGGCGAACAACTGAGCCTCAGCGGGTTGTTTCCGCCGGGACACGATGATGAGCATTACTATCGCCTGGACTACAGCCAATTCCTCAACGCTGAAGGCACGCAGCTGAGTCTGTCCGCCTCACGCTACCGCGCCGATCCCGGCACCAATGTGCTCCTCGACAATGGCCTGGAGCTCAAGCCGCACCGGGAAAATGATCGCTACTCCATCGGCTTCAGCCATCCGCTGATCGCCTCGCCGACCGAACAACTCAGCGCCGGTGCGCGGCTGTATGCGGTCAACGACAAAACCCGCTACGACGTGGTCGATGACCCACGCAGCGTCGAAATCCGCACCGACATCCGCGCCCTCGCCTTCGAAAGCGACTGGCGCCAGGCCGATGCCCGGCAACTGCGGATTCTCAGTGGTGGTGTGTATCAGGGTCTCGACAGCATGGGGGCGAAAACCAATGCCGACGTGGACCTGAATTTCCTGCGCCTGCGGCTATCGGGCGTGCAGAGCGACAAGTTCTTCGACAACTGGCAAGGCGTGCTCTCGGGCGCGCTGTACTGGAGCGACGACACCCTGCCCGACAGCGAACGCGCGGTGTTCGGTGGGCAGAATTTCGGTCGCGGTTACCCCGACGACCAGGCGTCCGGCGACAAGGGTTGGGGCGTGGCGTATGAGGTGAACTACAGCTTCAACCGCGACGGCAACTGGGTGCGGGTGCTGCAACCGTATGTGGTGCTGGACCGCTCCAAGACCTGGTTCAACCAGTTGCCGGTGCAAGGCAACAACTTGTCCTCGGCGGCGCTGGGGTTGAGGTTCGGCGATGCGAAGTACTACAACGTCGCGCTGGAGGCGGCCAAGCCGATGTCGGACGAAGCGCTGGATACGTTCAACCGACGGCCACGGTATAGCATCAGTTTCAGTTATCAGTTGTAGGGTGGTGGCGGTCAGGACGCCTTCGCGAGCAGGCTCGCTCCCACAGTTGATCGCATTCTCCTGTGGGAGCGGGCTCGCTCGCGAAGAGGTCTTCAGCTTCGACATCATCGTCGGCTGGCACAGCGCACTTCGCGAGCAAGCCCGCTCCCACAGGGGAAATTTGCTGTTCACGATAATTGTGCCCGCCGCCAATCAGTGTGGGAGCGAGCCTGCTCGCGAAAGCGCTGTGTCGGTCAACACATCAGCCGGGGAATTACCCACCAATCACCACCGGCTGCGGAAACAGATTGTTCAATGTCTCCAGCAATCGCACGTGGTAGATGGGTTTGCGAAACAGGTCGAGCACCTGCAAGCGCAGCATGTCGCTGACGTCTTCCATGTCCGCATGCCCGGACGTGACGATCACCGGCAGATGCTGGCGTGAGGTGTGTTCGCGCAGGCGCTTGATCAGCGACATGCCGCTCTCCTCCGGCATGCGCAGGTCCGTGATGACCAGGGCGATATCCGGGTTGCGCGTCAGGTGATGCAGGGCGAGCTTGACCGAAGTGGCCGTAAAGCAACAGAAGCCCTCGCCCTCCAGCAACTCCGCCAGCTCCAGCAACGCGTCCTCTTCGTCGTCAACCAGAAGCAACTGTTGGCGCGGCGGCGAGGAAGCGTTCATGGGCAGCACCTGAGAACTGAATGTAGAACCGAGTGTAGCGTGTCATTCACCCACCGCGAGGTTCGCCGTGGTCAGGGGGTTTGCACCGGCGCGGTCTGGGCCGTGCCACCCAACGCCACCAACACACTGTTGAAAATAGCCAGGACCTTGGCGCCCACCGGAGTGATGAACACCACGACAACCACTGCAACCATCGCCACCACAATCGCGTATTCGATGGCCGATGCGGCTTCAGTGTTTTTCAGGAACAGACGTGCCCGCAGCATCAGGTATTCAAAGAGCATGGAATTCTCCTTTGTGCCGCAGGCACTCAGTCAACATCAATCCAGAACCTCGACTAAGGCACCACAGGTTTGACGACCGCCGTACCACCCAGCGATGTCAGGACCGCGTTGAAGATGTTCAGGACTTTGGTACTGACTGGCGACACAAACACCACGACCACCACCGCCACCATGGCCACCACAATCGCGTACTCGATCGCCGATGCACCTTCAGTGCTTTTGAAGAACAACCGGGCTCTGAGCAACAGATATTCGAGAATCATACGTCTACTCCTTCGCGCCTCTGGCGCCGACGAAACGGTACTGCGACAGGGTTCCACTGTGCTATCAGAGCATTGCCAACAAACCTGCGACCAACAACTGTAACAACGGATTAATCACAAAGTATGAGTCGTAACCCTCAGTCGAAAATCAGCGGTTAATTGGCCAATTCTCAGTACTTTGTACAGATATTTTCGGGCCCGTAATGGCGTTTTGATTTAGATCGACTAGCGTGGAAATAGCGAAATAGTTGCATGTTCATAGCTGCCTGATTGCCAGAGCGCCCCGTCAGGAATGCGGGTTGTGAGAGCAGCGGGAAAGGGAGAGCCGTCATGAACAGCCGCGTCACCATAGGCCTTGCCGGCTTGCTTTTGCTCGGGGCGATTTTTGTCGGTTATTGGGGCTTGGTGCTCAGCCGTCAGCCGGTTCCTGTCGCTGCGCCCGTCGCCCCGCCGAGCGCCGTCGTGAGCGTGGAAAAAACCGTCGCCGCCGCCGAAGACCAGACCCGTCAACCGGTGGTCGTGCTGACTCACGACGTGCCGCCGTTCACCCCGCTGACCGCCGCCGACCTGAGCGTGGAAAAACTTCGCAACCCACCCGCCGGCAGCCTGAACAACCTCGACCAGGCCATCGGCCGCACACCCTGGCGCCACCTCAGTGCAGGCACCTGGCTCAGCGATGACAGCTTCGAAGCCGGGGGCACCTTGGCGCGGATGATTCGCAGCAATGAACGCGCCCTCGCCGTGGCGGTGGACGAAGTGATCGGCGCTGCCGGGCAACTGGTGCCGGGGGATTACGTCGATGTGTTGCTGTTTCTGCGCCAGGACACCAGCAACTTGCAGCAATCGGCGCAGATCGTCGTGCCCGCCATGCGCGTGCTCGGTGTGGGCGAGCAATACGGCCTGACCAACGACGGCCAACCGGCCTCACCGGCCCTCAGCGCCGACGACAAACTCAAACAGGACCAACGCCGTGTCGCCGCGCGCACCGTGGTGCTCGCGGTGCCCGAACAACTCTTGAGCCGGTTGATGCTGGCGACCCAGGTCGGCACCTTGCGCCTGGCGGTGCGCAGCAGTGAAGAGCAACGCCTGGCCAAGTATTGGGCCGGCGAAAACCAAGCGACGGGCAAGCTCGACAGCGCCAACAGCCAGCTCTTCCAGTTCACTCAACTGGCCCTCGGCGCGGCACCGAAAAGTCCGGCCAGTGGCGGTCATGGCGGCTCGACGCGCCCCGCCATCGAAGTGATTCGCGGCAATCAGCTGTCGCAACAAACCCCATGACTGATCAAGGATGCCGCTGCATGCAGAGTCGTTCCATGCCGATAATCAAACCCGCGCTCTGGGCTTTGATGCTGCTGGCACTGCCCCTGGAAAACGCCTACGCGGTGACCGGCAACTGCGCCGCGCTGGGGCGTTTGCCGCCGGTGATCGAGATCGGCGAAGGCCTGCAACAGGACCTGCAATCGCCAGTGGCGATCACGCGTCTGGCCATCGGCGATCCGAAAATTGCCGACGTGCATCCCAATGGCAGCAGCTCGTTTCTATTGACCGGCATCGCCCCTGGCGCCACCAGCCTGATGATCTGGACCGCCTGCGCCAGCGAACCGCGCCAGAGCATGGTGTTCGTCCAGGGTCGTGCCACTGCCGCACTGACGGGCGACACGTTGCTGCCGTCCGATGACCCGTCGCTGCCGTCGCAGGTACAAACCGATATCCGTTTCGTCGAAGTCAGCCGCACCAAACTCAAGGAAGCCACCGCCTCGTTGATCGGCACTCGCGGCAACTTCCTGTTCGGCTCTCCCGGCACCTTGCCGCCCATCGACGGCGTGCCGACACCCAGGCTGCCGGTGGATAACAGCCTGTTCAACTTCTCCTGGATCGGCGGCAAAACCATGATGATCATCAACGCGCTGGAGGGCAGCGGCTTCGCCTACACCCTGGCGCGGCCGAGCCTGGTGGCACTCAGCGGACAGAGCGCAAGCTTCCTCGCCGGCGGCGAAATTCCGATCCCGGTGCCGAGTGCCGGCAGCGATAACGTGTCGATCGAGTACAAGGAATTCGGCATCCGCCTGACACTGACGCCGACCATCATCGGCCGCAATCGCATCGCCCTTAAAGTCGCGCCAGAGGTCAGCGAACTGGATTTCAGCAACGCGGTGAACATCGCCGGCACTACGGTCCCGGCCCTGACCATCCGCCGCACCGACACCAGTATTTCCCTGGCCGACGGTGAAAGCTTTGTCATCAGCGGCTTGATCAGCACCACCAACAGTTCCCAGGTGAACAAGTTTCCGGGGCTGGGTGACATACCGGTTCTGGGGGCGTTTTTCCGCAGTTCTCAGATCAATCGCGAAGAACGGGAGTTGCTGATGATCGTCACCCCGCACCTGGTTCAACCCTTGGCCGCCGACGCGCAACTGCCGTCGTTGCCGGGGGAGAAACTGCGCAACTACGACCCGAATTTCTATCGCATGTTTTTCCTTGAAAACGGCAACTTCGACAAACGCAGCGGACTGTCGCAATGAGCCAGAGCCTGAGCCAGACCTTTCTCGCCATCACCCGCAACAGCACCGACCTGGAATGGCTGCAAGGCGCCCTCGCGCCCCTCGGGCAAGTGGTCAGCGCCGGTGGTGGCAGCCTCGACGAATTGCTCGCGCTGGTGGACGTGACCTTCGCCAGCCTGGTGTTCGTCGGCCTCGACCGCGAACACGTGGTGGCCCAGAGCGCACTGATCGAAGGTGCGCTGGAAGCCAAGCCGATGCTGGCCATCGTTGCCCTCGGCGACGGCATGGACAACCAATTGGTGCTCAACGCCATGCGCGCCGGGGCGCGGGATTTCGTCGCCTATGGTTCACGCTCCAGCGAAGTCGCCGGGCTGGTGCGGCGCCTGAGCAAACGCCTGCCGCCCGTGACGCCGAATACGCAACTGGGCGGCCTCACCGTGTTGTATGGCACCCAGAGCAATGGCGACGGCGCACTGTTGGCCAATCACCTGGCGTTGGTGGTGCAAAAGAGCGGGCAACAAACCTTGCTTCTGGACCTCGGTCTGCCCCGTGGCGACAGCCTCGCATTGCTGGGGCTGGAGAGTTCGTTTCACTTCGGCGACGCGTTGCGCCACTTGCGCCGCCTCGACACGACGCTGATCGACAGCGCCTTCACCAGCGCCGAAGCCGGGCTGCGAATCCTCGCCTACGCCAGCAATGACGCGCCGCTCGAAAGCACCAGCGCCGCCGAGCTGTACATGCTGCTCAGCGCCTTGCGCCAACACTTTCAGCACATCGTGGTGAACCTCACTGGCCAGCCGGACAGCGAAGCGCTGCGCACGTTTGTCAGCCACTGCGACAAGTTGCTGTGGTACAGCGACCAGAATGTTCTCGACTGCCGCCGCAATCTGGCGGTGCTCAACCTGTGGCGAGAAAAAGGCATGAAACTCGATCACGGACGGCTGTTGATCGATCGCTACCTGGGCCATATCGCCCCGGACTCTGACACCCTCGGCAAAACCTTCAACCTGGAAGTCATCGCGGTGCTGGCCTACAGCCCGGAAGTGCGTCTGAACGCGAAAAATCAAGGCGTCACCCTGTTCGAACTGGCGCCCCGGGAGAAACTCACGCAAAGCCTGCGGACCCTCGGCGAACGTCTGGCCAAGCGCTCCGAAGGCCTGGCCAAACCCAAGGCCGGTTGGTTCGACCGTTTGAGGGGCGCGCAATGAGCGGCGAAAAACTCTTTGGCGCGCCCCAGCGCAGCACCGCCGGCAACACTGACCATGAAGGCCTGAAACTGGTGCTGCATCGCTACATCATCGATGCCATCGAAGAGTCCGGGAAAAACCTGCTGGAAGGTTCGCGGCAACTGCTCTCGCAGTTTGTCACCGACAAAGCCGCCGAATACATTGCGCGCCTGCACCTGGCGATTTCCCGTTATGAAATGGAGCGGCTGGCCGAGGAAATCGTCGACGAGCTCACCGGTTTCGGTCCGCTGGAAGTCTTGCTGCGCGATCCGGCGGTCACGGAAATCCTGGTCAACGGCCCGCACCGGGTGTTCATCGAACGCGACGGTGTACTGCACCAGAGCGACCTGCGTTTTATCGATGCGCACCATGTGGAGCGCGTCATGCAACGCATCCTCGCGCCGTTGGGGCGGCGGCTCGACGAATCTTCACCGATGGTCGATGCGCGCATGCCGGATGGCAGCCGCGTCAACGCGATCATCCCGCCGATTGCGCTGGATGGTCCGTGTTTGTCGATTCGAAAGTTTCGCAAAGACATGCTCAAAAGCAGCGACCTGGTGGCGATGCAAACCATCGACCAGTCGATTTTCGAATTCTTTCAGAACGCCGTCGGCAAGCGCTGCAACATCCTGATCAGCGGCGGCACCGGCACCGGTAAAACCACGTTGCTGAATATCCTCAGTCAACTGATCAACCCCCACGAACGGCTGGTGACCATCGAAGACGTGGCCGAATTGCAACTCGGCCACCCGCATGTTGTGCGCCTGGAAACCCGGCCGCCGAACGCCGAGGGCCACGGTGAAGTGAAGGCCAGCGACCTGATTCGCAACGCCCTGCGGATGCGCCCGGACCGGATCATCCTTGGCGAGATTCGCGGCGTCGAGGTGCTCGACGTGCTGACCGCAATGAACACCGGCCATGACGGCTCGATGAGCACCGTGCACGCCAACAATGCCCAGGACGCATTGCTGCGCCTGGAAACCCTGGTCGGCCTGACCGGGCGCGCGGTGGCGGAACGCACGCTACGGCAGATGATCTGCGCCGCACTCGACGTGATCATCCAACTGACACGCATGCCGGATGGCCGACGCTGTGTCAGCGAAGTGGTGGAAGTGGTCGGCGTGCGCGAAGACGTCTACGTCACCAACACCCTGTTCCGGCTCGACCGACGCACCGGTGTCGGTTTCCTGCGCGAGGCGGTCAACCCGGCGGGTGACAAGCTGCGACATGAGCTGAGCCTGGGCTGATTCCATGGAGCATTCGGCATGATCGTCCCGCTGATTCTCAGCCTGATTTGCGTGGTGCTGTTCGGGCTGTCGGTGTGGCTGTTTCTGCATGGGATCCGCAAGACCGGCAACGAACGAGTGCTCAGCCGACTCGCTCAGGGACAGCCACAACTGGCGGCGGAAAAAGCCACATGGGTAGGCCTTGAGCGCATGTTTTTAAGGGCGGGTCTGGGTCGTCCCACCGAACGCCTGGGGTTGTGGCTGACGTTGTGGGGCGCGGCGATGCTGCTCGGTTTTTTAGTCGCTGACTGGGTCGGTTTGCTGACCCTTTTACTCGCGCCGCCATTGGCTTTAAGGCTGTACATCTCATGGCTGTATCGCCGTCGCCTCAAGCGCATGATCGAACAATTGCCGCAGTTGCTCGATCACACCGTGCGCAGTCTGAAATCCGGGCGCACCCTGGCCGACGCGGTCATGGGCGGGATCGAGGCCAGTGACGATCCGCTGAAACGCGCCATGGGCCGGGTGCAGCGCAACGTGCAGCTCGGGGTGAATCTGCCGGACGCCGTGAGTGATTTCGCCGAGCTGTATGAGCAGGACGAACTGCGCATGTTTGCCCTCGGCCTGAAGGTCAATCATCGCTACGGCGGCAACGCCAGCGAGTTGCTGGAGAACCTGATCAAACTGATTCGCGAACGGGACCAGGGCGCCCGGCAACTGCGCGCGATGACCGGCGAAACCCGCATGACGGCGTGGGTGTTGGGCTCGTTGCCGATGATTCTGGTGAGTTACTTCATGCTGACCAATCCCGGCTACATGCTCGGCATGTGGCACGACTCGGGCGGCCAGACCATGTTGATCATCGCGGTGGTGCTGCAGGTGTTTGGTTGCCTGGCGCTGTGGCGCATGTTGCGGAGTGTCTGACATGGTCTTGCTGGCGAGTCTGATGCTGTTGCTCGGGGCCTTGCTGCTGGTGGTCAACCACTTGCTGCAAGAGCGTCGCCGCGTGCGCCAGGTGACTCAACGCTTGCAAGGGCAACTGGTGCGCGAGAACCGTTTCGGCAGTTGGCTGCGGGTGCTCGGCAACAGCCGGTTCGGCCAGCGTTCGGTCAGCATCGACAGCGAAACCCAGACCCTGCTCAGCCGCTTGGGCTGGCGTCGTGCCAATGAGCGCGCGGTGTTTGCGGCGTGTCAGATCGGCACACCGTTGTTGATGTTGGGGCTGGGGCTGTTCTTGAAAGAAATGTTCTTCCCCCTCGCGGCCAACGGCTGGTTGCTGCCGATGTTCGGTGCAGGCCTCGGTTATTTGCTGCCCAAACGCCTGCTGGCTTATGCGGCTGCACGCCGGCAGAAAACCATCGGCGTGGAAATAGCGACCTTCATCCCGCTGCTGCGCATCCTCTTCGAGTCGGGCATGGCGGTCGAACAGGCGCTGCGGGTACTGAGCACCGAAGGGCAAAAACTCTTGCCGGAACTGACCAGCGAATTGCGCCTGATCCTGGCCCGCGTCGACTCCGGCCTGGAGCTCAGTCAGGAACTGCACAAAGCTGCCGTGATGCTGGCGGTGGACGAGTTCAGCGACACCTGCGTGATCCTCGAGCAATTGATTCATCAGGGCGGCGGCGCGATGAAATCCCTGCTGGCGCTCAAGCAACTGCTCGATGATCGGCGCCTGACGCGGCTGCAAGAATACATTTCGAAAATGTCGGCCAAGATGTCGGTGGTGATGATGCTGTTTCTGTTTCCGGCCCTGTTGATCGTCCTGGCCGGCCCCGGGTTTACCGCGATTACCCGGGCGTTTGCCAATTGAGTTGCGCACTGTTTGAGGGACCAAGATGAAAGCATTGATCGCTGTTGTGAGCCTGCTGATGCTCGCGGGCTGCGCCACCGATGGCCAGGCGCCGTGGTCGGCAATGATGTCGCCGGCCAGTTGCAGCAAGCTGAGTTCTGATCAGGAACTGGCGTTGAACCTGGCCGACGATTTGGCCAATGACGGCAAGCTGCACGCCAGCCTGGCGAATTTGCAGAGCCTGCCGGATAACCTCAGCGAGGTGCGTTTGCGCAAGGCCAAGGTTTATCGCCTGCTGGGGCGCAGCGAGGCGGAGCCGTTGTACCGCAGCCTGTTGGGGACGTGCCTGTCGGCGGATGCCGAACAAGGCCTGGGCCAGTTGTTCGCCGCACGCGGCGACTATGGCCAGGCCCAGGCTCACCTGCAACGGGCCGCGCGTCTGGCACCGACCAACGAGAAAATCCGCAATGATTTGGGCGTGGTCTACCTCAATCAGTTACGCCTCGAAGATGCGCGTTTCGAATTCCTCACCGCCATCGAACTCAAGCAGCAGGACACGTTGGCGGCGGCGAATCTGGTGACGTTGTTGCTGTATCAGGACAACTGGCAGCAAGCGGCTGAAGTGGTCAGCCGCTCGCACCTGACGCCGGAACAATTCACCGATGCCCAGGCCCGTGCGGAAAAACTCAAACAGCCGGGCAAGGGTAAAGCGGCGGTGGGTGATCAAGTGGCGACGGTGACGGATGCCCAACCGACATCGGTTAAATAGGAGTTGGCGATGATGAAATTATTCGGCTTGAGCCTGCTGATACTCCCGTTGAGCGCGATGGCCATCGACGCCGGCCCGTCATCGGCGCAACAGCAGGAAACCGAGGGTTGGCTGGTGCTGCAAAGCCGCAACCAGGCCGCCTCCAAGACACCGCAAACTGCGAGCGCAGCCGAGCGGGAAGAAGCGATGCAGCGTTGGTTGAAGAAGTATCGCTATGAGATTCCGGATTTGTACGACCCGGATGCGGGCGGGAAGATTGAGATCAGCAAGTAGTCGGGAGAGATGGGGTGACTGTGCGGACGCCATCGCGAGCAAGCTCGCTCCCACAGGGGTTCAGCATTGATCACAGATGTTGTGTTCGCTGAAGATCAACTGTGGGAGCGAGCTTGCTCGCGATAGCGGTGTGTCAGCGACTGAGATGTTGAAGGTCAGTCAGTCTTCGCGAGCAGGCTCGCTCCCACAGGGGTTCAGCATCGATCACAAATGTTGTGTTCACTGAAGATCAACTGTGGGAGCGGGCTTGCTCGCGAAAGCGGTGTGTCTCGCGACATTGATGTTGAATGTGCCGACGCGTTCGCGAGCAAGCCCGCTCCCACAGTTTTGATTGGGGCATCCGGGGGATTTAGTGGGCAGTCACGCGCTGGCGCATCCCGGAGTTACTTGGCGAGAGTGCCAATGCCAGTTGCGTGCGGTTATGCATATGGGTCAACCGCAACACTTGCGACACATACAGTTTCACGGTGTTCTCAGTAATCCCCAGCTCACAGGCAATCTGATAGTTGGTCTGCCCCTTGCCGACCAACCGCGCCACATCCAGTTGCCGAGGTGACAGCTGATTGAAGATCGACGGCATCTCCTCCTGATCCGCTTGGCTGACCACGAAATCCCCAGGCTCGGAAGACGTGCGCGGACTGCGGCGCACCTTGTCCAGGTCCTGGTAAAGATCATCAATCGACTCGGACAGGTATTGCAGCTTCTGATTCAAGTGCCCCAATTGCACTTCTTTCTGGCGCTCCTGCAACGACACTTCCTGCCGCTGCAAACCCTCGAGCAACTCATCCAGATCAATCGGCTTCTGGTAGTAATCGGCAATCCCGGCGCGCAAGGCCTTGATCACGTCCTGCTTGTCGGCGCGCCCGGTGAGCATAATCGCCTCGAACGCCCGATGTCGGCCGCACAGCCGTTGCAGCTCTTGCACAAGCTGGATGCCATCCATGTCCGGCATGTGCAGATCACACAGCACCAGACCGATGTCCGGATCCTGTGTAAAGCGCTCGATCGCCTGTGTACTGGATTCACACGGTACACAGCGATAACCGCTGCTCTCCAGGAATTCACACAGTTCTTCGACAATGAGTGGCTGATCGTCGACCACAAGGACTTTTACCGCAGACGTAAGCTTGTTCACGTGCTACTCCATGCAGGCTGAAAGCTGACCATTCCTGTACTAATAGCCACCAGTTGTATAACTACTCTAACTTTGAAAGTAGACGCACTTTCCGACTATGTACATAGAACGGGTGGCTTCTGGCGACTAGTGGATCCAGACGAGCGTACACGCCATGCCGACCAACACGAACGGCGCATATGGCTGTTTTTCTGACAATTTTGGATTCACATGTCGACGGTTATGCTTAAGCCATTGATTCATAGGCAGCCAGACTTTTGGCGCAAGCAGCAGCCACACCGCACTCGCCACTCCGGCACCGATAAACGCGCCGAGCAGGTGCATACCGTCGGTCGCCAAACCCAAAGCTGTCATTAGTTTCACATCGCCGGCGCCCATTCGCTTCATCGCGTAGCCCGGCAAGGTGAAGGCCAGCGCCAGTAAAAACGCCCAACCGCCCTGCTTTGCCTCCGCTCCGAGCCATGTGCTGCCGGTCCACAGCAGATACACCAGCGCCGCAGCGCCAGCACCAAGGGTCAGGACGTTGGCGATGTGCCGGTGGCGCGCATCCTGAACCGCGCAAAGGGTTAGCCAGACAATCACGACAAGGCTTTGCATCCGGTAAAAACCGTCCGTTTTGGCTGAATGATTCTATGCTGATATTACGCAGTGACTGTCAGGGTAGACGCACTCATGAAAGCAGGCCTCCCCAATAAGCAAAAAGGCGCTGTGGCGATTGAATTCGCCTTGGTGTTCGTGATCTTTTTCGCGGTGTTCTACGGTTTGGTCAGCTACAGCTTGCCGTTCGTGTTGATGCAGTCGTTCAATCAGGCCACCGCCGAAGCCGTGCGCCGCAGCGTGGCGGTAGACCCGAATACGCCGAGCTACGCGACCGTGGTGCAAAACACTGCGAACGCTACGTTGCAGCAGCAATTGTCGTGGGTGCCGACTGCGCTGAACCTGGTGATCGGCGTGGATACCAGCGCGGTCTATGACGCCAGCAAAGGCACCCTCACCGTCAGCGTGAATTACCCCACCAGCAAATTGAATCAGGTCATGCCGTTTCTGGTGCTGCCGGGCGTGGGCACGGTGCCCAACCTGCCGACCAACCTGAGCGCTACGTCGAGTCTGCAATTTTGACCTCCGGGGACAAGCTTTTCGCTCGCTTGCTCAAGCGCCCCACCCTCCCCGCCATCGAGGCGTCCGAGCCGTTGCGGGTACAACCGCTGGGCTTGCATTTGCATCTGGACGACGAGGGTCGCGTACTGCACATGACCGGGCCACTGCGGCACTCGCTGGCCCAACAAACGCCCAACGATCAGCCGTTGCCGCTGCATCGATACGTGCAAGTTCATAGCACCCTGGCGATCGAGGGTCGGCCCGCCGACTGGCAGGGGCAAAGTCTGGACCTGGATTTCCTCGGTCTGGCCGATCAGACCTTGCACCTGCGCGGCTGGGTGCAACCGTGCCCGGGCGGATGGCTGTTGCAGTTGATGGACATCGGTGACCTGTTGCTCGAACGCCATCAGGCCCACAGCCGAGACGAATGCCACGCCGTGGCCGGGCAGATCAGCGAGCATCTGCGCGCGTGCAGCCTGGCGCGGTTGCCGGTGGTCGTCAGCGAACAACTGCAAACCATCGCCCAACGCTGGCACATGCCGTGCGTGGCCCTGGCCTTGCTCGACGAGCAGGAAGAAGGCTGGCAAATCCATCGCCAATTCAGCGCCCACGACGCACCGCAGTTGTGGCAAAACGATCAACGCCTGGGCACGGTGCTCGACAGTTTGAACGGCTCCGCGCCCCAGCGTTTGAGCATCAGCCACGGCATCAGCGAACACCTGCGCGTGCAAGACTTGTTCGGCAACGCCGAGGGTTTCGCCGTGCCCTACAGCGACGATCACGGTGTCGCCGCGTGGCTGCTGTGCGGTTTTTACCCGGTGCACGAACACGCGCCGGACCTGGGTGATCGCGACTGGTTGCTGCTGGTCAGCGCACTCGCCGGGCCGTTGCTCGGTCGCTTGCGTGAGCAGCATCACCACTTGCAACTGGAGCGGCTGGAATCGTTGCAAGTCTTGCTGGGGACGGGATGGTGGGAAGCCTTTGGCGCCAGTGATGAAATCCTCCTGGCACCGTCCCTCGCCGCCACTTTGCACCTGGACACTACTCGCCTAACGCTGAATGACTGGCTGCTGCAAATCCATCCCGCCGACCGCGAGGAGATGCGCAGTCGCCTGCATGCCTTGCAACAACACGACGAGCCGCTGACCCTGTGCGTGCGCCTGCATCGCTGCGACTCGGAACAGCATCCGCTGTGGTACAGGCTTCAGGGGCAAGCCATCGGTAGCGGCGACAGTCGGCGGCTGGTGGGTTTCATGCTCGACATCAGCGACATCAAGAACCAGCAGCAACACACCGCCGCCGCCCATGCGCGGCTGGACAACCTGATCGCCAGTTCGCCGGCGGTGATCTACGTGCAGCGCTACGTCGAAGGTGCGCTGCACCCGACGTTTTTCAGTGCCAGCCTTCAACCGCTGTTGGGCTGGAGCCTGGAAAACTGCGACGCCGCTGCGTTGATCGAACGTGTTCACCCCGAGGACCGCGACCGCTATTTCGAGCGCACTCGGCACTTGCTGCGCGAAGGCTCGGTGCGCGCGCGCTACCGTCTGCGCGACAGTCGCGGCGATTATCACTGGCTGCTCGACGAAGCCAAGTTGCTGCGCGATGACCTCGGGCTGCCAGTGGAAGCGGTCGGCCTGTGGCTCGATGTCACCGAGGCGACCCTGGCCGCCGAGCAGGTGAAACAGAGCGAAGAGCGCTATCGGATTCTGGTGGAAGATTCCCCGGCGATGATCTGCCGTTATCGCCCGGACCTGAGTCTGAGTTTCGGCAATCGACCGCTGGCGACGTACCTGGAATGTGAGCCCGAACAACTCCCCGGCGTGAACCTCGGCAGCTGGATGTCGGACGAACAACGCGCAGCATTTCTCCAGCGGCTCAGCCTGCTGACGCCGGAGCACCCGGTCAGTAGCGCCGAGATCAATCTGCAATTGCCCGGGCGCGAACACGCCTGGTGGATCTGGTCGGATCGCGGAGTGTTTGACGATCAGGGCCAGTTGGTTGAAGTCCAGGCTGTGGGCCGCGACAACACCGAGGTCCGGCGCTCTCAGCAACAACTGACCCAGAGCGCAAAAATGGCCACTCTCGGCGAAATGGCCACCGGGCTGGCCCATGAAATCAACCAGCCGTTGAACGTGATGCGCATGGCCATCGTCAACGTGCTCAAGCGCCTGAGCAACGGCGATGTGCAAATCGATTACCTGACCGACAAGCTCAATCGCATCGACGCCCAGGTGCAGCGAGCGGCGCGGGTGGTGGATCACATGCGCGTGTTTGGCCGCCGTTCGGAGGTTGAGCAACACCCGTTCAACCCGGTCGACGCCATCGAAGGCACGATGTCGCTGTTGGCCGAAGGCATGCGTGGCAAAGGCGTGGAACTGCGGGTCAGCGAGACCGGGTTTAGCGTGCAGGTGCGCGGTTATGTCGATCAGTTGGAGCAGGTGCTGATCAATTTGATGGTCAATGCGCGAGATGCGCTATTGAGCAAGCGCGAGGCTGATCGGGAGTTCAATCCGTGGATTTCGGTGTACGCCGAGCGCGATAAACAATCGGTGCGGTTGTGGGTCGAGGACAATGGCGGCGGTATCGATCCACGCTTGCTGGAGCGGATTTTCGAGCCGTTCTTCACCACGAAACCAGTCGGCGTGGGGACTGGGCTGGGGTTGTCGGTGAGCTATGGGATCGTCGAGAACATGGGCGGACGGTTGAGTGTTGTGAACTCAGCGGACGGTGCCCGATTCTGTATTGAGCTGCCGATTTATCAGGACGATCAGATCACCAGATAGGCCTTGCCGGGTTGGCCGCAGCTGAGGTTGGCGCCGACCTGGATTTTCCCGACTTCGATGCCCAGAACTTTCAGGACATTGTTGAGCAGGTTGTCCAGCAGCGGGCTCAGGATCGAATTCAGGGTTGTCGTCAGCAGCGTTATCACACCGCTGAGCAACGTGTTCAGGGTGTTGAAGACGATCGCCAGCAAGGGACCTGCATTGAAAGTCGGTGTGTGCAGGATCAATTGCACGCCATTGACCGCTTGCGACATCCCGGCAATCGCGTTGGAGGCGGTCAGGGTGTAAGGCGGATCAGAGGGAGCCAGCCCGACTTTCGGCGGGTTGGTAAATGTGCTGCTGGCGCTGGTCTGCAAGGCGGGACTGTCGATCCGCAGCTCTGCACCACCGCCCGAAAATGGAACGCCGGCGTAGCGGATATCGAGCAACGTCACGGGAGTGACGCTCATGGGCGATGTCGATGACGCCCAGTCCGAGTTGATCCGGCCAACACGCAGTTCAGCCACGGAGGTGGTCGTATTGGCAGTGAGGCTTTTGTTGGTGTCGCTGACGCAGGTGTAATCGGTGACGTAACTGCTGCCGCCACCTGCTTCGAGACTGACGTCCAGATTGGGATTGGGCAGCACGTACAAGTCCAGCCCCAGCAACCCGGTGACCACTGACAGGGTGCTGGTCACGACACCGATCAGGTTGGTGACCAGGGACAAATCCACGGACACCAGCACCCGGACCTGGGCGGTACGCACGTAGATTCGATTGGCGCCTAATGGCGCCAGTTTTGCCAATGCGGGATTGCCCACTACCGAAAACTGCGCGGGCTCGATGACTTTTAGCTTGGCGGTAGCGCCGACGCCCAGGCCGAGCAAATTTACGGGGATGGTGCCTGCGACGGCACTCTTGCTGTTGCCGAGTTCGAGGAAGGCCTGGACCAGTTGAAGCGCGTTCACGCTGGCGTTTAGCGCGGAGGACGTGGTGCTTGTCTGCAGATTCAAGATGTCGCCCAAACGCACCTTCACAGGGCTGACGACTGCGCTGACCAATGAATTCAAACCGAGTTGTACATCCGCAGTCGCGCCGTTGAGGCGAGCCACGGTAGCGGCGGCCTGCAGCAACTGGCCGACGGTGGCATCGGCGGCGAGCAGTTGGGTGTAGTTGCCGGCCGTAACGTGCAGGTCGATGGCGAGCTGATCCATGAAGTTGAGCAGGTTGATGTTGGCGGCGAGCAAACCGTTCCAACTGGCGACGGTCAGGTTGATCGGTACACCGCCGAGGGCGGAGCTCATGCCGTTCAACAGGTTGACGTCGACCAAGGTGCTGCTGATCGTCAGTTGGGCCACTGGCGGCACCGGCAGCGCGGCTACGGCTGTGGCATTGAGTTGAGTGTTCAGGCTGACCGACGTGCCGCTGACCAGGGCCTGCACACCGCCGGCAAAACTGGTGGTGACAGTGTGGCTGGCAACGACTTTGATCGCGGCGGCCTGGGTGGCATCCTCGGTGAAATTGCGCAGCCCGGTGGCCGCCGTCAGCAGCGTGCCGCAGGTGGTGGCGAGGGTGTTGCTGGCGTCGAGGGTGAAGCCGTTGCGCGTCGCACTTTGATTGGCATAACTGGCGGCGGTGAGCCCCGGCAGGCAGGTGCCGCCGCGGCTGACGGCCTCTAGCGCGGCGGTGTCGACCACCCGCTGCAGCTTGCGCTGCTCCATGTAGAGCCGGCCGGTGTCGACTACCAATAACATCAACAACAGCGCCAACCCGAGGGTCGCCGCCGCCATCAAACCGATAGCCCCGCGCTGCCGGGCCGGACCGCGAAACCGCGACATCGCGCACTCCTTCGCTGGCGCACTGATCAGTGCCGCCTCCATTGGTGAAATGCAGTGTAGACAAGGGTTGGCGAGGTTGCTGGCATCACGCCAGCGCAGACCACACAAAACCAAATGTGGGAGCGAGCCTGCTCGCGAAAGCGGTTTGTCAGGCACATCCAGGGTGAATGTGCCGGCGCCTTCGCGAGCAAGCTTCGCTCCTACAGGAGATCATCATGGACACGGAATCAGCGCACGACGCAGTTCCCTTGTAGGAGCGAAGCTTGCTCGCGAAGGCGGTGTGTCAGGTACATCCATGGTGAATGTGCCGCCGTCTTCGCGAGCAGGCTCGCTCCCACAGGGGGATTGTGGTGTTTAGCGGGGTGGGTAGTTAGCCAGGATCCGGCTTACCGTTTCGCGCACGGCATTGCTGCGGTCTGTCGGGTTGGGGGTGCTGCTGAGCATTTGCTCATCGCTGCCGCGCCACACCAGTTTGCCGTCCTTGCCGTCGAGCAGGTCGATCTGGATGGTCGCTACTTTATAGGTGATGTTGCGGGTTTCGTTGTACATCGGGCCGCCCCAATAACCATTCCACGGGCCGCCCCAACCGCCGCCATAGTTGGTGGTCACTTGTTGCTGGCGGTCTTCGACAATCAGGTAGGTCTGCACGCTCACATCACCCTTCTGACCTGCGGCAGCCGGGCGTAAACCGCGCTGATCCAGCTGATCGGCCACGGCCTGGCGAATCCGTTGTTCGGTCAGGTCGCTCTTGATCCGTGGGTCATCGGGGCGGTATTGCAGGGCGGGGTCTTTCCAGCTCCAGCTGCGATAGGCGGCGAAGTCGCGGCTGGCATCGAAGTCATGATTGACCTGGTGAGCCGCGCAAGCACTGAGCAGCACGGCCACGGCCAGTAAAGCGAGGGGGCGGAACATGATAATTCTCCGTTGGAAGACAAGAACCATGGGAATGCTTCTTATCTACAAGAAGCTAACTGGGAGGATACGCCGACATTGCCTTTTCCACAGCCTCCCGAATCGCATCCGCGCGCTGGCTTTGATTGCCCTGGTTGGCGGTTTCGGCGCTGGCGCTCCAGACCGGTTGGCCGGTGCCTGCGTCGAACAGATCGACCCGCACCACCACAACCTGCTCCTGATAAGTACGCACGATCGGCACGCTGTTGTACATGCCGTAACCACCGCCGTAACGGTTGTAGCCACCATAACCGCCGCCGTAATAACCGTAGTCGTCCTGAACCTGACGCAAGCGGGTTTCCAGGTGCAGATTGGCGCTGACAAACAGGTCCGCCGGGCGATTGTCGTGCAACGGGCGCAAGCCACGCTGATCGAGGGCATTGCTGACCGCTTCAGCCACTTGCGCCGAATCCGCCCAGGCCGAGCCCGGCGGCAGTTGCCCGTTGAGCCAGGCCCAACTGCGGTAACGCCCGTAGTCCCGAGGCGGCGCTGGATAAGCGCTGCGGTCGAAGGTATTCGCCGCTTGCGGTGGCGCCGGAGGCAAGGGGTTGGATGTCGCCACATAAGGGTTGCTGCCCTGGCAGGCCGCCAACCCCAGACACATCAGCAGTAACCCTGAACGCGCTTTCATTTCGCTCTCCGATCAGATCGGCCGGCAGATCCAGTGCAAATAGCGCCCAAGCCCGGCAAAGCTTGGGTGACGACGGTGGGCCAGCTCCATTTCCAGCAAGTCCACCAGTTCGGCGCGGGCCTGGAATTCCACCGGCATGTAGTCGTGGAAAACCCGTACCCCGCTCTGAGTTTCGACCTGCCACATACCTTCAAGTTGCGCTGCAAGTTCTCGCGGATCAAGGGGTTGTTGTGGGGTCAGGCTCTGCTTCTCGCCGGCCATGTCGTTCTTGCGCATCTTGCGGAAGTGGCCCTTGAGCAGATTGCGGTAAATCAGCGCGTCGCGGTTGTAGAAGGCCAGAGACAACCAGCCATCCTTGGTGGTGAGTTGATGCAGCACCGGCAGGATCGCGTGGGGTTCGGCCAGCCATTCCAGCACGGCGTGGCACAGCACCAGGTCGTAGGGTTCGGTGAGCTGGCCGAGTAAATCCTGCCACGGCGCTTGAATGAAGGTCGCGCTCTGCCCGGCGTCGGCGAAACGCTGGCGAGCGCCTTCGAGCATCGGTTCGGCCGGTTCGGCGAGGGTGACGTCGTGCCCGCGTTGAGCGAGCCACAACGACATGTGGCCGAGGCCGGCGCCGATGTCCAGCACCCGCAACGGACGATCAGGCAAGGTTTCGGCCAGATCGGCCTGCAACACCGCCAGGCGAATTGCGCCTTTGGCCCCACCGTAGATTTTTTCGGCAAACCGGGTCGCCAACTGATCGAAATGACGGTCGCTCATCAGCTGAACCGCCGTTCGCTGTCCGCGAGTTTGCTGCGCACCACTTCGTTCATGTCCAACCCCAACTCGCTGCACAGCAGTAATAGATAGAGCACGATGTCGCCGACTTCCTGCCCGGCATGCGCCAGTTTGTCCGCCGGCAACTGGCGCGACTGGTCTTCGGTCAGCCACTGGAAGATTTCCACCAGCTCGGACATTTCCACGCTCGCGGCCATGGCCAGGTTTTTCGGGCTGTGAAATTGCCGCCAGTCGTTGCGGTCTCGGATGGCGTGCAGGCGTTCGGTCAGTTCAACAAGGTTCATCGGGCTCTCCTGAAGGCGTATAGCTTCGGGGGGATGGGCAATGAAGGCAAGGCCTTCTCCTGTAGGAGCGAAGCTTGCTCGCGAAGGCGGCGTGTCAGTCGACATCAATGTTAAATGCACCGCCGCCTTCGCGAGCAAGCTTCGCTCCTACAGGGTTCATCAACAGGCCGGATACTTTGCGCCATACTCACACGATCCCGGCATCAGGGAACTCGGCACTGCGATCCGTGGCCCAAGTCTGGCGCGGCAACCTTGCCACCACTTTCATCAGGACGCCCACATGCAGGTAGAAAGTTTTTTCGAATGGCTCGGCCAGGCACTCGGTTCGGTCATCCGCTTTATCGTCGACGGCCTCAGCGGTCTGTTCAACCTTCTCAGCCATGCCGGCGGCAACTTCGTCGAAGGGCTTTCCCGGGCACTGGGGATGGACACGTCGATTATCAGCATCATCGCGCTGATCCTCGGGCTGATGCTGCTGTGGTCGGCGATCCGGGCGTTCATGAATGCGTCAATCATCATGGGGATTATCTGGTTGCTGCTGGGGCTTTGGTTGCTTAGCTGGATAATCCACTAACTCCGTTAATCCCCATGTGGGAGCGAGCCTGCTCGCGAAAGCGGTGGTAC
The DNA here is from genome assembly GCF_044744265.1 of Pseudomonas sp. NPDC087342. Taxonomy (NCBI): domain Bacteria; kingdom Pseudomonadati; phylum Pseudomonadota; class Gammaproteobacteria; order Pseudomonadales; family Pseudomonadaceae; genus Pseudomonas; species Pseudomonas sp. NPDC087342. Next base: position 62,629 of record NZ_JBIUXZ010000027.1, read on the forward strand.
ATCCAATATTGATGTGACTGACAACCCGTCTTCGCGAGCAGGCTCGCTCCCACAATGGATCGCTGCAGTTTCCAAATGTGTCGCTACAATGCCCGCTCCCCCAAGGAGCCTGCATGTCCAACCTGATCGCCGACTGGCGCGACCGCCCGACCCACCGCAAGGTCTGGGCCCTCGCCGCGCCCATGATCCTCTCGAATATTTCCGTACCGCTGGTGGCGCTGGTCGACAGCACGGTCATCGGTCACTTGCCCCACGCCCATCAGTTGGGCGCTGTCGCAGTGGGCGCCAGCCTGTATACCTTCCTGGCGTGGGGCATGGGTTTTCTGCGCATGGGTACGACCGGGTTCGCCGCACAAGCGGCCGGGCGCGGGGATGGTGCGGCGTTGCGGCAGATCTTGTTGCAGGGTCTGTTGCTGGCAATGGGACTGGCCATCGTGCTCGGGGCGGCGGGGATTCCGTTGAGCGGTGTCGCACTGCACTTCATGCAACCCTCGGCAGAACTGGATCAACTGACCCGGGATTTCTTCCACACCCGGTTATTCGGCCTGCCCGCGGCGCTGGCCAGCTATGCGCTAGTCGGCTGGTTTCTCGGCACCCAGAACGCCCGGGCGCCGTTGGCGATTCTGCTGGGCACCAACCTGGTGAACATCGCGCTGAACTTGTGGTTCGTCCTCGGATTGGATTGGGGCGTGATCGGCGCGGCCCGGGCATCGGTGATCGCCGAGTGGACCGGCGCACTCATCGGCCTGTGCATGACCCGAAAAGCCCTGCGCGCCTATCCCGGCCATATCGCCTGGGCCGCCCTGGGGTTATGGCAGAGCTGGCGCCCATTGCTGGCGGTCAATCGCGATATCTTCATTCGCAGCCTGGCGCTGCAATCGGTGTTTTTCCTGATCACCGTGCAAGGCGCGCGGCTGGGCGATGCAACCGTCGCCGCCAATGCGCTGCTGCTCAACGGTTTGCTGCTGACCGCGCACGCACTTGATGGCCTGGCCCACGCCGTGGAAGCCCTGTGCGGCCACGCCATCGGCGCGCGGGATCGCGATTCCCTGCGCCGTTCATTGGTGGTGGCCGCCGGTTGGTCGCTGATCGCCAGCCTTGGCTTTGCCGCGCTGTTTCTGTTTGCCGGGCACTTGTTTATCGAGATGCAAACCAACATCCAGAGCGTGCGCGACACCGCGTTCATCTACCTGCCCTACCTCGCCGCCCTGCCGCTGATTGCGGTCTGGAGCTACCTGCTCGACGGGCTGTTTATCGGCGCCACCCGCGCCCGGGAAATGCGCAACGGCATGCTGTTGACCGTTGCGCTGTTGCTGCCCTTCGCCTGGGCACTGCAAGGCCTGGGCAATCATGGGCTGTGGATAACTTTCCTGCTGTTCATGTTGCTGCGTAGCCTGACCCTCGGCGTGATTGCCTGGTATTTGCGCAAGAACGACGGCTGGTTTACCGGCCGCGCTCACTGAGTCGGCGTGGCCTTGATGAATGAAGTGACCTCATCCAGCACCGGCGCCAATCCACGCATGGGGCGGGACAGCGTCGCCACCAGCGTGGCGTGGCCGGTGCGCGAATAATACCGATCCTGAACCGGCACCCCGGCCGCGCGCAGTTTGCTCGCCAGACCGCTGGTGTTGCGGGTCGGGTTGACCACCTCATCGTCACGGGACGCGATCAACAACGCCGGCGGCGCAGCGTGACTGACGTGGTTGATCGGCTGGGATTGTGGCGGTGAGTCCGGCCAGAAAAACACCGGGCGCACCTCGGGATTCTGGATCGGCAGGAAATCATACGGCCCGGCCAGGCCGATCCAGCCACTGAGATCGCCCGGCGACATACCCACTGCCCCGAGCAACTGCGGGTCCAGCGCCAGCATCGCCACGTTGTAGGCCCCGGAGCTGTGGCCCATCAGGTACAACCGTTTCGGGTCACCGGAGAACTGGCGAATGTGCTCATGGGTCCACGCCACAGCCTTGGCGCCATCCTCAAGAAACAACGGATAACGCACCTGCGGATACAGTCGATAATCGGCCAGCACCGCGACTATCCCTCGCGACGCCAAGGCCTCGCCGACAAAGCTGTAGTCGCTGCGAGAACCGCTGTTCCAACTGCCACCGTAGAAAAACACCACCACCGGGGCGTTTTCCGCAGGGTGCAGCGGCACGTACACATCGAGCTTCTGCCGCGGATCACTGCCATAGGCAATGCCCTCGGTTTTGTTGAAGCTGCCGTCGGGTGTCAGGGCATTCAGCATTTTCAGCGGCGAGCACGCGCTTATCGCGGCCAGTAAAACACTGCCGACCAACACACTGAACAACCTGCGGATTGCGCTCGCCATAGGGGTGAATCCTCATGTTCAGGGTTGATCGCCCTGCCACCGGTTGCGCAGATGATCGAGCCGTTCCTGCTGCGTCAGCCCCGGCCACGGCTGCACCGGCAACGCACCGGGATGCTGCAAGCGTAGCCACAACCAGCCATCCAGCGCCGAGCGTTCGCTGAAACCAAGCGCCAGGCCTTCCTGCACATGGGACCACAAGCGGTTGTAATCAGTGCCGGTGGATTGGCTCCAGTGCCAGGTGTGTTGCTCCAGCAGGCAGGTTTGCAGTTTTTCCCGCTGGCGCAGGCTGAGGGTTTCTTCGACTGCCAACGGACTGACTTCCAGCCCGGGATTGAGCAATCGCTGCCAGCCCTGACTGCCGATCGCCCGGTCGGCCCAGGTGCCGCCGAACCAGCGCAACTGGCTGATCGGGCCGAGCCAGCGACTCAATTCCTCGGCATCACAGGCATCAAAGAAGTAGCTGGCGCAATGCGGGTTGTAATAGCTCAGTAATGCCCGGTGATGCAGGCCGAACGTCACTGTGAGCATGCGCCGCAGGTGCGCCAGCAAGTGCGCTGCCGGCGCCTCGCTGACCAGCAACAGACCTTGCCAAGCATGCGGTTCGCTGTAGCAGAACTCGATTAACGCCGGACAGTTCCGCAGCTCCACCAAGGCGGGCCCCTGCTCGCGCATCCCGTGCAACTCCGTGCCTTCCAATAACCAGGACGGACGTACATCACGGAACTGCTGCAACAACGTTGTCGCCGCCAGAGGTGCGCCGGGCACATCCAGCAGCAGCCATTGCGAGGTCGGGTCAGGCGTCTGCACGCCGATCATGCGGCACCGCTCTGACCAAACAACGTCGCCGCCCGACAGGCGCAGACCGATTCCCGGCAATGACTGAAACTGCCGCCACCGGGCATCAGGCACAGCAGCACCAAGGGCTCACTCGATTGCAGCAACCTCAGTAAGCCGTCGGGTGCTTGAGGCTCCGGGGGCGGTACTTCAATGACCTCAACGGCGGGCGGACGTTGAAGCAGTCCGGTGATCAGCGGTTGATCCGGATCACCTTCAATGAAACTGACCACCACCTCAGCCCCCGCCAGCCACTGCCCCGCGCCTTTCAACTCAGGGGCCAGCGGCAACCAACAATGGCCGGGCGTTGCGCCTTCACCTTGATAAAGCCAGTCGAACTGCACTGCAACCGGTCGCGACGGATCGGGGTGCACCTCTTCGACATCGACAACCCAGGCCCTTTGCAGACTGAGCATTCGCGGTTTCGCCGGTACTTGGGTCGTCATCCAGGACGCTTCCCATGGCACCGCACGGATGGTGTTGGAGTAGGAAAACAGCGGATCCTGGCCGGCCTGATGCTCGACTTCGATCAATCGCCATAGCGCATTCCACTCGCTAACCGGATGTCCGGCTAGTGGCATCAATTGACCACTGCGCAATGTCATCAAGTCCGTACGAGCCTCGGCCACAGGTACCGTCTTCAGTCCAACCTGAACCTCGAACTGACACACGGTTTCGTCCTGAAGAACCAACGTTTCAGCGCGGCGCGACGCCCCGTGGCCATCACCGATAACCAGGCAATGCCCGCGACGGGAATGCTCGAAATGGTAGTGAAGGCGTTCCTCGGCACACAGGCGCTGGAAAAACTGCAAATCCGATTCGCGGTATTGCGTGCAGAAATCCCGGGGCGGGTAATCGCCATTCAATTCCAGACGCCAACCCTTGCCGGCAATGCCGTGCTCCTTGAGCACCTGAGCAAGAATTTGCGGCACCGATTGCGCGCTGAACATACGCTGGCTGAAGCGCTGGGCCAGGCACGCCAGTTTCGGTCGCAGGCGCACACGGCACAATCGCGACAAGGCGCCATGCTCGCGCTGGACGAGTTGATGCAATTGCCCGTGAATACCATTGCCGGCGTCTTCGAATTGCAAGAACGCCGAACGGTACAGCAGGTTGGCAAGGTCCAGGCTCGGGTCATCGATCAGCAGATCCACCTCGAACTCAAATGGCTCGCTAATGGCTTCATTACCGGTAAAGGCCAGGACCTCAAAGGCGTCGGGCAGGCCCGCTACATCCAGCCGAAAGGACGGCTCGTTGAGTGGATCGAACATCGGCGATTCTCTACAGGAGGGGCGGCTGAGGATTCTCGCTGAGAGACATGGCCGAGTAGAGTGCCGAAATACAACTTAGGAAATGACCTACGCGAAAAGAAGACCACATCGCTTTAATAGCCGTTGATGTCAGTCATTTCGCTTGGAAAGAGAGAAGCGTCTCACCAGGTCATCTGAAATTTCCGCGCTGTGCGGAACATTTTCAGACAACCTGATGGGAACGGTGCCTTACCTCAAGAAGACAGGTAAGACGAACGGGTCAGGCCCAGGCGCAGTGCGTCGAGGAACTGGGTCCGCTCGGCCGCGGTGATGCGCGCACTGGCGCACTTGTCACGGTAGTGGGTCATCAACTCTTCCGGCGACAAGTGCACGTAGCGCAGCATGTCTTCGATAGTGTCGTGGGTCTCGATACCGGCGTGGTACACGCTGCCATCGGCATTCTGGTAGATGTTCACCGAGTCGGTGTCACCGAACAGGTTGTGCATGTCGCCGAGAATTTCCTGGTAGGCGCCGACCAGGAAGATCCCCAGCAGGTAGTCCTCACCTTCATTCAAGCCGTGGACCGGCAGGCTGGTTTCGATGCTTTGCTCATCGACGTATTGCTTGATCTTGCCGTCGGAGTCGCAAGTCAGGTCTTGCAGCACCGCACGGCGCATCGGCTCTTCGTCGAGACGGTGCAGCGGCAGGATCGGCAGGACCTGGCCGATGGCCCAGGTGTCCGGCAGGCTCTGGAATACCGAGAAGTTGCAGATGTACTTGTCGGCAAGCTTGTCGTTGAGTTCGTCGAGCACCTGGCGATGGGAGCGCTGACGGGCCTTCAACGAGTTGTGCAGGCGACGGCAGACGGCGAAGTAGCATTGCTCGGCCAGGGCTTTTTCCGCCAGGGTCAGCTTGCCATCGGCGTACTGGGTCGCGATGTCACTCATGTAGTGCGTGGCGCGCCAGTAGGTTTCGGTAACCATTTCAATGTCGGTCGGACCCAGCAGGTCAACCAGCCATTGCACGGTTTCCGGCAGCGATTCCTTGTTTTCGATGACCGGCACGTCGTCGTTGTGTTTCTCGACGTCAGTCACCTGCACCACCAGCATGGCGTGGTGGGCGGTCAGGGAACGGCCGCTCTCGGAAAAGATGTTCGGGTGCGGCAGGCTCTGCGCGTCGCAGAATTCCTTGAGCATCCCGACCACGACACCGGCGTAATCGTCCATGTCGTAGTTGATCGAGCTGGCGTTACGCGAGTGCGTACCGTCGTAGTCCACGCCCAGGCCACCACCGACGTCGATGTGGTCCACCGGCAGGCCCAGGTTGCGCAGTTCGCCGTAGTAGCGGATCGCTTCCTTGAAACCGTGCTGGTAGTCCGCCAGGTTGGCGATCTGCGAACCCATGTGGAAGTGCAGCAGGCGAATGCCTTGATCCAGGCCAGCGGCGCGGAAACGCTCGACCACCGACAGCAGTTGCGCCGCCGACAGACCGAACTTGGATTTCTCGCCACCGGTGTCCGCCCACTTGGACGATGCCAGGGACGACAAGCGCACGCGCAGACCGACCTGAGGCTTGACCTTCAGCGAGGCGGCTTCTTCGATCACCAGCTCAACTTCGGATTCTTTCTCGATCACGATGAACACGTTGTGGCCGAGCTTCTGGCCCATCAGCGCCAAACGGATGAACTCACGGTCCTTGTAACCGTTGCAGACGATGGTGCCGCCCTTCGGCGCCAGCGCCAGCACCGCCAGCAGCTCAGGCTTGGAGCCGGCTTCCAGGCCGATGGAAACGTCTTGGGTGGCGATGATGTTCTCGATCACCGCTTCTTGCTGGTTGACCTTGATCGGGTACAGCGCGGTGTACTTGCTCTGGTATTCCAGGCGTTCGATGTTGGAATCGAAAGCGCCGGTCAGCTGACGCACGCGGTCTTGCAGGATATCCGGGAAACGCACCAGCAATGGCAAGGACAAACCGCTCTTGCGCAGCTGGTCGACTTGCTCGAACAGGTCGATAGGCGAACTGGTCGGACCGTTCGGACGAACTTCGACGCGACCGGCGTCATTGATCGCGAAATATCCGGCCCCCCAATGGCGAATCCCGTAAACACTGCGGCTGTCCGCAACTGTCCATTGGCTGCCATCGTCTTTGCGTGTGCGTCTTACGGACATCGAAGTCCCCTATAAAGAAGTCATAGAGCGTCGCCTGGGTTCAGGCCGGCGCAGTCTAAAGTATGAAAATGACGGTTCGTCAACGAGGGATAGACCTCGCTGACTGCAGTGAGTTTAGAAACCAGTCAGAACAGGCTCTGTGAAAACCATGTGGGCGACGCCAGGCCTGCTGTCAGGACCGGATCAAGCCGAGGGTGGTTTTCACAGAAGCTGCTAGCCGCCGGACTTCTTCGCCTTGAAACCCAGTTTGATCAGCTCAGCCAAGAGTAGCTCGACATGATCGCCCTGGATTTCGATGATGCCGTCTTTCAACGCACCGCCGGTGCCGCAACGTTTCTTCAACGTGGTGGCCAGGGCCGTGAGCTCGTCGAGGGCCAACGGCACGCCGGTGATGGTGGTCACCGTCTTGCCGCCACGGCCCTTGCTTTCGCGACGCACGCGCGCAATGCCGTCGCCGGCCGGGATCACGGTTTGTTTGCAGATACAGGCGTCCACCGGTTTGCTGCAATCCGGGCAATGACGACCTGCGTCGGTGGAAAATACCAGGCCACCAAGGGCGGCGAAGGATGCGGCTTTTTTGGCCACCGGCAATCCTCTTGGGAGGACAAAGACTGGTCGCGGCACTTGGGCAAGTGCCATCGACCGCGAAGCCCCACTCAGGCAGGGGCAGCGCTACTGAACCGGTAAAACCCTGTAGGAGCGAAGCTTGCTCGCGAAAGCGGTGTGTCAGGCCCATCCATTTTGGATGTGCCGCCGTCTTCGCGAGCAAGCTTCGCTCCTACAAAGAGCCATACCGGTTCAGTTTGAAAAGGTCGCGCAGTGTAACGGCAAAAAGCCGACTTGCTAAGAGCCAATCAGCGCCAATTTATGCCTCTTTTGCGACGCCGCTTTGCTGCGCCTTCAGATAACGCTTCAACGCCGCCAAAGAGTCCGGGCAATAAGGCTTTTGCTGGATTTCCAGCATCACCTGATCGATCGGGATAAACCGCGCTTCGAGCACCTCTTCAGGTTGCAGGATCAATGGGCCGTCCCACACCGCCGAAAACGCCGAACACCACAGACGATTGCCGGTGTCTTCGAAGAAAAAATGATCATGGGCGGTCAATTCGACACCACTCACACCCAACTCTTCTTCCAGCTCACGGGCGGCGGACTCGGCATAACTTTCGTTAGCCTGGACCATGCCCCCCGCCGCCACATCCCAATAACCGGGATAAATGGCTTTGCTCAGGGTGCGTCGATGCACGCAAAGCTCACCGGCCGAGTTGAACAGCATGATGTAGGTGCCGCGCCCGATCAGCCCGCGTTCGCGCAAATCGCTGCGCACCAGAGCGCCGAGCAGGTTGTCCTGCTCGTCGACCCAGGCGATCTGTTCGGCATCCGAGGCCGCGCGATGGGCGGCCTCTTTGGCTTTATCGACCATGACTCAGCCCTGATTGAGCAGTTGACGCAGATCGATCACGGCCGCGTTGGCCCGGGAAATATAGTTGGCCATGACCAGCGAGTGGTTGGCCAGCACCCCGAAGCCGCTGCCGTTGAGGATCATAGGGCTCCAGACCGGCTCTTGCGAAGCCTCCAGCTCACGAATGATCTGGCGCACGCTGACCGTGGCGTTTTTCTTCGCCAGTACGTCGGCGAAGTCGACTTCGATGGCGCGCAGCAGATGGGACAAGGCCCAGGCCTGACCGCGAGCTTCATAGAACACGTTGTCGATCTGCATCCACGGGGTTTCGACGATTTCCTCGTCAACCTGCGGCACTTGGCCCGGCACCACCACTTCGGTTTTCAGCGAAGTGTTGAGCTTGACCCGGCCAACACTGGCCGACAGGCGTTGCGACAGCGAACCCAAACGGGTCCCGACGTCACCCAGCCAGTTGTTCAGGTTGTCGGCACGCGCATAGAACAAGGCGTTTTTCTGCGCCGGATCGGACAGGCGCGCCTGGTAGCGGCTCAGGGAATTGATGCCTTCCTGATATTCCGACTCACTGGATGGCAACACCCAGCTCTTGTTATCGAAGTTGAAACGCGGCTCGGCCTTGGCCAAATCGGAATCTTCCGCCGACTGTGATTGCGAGCGCGCAAAGTCTTTACGCAGGGCACGGGTCAGGTCGCGGACCTGGACCAGCACGCCATATTCCCAGCTCGGCATGTTGTCCATCCACAGTCCCGGCGGGAAGCGGTCGTTGGAAATGTAGCCGCCCGGTTTGGTCAGCAACGTGCCGGCGACGGTCTTGAGGGTTTCCACCGTGGTGTAGCCGACGACCATCTGCTTGCCTTGTTGCTCAGCAGCCACTTGGGCATTTTGCTGGACCGGAAACAGCGCAGGCTCTTCGCTCCAGTACCAACCCAGGCCAATGGTCACCAACAGGTAAATGACAATCAGAGTGGCCAGCGCCCGGCTGAACAACAGGCCGCTGATATAGCTGCGGGTGGCCGATTTCGGTTCAGCGGCACGTTCAGGTGCGCTGCCCGCGCGGTTCTTCCAGTCCAGCATGGCGATATCCTTTCAATCACTTGAGTTCATCGGTTCGACCACAACCCTACGCCATCGTGCCGCTTTTTACCGCGCCTAAATCCTGCGCGAAACAGCGAGCCATACAATCGCAGTGATCGAGGCGTCACTATAAATGAAGCACAGACTTTGTAGCAGCTGCCGAGCCTGCGAGGCTGCGTTCGGCTGCGCAGCAGTCGTGAAACCTGAGCACGAGGTCTTCCTGGAACACCGAGCTGCCTGATTTCACGACGGCTTCGCCGCCGAACGCAGGCTTCGCCAGCTGCTACAAGGACCTATGCGACCAGTCGGTCAGGAACTGAATGAGGTCGCTTTGCAGATTATTGACGTACGACACTCATGTTACGGAAAAGAGGTGCTAGCATAGAGCCACCAGTCGATCTCAGCATGCACCCTAACTAGTAGTCAGGATATGACCGAGCCAGAAGACCCCAGCCGTGAGCGCCTCAAGCACCACTTTGCCCAGCGGGTAATTCATCAGGCACGTCAGATTCTTGAGATATGGCAGCGCCTGCAACGCAGCGAGTGGTCCACTACCGATTTGTCCGAGCTGAGCGAGGCCAACCTGCGCCTGCTGCGTTTTGCCGAACGCTTCGAACAACCGGAACACTCGCAACTGGCGCGCCACATCGGCCAGTCGCTGGAAGCCGTGGACGCCAATCGCGGACGCCTGAGCAGCGGCCTGATCACTGACCTCAACCGTTTGATGCAGCGCTTGTCGCGCACCGGCCTGCGTCACGGTGATCAACTGGACCAGACGTTCCTGCCACCGCTGCGAAAACCGATCTACGTGATGCTGCAAGATCACGATCGCGCCGAGCGGCTGGCCAAACAACTGGAATTCTTCGGGCTCAGCGCCCAGTCCCTGGACAGCGTCTCGGCGTTTCGCTCCTCGATGGTCGAGCGCCTGCCGGCGGCGATTGTCATGGACGTGGACTTCAGCGGTCCCGGCATCGGCCTGAAACTGGCCGCCGAAGCCCAGGTCGGTCTCGACGAACCCTTGCCACTGTTGTTTTTCAGCCTGCACGAAACCGACACCCCGACCCGGCTCGCTGCCGTGCGCGCCGGCGGCCAGGAATTCCTTACCGGCACCCTCGAAGCGTCGAGCCTGCTGGAGAAGATCGAAGTCCTGACCTGCGTCGCCCAGTACGAACCGTATAAAGTGCTGATCATCGACGACTCCCGTGCCCAGGCCTTGCACACCGAGCGCCTGCTCAACAGCGCCGGGATTGTCACGCGGACCTTGATCGAGCCGATCCAGGCCATGGCGGAATTGGCAGATTTCCAGCCTGACCTGATCATCCTCGACATGTACATGCCAGCCTGCACCGGGACCGAACTGGCCAAGGTGATCCGCCACAACGACCGTTACGTCAGCGTGCCGATCATTTACCTGTCGGCCGAAGACGACCTGGACAAGCAGCTCGACGCCATGAGCGAAGGCGGCGATGACTTCCTGACCAAGCCAATCAAGCCTCGGCACCTGATCACCACCGTGCGCAACCGCGCAGCCCGGGCGCGCAACCTGAAGGCGCGGATGGTCCGTGACAGCCTCACCGGTTTATACAACCACACTCATATTCTGCAATTGCTCGAAGACTGCTCGTTCCGCGCTCGCCGCGAGAGCAAGCCGCTGAGCTTTGCGATGCTCGACATCGATCACTTCAAACGGGTCAACGACAGCCACGGCCACCCCATGGGCGACCGGGTGATCAAGAGCCTGGCGCTGTTTCTCAAGCAGCGGCTGCGCAAGACCGACTTCATTGGCCGTTACGGCGGCGAAGAATTCGCCATCGTCATGCCGGACACCGATGTCGAATCGGCCCACAAGGTGCTCGACGAGATCCGTCAGCGCTTTGCCGAAATTCACTACCCGGCCCAGCCGCAGGACCTTTGGTGCACGTTCAGCGCCGGGGTGGTCGAGCTGCGCGAAGATTCCGACAGCCTGATGATGGCCAGCCAGGCGGACGAGGCGCTGTACCGCGCCAAAGACGCCGGACGCAATCGTGTGCAGGCTGCGCGGGCGTCAAAGCAAAGTGCCACTTTTTCATCGGAATCCACCGAGTCGGTCATAACCCTGTAACACAAACGCAATAAATTCAGGCGCTTACCATTCTGCCGTTGGTAGATCTGCCATGCGCCTGAAGCTGCTGACCAATCTCAATACCCTCCTGCTTGTCGCCGTGTGCGTCGCCCTCGGCGCCACGCTGTGGTGGTCGCAAAAAGCCCTGGAGCGCCCCTATCTATTGATGGAGCGCTACTTGGGTTTGTCCCAGCAATTTCAAAATGAAGTGGCGCGCAACGTCGAGGATTACCTGTCCAGCGGTGATGCCTTGCGCCTGAGCAGCGCAAGCCAGGCCATCGACGGCTTGCAAAAAGAACTCACCGAACTGCCGCCGGCCTTGGCCGAAACCTTGCGCCCGAGCCTGTCGAGCCTGGAAGAATTCAGCAAGACCGACCTGCTGGCCGCTGGCAAACTTGCGGGCGATCCGCAAGCGCTGTTGCTGCAGGCTGAACGGGAGTTGGGCGCGAGCCTCGACCAACTCAGCCAATATGCCAGCGCCAACGCGACGTATCTGGCTCCGCTGCTCGCCGCCTCCCAGCACTTGGGCAAGCTGTCCCTGGCAAGGGACAAACTGGTCAGCAGCGGTCGCAGCGAACTGGCCGCCGATGTCGAGCGTGAAGTCGCCAACATCCGCACCCAGGCCGAGCAACTGGATGCTTTGCCGCTGCTCGGCGTGACCACCAGCAGCGAATCGAGCACCGATGACTTCGCCTCGCTGATGGGGCTGGAGAACACCGAAAAAGCCGTGGCCGAAGATGCCGGTGTCGGCCTCAAGCGCGAACTCAACAGCCTGCTCACCCGTTACCCGGCGGAACTGGCGCGCACCCGCGATCAGATTCAGAAACGCGCCGACCTGAGCGCCGCGACGCACACGAAAATCACCGCCGTGCAACAAGCCATCGCCGGCCTCGAACCCGTGGTGCGCGCCCAACACGGGCAAATCCAAGGCGAAGTGCGCTTGATGCAAGGGCTGATGATCGGCCTGATTCTGCTGATCGCGCTGCTGATCGACACCCTGCAACGACGCCTGGCCCGCACCCTGACCAATCTGGCGCCCGCCCTGTCGACTTGGGCCGAGGGCGACTTCAGCCAGGACATTCAACTGGGCAAGACCAACCGCGAATTGCATGACATCCAGGCTTCGCTTAACCGCTTGCGCGCCTATCTGGTGGATCTGGTGGGGACCATTCGCCTCAATGCCGAGCAGGTCGCTGGCAGCAGCCGAACCCTGGCCGAGCTGAGCAACGACCTGCACAGCGGCGCCGAACATCAGGCCGGCGACACCGCGTTGATCCGCGATTCCCTCGGCGAACTTGAAGCCACCATCCAGCAAGTGGCCGGCGATGCCAGCCAGGCTGCTGACGCCAGTCGCAATGCCGGGCTGGCGGTGGAACAGGGGCAGAAAGTCATCGGCCTGAGCCTGACCGGGTTGCATGCGTTGGTCGGCGAAGTGCAAGGCAACGCGCAGATGATTGAACACCTGGCCGAAGAGTCGGCGACCATCGGCGGCGTGCTGACGGTGATCCGCTCGATTGCCGACCAGACCAACCTGCTGGCGCTGAACGCGGCGATCGAAGCGGCACGCGCCGGGGAGATGGGTCGCGGTTTTGCAGTGGTCGCCGAAGAAGTGCGCTCGCTGGCACAACGCACTGCCGGTGCCACGTCCGAGATCCAGACCTTGATCGCCGGCCTGCAAACCGCCGCGCGGCAATCGGTGGAAGGCATGCGCGCCCAAGTCGAACACGCCGAAGCCACCGCCAACCAGGCGCAAGCGGCTGACGGTGCGCTGGATAAAATCGTCGGGGCGATCCAGACCATTGCCGACACGGCAGTGCGCATCGCAGACGTCACGGCGCAACAGAGCGGTGCGGTCAGCGAGATCCGCGATCACAGCGAGCGGATTCACCAGTTGGGTGGGGATAACTTGTTACGCATTGGTCAAGGGCGGGAGCAAGGGGAGAATCTGTTGGTGTTGGGCGGGCGATTGCATACCGCCGTCCAAGCCTTCCGCGTCTAACAGAACACCCAATACCCGTAGGAGCGAGGCTTGCCCGCGAACCAGGCGACGCGGTCTTTCAGGCACACCGCGTTATCGTTCTTCGCGGGCAAGCCTCGCTCCTACATTTGGAATGCGTTCCCAATGTGGGAGCGGGCTTGCTCGCGAAGGCGCCAGAACAATCACCACAGAATTCCAGGCCCTGCACACCCGCCGACTGTCCGCTATCATGCCCACACTTCCGATACGCGAGATTGTCATGCGCCGTTTGCTTTGCCTGCTGCTTTTAGTGCTCGCCCTGCCGGCCTCCGCCACCGGGTTGCTGGACAGTCGGCCCAGTTCGACACTGGGCTCGATCAATAACAGCGCCGACTTCCTGCCGGTGCGCGAAGCCTTCCAACTGAGCCTGGTAGACAGCACGCCGCAATCGATCAAGTTGCGTTTCGTCGCCACCGAGGGTTATTACCTCTACCGCCACCGCTTCCAGTTTCGCGCCGATCCGGCCGATGTCACGCTGGGCACTGCGCAACTTCCCGACGGTGAAAAGAAGCACGATGAGTACTTCGGCGATGTAGAGGTTTACCACGGGATCCTCGATGTAGAACTGCCACGCACTGATCAACGCGCATTCACCCTGGCCGTGACTTATCAGGGCTGCGCCGACAAAGGCCTGTGCTATCCGCCGGAAACCGAGCGGTTGAGCATTGACGGCAGTGGTGCAGTGGTCGCCGACAAAGTCGTCAGCACAACCGCGAGCTGGAGCTGGCGCGAACTGGCGCTGTTCTTCCTCGCCGGCCTGGGCCTGACGTTCACGCCTTGCGTACTGCCGATGCTGCCGATTCTTTCCGGCGTGGTGTTGCGTGGCCAGGTTGGCGGGCTGCGCGGTTTCAATTTGTCGTTGGCCTACGTGCTGCCGATGGCCGCGTGTTTCGCCCTGCTCGGTGCGTTGATGGGGATGTTCGGCGCGCAGCTCAATCTTCAGGCGCGCCTGCAATCGGCCTGGGTGCTGGTGCCGTTCGCGACGTTCTTTGCAGTGTTTGCGCTGGCGATGTTCGGCGTCTTCGAACTGAAACTGCCGCACTTCATCAGCAGCCGACTCGACAGGATTGCCGGACGCACCGAAGGCGGCTCACTGTGGGGCGCTGCGGTGCTGGGCGTGGTTTCCAGCCTGTTGGTTTCGCCTTGCGTTTCGGCGCCGTTGGCCGGTGCGTTGCTGTACATCAGCGCCAGCGGCGATGCCTTGGGCGGCGGTTTGAAACTGTTTGTGCTGGGCCTGGGCATGGGCACGCCGCTGTTGCTGGTGGCCACCGGCGGCGCGGCGTGGTTGCCGAAAAGCGGGCCATGGCTGATTTACGTGAAGAATGCGATTGGCGTACTGCTGCTCGGGTTGGCGGTGGGTTTGCTCAGTCGAGTGATACCCGGCCAGATCACCTTGTTGTTGGTCGGTTTGTTGGCCGGTGGCGTCGGTTTGTTCATGGGCGCGCTGGAGTTCGTCTACAAACCTCCTCGAAAACGCCTGGGGCAATTGCTGGGGATGTTCCTGGTGTTTTATGCCCTGGCCTGTTGGTACGGCGCCTTCAGTGGCCAGACCGATCCGCTTAATCCCATTGGCCAGCCGCGCACCGTTGTGACCACCGGACAGGCGCAAAACACCAGCACCTGGCAAACCGTCAGCACGCCGGCCGACCTCGACCGCGTCCTCGCCGAAGCCAAAACGTCTGGCACCCCGCTGCTGCTGGACTGGTACGCCGACTGGTGCATCAGTTGCAAAGTCATCGAACACGAAGTGCTGAATGACGCCAAAGTCGTCGAAGGACTCAAGGGTTATCGCCTGATCCGCTTCGATATCACCGCGAGCAACGCCGAACAACGCGCCCTGCTCGACCGCTATAAATTGTTCGGCCCTCCGGCGCTGATGTTTTTCGGCAAGGACGGCGCCGAACGCGCCGATGTGCGGGTCATTGGCGAGATCAATGCAAAAGACTTCGCCGAACGTGTTGCGAAAGCAAATGACCGGATTTAATAAGCCGGTCACAAATTTCGCGCAAACATCGGCCATCGTGCTGGCTATTGCATAGAACTGGACAGTCACAAAGGCTTTGCGGCATAGTCGCCGGGTTCTGACAATTGCACACAGATAACAAGGAACAGCAGATGGCGACGCTACTGGTTCTGCACGGACCCAACCTGAACTTGCTCGGCACCCGCGAACCGGGCACCTACGGCGCTACGACACTGGCGCAGATCAACCAGGACCTGGAACGCCGTGCCCGCGAAGCCGGCCATCATTTGCTGCACCTGCAAAGCAACGCCGAGTACGAATTGATCGATCGCATCCACGCCGCTCGCGGCGAAGGTGTGGATTTCATCGTGATCAATCCAGCAGCTTTTACACACACAAGCGTCGCATTACGTGACGCGCTGCTGGCGGTGAGCATCCCATTCATCGAAGTGCATTTGTCTAACGTGCACAAACGCGAACCTTTCCGCCATCACTCTTACTTCTCCGATATAGCGGTGGGAGTGATCTGCGGCCTTGGCGCCAGCGGTTATCGACTGGCCCTGGAGGCCGCACTAGAGCAGCTTGAAAGACAGGCAACGGCTTGAACAACAAGCGTTGAACGCCCCTGACCGACCCTTGGGAGTTGATGATTCATGGATATCCGTAAAGTTAAGAAACTGATCGAATTGCTGGAAGAGTCCGGCATCGACGAGCTCGAGATCAAGGAAGGCGAAGAGTCCGTTCGCATCAGCCGTCACAGCAAGACCCCGGCTCAGCAGTACTACGCACCAGCGCCAATGCACGCTCCGGCACCGGCACCAGTTGCCGCTGCTCCAGCTGCTGCCGCTGCCCCTGCTGCTCCGGCCGCACCAGTACTGAACGGCACCGTTGCCCGTTCGCCAATGGTCGGCACCTTCTATCGCAAATCTTCGCCAAGCTCGCCGTCCTTCGTTGAAGTTGGCCAGACCGTGAAGAAAGGCGACACCCTGTGCATCGTTGAAGCGATGAAGATGATGAACCACATCGAAGCTGAAACCAGCGGTGTGATCGAATCCATCCTCGTCGAAGACGGCCAGCCGGTTGAGTACGACCAACCGCTGTTCACCATCGTTTGAACCGCGGAGAGACTTTGATGACTGCGAAGTTGGAAAAAGTTCTGATCGCCAACCGCGGTGAGATCGCCCTGCGGATCCTGCGTGCCTGCAAAGAGATGGGCATCAAGACCGTCGCCGTTTATTCCACGGCTGACAAAGAGCTGATGCACCTGGGTCTGGCGGATGAATCCGTCTGCATTGGTCCGGCATCGGCTGCAAAGTCTTACCTGCACATTCCGGCAATCATCGCCGCCGCTGAAGTGACCGGCGCTACCGCCATTCACCCAGGCTACGGTTTCCTCGCGGAAAACGCCGATTTCGCCGAACAGGTCGAGAACTCCGGCTTCGCTTTCATTGGCCCGAAAGCCGACACCATTCGCCTGATGGGCGACAAGGTTTCGGCCAAGCACGCCATGATCGCTGCCGGCGTACCGACCGTTCCAGGTTCCGACGGCCCGCTGCCGGAAGACGAAGAGACCGCCCTGCGCATTGGCCGTGAAGTCGGCTACCCGGTGATCATCAAGGCCGCTGGTGGCGGTGGTGGTCGCGGCATGCGCGTTGTGCATAAAGAAGAAGACCTGATCTCCTCGGCCAAACTGACCCGCTCCGAAGCTGGCGCGGCGTTCGGCAACCCGATGGTCTATCTGGAAAAATTCCTGACCAACCCACGTCACGTGGAAGTCCAGGTGCTTTCCGATGGCCAGGGTCACGCGATCCATCTGGGCGACCGCGATTGCTCGCTGCAACGTCGTCACCAGAAAGTGCTCGAAGAAGCGCCGGCACCGGGCATCGACGAGAAGGCTCGTGCTGAAGTCCTCGCTCGCTGCGTCAAGGCGTGCATCGACATCAACTACCGTGGCGCAGGTACTTTCGAGTTCCTGTACGAGAACGGCGCGTTCTATTTCATCGAAATGAACACCCGCGTTCAGGTTGAGCACCCGGTATCGGAAATGGTTACCGGCATCGACATCGTCAAGGAGATGCTCAGCATCGCCGCTGGCAACAAGCTGTCGTACACCCAGGAAGACGTCGTCATCCGCGGTCACGCACTTGAATGCCGGATCAACGCCGAAGACCCGAAAACCTTCATGCCAAGCCCGGGCACGGTCAAGCATTTCCACGCTCCAGGCGGCAACGGCGTTCGCGTCGATTCGCACCTGTACAGTGGCTATGCCGTTCCGCCGAACTACGATTCGTTGATCGGCAAGCTGATCACCTACGGCGCAACCCGTGACGAAGCCCTGGCGCGCATGCGCAATGCGCTGGACGAAATCGTTGTCGACGGGATCAAGACCAACATCCCGCTGCACCGCGACCTGGTCCGCGATGAAGGCTTCTGCAAAGGTGGAATCAACATCCACTACCTGGAACACAAGCTGGCTAACCAGCATTAAGATGTGATCCAGACCAACAAAGCCGCTTTCGAGCGGCTTTGTTGTTTCTGGAGATTACTGACCTCTGTAGGAGCGAGGCTTGCCCGCGAAGACCGATGACGCGCCCTACTTGATAGATCGCGCAGCCTGGTTCGCGGGCAAGCCTCGCTCCTACAAAGAGCACGTCGGCGCGGCATGCACCGACCTTGTCGTCTTCTGCCGCGCGCTCGCGTAAACTTGCGCGCTTCTCGCAGCCCGCTAGGCTGCAATCAATATTTTTCAAAGGTGCCCGCCATGCCTTGGCTGCAAGTCCGTCTCGCCATCAGCCCAGAACAAGCCGAAACCTACGAAGACGCTTTCCTTGAAGTGGGCGCCGTGTCGGTGACCTTCATGGACGCCGAAGATCAGCCGATCTTCGAGCCGGAACTCAACACCACCCCGCTGTGGTCCCATACCCATCTGCTGGCCCTGTTCGAGGACGGCACCGAAGCCGCCAGCGTATTGGCCCACATGGAATTACTGACCGGCGGCCCACTGCCGGAGCATCACAGCGAAATCATCGAAGACCAGGACTGGGAACGTAGTTGGATGGATGGCTTTCAGCCGATGCGTTTTGGTGAGCGCCTGTGGATTGTCCCGAGCTGGCACGCCGCGCCTGAACCGGACGCGGTGAATTTGCTGCTCGACCCGGGCCTGGCGTTCGGCACCGGCACCCATCCGACTACCGCGCTGTGCCTGGAATGGCTCGACGGCCAGGACCTGAAGGACTGCAATGTGCTGGACTTCGGTTGTGGCTCGGGGATTCTGGCCATCGCCGCCCTGCTGCTGGGCGCCAAGGAAGCCGTCGGCACCGACATCGACGTGCAAGCCCTCGAAGCCTCCCGCGATAACGCCGGGCGCAACAACATTGCCGAAGCGCTGTTCCCGCTGTACCTGCCGGAAGACCTGCCGCAGGTTCAGGCGGACGTGCTGGTCGCGAATATTCTCGCCGGCCCGCTGGTTTCACTGGCGCCGCAACTGTCCAGCCTGGTCAAGCCGGGCGGTCGTCTGGCACTCTCGGGCATCCTTGCCGAGCAAGGTGAAGAAGTCGCCAAGGCCTACGCCCAGGACTTCGATCTGGACCCGATTGCCAATCGTGATGGCTGGGTGCGCATCACTGGCCGTCGGCGCTAGAATGAGCGCCTGCATAATCCGGATCGCCGCATGACCGACAGCTTCGTCACTCAGTGCCCGCATTGCCAAACCAGCTTCCGCGTCAGCCATGCTCAATTGAGCGTGGCCCGTGGGGTGGTTCGCTGTGGCTCCTGCCTGCAAGTGTTCAACGCCGCCAAGCAACTGCTTGAGCAGCGCGCCGGCAAGGACGCGGTCAAACCGGTCGCCCCGGCTGTCGTCGAGCCGCCGGTACGGGCCATCAGCCAAAAGCAGTGGTCGGCCACCGAGATGGATCTGGACAGCCTCGACCTGGATCAGGAACTCGCCCGACTCGAGCAGCGAGAAATCCAGCCGACCACGGAATTTGGCCGGCACCGCGAAAACGGCCTCAGCGCTCGCCGCGACTCTGTGGAGCACGACGAAGAGCCCTGGTCCGACAGTCTCTTCAGCGAATCGGCGGCGGATCGTGCCCAGGCGGTCGAAGCCGACCAACGGGACACGCAGGCAGAATCGAGCAAGCAGTCGCGCACTGAACCTTCGTTCTCGCTGGAACCGGTTGATCTGGACGACGAGCCGCATGTGCCGCAATTGCGCCTGAATGATCCGCTCGACATGCCCCTGCACCACGATCGCCTGTCGGCAACCGACGCACCTGACGACGACCTGCCCCCGATTGCGCCCTTGCGCAAGCGACACGAACGCAGCGAGTCGACGGAACGTGTCGACGCCTTGCAAGACCTGAGCGACGACCCGCTGCAACTCGATTGGCAAAAGCGCCGCTCGCCCTGGGGCCGACGGTTTTTCTGGCTGGTGCTGATCCTGCTGGGCGCCGGCGCGCTTGCCGGTCAGTACGTCGCCTACCATTTCGAAGAACTGGCCCGCCAGGACCAATACCGCCCTTGGTTCCAGCAACTGTGCCCGCAAATCGGCTGCACTGTGCCATCCAAGGTCGACATCGCCAAAGTCAAAAGCAGCAACCTGGTGGTGCGCAGCCATCCGGACTTCAGCGGCGCGCTGGTAGTGGATGCCATCATTTATAACCGCGCGGCTTTTTCCCAGCCTTTCCCATTGCTCGAACTGCGCTTTGCCGACCTCAACGGTCATCTGATCGCCAGTCGTCGCTTCAAACCCGGCGAGTACCTCAACGGCGACCTCGAAGGGATGGCAGAGATGCCACCCCAAACGCCGATCCACATCGCGCTGGATATCCTCGATCCAGGCCCCAAAGCGGTGAACTACAGCCTGAGCTTCCATTCGCCCGAGTGAAACGCTTCAGTGCTCTGGGATTGACGGCGGTTTTCTGACTTTGCCCGCCTGGACCAAACCGCTGGCGATAACAGAATAACTGTTCAGATTTTGTTCAATTCAGCCTTTATCCAGTCATCGAGAGCGGGTATCATGCCAACCCTTTTTCGAACTCTCATGATCCGGCCCCACAACAGGGAAGTCCTATGTCGGCGGTACGCATCGGTCCATATACATTGCACAACGGCTTGATCCTCGCCCCGATGGCGGGGGTCACCGACCAGCCCTTTCGTCAGCTGTGCAAGCGACTGGGCGCAGGACTTGTAGTCTCGGAAATGGTCACCAGCGACATGAGTTTGTGGAACACCCGCAAATCGCGGATGCGCATGATTCACGAAGGTGATCCCGAGCCACGCTCGGTACAGATCGCCGGTGGCGATGCGCAGATGCTGGCGGATGCGGCCCGGGCCAATGTCGAACTGGGCGCACAGATTATTGATATCAACATGGGCTGTCCGGCGAAAAAAGTCTGCAACAAGGCCGCCGGTTCCGCGCTGTTGAAAGATGAAGCACTGGTGACCGAGATCCTGCAGGCCGTGGTGGCTGCGGTTGATGTGCCGGTCACCCTGAAGATCCGCACGGGTTGGGACCGGGACAACAAGAACGGTCTGACCGTGGCGAAGATCGCCGAGCAGGCAGGCATTACGGCGCTGGCGGTCCATGGCCGCACCCGTGCCGACCTGTACACCGGTGAAGCCGAGTACGACACGATTGCCGCGATCAAGCAGGCGGTGTCGATTCCGGTCTTCGCCAATGGCGACATTGATTCACCCGAGAAGGCCCGGTACGTGCTCGACGCGACCGGTGCCGATGGCCTGTTGGTAGGCCGGGCTGCCCAGGGGCGGCCATGGATTTTTCGCGAGATCGACCATTTCCTGCGTACCGGCGAGAAACTCCCGGCGCTGGAACTGATCGAGGTGGAACGCATTCTGCTAGAGCATCTGGCTGCGCTGCACGTCTTCTATGGAGATGTCATGGGCGTACGCATTGCTCGAAAGCATGTGGGCTGGTATCTCGCAACCTTGCCGGGCGCCAGGGAGTTCCGCGCCCACTTCAATCGTTTGGAAGATACGGAAGCACAATGCGCCAACGTTCAGGGCTTCTTCGCCGAACGTTACAAGAGCCTGACAGGGGACGGAGACGAGGTGGCCGCATGACGATGATGACCGAGACTTTAGTGAGTGGAACAACACCCGTGAGCGACAACGTGAATTT
>NZ_JBIUXZ010000028.1:0-78957 GCF_044744265.1 Pseudomonas sp. NPDC087342
GAGGCGAATTCTACAGCGTTACTCGCTGCTGTCAACACCTCTTTTTCAACTCCTTTCGCGCTTCGATGAACTGAAGCAACTCACTGCCGAAACCTACGTAACTCTCTGTTTACCAAGGAGTTTTCCGTTTCGACTGCGCCGGAAGTGGGGCGAATTATAGACTTCCAGAATCTGCCGTCAACCCTTAATTACGCCTTTCTTGCAGAAGGTGACTTTTTGGCCATTAAACGCGGGATTCGACGGGCTACAGGGGGCAGACGCAGCACTATCAGCAACGCACCTATAGAAGCATAGACAGCCCACTCCTTCAGATCCGCACGAACGATCCACAACATATGCAGCAACCCGAGACCGAGAATCACATAAACCAGTCGATGCAGCTTCTTCCAGCGAGCCCCCAAACGTCGCTGACTGTAACGATTGGATGTCACGGCCAGCGCCAGCAAACAGAGAAACCCCAGCGTCCCGACAATAATGTAAGGCCGCTTGCGCAACTCGACGCCCAGCTGCGACCAGTCAAAACCAAGAATGAACGCCGTATACCCACTCATATGCAGGACTACATAGGCAAAGCACCACAGCCCTAGCTGCCGCCTAACCGCCACCCACCCCGCCCAACCGGTCAACTTCTGCAGGGGCGTCATGCTCAATGTAATAAGCAGAAGGACAAGCGTCCCCAACCCCAGCCGATCAACCAGCACTTTGCCCGGATCAGGCCCCAGCACATCCGCCCAAGCCTGATACAACCAAATCAACGGCCATATCGCTGCAGCTATAAAGACGCCTATTCGCCAAAACGGAAAACGCATCAGTAGTTCTTCCGCAAATCGAGCCCTGTATAGAGAGAGGCGACTTCATCCGAGTAACCATTGAACATCTGCGTGTCCCGCACATTGGGCTTGAACAGACCACTCGGCAAACGCCGCTCCCGCGCCTGGGTCCACCGCGGGTGATCGACCGTAGGGTTCACGTTCGCATAGAACCCATACTCGTCCGCCGCAATGCTCTGCCAGGTCGTCTTCGGCTGCTCACTGACCAGACTGATCCGCACGATTGATTTGACGCTCTTGAAGCCGTACTTCCACGGCACCACCAAACGCAGTGGCGCGCCATTCTGATTAGGCAATTCCCGGCCATACATGCCCACCGCAAGAATCGCCAACGGATTCATCGCCTCATCCAGGCGCAGCCCTTCCACATAAGGCCAGTCGATCAAAGCAAAACCGGAGCGCTGTCCGGGCATGACCTTAGGGTCCTCCAGCGTCTCGAAGCGAATGTATTTGGCTTTGGAGGTCGGCTCGACTTCCTTGAGTAGCGCCGAGATAGGGAAACCGATCCAGGGAATGACCATCGACCACGCCTCCACACAGCGAAGACGGTAAATCCGCTCCTCCAACTGATAAGGCTTCATGAAATCTTCCAGCGCATACCTTCCCGGCTTGCCCACCTCCCCGTCCACGACCACGCTCCACGGTTCGGTCTTCAGCACACCGGCATTGGCCGCCGGATCACCTTTATCCGTGCCGAACTCGTAGAAGTTGTTGTAGTGGGTCGCGTCCTTGAACGGAGTGATCGCCTCATCCTTGACGTTGACCGCCCCCCACTTGGTAGAAGGCAGCTTTTCGGCAAACCAGGAAGGCGCCTTGCCAGGCTCGACATCGGCATAACGCGCAGCATCGTCGGCATTCGCCCAACGAGGAAGACCACTCACGGCCAAACCGGCCACGGCAGCACCGAGCACTTTACGACGAGATAGATAGAAGGATTCAGGCGTGACGTCCGACTCTAGGCAGTCGGACGCTTTGGGGACTTTGATCAGCATGGCTACTCCGCAGCATTGGAGGACAGATGCACCAATAGACTGCGGAGTATGAGGGAAATTACATCACTCGGCGTTTTTGTGCCGACGAAGACGTAGCAGATATTGAACCGGGCCAGAGGCTGCATACCCGAGGAATACCAGCAGCAGAATGCGCGGCGGATCACTGAAGACCACGGCAAACACCAGCACTACGGCCAGGATCGCCACGAAAGGCACCCGCCCCTTCAAGTCCAGCTCCTTGAAGCTGTTGTACTTGATGTTACTGACCATCAGCATGCCGGCAGCCGCCACCATCAACGCCACCAGGAACGACATCTTGGAACCCTGGATGCCGTAATCACTGAATGCCCAGACAATCCCCGCCACCACACCAGCGGCAGCCGGGCTGGCCAAGCCAATGAAGTAGCGCTTGTCTGCGGTGCCAACCTGGGTGTTGAACCGCGCCAGGCGCAACGCCGCGCCAGCCACATAAATGAAGGCAACCATCCAGCCGACCTTGCCCATATCACCCAGGGCCCAGCCGAAGGCCAACAGCGCCGGCGCAACACCAAAGGCAACCATGTCCGACAGCGAGTCGTACTCGGCACCGAATGCGCTTTGGGTATTTGTCATGCGTGCAACCCGGCCATCCAGGCCGTCGAGCACCATGGCGACGAAAATCGCGATGGCGGCGAATGCAAAATATTTGCTCGCATTGACCGAGTCACCGGCGCTCAAGGCGGCCTGTGCGCTCATCGAATTGATGATGGAGTAGAACCCTGCGAACAGATTCGCAGTGGTAAAAAGATTCGGCAGAAGATAGATACCACGATGCCGGACTTTACGACCTTCAGCGTCATGCCCTTCCTCGATGTGTTCATCGATGGGCAGCAGACTTTCGGCGTCAGGAGCCTGGTTTGGCTCTTCGGGACGTTCGCTCATGGACATTACCTTGCAACAGGGTGGAAAGTTTCGACAGGTGTCTGGGACGACGGTTCGGCCGCAAACGATGCAGCTTTATACCAGAACCGGCGATCCAAACGAAAAAACGCGGCCTAGGCCGCGTTTTCCGTACAAGCGTGCGACTTAGTTTTTGGCTTTGTCGACGATCTTGTTGGCACCGATCCACGGCATCATGGAGCGCAGTTGCTCGCCGATGATTTCGATACCGTGAGCGGCGTTGTTACGACGCTTGGCGGTCATCGAAGGATAGCCGGTTGCGCCTTCGCTGATGAACATCTTGGCGTATTCGCCGTCCTGAATACGTTTCAGGGCGTTGCGCATAGCCTGACGGGATTCGGCGTTGATCACTTCCGGACCTGTCACGTACTCGCCGTACTCAGCGTTGTTGGAGATCGAGTAGTTCATGTTGGCGATACCGCCTTCGTACATGAGGTCAACGATCAGTTTCAGTTCGTGCAGGCATTCGAAGTAGGCCATTTCCGGCGCGTAGCCAGCTTCAACCAGGGTTTCGAAACCGGCTTTAACCAGTTCAACGGTACCGCCGCACAGAACGGCTTGTTCGCCGAACAGGTCGGTTTCGGTCTCGTCCTTGAAGGTGGTTTCGATGATGCCGGTACGACCGCCACCAACGCCAGCTGCATAGGACAGTGCAACGTTTTTGGCGTTACCCGAAGCATCCTGGTAGATAGCGATCAGGTCAGGGATACCGCCGCCTTTGACGAACTCGGAACGCACGGTGTGGCCCGGTGCTTTCGGCGCGATCATGATCACGTCGAGGTCAGCGCGCGGAACAACCTGGTTGTAGTGGATCGCGAAGCCGTGGGAGAAGGCCAGGGTGGCGCCTTTCTTGATGTTCGGCTCGATTTCGTTCTTGTACAAAGCAGACTGGAACTCGTCCGGGGTCAGGATCATGACCAGGTCGGCAGCAGCAACAGCGGAAGCAACGTCAGTCACTTTCAGGCCGTGAGCTTCGGCTTTGGCAACAGTGGCCGAACCTTTACGCAGACCAACAGTAACGTCAACGCCGGAGTCTTTCAGGTTGCACGCTTGAGCGTGGCCCTGGGAACCGTAACCGATGATGGCAACTTTCTTGCCCTGGATGATCGACAGGTCGCAGTCTTTTTCGTAATAAACTTTCATGAAATTCCCCTATATATCCAGGCCGTTCAGGCCATTCGCTAATTTGGTTTAGATGCTGAGTACTTTGTCGCCGCGAGCAATGCCGGTTACGCCGCTACGGACGGTTTCCAGAATCGAGGCGGTGCCGATGGACTGAATGAAGCTGTCGAGCTTGTCGCTGGTACCGGTCAGTTGAACGGTATACACGCTGGCGCTGACATCGACGATCTGCCCACGGTAAATATCGGTAGTGCGCTTGATCTCGGCGCGCTGGGCGCCAGTGGCCTTGACCTTGACCAGCATCAGTTCGCGCTCGATGTGAGCACTCTCCGACAGGTCGACCAATTTGACCACTTCGATCAGCTTGTTCAGGTTCTTGGTGATCTGCTCGATCACTTCATCATGGCCGACAGTGGTCAACGTCAGGCGCGACAGGGTCGGGTCTTCGGTCGGTGCCACGGTCAGGCTTTCGATGTTGTAGTTGCGCTGCGAGAACAGGCCGACTACGCGAGACAGAGCGCCAGGTTCGTTTTCCAGAAGCAAGGAAATAATGTGCCGCATGATTAAGTACGCTCCGTCTTGCTCAGCCACATATCGCGCATGGAGCCGTCTTTGATCTGCATCGGGTAGACGTGCTCACTGGTGTCGACCGAAACATCGATGATCACCAGGCGATCCTTCATGGCGAACGCTTCTTCCATCTTCGACTTCAAATCTTTCGATTCGGTGATGCGTACGCCGACGTGGCCATAGGCCTCGGCCAGCTTGACGAAGTCAGGCAACGATTCCATGTAGGAGTGCGAGTGACGGCTGCCGTAACTCATGTCTTGCCACTGGCGAACCATACCCAGAACACCGTTGTTCAGGATGACGATTTTGACCGGCAAGCCATATTGCAGACAGGTGGACAGTTCCTGGATGTTCATCTGGATACTGCCCTCGCCCGTCACGCAGACGACGTCGGCATCCGGGAAGCTCAACTTGATGCCCATGGCCGCCGGAAAACCGAAGCCCATGGTGCCCAGACCGCCGGAGTTGATCCAGCGGTTCGGCTTGTTGAACTTGTAGTACTGCGCCGCGAACATCTGGTGCTGGCCCACGTCGGACGCCACATAGGCATCGCCCTTGGTCACTTCGCACAAGGTTTCGACCACGGTCTGCGGCTTGATGACGCTGCCGTCGCCCTTGTCGTAAGGGAACAGGCCGCGATCACCGCGCCACTCATCAACCTGCTTCCACCAACTGGCCACGGACTCCTTGTTCGGGGTCTCGCCGATTTCCTTGAGGATCGCGACCATTTCGGTCAGGACACTTTCGACCGGACCGACGATAGGCACGTCAGCCTTGATGGTCTTGGAGATCGAAGCCGGGTCGATGTCGATGTGAATGATCTTGGCATTCGGGCAGAACTTCGCCGGGCCATTGATCACACGGTCATCGAAACGCGCACCGACTGCCAGGATCACGTCGGCATGGTGCATCGCCAGGTTGGCGGTGTAGCTGCCGTGCATGCCGAGCATGCCGATGAACTGGCGGTCGGTGCCAGGGTAGGCACCCAGGCCCATCAGGGTATTGGTCACTGGCAGGTTGAGCATCTTCGCCAATTCGGTCAGCGGCGCGGAGCCACCACCGAGGATCACGCCGCCACCTGCGTACATCACAGGACGCTTGGCCGCCAGGAGCATTTCTGCTGCCTTGCGGATTTGCCCGGAGTGACCGCGAACGGCCGGGCTGTAGGAACGCAGCTTGGCTTTTTTCGGGAAGACGTATTCGAACTTCTCGGCCGGGTTGGTCATGTCTTTCGGAATATCGACAACGACCGGACCAGGACGACCGGATTGCGCCAGGTAGAACGCTTTCTTCATGACTTCCGGGATTTCCGAGGCGTGCTTGATCATGAAGCTGTGCTTCACGATCGGCCGGGAGATACCGATCATGTCGGTTTCCTGGAACGCGTCGGTACCTACCATGGTGCTAGGCACCTGGCCGGAAATGACCACCATTGGAATGGAGTCCATATAAGCGGTGGCGATACCGGTGATGGCGTTTGTTGCGCCAGGACCGGAAGTCACCAGTACCACGCCGGCTTTACCGGTGGCACGGGCATAGCCGTCAGCCATATGGGTAGCCGCTTGTTCGTGACGAACCAGGATGTGGGTCACTTCCGGTTCTTTGAACAGGGCATCGTAGACATGAAGAAGAGCACCACCCGGGTACCCGTAAATATATTTGACGCCTTCGTCACGCAAAAAGCGGACGAGCATCTCACCGCCAGATAAAAGCTCCACGTTGTTCACCTCTAAAACGCCAGAATACCGTCCACTCACAAGAGGACGGGTCTTAATAGGTTTACTTCTCGGCAGAGCATGAGCGACGGTGGTCGCCGACTACGTCAGCACTGACTGAGCAAGTATTGGGATCGTCCCAAGTGTTGCGGGGCTTTCCCACCCAGCGCGAGGTAACGCGTTGCGGGTGTTACAGGTCGGCGCGGGTATGCGCCTCATGATCTGCCGAGTGGGCCTGCTTCTGGCAGTCCCTCTACAGCGGACTTTGGATTCTTCTGTTTCGTCCCCTCCAAGTCAAGTCGTCTATGTGCTTTATTGTGAGTAAGCACATGAGAACGCAAGAAAAAACCCGTAAACCGCGCGTGTGTTAGCTTCAATTGCGCAACTTATGACAAGGAAATGGCATGCGTACGTTCTTCTTCACCGCCGGTCTGCTGATCAGCCTGAGCCCTTTGTGCATGGCCGCTCAGATCTATAAGTGGGTGGATGCCCAAGGCGTGACCCATTTCGATGCCCAGCCGCCCCAAGGCCAGCAATCCACCACGGTGGTCACGCCCGCCGCGCCCACCGGCAAACCGCCCGCACCTGAGCGCAGCAATGTACTCGGCGATCAGCAGGCCATCGATAAGACGGTGAAAAAGCAGGTGGCCGAGCAGCAAGCCCAGCTCAAGGTGTTCTGCGAGCAGGCGCGGACGAACCTTGCTCAACTGCAGAACAATCCGCGACTACGGGAAGAAATTGACGGGGAAATGCGCCGCCTGAACGACCAGACACGTCAGGAGCGCATTACCGAGGCACAGAAACAGATTGCAGATAACTGCCAATAACACCCTCTACAGGAGCGAAGCTTGCTCGCGAAGGCGGCATAACATTCAAAAAATGTGCTGAATGTTACGCCGCCTTCGCGAGCAAGCTTCGCTCCTACAAGGGATCGGCGTTAGCGAGAGGCGGTGATCAGCAGGTCAAACTCTTTGAGCAGAACCTGTAGCTGCCGATCTTTACCCTGAACGTTGCGGGCGGCGAAGACCATTTCGGCCATCTCCTGAATGCCCGACGCATTGGGCAACGGCAGATCCTGCTCGAGGATCGCCTTCATGCGCGGCAGGAAGATCCATTGCAGCCATTGCTCGAAGTCCAGAGTGTCGACCGAAAACGGCTCGACACTCGACAACGCTTCGGCACTCGGCGCGACTTCGTCCCACCAGCCCTGAATCCGCAGCTCACGCTCGATCAGCAGCAACTGCTCGGCAATCTTTGGGAAACGTGCATCCATCACAGCGAAACCTTGGCCTTCTGACGTGCCTGCGAAGCACCCGCGGAATCGCCCTGTTTCTCACGCGCCTGAGCGATCAATTCCCACAGGCTGGCTTGAAGATCCGGGCGGCCATTGGCAAACGTCAGACCACGACGAGCGAACTGCTCGGCTTGCGGCGCATCGCCTTGGGCCATGCGTACTTGCGCCAGGCGATAAAGCACTTGCGGCTCACGCGGGGCCACACGCTGGGCACGCTCCAGGCTGGAGGACGCGCCGTTGAGGTCGCCAGTGGCCTGTTGCTGTTGAGCAGTGGTCAGCAGCGCCAACACTGGGCCATCGAGCTGTTCATCAGCAGACAAACCGCCACCGGTACTGGCCGACGGAATTCCACTCGGCGTCGATGGCATGCTGTAGCTGCCCTGATTGACCGGCGCGGACTGAACCGGCGACGTATCGATCGGACCTGGGGTAATCGGGCCCGGCGTGATCGGCGACGTGCTGATCGGTGCCGAGGAAACCGCGCCGCCCCCAGGAACCATCACCACCACACCGGTATCGCCTTGCGGGATCGCCTGGGTCTGGGCTTGTGCAGGACGTTTCACGGTGGTCTGACGGAAACCGCCATTCGCCGAAATCCGCTCACTGTTCGACACTGCGCTGCCGGAATCCACAACCGGGATCGAACCGCGCTGTACGCTGGAGCAACCGCTGAGCAAAGCCACGGCGGTAACCGCTGGAATCAACCACTTGTTCACTTGAAACCCTCTTTGCTTAATTCATCCAGCCCTTGACCCAATCCATCACGGTTTCGCCGGAAGCAGGGGTTTCCCCACCGCAAGCGGCGCCGGGAGGCGGTTCGCTGCCGCGAATATACGGCATCTGCACCGCACCTGGGCAGTTGGCATCAGAGCCTTGCCCGGTGCGCGAATCTACCCACGCCTGAACGATGTTATCCGGCTGCGGCATGTCCAGCGGCAGCGGATCGGCCTTGCGCATGAAACTGGTCCAGACCTGCAACGCACCGGTGGCACCGGTGAACGGCGTCTTGCCGTTATCGTCGCGCCCCAGCCAGACCACCGCCAGCAGATCCTGGCTGAAACCGGCGAACCAGCTGTCGCGGGAATCGTTACTGGTACCGGTCTTGCCCGCCAGCGTCAGGGTCTTGGGCAGCACGTTATAAACCGAACTGCCGGTGCCTTCACGCATCACCCGCTGCATGGCGCTCTGGATCAGGAAGATCGACGCCGGATCAAACCGCTGCTGGATCTGGAACGGATAACGCTTGAGCGGCTCGCCCTCGGCGGTCAGTACGCTGCGGATCCCGCGCATCGGCGTGTTGAAGCCGCCGTTGGCCAGAGTCTGGTACATGGTCGCGACTTCCATCGGCGTCAAGCCACCTGCGCCCAGCAGCATCGACGGGAACGCCGGGAATTCACGAGTCACACCCAGTCGTGCCAAGGTTTTGAGGACATTCGGCACGCCCAGTTCCAGCCCGAGACGCGCGGTCGACAGGTTGTAGGAATGCGCCAGCCCTTGATACAGGAACACCGTGCCGTGGGAGCGGCGATCGTAGTTCTGCGGCTTCCAGACCTGACCGTCCGCGCCCTTCACCGAGAAGGCATCGTCGGACAGCCAACTGGTCAAGCTGTACTGGCTGGGTTTCTCAAGCGCGGTCAGGTACACCGCCGGCTTGATCAACGAACCGATCGGTCGCACCGCATCCAGCGCGCGGTTGAAACCGGCAAAACTTGCCTGACGGCTGCCGATCATGGCCTGGACTTCACCGGTTTCCGGGTTGGTCACGACCATCGCCGCTTCAACGTCATCAGAACCTTTGCGCCCGGCCAGTCGTTTAAAGGTGTCATTGACCGAGGCTTCGGCTTTCATCTGCAGGATCGGATCGAAACTGGTGAAAATCCGCAGGCCTTCTTCGGTCAAGTCTTCGTCGCGATAGTCTTCACGCAACTGGCGTTTGACCAGGTCGATAAAGCCCGGGAACGAGCTGTCGGCCAGCTTGCCGCGCGTGGTCACGCCCAGCGGCATGGCCTTGGCCGCCGCAACCTGTTCGGCTGTGGCAACGCCTTGTTGCTCAAGTACGTCGAGCACCAGATTGCGTCGCTCCAGCGCACGCTCCGGGTTGCGACGCGGGTTGTAATAGGACGGGCCCTTGACCATGCCCACCAGCAACGCGACCTGATGCAGTTTCAGTTCGGACAACGGCTGGCCGAAGAAGAACTGGCTGGCAAGACCGAAACCGTGCACCGCGCGTTGACCGTCCTGACCGACAAACACTTCATTGAGGTAAGCCTCAAGAATCTCGCGCTTGTCGTAATGCAGCTCGAGCAGCATCGCCATCATGGCTTCGGTGAGTTTGCGGGTCAGGCTGCGTTCGCTGGTCAGGTAGAAGTTCTTGACCAATTGTTGCGTCAGCGTACTGCCACCCTGGGTCATCTTGCCGCCCGAGGTGTTGACGTAAACGGCCCGGGCAATCGACTTCGGCGACACGCCCCAGTGGTGATAGAAATCCCGGTCTTCCACAGCGACCAGGGTTTCCAGCAGATACGGCGGGACCTGATCGATTTTGATCAGGATCCGGTCTTCAAGGTTTTTCGGGTAAATGCCGCCGATCATCAGCGGCTCCAGGCGCACCACGGACAGCTTCGAACCGTTGGTCGCCGAAAGTTCGGCCACGTAGTCGCCGGAGAACCGCACGCGCACAGGCTGGGCTTTTTCCAGGCCTTCATAGAACTGGAAGCCACGGGTATTCAGGTCAACGGTATTGCCGTTGACCGCCGCAGCGCCGGGGCCGTTGCTCACGGCTTCGCGTCGGTATCCCAAGGCGTCGAGTTCGGTGAGGAAGTCTTCCTTGCTCAGCTTCTGGCCGGTGAACAGCTCCAGCGGACGCGCGTACACCTTGGCCGGGATGGTCCAGCGCTTGCCGGAGAATTTTTCCTGGACGATGGCGTCCAGGTAAACCGCGAACCCGGCGAGCACGACGAGGCCGACCAGGCTGAGTTTAATGGCCCAGCTCAACCACGGGCTAAGGCCCTTGGATGGTGGTTTTTTTTTGCTGCGGGGGGATCGAGTTCGAGTCATGGCGGCGGATTATACGCACTTTATTCATACTCAACAGGAGCCCGCCGAGGTTTGCGTCAGGCGGACTTGCGGCCATAATGGCGACCTTGAATTTTCCCCGACTCTGAAGGATCGCCTGTGAGCCAGTCCCTGATCGCCGCCCTGCAAAACCCGGCCCTCTACCCGCATCCCGTTGACGGGTTCCAGGTCATCGAGACCCATATCTCTTGGGTCATCCTCACGGGTCCCTTTGCTTATAAAGTGAAGAAGCCGATGAATTTCGGCTTCCTCGACTTCACCAGTCTCGAAGATCGCGAACATTTCTGCGCTGAAGAGCTGCGTTTGAACCAGCGCCTGACCAATGATTTGTATCTTGAAGTGTTGCCGATTACCGGCAGTGCCGAAGCCCCGCAATTTGGCGGCGATGGCCCGGCCATCGAATTCGCGCTGAAGATGCGTCAGTTCCCGCAAAGCCAGTTGCTCAGCACGCTGCAAGCCAACGGTGAATTGACCACCGCGCACATCGACGAAATGGCCGAGCAAATCGCGCAATTCCACCTCACTGCACCGAAAGTACCGGCTGAACACGACGCCGGCACCCCGGACAGCGTCATGGCGCCGGTACGCCAGAACTTTGAACAGATCCGCCCGTTCCTCAGCGACAAGGCCGATCTGCTGCAACTGGAAGCCTTGCAAGCCTGGGCCGAAAGCAGCTTCGAACGCCTCAAGCCGTTGTTTGCCCAACGCAAGGCAGACGGTTTCACCCGCGAATGCCACGGTGACATTCACCTCGGCAACGCCACCGTGATCGACGGCAAGGTCGTGATCTTCGACTGCATCGAATTCAACGAACCGTTCCGCTTCACCGACGTCTACGCCGACACCGGTTTCCTGGCGATGGACCTGGAGGACCGCGGCCTGAAAAGCATGGCCCGTCGTTTCATCAGCCAGTACCTGGAGCTGACCGGCGATTATCAGGGCCTTGAAGTGCTGAACTTCTATAAAGCCTACCGCGCCCTGGTTCGCGCCAAGGTTGCCCTGTTCAGCATGCCGGCCGAGGCCGATCCGGTGCAGCGCGCCACCACGCTGCGCCAATATCGCAACTATGCGAACCTGGCCGAAAGCTACAGCACCATCCCTTCGCGCTTCCTGTCGATTACCCACGGCGTTTCCGCTGTCGGCAAAAGCCGCGTGGCCATGCGCCTGGTGGAAGCGCTCGGTGCGATCCGCCTGCGCTCGGATGTTGAACGCAAGCGTCTGTTTGGCGAGCAAACCGTGCCGAACGATCCACAGGCCGGCATCTACAGTGCTGACGCCAGTGCCGCGACCTACACCCGCCTGCATGAAATCGCCGGCGTGATCCTGCGGGCCGGTTTCCCGGTGGTGATCGATGCCACCTACCTCAAGCGCGACCAGCGTGACGGCGCGGCAAAAATTGCCGAAGCCACTGGCGCACCGTTCCTGATCCTGGATTGCAACGCGCCGCAAGCCGTAATCGAGGGCTGGCTGGCCCTGCGTCAGGCAGAGAAAACCGATCCGTCCGACGCCAACCTGGCCGTTATCGCCGCCCAGCAAGCCAGCCGTGAAGCGCTGACGCCCGCCGAGATTCTGTGCAGCAAGCGCGTGCAGACCAATGAAAGCGGAACTCTCGACACCGTCGTGGCGCAGATTCGCCAGCGCATGCCAGGCCTGTAAGAAACTATTTCAGCCGTGGAGCCCTCGCCGGCTTCACGGCTGTCAAATAGTGGCACTATACTGGCGTCATAAAACCAACAGGTGATGTGACATGAGCCAGCCGAAACTTCTCGACACCCCGCTTTATGCCTTGCTGCACAAAGACGACATCACAGGTTTCAACAAGGAACGTCCTGCGGACGGCCCGATCGATATGGTCGGTGGCGACTTCCGTGGCCTCGACCTGCGCGAGCTGAACGCCGATGGCGTTGATTTTACCGACGCGTATTTTCGTTCCGCCGACTTGCGCGGCATCGACTTTCGCAATGCATCCCTGGAAGGCGCGAGCCTGGCCCACGCGCAAATCTCCGGCGCCTACTTCCCGCCAGAGCTGAGTGCCGACGAGATTCTGATGTCGATGAATTTCGGTACGCGCCTGCGTTATCGCACTCGCTAATCCCCGCAGCATCCCCCTGACACAACGCAATCCCTTGTGGGAGCGAGCCTGCTCGCGAAAACGGTGTGTCAGTCAATATAAGGCTTGAATGTCATACCGCTTTCGCGAGCAGGCTCGCTCCCACATAGATTGCACCGCCCTCCTTACTGCACTCGCAGACCTCAAGCCTCGCTTCTTAGAAGCTTTTGCGCCGAAACCGACCAAACAATCACGCTTTTCCTACTGATGGCTACACTCCTCAAAGGCTCGCCCACGCACCGTTCGGCCGTCGCAAGGAGGCTTGATGAATGATGAACTGCAACACCTGAAGAATCTTGGCAAGACGTCTGCACAGTGGCTGCATGCCGTGGGCATCCACAGTGCCTCGGACTTGCGTCGCTTGGGGGCGGTGGACGCTTATCGGGCCGTGCGCACGCGCGGGTTTCGGGCGTCCAAGGTGTTGCTGTATGCGATCGAAGGCGCGCTGATGGATGTGCACTGGAACGACATCCCCGCCGAACGCAAGGAAGCCTTGAACAAACAACTGGAAGCCATCTCTTCACGTCACAAGAATTGAACAGGCGCCATCGCCATGTACCTGCTCGGGGAACAACCGGCTTACGCCGACGCACTGATCAACCGCCTGCAAAATATGCCTGCCCGGTTGCTGGAGGGGTTATCACCCTGCGGCCCGGCCCTGGAGCTGCCCGCCGTTGACGACCTCGCGAAGGCATTGCCCGGCGATCAGTTGTTCTTGCTCGACAGCGGCTTGCTGCATGGCTGGGTCGATGAGCGCGCGCTGTTCTATCTGCATGAAGGTGATTTGGTCGGACTGCGCCAGGACGCTGAACTGCCCTCTTGCCGCTTGCGCAGCGACGGCCCGTTGTCCCTGATTCCTTTCCTGCGCACCGAAGTGTTCCAGCATATTTATGCCGATCCACAGCGTTCGGAGTTGTTCCTGCAATATCTCGCTGGCCAGTCCTCCCTGTTGTCCGACGCCATCGCGCGCCTGAAACCACCCGAGTTTCGCAGTACCCACGGCTTCCAGCGCGTGGCCAGGGGCGAAGTGCTGATTCAACAAGGCGATGAGGCGGACCATGTGTTCGTCATCATCGAAGGCCACGCCGAAGCATTTGTCGACGGATATAAAGTCGGCGATGTGCCCAAGGATGAGATTTTCGGCGCCATGGCGGTGTTCACTGGCGAGAAGCGCAATGCCAGCGTCGTCACCAGCGAACCGAGTACGGTGATACTGATTCCCAAGGATCAGTTTTTAAGCCTGACGCAAAACAATCCAAAGATCGCTCACAGCCTGATCGAGAGCATGGCGCGGCGCATCGGGCTGCTCAACAAGCAGATCACCCAACTGAGCGCAGCCAAGCCTTCAGGCTGAAGCCCAGTAAATACGGGGCTTGTAGACGAATTTGAAATTAATCAGAAAACAGCGGTTGACTTGGTAATGAGAATCGCTATGATTATCACAACTGGTCGCGAGACTGGTCGATATTCTGAAAAGCCCTTGGTTCGGACTCTCAGATTATCTCCTCATCAGGCTAATCACGGTTATTTGACCCGACTCTTGTCGGGTCTTTTTTTGCCTGTGAAAAAGTCGCCTGAGCCTACTTGCCCATCTGCTTACGCATCTCTGCACAGTAATCCTGCGCTGGCGTGGCAGGCGTGTACCAAACGTAATCGGCCATGGCCGGCGTGACCTGACTGCCCTGCTCCGCCAGCATCAACACGATGGGTGCTTCGGGTTCGCCCAGATCCAGCACATGCAGCGGCACACCGACATCTTTGCGCGCATGGTAGGCACCGGCCAACAGCATTGACGGCGTCGGCGCCGCAATCAGCCGCTGCGCCATGCGCCGATCACGTTGTTGTTGCACCGCCAGCATGGCCGGCATTTGCGATTGGGGCAGCAGGCCGCAATGGGAACCGCTAATTTGCTCCAGCAGCTCTTTTTTGACCGACGGAGCATTGGAGCGCGAACCGCTCACTGTTGGTGACTGGGCGTAGAAAGCACGCACTTCGGTGTTATCCAGATTGGCCGACAGCAGCGGATAAGGCTGACCCAAGGCAAAACGCACAATCGGCCCATACAAATCCCAGTCCCAACCGGACTGCCAGGCCAATGCACCGGGCAGATCAGTTGGCAGCGAGGCGGCGCGGCGCACGTCATCGACGCGCGGTTGTTGATCCGGCGTGAGCATTTCCAGCAACAGGCTGCCTTGCGCTCGCCGCTGACCCAACTCCTGGAGCAACCACAATTGCAGTTGATGGTGATCGCGGTTGTCGTGCTGCTCGCCGACGATGATCCGCTCAGGCTTGGCCAATCGCGCAACCAGCTCTGTTGCCGTGAGTGACTGACCGCTGCGCAAATCGCGAATCTGGCCGGTGAGCGGTGGCGGCGTTGAAACATGCTGACAAGCACTCAGGAGCAACGCAGCCAGCAGCAAAATCCCTCGCATGTTCTCACCTCGATGAATGACTCAGCGGGCGATGATCAGCGGATGCCCACGCTCCGGGTGCGGTTGCACCAGCACTTCCAGGCCGAATACCGCTTTGAGCGGTTCCGGGCGCAGTACTTGCTGCGGCGTATCCAGCGCCACCGGGCGCCCGCCTTCGAGCAGCAACAGGCGATCACAATAACGC
Source organism: Pseudomonas sp. NPDC087342 (assembly GCF_044744265.1). Lineage (NCBI taxonomy): Bacteria > Pseudomonadati > Pseudomonadota > Gammaproteobacteria > Pseudomonadales > Pseudomonadaceae > Pseudomonas > Pseudomonas sp. NPDC087342. Next base: position 15,264 of record NZ_JBIUXZ010000028.1, read on the forward strand.
GCCGCCAGATTCAGATCATGCAGGATCACCAACACCGCCGCACCGCGATCAGCAAATTCACGCACCGCTTGCAGCGTGGTGTGCTGATGCAACGGATCGAGCATCGAGGTCGGCTCATCCAACAGTAAGGTCTGCCCCGCCTCGCCCGGCCAGAGTTGCGCCAATACCCGCGCCAAATGCACCCGCTGACGTTCGCCACCGGACAGCGCCAGATAACTGCGACCGCTCAGGTGCCCGGCATCCGCGGCACCCAATGCGGCGGCGACAATTTCATCATCGCGCACCCGGCCCGTTTGATAGGGCAAGCGGCCCATGCCGACCACTTCCTCGACACGAAAGCCGAAGTCCAGGGTCGAGACCTGCGGTAACACGGCCAGCCGTTGAGCGCGTTGGGCGCCGGTGCAATGCCGCAACTCTTGCTGATCGAGCCAGACACGTCCTTCATCGGGATGCAGTTCACCGCACAACGCGCCGAGCAAGGTGCTTTTGCCGGCGCCGTTTGGTCCCAGCACGCCGAGGACTTCGCCCGGTTTGAGTTCGAGGGTGATATCCGTCAGCACGGTTTTGCTGCCACGGCGGATCACCAGGTTTTCCGTGCGCAGCATCAGGCAGGCCTCCTGAGCAGCAAAAACAGGAAGAACGGCGCACCAATGAACGCCGTGACGATGCCGATCGGCAACTCGGCCGGCGCCAGGGCCAGGCGCGCCACCAGATCGGCGAACAACAACAGACTCGCCCCCGCCAGCACCGAGGCCGGCAACAACACCTTGTGATCCGGCCCGGCCAGCAGTCGCACCAGATGCGGTACCACCAGCCCGACAAAACCGATCATGCCCGCCGCTGCGACCGCTGCGCCAACCCCCAGCGCAGTGCAGAACACCAGCTCACGCTTGAGCCCTTCGACATCAATGCCCAGGTGACCGGCCTCGGACTCGCCCAGCAATAACGCATTCAGCGCCTTGGCCCGACGCGGCAACCACAGCGCCACGCCGGCCGTCACCAGCAACAACGGCCAAAGCCGCGAATAGCTCGCGCCATTGAGGCTGCCCAGGTTCCAGAAGGTCAGCGTGCGTAAAGTCGCATCGTCCGCCAGATAGGTGAACAAGCCTACGGCCGAACCGGCCAGTGCCGTCAACGCGATCCCCGCCAGCAACATGGTTGCGACGTTGGTCTGGCCGTTACGTCGGCCCAGTCGATACACCAGCGCCGTCACCCCGAGTCCGCCGAGAAACGCGCACAAGGATAAAAGATAAGGCCCGAAGGCTTCGGGCAAACCGCCGAACGCCGAACCGCCGACAATCGCAATCGCCGCGCCCAACGCCGCACCGCTGGAAACCCCCACCAGTCCCGGATCGGCCAATGGATTACGAAACAAACCCTGCATTGCCACGCCGGACAATGCCAATACACCCCCAACCGCCAGGCCCAACAAGGTGCGCGGCAGGCGAATCTGCCCGAGGATCAGTTCAGCCTGCTCCAGTCCATCGGGAGCAATCGGCACACCGAGCAGCCGCAGCGCCGCACGCAAGGTGTCGAGCAGCGGCAAGCTCACCGGGCCTAGAGCCAACGACAACCAGATCGCCAGCAAACACAGCACACTCAAGCCAATAAACAGTGCGCGAGGTTTAACCAGCGTGGTCATTGGCCGGTCGCGCCAGGATAGAAACCGTCAGACAGCTTTTTCAGCGCCTCGGGCAATCGTGGCCCCAACCCGCCTACCAACAATGTCGGATCAAGCTCCATCACTCGCCCATTTTTGGCGGCACGAGTCGAGGAGAGGATTGGATTCTCTTTGAACAGCGCTGCACGGGCCGCGTCGCCGGTCAGGGCGCGATCGGCGAACACCAGCACTTCAGGGTTCAGGCTGGCCAGGGATTCGTTGGAAAACGGTTTGTAACCGGTGTGCGTCGCCAGATTGTGGCCGCCGGCCTGTTGCAGCAACCAATCGGCGGCAGTGTCCTTACCAGCGATCATCGGCTTGCCGCCCATATGACCGAGTAGCAATAGCACGCCCGGCGCTTTCTGCTTGAGTTGGGCCTGGGTGACCCGGGCTTTTTGCTGATCCAGTTGCTGTTGATACGCCTGCAAGGCCTGGGATGCCTGCGCCTCAGCGCCGAGCAACTTGCCCAGATGCTCCAGATTACGTTGCAGCGCCGGCAAATCCGGCTGGGCCGAGAACAGCTCAACTTGAACGCCTGCGGTGCGAATCTGCGAAAGAACCGGCGGCGGACCCATTTCTTCGGTGCCGACCAGAATCTGCGGGCGCAGGCTCAAGATGCCTTCCGCCGACAACTGTCGCTGATAACCGATGCTCGGCAACGCCTTGAGGGATTCCGGATGTTGGCTGGTGGTATCGACGCCGACCAGTTTCGATTCGCCACCCAGCGCACTCACCCACTCGGACAACGCGCCACCGGCGCTGACCCAACGTTGCGGCAGTTCGGCCGCTGCGGCCTGATGGCTGACGAGCAGTCCGACACACAACGCAACAACGCGGGGACTCAGGCGCATAAACAGCTTCCTTAAACGGTATTCCCGGGCATCCGGCGGACAGGCCAAGTATCCTCGGCAGACCGCACGCGCCCCATGGGCGGGCGGCCATTTGATAATTGTTTGCATTTGCACGTCAAGCCCGGACATATCTCGTCACGCGCCGCGCCACTTGAGGATAGACATGAAGTTTCTTTGCCCAGGCCCAGAGTTGGCCGATGCCAGCAGCCGCGGTTTCGACATCGACGGCCAGAAGCTCTTCGCCGTGCGCCGGGGCGGTCAGGTTTATGTCTATATCAACCGCTGCCCGCACCGTGGCGTAAGCCTTGAATGGAAGCCCAACCAGTTTCTCGACCCCAGCAACAGCCTGATCCAGTGCGCCACCCACGGCGCACTGTTTCTGATCGAAGACGGCGAATGTGTGGCCGGGCCGTGCGCCGGGCAATCCCTGACTGCGGTTGCCAGTCGTGAAGACGCGCAGGGAATCTGGGTCAGCCTTTAACCGTTAAGCAACACGTCCAGGCGCCGATCCACCACCATCTCTTCGTGGCTCAGGCGCACGCCATAGGCCAACACCTCGACACCGCACGCGACCGCTTCACGCAGTGCAGCCGCGTAGGCCGAATCGATTTCTTCTGCGGGACGCACGGCCTCGATGCCAGTCAGGTTGACGCAATACAACTGCACTGCTCGGATTCCGTCCCGAGCCAAATGCGCCAATTCGCGCAAATGCTTGGCTCCGCGCTGGGTCACCGCATCGGGAAACGCCGCCACGGGCGTGCCGTCATAACCCAAGGTGACGCTTTTAACTTCCACGTACGCCGGCCCGCTCGGGTAATCGAGGCGGAAATCGATGCGGCTGCTTTCCTGACCGTAAGCGACTTCGCGCTTCAGCTCGGTAAAGCCGTTCAACTCGGTGATCACACCTGCGCGCAGTGCTTCTTCGATCAAGCCATTGGCTCGACCGGTATTCACGCAGAACAAGCGCCCTTGCGGGGTTTCGCCGATTTCCCAAGTGCCAGGCAACTTGCGCTTGGGGTCGTTGGAGCGACTGAACCAGACTTGCCCGCCCTCGACCTGGCAGTTAAGCATCGAGCCGGTGTTCGGGCAGTGAATGGTCAGCAACTCGCCGCTAACGGTTTCGATATCGGCGAGAAAACGCTTGTAGCGACGAATCAAACGACCTTCTTCGAGGGGAGGATGAAAGCGCATCAGCCTTGCCAGCTCTTCAAGCCGCGCGCGATCCGTTCAACCGCTTCCTGCAAGCGCGGCAGGCTTTGGGTGTAGGCAAACCGTACGTGATGTCCGGCCTGATAACGCCCGAAGTCCAGACCAGGGGTGATTGCGACGTGCTCGGTTTCGAGGAAGTGTCGGCAGAACGCGAAGGCATCGCCGCCGAACTGGCTGATATCAGCGTACAAATAGAACGCGCCTTCCGGCTCGACGGCGATGCCGAAACCGAGCTCACGCAAGGCCGGCAACAGGAAGTCGCGACGACGTCCGAATTCGGCGCGGCGCTCCTCCAGAATGCTGATGGTTGCCGGTTCGAAACAGGCCAGCGCGGCGTGCTGGGCCATGCTCGGGGCGCTGATGTAGAGGTTCTGCGCGAGTTTTTCCAGTTCCCCGACCGCCGCTTCCGGTGTTACCAGCCAACCGAGGCGCCAACCGGTCATGCCGAAATACTTTGAAAAACTATTCAGGACGAAGGCGCTGTCATCGACTTCCAGCACACTGGCCGCGTCGGTGCCGTAAGTCAGGCCGTGGTAGATCTCGTCCACCACCAGATGGCCGTGGCGCTGCTTGATCGCTGCCGATAATCCGGCCAGCTCATCGCGGGTCAGGATGGTGCCGGTCGGGTTGGCCGGCGAAGCCACCAGGGCGCCGACGCTGTCGTGATCCCAATGCCGCGCCACCAGGTCCGGGGTTAGTTGATAACGCACGTCCGGACCGACGGGCACCAGTTGCGCCGCGCCTTCTACCAAACGCAGGAAATGCCGGTTGCACGGGTAGCCAGGGTCCGCCAGCAGCCAGTGTTTGCCCGGATCGACCAGCAAGGCGCTGGCCAGCAGCAAGGCGCCGGAACCACCCGGTGTCACCAGAATCCGCTGCGGATTGATATTCAGCCCGTAGCGCTGTTCGTAGAAACCCGAAATTGCCTCACGCAGTTCGGGAATGCCGCGAGCCGCGGTGTAACGGGTCTTGCCCGCGGTCAGCGCGGCCTGGCCGGCCTGGATGATCGGTTCGGCAGTGGTGAAGTCCGGCTCGCCGATTTCCAAGTGGATCACGTCGTGGCCGGCGGCTTGCAATTCATTGGCCCGCGCCAGCAGCGCCATGACATGGAATGGTTCGATCGCACGACTGCGCGCACTGTAGGGCTGAGCCATTAGCCTTCCTTCAACGGGGAAAAGAATCGATTCTACCTATCCGCTGGAACGAGGGAGAACCTAAAGCGGTCAGAGCCGTATAACCGGGGCTGCAAACGACTCGAGCGAGTGTCTCAGGTTTGACTAAAATCAATATTTGATCAGGTCTCCAGCACCACCAGACAAGGCTTTGCAATCATTTGCAAGCACCGTGAGCCACTACCGCGACATCCGGGAGTAGCGCGGTCCGTTTTGATCTGGTAAGTTCGCCCGCTTGCAGCCGCAGGGCCGGCAGGTGTCGGTGATGGAGCAATCCTGCGCAATGGATTACAAGAGTAGAGGCGGTCCATTTCATGCCCACCCAAGCAAAGCAGCAAAACCAGTCGATCAGCGGCTTCGAACCCTACAAAGAAGTTAAGGGCGAGGAGTACATGGGCAAGCCCATGCGCGCTCACTTCACCAAGATCCTGAATAAGTGGAAACAGGACTTGATGCAGGAAGTCGACCGCACGGTTGATCACATGAAAGACGAAGCGGCCAACTTCCCTGACCCGGCAGATCGTGCCAGCCAGGAAGAAGAATTCAGCCTTGAATTGCGCGCCCGCGACCGTGAGCGCAAGTTGATCAAGAAGATCGACAAAACGCTGCAATTGATCGAAGACGAAGAATATGGCTGGTGCGAGTCCTGCGGCGTCGAGATTGGCGTCAAGCGACTGGAAGCCCGCCCTACCGCCGATATGTGCGTTGACTGCAAGACCCTGGCGGAAATCAAGGAAAAGCAAGTCGGCAAGTAATCTCGACTTGAACGAAAAACGGAGCGTGCGAACGCTCCGTTTTTGTTTCCGGCATTTGCTGAAAGCTGCGGCGTCTTCACAATCGCCTTCGCGAGCAAGCTTCGCTCCTACAAGGGCTGGCGCAATCTCCTGTAGGAGCGAAGCTTGCTCGCGAAGGCGGCTTCAAGCCGTACTCAAAACGATTGAACAGTCTAATATCGCCTCTTATGACCGCCATCACTGCCTCCCCCTACATCGGCCGCTTCGCCCCCACGCCCAGCGGTCACTTGCACTTCGGTTCGCTGGTCGCCGCCCTGGCCTCGTACCTCGACGCGCGCTCGATGGGAGGTCGCTGGCTGATGCGCATGGAAGACCTCGACCCGCCCCGGGAAGAACCCGGCGCCCAGGCCGCGATTCTCAAGGCGCTGGAAAGCTACGGGTTCGAGTGGGATGGCGAACTGGTCCGCCAGAGCGACCGGCACGACGCCTACGCCGAAGTGCTCAATCGCCTGTTCAATAATGGCCTGGCCTACGCTTGCACCTGTTCGCGCAAACAATTGGAGCCGTATCACGGTATTTATCCCGGCCTGTGCCGCAATGCCGGACATGGCACTGATGACGCGGCGATTCGCCTGCGTGTGCCGGAGCTGGAATATCACTTCATCGACCGGGTGCAAGGCGAATTCCGCCAGCACCTGGGCCGGGAAGTCGGGGATTTCGTGATTCGCCGCCGCGACGGGCTCTACGCCTATCAACTGGCCGTGGTGCTGGATGACGCCTGGCAAGGCATCACCGATATCGTGCGCGGCGCTGATCTGCTCGACTCCACGCCGCGCCAGCTCTACCTGCAAGAACTGCTCGGCCTGCCGCAACCGCGTTACCTGCATGTGCCGCTGATCACCCAGCCGGACGGTAACAAACTCGGCAAATCCTACCGTTCGCCACCGCTGGCCGACGATCAGGCCACGCCACTGTTACTGCGGGCACTGCGGGCGCTGGGGCAAAATCCCGGCAGCGAACTGGCTTACGCCACGCCACGGGAAGTGCTGAATTGGGGCATCGCCCACTGGGATGCCGCACAGATCCCGCGCACACTGGCGCTGCCCGAGGCGCAACTGCAGTGATGGCACTTGCAGTCGCGCCGCCATCCGTTACCATCGCCGCACGTTTTCGGGCACGCGCATAAAAGAGAGGCCGGGATGTACATCTATCGCTTGGTCCTGCTTTTGGTAGTGGGGATTTACCTGTTCTCCCCGGCCATCATGGATTGGTGGATCGACGCTACTGGCGCCTGGTATCGCCCTTATCTGCTCTGGCTGATTCTGATCGTCGTGACCTTCATCCTGCAGAGCCAAAAAGATGCCGATGAGCTTTAGCCTGACCCAGATGATCCTGATCAGCGCCGCGTACCTGGCGGTGCTGTTCGGCGTCGCCTGGATCAGTGAACGGGGCATGATCCCCCGGGCGATCATTCGCCACCCGCTGACTTACACCCTGTCGCTGGGGGTCTACGCCAGTGCGTGGGCGTTTTATGGCACGGTCGGCCTGGCCTATCAGTATGGCTACGGCTTTCTTTCCAGCTATTTAGGCGTGTCCGGCGCATTCCTGCTGGCGCCGGTGCTGCTGTACCCGATCCTGAAAATCACCCGCACCTATCAACTGTCGTCGCTGGCGGATTTGTTCGCCTTCCGCTTCCGCAGCACCTGGGCCGGCGCGCTGACCACGATCTTCATGTTGATCGGCGTCCTGCCATTGCTGGCGTTGCAGATCCAGGCCGTGGCCGATTCCATCGGCATCCTGACCCGCGAACCGGTGCAACATCGCGTAGCCCTGAGCTTCTGCGCACTGATTACCCTGTTCACAATCTTCTTCGGCTCGCGCCACATCGCCACGCGGGAAAAACACGAAGGCCTGGTCTTCGCGATTGCCTTTGAATCGGTGATCAAGCTGATCGCCATCGGCGGCGTTGGCCTGTATGCGTTGTACGGCGTGTTCGACGGCCCGCAACAGCTGGAACTGTGGCTGCTGCAAAACCAGACCGCCCTCGCCGCTTTGCACACGCCGTTGCAGGAAGGTCCGTGGCGTACGCTGCTGCTGGTGTTCTTCGCCTCGGCGATTGTGATGCCGCACATGTATCACATGACCTTCACCGAAAACCTCAACCCGCGCTCGCTGGTCAGTGCCAGTTGGGGCTTGCCACTGTTCCTGCTGCTGATGAGCCTGGCGGTGCCGCTGATTCTGTGGGCCGGGCTGAAACTCGGCGCAACCACAAATCCGGAATACTTCACCCTCGGCATCGGCATCGCCGCCAACAGCAAGGCTTTGGCGCTATTGGCTTACGTCGGTGGTTTGTCGGCGGCCAGCGGTTTGATCATCGTCACCACCCTGGCGCTGTCCGGGATGGCGCTTAACCATTTGGTGCTGCCGCTGTATCAGCCGCCCGCCGAAGGCAACATCTATCGCTGGTTGAAGTGGACCCGCCGGGCGCTGATCGTCGCGATCATCATGGCCGGTTACGGTTTCTACCTGCTGTTGGGCGCGGAGCAAGACCTGGCCAACCTCGGCATCGTCGCGTTCGTCGCCACGTTGCAATTCCTGCCGGGCGTTCTGTCGGTCCTGTATTGGCCGACCGCCAACCGCCGCGGCTTTATTGCCGGTCTGCTGGCAGGGATTCTGGTGTGGATGGTGACCATGCTGATGCCGCTGGTGGGCAATCTGCAGGGTTTCTACATTCCGCTGCTGAACATGATCTACGTGCTCGACGACACCAGTTGGCACATGGCGGCGATTGCCTCGCTGGCCGCCAACGTGCTGATGTTCACCCTGATCTCGCTGTTCACCAACGCCAGCCCGGAAGAGGCCAGCGCCGCCGAAGCCTGTGCCGTGGACAACGTGCGTCGCCCGCAACGCCGGGAATTGCACGCCGCTTCACCCCAGGAATTCGCTACGCAACTGGCCAAACCCTTGGGCGCCAAGGCTGCGCAGAAAGAAGTCGAACAGGCCCTGCGTGATCTTTATCTGCCATTCGACGAGCGCCGGCCTTACGCCTTGCGCCGTTTGCGCGACCGCATCGAAGCCAACCTCTCAGGCCTGATGGGGCCGAGCGTCGCCCAGGACATGGTCGAAACCTTCCTGCCTTATAAGGCCGGCGGCGAAAACTATGTGACCGAGGACATTCACTTCATCGAAAGCCGTCTCGAGGACTACCATTCGCGCCTCACCGGCCTCGCCGCTGAGCTCGATGCCTTGCGCCGCTACCACCGCCAAACCTTGCAGGAACTGCCGATGGGCGTCTGCTCCCTGGCCAAGGATCAAGAGATCCTGATGTGGAACAAAGCCATGGAAGAACTGACCGGGATTGCTGCGCAGCGCGTGGTCGGTTCGCGCCTGAGCACCATTGGCGATCCGTGGAAAGAATTGCTCCAAGGCTTCATTAATCTGCCGGACGAACACTTGCACAAACAGCACCTGGCCCTCGACGGCCAGACTCGCTGGTTGAACCTGCACAAAGCCGCCATCGACGAACCGCTGGCGCCGGGCAACAGTGGCCTGGTGTTGCTGGTGGAAGACCTGACCGAAACCCAGATGCTCGAAGACAAACTGGTGCACTCCGAACGACTGGCGAGCATTGGCCGACTGGCGGCGGGCGTGGCCCATGAAATCGGCAATCCGATCACCGGCATCGCCTGTCTGGCGCAAAACCTGCGCGAAGAACGCGAGGAGGACGCCGAGCTGACGGAAATCAGCGGGCAGATTCTGGAGCAGACCAAACGCGTGTCGCGCATCGTGCAGTCATTGATGAGCTTCGCCCACGCCGGCAGTCACCAGCACAGCGACGAGCCCGTCTGTCTGGCCGAAGTGGCCCAGGATGCCATCGGCCTGCTGGCCCTGAACCGGCGCAATTTCGAAGTACAGTTCTACAACCTGTGCGACCCCGATCACTGGGTCGAAGGCGATCCCCAGCGGCTCGCCCAGGTCTTGATCAATCTGCTTTCAAACGCCCGCGACGCCTCGCCGCCACACAGTGCGGTGCGGGTCAAAAGCGAAGCCGGCGAACACACGGTCGATCTGATCGTGGAAGACGAAGGCAGCGGTATTCCGAAGAACATCATGGATAGATTGTTCGAACCTTTCTTCACCACCAAGGATCCTGGCGAAGGCACCGGTCTGGGCCTTGCACTGGTCTATTCCATCGTTGAAGAGCATTATGGACAAATCACCATCGACAGCCCGGCTGATGTTCAATGCCAACGCGGTACCCGTATCCGGGTGACATGACCGCGGCATGTCGTTGCGACGTCCGCTGTGAACAGAGCCCGTCGAGAGTATCGAATCAATGCCGCACATTTTGATCGTCGAAGACGAAACAATTATCCGCTCCGCCTTGCGCCGCCTGCTGGAACGTAATCAGTACCAGGTCAGCGAAGCCGGATCCGTGCAGGAAGCACAAGAGCGTTTCAGCATTCCCACGTTTGACCTGATCGTCAGTGACCTGCGCCTGCCTGGCGCACCGGGCACTGAACTGATCAAGCTTGGCCAAGGCACTCCGGTGCTGATCATGACCAGCTATGCCAGCCTGCGTTCGGCCGTCGATTCCATGAAGATGGGTGCGGTGGATTACATCGCCAAGCCTTTCGATCACGACGAAATGCTCCAGGCCGTCGCGCGGATCCTGCGTGATCGCCAGTCGGCACCCGCCGCCGGTGAGCCAGTGGTCGGCAAAGCCGCCAATGGCGCCGCGAAGCCGGGCGTCGATAACAGCAATGGCGAGATCGGCATCATCGGCTCCTGTCCGCCGATGCAGGACCTGTACAGCAAAATCCGCAAAGTCGCGCCCACCGATTCCAACGTCCTGATCCAGGGCGAGTCCGGCACCGGTAAAGAACTGGTGGCCCGCGCCCTGCACAACCTCTCCAAACGTGCCAAGGCACCGATGATTTCGGTGAACTGTGCGGCCATTCCGGAAAGCCTGATCGAGTCCGAATTGTTCGGCCACGAGAAAGGCGCATTCACCGGTGCCAGCGCCGGGCGTGCCGGGCTGGTGGAAGCGGCGGACGGCGGCACCTTGTTCCTCGATGAGATCGGCGAGCTGCCACTCGAAGCTCAGGCTCGCTTGCTGCGCGTGTTGCAGGAAGGCGAAATTCGCCGGGTCGGTTCGGTGCAATCGCAGAAAGTCGATGTACGCCTGATCGCCGCGACTCACCGGGACCTCAAGAGCCTGGCGAAGATCGGCCAGTTCCGTGAAGACCTTTATTACCGCCTGCACGTAATCGCCTTGAAACTGCCGGCCCTGCGCGAGCGCGGTGCCGACGTCAACGAAATCGCCAATGCGTTCCTGGTGCGCCAGAGCGCGCGGGTCAACCGCACCGACCTGAAGTTTGCCCCGGATGCCGAACAGGCAATTCGTCACTACACCTGGCCGGGCAACGTTCGTGAACTGGAAAATGCGGTCGAACGCGCGGTGATCCTGTGCGAGAGTCCGGAAATTTCCGCCGAGCTGCTGGGCATCGACATCGAACTGAGCGATCTGGACGATGACGACTTCATCGGCCTGCCACCGCAACAGGGCAACGCCGCCGGTAACAATAGCCATGAGCCGACCGAAGACCTGTCACTGGAAGACTATTTCCAGCACTTCGTCCTCGAGCATCAGGACCACATGACCGAAACCGAGCTGGCCCGTAAACTCGGGGTCAGCCGCAAGTGCCTGTGGGAACGTCGCCAACGCCTGGGCATTCCACGGCGCAAGACCGGGGTGGCCAGCGAAAGCTGAACGTCACCTGTAAGGTGTGCAGGTAACACCTGACTCTGTGAAAAAACTGTTACCCCAGTCTTTTCACGTAACAGAAGCCGGGGCTTACGGTAACGAAGCCCCGGTTTTTTTGGGCCTCGAAAAACCTCACCAGACCGCCTAAGCCCTTGTTTTGCTGGGCCTCGCAAAAGTTGGCACGCACCCTGCTATATGTTCAGTACAAGAACAATAACAAGCAATGCACAAGACAATAAAAATAAGACGAATCGACTCACGCACAATAAAAACAAGACGGCGAGAGGCGCAGCTAACTGATTCTTTTGGAGAGGCGTTGTATTTGGGGCTTGCCCCACGACCAGGCCGAGAACAACAAAAACTGTCCTAAGACAGAGCCTGAACTGGTTGGATCGAAAGATCACTGCAACACAGCGACCAAAGCAATCCGTTTGCTCTTGGCTCCCGATTGGGAGGGTCATGAAGGAAAAACTTCATGGCGAGGGCACTTAACAAAAACAAAAAGCCCGAAACCAATAATAAAAATAGAGCATGCAACTACTTCTTGGGGAGCTTCGGCTCCCCTTGTAGTTTCTGGCGTTTGAGCCCGCGTATCGACCGCTTCTCGTTCGCACGTAGCAGCTGTCGAGCACCGCGAGGCTGCGTCCGGCGGCGAAGCCGTCGCAAGATAAGCAACCGCAGTCCCCCTGACCCACCGCAATCTATGTTTTTACGACGGCTTCGCCGCCGGACGCTGCCTCGCGCTGCTCGTCCGCTGCTACAGGGCTTTCCAGATATGCCCTTCACGCGGTTTCGCAGCTTCCTACACCATCCCCCGACTAAATGCTAGAATCCCGGCCCATCATGCGGTCATTCTTCGTTATGGCCGAACATTCCTTCAAACAGTGCATCCCATGCTGAAGAAGTTGTTCCAGTCATTCCGTTCTCCCAAGCGTCATACGCAACACATCCGCAGCACGCCTGAAGTGCTCAACAGCGGCCAACATTCGCTGCAAAAGGGGCAATTCAGCCGCTACGCGGTGAATATCGTCGAACGCCTGCAGAACGCCGGTTACCAGGCTTACCTGGTCGGCGGTTGTGTGCGCGACATGATGCTCGGCATCACGCCGAAAGATTTCGACGTCGCCACCAGCGCCACCCCCGAACAAGTACGGGCAGAATTTCGCAATGCGCGGATCATCGGCCGTCGTTTCAAACTGGTGCACATCCACTTTGGTCGCGAAATCATTGAAGTCGCGACCTTCCGCGCCAACCACCCGCAAAACGATGAAGAGGAAGACAGCAACCAGTCCTCCCGCAACGAGAGCGGGCGCATCCTGCGCGATAACGTCTATGGCACCCTGGAGGAAGACGCGCAACGCCGCGACTTCACCATCAACGCCTTGTATTACGATCCGGTCAGCGAGCGCATCCTCGATTACGCCAACGGCGTACACGACATCCGCAATCACCTGATCCGCCTGATCGGCGACCCGAAGCAACGCTACCAGGAAGACCCGGTACGGATGCTGCGGGCCGTGCGTTTCGCCGCCAAGCTGAATTTCGGTATCGAAAAACACAGCGCCGCGCCGATCCGCGACCTGGCGCCGATGCTGCGCGAAATTCCGTCGGCACGCCTGTTCGAAGAAGTACTCAAGTTGTTCCTCTCCGGCCACGCCGCGGACACCTTCGAGATGCTGGTCGACCTGCAGTTGTTTGATCCACTGTTCCCGGCCAGTGCCGAGGCGCTGGAATACAACCCGACGTACACCCACACGCTAATCAGTGAAGCGCTGATCAACACCGACCTGCGGATCAAGCAGAACAAACCGGTGACCCCGGCGTTCCTGTTTGCCGCACTGTTGTGGCCGGCCCTCCCAGCCCGCGTGTTGCGCCTGCAAGAACGCGGCATGCCACCGATTCCGGCGATGCAGGAAGCGGCGCACGAACTGATTGCCGAGCAGTGCCAGCGCATTGCGATTCCGAAACGCTTCACCATGCCGATCCGCGAGATCTGGGACATGCAGGAACGCCTGCCACGCCGTAGCGGCAAGCGCGCCGACCTGTTGCTGGACAACCCGCGGTTCCGTGCCGGTTACGACTTCCTGCTGTTGCGCGAAAGCGCCGGCGAGCAGACCGATGGCCTGGGCGAATGGTGGACGGATTATCAGGACGCGAACGACAGCGAACGTCGCGACATGATCCGCGACCTCAGCGGCAAGGATGACGGCACCGGCGCACCGCGCAAACGTCGTCGCAGCGGTGGCGCCAAGCGCAAACGCGCCGCCGGCGCACCGAGCACCACGGGCGAGTAAGTCATGGAACGCGTCTACATCGGCATGGGCAGTAATCTGGCTGACCCCGCCGAACAGTTGCGCAGCGCCGTCGAGGCGCTGGCGCGGTTGCCGCAAACCGAATTGGTCGGGGTGTCCGGGTTTTATCAAAGCGACTCGCTGCTGCCCGGTCAACCGCGCTACACCAACGCGGTTGCCGCACTCGACAGCCGCCTCGCGCCGCTGGACCTGCTTAATGCGCTGCAAGCCATCGAAAACGGCCAGGGTCGCGAGCGCCTTGAACGTTGGGGGCCGCGCACGCTGGATCTCGACATTGTGCTTTTCGGCGATCGCCTGATCGACGAGCCCCGCCTCAAAGTCCCGCACTACCATATGCAGGAACGCGCCTTCGTCCTGTATCCACTGGCCGAACTGGCGCCGGCGGATCTGCGTTTGGCGGATGGCCGAGCCCTCGCTGAACTGCTTGCGGCATGTCCGTTCGTCGGCCTCGAACGCCTCCCCCAAGCTTCACGCTAATCCCCTGTGAGAGCGAGCTTGCTCGCGATAGCAATCTGACAGTCACCATCATCGTTGAATGTCAGACCGCTATCGCGAGCAAGCTCGCTCCCACATTGGTTTTGGGTAAAACATTAGATTTGCGTGAGCCCACGCCTGCTGAATCGCATCAGTTACCCCGGTAACACCTCACACGTAACAATGCGGTAACACACACAATTGACTTCCCGAGTCCTCCTCACGACTATAGGCGTCCCGCTGCCGCCAACGCGGCGCTAAAGGGCGCAATCCAGGCCTTATAAGCACGACAAAAGACCGTGCGCCTGAGTAAATGAAGAATCACGCGCGTTACTCGCAGTAGTTTCCATAGCGCCTGAACGAGGATTTTTTACATGCCAGCCATCACCCTGACCACGCTCCAGAGCCTCAAGCAGAAAGGTGAAAAAATCACCATGCTGACCTGCTATGACGCGACCTTCGCCCACGCCTGCAATGAGGCCGGTGTCGAAGTGCTGCTGGTGGGCGACTCCCTCGGCATGGTTTTGCAAGGTCACGACAGCACCCTGCCCGTTACCACCGCTGAGATGGCCTACCACGTGGCCGCCGTCAAACGCGGCAATGCCGACGCCTTGATCCTCGCCGACCTGCCGTTCATGGCCTACGCCACCACCGAACAAGCCATGACCAACAGTGCCCTGCTGATGCAGGCCGGTGCGCACATGGTCAAGGTCGAAGGCGCCTTGTGGCTGGCGGACTCGATCCGCCTGCTGGCCGAACGCGGTGTGCCGGTGTGCGCGCACATGGGCCTGACCCCGCAATCGGTCAACATTCTGGGCGGCTACAAAGTCCAGGGCCGCAGCGAAAACCAGGCGCGGCAGATGCGTGCCGACGCCATCGCCCTGGAACAGGCCGGTGCGTCGATGTTGCTGCTCGAATGCGTACCGAGCGAATTGGCTGAAGAAATCACCCAAGCCGTGGGTATTCCGGTGATCGGCATCGGCGCCGGCAGCGGCACCGACGGCCAGGTATTGGTGCTGCACGACATGCTCGGCCTGTCGATCACGGGTCGCGTGCCGAAGTTCGTGAAGAACTTCATGGCCGGACAAGTCAGCATCCAGGCAGCACTCGGCGCTTACGTCTCTGAAGTCAAAGCAGCGACTTTCCCAGGTATCGAACACGGATTCTCTGCATGAACACCGTCAAAACCGTCCGCGAACTGCGGGCTGCCATCGCCCGTGCCCGCGGTGAAGGCAAGCGCATTGCTTTCGTCCCGACCATGGGCAACCTGCACAGCGGTCATATCGCGCTGATTGCCAAAGCCTCCCAACGGGCGGATTTCGTGGTCGCGAGTATTTTCGTCAACCCGCTGCAATTCGGCGCTGGCGAAGACCTCGACAAGTACCCGCGCACGTTGGCGGCGGATCAGGAAAAACTGCTTCAGGGCGGCTGCCATCTGCTGTTCGCCCCGACCGTCGAAGAAATGTACCCCGACGGCATGGCCGGCCAGACCCGCGTCAGCGTTCCGCAACTGTCCGAAGGCCTGTGCGGTGCCAGCCGTCCAGGGCATTTCGAAGGTGTGGCAACGGTGGTCAGCAAGCTGTTCAACATGGTCCAGCCGGACCTGGCGATCTTCGGCCAGAAAGACTTCCAGCAACTGGCGGTGATTCGCGCCCTGGTGCATGACCTGAACATGCCGATCCAGATCATCGGCGAACCGACCGTCCGCGCCGCCGATGGCCTGGCGTTGTCGTCGCGCAACGGTTTCCTCAGCGAAGAACAACGAGCGACTGCGCCCGTGGTGTATCGCACGCTGTCGTCGATTGCCGATGCGATCAAACAGGGTGATCGCGACTATCCGGCGCTGATCGAGGCACAGATCAAACAGCTAGAAGCGGCTGGATTGCGCACTGATTACCTGGAAATCCGCCATGCCGTGACCTTGCGGCCGGCCACTGCGCAAGATCGGGACCTGGTGATTCTGGTGGCGGCGTTCCTCGGGACGACGCGGTTGATCGACAACCTGCACCTGAACCTCGACGCTTCCGCCTAAACACCGCAATCCCTGTGGGAGCGAGCCTGCTCGCGAATGGGACATTCAGCATTGATGTTGAATGTCCCATTCGCGAGCAGGCTCGCTCCCACAGTGGGTTTTGTGGTGACTTCCAGAGCGTATTGCCGCCCTTAAAGCCTTCGTGCAATATGCCCGCCGTTCGATTCCGACCTGGGGAAACACTCATGCACGCCATCATGCTCAAGGCCAAGCTGCACCGCGCCGAAGTCACCCACGCAGTACTCGATTACGAAGGTTCTTGCGCCATCGACGGTGAGTGGCTGGACTTGTCCGGCATCCGTGAATACGAACAGATCCAGATCTACAACGTCGACAACGGCGAGCGTTTCACCACTTACGCGATTCGTGGCGAAGAAGGGTCGCGCATGATTTCCGTCAACGGCGCTGCGGCGCACAAGGCCAAGGTCGGTGATCGGGTGATCATCTGCGCCTACGCTCATTACAGCGAAGCCGAGTTGGTGAACTTCAAGCCGCGCATGCTCTACATGGCGCCGGGCAATGAGCTGAGCCACACCAGCAATGCCATTCCGGTCCAGGTGGCCTGATCGCACCCTGCCCCGGCAAACGCCCGTTTGTCGGGGCATTTCTGGTTTTAATGTTAAAAAAGTACAGAAAACGAGTCATACAAAGCGAAGACAGATCCGCACGCGAGGTTTACTGTTACCGCCCTGCGCTATTTAATCGTCTCCAAGCAGATTGCCCGCAATGACCCACCCAGCGGTCGGGACGTTCCGGGATCTTCAGTGTCTTAAAGGCAGTTCAAGTAAAAAGGAAAATCGCAGCGATGGCGTACTACCGCACTCCTCATGACGTTACCGCTCTGCCCGCCTGGCAAGCGTTGAAAGACCACCGCCAAGCCATGCAGGATTTCAGCATGCGCGAAGCGTTCAATGCCGACCCGCAGCGCTTTACTCAATTCACCCTCAGCAGCTGCGGTCTGTTTCTCGATTACTCGAAAAACCTGATCAACGCCGAGACCCGCAATCTGCTGGTGGGCCTGGCCAACGAAGTCGACCTCAAGGGCGCGATCAAGTCGTTGTTCGAAGGCGAAATCGTCAACTCTTCCGAAGGCCGTCCAGCGCTGCACACCGCATTGCGCCGCCCCGTGGGCGACAAGCTGTCGGTCAACGGCGTCAACGTGATGCCCGAAGTGCACAAAGTGCTGAACCAGATCACCGACCTCGTGGGCCGTATCCACGATGGTCTGTGGCGCGGTTACACCGAGAAGCCGATCACCGACGTGGTGAACATCGGCATCGGTGGCTCGTTCCTCGGCCCCGAGTTGGTGTCCGAAGCGCTGTTGTCCTACGCCCATAAAGGCGTGCGCTGCCATTACCTGGCGAACATCGATGGCAGTGAGTTCCACGAACTGACCATGAAGCTGCGCGCCGAGACCACGCTGTTCATCGTCTCGTCGAAATCCTTCAACACCCTCGAAACCCTGAAGAACGCTCAGGCCGCACGCGCCTGGTACCTCGCCCAGGGCGGTTCGGAAGCCGAGCTGTATCGTCACTTCATCGCGGTCTCGAGCAACAACGCCGCCGCCGTGGCCTTCGGTATCCGCGAAGAAAACATCTTCCCGATGTGGGACTGGGTCGGCGGGCGTTACTCGCTGTGGTCGGCCATCGGTCTGCCGATTGCGCTGGCCATCGGCATGTCGAACTTCAAGGAACTGCTGTCCGGTGCCTACACCATGGACCAGCATTTCCAGAGCGCACCGTTCGAACAGAACATGCCGGTGCTGCTGGCATTGCTTGGCGTCTGGTACGGCAACTTCTGGGGCGCGCAAAGCCACGCGATCCTGCCGTACGACCACTACCTGCGTAACATCACCAAGCACTTGCAACAGCTGGACATGGAATCCAACGGCAAGAGCGTGCGTCAGGATGGCACGCCTGTGTCCACCGATACCGGCCCGGTTATCTGGGGTGGCGTTGGCTGCAACGGTCAGCACGCTTACCACCAGTTGCTGCACCAAGGCACCCAACTGATCCCGGCCGACTTCATCGTGCCGATCGTCAGCTTCAACCCGGTGTCCGACCACCACCAGTGGCTGTACGCCAACTGCTTGTCGCAAAGCCAGGCATTGATGCTCGGCAAGACCCTTCCCGAAGCTGAAACCGAGCTTCGCGACAAAGGCCTGAGCGAAGAAGAAGTACACAAACTCGCGCCGCACAAGGTGATCCCGGGCAACCGTCCGAGCAACACCATCGTGGTCGAGCGCATCAGCCCGCGCCGCCTCGGCGCACTGGTGGCCTTGTACGAACACAAAGTCTTCGTGCAAAGCGTGGTCTGGGGCATCAACGCCTTCGACCAGTGGGGCGTGGAGCTGGGTAAAGAACTGGGCAAAGGCGTCTACAACCGCCTGGTCGGCAGCGAAGAAACCCCGGCTGACGATGCTTCGACCCAAGGCCTGATCAACTACTTCCGCGGTCGTCACCGCGGCTAACGCCCCAAATCCTGTAGGAGCAAGGCTTGCCCGCGAAGAACGATGACTCGATGTACTTGATACACCGAGTCGCCTGCTTCGCGAGCAAGCTTTGCTCCTACAGAGGCCGTCACCGCGGTTGATCTGACGCTCCCCCCTGTAGGAGCGAAGCTTGCTCGCGAAGAACGATGACTCGGTGTACTTGATACACCGAGTCGCCTGCTTCGCGAGCAAGCTTCGCTCCTACAGGGGGGTGTTTTTTTTCGGGTCTTGAACCCGCCTTCCACTCGGCGCATCTTTATGACTTGTTTACCAAAACAAGAATAAGGAACCGTCATGTTCGATATCAGCACGTTCCCCAAAGCCGATGCCGTACGCCGGGCAGCCAACCTGAGTCAGGACGACTACCAGCGTCTCTACCGACAATCCATCGAACACCCCAGCACCTTCTGGGCCGAACAGGCCACGCGCTTCCTTGACTGGAGCACACCGTGGCAAACCGTCCAGCGCTATAACCTGAAAACCGGCGAAGCCGCCTGGTTTGCCGGGGGCAAGCTGAACGTCAGTTACAACTGCATCGACCGTCACCTGGAAAAACGTGGCGATCAGATCGCAATCATCTGGGAAGGCGACGACCCCGCCGAATCCGCCCAGATCACCTACAAAAAACTCCATCACAACGTCTGTCGCCTGGCCAACGTGCTGAAAAGTCGTGGCGTGAAAAAAGGTGATCGCGTGTGCATCTACATGCCGATGATCCCCGAAGCCGCCTACGCGATGCTCGCCTGCACGCGGATTGGTGCGGTGCATTCGGTGGTGTTCGGCGGTTTTTCCCCGGACTCGGTGCGCGACCGGATTCTCGACGCTGACTGCCACACCGTGATCACCGCCGATGAAGGCGTGCGCGGCGGTAAATTCGTGCCGCTCAAGGAGAAGGTCGACAAGGCACTCGAGAGTTGCCCGAACGTCAGCACGGTGATCGTGGTCGAGCGCACCCAGGGCGAAGTGAATTGGGTCGAAGGTCGGGACATCTGGTATCACCAGGCCCTGCGCGATGTCAGCGACGATTGCCCGCCGGAACCGATGGACGCC
The DNA here is from genome assembly GCF_044744265.1 of Pseudomonas sp. NPDC087342. Lineage (NCBI taxonomy): Bacteria > Pseudomonadati > Pseudomonadota > Gammaproteobacteria > Pseudomonadales > Pseudomonadaceae > Pseudomonas > Pseudomonas sp. NPDC087342. The sequence goes on from NZ_JBIUXZ010000028.1 coordinate 35,016, forward strand.
GAAGACCCGCTGTTCATCCTCTACACCTCCGGCAGCACCGGCAAACCCAAAGGCGTGCTGCACACCACCGGCGGCTATCTGCTGCAAGCGGCAATGACCTTCAAGTACGTGCTCGACTACCGCGACGAAGAAGTGTTCTGGTGCACTGCAGACGTCGGCTGGGTCACCGGCCACAGCTACATCGTCTACGGCCCGCTGGCCAATGGCGCGACCACGCTGATCTTCGAAGGCGTACCGAGCTACCCCACCAGCTCACGCTTCTGGCAAGTCATCGACAAACACCACGTCAACATCTTCTACACCGCACCGACCGCCCTGCGCTCGCTGATGCGTGAAGGCCCCGAGCCTCTGAAGGAAACCTCCCGCGAGAGCCTCAGATTACTCGGCAGTGTCGGTGAGCCGATCAACCCGGAAGCGTGGGATTGGTACTTCAACGTCGTAGGCGAACAGCGTTGCCCGATTGTCGATACCTGGTGGCAGACCGAAACCGGCGGCATCATGCTCAGCCCGCTGGTCAGCGCGCAACGGATCAAACCGGGCTGCGCCACGCAACCGATGTTCGGCGTGCAACCGGTGTTGCTCGATGAAGTGGGCAAGGAAATCAAAGGCGCCGGCAGCGGCGTATTGGCGATCAAATCCAGTTGGCCGGCGCAGATTCGCAGCGTCTACGGCGACCCGCAACGCATGGTCGAAACCTACTTCAAACCCTACCCCGGCTACTACTTCACCGGCGACGGCGCCCGGCGCGACGAGGACGGCGACTACTGGATCACCGGGCGTATCGACGATGTGATCAACGTCTCCGGGCACCGCATCGGTACCGCCGAAGTGGAAAGCGCCCTGGTGCTGCACGACAGCATCGCCGAGGCCGCGGTGGTCGGTTACCCCCACGACGTCAAGGGCCAGGGCATCTACGCCTTCGTCACGCCCATGAATGGCTCCGAACCCAACGATGAACTGAAGAAAGAACTGCTGGCGCACGTCAGCAAAGAAATCGGCAGCTTCGCCAAGCCAGACCTGATTCAATGGGCGCCGGCCTTGCCGAAAACCCGTTCGGGCAAGATCATGCGGCGGATTCTGCGCAAGATTGCCTGCAACGAACTGGATAGCCTGGGCGACACGTCGACCCTGGCCGATCCGAGCGTGGTGCAGGAGTTGGTCGATAAACGCCTGAATCAATAACACTCGGACCTGGAATGCCCTGTAGAAGGCATTCCAGGTCAGTCTTTTTTCCGCCACTGAGCCGCCATGGAATTCATCCGCACCCGCATCGAAACCCAGCTCATGAGCCTGACCGGTCTGTCCCTGGGCAACCTCGACCTGGAGAACCCCAAGGGCGATCCCGGCCTGTTCGGGCCCGAGTCGGTGAGCTGGCAAGTGCATGGTGATTTCAGCAGCATGCTGATCGGTGGCATCAGTGCATTGATGCTGCAAGCCTTGCATCCACTGGCGTTGGCCGGGGTCTGGGATCATTCGAATTTTCGCGAAGACATGCTCGGCCGTTTGCGCCGTACCAGTCAGTTCATCTCCGGGACGACGTTCGGTTCGCGCAAGGACGCCGACTGGCTGATCGAAAAAGTGCGCACCATTCACCTGCAAGTGGTCGGCACCGCGCCGGATGGCCGGCCGTATGCCGCCAGCGATCCTGACTTGCTGACCTGGGTGCATGTGGCCGAGGTCAGCAACTTCCTCGCGGCGCACCTGCGTTATCGCAATGCGCATTTGTCATTGGCTGATCAAGACCGCTACTACGCCGAAATCGCGGTGATCGCCGAGCGCCTGGGCGCCCGCGATGTGCCGCATAGCCACAAGGAAATGGCCGAGTATCTGGAGCGAATCCGCCCGCAACTGCTGTGCGACGACCGCAGTCGCGAGGTGTTGCGCCTGCTGCTGAACGCGCCCTCCCCCAGCCGCATGGCCAAACCGTTTGGAGGCTTGATGATGCAGGCCGGGATCGACCTGCTGCCGGACTGGGCGAGTGACATGCTCGGGGTCAATCAGAACCCGCTGCAACGCCAGTTGATCCGCGCCAGCGTCAAGCGCAGTGCGCCGATGCTGCGCTGGGCGATGAGGAATGGCTCGGTGCAGCGGGCCAAGCGGCGGATGGGGTTGCTGTCGTAGGAGCGAGGCTTGCCCGCGAAGAGGGCCACACGGTCTGGCTGATATACCGCGTTATCGTTCTTCGCGGGCAAGCCTCGCTCCTACAGGTTCTTATTGCTGCGAACTGTTAAACTCCCGCGCCAAATTCCCTCCTCCTGCAAGGCGCCCAGCATGTCTTCCTTGAATCAGGCGCTGCGCGCCGCCCTCGATCATCGCCAGGACCTGCTTGCCGAACTGCATCAGCAGGGCACCGATTGCTATCGCCTGTTCCATGGCAGCCAGGAAGGCGCCGGCGGCCTGACCATCGACCGTTACGGCCCGCAACTGCTGGTGCAAAGCTTTCACCAATCGCTGGAGCGCGACGCGCTGCTGCAACTGCACGACAGCATCAATCAACACCTTGGCCTCGACACCCTGCTGGTCTACAACGACCGCTCCCGGGGCAATTCACGCATTGACCGCGAAGACACCGTCTACCAAGCCGACGAAGCCGCACTGCAAGACCTGATCGGCCACGAATGGGGCCTCAATTACCGGGTTCGCGGCCGTCACGCCGGGCAAGACCCGTTGCTGTTCCTCGACCTGCGCAACACCCGTGGCTGGGTCAAGGATCACAGCAACGGCAAAAGTGTGTTGAACCTGTTCGCCTACACCTGCGGCGTCGGCCTGAGCGCAGCAGCCGGTGGTGCGCGCGAGGTCTGCAACCTCGACTTCGCCGAAGGCAACCTGGCCGTGGGCCGCGAAAACGGCCTGCTCAACCCGCAGTTGCCGGCCATGCAATTCATTCAGTCCGATTACTTCCCGGCGATCCGCCAACTCGCCGGTCTGCCGATCAGTCAGCGTCGTGGACAAAAACTGCCGAGCTACCAACGCCTGGAACAGCGTCAGTACGATCTGGTGCTGCTCGATCCGCCGGCCTGGGCCAAGAGCGCATTCGGCACCGTCGACCTGCTGCGCGACTATCAAAGCCTGCTCAAGCCCGCATTGCTGACCACCGCCGAGAATGGCGTGCTGATCTGCTGCAACAATCTGGCGAAAGTCAGCATGGACGACTGGCGCGAGCAAGTATTGCGCTGTGCGGAGAAGGCCGGACGGCCGGTGCGCGATTGGTCGGTGATGACCCCGGGCGCGGATTTCCCGTCGATGGATCAGCAGCCACCGTTGAAAACCCTGATCCTGCAGCTTTGAGTCGCGAGGACGTTTCTTCCACTTTTTTCTGAACAAACCTGAACAGGGCGAGTACTTCGGAACCGAAAACGCGTGCCATACTCCAAGGCACTCCGATCAGACAAATGAAGCCGCACATGCCCAAAGGATTGATTCGCGCTATCGGCGCCTTGCTGACTGCTCTGGCTCTCTACAGCCTGCTGGGGTTTCTGATTTTGCCGGGCATCGCCTTGCGGATCGCCAACCAGCAGTTGGCCAATTACGCCACGACGCCCGCGCACATCCAGCGCATCGAACTCAACCCCTTCAGCCTTGAAGTCACCCTGTGGGGCCTGATCATCGGTGAGCCGGGCAAGGAGCAGGTCGGCTTCGAACGGCTTTACGCCAACCTGCAGATCGACAGTCTCTGGACCAAGGCGCTGCACCTGTCCGATATCGAACTGGACAAGCCCAAGACTGAAATCCTTTTCGGCAAGGACGGCAAACTCAACCTGCTCGGCCTGTTCAAAATCCCCGCCAGCGAACCGACCCCGGCCGACCCGAATGCCAAGCCGTTCCCGCTGCGCGTGGAGCGAATCAAACTGGCCGGCGGTTATGTGCACTTCCAGGACTCGCGCCCCAGCGAGCCGATCGAATTCCTCTACGACAAACTCGATTTCGAGCTGAAGAACCTCAGCACCCTGCCCGATGACAACGCCGACATGACCCTGGTCGCAGCCGGCCCCGCAGGCGGGCAGATCGACTGGACCGGCAATTTCAGCCTGGTGCCGATTGCCTCCGAAGGTAAGTTGAAAGTCACCGACGGCCAGATGAAAGTCTGGTGGCCATACGTACGTGATGCGTTGCCGCTGGCCCTGGAAAACGGCGTGCTGAACCTGAGCACCGACTACAAGCTCAACCTGGCCAAGGAAACCGAACTGCTGCTGAGCAACGTCGCGGTCAGCGTCGCGCCGTTCGCCATCAATGCACCGGACGGCCGTCCGCTGGTGAAACTCGAACGCCTGGACGTCAGCGATACCACGATCGACCTGGCCAAGCAGCAAGTCGTCGTCGGCAAGATCCGCAGCAACAAACTCGAAACCTGGGCCGCCCTCGAAGCAGACGGGCAACTCGATTGGCAGAAACTCTTCGCCAGCCAACCGTCCAAAGCAGCCGTCAAGGCCAAAGCCGAACCGGCGACGACTCCGGCAGCAGCCGACTCACCAAAACCTGAACCTACTCCGCCAAGCAAACCCTGGCAGGTGCTGCTCAAAGACGTGCAACTGCGCAATTACCAGGTGCACCTGGCCGACCGCAAGGCGCAACCGGCCGTGGCGCTGGAAGTGGGCCCGCTGAATGTGGACCTGCAGAATTTCGACAGCCTCAATGGCTCGCCTTTCGCCCTCAAGCTCGACACGGGTATCGGCAAGCAAGGCAAAATCACTGCGGACGGCGAGGTCAATCTGGCGCCAGTCAGTGCCAAGCTGAAAGTGCAGACCAAGGACATCGACCTTCGAGTCGCCCAGTCCTACATCACCCCGTTCATTCGCTTGGAACTGCGCAGCGGCATGCTCGGCAGTGACCTGGCGGTTGACCTGAAAAGCACCGACCCGCTGGCCTTCAGCGTAACTGGCCGCGCCCAGGTCGATCAGTTGCACACCCTCGACACCCTGAAAACCCGCGACTTCCTCAAGTGGCAGCAACTGACGCTCGAAGGCCTGAACTATCAGCACGGCGACAGCCTGTCGATCGACAAGGTCAACCTGTTCCAGCCCTACGTGCGCTTCATGATCAACGATGACCGCACCACCAACGTCGATGACTTGCTGGTGCCGCAACCACCCGATTCGGGCGCCAAGACTGCTGCAGCGAAACCGGCGGCCAGCAAGGACAAACCACTGGCCATCCATGTCGGCGGCGTTGCGATCAATGACGGTTCGGCGAACTTCGCCGACTTCAGCCTCACGCCGAACTTCGCGACGGCAGTGCAACAGCTCAACGGTGCGATCGGTACCATCGACAGCCGCCAGGCGAAACCCGCGACGGTCGACATCAAGGGCAAGGTAGACCGCTATGCGCCGGTCACCATCAAGGGCGCGGTCAACCCGTTCGACCCGATGGCCAGCCTCGACATCGCCACCAGTTTCAAACGGGTCGAACTGACCACCCTGACGCCGTACTCCGGCAAGTTCGCCGGCTACCGTATCCGCAAGGGCCGGCTCAATCTTGACCTGCATTACCTGATTACCAAAGGCCAGCTCAAGGCTGAAAACAAGGTTGTGGTCGAGCAACTGCAACTGGGCGAGAAAGTCGACAGCCCGGACGCCACGAGCCTGCCGCTGAAATTGGCAATCGCGTTACTCAAGGACGTCGATGGCAAGATTTCCATCGAGTTGCCTGTGACCGGCGACCTGAACAACCCGCAGTTCAGCATCATGCCGATTGTCTGGCAGACCCTGCGCAACCTGATCGTTAAAGCGGCGGCCGCACCGTTCAAAATGATCGGCGGGTTGATCAGCGGCGGTGGTTCGGAAGACCTGGGCACCGTGTCGTTTGCACCGGGTTCGAGTGACCTGAGCAAAGAAGCCGAGGCGTCGCTGGTCAAACTCTCTGGGGCTCTCAAAGAACGTCCGGCCCTGCGCCTGGAAATCGAAGGCACCGCCGCGCAAAACAGCGACGGGCCATTGATTGCCGAGCAACGTCTGGAGCGTGAATACCAGTACAACTACTACAAAATGCTCCAGCGCCGTGGCGACAAAGTTCCGGCTCAGGCATCCCTGCTGCAAGTGCCGGAGGGCGAGAAAGGCCCGCTGCTGGAAGGCATTTACCGCACCCGTCTCAAGACTCAGCCACCCGCCGAATGGAAGGACCTGGGCAAGGAAGAACGCACCGCCAAAATGCGCGCGGACGTGATCAAGTTCTGGAGTTCCAGCGACACGCTGTTGCGGCAATTGGGCCAGGAACGGGCCAGCAGCATCAAGGACTTCCTTGTGGACAAGACGCAGATGGCCGATGACCGCGTGTACTTTGTCGACGCCAGCCTGGGCGAAGCGCAAAGTGATGGTCGAGTGATTACGCCACTGCACCTGGACGCCGAGTGATGATCAGACAATTGCTGATCGGCCTGACCCTGGCGATGGCCGCCAGTCAGGCCAGCGCAGCCGATACCCTGCGCTGCGGTAGTCAGTTGATCAGCGTGGGCGACCGGTCCAGCGAAGTGCTGCAGAAATGCGGACAACCCGTGGCCCGGGATGCGCTGGGCTATAAACGCAGTGCCAATCGGCGGGAAGAGTTCCCGGTCGAGGAATGGACCTACGGTCCTAATAGCGGGATGTATCAGTACCTGCGATTTGAAGGTAATCGGCTGAAGGAAATCACCAGCAAGCGCGGTAACTGACTCACCACAATTTGTTCTATGAGCACCGCCCCCTGTGGGAGCGAGCTTGCTCGCGATAGCGGCCTGACAGTCAACAATGATGTTGAATGTTATGACCCCATCGCGAGCAAGCTCGCTCCCACAATGTTTTTGCAGTGCCCACACTTTTACGCCGCCCACAATAGAACAGGCCCCCGACACGAATGTCGGAGGCCTGTAATGGCCACATCCTTGTGGCCTTCGCATGAACTCTCCAGAGGCGGCAGACGTATTGCTCAGCCCGTCTGCCACGCCTTCTCCCGGTTCAAGCGGAGAAGTCTTGCCTTACTCGGCTTTCAGGCCGTCAGCAGAAACTGCTTTAACGCCTTTGATTTTCTTGGTGATCGCAACAGCGGTGGCTTTCTGAGCGTCGGTCACTGCAACAGTGGACGACAGCGATACAACACCTTTGTTGGTTTCTACTTTGATGTCAGTGCCTGGGATGCCTTTCTCGGTAACCAGATCGCTTTTCACTTTGGTAGTGATCCAGGTATCGGAAGTGGCTTCTTTAGCCTTGGTCACTTCACCAGCCGCCAGAGTCATCGGGGCTTGGGTGGTGGTGGTCTGTGCGAATGCAGCACCGGCCATGGTCAGGGTCAGCGCGGCAGCAGTAGCGATAGCGAACTTCTTCATACGAGTAACTCCTGTTTTTCTATAAAGTCTGCTGCGTGTCTTCTCAGCAGGGTTACTGGGTATATTGCGAACGCTGTGCCAACTTTGAGAATCAAAATAAATCGTTATAAAACAACATGTTATGAATTTATCTATTTTCCGGATTCATGCAAAATGCATGACCGTTGAGTTATGTACATGCAAGTTGCGGGTTTTGACGCAGACCTAAGGCCATGTATTGTCGGGAGTTTCGCCGTTCAGCGTCACATCGATAACAGGCAAAAAAATACCCGCCCTCTCGGGCGGGTCTTCATTGAAAAGCAATCAATCAAACGCCAGGGCAGCCAGTACCCGAGAACTCTTTCAAAGCGTTGGTTGTACAAGCCCAAGTGCCAGCTTGAACGCGAGTCAGCGTAATGATTTTGCCCTGTACAAGCGAAGGGGCATTAAGCAGGGTGCAGGTAATGGTCCCTGCGCCGCTGGCAGTAGTCCCCGTTACTGCCAGTGTGCAGTTAGGAGTTGTAGTTCCCCCTGGCGCGACGAGGGCCGTTGTCGGGTCCGCCGTACCTGTATTCATAACGTCTTCGTAAGCCACTTTGAGCGCCGAAGCTTCCGCGATCCCGGCGGTAACCTTAGCCCTCGCCTGGTATTTGCTATAAGCCGGCAACGCAAACGTCGCCAGAATCCCGATGATCGCCACCACGATCAACAGCTCGATCAGCGTAAAACCTTTCTGAGTATTCATAGACAAGCTCCATGCATGAGTCGAAATCTCATGATCTGATTAAGCCTCAGCATACTCCGTGCCAGGCCTTCGCTGCCCTGCCTGTGGGGCGCGAAGGGTCGAAAGCGCCCTTTCCTACCCCCTGTAACCGCACTATCTGACACTTTTTGTCACCTCACCCCCACTGGTTTGGTTCCTCGCCTTGACTAGGCTATAAGTCATGAACTGTCTGCGTCCGGTATCCCCATGAACGACATCGCCCTTAGTGGCCTGGCCAAGCAATTGGTCCTGGCCGAACTGCTCACTGACAAAAGCGCGCAACAGGCGTATCAGCAGGCCCAACGCAATCGCATCTCCCTGGTCAGCTACCTGGTGCAGAACAAACTGGTAAAGAGCCGGCAAGTGGCGGAGATTGCCTCGGAACATTTCGGCATGGCCCTGCTGGACCTCCACTGTCTGGACAAGGAGACCCAACCCAAGGGTCTGGTCAGCGAGAAGCTGGTCCGCCAGCACCACGCCCTGCCCCTCTGGCGACGTGGCAATAAACTGTTCGTGGGGATTTCCGATCCGACCAACCACCAGGCGATCAACGACATCCAGTTCAGCACCGGCCTGAGCACCGAAGCGATTCTGGTAGAGGACGACAAGCTCAGCGACGCCATCGAAAAGTTCTTCGACAGCCACGCCACCGGCCTGGACGAGATGGCCGATGTGGACCTCGATGGCCTGGACATCGAAACGGTCGACGATAAAAACCACGACTCCATCGCCGGGCAAGACGCCGATGACGCGCCCGTGGTGCGCTTCGTCCACAAGATGCTGCTCGATGCGATCAAGAGCGGCTCATCCGACTTGCACTTCGAGCCCTACGAAAAAACCTACCGGGTACGGATGCGCACCGACGGCATCCTGCGCGAAGTCGCCAAGCCGCCGATTCAACTGGCCGGGCGGATTGCCGCCCGGCTCAAGGTGATGGCCAGCCTCGACATTTCCGAAAGACGCAAACCTCAGGACGGGCGGATCAAGATGCGCCTGTCCAAGAGCAAGTCCATCGACTTTCGGGTCAACACCTTGCCGACGCTGTGGGGCGAGAAAGTGGTGATCCGGATCCTCGACCCGTCCAGCGCCCAGATGGGCATCGACGCCCTCGGTTACGAGCCCGACCAGAAAGCCTTGTTCATGGCCGCCCTCAAGCAGCCACAAGGCATGATCCTGGTCACCGGCCCCACCGGCTCGGGCAAAACCGTGTCGCTCTACACCGGGTTGAATATTCTCAATACCGTGGACATCAACATTTCCACCGCCGAAGACCCGGTGGAGATCAACATGGAAGGCATCAACCAGGTCAACGTCAATCCCAAGCAAGGGCTGGATTTTTCCCAGGCCCTGCGCTCGTTCCTGCGCCAGGACCCGGACGTGATCATGGTCGGCGAGATCCGCGACCTTGAAACCGCGGAAATCGCGATCAAGGCCGCCCAGACCGGGCACCTGGTGCTGTCGACCCTGCACACCAACAGCGCCGCGGAAACCCTGACCCGCCTGCATAACATGGGCATCCCGGGGTTCAACATCGCCACCTCGATCACCCTGATCATCGCCCAGCGCCTGGCGCGCAAACTGTGCAGCCACTGCAAGACGCCGATCGAGATCCCCCGTGAAGCGCTGATCAAGGAAGGCTTCCCCGAGGAACGCATCGGCTCTTTCACGATCTATGAGCCCGTCGGTTGCGATCACTGCAACCACGGTTACAAAGGGCGAATCGGGATTTATGAAGTGGTGAAGAACACGCCAGACCTGCAACGGCTGATCATGGCCGAAGGCAACTCCCTGGAAATCGAGATCCAGATGCGCAAGGACGGCTTCAACGACCTGCGCACTTCGGGGCTGATCAAGGCCATGCAAGGCATCACCAGCCTTGAAGAAATCAACCGGGTCACCAAGGACTGAACATGGCGGTCAAGGCAGCAAAAATCAGCGTCTACGCTTGGGAAGGCACGGATAAGAAAGGCACGAAGATGACCGGCGAGTTGAGCGGTCAGAACCCGGCGCTGATCAAGGCCCAATTGCGCAAGCAAGGGATCAATCCGGGCAAGGTGCGCAAGAAATCCGCGTCGATTTTCAGCTTCGGCAAACGCATCAAGGCCCAGGACATCTCTCTGTTCACCCGGCAGATGGCGACCATGATGAAGGCCGGTGTGCCGCTGTTGCAGTCGTTCGACATCATCGGCGAGGGCTTCGACAACCCGGCCATGCGCAAACTGGTGGACGAGGTGAAACAGGAAGTCGCCGCGGGCAACAGCTTCGCCGCATCCTTGCGCAAGAAGCCGCAGTATTTCGACGAGTTGTACTGCAACCTGGTGGACGCCGGTGAACAGGCCGGCGCACTCGATACTCTGCTGGATCGGGTGGCCACCTATAAGGAAAAGAGCGAACAGCTCAAGGCCAAGATCAAGAAGGCCATGACCTATCCGCTGGCCGTGGTGTTCGTTGCGATCATCGTCACCGGGATTCTGCTGGTCAAAGTGGTGCCGCAATTCAAGACTGTGTTCTCCGGTTTTGGCGCCGAGTTGCCGTCCTTTACCTTGATGGTGATCGGCTTGTCGGAGTTCATGCAGGAGTGGTGGTGGGTGATGCTCGGCGCGCTGGTCGCCGCGATCTTCGGTTTTCGCCGTGCAATGAAAAAGTCGCAACCCTTTCGCGACCGAATGGACACCTGGCTGTTGAAACTGCCGCTGGTGGGCGCGCTGATGTACAAGTCTGCCGTGGCGCGTTACGCACGTACGCTGTCTACCACGTTCGCCGCCGGGGTGCCGTTGGTGGACGCACTCGAATCGGTGGCCGGCGCCACTGGCAACATCGTGTTCAAACGCGCGGTACTGCGCATCAAGCAGGACGTCTCGACCGGCATGCAGTTGAATTTCGCCATGCGCACCTCCGGTGTGTTCCCGAACATGGCGATCCAGATGGCTGCCATCGGTGAAGAGTCCGGCGCACTCGACGACATGCTCGACAAAGTCGCGAGTTTCTACGAGGACGAAGTGGACAATATGGTCGACAACCTCACCAGCCTGATGGAGCCGTTCATCATGGTGGTGTTGGGGGTTGTCGTCGGCGGGCTGGTGGTTGCGATGTACCTGCCTATCTTCCAACTCGGCTCAGCGATCTGACATGCCCTTGACCGACTACCTGACCCTCTATCCGCTGGCTTTCGTGATCACCGCGCTGGTGCTCGGCCTGCTGGTCGGCAGCTTCCTCAACGTAGTGATCTGGCGCCTGCCGAAAATGCTCGAACGGGAATGGCGAACGCAGGCTCACGACGTCCTCGGCCTGCCCATCGAAACGCCTCCGCCGACCTACAACCTGATGCTGCCCCATTCCCAATGCCCGCATTGCGCCCAGAAGATCCGCGCCTGGGAAAACATCCCGGTACTCAGTTACGTGTTGCTGCGCGGTCGCTGCTCGAACTGCGCGGCACCGATCAGCAAGCGCTACCCGCTGACCGAACTGGCCTGCGGTCTGCTTTCGGCATTCATTGCCTGGCATTTCGGTTTCGGTTGGCCTGCAGGCTTTTTGTTGGTGCTGACGTGGGGCCTGTTGGCGATGAGCCTGATTGATGCCGAGCATCAACTGTTGCCCGATGTCCTGGTGCTGCCGTTGTTGTGGCTGGGGCTGATCGTCAACAGCTTCGAGCTGTTCGTACCGTTGCACGATGCGTTGTGGGGGGCGGTGGCCGGTTACCTGGCGCTGTGGTCGGTGTTCTGGCTGTTCAAGCTGATCACCGGCAAGGACGGCATCGGCCATGGCGACTTCAAGCTGCTGGCAATGCTCGGGGCGTGGGGCGGTTGGCAGGTGCTGCCGCTGACCATCCTGTTGTCATCGCTGGTGGGAGCCATTCTCGGGGTGATTTTGCTGCGCTTGCGTGACGCGAAAACCTCGACGCCGATCCCCTTCGGCCCCTATCTGGCAATTGCCGGCTGGATTGCGTTGCTCTGGGGTGGTCAAATAACCGACTTCTATTGGCAGTTTGTCGGTTTGAAATGAATACCCCTGTGGAAAAACCCTGGATTCTCGGCCTGACCGGCGGCATCGGCAGCGGCAAAAGCGCGGCGGCCCAGCACTTCATCGACCTCGGTGTGCACGTGGTCGATGCCGATCACGCGGCGCGCTGGGTGGTGGAACCGGGTCGCCCGGCGCTTGCGAAAATTGCCGGGCACTTCGGCCCTGGCGTGCTGCAAGCCGATGGGCAACTGGATCGTGCGGCGTTGCGCAAGCTGATCTTCGAAGTCCCGGAAGAACGCCGCTGGCTCGAAGCGTTGCTTCATCCGCTGATCGCCGAGGAAATCGTCGAGCATCTGGCCAAGGCAAAATCGCCGTATGCGATTCTGGTGTCGCCGCTGTTGATCGAGTCCGGCCAATACGCCATGACCCAACGGGTGCTGGTGATCGACGTCCCGGAACAACTGCAGATCGAACGCACCCTGCAGCGCGACCAGATCAGCGAGCAACAGGTCCAGGCGATCCTCAAGGCCCAGTCCAGCCGCCAGGACCGCGTGAGCCATGCCGACGATGTGGTGGTCAACGACCGCGACCTCGCCTGGCTGCACAGCGAGGTCGAGCGCCTGCATCACTTTTATTTAACTTTGCGTGGAGGCCAGTCATGAGCCAGACCCCAACCGTCAATTGCCCAACCTGTGGCGCCCCTGTCGAATGGAGCGCCACCAATACCTACCGGCCTTTCTGTTCGGACCGTTGCAAACTGATCGACCTGGGTGCCTGGGCGTCGGAAGAACACAAAATCCCGGTGAGCCCGGATGCCGAAGACGACCTGTTCAGCGAAGACTTCGAACCGCGTCACTGACTTCCGTCTTTATCCACAGGCATCAGGGCCGCATAAAACCGTAATCCTGACCGTCATCGAGGTTCTCGGCGAGAAACTGCAACTCATCCGCCAGATCCTCGACACTGCGCACGGCCTTGCTCTGCTGTACCACCGCACTGAGCAAGGCGCGCAGGCTCAACCCCGGATCAAACCCCACTTCTTGCGCCGCATCCAGACTGTGACGCAACTCCTGCCTTGCCCATTCGTAGACGCTCATATCGATGCTCCTGAAGGTTTTGCCGAGCATGAGTTGGCGAGCGTCAAACCGGTTTGATGTGGATCAAGACTTGGGATCGTCGTCCTTCCACGGCGCCGAAAGGTAACGAGTGCGGTTGAAGGTCTCCAGCCACTCGGGACTGAACACCACCAGCGCGCTGATGATCATGCCGTTGATAAACGCTTCGGGAAAAATCAGCAGCCACAGATAGCCGACAAAATCTTCCAGCCAGTACGGCATTGCGAAACGTTCGTCGAACCACAGCCATGTCAACGCCAGCAGCAGGCACAGCAAGGCCGACAGCGCTGCTGCAAAGAAACCGGAAACGAAGATATACACAAACGGATTACGCGGCTGCGCACGCTCGACCAGAATCGCGCAGCATTCGGTGACCAGCACCGGCAGCAGAATAATCAACGCGCCATTCACCCCGGCGGCGGCCAGGTCCTGGCGCCCGAGCGCCACCAAACCCAGTTGCGCGATCAACCCACCGAGAATCGCCAGCGGCCAGTCCAGCAGCAACGTCACCGCAGTCATGCCGATAAAGTGATACGACACGCCCGTATCGAAATCTCGTCGCACCAGCCACAACATAAACAGCGCGAACACCGTGCCGAACAGCAAATGTTGACGGCGACTGTCGGTGAACAACTCGACCCACGGCGCACGGCAGATCGCCCAGATCACCACGGGTACGTAAATCAGCCAGCCGACCGCAAGGCTTTGCGGTGACAGCAACTCTGCGCCGATCATGACGCGATCCCCTTGAACACCACGACACACTCCTTGTTGGATTACGGCTCCTTGCCAGCATACACCGGCGCAAATGTGCCTCCAGTGGATGCAAAGCTTTCTGCTTGTCGCATTTGAACGCTAAGCTTGGGCCTATGGATGACTCAGATTATTTACGCCTGCTGACCATCGCGGCCGAGCAAGCCAACGCGTTCCTGTCCAATGCCCGCAAATGGGAGCGTGAGCGTTGGGTCTGCCAGCGCCTGCTGCAAGGCCTGAACATTCCCTATCGCGCCGACGAATTCGCCCCCGCCGGTGAGCCGCCGGACGTGCTGTTTCGCGATGCCAGTTTCGAGGTGTTCTTCGTGCTCGACGAAGGCCGACGCCTCAACGACGAATGGCGCGACGAACTGCAACGCCGACGCAGCGCGTTTTCCCTCAGTTCGCTGGTGCGCCGCGAGGCCAAGCCCCGGCGCATTCCGGCCAATGAATTCCTGCTGAGACTGGCGCCGACCTTGCGCAAAAAAGCTCACAACTACAAAGAACGCGGCATGGACCTGGGTGAACTGGACATCATTGCCTTCGCCAGCCTCAAGCGCGAAGTGCTGGACCTCAATAGCCACTTCCCACCACCCACCGAATACCTGCGCCAGGGCTGGCGCTCTTTGTCACTGGTCGGGCCGACATTCGCCCGCGTGCTGTTCGCCCATCCGGACGCGCCGGATTTCCTGCGCAGCAACCTCGGACGCAGCATCGTCTTCGACGTCGGGATCAGCCTGTGAGCCCATTGCAGGAATTGATTGCCGAAGTCCCGCAAATCGGCCGCGTGCGCTGGATCGGCGTACGCCCGGCGTCGCATGAACCGATGATTGAACTGGACGTCGTGGAAGCGCGCCTTGAGGCCGGTTTGACCGGCGACAAGGCCCGCCCCGGCGTACGCAATGCCCGGCAGGTGACGTTGATTCAGTGGGAACACCTGGCGGTGATCAGTTCGCTGATGGGCCGCCCGGACGATCAACCGGTGCTGCCAAATGACCTGAGGCGCAACATCGTCGTCAGTGGTATCAACTTGTTCAGCCTCAAGGGCCGGCGCTTCAAGATTGGCCAGGCGATTTTCGAAACCACGGGCTGGTGCCAACCGTGCGCACGCCTGCAAAACAACCTCGGCCCCGGGACTTTTCAAGCGGTTCGCGGCCATGGCGGAATCACTGCCCGAGTGTTACAAAGTGGAATCATTCGACTGGACGACACGGTGAGCGTCGAGCCTGTCCCCGACAGCGGCTATGCTCCGTTCAACGTTCGTTAAATCAGCCTGTAGCTTCTACACATTCAGCAACGTCTACCCCTGACGAGGCCCAATATGACCAGCCGCCTGAACCCAGACGACCAGAAGCATGTCGAAGAGTACCTGCACTTGTCCCAACACCGAGTCGAGCGCCGGCCTTTCCGGCCGTGGATGCTCCTGGTGCTGGTGCTGGCAGTGACCATTGGTTTGGGCTTGCTGAGCCGCCTTATCGGTTACCTGACGCTATGAGCTGCCTCGCGCTCGCTCGGGTAATCGCACCGATTTCTTTTAGCCTTGCGAGATATCCCCATGACTCATCGTATTGTCATCGTTGGCGGCGGCGCCGGCGGTCTGGAGTTGGCTACCCGTCTGGGTAAGACTCTGGGCAAGCGTGGCACGGCCAGTGTGATGCTGGTCGACGCGAACCTGACCCACATCTGGAAACCGCTGTTGCACGAAGTGGCGGCCGGGTCGCTGAACTCTTCCGAAGACGAACTCAACTATGTAGCCCAGGCGAAATGGAACCACTTCGAGTTCCAGCTGGGGCGCATGAGCGGGCTTGATCGCGCACAGAAAAAAATCCAGTTGGCCGCCACGTATGACGAAGCCGGCATTGAACTGGTCCCGGCGCGTGAAGTGGGCTACGACTCGCTGGTGATCGCGGTCGGCAGCACCACTAACGATTTCGGCACTCAGGGCGCGGCGCAACACTGCCTGTTCCTCGACACCCGCAAACAGGCCGAGCGTTTCCACCAGCAACTGCTCAACCACTACCTGCGCGCGCATGCAGGGCAAACCGATGTGGTGGAACAGATCAGCGTGGCCATCGTCGGCGCCGGTGCCACCGGCGTCGAGCTGGCGGCAGAACTGCACAACGCTGCGCATGAACTGGCGGCCTACGGTCTGGACCGGATCAAACCGGAAAACATGCACATCACCCTGATCGAAGCCGGGCCACGGGTACTGCCAGCCCTGCCGGAACGGATCGGCGGGCCTGTGCATAAAACCCTGGAGAAACTCGGGGTCAACGTGATGACCAACGCGGCGGTCAGCGAAGTCACGGCCGAAAGCCTGATCACCGCCGACGGCAAAGTGATCAACGCCAGCCTGAAAGTCTGGGCCGCCGGGATTCGTGCACCGGGTTTCCTCAAGGACATCGATGGCCTGGAAACCAACCGCATCAATCAACTGCAAGTGCTGCCAACCCTGCAAACCACCCGCGACGAGAACATCTTCGCCTTCGGTGACTGCGCCGCCTGCCCGCAACCGGGCACCGACCGCAACGTACCGCCACGTGCCCAGGCTGCGCATCAACAGGCGTCGTTACTGGCCAAATCCCTGAAGTTGCGGATCGAAGGCAAGGCGTTGCCGGAATACAAATACACCGACTACGGTTCGCTGATCTCGCTGTCGCGTTTTTCGGCTGTGGGTAACTTGATGGGCAACCTTACCGGCAGTGTGATGCTGGAAGGCTGGCTGGCGCGGATGTTTTACGTGTCGCTGTACCGGATGCACCAGATGGCGCTGTATGGAGCGTTCCGCACGGCGATGTTGATGCTGGGTAGCAAGATTGGGCGAGGGACCGAGCCGCGACTCAAGCTGCACTAAGATTTTCGGCGGCTGTCAGCGCCTCTTCGCGGGCAAGCCTCGCTCCTACAAGGTCATCATCAACCTGTAGGAGCGAGGCTTGCCCGCGAATGAGGCGCCTCGGTCTACGTATCTCACTGTATCCCGCCCCACGATTTTGCCCCTTCGCTTACAAACTCCCCCTTGCACGACACAGTAGCGATACACCCGCCCGGCTAAATGGCCACACCCGAGCAAGGCACCGCCTGCTTCGGTTAACGCCGCACTACGCGGCATCCTTTATCGAGCGGTTGTGTCGTGCAACCCAGGAGATTTCAAATGTCCCGTACTACTAAAAACACTATCGGTCTGCTCGGCGCTGTTTTGGCCGGTGGCATGATGTTGACTGGTTCCGTATTCGCGGCCCAGCCACTGACCCAAGGCTACCTGCTGGCATCGGCCGAGCAAACGGTGAAAACCCCTGAAGGCAAGTGTGGTGAAGGCAAATGCGGCGATGCGTCGATGGCCAAGACCGACACCGATGGCGACGGCAAAGTATCCCGTGCCGAATTCCAGGCTGTCGCACCAAAGTCCAACTTCGACAAGATCGACACCAACCATGACGGCTTCATCGACGAGCAAGAGGCTTACAACAACGTGAAAGCCAACTTCGAAGCCAACGGCAAGAAAATGCCAAAAGGCCTGTTCGAACACCTGAAAGACCAAGACGGCGCCTAAGCCTCAGAACAAACAAGCCGCGCATCCCTCGACGGGAAGCGCGGCTTTTTTGCGTCTCGCGGATTTACACGCGGAAGCGTTGCACCATGCCCTGCAGGGCATTGGCCAGTTTTGACAGCTCATGGCTGGAGGCGCTGGTCTGATCGGCACCGGCGGCGGAGCGTACCGACAGGTCGCGGATATTCACCAGGTTGCGATCAACTTCCCGCGCCACTTGCGCCTGTTCTTCGGCGGCGCTGGCGATCACCAGGTTGCGCTCATGAATCTCATGCACCGACGCGGTGATGGTCTGCAAGGCCTCGCCGGCGCGCTCGGCCAGAACCAGTGTGCTGGCAGCCCGGGAAGCGCTGGCTTGCATGGAATCCAGCGCCAGGGTCGAGCCGCTGCGCATGCCCTGGACCATCTGTTCAATTTCCTGGGTCGATTGCTGGGTGCGGTGGGCCAGCGCCCGCACTTCGTCGGCCACCACCGCAAAACCGCGACCACTCTCCCCCGCCCGCGCCGCTTCAATCGCAGCGTTGAGCGCCAACAGGTTGGTTTGCTCGGCGATGGCGCGAATCACGTCCAGCACCTTGCCGATGTCCTGGGATTGATTGGCCAGGGACTGCACCAACTCACCGGTGTGCTGCACGTCGCTGGCAAGGGCGCTGATCGCGCTGGCGGTTTCGCTGACGCGTTCCTGGCCCAGGTGCGCCGATTCGCTTGACTGACGCGTAGCGTCGGACGTAGACACCGCGTTGCGTGCGACTTCCTCCACGGCGGTGGTCATCTCGTTGACCGCCGTGGCCGCTTGTTCAATTTCGTTGTTCTGCTGTTGCAGACCCTGGGTGCTGTCGAGGGTGACCGCGTTCAATTCATCGGCCGCCGTGGCCAGTTGGGTGGCCGAGCCGCTGATGCCTTGCAGGGTTTCACGCAAGTTCTGCTGCATGGTCGCCAGCGCCTTGAGCAACCGGCTGACTTCATCGCTGCCGTGGGTTTCGATCGGGTTGGTCAGATCGCCCCGGGCCACGTTCTCGGCGGCGTTTACCGCTTCATTCAAGGGACGCACGATGCTGCGGGTCAGCAACATCGCCAGGCCGACGGTGGCCAGCGCCGCCAGGCCGATGAACAGGCTGACGATGGTGCGCGAGGTTTCGTAGTGCGCCGCGGACTTTTGGCTTTCGGCGGCGACTTGTTTGGCGAAAAGGTCCGCCAAGTCATTCAGCTGTTTGCCGGAGCCATCGACCACGGTCTTCATGTCCACCAGCAGCAGCTTGGTCAGCTCATCGCGACGGCCCTGCTCGGCCAAGGTGAACGATTGAGCGATACCTGAGCGGTAAGCGGCGAAGGTGCTCTTGAACTGGTCATACAACTGCTTGCCTTCAGCGGTGTTGACCAGTTTGTCGTAGGCAGCAATCTTGTCGCTCAGCTCCTTGTCCCGGGTGTCCATCTGGCTACGGTACTGAGGGATGTTCTTCGGATCCTGATCCAGGGCCATGCGCAGGGAGATGGTGCGGATGCGCAGCATGATCTCGCGGATTTCATCGCCGCCACGGATGCTCGGCAACCATTGGCTTTCAACCGCCACCTCGCTGTCTCGAATGCTCGACATCTGCCCCAGTGCGAACACTCCGAGCAACGCCACCAGCACCGCAATCAGGGCAAAACCCAGTGCCGCACGGGGGGCAATATTCAGCTGACGAAGCAACATAACGAGCGCCTTTTGTTTTTATGGCTGGAAATGGACGCGCTGTATGCGCCCCGTTCGCTCGTTATCGGCAAGTTGTATGATGACTTGAAGCGGGATTGCACTTTTTCGAAGACAAAAAAAATCCCCGTATCTTTCGATACGAGGATTTTTAATATGGTCGGGGTAAGGGGATTCGAACTCCTGACATCCTGCTCCCAAAGCAGGCGCGCTACCGGACTGCGCTATACCCCGGTTTGAAATTGGCTCCGTGACCAGGACTCGAACCTGGGACCCAATGATTAACAGTCATTTGCTCTACCGACTGAGCTATCACGGAACTACATATTTCAATTTACAACGGTGAAGCTTGCTGCATCTCTTCGACCCGTTCGCATCGCTGCGTTCGTGTGTCTGAGGCGCGCTATTCTACAATCTTAAGCACCTCTGTCAACCCCCTAAATTGCATTCAAGTTAATGATTTGCAACTTATTTCAGATTTCCGCTTGGGGAGCAGAAACCCTTCCGGGTGACTTACTGCGGGGCGCACTTTACAAGCCTTTTCCTTTGAGTTCAACAGCCTGGCGAAAAAAAGGCCTCGCAATGCGAGGCCTTCTTTATTTCACTGGCATTACGCCTCAGTCAAAAACGATTTCGTCGTTTTCCACACGGCCGACAGCGGTCTCGCCCGGCATGAATCGCCCGGACAGAATCAGCTGCGCCAGCGGGTTCTCGATCCAGCGCTGGATCGCTCGTTTGAGCGGCCGTGCGCCATAGACCGGGTCGTAGCCGACGGCGATCAACTTATCCATCGCCTCAGGGCTGAGCTCCAGTTTCAGCTCGCGCTCGGTCAGGCGACTGCGCAGGCGACCCAACTGGATCTCGGTGATGCCGGCGATCTGATCCCGGGCCAGCGGCTCGAAGATCACCACTTCGTCGACCCGGTTGATGAACTCCGGCCGGAAGTGCGTGGAAATCGCATCCATCACTGCTGCACGTTGCGCTTCACGATCACCCACCAGTTCCTGGATCTGCACCGAACCGAGGTTGGAGGTCATGACAATCACGGTGTTCTTGAAATCCACCGTGCGGCCATGACTGTCGGTCAACCGGCCATCTTCCAGCACTTGCAGCAAGATGTTGAACACATCCGGGTGGGCCTTCTCGACCTCGTCCAGGAGGATCACCGAATAAGGCTTG
Source organism: Pseudomonas sp. NPDC087342 (assembly GCF_044744265.1). Classification (NCBI taxonomy): domain Bacteria; kingdom Pseudomonadati; phylum Pseudomonadota; class Gammaproteobacteria; order Pseudomonadales; family Pseudomonadaceae; genus Pseudomonas; species Pseudomonas sp. NPDC087342. The sequence goes on from NZ_JBIUXZ010000028.1 coordinate 55,296, forward strand.
CGACGCACCGCCTCGGTCAGGTAACCGCCCTCTTCATAGCCTACGTAGCCTGGTGGCGCGCCGATCAGTCGTGCCACGGAATGTTTCTCCATGAACTCGGACATGTCGATGCGAATCATCGCCTCCTCAGTATCGAAGAGGAATTCAGCCAGCGCCTTGCACAGCTCGGTTTTACCGACACCGGTAGGGCCGAGGAACATGAACGAACCGCTCGGGCGATTCGGGTCGGACAACCCGGCGCGAGAACGCCGCACCGCGTTGGAAACCGCGATCACCGCTTCGTTCTGGCCGATCACACGCTGGTGCAACAGGCTTTCCATCTTCATCAGCTTGTCGCGCTCGCCTTCGAGCATTTTTGATACAGGGATGCCGGTCCATTTCGACACGACTTCCGCGATCTCTTCTTCAGTCACCTTGCTACGCAGCAACTGGTTCTCGCTTTTGCCGTGCTGGTCGACCATTTGCAGGCTGCGCTCCAGGTCCGGGATGATCCCGTATTGCAGCTCGGCCATGCGGTTCAGGTCGCCTTTGCGGCGTGCGGCTTCCAGTTCCTGACGGGACTGTTCGATTTTCTGCTGGATCTGTGCCGAACCCTGGACTTCGGCTTTCTCCGAATTCCAGATTTCCTCAAGGTCCGAATATTCACGTTCAAGGCGAACGATTTCTTCCTGGAGTTTTTCCAGGCGTTTCTTCGCCGCGTCGTCGCTTTCTTTCTTCAGCGCCTGGGATTCCACCTTCAACTGGATCAACCGACGCTCCAGACGATCAAGCACTTCCGGCTTGGAGTCGATCTCCATGCGGATGCGGCTGGCGGCTTCGTCGATCAGGTCGATGGCCTTGTCCGGCAACTGACGGTCGGTGATGTAGCGATGGCTGAGTTTGGCCGCCGCGATAATCGCCCCGTCGGTGATCGCCACTTTGTGGTGAACCTCATAACGCTCTTTGAGGCCACGCAGGATCGCGATGGTGTCTTCTTCGCTCGGCTCTTCCACCAGCACTTTCTGGAAGCGCCGCTCGAGGGCCGCATCCTTCTCTATATATTGGCGGTACTCGTTGAGCGTGGTTGCGCCAACGCAGTGCAGTTCGCCGCGCGCCAATGCCGGCTTGAGCATGTTGCCGGCGTCCATCGAGCCTTCGCCTTTACCGGCGCCGACCATGGTGTGCAGTTCGTCGATGAACAGAATGATCTGCCCTTCCTGCTTCGACAGCTCATTTAGCAGGGATTTGAGGCGTTCTTCGAACTCACCGCGATACTTGGCACCGGCAATCAGCGAGCCCATGTCCAGGGACAACAAGCGCTTGCCCTTGAGGCCGTCCGGCACTTCGCCATTGATGATGCGCTGGGCCAGGCCTTCGGCGATGGCGGTTTTACCCACGCCAGGCTCACCGATCAGCACCGGGTTGTTCTTGGTACGGCGTTGCAGGACCTGAATGGTCCGGCGAATTTCATCGTCACGGCCGATCACCGGATCGAGCTTGCCTTCTTCGGCACGCTTGGTCAGGTCGACGGTGTATTTATCCAGAGCCTGACGCGACTCTTCGTGGTTGGCGTCGTTGACCGCTTCGCCGCCACGCAGGTTGTTGATCGCGTTTTCCAGGGCTTTCTTGCTCACGCCCTGGCCGAGCAACAGCTTGCCGAGTTTGCTGTTGTCGTCCATGGCGGCGAGCAACACCAGCTCGCTGGAGATAAATTGATCACCCTTCTGCTGGGCCAGGCGATCGGCCTGATTGAGCAGACGCGCCAGATCCTGCGACATGTTGACGTCGCCGGTCGGGTTCTGGATTTTCGGCAGTTGATCGAGCTCTTTGGTCAGCTCTTTGCGCAGGCTGTTGACGTCAAAGCCGACTTGCATCAGCAGGGGTTTGATCGAACCACCCTGCTGTTCAAGCATCGCTTGCATCAAGTGCGCCGGTTCAATGCCCGGATGATCGAGGCCGACGGCCAGGGATTGGGCGTCGGAGAGGGCTAACTGCAATTTGCTGGTTAAACGGTCTATACGCATGGGTCACCTTCCTTTTGAGCAGGCCGGACCTAAGAAACCATCCTGAATGAAGAAACCTGCCAGATACCGTTATAGATGCGGTCGATTCTGGGAGTTTCAAGCGTCGTGACGTTGATGCAGGTCAGCTAATTCTAGCGTTCGAGCCAGATCAGGGAGGCAAACCGACCGGTGCGCGGACTGCGGCGGTAAGAAAAGAAGCGAGGATCGGTCACGGTGCAGAAACCGCCACCATAAACAGCGGTGACACCACGGGCCGCAAGGCGTAAACGCGCCAGCTCATAGATGTCGGCCATGAACTTGCCGGCGTTCTGGCTTGGGACGAAGGCTTTGGCCGCTTCAGGCAGTTGCTGAATGAAGACTTCCCGTACTTCAGGGCCGACTTCGAAGGCTTGCGGGCCGATGGCCGGGCCGAGCCAGACCAATACGTCTTCCGGCGCTACAGCCAAAGTGTCGAGAGTCGCCTCCAGCACACCCGCCGCCAACCCACGCCAACCGGCATGAGCCGCCGCAACGCGAGTGCCGGCACGGTCGCAAAACAATGCGGGCAGGCAGTCGGCAGTCATCGCCGCGCAGGCGATGCCGGGGGTTTGCGTCCAACTGGCGTCGGCCGTGACGACCTGACTCGGGTCTGCGTGAGCCACGACAATGCCGTGAACCTGTTGCAGCCAGGCCGGTTGAATAGCGAAATGATCGGTGAGGCGGCGGCGATTTTCGGCCACGGCTTCAGGACTGTCATCGACGTGATCGCCGAGGTTGAGGCTGTCGAACGGCGCCAGACTGACGCCGCCCGCACGGGTGGTAACGCAGGCTTTCACCCCGGCAGGCGCAGGCCAGTCGGGAATCAGCCAGTCACTCATCCGATGAACGCCTCACGGTCTTGCTTGAGCAGGGTCAGCAACCAGACGAAATCGTCCGGCAGTGGCGATTCCCAGCTCATGCGCTTACCGGTGGTCGGATGATCCAGCTCCAGGAACCGTGCGTGCAGTGCCTGACGCGGGAACGCCTTCAACGATTCGACCATGGTCACACTGGCTGCCGGCGGAATGCGGAAACGACCGCCGTAGGCAGGATCTCCGACCAACGGGTAGTTGATGTGGGCCATGTGCACGCGAATCTGGTGCGTACGACCGGTTTCCAGCTTCACCCGCACATGCGTGTGGGAGCGGAAACGCTCGAGCACGCGATAGTGGCTGACGGCTTGCTTGCCACCTTCCATCACCGCCATGCGCTGGCGCTGCTGGCCGTGACGACCGATCGGCGCGTTGATCTTGCCACCGGCCGTTACCACACCAATCACGATGCACTCGTAGATCCGGCTGACGCTGCGGCTCTGCAACTGTGTAACCAGTTGCGTCTGCGCTTGAATGGTCTTGGCCACCACCATCAGACCGGTGGTGTCCTTGTCCAGGCGATGCACGATACCGGCGCGGGGCACATTGACGATGTCCGGCACGTGGTGCAGCAAGGCGTTGAGCAAGGTCCCATCAGCATGGCCGGCAGCCGGATGCACCACCAGGCCCGCAGGCTTGTTGATCACCAGGATGTCGTCGTCTTCGTAGACGATGTCCAGCTCGATGTCCTGAGCGATCCATTCGCCCTGAGCTTCCTGCTCGGCAGTGAGTTCAAGAATGGCACCACCATGAACGATGTCTCGCGGGCGGATAACCGCCCCATCCACAGTCAGGCGGCCGTCTTTGATCCAGGCGGAAAGGCGCGAGCGCGAGTGCTCAGCGAATAATTGTGCGGCGACTTGATCGAGGCGTTGGCCGCCCAATTCGGACGGCACCTCTGCGCGAAGTTCAATTTTATCGGACATGCTCAGACTAGGCGTCGGCACAGCCTTTGGTTTCGGCTGCGCGCTTGTGGTTAAATACGGCGTCTTTTGCCCCGAGGCTATTCAACGGGGCGCTCATCATAACAGGACGGCCCCGCCCAAGACAGCGGCCGTCATAGGGACGCAAGCCGCCATGCAAGTGAAACACCTGCTGCTGATCGCCATCCTCGCATTGACCGCTGCTTGCTCATCGAAGGAAGTCGTCGACGAAAACCTGAGCGAGGTCGAGCTGTACCAGCAGGCTCAGACCGATCTGGACAACAATAGCTACACCGCCGCCACAGCCAAGCTGAAGGCGCTGGAGTCGCGTTATCCGTTCGGGCGCTATGCTGATCAGGCTCAACTCGAGCTCATCTACGCCAACTACAAGAACGCCGAGCCTGAGGCTGCCAAGTCTGCCGCTGAGCGTTTCATTCGTTTGCACCCACAGCATCCGAACGTGGATTACGCGTATTACCTCAAAGGTCTGACCTCCTTCGACCAGGACGTCGGCCTGCTGGCGCGCTTCCTGCCGCTGGACATGACCAAGCGTGACCCGGGCGCTGCCCGCGACTCGTACAACGAGTTCGCCCAGCTGACCAGCCGCTACCCGAACAGCCGCTACTCGCCGGATGCCAAGCAGCGCATGATTTATCTGCGCAACCTGCTGGCCTCCTACGAGATTCACGTCGCCGACTACTACCTGACCCGTCAGGCTTACGTCGCCGCCGCGAACCGTGGTCGTTATGTAGTGGAAAACTTCCAGGAAACCCCATCGGTCGGTGACGGCCTGGCGGTGATGGTCGAGTCCTACCAGCGTCTGCACCTGGACGAACTGGCCGAAACCAGCCTCGAAACCCTGAAGCTCAACTACCCGAACCACCCAAGCCTGGTGGACGGTCAGTTCCGGCCGTCGGTCGACGAAGCGGACAACCGTTCGTGGCTGAGCAAGGCCACCCTGGGCCTGATCGAATCCAGCCCGCCGCTGCCACCGGGTGAAACCCGCGCCAACCAAGACGTGCAGAAGCAGTTCCAGGACGCGAAAGACGCGATTCCGAACGATCTCAAGCCTAAAGACGAAAACGGCGACGTGATCGAGGAAGAGCAACACGAAGCGGAAGGCAACAACGGCGACCGTTCGTGGTTCAGCTACATGACCTTTGGTGTGTTCGACTAACCCCACAGGCTGTGCAAAAAGGGAGACTCTTGAGTCTCCCTTTTTTATTTCAGCGATTTATTACGCTGTGCGCCTGACATGTCCTTGGCTAAACTGCCTGATCATCATTCGAAAAGCAGCCCACCATGGTTCGTTTACTGTTCTGGATCGCCCTGATTGCCGCAGCGGTATGGTTTTGGCGCAAGTTCAAGGGATCCGCTTCCACGCCTCGCCCCAATGCCGAGCTGGATGCGGCGCCGATGGTGCGCTGCGCCCACTGTGGTGTGCACCTGCCGCGCGACCGTGCGCTGAACCTTCAACAACAGTGGTATTGCAGCCAGGCTCACCTTGAGCAAGGCCCGGGCTCCAGTGATCGCTGAGGCTTCCAGCCCCGGCAGCAAACAGGCCCAGCGACTGCTGCGCCTTTATCATCTTTACCGTTTAAGCGTCGGCATCACCCTGGTGCTGTTGATCTCCAGCAACATGGACAACCAGTTGCTGACGTTCGCCAATAACGATCTGCTGCGCAGTGGCAGCTGGTTGTACTTGGTGCTGAATATCCTGTTGGTGGTGTTCCTGGAGAACACCCGGCGCCCGGCGCAGTTGTTCAGCCTGACGCTGGTCGACGTCTTGCTGCTGTGCGGCCTGTTCTATGCCGCCGGCGGTGTGGCCAGCGCCATTGGCAACTTGCTGATTGTGTCGGTGGCCATCGGCAACACCCTGCTGCGCGGGCGTATCGGCCTGTTGATTGCGGCGGTCGCGGCCCTTGGCATTGTCGGCTTGAGCTTCCTGCTGAGCTTCACCCGCCCCACCAGCCCCAGCGACTACCTGCAAGCCGGCACCCTCGGCGCGCTGTGCTTTGCCGCGGCGTTGTTGGTGCAAGGTTTGATTCGACGCCTGGAGGTCAGCGAACACCTCGCCGAGCAGCGGGCCAGTGAAGTGGTCAGCCTCGAAGCCCTCAACGCCTTGATCCTGCAACGCATGCGCACCGGGATTCTGGTGCTCGATGAGCAGCGGCGGGTGCAACTGGCTAACCACAGCGCCCTGTCACTGCTGGGCCAGGAGCGTCTCGAAGGCCAGCTGATCGATGAATACTCGCCGACCCTGGTCGAGCGCCTGCAACTGTGGCTCAACAACCCGACCTTGCGCCCGCAGAGCCTGAAGATCGCCCGCTCCGGCCTGGAGCTGCAGCCGAGCTTCATCGCCCTGGACCAGAGCCCGCACCATCAGACCCTGATCTTTCTCGAAGACCTCGCCCAGATCGCCCAGCAGGCGCAGCAATTGAAACTCGCTGCCCTGGGTCGCCTGACAGCCGGGATCGCCCACGAGATCCGTAATCCGCTAGGCGCCGTTAGTCATGCCGCGCAGCTGCTGCTGGAATCCGAGGAACTGAACGGCGCGGATCGGCGTCTGACCCAGATTATCCAAGACCACTCTCAGCGAATGAATCGGGTTATCGAAAACGTCCTGCAACTGTCCCGCCGCCAGCAAACCGCACCGCAACGGCTCGATCTGAAGCCGTGGCTCGAGCAATACGTCGCTGAAACCCGCGAGGCCGCGACCGAAGGCCAGCAAATTCACCTGCGCATCGGCATGGGCCACTTCACGACGCTGATGGACCCGAATCAACTGACGCAGATTCTCGACAACTTGTTGCGTAATGCCTGGCGTCACAGTGGCTCGGTCCATGAAACGGCCGAGGTCTGGCTGGAGCTGTTTGTCGACGCCGACAGTCAGCTGCCAGTCCTCGAAGTGCTGGACAACGGCCCCGGCGTGGCGCCGGACCAGCAGGCGCACTTGTTCGAACCCTTCTTCACCACCAGTAGCCAGGGCACTGGCCTGGGGCTTTATCTGTCCCGTGAGCTGTGCGAAAGCAACCAGGCCCGCCTAGACTTCAAACCACGCCAAGGCGGCGGCTGCTTTCGCATCACCTTTGCACACGGACGGAAACAAAGTTGAACATGAGCCCACGGCAAAAAGTCCTGATCGTCGACGACGAACCGGATATCCGCGAACTCCTGGAAATCACCCTGGGACGGATGAAACTCGACACCTTCAGTGCCCGTAACCTCGGCGAAGCCCAGGCGCTGCTGGGCCGGGAGACATTCGATCTGTGCCTGACCGACATGCGTCTGCCCGATGGTACGGGCCTGGAGCTGGTGCAACACATCCAGCAACGCTATCCCCAAGTGCCAGTGGCGATGATCACCGCTTACGGTAGCCTCGAAACCGCGATCAACGCCCTCAAGGCCGGTGCCTTTGACTTCCTGACCAAACCGGTGGACCTCACCCGACTGCGGGAACTGGTCACCAGCGCCCTGCGCCTGCCCGCTCCGGGGGGCGCCAGCACCGCCATTGATCGTCGGTTGCTGGGCGAATCATTGCCGATGCGCAACTTGCGTAAACAAATCGACAAACTGGCCCGCAGCCAGGCCCCGGTGTACATCAGCGGCGAATCCGGCAGCGGCAAGGAGTTGGTCGCTCGCCTGATCCACGAACAAGGTCCGCGGGCCGGCCGCCCCTTTATCCCGGTCAACTGCGGGGCAATCCCGTCAGAACTGATGGAAAGCGAATTCTTCGGCCACCGCAAAGGCAGCTTCAGTGGCGCCATTGAAGACAATCCCGGACTGTTCCAGGCCGCCCATGGCGGCACTCTGTTCCTCGACGAAGTGGCGGATTTGCCGCTGGCGATGCAGGTCAAGCTGCTGCGGGCGATTCAGGAGAAAGCTGTACGCGCCGTCGGCGGGCAGCAGGAAACCGTGGTCGACGTGCGCATCCTCTGCGCCACTCACAAAGACCTCGCCGCCGAAGTCAGCGCCGAACGTTTTCGCCAGGATTTGTATTACCGTTTGAACGTGATCGAGTTGCGCGTTCCACCCTTGCGCGAACGTCGGGACGACATCGAGACACTGGCCAATCATGTGCTCAAGCGCTTGGCCGCCGGCACCGGCCATCCCGCCGCCAAACTGCATCCGCAAGCCCTTGAAGCGCTGAAAAGCTACCGCTTTCCGGGCAATGTGCGGGAGCTGGAGAACATGCTCGAACGCGCTCACACCTTGTGCGAGAACAAACAGATCGAAGCCGGGGACTTACGCCTGGCCGAAGGCAACTGCGCCGCAGAAGCGGGTGTGCCAGACCTGACGCGGATCGACAATCTGGAAGATTATCTGGAAAACGTTGAACGCAAACTGATCCTCCAGGCGCTGGAAGAAACCCGCTGGAACCGCACGGCGGCGGCGCAACGGTTGAATTTGTCGTTTCGGTCGATGCGCTACAGGCTGAAGAAACTCGGTTTGGATTGAGGGCCTCTTCGCGAGCAAGCCCGCTCCCACAGGGGTTCAGCTGTGTTCCCAACATCTGAGTACACCTGCGATCAACTGTGGGAGCGAGCTTGCTCGCGATAGCGGTCTATCAGGCGATAAATATCTAAAGCCTAAATACGCCCAATCGGCGCATACGGCGCCGGATCAATAATCGGCGCCCTGCCCAACATCACATCCGCAAACAACTGACACGACGCCGGCGCCAGCACCAGCCCATTGCGGTAATGCCCGCAGTTAAGCCAAAGCCCCGCAAACCCCGGCACCCGGCCGATATATGGAATGCCTTCCGGTGAACCCGGCCGCAACCCGGCCCAGTGCCCCACTACTTCGGCCTCAGCCAACGCCGGAATCAATTCCACAGCCGAAGCCTTGAGGCTTTCCAGCGCCGTTTCGGTCGGGGTCTTGTCGAACCCTTCGTGCTCCAGCGTACTGCCGATCAGAATATGCCCGTCGCGTCGCGGGATCGCATAACGCCCCTTGGCCAGCACCATGCTCGGCAAAAAATCCGCCGCGCATTTGTAGAGAATCATCTGGCCTTTGACCGGTTCAACCGGTAGCGCCAAACCGAGACTTTTGAGCAGGTCACCGCTCCACGCGCCCGCTGTCAGTACCACCTGATCGCCGTGAATAGCCCCCGTGGACGTCTGCACGCCGACCACCGTGTCGCCTTCACGGATAAATCCGCTGACTTCACACTGTTCATGGATCGTCACGTTCGGCAGTGCCAGCAACGCCGCTTTCAGGGATTTCACCAGCCGCGGATTACGCACGTTGGCCACATCAGCCATGTAGATCGCCCGGGAAAAACCACCGCCCAGGACAGGCACAGCATCATGTGCCGCCGAGATATCCACAGCCCGCAACGGACGGTTTTCCCGTTCGGCCCAGGCCAGCGCTTCGGCCTCGTCATCCAGGTCCAGCCAATACAGCCCGGTGGTGTGCACTTCGGGATCGACACCAGTGGCAGCGAACAGTCGCTCGCCCAGCTGTGGATAAAAATCCTGGGACCAGTGAGCCAGCGCCGTGACCGCCGGGCTGTAGCGCCACGGATACAGCGGCGAAACAATGCCGCCGCCGGCCCAGGAAGATTCCTGGCCAACGTTCGAGCGATCCAGCAACACAACGCTCTGCACTTCAGACGCGAGATTGAACGCGGTCAGCAGGCCGATCACCCCGCCGCCGACAATCACCACTTGCTGTTGACTGCTCATGTTCTGATCCAACCGTTCAATAGACAGAGGGCGCAAAAGGCGCCCGAAAAAGAAACTCAGCGGCCCCAGCAATCCTTGGTGGTGGCCGTGGCGTTAACCATGCTTCTGACGCCCGTGTTGGTGATGGTGAAGTCTCCACACTTGTCGGTTGCCATGGCCGTACCGGACTTGCGCACAGCCGTCAGGGTAAAGGCCTGGTCGGTGATGGTCGGGGTGATGGTGTAGAAATCGTTCCCCGTGCTCAGGCCGGTGGCGCCGGTGTAGACATTACTCTTGGAATAGAACCGCTCAAGAATCTGCGCCTGCTCGGACAGCAACCCGGCGACTTCGGTGCGACGGCCCTTTTTCACGTATTCGGTGAGGCTCGGATAGCCAATGGTGATGACGATACCGATGATCGCAATCACGATCATGATTTCGATCAGGGTAAAACCTCGGTTGGATCTGCGCATGCCTCAACTCTCACTTACTGTATTTGTCGCCACATGATGCGACGGCTGCCGCCACCGCCGGGTTTCTCCACCAGGGAGGTGATGCCACCGCTGGAGTCATTCACAATCTTGCGGCCCGCATTGTTGACGATCGCGTTCAGGGTCGGAATCCCCCCGGTGAAAATCACCCCGCTGGAGATCGAATCCGTGCTGTCGACCAGCCCGTCGCCATTGGTGTCGAGCACCGCGTAATTGAGCATCTTACCGCTGAACGCATCCAGTTCGACCAGTTTGCCGGTGCCGAAACTGGCGCACGGGTCAGTGGTGTCGACACTGGCGGTGGTGAACACGACCCGGCCGGCCACCAGATTGGCCTGATTGATCACCCGTTCACCGGTCAGCACGTTGTTGTACACCAGCGGCAGGTACCAGCCCTTTTCGGTCGGGTAGGTCGTGTCATTCTGGCTGGTGGTGATGAACTGCCCGCCGGCACTGCCAGAGGTCACCCCGGTCACCGACTGGGCCTGCAAACTCGACACGGTAATCTGCCCCGACCCGCCGTCTGCGTCCCACACCGAGTAAAACGCCTGGAGATCCTTGTTGGTCTTGTCCGCCGTCTCATTGAATTTCCCGGTGCCGAAAAACACTTGCTTGCCGCCCAGGGAATTGTCCGCCAGCAGCGGTTGCGCAGTGATCGGCTGCGTCGCGCCACCCGGCGCCGTGAACAATGGCTTGCCGGAAAATGCCAGGCCCCAAGTGTCAGTCGTGGCGCCACTCAGGTCGAACTTCCACAGACGCCCTTTCAGGTCGCCACCATAAGCGGCTTGCACCACGTTCTGCGAGTTGACCTTGAGCTTCACCGAAGACAGGCCATTGGTGGTTTCAGTGCTGTCGACCACGATTTTCTTGATCAGCGAACCGTCACGCACATCCACCACATACAACGCTGCCACCCCCGAATTGCTCCCGTAGCCGTTGGAGATGAAGGCCGCCCAGCGACCATCGGCCAAGCGTGCCACTTCCGGGCGGGCGTAGGCATATCCCAGATCATTGAAGACGTTCGCCGTGTTGGCCGTAGCCGGCGCGCTGAATTCCCACAGCGCCTTGAAGGCATTACCTGCCGATGCGTCGAACAATTGCACCGCGTAGAACGTCCTGCCGCCCGCCCCTGTCCCGCCCAGGGCCAGGGTTTTCCAGGCAGCCCCGAGTTGCGCATCGAACACCCCGACCTGGCCGTCCACCAGAAACTTGTGGCTCACGCCGTTGATGTAGGTCGGATCGGCGATATAGCGCAACGATGGCAACACGCTGGAAGGCATGTAGGCATAACGTCGGGCACCGTTGGCGGCGTTGATGACATTCAGGAAACCATCGTTGGCATTGACCACCAGGCTCGCGCTCATGTTGGTAGCTTTGGTCGCCAGATAGGTGGTGTAGGTCGAATCGCCCACCAGATCCGCAGCGGTCTGCTCCGTGGGCGAGGCCAACGCGAGAGGCGAATTGATGATGTCGCCCAGCAACACCGTGCGCACCTTCAGCCCGGCCTTGTTGGTGCCCTTGCTCCACTCCACCAGATCATTGCCGACAATCCCGGTCGGCAGGTTCAGGCCGAGTGAGGTTTGTTGGGCCGGGGAAAAGTTGCTGTAGGACAAGGTTATCGCGGCGTTGGTCAGGGTGTTCCAGGACTGATAGGTCGGCGCAGCGGCGCCCGGCACGATGGCCGTGTCGGTGGTCCATAACACTGCCGACGTGTTGACCGCGCCGTTGGCCGTGAAGCCGTAGGCCTTGATCGTCCCGCGCCAGTCCTTGGGATCGTAAGTGGTCTGGAAGTAACTTGAACCGCTGCTCAGCGTACTGCTGCTGGTGACACCGCTACCGCCCGAGCCCGCCTTGGAGGTGATGTTGCTCAAAGCGGAGGACAGCGCCGTGTTCAGGCCGGCGGCATCGTTGGCCTGGTAATACAGGCCTTGGCCGTAGGCGGCGGCATCCGACAACATCTGGTTGGCCGCGGTGAAGCCTACGGTGTAGGTGTTCATGTACTGCTTGGGAAAATCCGCAGAGGTCCAGTTTTTGCCCGCCAGGTCCGTACCGGTCGAACGCATGTCGATGTCGAAGGCGAACTTGGCGATGTCGTCCAGATAGAGGGTGTCGCCCTCGTCGTCTCCAGCAGTGTTATTGCCGTCGTTGTTGATCCCGTCCCAGTTGGGCAAGCGATTAAGACCCAGCGGATCGTTAGTCGGGAACGTGCGGTCGTAGGTCGGCAAGCCGTCGGTGATCACCACGCCATAGTTCTTCTGGCAGCGGTACTGGATCGGGCTGGTGTAGGTCGCTGGCGTCGAGTTGTAGTACGGCGCCATGCCGCGAAAGTAACGAGTGATTTCGTAATAGGTCTCAGCCAGCGGCGTATTGGCCACGGCGCCCAGCCCGTTAATCGCGCTGATCAGCGCGTTGTAGTTGGTGTCCGCCTGGGCCTGGGTCACGCTGCCGCTGACCACCGCCAGATCGCTGACGGAACGGGCGACATAACCGCCATTGCCGGAGTTGTTGCTGGTGGGTGGGTTGAACGTCGCCAGCCCGATCCGCAAGCCGCGGTTGCTGGTCACCAGCGAGGAGGAAACATTGCGCGCCACGTTGATGCGATAGTCGGTCGGAATCGAGCCGTTGGTGAAATCACGGTTGCTGCCGTTGGCCAATCCCACCAGGTACGACAGGTAATCGTCGGTGTAACGCGTGTTGCCGTTGCCGACCGGATCGGGAAGCTTGATGCATTGCGGGGTCAGGCTGTTGTTGTAGAACGCGTAGGCCCCGCCTGAACAGCCTGAGGTTGGCAGGCTGGAGAGGAAGATCGAGCTGCCGACGATGTCGGATGAACTCAAACATAGACCGATAAAGGCGTTGCACTGCCGGGCCGGTGTGCGATTGACCGTCGGATCAAAACCCGCCGCGAAGATGATGGTGTTCATGCTGCCCGAGTCATCGATCAGCAGCATCACATTCGGCGGCACGGCGGCGGCGCTCAACAGCGGTGAATCCGAAGGCGTGAAGGCATACGCAGGCGCCGTCAGATACAGGCTCAGCAGCGCACCGAGCAGCACCTGCATCCATCGTCGGCGCCAACCACCGCTAGCATCAATACTTGGCATAGATGCTCTCCACCACACTGCGAATGTTATTGCCGACGATGCCTATTGCCGTGACCCGGTACAGCGTCGCCGAGGTATTACTCGGTACATTCACCGCAGTCAGCGTAGTGCCGATGTTCTGCACCCCGTAAAACCCGCCACCGGCAGCGATCCAGTTGACCCCCGAGGTGGAATTGAGCCCTGCGCTGCTCACCGTCGCCGCTTCGGCCGGCGGCGCACATTGCGTCGTGCTGCCACAAACCGCCAGCGTGTAAGTCGCCAGTTGCACAGCGCTTTCACCGATGCGCAGGTTCGCTTCGGCCAGTTGGAAAGATTGATTACGCAAGGTCACGCTGCCAGCCATTTTTTCCTGAAGGGTCGCGTTCTGCATCGATGAAACGCCGATCAGCGTCAGCAGCAACAGAAAGACCAGGCTGATCAGCAAGGCCATGCCCCGTTGGCTGTTATGCATGTTTGGTGGGGTTCTCATCCGGCGCTCCCCTACTGAAGCCGGTTGCGCAAAGCGGCAACCACGGTGAAGGTTTGATCGCGCACGCGGCTGTTGGGGTCCCTCAGCGTCAGGGTCAGGCGCACACTGCGTATCAGCGCGGGATTGGATGGATTGGCGCTGTAGCTGGAGGCCGCCACATCACTGGTACTCGTGGCCACACCGAACAATACGCCGAACGCACTGACGTTATTGATCAGCACAGCCTGGGTTGGCGTACCGCTGCCGACCCCCATCAATAATTGGTTGTTACTGAAGCTGTAGATCAACCGACGAATCGGAAAAGATATTTGCCCGCTAATCGCTCTTGCACCTGTGTAGGCAGTGGCGTTGGTTTTACAGTCGGAAACTACCGTCCAGGTCGGCGTACCGCCCGTGGTGCCTACATCTGCAGTCACCAGCGTAAGCTTGAGATTGGCGTTGTCCCAACTGATCGGCGCAATCTGACTGGCGTTGAAATCGCCCGTAGAACTGGCATCCGTCACCGTCCCCAGGCAACCAAACATCCCGATCATACGAATTTCCTGAATCATCTTGCTCAACACGAACCGCGCATCTTCCTGCATCCCGGCGGCGGTGTTTTGGCTGACGTAGGTGTTCTTGGCCGAAATGAACACCTGCGCCACGCCCAGCACCACGATCAGGCTCAACGCCAGGGCGATCAGCAATTCGATCAGGCCGAACCCTCGGCTGGATTGCTTCATGGTGTCGCCGCCGGATCGACGGCGGCACGACTGGTCAGGACAAAGGTGCGGCGCGAATTGGCGACGTTGGCGGCGCGCGAGTCATCCCAATTGATGGTGATGGTGTACACCCGCTGATTGAGCGTCACGCTGCCAGTGGCGGTCGCGCCACCAAAGTTGACGATATTGGTAGTGAAATCGTAGAGGTCCTGGTCCCGGGCGACGCTCAGGTTGGCCGAGGTCGGAGGCGTCACGGTGTAGTCGGCGCCGGAGTTTGCGCGGATTCGGTCCATCATGTCGTAGGCGATAAAACTCGCCTGGCTGGTCATCCGCGCGCTGTCGGTGTATTTGAGCGCGTTCAGCTGAATCGCCGCCGCGCCCAATAGCCCCACGGTCAGAATCAACAACGCGACCAACACTTCAATCAGCGTCATGCCCTCCTGTGCGCGCCTGCTCCATTGCCTCATCCGCAATTTCCACCCAATAGAATCCGTCCGTTCAAACACACATTCAGCGTCCTGCTTTGCGCCCCCAGGCTATAAGTGATCACCACCGCCGTGGACGGTGAGGACAAACCGCCCATATTGTTGAAATCGATGGCGGTCACTCCTGAGGGTAGCGCTAGAGTCGCGCCGGTGCTCAGCGCTGGAACAACCCGCAATACATTGGCCGGTGTGCCAGTACTGTCGTAGACCGTCAACTCCCCGGTCCAGACGCTGCCACTGGCGGTCGGGCGCAATCGTGTAGTGACACCCCGATCAATAGCCTCCAGCCGGGCGAAATTGAGTGCGCGCTGCAGGTCGCCAATCTCGGTATCGGCGCGGGTGCCTTGCACCGAACGGGTAAACATCGGAACGGCCATCGTGATCAAAACCAGAAAAACCGCGAGCGTGATCAGCACCTCGACCAGCGTGAAACCTTTTGTACGATGATCCATCGGTGCCCTCCGTTGCCGTCGGCTATACCTGCTTCTACACGCTAGAACATTCAACCGAGAGATGTACGGTTGTTTTGCCATGACTCGCGCAAGGATTGTGCGAACCGCAGCACTCCACGGAGGGAAAACCATGTATCAGCAAGGCTTTGGCCTGATCGAACTGCTTATGGGACTGGCAATTGCCGGGATTGTTCTGCTGTTGGTCAGTCCGGCGTTCGCCGCGCTCACCGAATCGAACCATCGGGACGAAGCTGCGCAGTCGCTTATCAGCGGCATACGCAGCGCGAGGACTGAAGCGATCGTC
The DNA here is from genome assembly GCF_044744265.1 of Pseudomonas sp. NPDC087342. Lineage (NCBI taxonomy): Bacteria > Pseudomonadati > Pseudomonadota > Gammaproteobacteria > Pseudomonadales > Pseudomonadaceae > Pseudomonas > Pseudomonas sp. NPDC087342. Next base: position 70,787 of record NZ_JBIUXZ010000028.1, read on the forward strand.
CGCAACCAGACCGTGATAATCCACGCCATCGACGACGACTGGAGCCAGGGCTGGCGAATTATTGTGGATGTCAGTGGCAAGGGGCATGAGGACACCCGCAATCCACTGCTGTTCGAGCATCGCAGCGCTGCTCGAGTGCCGATTGTCGGCAATTGGCGGGTCATGAATTTTGTGCGGTTCAGTGGTCTCGGAGAACCACTGATGCCCGACAAGGCCTTTCAAGCGGGGACATTGCACCTCTGCGCGGCCCGCGAACCAGTCAGTCACCAACGGTTGGTGCTGGCTGCAACTGGCCGCGTGCGCCTGGAGAACCTGAAGGTCGCGCAGGCGCTGTGTGCGGAGGAGAAAAGGTTTAAAGCAAAGAACGCACGCGCAGCTCTTTAGGCATGGAGAACGTGATGTTCTCCTCGCGACCGGCCAGTTCATCGGCACCGGTAGCGCCCCACGCCTGCAACTGCTGGATCACGCCACGCACCAGTACTTCAGGTGCAGAGGCGCCAGCGGTGATGCCGATACGCTCGACGCCATCGAACCAGCTCTTTTGCAGGTCTTCGGCGCCGTCGATCAGGTAAGCCGGGGTGGCCATGCGTTCGGCCAGTTCGCGCAGGCGATTGGAGTTGGAGCTGTTCGGGCTGCCGACTACCAGCACCACGTCGCATTCGTCGGCCAGTTGCTTGACTGCGTCCTGACGGTTTTGCGTGGCGTAGCAGATGTCGTCCTTGCGCGGACCACCGATGGCCGGGAAACGCGTACGCAGGGCATCAATGACGCGGCTGGTGTCGTCCATGGACAAGGTGGTCTGGGTCACGAACGCCAATTTATCGGGGTTGTGCACTTGCAGCGTGGCGACGTCTTTTTCGTCTTCAACCAAATAGATCGCGCCACCATTGGTGCCATCGTACTGGCCCATGGTGCCTTCGACTTCCGGGTGACCGGCGTGACCGATCAGGATGCATTCACGACCGTCACGGCTGTAGCGCGCGACTTCGATGTGCACTTTGGTCACCAGCGGGCAGGTAGCGTCGAACACCTTCAGGCCACGGCCGGCGGCTTCGGTGCGCACGGCCTGGGAAACGCCGTGGGCACTGAAGATCACGATGACGTCGTCCGGCACCTGATCCAGTTCTTCGACGAAGATCGCCCCACGTGAGCGCAGGTCTTCGACGACGAATTTGTTGTGGACCACTTCGTGGCGCACATAGATCGGCGGCCCGAAGACTTCCAGGGCGCGGTTGACGATTTCGATCGCCCGGTCCACGCCGGCGCAGAAGCCACGGGGGTTGGCGAGTTTGATTTGCATGCTGTGCCTCGTGTCTTGCGCGCAAGAAATAGCGAAAACAGTGAAAAACTTTAATGTGGGAGCGGGCTTGCTGTGGCGAGGGGGCTTGCCCCCGTTCGATTGCGCAGCAATCGTAAACCATTCACCGCAGACTCATTCAAAATCGCGTAGTCCGGTTTTGGGGGGCGCTTCTCGCCCCAACGGGGGCAAGCCCCCTCGCCACACAAGCTCGCTCCGACAACTTACAGCGATTTGACGTCGATGATTTCAACGTCAAAGGTCAATGTCTTGCCAGCCAGTGGGTGGTTGAAGTCGATGGTGACCTGGTCATCATCGAATTCTTTCACGATACCGGGCAACTCAGTATTGGCCGCATCGTTGAAGATCACCAGCAAACCCGGCGACAGGTCCATGTCCTTGAACTGCGAACGCGGGATGATCTGCACGTTTTGCGGGTTGGGCTGGCCAAACGCGTTTTCCGGCTGAATCGTCAGCGTGCGCTTGTCGCCCGCCTTGAAACCGAACAGCGCTGCTTCGAAACCTGGCAACAGGTTGCCGTCGCCGACCTTGAAGGTCGCCGGGGCTTTGTCGAAGGTGCTGTCGACCGTGTCGCCGTTCTCCAGGCGCAATGCAAAGTGCAAGGTGACTTCCGTGTTCTGGCGGATGCGTTGCTCAGCCAATACCTGTTCAGTCATGAACGGTTTCTCCGGTTTTCTTGCTTTTGAACATATCCAGCGCGAGCATCACGGCCCCGACGCTGATGGCGCTATCGGCAAAGTTGAACGCCGGGAAATACCAGCGGTTCTGCCAATGCACCAGAATGAAGTCGATCACATGGCCCAGGGCAATGCGGTCGTACAGGTTACCCAACGCACCACCCAGCACCAACGCCAAAGCGATGGCCAACCAGGTTTCGTTGCGGCCCAGGCGTTTAAGCCAGACCACCAGCACCGCACTGACCACCACCGCGATCAGGGCAAACAACCAGCGCTGCCAGCCGGAGCTGTCGGCCAGGAAGCTGAACGCCGCGCCGGTGTTGTAGGCCAGGGTCCAGCTGAACAAATCGGGGATCACCACGATTTGCTGGTACATCTCGAGCTTGCCTTCGAAGTAGAACTTGCTGGCCTGGTCAATGACCAGGACCAGCAGGCTCAACCAAAGCCAGCTCAGCCGTCCGAAACGGCCAGCCGCATTAGGCATAGTGACGAACCTCGCCCGCGCCGCTGATGTTGTCGACGCAACGACCGCAGATTTCCGGATGCTCCGGATTCACGCCGACGTCTTCACGGCAGTGCCAGCAACGGGCGCACTTGGCGAAGGCCGACTTGACGATTTTCAGTTTCAGGCCGCTGACTTCGGTAACCACCGCATCGGCTGGTGCCTGTACAAACGGAGCAACGCTAGCGGTCGAGGTGATCAGGACAAAGCGCAGTTCGTTGCTCAGCTTGGCCAGATCGGCGCTCAGCGCCTCTTCGGCGAACAGCGTCACTTCGGCTTGCAGGTTGCCACCGACGGCTTTGGCCGCGCGCTGGATTTCCATTTCCTTGTTGACCGCAACCTTCACCGCCATGATCCGCTCCCAGTAGGCGCGGCCCAGTTCGACGTTGTCCGGCAGTTCGGTCAGGCCTTCGTACCAAGTGTTGAGCATTACCGATTCGTTACGCTCGCCCGGCAGGTATTCCCACAGTTCGTCAGCGGTGAACGCGAGGATCGGCGCGATCCAGCGCACCAGCGCTTCACTGATGTGGTACAGCGCGGTTTGCGCCGAACGGCGAGCCTTGCTGTTGGCGCCAGTGGTGTACTGACGGTCCTTGATGATATCGAGGTAGAAACCACCCAGCTCCTGCACGCAGAAGTTGTGGATCTTGGAGTAGACGTTCCAGAAACGGTATTCGCCGTAGTGTTCTTGCAACTCGCGTTGCAGCAACAGCGTGCGGTCCACGGCCCAACGGTCCAGCGCCAGCATATCTTCGGCCGGCAGGATGTCGGTGGCCGGGTTGAAACCGGTCAGGTTCGAGAGCAGGAAACGCGCGGTGTTACGGATCCGCCGGTAGGCGTCCGCACTGCGTTGCAGAATCTGCTCGGAAACCGCCATCTCACCCGAATAATCGGTGGAAGCGACCCACAGACGCATGATGTCGGCGCCCAGAGTGTCGTTGACCTTTTGCGGCGCGATCACGTTGCCCAGCGATTTGGACATCTTGCGGCCGGACTCATCAACGGTGAAGCCGTGGGTCAGCAGCTCGCGGTACGGCGCGTGATTGTCGATGGCGCAACCGGTCAGCAGCGACGAGTGGAACCAGCCACGGTGTTGATCCGAGCCTTCCAGGTACAGGTCGGCACGCGGGCCGGTCTCGTGGCCCATCGGGTGCGAACCGCGCAGGACGTGCCAGTGCGTGGTGCCCGAATCGAACCAGACGTCCAGGGTGTCGCTGATCTTGTCGTACAGCGGCGCTTCGTCACCGAGCAACTCGGCGGCGTCCATCTTGAACCAGGCTTCGATGCCTTCGACTTCGACGCGCTTGGCGACTTCTTCCATCAGTTCGGCAGTACGTGGGTGCAGCTCGCCGCTTTCCTTGTTCAGGAAGAACGGGATCGGCACGCCCCAGTTGCGCTGGCGGGAGATGCACCAGTCCGGACGGTTGGCGATCATCGAGTGCAGGCGCGCCTGGCCCCAGGCCGGGACGAACTTGGTTTCTTCGATGGCTTTGATCGCCCGCTTGCGCAGGGTTTCGCCAGATGTCGGCTCTTTGTCCATGCCGATGAACCACTGCGCGGTGGCGCGGTAGATCAGCGGGGTCTTGTGACGCCAGCAGTGCATGTAGCTGTGTTCGATGATGGTGGTGTGCAGCAACGCACCGACTTCGGTCAGCTTGTCGACGATCGCCGGGTTGGCCTTCCAGATGAACTGGCCGCCGAAGAACTCCAGCGACGGCACGTACACGCCGTTGCTTTGTACCGGGTTGAGGATGTCGTCGTTGACCATGCCGTAGGCTTTACAGGTCACGAAGTCGTCCACGCCGTAGGCCGGTGCGGAGTGAACCACGCCGGTGCCAGCGCCCAATTCCACGTACTCGGCCAGGTAAACCGGCGACAGGCGATCGTAGAACGGATGACGGAAGTTGATCAGTTCCAGTTCTTTACCGGTGGTGGTCGCGATGACCGAACCTTCCAGGTTGTAACGGGCCAGGCACGACTCGACCAGCTCTTCAGCCAGCACCAGCAGTTTGTCGCCGACGTCGACCAGGGCGTAGTTGAATTCCGGGTGAACGTTCAGCGCTTGGTTGGCCGGGATGGTCCACGGGGTGGTGGTCCAGATCACGATCGAAGCAGGTTTGGTCAGCGACGCCAGACCGAAAGCGGCAGCCAGTTTGGCTTCGTCGGCAATCGGGAAGGCCACGTCGATGGTCGAGGACTTTTTGTTCTCGTATTCAACTTCCGCTTCAGCCAAGGCCGAACCGCAGTCAAAGCACCAGTTCACAGGCTTGAGGCCCTTGAACACGAAACCGCCCTTGACGATTTCGGCCAAGGCGCGGATTTCACCGGCCTCGTTCTTGAAGTCCATGGTCTTGTACGGGTTGGCGAAGTCGCCCAACACGCCCAGACGGATGAATTCGGATTTCTGCCCTTCGATCTGCTCGGTGGCATAGGCACGGCACAGTTCGCGGGTCTTGTCCGCGCCCAGGTTCTTGCCGTGGGTCACTTCGACTTTGTGTTCGATCGGCAGGCCATGGCAGTCCCAGCCCGGAACATAAGGCGCGTCGAAACCCGACAGGGTCTTCGAACGGATGATCATGTCCTTGAGAATCTTGTTCAGTGCGTGACCGATGTGGATCGTGCCGTTGGCGTACGGAGGACCGTCGTGCAGGACGAACTTCGGACGATCCTTGCCAATCTCTCGCTACTTACCGTACAGGCCAATACTGTCCCAGCGCTGCAGAATCTGCGGTTCGCGCTGTGGCAGGCCGGCCTTCATTGGGAAGGCGGTGTCCGGAAGGTTTAGCGTGGCTTTATAGTCGGTCATTTAAGGCTCTTCATTAGCGATTGGCGCTAGGTGCGACAGGGCACGGGCGGCGGCGACATCCGCATTGATCGCCGTCTTAAGCGCCTCCAGAGAGGCGAAACGCTGCTCTTCACGCAGCTTGTGGTGGAAAACCACCGTCAAACGCCGGTCATACAGATCGCCGGCAAAATCTAAAAGGTGTACTTCCAGGTGGGCCTTGCCATCACCCTGGACCGTTGGCCGCACGCCGATATTGGCGACGCCTGGCCAGGTCCTGCCGTCGATGTCGACATTGACCAGGAAAACCCCGGACAACGGCACGCGACGACGCTTGAGCTGGATATTGGCGGTCGGCGTACCGAGCTGGCGCGCCAGCTTCTGGCCATGCAACACCCGCCCGGTGATCTGGAACGGACGACCGAGCAAGCGTTCGGCCAAGGCAAAATCGGCGGCGGCCAGGGCATTACGCACCTGGGTGCTGCTGACGCGAATACCGTCCAGCTCGACGGTTTGCGCCGCCTCGACGGTAAAGCCTTGCAGGACACCGGCTTGTTGCAGGAAATCGAAATCCCCGACCCGATCGCAACCGAAACGGAAGTCGTCACCGACCTCCAGATGCTGCACGCCCAGGCCATCCACCAGAATCGTATCGACGAATTCGGCGGCGCTGAGCTTGCTCAGACGATGGTTGAACGCCAGGCACAGGACCCGGTCAACGCCTTCGTCGGCCAGCAGCTGCAGTTTGTCCCGCAGCCGGGCCAGACGCGCTGGCGCGGTGTCGGGGGCAAAGAATTCCCGCGGCTGTGGCTCGAAAATCACCACGCAGCTGGGCACGCCCAACTCGAGCGCACGTTCACGCAGCCTGACCAGGATTGCCTGGTGACCACGGTGAACACCGTCAAAGTTGCCAATAGTGGCGACACAGCCCCGATGCTGGGGGCGCAGATTGTGGAGGCCTCGAACCAGCTGCATAACGCGCTTCTTGCTCATAAAGTGGTCGATTATAACCACACCCGGCGGCCGACGACAGGCAACACCGTAACCCAAAGTAATCGAACCGACAAAACTGCCGGCCCGCCCGTGTTTATCGAGGCAAACGCCTCAGCTCAACGCCTTGCGATTGAAGTCGCGCAAACGGAAACCCATCAACAGCAACATGCCGAAATAAGCGACCACACCGGCTACCACTAACGCACCCAGACGCAGGAACCGCTCCAGCATATGCCCCTGATCCCAAGCCGGCATGAAATGCATCCCCGCCAGCAACACCGCGGACATCACCAACACCGCAATCACCAGTTTGAGCCCGAACTTCGCCCAGCCCGGTTGCGGCTGGTACATCTGCTGCTTGCGCAGTTGATAGAACAACAGGCTGGCGTTGATGCAGGCACCAATACTGATGGCCAGCGCCAGACCGGCATGGGCCAGCGGGCCGATCAGCACCAGGTTGAACAGTTGCGTGACGATCAGCGTGAAAATCGCGATTTTCACTGGAGTGCGGATGTTTTGTTGCGCATAAAAGCCCGGCGCCAGCACTTTGATCACAATAATCCCGAGCAAACCGACGGAATAAGCGATCAACGCCCGCTGAGTCATGGACGCATCAAACGCACTGAACTGACCATATTGGAACAGCGAAACCGTCAGCGGCTCGGCCAGAATCCCCAGCGCCAGAGAGCACGGCAACACCAACACGAAGCACAGGCGCAGGCCCCAATCGAGGATTCGTGAATATTCCTGGCGATCCTTGCTGGCGTAGGTCTTGGCCAGGGTCGGCAGCAAAATCGTGCCCAGCGCCACGCCAAGTACGCCGGACGGCAATTCCATCAAGCGATCGGCGTAGTACATCCAGGAAACCGAGCCGGCCACCAGGAATGACGCGAAAATCGTGTTGATGATCAGGGAAATCTGGCTGACCGAGACACCGAGGATGGCTGGCAGCATCTGCTTCATCACCCGCCAGACGCCCGTGTCGCGCAGGTTCAGGCGTGGCAGCACCAGCATGCCGATCTTTTTCAGATGCGGCAGTTGATAAAGCAGTTGCGCAAGGCCACCGACCAGCACGGCCCAGCCAAGCGCCATGACCGGTGGATTGAAATACGGCGTCAGGAACAGCGAAAAGATGATCATGCTGACGTTGAGCAGCGTCGGCACGAAGGCTGGCACGGAGAAGCGGTTATAGGTATTGAGGATCGCCCCGGCCAATGAAGACAGGGAGATCAGCAATATATAAGGAAATGTCACCCGCAACAGGCTGGACGTCAGCTCGAACTTCTCCGGAGTATCGGTGAAGCCTGGCGCCGTGGCCCAGATCACCCAGGGCGCGGCGAGCATCCCCAGCGCCGTGACCAGCGCCAGCACCAATGTCAGCAGGCCCGAGACGTAGGCAATGAAGGTTCGCGTCGCCTCCTCGCCCTTCTGGCTTTTATATTCGGCCAGAATCGGCACGAAGGCCTGGGAAAAAGCCCCCTCGGCGAAGATCCGCCGCAGCAGATTGGGCAGTTTGAAGGCGATAAAGAAGGCGTCGGTCGCCATCCCGGCACCAAATGTACGCGCGATGAGCGTGTCACGAACGAACCCCAGAACCCGGGAAAGCATCGTGATAGAGCTGACGGCGGCTAACGATTTGAGCAGATTCATTGAAAGAGTTTGTGCCTGTCGATAAACAGCAGGCGAACAAAGCGCCCACTTATGCGATACTCCGCGCCGCAGCAGCACAGAGCCAAAGCTCGCGAGTTTACAGGTCAAGCGCCGGAAATAAATATCCCGCCTCTTTATACCTACCACTTAGCGGAACGTCTCAACCGCCCTTGACAAGACATCAACTCATCGGCATGATTCGCGGCCTATATTGTTTGCTATTTCCTAAAAAGTCTTTCGAGGAGCTCG
>NZ_JBIUXZ010000028.1:78967-82811 GCF_044744265.1 Pseudomonas sp. NPDC087342
CTGGGTGCTGGTGTCGATCCAGTGCAGCATGTTGGTGGTTTCGCTGGTGTTCACCGCCCATTTGCCATCGACGCAAAAGACGCTGAAAAAGCTCAAGCTGCTTACGTTCTGGCCGTGCCAGTTATCGACCGTATGGCCGATAAAGGCATCATCCACAAGAACAAGGCTGCTCGTCATAAGAGCCGCCTGAACGGTCACGTCAAGGCTCTGAACCTTGCTGTAGCCGCTTAAGCTGTAAGCTTGTTGAAAAACCGACCTCAGGGTCGGTTTTTTATTGCCTGCGATTTAGTGAATTCGGCGCAAAAAAAATGTGGGAGCGGGCTTGCTCGCGAAGAGAGTGTGTCAGTAGCCATTAATACTGGCTGATACACCGCTTTCGCGAGCAGGCTCGCTCCCACATTTTGGATCTTTGTTAGCTTATTGAGCGTGCGGCCACGGCAGGATCGGAATAGCCGTCACCGCATTCTGCGGACTGCCCTCGATCAGGCGATCGCTGTAGACCAGGTACACCAGCGTGTTGCGCTTCTTGTCGAGGAAGCGCACCACCTGCATGGACTTGAACACCAGCGACTTGCGCTCCTTGAACACCTCGTCGCCATCTTTCAGCTCACCCTTGAAATTGATCGGCCCGACCTGACGACACGCCAGGGATGCTTCAGCACGATCTTCTGCCAGACCCAGGCCGCCCTTCACGCCACCCGTCTTGGCACGCGACAGGTAGCAGGTCACGCCTTCAACCTTGGGATCGTCGAAAGCCTCGACCACAATGCGATCATTCGGGCCGACGAATTTGAACACCGTCGACACCTGACCAATCTCTTCTGCCGATGCCAGCAACGGCATCGCCAGCAACAAACCCAATAATCCCTTTGCTACACGCATTCCAGTTTTCCTTCAGACAAGGATCAGGTTATCGCGGTGAACCAGCTCCGGTTCCGCCATGTAACCCAACAGACCGACAATCGCATCAGACGATTGACCGATAATTTTTTGTGCCTCAAGGGCGCTGTAATTGGCCAGGCCGCGAGCGATTTCTCGACCGTCCGGCGCCACGCAAACTACCATTTCGCCACGGCGGAAGCTGCCCTGGACCAGTTTGACGCCTACCGGCAGCAAACTTTTGTTGCCTTTGGACAATGCCGTCACCGCCCCCGCATCCAGCACGAGAGTGCCACGGGTTTGCAGATGCCCCGCCAACCATTGCTTGCGCGCCGCCAGCAGGCCGCGCTCAGGCGACAGCAAGGTGCCGATGCGCTCGCCAGCCTTCAAACGATCCAGCACGCGATCAATGCGACCGCCAACGATGATGGTGTGCGCACCCGAACGTGCCGCCAGTCGTGCAGCACGCAATTTGGTCTGCATCCCGCCACGCCCCAGCGCACCCCCAGTGCCACCAGCTACGGCGTCCAGCGCCGGATCATCGGCGCGAGCCTCGTAAATCAGGCTGGCGTCCGGATTGTTGCGCGGGTCAGCGTCGAACATGCCGTCGCGATCAGTCAGGATCACCAGCAAGTCAGCTTCGACCAGGTTGGCCACCAGCGCCGCCAGCGTATCGTTGTCGCCGAAACGGATTTCGTCGGTAACCACGGTGTCGTTCTCGTTGATCACCGGGATCACTTTGAGCTCGACCAATGCGCGCAACGTGCTGCGGGCGTTCAGGTAACGCTTGCGGTCAGACAGGTCGTCATGGGTCAGGAGAATCTGCGCGGTATGCCGGCCGTGCTCGCCAAAGCTCGACTCCCAGGCCTGCACCAGGCCCATTTGGCCGATTGCGGCAGCCGCCTGCAACTCGTGCATCGCACTGGGTCGTACGGTCCAGCCCAGACGGCTCATGCCGGCCGCCACCGCCCCGGAGGACACCAGCACCAACTCGACGCCCGCCTCATGCAAGGCCACCATCTGCTCAACCCAGACACCCATTGCCGCGCGATCCAGGCCCTTGCCGTCCGCCGTCAGCAAAGCGCTGCCGATCTTCACGACCCAACGCTGCGCACCTGTCACCTTGCTCCGCATCATCTTCAACCTTAGCTTGAGGGCAGCGCGACCTGGCACTGCCCGTAACGTTAATCGTGGCTATTTGTTACCAACAATCGATTTCCAGATACTAAAACGCCGCTCCTGGGAGCGGCGTTCAAGTTTATCGCAACGAATCAGTCACGCACGTAAATGATTTCCGGACCGTCTTCATCATCCACATCTTCTTCGTCCCAATCATCGTCGCCGATGTCATGGACCGACTTCACGCCGCTACGGCGCAGGGCACGCTGGTCATCCAGGGCCTGCAACTGAGCACGGGCTTCGTCTTCGATGCGCTGATCGAGCTCGGCCAGCTCTTCTTTGTAGGCCGGGTCGGCAGCCAGGCGATCGGCACGATCTTCTAGATAACGCATGATGTCGTGACACAGACGCTCGGTGCCCAGCTTGGAGATCGCAGAGATCACGTAGACCGGACCGGTCCATTCCAGGCGATCAACGATCTCCTTGACGCGCTCTTCGTGCTCTTCTTCAAGGATCTGGTCGCACTTGTTCAGCACCAACCAACGATCACGCTCAGCCAGGGACGGGCTGAACTTGGTCAGCTCGCTGACGATTACTTCTGCAGCGTCCGGAGCACTGGTGTCATCCAGCGGCGCCATGTCCACGAGGTGCAGCAACAGGCGAGTACGCGACAAGTGCTTGAGGAAGCGAATCCCCAGGCCCGCGCCGTCGGAAGCACCTTCGATCAGACCCGGAATGTCTGCGACCACGAAGCTTTTCCAGCGATCGACGCTGACCACACCCAGATTCGGCACCAGAGTGGTGAACGGGTAGTCGGCGACTTTCGGCTTGGCGGCCGATACGGCGCGGATCAGGGTACTTTTACCGGCGTTCGGCAAGCCCAGCAGGCCAACGTCAGCCAATACCTTCATTTCCAGCTTCAGGTCACGCGCCTCACCCGGCTTACCCGGAGTGGTCTGGCGCGGAGCACGGTTGGTACTGGATTTGAAACGGGTGTTACCCAGACCGTGCCAGCCGCCATGTGCCACCAGCAGACGCTGGCCGGCCTTGGTCAGGTCGCCGATGATTTCCTGGGTTGCGGAATCAATAACGGTGGTGCCGACCGGTACGCGCAGTACCAGTTCTTCACCTTTTTTGCCGGTGCAGTCAGTGCTGCCGCCGTTGGAACCACGCTCGGCATCGAAGTGCCGGGTGTAACGATAGTCCACCAGGGTGTTGAGGTTTTCGTCGGCGACCATGTAGACCGAGCCGCCATCACCGCCATCACCGCCGTTCGGGCCACCGTTTTCAATGAATTTTTCGCGACGGAAGCTCATGCAACCGTTGCCGCCGTCACCGGCCTTTACTCGAATCGATACTTCATCAACAAACTTCATAACAAAACGCCTCTCGTCATACGGACGAGCCGAAAAAAACTAGACATAAGACTCTTGCAAAAATGAGCGCAGCGACCTCAAGCAACTACCGCAAATCCCGCTGCTATCACCCATCACAAACAGCTTTGCAAGAGACTCACCCCACAAACGAAAAAGCCCCGTCGCGAGACAGGGCTTTTCCAGCAACTACGTAATTATGCCGCGACGACTGCAGTCTTCGGAACAATGCTTACGTAACGGCGGTTGAAAGCGCCTTTTACTTCAAACTTGATCACGCCGTCGATTTTAGCGAACAGAGTGTGATCTTTACCCATACCAACGCCGTAGCCAGCGTGGAATTGGGTGCCGCGCTGACGCACGATGATGTTGCCCGGAATGATAACCTGGCCGCCATACATCTTCACGCCAAGGCGTTTGGCTTCTGAGTCGCGACCGTTACGGGTACTACCCCCCGCTTTCGTGTGGGCCCT
>NZ_JBIUXZ010000029.1:0-4716 GCF_044744265.1 Pseudomonas sp. NPDC087342
GAGTGCCGCATCCGTACTGTCAGGCATCCAGATTCCGCCTGAAGGTAACTCGATCTCAGCACGGGCAAGGGTCACCTGGGTTTTCAAATCGGTGGAGAAGCCGGTTGCGTGACGGGCGCGACCGAAGTCGGCGCCGATGTCGTCGTAACGACCGCCCTGGGCAATGGACTGGCCAACACCCGGGACGAACACCGCGAACACCACACCGGTGTGGTAGTGATAGCCGCGCAGCTCGCCCAGATCGAAGTAAAGCGGTAATTCAGGGAAACGCGTGGACAATCGGTCGGCAATCGCCAACACGTCTTCCAGCGCCGCCAGTACCGGCGCTGGCGCATTGGCCAGACGCTCACGGGCAGCGCTCAATACTTCACGACCGCCACACAGATCGACCAACGCGCGCAGCATGCCCGACAGATCGGCAGGCAAGCCTTCGGTCAAGGTAATGACCTCGTCGATGGCTTTGCGTTGCAATGCATCGAACAACTGTTGCTCGACTTCACCGGACAAACCGGCGGCGCGGGCCAGGCCGCGGTAGATGCCAACATGGCCGAGATCCATGTGCACGTCCGGCACATCGGCCAGTTGCAGCATGGCCAGCATCAGGCTGATAACTTCGACGTCGCTGCTCGGGCTGGCATCGCCGTACAACTCGGCGCCCAACTGGATCGGGCTGCGCGACGACGACAAGGCGCGCGGCTGAGCATGCAGCACGCTGCCGGCATAGCACAGGCGGCTCGGACCTTCACGGCGCAGGGTGTGCGCATCGATGCGCGCCACTTGCGGCGTGATGTCGGCACGGAAACCCATCTGCCGGCCCGATTGCGGGTCGATGACCTTGAAGGTACGCAGATCCAGGTCCTGGCCCGCGCCGGTCAGCAGGGATTCCAGGTACTCGATATGGGGAGTCACGACAAACTCGTAACCCCAGCTCTGGAACAGATCCAACACCTGGCGGCGCGCTACTTCAATGCGCGCTGCCTCCGGTGGCAGTACTTCTTCGATGCCATCTGGCAGCAGCCAGCGGTCTACCGTTGCCATTACGCCATTCCCCTATGATCCGGGCGGCCAGCCGTTGGGCGAGCCTTGAGTGAAGCAGAAAATGTCCGGCCCATGCGCAAAGCACGCGCATGAACGACGTGGCGAAAAGCCTGAAACCGGCTTCGCCAATCACTTTCCTCGAAAAACCTGTCGAGTCATTCAACTCGGGCGCCTGCGTGAAAACCACAATCAAACGTGCAGACGCAAAAAAGCCGGGAATTTCCCGGCTGCCGCATCATACACACGTTTTCCCAAAGGATCACCCCGCCCGAGGTTTTAGCCGCCGGGCGGGGGATGATTCAGGTCAACGCAGTATCAAGGCTTGGCTTTTTCCAGGTAACGGAAGAAGTCGCTGCTTGGGTCGAGGACCATGACGTCGGTTTTGTTCGCGAAGCTTTCACGGTAGGCGCGCAGGCTACGGTAGAAACCGTAGAACTCCTGATCCTGGCCGTAGGCCTTGGAGTAGATCGCAGCTGCCTGGGCGTCACCATCACCGCGAACCTCTTCGGATTCACGATAGGCTTCGGCCAGCAACACGCGGCGTTGACGATCGGCGTCGGCACGGATGCCTTCGGCCAGCTCGTTACCCTTGGCGCGGTGCTCGCGAGCTTCACGCTCACGCTCGGTGCTCATACGTTCGAACACGCTGCGGTTCACTTCTTTCGGCAGGTCGATGGCCTTGACCCGAACATCGACAACTTCGATGCCCAGCTCTTTTTCCGCCATCTTGTTCAGCGAAGCGGTGATGTCCGCCATCAACGCGTCACGTTCACCGGAAACCACTTCGTGCAGGGTGCGCTTACCAAACTGGTCACGCAGGCCCGATTCCAGACGACGGGACAGACGCTCGTCGGCAATCTGCTTGAGGCCGGAAGTTGCGGTGTAGAAGCGCTCGGCATCTTTCACGCGCCACTTGGCGAAGGCATCGACCATGACGGCTTTCTTTTCCAGCGTCAGGAAGCGTTGTGTCGGTGCATCCAGCGTCATCAGGCGTGCGTCGAATTTGCGCACCTGGTTAACGTAAGGCACTTTCACATGTAGGCCCGGCTGAACATCAGTCTGGACCACGCGACCGAACTGCAGCATCACCGCACGCTCGGTCTGAGCCACGATGTAGAAGCAGTTCCAGGCTGCGATCGCCACGACGACGCCGACAATAAGGGCGATCAGCGATTTATTGCTCATCAGCGACTCTCCCTGGTACGTGCTTGCTGTTGCTGCAGATCTGCTGCCGCACGCGCATTCGCTTCATTGCTGCTGGCTGCCGCGCCCGTTACCGGTGCGCTGGTGCTGCGGCCACTGTCGATCATCTTGTCCAGCGGCAAGTACAGCAGATTGCTCTGGCCGTTCTTGTTGCCGGTCACGAGAACCTTGCTGGTGTTGGTGAAGACTTCCTGCATGGTGTCCAGGTACAGACGCTCACGAGTCACTTCAGGGGCCTTGCGGTATTCAGCGACCAGTTTGGTAAAGCGATCCGCTTCACCTTTGGCGCGCGATACCGTTTCGTCACGGTAGCCATTGGCATCTTCAAGGATGCGCTGGGCCTGACCACGGGCTTCCGGCACGACGCCGTTGGCGTAGGTTTCAGCCTGGTTGCGCGAACGCTGCTCGTCTTCACGGGCGCGGATCACGTCATCGAAGGCTTCCTGGACTTCACGCGGTGCGGCTGCGTTCTGTACGTTGACCTGGGTAACGGTGATACCGGTGCGATAGGTGTCGAGGAAACGTTGCAGACGCTCCTTGATTTCGCTGGCCATCAACTCACGACCTTCGGTCAGGACCTGGTCCATGGCGGTGGAACCCACCACATGGCGCAAGGCGCTGTCGGTCGCTTGCTGCAGGCTGATTTCCGGCTGATCGACGTTCAGCACGAAATCCTGCAGGTTGCTGATCTTGTACTGCACGGTCAGCGGCACTTCGACGATGTTCTCGTCTTCGGTCAGCATCTGGCCCTGCTTGGTGTACGAACGCTCACGCGTCACGTTCTCCATGTACTTTTTATCGATCGGCGGGAAATAGATGTTCAGGCCCGGGCCGACCGTTTCGTAGTACTTGCCGAAGCGCAGCACAACGGCTTGCTCCTGCTCGTCGACCACGTAGACCGCGCTGTACAGCCACACGGCCGCCAGCACGACCAGGCCGATGCCGAGCAGGCCGCCGAAGCCGCCACTCTTGCCCGAACCTCCGCCGTCGTCACCGCGTTTCTTTCCACCACCGAACAACCCGTTCAGGCTTTCCTGCAGCTTTCGGAAGGCCTCGTCGAGATCCGGTGGTCCCTTGCGGTCGCCGTTATTGCGGCGCTTGCCACCCCAAGGATCCTGATTATTCGAGTTGCCACCCGGCTCATTCCAAGCCATAGCGCTCTCCATCTGATAAAGCAAAGACGCACCCACGGCGCGCCGACCAATGCTACAGAATGCCTGTCACCACGGCACAACCGCTTTCTCAGGCTTTTATTGCAAAGTGTGTTGCTCGATGAAATCCATCGGTTGCAGGCCTTCGCGGCTCACCAGTCGATTCAACTCGACCCGTGGCAAGCGAACGGCCAGCAGGCAGATGCCTTCTTCGTCGTGTTCTTCTTTCTGCACCGCACCAAGCTCGAAAAACTGCGCACGCAGTCGAGCAAAACGCTGCGGCAAGCGCAAGGTCCCCACAAACAAATCACCGCCCAGCAACTCGGCAATGGCTTGTTCAAGCAATTCCAGACCACTGCCATCACGCGCCGACAGCCAGACCCGTTGGGGCTTGCCGTTTTCGTCGCGCTGGATTTGTGGCTCAACGCCTTCAAGCAAATCGAGTTTGTTATAGACCTCGAGTATCGGCAAGTCCTGGGCACCGATCTCGCCCAGCACCACCATCACCTGCTCGATCTGCAACATGCGATCCGGTTCGGCCGCATCGATCACGTGCAACAGCAGGTCCGAGTTGCTCGACTCTTCGAGCGTAGACCGAAATGCCTCGACCAGTTTGTGCGGCAAGTGGCGTATGAAACCCACCGTGTCGGCCAGGACAATCGGCCCCAGGTCGTCCAGTTCCAGACGGCGCAAGGTCGGGTCCAGCGTGGCAAACAACTGGTCAGCCGCGTACACGTCGGATTTCGTCACGTTATTGAAGAGCGTGGATTTGCCGGCGTTGGTATAGCCCACCAGAGACACGGTAGGAATATCCGCACGTGTACGGCCGCGTCGCGACTGTTCGCGCTGACTGCGCACTTTCTCGAGTCGGCCCTTGATCTGTCGCAGGCGAACCCGCAGCAAACGGCGGTCGGTTTCAAGCTGTGTTTCACCCGGGCCGCGCATACCGATACCACCACCCTGACGCTCAAGGTGAGTCCAGCCACGAACCAGCCGGGTGCTCATGTGGTCAAGCTGGGCCAGTTCGACCTGGAGCTTGCCTTCATGGGTACGGGCGCGCTGGGCGAAAATATCGAGAATCAGACCGGTACGGTCAATCACGCGACACTCGAAAACACGTTCGAGGTTACGTTCCTGACTGGGCGTGAGGATGTGATTGAAGATGACCAGATCGGCCTTCTCGGCATGGACCAGGTCGCGCAGCTCCTCGACCTTGCCGCTGCCAATCAGGAATTTGGCGGTTGGCCGATGACGCGGCACGTTAAAAAACGCAACGGTCTCGGCGCCGGCCGAATTAGCCAATTCCTGAAACTCCTGCGGATCT
>NZ_JBIUXZ010000029.1:4726-81718 GCF_044744265.1 Pseudomonas sp. NPDC087342
GTGGCGCTCAAAGAACAAAGGAGACTCCTCTCAGGCGTTTCCTGGCTCAGCGTCGCCTGCTTCGGATTCGGTTGCGCTAGGCAGACGAATTGGACGAACCGGCACCACTGTAGAGATAGCGTGTTTGTAAACCATCTGGCTAACGGTGTTTTTCAGCAGGATAACGAACTGGTCGAAAGACTCGATCGTGCCTTGCAGTTTGATCCCGTTGACCAGGTAGATGGAAACCCCAACTTTCTCTTTACGTAAAGTATTCAAGTAAGGGTCTTGTAGCGAATGCCCTTTTGACATGTGCCGCACTCCTTTAAGGATTCAATAATAAAAAATAGGTAATTCAGATGGCTCTGGCCGTCACACCCCCAAGGATAGACGGCAATTGCAAGGACTCAGCTCAATATGGAGATGGTCCCGAGGTATTTCAAGGCGCGCGGCAGATTGTCGCAATCGAGGCTGTCCAGCCAGTGTAAATCAGCCCAACTGCGTAGCCAGGTGAACTGGCGCTTTGCCAATTGGCGCGTGGCTATGATTCCACGTTCCTGCATCTCGGCTTGCGTCAGCTTGCCATCCAGGTAATCCCAGACTTGTCGGTACCCAACAGCGCGTATGGATGGCAACCCGGCATGCAGGTCACTTCTCTTACGCAGGGCTACGACCTCGTCGATGAATCCCTGTTCCAACATAATTGTGAATCTTTGTTTAATGCGCTCGTGCAGTACCTGGCGATTTGCCGGAGCGATGGCCAAGTTCGCGACAGTATAGGGCAATTGTTGCAGTCCCGAAGCGGCTGCTTCAGTACTTTGCGCAGATTGTCTGAGCCGCAGCTCGGTCATGCTCTGACCGCTCACACGGTAAACTTCCAGCGCACGACTCAGACGTTGCGGATCGTTCGGGTGAATTCGCGCTGCCGACACCGGATCAATCACCGCCAACTGGTCGTGCAGGGCTTGCCAGCCAAGGCGTTCAGCCTCTTCTTCGATTTGCGCGCGAACCTCGGGATCGGCCGCCGGCATTTCAGCCAGTCCTTCGACCAAAGCCTTGTAGTAGAGCATCGTGCCGCCTACAAGCAGCGGGATTTTTCCACGCGAAGTGATCTCCGCCATCGCCTCAAGGGCATCACGACGAAAATCCGCCGCCGAATAGCTCTCCGCCGGGTCGAGAATATCGATCAAGCGGTGTGGGAATTCGGCCAAAATCTCTTTTGAAGGCTTGGCGGTGCCGATGTCCATGCCACGGTAGACCAGCGCCGAATCGACACTGATCAGCTCGCACGGCAGGACTTTGGTCAGCTCGATGGCCAGGTCGGTCTTGCCCGCAGCGGTCGGGCCCATCAGGAAAATCGCTGGAGGGAGCTGGCTCATCAACGACCGCGCAAGAACAGTTTGTCCAGATCGTCCAGGCCCAATTGGGTCCAGGTCGGTCGGCCATGGTTGCATTGACCGCTGCGTTCGGTGTTTTCCATGTCCCGCAGCAGACCGTTCATTTCCGGCAGCGCCAGGCGCCGATTAGCCCGGATCGCGCCGTGACAGGCCATGGTGCCGAGCAATTCGTTCAGGTGCGCCTGAATCCGGTCACTTGTGCCGTATTCCATCAGGTCCGCCAGTACGTCGCTGACCAGGCGATTGGCTTCCGCCTGCTTGAGCAGCGCCGGAATCTGCCGGATCGCCAGGGTTTCCGGGCCCAGGCGTTGCAATTCAAAGCCCAGGCGCTGGAACCATGCGACGTTTTCTTCGGCGCAATCGGCTTCGCGCTGGCTCACGGCCAGGGATTCCGGCACCAGCAGCGGCTGGCCACTCAGGCCTTCGCTGGCCATGGCGACTTTCAGGCGTTCATACATGATCCGCTCGTGAGCGGCATGCATGTCCACCAGCACCAGGCCTTGGGCGTTTTCCGAAAGGATATAAATGCCCTTGAGCTGCGCCAGCGCATAACCCAGCGGTGGAATATCGTCTTGACCGGCAGGCAACGCGACCGCATTGGCTTCGGGTAACGGCGCGAAAAACTCGCGGTACGCCGCCTGGGCTTCCGCCACCGGCACGCCGGATTGAGGCTTCGGCGTGTATTGATACTGATAACCGGCGCCAGCGCCCGAGCCCGCCGCCGTATTGAAGGTCGGTTGCCCTTGAGGCTGTTCCAGCAACGCATTGGCTGCCAGGCGCATTTCGCCCTGCGGCCCGAATTCGCCAGCATCAATGCCGGTAGGCCGAACAATGGCAGTCGCGACCGGCGCCGCCAGATGATCTTCCGGCCGCACATCGCCCAAGGCGCGGTGCAAAGTGCCGTAGAGGAAATCGTGAACCATGCGCCCGTCACGGAAACGCACCTCGTGCTTGGTCGGGTGCACGTTGACGTCGACGCCCGCCGGATCGACTTCGAAAAACAGCACGAACGTCGGGTGCCGGCCGTTGAACAGCACGTCGCGATAGGCCTGGCGCACCGCGTGGGCCACCAGTTTGTCGCGTACCGCACGACCATTCACGAAGAAATACTGCAAGTCCGCCTGGCTGCGGTTGAACGTCGGCAGCCCGACCCACCCCCACAAATGCAGGCCATTGCGCTCGATTTCGATCGGCAGCGCCTGCTCCAGGAAACCCGAGCCGCAGATCGCCGCCACACGCCGGGCGCGGGCCGCATCATCGTGGGCCTCGTGCAGGCTGAGGATGGTCTTGCCGTTGTGGCGCAAATGGAACGCCACGTCGAAACGCGCCAGAGCCAGGCGCTTGATCACTTCTTGCAGGTGATCGAATTCGGTTTTTTCAGTCTTGAGAAACTTGCGCCGGGCCGGGGTGTTGAAGAACAGGTCGCGCACCTCCACCGAGGTGCCCACCGGGTGAGCCGCCGGTTGGACGCGAGGCGCCATGTCCCGGCCTTCGGTTTCGACTTGCCAGGCCTGATCGGCATCCTTGGTGCGGGACGTCAACGTCAGGCGCGCCACGGAACTGATCGACGCCAGGGCTTCACCGCGAAACCCGAGGCTCATCACCTGTTCGAGGTCTTCGAGGTTACGAATCTTACTGGTGGCGTGTCGCGCCAAGGCCAGCGGCAAATCATCGGCAGAAATACCGCTGCCATCGTCACGCACCCGCAGCAACTTGACGCCGCCCTGTTCCACGTCGACATCAATACGCCGGGCACCGGAGTCGAGGCTGTTTTCCAGCAGCTCCTTGATCACCGAGGCCGGGCGTTCAACCACCTCACCGGCGGCAATCTGGTTCGCCAGTCGCGGGCTGAGCAGCTCGATGCGAGCAGTATTGGTCAGCGCCTGATTCATTCTTTGGCCGCCAGTTCAGTGCCGGGAATGGTCAGGGTCTGACCGATTTTCAGCTCGTCGCTTTTCAGGTTATTGGCGCTGCGCAGGGTCGCCGGGGACACCTGGTAACGCACGGCAATCATCGCCAGCGTCTCGCCCGGGCTCACGCGATGGTCACGCGGGCCCTGGACAATCTTGCCGGAATCACGCAGCCAGGCGATGTAAGTGCCCGGCGGCGGATTTTGCTGGAAGAACTGACGAACACCGGCGCTGATGGAACGCGCGAGCGCTTGCTGGTGGCTCGCCGCCGACAGTTTCGAGGCTTCGTTGGCGTTGGAGATGAAGCCGGTTTCGACCAGGATCGACGGAATATCCGGAGACTTCAACACCATGAACCCGGCCTGCTCCACCCGTTGTTTGTGCAACGGCGTGACGCGGCTGATGTTGCTCAAGACTTTTTGGCCAACGTTCAGGCTGGAGGTCAGGGAAGCAGTCATCGACAGGTCGAGCAGCACGCCGGCCAGCATGCGGTCCTTGTCGTCGAGGCTGACGCTGCCGGCACCACCGATCAAGTCGGAACGGTTTTCGCTGTCGGCCAACCAACGGGCAGTCTCGGAAGTAGCGCCGCGATCAGACAAGGCGAACACCGACGCACCGAAGGCAGCCGCTGACGGCGCGGCGTCGGCGTGGATCGAGACGAACAAGTCGGCGCCTTTCTTGCGCGCGATCTCGGTACGGCCACGCAGCGGAATGAAGTAGTCGCCGGTGCGGGTCAGTTCGGCGCGGAAGCCTTTCATGCCGTTGACCTGGCGCTGCAGCTCACGGGCGATGGCCAATACCACGTCTTTCTCATGCTGACCGCGCGAGCCCGAGGCACCCGGGTCTTCGCCGCCGTGACCGGCATCGATCACCACAATAATGTCGCGCTTGCCGGCCGGAGCGGGCGGCAGTTTCACTGGAGGATCGATTGGAGTGACCGGCACCGGGGCCACAGTGGCTACGTTGGTCGGCGGCGGGATCGGCGCGGCGGCGTCGGCGCTGTCGAACAGATCGACCACCAGGCGATTGCCGTACTGGGCGTTCGGCGCCAGGCTGAAGCTTTTCGGCGTGACGGCTTTTTTCAGGTCGATGACCACCCGCAGGTCGGTCGGCGTGCGTTGGGCCGAACGCATCGCGGTAATCGGCGTGTTGGACGTGTTGACGTTCAGCGGCGCACCGAGGGTCGCACCATTGATGTCGATAACCAGCCGATCCGGCGAGGTCAGGGTGAAGACACTGTGCTGCACCGGCCCCGTGAGGTCGAACACCAGTCGTGTGTTATCCGGAGCTCGCCACAGGCGAACGCTGTTGACCTTCGATTCGGCCACAGCGTCGACGGTCACCGCCAAAAACAACAATCCTACGGCAGCTACCATCGCGCGAAAGCGCATACCTGACCCCATCATTTAATTGGATTCCAATGCCAAAGCGGCACACCACGACTCGCCACGCGAGCCCTGGGACAAAATATTCAGCGAACGTCCGCTGTCTTGCGGGCTAATGGTAATGGTCAGGTCGGGCTTTGGCAAAAAGCCTGCACCCTTCTGGGGCCATTCGATCAAACACAAAGCATCGTCGTCGAAGTAATCGCGGATGCCGAGGTACTCCAGCTCTTCCGGATCGACCAGTCGATAAAGGTCAAAGTGGAAGGCTCGGATGTCGCCGATCTCGTAGGGCTCGACCAAAGTGAAGGTCGGACTTTTTACCGCCCCCACATGCCCCAAGCCACGGATGATGCCCCGGGACAGCGTGGTTTTACCTGCCCCCAGATCGCCTTCGAGAAAAATCAGACCGTGCCCTTGGGTGGTTTGCGCTATGCGAGCACCGAACGCGGTCATCGCCTCTTCATCAGCCAGGTACAGGGTTACTTCAGACACGGTGCTTGCTCCTCCAACAACTGACGAATGGCTGGAATCAGATCACTGGCCGCCAGCCCACGGCCCGATTTACCTTGTTGCGCGCCGGCATTGGCATGCAGCCAGACCGCCAGGCACGCCGCGTCGAACGCTTGCATGCGTTGGGCGAGCAAGGCACCGACCAAACCGGCCAGCACATCACCCAAACCCGCAGTAGCCATCGCCGGATGGCCCTGATGACACACCGCCAGACGCCCATCAGGGCTGGCGATCAGGCTACCGGCGCCTTTCAGAATCACTACAGCTGTATATTTTTTGCTCAACGCGTGAGCGGCGGCGGGACGATCGGCCTGCACTTCGGCGGTGCTTATCCCCAGCAATCGCGCTGCTTCGCCGGGATGCGGGGTGATGATGCAATCGGCGGGCAGCTTCACCTGCTCTGCGGCCAACAGATTCAACGCATCGGCGTCCCAGACCTGCGGCAGCGGCGCGTTGGCAGCGGCGGACAACAAACTGCGTCCCCATGCGGCCTGACCGAGGCCTGGACCGACCACCAGCACCGAAACCTTTTCCAGCAAGCCCATCAGTTGATTGGCCGACGACGTGCCGAGCACCATGGCTTCGGGGATTCTGGCCAGCGCGGCCGGCACGTGTTCGCTACGCGTGGCCACGGACACCATGCCGGCGCCACTGCGCAGCGCACTTTGTGTGCTCAGCAGGATTGCACCACCGAAACCACGATCACCGCCGATCAGCAGGACGTGGCCGAATTGACCTTTATGTGAAGTTGGCGGCCGAGACGCCAGTCGCGGCAGGTTACCGGTAGTCAGGCGACGAGCACTGATGACAGCATTGTTGAACGCTTCGGGATCGGCTTGCAGGTCATTGAAGACCAACTCGCCCACCACGTCCGCCGCTTCGCCCATGAACAGACCCAGCTTCAAACCAATAAAGGTCACGGTCAGGTCCGCCCGAACCGCCGCGCCGAGCAGACGACCAGTATCGGCGCACAGCCCCGAGGGAATATCCACCGCCGCCACCGGCAAGCCACTGGCATTGAGCGCCGCGATGACGCTGGCATAAGGCTCTCGCACCTCGCCCGTCAAACCGGTGCCGAGCAAGGCATCGAGCACGATACCGCGCAACTCGGAATGGGCGTTCCAGGCTTGAATCGCTACGCCTTCGGACACGGCTTCGGCGTGAGCCGATACCGCGTCACCCTGCAAACGCTGGGGATCACCGGCGGCCAACACCCGCACATGCCAACCGGCACGCCGCGCCAGCACCGCCACCAGATAGCCATCGCCAGCGTTGTTGCCGTGACCGGCCAGCACCGTCAATTCGTTGGCCGTCGGCCACTGCCGGACCAGCGCACGCCAGGTCGCCCGCGCCGCACGATGCATCAATTCGAAGCCCGGCGTGCCGGCCGCGATCAGGCTCGCATCGAGCCCTCGCACTTGCGCGGCGCTGTACAGCGCGTCGGGTAAATCATCTTTAGTGTGCGGCATGCGTCTTCGGGCTCCGATGTCTGGCAGAATTATACGCACCTCAGCTCCGGTTTCTCTCGTCTCATGCCCGCTATTACCACAGACCTGCCCGCCCTCGCCCAATCCATCAAGGACTGGGGCCGCGAGCTGGGCTTCCAGCAAGTCGGCATCAGCGGCCTGGACCTCGCCGAGCATGAGCAGCATCTGGAGCGCTGGCTCGCCGCCGGCTACCACGGTGAAATGGAATACATGGGTGCCCACGGCAGCAAACGCTCGCACCCTGAAGAGCTGGTGCCCGGCACTTTGCGTGTAGTGTCCCTGCGCATGGACTACCTGCCCGGCGACACGCAAATGGCGCAATTACTGGCCCAACCGGAAAAAGCCTACGTATCGCGCTATGCCTTGGGCCGCGATTACCACAAATTGATCCGTAAACGCGTGCAACAACTGGCAGATAAAATTCAGGCCGAGATCGGCCCCTTCGGTTTCCGCGCATTTGTCGACAGCGCCCCGGTACTGGAAAAAGCCATCGCCGAGAAGGCCGGTCTTGGCTGGATCGGCAAAAACACCTTGGTCTTGAATCGCAAGGCCGGCAGTTACTTCTTCCTCAGCGAACTGTTTGTCGATCTGCCGCTGCCGGAAGACCCGCCCCACTCCACCGAACATTGCGGTCGCTGCACCGCGTGCCTGGACATCTGTCCGACCAACGCCTTCGTTGGTCCTTACGTGCTGGACGCCAGGCGCTGCATTTCCTACCTGACCATCGAACTGAAAAGCGCGATCCCCGAAGACTTGCGGCCACTGATCGGCAATCGGGTGTTTGGTTGCGATGACTGCCAGATCGTCTGCCCGTGGAACCGCTTTGCCCGTCCGTCGGGCGAAAGCGACTTCAAGCCACGGCACAATCTGGACAACGCTGAGCTGGCCGAGCTGTTCATGTGGGATGAGGACAAGTTTCTCAGCAGCACCGAAGGTTCGCCGCTACGCCGGGCGGGTTATGAGCGCTGGTTGAGGAATCTGGCGGTGGGTTTGGGTAATGCACCGTCGAGCATTCCGGTACTGGAAGCGTTGAAGGCGCGGCGCGAGTATCCGTCGGAGTTGGTGCGTGAGCATGTTGAGTGGGCGCTGAAACAGCACGGTCTCATGTAGCAGCTGCCGAAGGCTGCGTTCGAGGCCGCAAGACTCGCGGTGCCCCCGAACATCTACGACTGCTTCGCAGCCGAACGCAGCCTCCGGCAGCTGCTACAGGGGTAATGTGTAAATCAGGCCTCGTCGTTGTAGACGAACTTCGGCATTTCCCAATGAAACCGGATCGCCAGCAACCGCAGCAAAAACCCGCCAAACAAGGTGATCAAGATCGCCTGCTCCCCCGGCAATTGCAGATAAATGCAGAGCATGTAGCACCACGCCGCCGCGAAGGAGACGCTGGCGTAGAGCTCGCGGCGGAAGATCAGCGGGATGTCGTTGCAGAAAATGTCCCGCAGGATGCCGCCGAACACCCCGGTGATCACGCCGCTGACCGACGCGACCAACATGCCGTGGCCCATTTCCAGGGCGGTCATGCAGCCGATCAACGTGAACGCCACCAGGCCGACGGCGTCGAGCACCAGGAACAGCGAGCGCAGGTGACGCATCCAGCGAGCAGTGAAGACCGTGAACATCGCCGCGACCGAGGTCAGCACCAGGTATTCCGGGTGTTTGACCCAGGTCAGCGGGTAGTGGCCGAGCAACACGTCACGCACCGAACCGCCACCCAGGGCCGTGACGCAGGCGATCAGCACCACGCCAAACCAGTCCATGCCACGCCGGCCAGCAGACAAGGCGCCGGTCATGGCTTCGGCGGTGATAGCGATCAGGTAGAGCATCAGCAACATGGCGGCGGTCCTGGCAGGAAGGCGCGCAGTCTAGCCATTTAGGGACGGCACCAAAAGAGGGCGAACAGATAACCTGTGGCGAGGGGGCTTGCCCCCGTTGGAGTGCGAAGCACTCCCTTGCATCCTGTCAGTCACACCGCTTACACAGGTTTCACGACTGCTGCGCAGCCGAACGGGGTGGTGCGGCATTCCGACAAGCCCCCTCGCCACAGAG
Source organism: Pseudomonas sp. NPDC087342 (assembly GCF_044744265.1). Taxonomy (NCBI): domain Bacteria; kingdom Pseudomonadati; phylum Pseudomonadota; class Gammaproteobacteria; order Pseudomonadales; family Pseudomonadaceae; genus Pseudomonas; species Pseudomonas sp. NPDC087342. The sequence continues at coordinate 13,444 of NZ_JBIUXZ010000029.1, forward strand.
TCACCACAGAATCAGAACTTGATGAAATGCTTGCGGTAGTGCTGCAACTCGGCAATCGATTCGCGGATATCGTCCAGCGCCAGGTGCGTGCTGCCCTTCTGGAAGCTGTCGCGCACGTCCGGCGCCCAGCGTGCGGCCAGCTCTTTGAGCGTCGACACGTCGAGGTTGCGGTAGTGGAAGTAGCTTTCCAGGGATTTCATGTGCGTATAAAGGAAGCGACGGTCCTGACAGATGCTGTTGCCACAGATCGGCGACTTGCCCTTCGGCACCCACTTTTCCAGGAAGGCGATGGTCTCGGCTTCAGCTTCGGCCATGCTGATGCGGCTGTCGCGCACCCGTTGGGTCAGGCCCGAACCGCCGTGTTGACGGGTGTTCCACTCGTCCATGCCAGCGAGAATCGCGTCGCTGTGGTGGATCGCGATCACCGGGCCTTCGGCCAAAGTGTTCAGATCACTGTCGGTGACAATGGTCGCCATCTCGATGATGACGTCGGTATCAGGGTTCAGACCGGTCATTTCCAAGTCGATCCAGATCAGATTCTGCGGGTTTTGCATGTGTCGGCTCCTAGGCAATGCTGCGCAGTTTAGCCTAGGGAAGTAGTCGGGCGTGCTAAACTCGCGGCCGTTTTACCTAATCGCTGCATTCTTGATACGGAACACCCATGGCCAAACGCCAACTCAATCGTCGTCAAAACTGGCGCATCGAAAAGATTCAGGGCGAACGCGCTGCCCGCGCCGCCAAACGCGAGTCCTCGGCTGTCGAGGCACTTGAGGGCGGCGACCTGGGTCCGGAGCAGACCGGCCTGGTGATCGCCCACTTCGGTGTGCAGGTCGAAGTCGAAGCCCTCGAAGGCGAACTGGCCGGCCAGGTGTTCCGCTGTCACTTGCGCGCCAACCTGCCGGCGCTGGTGACCGGCGATCAGGTCGTCTGGCGTGCCGGCAACCAGGGCATCGGTGTGATCGTGGCGCAACTGCCGCGCAAAACCGAACTCTGCCGCCCGGACAGCCGTGGCCAGCTCAAACCCGTAGCGGCCAACGTCGACATGATCGTCATCGTCTTCGCCCCGCTGCCCGAGCCCCACGCCAACCTGATCGACCGCTATCTGGTCGCTGCTGAGCACGCCGGGATTCGTCCGCTGCTGCTGCTCAACAAATTCGACCTGATCGACGAGCAGAACGCCCCGGCGCTGAATGCCCTGCTGGCGGTCTACCGCACGCTGGGTTACCCGGTGCTCGAAGTGTCGGCGCACCACGGCAACGGCATGGAGCAATTGCAGGAACAACTGGACGGGCGCATCAGCGTCTTCGTCGGCCAGTCTGGCGTCGGTAAATCCTCGCTGGTCAACAGCCTGCTGCCGGAAGTCGAAACCCGTGTCGGCCCGCTGTCCGAATTGTCCGGCCAGGGCACCCACACCACCACCACCGCGCGGCTGTTCCACTTCCCCGGCGGCGGCGAACTGATCGACTCCCCGGGTATCCGTGAATTCGGCTTGGGCCACGTCAGCCGTGCCGACGTCGAAGCCGGTTTCATCGAGTTCAACGACTTGATCGGCACCTGCCGCTTCCGCGACTGCAAACACGACCGTGAACCGGGTTGTGCCCTGCTCAAGGCGTTGGAAGACGGCCGCGTGCAACAGCAACGGATGAACAGCTATCGCTCGATCATCGCGAGCTTGCCGGAAACCAGCTACTAAACAGACACGATCGCAGCCCTGACCCTTGTCGGGCTGCCGCTCGTTCGCTTTCTCCTACACAAGCCCCTTCAAAATTAAACGTCAGATTGCTCTGTAAGGCATTTGCACGCCAGCTCGTAGGACATGTCTCTTTAACGTCCAAGGCCTTGTTACGGCCACTCAAGTCTCTACATTCAAGCCCTCATCGCACGTTGGCGATACCGAGGGACACCCATGCAAACCTATCATTTGTTCATCAGTCATTCGTGGAACTACTCCGACACACACGACAATCTGGTGCGTCTGCTGAATGCGCACCCGACGTTCACCTTCAAGAACTTTTCGGTACCACCCGAGAACCCGATTATTGGTGCAAAAACCGACAAGCAACTGATCGAAGCCATCGAAAACAAGATCCGCCCGTGCTCGGCGGTGCTAATCATGGCTGGCATGTATTCCACCTACAGCAAGTGGATCAACAAGGAGATCGAGATCGCCAAGCGCATGGGCAAGGTGATCATCGCCATCAAACCGTTCGGCGCCGAGCGTATTTCAACGGTAGTACGTGACGCGGCACACGCTGAATGCGCATGGAACACCAACAGCATCGTCAACACGATTCGCTTGCATACGGCGGTGTGAACATGCGCAAGGGATTGTTTATTGGCATCAACCACTACCAGCATGTTTCACCGCTAAGCGGTTGCAACAACGACGCCATGGCCATGGCTTCGGTATTGGAACGTCACGCCAGTGGACGGCCCAACTTCAGCAGCAAAGTCCTGACTTCAGCCGAGGATGACCTTTCACTGACGGCCATGAAACAGCATATCCAAAGCCTTTTTTCCGGCGATTGTGATGTGGCACTCCTGTATTTCGCTGGCCACGGTCAATTCGATACCAGCATCGACGAAGGGCTATTGATCCCTCAGGACTTTGCACCGGGCGGTGATGGCATTCGCATCAGCGACATATTGAACTGGGCGGACAACGCCCCGCAGATCAAGAACAAAATCATCATCCTCGACTGCTGTCAGGCCGGCGCAGCCGCAGCGATGCGCGGGTTGCGCGGTGGCAACAGCGTGGTCGGCGAAGGCATGACCATCCTGACCGCCTGCAAGAAGGATCAGTCGGCGCTGGAAAGCCGAGGCCACGGTGTATTCACCGACCTGCTGTTACAGGCTTTGCACGGCGGCGCAGCCAATGTGCTGGGCAAGGTGACGCCGGGCAGTGTGTATTCGTTTGTCGACAACGCGCTCGGCGCCTGGGAACAACGGCCCGTGTTCAAGACAAACGTCTCGCAATTCGTCCCGTTGCGCGAAGTCGCGCCGCTGATTGCCGAGGAGACATTGCGCAAGTTGAAAGACTGGTTCCCGGAGCCGAGTTATGTCTTCCCGCTGGATCCCAGCTACGAACCCACCGAAGCAGCGTTCGACCCGGATAATGGCGAGATCTTCAAACAACTGCAGAAGTGTAACCGCCACAGCCTGATCGAACCCGTGGACGCCGAGCACATGTATTACGCCGCGCTGCACGCCACGGGCTGCCGCCTGACAGCGCTCGGCGCCTATTACCGTGAACTTGCGATCAAGGGACATTTCTGATGCCAGTGTTTATCAGCTACCGCCATGTGGATCGGCCACAAGCCATCGCTATCAATAACCGATTGATACAGGCCAACATCAAAACCTATCTGGACGTGCTCGATCCTGAGTCGCAGACCACCGACGACATCACCGGGGTCATCACGCGCAACATCAGTGACTGCACGCACCTGCTGGCGGTAGTGTCCGAGAGCACCGCGCTGTCGTGGTGGGTGCCGTTCGAAATCGGCGAAGCCACCATCAGCAATCGGCGAATCTGCTCGTTCAAGACCGGCCCGGCGGAGTTGCCGTTGTATCTGGATAAATGGCCGAAGCTGACCAGCGAAAAGGACATTGAATTTTTTATTGATGCCTACCGCGACGAGGTGATGTCCAAACGTTCGATGATGCTGGACTCGATCAGCGAGTCACTGCGCAGCACCTACAAGAAAAACGCAGATATCTTTCACGACCAGCTGAAAAACCGGGTTCGAAGAGGTTTTTGACACGCATAAAGTGACTCGCTGTAAGAGCGGAACCCAAAGCAGCCGTTACCGCAGAAACGGATATGCATACCCTCCAAAAACAGACCGACTCGAAGGCCGCCATCGCGAGCAAGCTCGCTCCCACAATTTGATCGGTGTACATCTGCAAGAGACAGGTCGGCTATCAGGCCGCCTTCGCGAGCAAGCCCGCTCCCACAATTGATCGGTGTACATCTGCAAAAGGTGGTTTGACTACCAAGCCGTCTTCGCGGGCAAGCCTCGCTCCTACAGGGACCGTGTCCGCGCTAAAAATGAATCAGGAGAACGCGTGCGCCCTAGTCAGGTCGGCTATCAGGCCGCCTCGCGGCGCTGTTGCGGTGCACGCCCCCTCGAGAGGCCGAGTGGAGGTTCTGCGCAGTGGGCAACCCGGCATGGATGCCGGGTTAGCCGCCCCCGGCCATGGATGGCCGATGGCGGCGGGCCCACGGAGCAGGACCGGAGCGAGGGCATGCCGAGCCTGGGCGAGGCTCCGAACGAAAGGGGCAAAAGCGCTTTGGTTACTTTGGCGCTCTTCCAAAGTGACCCGCTGTAAGAGCGGAACCCTAAGCAGCCGTTACCGCAGAAACGGATGTGCACACCCTCCAAAAATAGACCGACTCGAAGGCCGCCATCGCGAGCAAGCTCGCTCCCACAATTGATCGATGTACATATGCAAAAGGTGGGTCGGCTATCAGGCCGACTTCGCGGGCAAGCCTCGCTCCTACAGGGGGCGAGCCCCCGCTGAAATGAAAGCCGCACAAAAAAGCCGACATCTCTGTCGGCTTGATTGTTGAGTCAGGACACCGCGGCCGGTGGTTTTGGTGCAACAACCTTCGGCTCAGGCTTCTGAAACGGATAAAGATGCTGACGCACAATCCCGCCCGGCAAGTCCTTGCCAAACACCCCGTAACGCACCGGCCACTCTTTCGGCGGCAGCTTGAAAGTGCCAAACAGCATGTCCACCAATGGCGTGTGGATCGCGTAGTTCTTGTAGATGTAATCCTTGTGCCGTGCGTGGTGCCAATGGTGATAACGCGGCAGGACCATCAGATAATTCAGCCAGCCGCCGTTGATGCGCACATTGGCGTGGGCCAGCACCGCCTGGACGCCGACCAGAATCACGTAGGCGTTCAACGCCTGCGGCGCGAAACCCAGCAGCATCAACGGCACCAGCACGCCGGTGCGGGTCAGCAGAATCTCGACGAAGTGAACACGCGAACCCGCGAGCCAGTCCATGTGCGTGCTCGAGTGATGCACGGCGTGGATACGCCACAGCCACGGCACCACATGATAGAGGCGATGCAGCCAGTACTGACCGAGGTCGGCCACCAACACCGCGAGGAAGAACTGTACGACAATTGGGAAGCTCTGGACGCTGGCCTGCAAGCCCGGCGACATCGCCCAACCTGCGACATAGCTCGACGACGCGGTGATGAAAATCAGGATGAATTGCACCAGCATATGACTGACGAAAAAGTAGGTCAGGTCGGTTCGCCAGTGCGGGCGCAGGATGTTTTGCTCAGGGTCCTTGGAATAGAGTTTTTCCAGAGGGATGAAGACGATGGCCGATACCAGCAGCGCCAGGACGAACCAGTCCAGCCCCAGCGAGTAAGGCGTCTGCCCGATCGAGCTTATCTGCACATTGGTACCACCGAGAAACACTGCCAGCCCTGAAGCAACAAGCCCCGTGATCCCCAAGCGCTTGCGCTTGTTGAGCAGGATATTCAGGGTGCCGAGGCTGAACGACAGCACCAGCCCGAGCAGCAGCGTAGTGCGCGCAAATTGCTCGTCGTAGACCTTGCGCAGTTCGGCGGTGGTCAGCCATTCGGGAAAGAGGAAACAGAGAACGGCTAGCAGGCTCAACAACCCGAGCGTGGCCGAGATGTAGCCACTGACTCGACCTTCACCAAACTTGAAGGGTGCGTTGCCGTGCCGCTGAAAATAGGACTTGAGTCTTTCCATAACTGATCTTCCATGATTCCAAAAAACTGAGCCGAGTCATCGCGACGCAGTAGTGACGCAGCCAGAAACAAAAAAGCCACGATCACCGTGGCTTTTTTGCGGGTTATTGCTTGGGCGGTTCAGCCGGTTTAGCGGCATCACCCGGTTTCGGCGCCGCATCCTCAAACAGATTCAACCGCTCACGCAGCTCATGCGCCGGCACCGGTTGCTTGTCCGCAGGCAAAGCATTCGGATCGACCGGTGTCGCCGGCGCATTTGGCGCTTCACCCGGCGCACCCTGCCCCGGCGTGGTCGTTGGATCAGCCCCTTGCGCCCCTTCGATGGCCGCTTGAGCCTTCTTGGTCAGCACAACGATGTCGATACGGCGGTTGACCGGGTTGAACGGATGCTCCCGATCAAACAACGCCGACGAGGCATAACCCACGACCCGCGCCACTTGCGATTCCGGGTAGCTGCCGGCGACCAATGCACGGCGAGCAGCGTTGGCACGGTTGGCCGACAACTCCCAGTTACCGAAATCACCAGTGCCGGTGTACGGCTTGGCGTCGGTGTGACCGCTGATGCTGATCTTGTTCGGCACCGCTTTAATGGTGTCGGCCATGGCCAACAAAATGTCTTCGAAGTAAGGCTTCAAACGCGCCGAACCCGAATCGAACATCGGCCGGTTATCCGCGTCCATGATTTGGATGCGCAAGCCGTTAGGAGTGATCTCGAACAGGATCTGGTCCTTGAACTTCTGCAGCTGCGGGTTCTCTTCAACCTTGTTTTGCAGTTCTTGCAGCAGCAGTTCCAGGCGTTCTTTCTCGACCTGTTCGGCCATGCCTTCGACCTGCTCGGTATCGACAGTCACCTTGTCCGGCTGCGGTTGGGATTTCACCTCAGGGTTGAGGGTGTTCTCCGGCGCCAGGGTCGGCGTGCCGCCCAGATCGATGATGTACGGCGTGCCGCTTTCGGAGAAGCCGACCGGGTCTTTGAAGTAACCGGCGATGGCGATCTTCTGTTCCGGCGTGGCGGTGGACAGCAGCCACAACACCAGGAAGAACGCCATCATCGCCGTCGCGAAGTCAGCGAAGGCGATTTTCCAGGCGCCCCCGTGATGCCCGCCCGCGATTCGCTTGACGCGCTTGATAATAATCGGCTGATTATTTTCCATAACTTAACGACCGCGAACCGCTTGTTCCAGCTCAGCGAAGCTAGGACGGTGCGCCGGGTACAGAACCTTGCGACCGAACTCCACCGCCAGCGATGGCGGCATGCCGGAAGCCGAGGCCACCAGCGAGGCCTTGATGGCTTCGTAGACGTTCAGTTCTTCCTTGGCATCGTGGGCCAGGGAATGCGCCAGCGGGCCAAAGAAACCGTACGCCGCGAGAATACCGAAGAAGGTACCTACCAGTGCCGCACCAACGTGCAGGCCGATGGACTTCTGGTCGCCTTCGCCCAGGGAAGCCATGGTCACCACGATACCGAGTACCGCCGCGACGATACCGAAACCCGGCATGGCGTCGGCGATGCCGTTCACCGCGTGGGACGGGTGCTCCAGGTCTTCCTTGAGGCTGTAGAGCTCCATGTCGAACAAGCCTTCCAGCTCATGCGGAGCCATGTTGCCGGAGGACATGATGCGCAGGTAATCGCAGATGAACGCGGTCATGCGCTCGTCTTTCAACACCGCTGGGTACTTTGCGAAAATCGGGCTCGCGGAGGCATCTTCGATGTCGCCTTCGATGGCCATCATGCCTTCGCGGCGGCTCTTGTTGAGGATCTCGTAGATCAGGCCCAGCACTTCAAGGTAGAAGGTGTGGGTGAAGCGCGAACTGAACATGCTCAAGGATTTCTTGAGCACGTGCATGGTCATGTAACCGGGGTTGGCCTGCAGGAATGCACCGAGAGCCGCACCACCGATAATCATCACCTCGAAAGGCTGAATCAGGGCGGCAATTTTGCCATGGGAGAGCACGTATCCGCCGAGCACGCTCGCGAATACGACGATGATGCCGATTAATTTAGCCATAGGTAGGAGAGCACTTACTGAGTCGGGTTCAAGGTCATATTCGGAAGTTAAAAAATCTCTTCTTCTACTTATCGGCAAAACTGCGCCAGACTATAGCCAGTTCAGGCGAAAAGCCAATTTAGCCCGCGCCGGGCGTGTTTACAGCCAATGATGATCCCGTCCAGCCATGGCTAATGAAACGAACGTTCCACCTCTAAAACCGACCACTCTTGAAGGCTGGGTCAAGCTTCTCGATGGCGTGCGCCTGCCGGTTCCGCAAGAGAGTCATGACCGTGTCTGCAAAGCCATTCGCAATAACCGCAGCTCGCTGCGCGACATTGCCGAATTGATGCAGGAAAGCCCGGCCCTGGCCTTGAGCGTGATTCGCGAAGCCAACCGCCACACCCATGGCAGCATGACCGAGCCGGCGGAAAACCTTGATGTGGCGCTCAATCGCCTCGGGTTGAAACGTACCGAAGAATTGCTCGCGCGCCTGCCCGCCGAACCACAATCCGAGATCCCGAAAGCGCTGCGCCAGCTGCAATTGATCAGCCAGCACGCGACGCAACAGGCCAACGGTTTCTTCGCCAATCGCCTGGCGCGACTGTGGCAGGACATTCACTGGGGCAGCCTGCTGTTTCTCTCGCCGCTGTGGCCGATGGCACTGACCCATCCGCACTTGCTCGAAGAATGGGAACTGCGGGTCATTCATAAAGGCGAGTCGGCGCGCAAAGTCGAAAAACAGTTGTTCGGCGTGCGCCTGCTGGAAATATGCCTGGCGCTGGTGGACATCTGGCGCTTGCCGATCTGGGTGCAGCAGGGTTATCGCCTGCTATTGAACGAGCAACGAGAGCTGGTGAAGGTCCTGCGTATTGCCCGAGACAGCGATCATCCGCTGCGCCAGCAAAACCGCCTCGATGACGATCCGACTTTGCGCCGCTGGCTCAACCAACCGGCTAACACCGTGCTGCTGGCCAACGGCCTGGCGCTGTCGGCGCAACAGGCCTGGGACTGTCCGCACAGTGAACGCTGGCAGTACCTGACCAGCCTTTATCTGCAAATCCCGATGGATGAAGTGCAACAACAGTTGCACCAACAGGCGGCCAATAGCGCCCGTCAACATGCGATGCCGGACCTCTGGCACCCGGCGGTCTCGCTGCTTTGGCCGTGGGGCATGAACCGGGTCCACGCCGGTCTGCTGCCCGCCCCGGCGCCAACCACTGAAGACCTGAGCAACTGGCGCAAACAATGCGCAGCGCTGCTGGTGGAGCCGAGTCGTTTCACCAACGCGATGCACCTGACCACCTCGGCACGCGATGCCCTGGTTGCCTGCGGCATGCGTCGGGTAATGATCCTGATGGCCGACCGCACCCACGCCAATCTGCGGGTGCACCAGACCGCCGGAGTGCCGAAAGAAGCCGCCGGCCTGAATTTTGTAGTGAGCCAGAGCAGCGTGTTGCAACGTCTGCTCTCGCAACAGGCTCAGGTGCGCATTACGCCGGCCAATAATGCCCAGTTTTCCGCGCTGCTGCCTGCCAGCCTGCGCGCGCAGTTTGGTGGCGAACACCTGCTGCTGCGCTCATTGGTCAACAATGGCCGGGTGATCATGGTCGTGGTGGCGGACCAGGGCGGCGGGCCGTTCTCGGAAATCACCGTGCAAGCCTTTGGCAAAACCGCGCAGTGCATCGAAAAGGCCCTGCATAGCTTTAGCACCCGCGGCCAATAAGGCTGCGCTACAATCCTCCCCTTTGTGCTCTGGAGACCTCACATGTCTGACTTCTCTGGCTTGCCGCTGGTGATCGAGCCGAGCGACTTGCTCCCGCGTCTCGACGCCCGCGAACTGATTCTGGTGGACCTGACCAGCAGCGCCCGCTATGCCGAAGGGCATCTGCCCGGTGCGCGTTTTGTCGATCCGAAACGCACGCAACTCGGCCAGGCGCCAGCGCCGGGACTGATGCCGCCGCAAGCGGCACTTGAAGCGTTGTTCGGTGAACTGGGGCATAACACGGATGCGGTCTACGTGGTCTATGACGACGAAGGCGGCGGTTGGGCCGGGCGTTTTATCTGGCTGCTGGATGTCATCGGCCACAAAAAATACCACTACATTGACGGCGGTCTGCCAGCCTGGCTGGCGGAAGGCTTGCCGATGTCGATCCAGATCCCGGCCCCGGTCGGTGGCCCGGTTTCACTGACATTGCACGATGAACCCACCGCCACCCGCGAATACCTGCAAAGCCGTCTCGGTGCCGCCGACCTGGCAATCTGGGACGCCCGTGGACCGCTGGAGTACTCCGGCGAGAAAGTCCTGGCCGCCAAGGCCGGGCACATCCCCGGTGCCGTGAATTTCGAATGGACCGCCGGCATGGATCAGTCGCGCAACCTGCGCATCCGCACTGACATGCCGCAGATCCTCGACCAGCTCGGCATCACCAAAGACAAAGAAATCATCACCCACTGCCAGACTCACCACCGTTCTGGCTTCACTTATCTAGTGGCCAAGTCCCTCGGTTATCCGCGGGTCAAAGGCTACGCCGGCTCCTGGGGCGAATGGGGCAACCACCCCGACACCCCCGTAGAGATTTAAGGTTTTTAAGGACAGTTAATGAATAAGCGTTTGTTTATCCTCAGCCAATACCTGCTGCCCCATCACTTGCTCTCGCGACTGGCCGGCTGCATTGCCGAATGCCGCGTGCGCTGGTTCAAGAACGCCTTTACCGCGTGGTTCGCCAAGCGCTATCAGGTGGACATGTCCCAGGCGCTGGTCGAAGACCTGACTGCCTACGAGCATTTCAACGCGTTCTTCACCCGCGCTCTGAAAGATGGCGCGCGTCCTCTGGACGAAACCCCGGGCGCAATCCTCAGCCCGGCCGACGGTGCGGTCAGCCAACTCGGCCCGATCGAACACGGTCGCGTGTTCCAAGCCAAGGGCCACAGCTTCAGCGTGCTGGAATTACTGGGTGGCGATGCCGCGAATGCCGCGCCGTTCATGGGCGGTGACTTCGCGACGATCTACCTGTCGCCGAAGGACTACCACCGTGTGCACATGCCGCTGGCCGGCACCTTGCGCGAGATGGTCTACATCCCGGGCCGGATCTTCTCGGTCAACCAGACCACCGCCGAAAACGTCCCGGAACTGTTCGCTCGCAACGAACGTGTAGCGTGCATTTTCGACACCGAGCGCGGGCCGATGGCCGTGGTGCTGGTGGGCGCGATGATCGTGGCGTCGATTGAAACCGTGTGGGCCGGGCTGGTCACGCCGCCGAAACGCGAGCTGAAAACCTTCCGTTACGACGAAGCTGCACGTGCGCCGATCCACCTGGAGAAAGGCGCGGAACTGGGCCGCTTCAAATTGGGTTCGACCGCCGTCGTGCTGTTCGGGCCGGACCAGGTCAAATGGGTTGAAGGCCTGGGCGCAACCTCGCCGGTCCAAATGGGCCAAGCGTTGGGTTTGCCGAACGCTTGATTCCCTGAGCCGAACCCCACGGGGTTCGGTGCTTCCGGCCTCGTACCCTCTTCTGTAGGAGCACGGCTTGCCGGCGAAGGCGTCCTTGAGATCGCCTTCGCGGGCAAGCCTCGCTCCTACAGGGGTCAGATCAGCGAAAATACCTCTCACTGCCATAACTGCTACAGTCAGGTCATTCACTGCCCATTTCCCGGTTGGAGTTTTTCCACGGCATGAATGAGACCAGCCCCCCACTGTTGCTGCGCGCGCCGATCCCGGTTGGCTTGCGCCTGTCATTCTGCGAACCCACCCCGCGCGACCTCAAGCGCTGGATCGCCAACCTGCCCAAAGCCAATATCGGCGAAACCGCTCGCCAGTTGTATCAAGGCTTGAGCGAACTCAACCAACTGCTGACCCCCAGCGAGAATCGCCTGCAACTGCTCGAGCTGCTGCGGCCCGAGGTGTATTACGTCTGCAAGCACCTGGAGCGGCATTTCCTGCATCAGGCGATTGTCCTCGACGAACGTTCGCGCAAGATCGCCAACCTTTGCCAGGCGCTGCAAAGCCATTTGGCGATTGGCTATAAACAAATCGTTCTGCGCATCGCCCCACGCTTTACCAAGGATCGCGCGCCGCTGCTCACCCAAGCGTTGCAGCGGGCGATCCATTGCCTGAACGGCCCGTTGGTCCGCGCCACCCAGCTCTATTGCCCGGTGCCGGAAGGCGTGTGGCTGGAGCTGCATCAGCTGTATCGCATCGCCTGCGAACATCGGCTACAAAACCTCAGCGTGCGCGATCAACTGGCCAGCCAGACCCAAGACCTGAGCATCGAACAGACCTACGTCGCCGCGCTGCTGTTGGGCGCCTCCCGCTGCAATCAACTGCGCCAGAACCACATCGCCCGGCTCGCCGAAGTGCTGGAACCCTGGAGCAAATGGATCAAGTTGCAACCCGGCAAACCCGGCAATGAATTATTTGCCGTCGCGCCGGACATTGACACCGGGCCGCGCTATCGGTCCAAGTTCCGCGCTGAACAGCAGGCAACTCTGCTTGGGATCGATCCGCAACCGCTGGTGGCGGCGATCGAGGCTCGCTTGCTCAATCCGGACGACAACGCGTTGTCCATACCGGCCGGGCTGACCCTGGACACCTTGCAACACTTGCACGCGGCCTGGGGTCAGGCCGCCGAGCGCAGTTTCCAGCGCACTCCTGGCCAGGGCACCCTTACTCTGTGCGTGGGCATGAGCGCATTGCACTTTTATCTGGGTGGGCAGCGATCGTTCAGCGACATCCTGAAAAACCCCGCTGGACGACTGGCGCAGTTTTCTGCGATGTCCCCGGTCGGTGGCGGCAAAGACAATTGGAGCCAGGCCTTCGACGCCGCGCCCAATGGCACCAGCGACGCGCTGCTACCTTACGAAGAAATCGAATACCCGACCCTGCAGAACGATGACAGCCACGAGGCCGCCGACCGTAATCAGAGTTTCCCGACCTACGCCCTGCCGATCATCAATCACAGCCCTGGCGGCTATTGCCTGGCATGGCCCGGCGCCGTGCCCGCCGAGCTACAGGCTGGCGAAATGGTTGGCATCGAAGATGCGGCGGGCCAGGGCTGGAGCATCGCCGTGGTGCGCTGGATTCGTCAGGTGCGTGGCGGCGGAACGCAGATGGGGATCGAACAGGTTGCGCCATATGCCGAACCTTGCGGCTTGCAACTGGTGCGCACGCGGGACGATCACAGTCAGTATCTGCGCGGCTTGTTACTGCCGGCGATCAGCGCGATTGACTTGCCCGCCACCCTGCTCGCCCCGCGCCTGCCGTTCCAGGAGGGCAACAAGGTGCTGATCAACACCAATGGCCAGGAACGCCGCGCCGGGCTGGATCGACGGGTGTCGAGCACCAACAGCTTTAACCAGTTTGCTTACCGCTCACTGGAGGCGAGTAAAAACGAAAACGCCGCGGGAAGCGGCGTGATCGGGGCAGAAGAGGATTTTGATTCGTTGTGGAAGTCGTTGTGAGCCTTGCCAAAACATCTGTGGCGAGGGGGCTTGCCCCCGTTCGGCTGCGCAGCAGTCGTCAACCCGGATAACTCGGTGTGCCTGAAAGGATGCAGGGGGCCGCTTCGCGACCCAACGGGGGCAAGCCCCCTCGCCACAGAGGCCCGCTCAGGCAACCAAGAACTCAGAGCTGTCCGTCACGATCCCGGAAGCCCAGCAAATACAGGACGCCATCCAGCCCAAGGGTGGAGATCGCCTGTTTTGCCGACTGCTTGACCAATGGCTTGGCCCGAAACGCCACGCCCAGCCCGGCAATCGCCAGCATCGGCAAGTCGTTGGCGCCGTCGCCGACCGCGATGGTCTGCTCCAGACGCAAACCTTCCTTGTGCGCCAGCTCTTTCAGCAGATCCGCTTTGCGCTGGGCGTCGACAATCGGCTCGACCGCCACGCCCGTGACCTTGCCGTCCACCACTTCCAGTTCGTTGGCAAACACGTAGTCGATGCCCAGTTTCGCCTGCAATTGCTTGGCGAAGTAGGTGAAGCCGCCAGACAGGATCGCGGTCTTGTAGCCCAAACGCTTGAGTTCGGCGAACAAGGTTTCGGCGCCTTCGGTCAGTCGCAACGACGCGCCGATCGAATCCAGCACGCTGACGTCCAGCCCTTTGAGCAACGCCAGGCGTTCCTTGAAGCTGGCGCGGAAGTCCAGCTCGCCGGCCATCGCCCGCTCGGTGATTTCGGACACCTGATCACCCACACCCGCTGCCTTGGCCAGTTCGTCGATGACTTCGGCTTCGATCAGCGTCGAGTCCATGTCGAATACCGCCAGACGGCGGTTGCGACGGAACAGCGAATCTTCCTGGAAGGCGATGTCGACGTTCAGTTCCTGGGCCACGCTGAGGAATTCGGCGCGCAGGGCCTGCGGATCAGCCGCCTCGCCACGCACCGAAAACTCGATGCAGCCCTTGCCCTTGTCGGCCGGGGTGTCCAGCGGCATACGCCCGGACAAACGATCGATATGGTCGATGTTCAGCCCGTATTTGGCGGTGATCGAGCTCACAGCCTGCAATTGCCCGGCGGTCACTTTGCGGGTCAACAGGGTGACGATGTGGCGCTTTTTCCCCTGATTGCCGACCCACTGCTGGTAATCCTCTTCGGATACCGGCGTGAAACGTACCTGCTGATCAAGTTCATAGCCCTTGAACAGGATGTCCTTGAGCACCGACTTGCCTTGCTCAGTGTCAGGAATTTCAACCAGGATGCCGAACGACAGGGTGTCGTGGATCACCGCCTGACCAATGTCGAGAATGTTCACACCACCCTGGGCCAGAACGCCGGTAATGGCCGCAGTCAGACCCGGTCGGTCGACTCCCGTGATGTTTATCAGGACGATTTCGCGCAAGGCGCACCCCCGCAGGTGGAAAAAAACCGCATTCTACCCACTTTCAGTGACCATCGGGCACCGTCAGCGCTTTGCCGGTCTAGGGCCTGTCGCTATACTGCGCGTCAACTTCACGGACAAAAGAGCCGAGCTCAGTGAACCGGCCCACGCCAGTAAAAACCGATAACTTCTTCCTGCTGATCTTCCGGGCACTGCGCCACCGCCGTGTACCGATCGCATTACGCATTGCCAGCCATAACGTGATCCTGGTCGCTCTGGCCCTGGTTATCTATGCCTGTGTGATGGGTTTGCAGTTCAAGCAGGCCATGCACGAGCAGGCCGATGCGCTGGGCGAAAGCCTGACCACGCAGACCGCCACCTCGGCCACCGAGCTGTTGGTGTCCAACGACATCCTCAGCCTCAATGTGCTGCTCAACAACCTGACCAAAAACAAGTTGGTGGCCCACGCCGCCATCTATAGCGTGGATAACCGCATCCTCGCCGAGTCCGGTCAGCGTCCCAAGCACAGCCTGTTGGGCGAAGCCGAGGGCATGTACGAGAGCAAGATCACTTTCCAGGACGTGACCGCCGGGCAACTGCGCATCAGCCTGGACATGGATCAGTTCCAGCAGCCGATGACCATCAGCCTGCAAAGCATGGGCATCCTGAGTGCAATTCTGCTCGCGTTGTCCCTGGCCTTGAGCCTGCGCCTGGGCCGGCACATCTCCACGCCGCTGATGCAATTGCGGGTGTGGCTGCGCAATATCGACGAATACACCCCGGCCACCGAGCGTCAGGATGAGATCGGCGACCTGGCGCGCCAACTGCACGCCAACTTCGCCCCGGAACCGGCCGAGCCTGAGCCGGTCCCGGAGCCTGAGTTCGACGACGCCGATTACGATGAAGAGGCTGATCCGGCCTTCGAAGTGCGTAATCTGCGGGACCCGAGCTTTGACGAGAGCAAACCGGTTGCCGGCCTCAAGCCTGCGCCGAAGCGCATTGTCAGCACCGTCGAAGACGATGACGATGATGACGCGTTCGCTGATTTGCGCGATGAGTCGGCAGACCACGCGCCGATAACGCTGGCCAAACCGGTGATCTCGAACGTGCCGCAGCACAGCGCGGTACTCGCCGTGCAACTGGGCGCCCAGGATCAACTGCGTCGCCTGCCGCGCACGCGCCTTGAGGAACTGCTCAAGCGTTATCGTGACTGCCTTGATCAGGCTGCTTCGCTGTATCAGAGCGAATTACACACTCTGAATGATGGCAGCACGCTGATGCTGTTCCACACCGAAGACAGCGGCGACGACTACCTGACCAACGCCATCTGCTGCGGTGAGTTGCTGCGCGCCTTGGGCCATCAGTTGCAGATCGAAGTCGCTGACAGCGGCATCACCCTGCAATTGCAGCTGGGCCTGACGCTGGGCGACGAGTTGTTCGGTCTGAGTCAGATCGACTTGCTGCTGACCGAGTCGGCTCAGGACGCCCTGGCCCTGTCGCAACACAGCCGCAACCTGCTGCTGGTGGAGCGCAAGATCGGCGACGACGCCCTGATCCGCCAGCGTGCGCGGATCCGGCCGATCGCCAGCCCTGAAGGCGCTTGCTGTGTAGAGCGGTTGATGGAGCCTTATCCATCGATGCTGGAACGGCAACTGGCGCGGATGCACGAACGCCGGGCGTAACCGCCCTGTAGTGAAAAAACCCGCAGACGAGTGATTGTCTGCGGGTTTTTTATTGCCACCCGAATCTTGTAGCAGCTGCCGAGCCTGCGAGGCTGCGTTCGGCTGCGCAGCAGTCGCAGATCAGCCAGCGTGCGAAGTGACGTTGTAAACCGTATAGACCATTGGCGAGGACTTCGTCCTCGAACGCAGCCTCGCAGGCTCGACAGCTGCTACAGCGAAGAGGCCGCCAGCAACACCGTAGATTCCCAACCCACAGAAACAACAAAGCCCGCATCGCTGCAGGCTTTGTGTTGAATCCATCAAGGCTTTAGAACCTGAACACTTCCATATCGGTACGAATCGGCGAAGCCATCGGGATCTTCGGCTGCTTGTCCTGCTCCGCTGCTGGCGCGACTGGCTTGGGCGCGGGTTTACGCGGGGCTTCAGCAATCGGTGGCTGGTTGGCCAGTGGCTTCAGCGCCACGGACAATTGCTCGGCCAAACGCTGCAACAACACACCCTGGGCCTGAACCTGAGCCGCTGTTCCGCCCGCGTGTTGCTCTTGCAGGTGAATGATGCGGTTATCGCGAACCTGGCCGCGACGGTCGATCAGACGCCATTGCGCATCCAGGATCGCCGGTTGCGACTCACCCGAGTCCAGGCGAGTAATCGTCAGCAGCACCTGCACATCCGGGGTAAACCCCAATGTTGCCGGTGCCAGCACGACGCGCTGGCTGTCCAGATGACCGGCAACCTGACGCAGCAGCAGCTGATCAATGTCCGAAGACAGGCTACCCGCCCAACGACCATCTTCCGACGCCTGGAGGCTGCCATCCGGCTGACGTTGCAGCAGGGTTTCGCGTTGCAGGTAGTCGGCAATCGTTACCGGGCCCAGCAATACGGCCATGCCAGCGCTTTGCGCAGGCTGAACCGGACTTCCGCTGTCCAGTTGATACAGCGACACCGGTTGGTGAACGCTGCAACCCGCCAGGCCAAGAACGCCAGCGAGCATCAAAATAAAAGGAAGGCGCAGAGCAGTCATCGTCCCATCCAGGTGGTTGCCACAAGGCTAACCACAGTGAAAATACTCAATAAATATGAAGAACGCTCGGCCACGCCGGCGCTTGAAAGGCCATATCATCCGTGAATATGCGTTCCGACTCCAGCGGCAAAGCGTCGATCTACGCGTTAAATCGTAGATCGAGCGCTCTAGGACGCTTAATTGAGGTTTTCGACGAGCAGCGCATCTACCCTCTGGAAGCCACGTGGCAGTTTATTACCACGACGCCCACGCTCACCTTTGTAGTGTTCGAGGTCGTCCGCCTTCAGTGACAAGGTACGTTTTCCGGCCTGTAGCACCAAGGTGGCGCCATCCGGCAGCACGGCGATGTCCGTGACATATTCTTCGCGACTGGCAACCCGCTCACCGGAAATACCGATGATCTTATTGCCTTTACCTTTACCTAATTGTGGCAGGTCGCTGATTTTGAAGATCAGCAGGCGACCTTCGGTCGTGACCGAGGCCAGCCAATTGTTCTCGCGATCAGTGACCGGGCGCGGAAGAATGACTTTCGAATTGTTCGGCAAACTCAGCAGCGCTTTACCGGCCTTGTTCTTGGCCTGGAAGTCTTCGCCTTTCACCACGAAACCGTAACCGGCGTCGGAGGCGATCACGTACAGCGAATCGTCTTCGGGCATCAGCACGCATTCAAACGTCGCCCCTGGCGGCGGGGTCAGGCGACCGGTCAACGGTTCGCCTTGGCCACGGGCCGATGGCAGCGTGTGGGAAGCCACCGAATAACTGCGACCGGTGGAGTCGATAAACACCGCAAACTGGTTGGAACGACCCGGCGCCAACGCCTTGAATCCGTCCCCGGCCTTGTAAGAAAGGCCGGTGGCGTCGATTTCATGGCCCTTGGCCGAGCGAACCCAGCCTTTTTCCGACAGCACGACCGTCACTTTCTCGTTTGGCAGCAGATCGTGCTCGGTCAGGGCTTTGGCTTCGGTGCGCTCGACGATTGGCGAGCGGCGGTCGTCGCCATAGGTTTCGGCGTCCTTGATCAGCTCGGTGCGCACCAGTTTTTTCAGCTTGGCTTCGCTGCCCAGCAAGGCTTGCAGCTTGGCTTGTTCCTTGAGCAGTTCATCCTGCTCGGCACGCAGCTTCATTTCTTCCAGTCGCGCCAATTGACGCAAACGGGTGTCGAGAATGTAGTCGGCCTGGATTTCGCTCAGGGCGAAACGCGCGATCAGTGCGGCTTTCGGGTGTTCCTCGGTGCGGATGATGTGGATCACTTCATCCAGGTTGAGGTAAGCGATCAACAAACCGTCCAACAGGTGCAGGCGACGCTCAACTTTGTCGAGGCGGAATTGCAGGCGACGACGCACGGTCTGCACCCGGAATTCCAGCCACTCGACCAGCAATGCCCGCAGGTTTTTCAGCTGCGGCTTGCCGTCGAGGCCGATGATGTTGATGTTGACCCGATAGCTCGACTCCAGCTCGGTGCTGGCGAACAGGTGCTGCATCAACGCATCGTGGTCGAAGTTTTTGCGCGCGCCGGGAATGATCACGATCCGGCACGGGTTTTCGTGGTCGGACTCGTCACGCAGGTCAGCGATCTGCGGAGCCTTGGAAGGCTTGGCCTGCATCATCGCGGCGATCTGTTCCAGCACCTTGGCACCCGAAACCTGATGCGGCAGCGCGGTGACGATGATGTCGCCGTCTTCGATGTGGTAAACGGCGCGCATACGCACCGAGCCCTTGCCGGTTTCGTACATTTTCAGCAGGTCGGCGCGGGGCGTGATGATTTCCGCTTCGGTCGGGTAATCCGGGCCCTGGATGTGTTCACAGAGCTGTTCGACCGTGGCTTTCGGCTCATCGAGCAAACGCACGCACGCCGTCGCGACTTCGCGCAGGTTGTGCGGCGGCACGTCGGTGGCCATGCCCACGGCGATACCCGTGGTGCCGTTGAGCAGGATGTTCGGCAAACGTGCCGGCAACACCAGCGGTTCGTCGAGGGTGCCGTCGAAGTTCGGGCCCCAGTCCGCAGTGCCCTGGCCCAGTTCGCTGAGCAGCACTTCGGAATAACGCGACAGCCGCGCCTCGGTGTAACGCATGGCGGCGAAGGACTTGGGATCATCCGGCGCACCCCAGTTACCCTGGCCGTCCACCAGCGTGTAGCGGTAGCTGAACGGCTGGGCCATCAGGACCATGGCTTCGTAGCAGGCCGAATCGCCGTGCGGGTGGAATTTACCGAGCACGTCACCGACGGTACGCGCCGATTTCTTGTGCTTGGAATCGGCGTCCAGCCCCAACTCGCTCATCGCATAGATGATGCGCCGCTGTACCGGTTTCAGGCCGTCGCCGATATGCGGCAAGGCACGGTCCATGATCACGTACATGGAGTAGTTGAGGTAGGCATTTTCGGTGAAGTCAGCCAGTGACCGGCGTTCTACACCGTCCAGGCTGAGATCAAGGGAGTCGCTCATGCGGGCCTCATCATTTCGTTGTCTGGCGCAGCAGCATGGTGCCACCGCGCTGGGTAAATTCAAGTTTGTTCAGTGCGCTCATACCGAGCAGCACTTGATTGCCATCCAGGCCTGGCACGACGATGGCGCGCACATCACGCAGCACAATGTCGCCCAGTTGCAGCCGGTCAACGCGGGTTCGATAACCCTCGGTGCGACCATTTGCAGTGCTCAGGGTCACCCCGAAGCCTTGTTCAAGTTTCAGCCGTTCGGCCATTTCTGCCGGGATCGCCACATCGGTCGCCCCGGTATCGAGCATGAAATTCACCGGCTGGCCGTTGATCTGGCCGCTGGCGACGAAATGCCCCTGGGTGTTGCCCACCAGTTTCACTTCGATAAAACCTTCGCCCTGCTCCGACGTGACCACCACGTTGGGATTTTGCTGACGCTCTTCCAACTGCCCGAAAAACCGCGTTGCCAGAAACAACGCCGCGCACCAGGCCAACACCATAAACACCCGACCGGCGCGTTTGCCCGGCGTTTGCTGGCTCATGGCTTGGCGCTCCAGCCACCTTCAGGCGCCGCGAAGCGCCAGACAATCGGGCGAACCTCGCCGTCGGCGCGGGGACCGAAGTTATTGTCGACCCCCATCCACGCACCGTCGGCGTCGATGATCAATGCCTCTTCCAAGCCGTAGTTCTGCGCATAACGCCGGTTTTTCTGTAATAGCTCGGCGGCATACGACCAGCAGCGCTCGACCTTGGCGGTCTGCGGGTCGCGACGACAGATCTGAAAGGCGTTGCGCTCAAGGGTAAACAGCTTGCCCTCGAACAATGACAAGTCGGAAAAATCCCGGTTGACCGCTTTCGCGTGAGGAAATTGTGGTGGCTGCATTTCCTTGCCGGCTTCGCTCAATAGCACACAGCGACCGTCGCAATCCCAGACCGTCTGTTGGCGTTTGATCAGCAACAAACCTCGGCTTTGACGCTCTGCGGCGAGCCACATCTGATCGCCTGCAGGGTTGATCGCCAGGCCTTCGAATATTGCGTTGAATTGCAGCAGCATGCCCCTGGCCCGCGCTTCGCGAACCATCATGGGCGAGATTTTCAGCCAGTTTGCCGGGCCCGTTGGCGGTACTTGCAGGACGGCCGCATGGCCTTCGCTGACGATGTAGCGATTGCCGGCGCTGTCGCAGGTGATGCCTTCGAAATCCAGGTCGCCGCCGCGCACGAAAGAAGCCGCCCAGGTCCGCGAACGCAAACCCCAGGGCAAACCGGTGTCCGGCACGGGAGGTACGTCGATGCGCACCACTTCGGCTTGCCAGGTGCTGGCGGTCGTGTCGAGACGGTAGATTTGATCATCGTCGCGATCGGAAACCGTCCACAGGTCCTTGCCGCACTGGGCCAGCCCCGACAGGTTGCCGCCGCGCATGCCATCGACGGCATGCTCGGACACCACGCGCAGCTCTGGCGCCGGCTCGGCAGACACCGTTAACGAGGTCAGCAGCAACGCACACGCCATGGCAAAGCCAAAGCGCATCAGCCCA
The DNA here is from genome assembly GCF_044744265.1 of Pseudomonas sp. NPDC087342. Classification (NCBI taxonomy): domain Bacteria; kingdom Pseudomonadati; phylum Pseudomonadota; class Gammaproteobacteria; order Pseudomonadales; family Pseudomonadaceae; genus Pseudomonas; species Pseudomonas sp. NPDC087342. The sequence continues at coordinate 34,661 of NZ_JBIUXZ010000029.1, forward strand.
GAACCTCGGCCAGGTTGCCCTTGGACTCCAGCCAGGATTTACGATCACCGGCGCGTTTCTTCGCCAGCAGCATGTCCATCATTTCCGAGGTCGCTTCGAAATCGTCCAGCGTCAACTGCACCAGGCGCCGCGTGTTCGGGTCCATGGTGGTTTCGCGCAACTGCGGCGGGTTCATTTCACCCAGGCCTTTGAATCGCGTGACCTGCGGCTTGCCGCGTTTCTTCTCGGCCACCAGGCGATCGAGGATGCCATCGCGCTCGGCTTCGTCGAGGGCGTAGTAAATCTCTTTGCCCAGGTCGATACGGTACAGCGGCGGCATCGCGACGTAGACGTGACCGGCATCCACCAACGGGCGGAAATGCTGGACGAACAACGCGCAGAGCAAGGTTGCGATGTGCAGACCGTCGGAGTCGGCGTCGGCGAGGATGCAGATCTTGCCGTAGCGCAGTTGGGCGATGTCCGTCGAGCCTGGATCGACCCCGATGGCCACGGCGATGTTGTGCACTTCCTGGCTGGCCAGCACTTCACTGCCGTCGACTTCCCAGGTGTTGAGGATCTTGCCGCGCAACGGCAAGATCGCTTGAAACTCTTTGTCCCGCGCCTGCTTGGCCGAACCGCCGGCGGAATCACCTTCCACCAGGAACAGCTCGGAACGCATCGGGTCCTGCCCGGCGCAGTCAGCGAGTTTGCCCGGCAGCGCCGGCCCTGCTGTGACGCGCTTGCGCTCGACTTTCTTGCTGGCCTTCAGACGACGGCCAGCGTTGTTGATCGCCAGCTCCGCCAGCAGCATGCCGGTTTCCGGGTTGGCGTTGAGCCACAGGCTGAACGCATCCTTGACCACCCCGGAAACGAAGGCCGCCGCTTCACGGGACGACAGGCGTTCCTTGGTCTGGCCGGAGAATTGTGGCTCCTGCATCTTCATCGACAGGACGAAGGCAATACGTTCCCAGACGTCTTCCGGCGCCAGCTTCACGCCGCGCGGCAACAGGCTGCGGAATTCGCAGAACTCGCGCATGGCATCGAGCAAACCCTGACGCAAACCGTTGACGTGGGTGCCGCCCTGGGCCGTCGGGATCAGGTTGACGTAGCTTTCCTGCACGCTGTCGCCACCTTCCGGCAGCCACAGCAGCGCCCAATCCACCGCTTCTTTATTACCGGCCAGGCTGCCGCAGAACGGCTCGTCCGGCAGGCGTTCGAAGCCGTTGACCGCGTCTACGAGGTAGGAACGCAGGCCGTCTTCGTAATGCCATTCGACTTTTTCGCCGGTGGCCTTGTCTTCAAAACTGACCAGCAGCCCCGGGCACAGCACGGCCTTGGCCTTGAGCACATGCTTGAGGCGGCTGATGGAGAATTTAGGTGAATCGAAGTATTTCGGGTCAGGCGCGAAGAACACGCTGGTGCCGGTGTTGCGCTTGCCGACGGTCCCGATGACTTCCAGCTCGGTTTTCTTGTAACCGTCGGCGAAGGTCATCTGGTATTCGTTGCCGTCACGCTTGACGCGCACCCGGACTTCGTTCGACAAGGCGTTAACCACGGAAATACCCACTCCGTGCAGACCGCCGGAGAACTGGTAGTTCTTGTTGGAAAACTTGCCACCCGCATGCAGCTTGGTGAGGATCAGCTCGACGCCCGACACGCCCTCTTCCGGGTGAATGTCCACCGGCATGCCACGGCCGTCATCGCTGACTTCCAGGGAGTGATCGGCGTGCAGGATGACCTGCACCGACGTCGCGTGCCCGGCCAAGGCTTCGTCGACGCTGTTGTCGATGACTTCCTGGGCGAGGTGGTTCGGCCGACTGGTGTCGGTGTACATGCCGGGGCGTTTGCGCACCGGGTCGAGGCCCGAGAGGACTTCGATGGCGTCTGCGTTATAAGAGCTAGCGCTGGGAGTGGCCATGGGGTCTCGTCGTCAATGTTCTGTGAAATAAGGGCGAGGGTTCACAGTGCTGTGAAATCAATCGCCTGATACAAATCTGCGCCGATGCCGGCAAAACTCAGCATTGCCGGCAATTGCCCGGCAAAGCCCTGAAAACTATGGTCGCCGCCGGCCTGGATGCGCAAGGCACAGGCTCGGTAATACTGCTGGGCGAGGCGGTAGTCCAGCGTTTCGTCGCCGGTCTGCAACCACACCTGATACCGCTGCGGATCCTGGGGCGCCGGCACTTCCAGCTCGACCAGGGCCGTCACATGGTCGTGGGTCAATTCCCAGGCTTCATCGGTATACAGGTTTTTCTGCGTCCCCAGATACCCGTCGAACATCCGGTGCGGACTGACGGCCGGGTTGATCAACAGGGCCTTGAGGCCATGCTGCTCGGCCAGGTGAGTCGCATAGTAGCCGCCGAGTGAGCTGCCGACCAGCAGCGGCCGCCCCAGCTCCTCAATCGCCCGATTCAACTGACCGATGGCCTCGCGCGGGTGGTGGTGCAACGCCGGAACCCGCAACTGATCGCTCAAGCCCAGACGCTCCATCACTGCCATCAACTGAGTCGCCTTTTTTGACGAAGGCGCACTGTTGAAACCGTGGATATAAAGGATCGAACCGGACATTAGAACTCCCTGAGCGTCGGGTAAAGAGGCGCAGTTTACAGGGAGACGGGGGGATCGGGGATATAGGCAGGAATCAGGTTGTCCGGACGGGCGTCATCGCGAGCAAGCTCGCTCCCACAGTTTTGACCGCGTACAGCCGGAAGAAATGGGTCGTCTGTCGGGACGCCTTCGCAGGCAAGCCTCGCTCCTACAAGTTGATCGAGTGCATTCGGGAGAGATTGGTAGGCTGGCAGGACGCTTTCGCAGGCAAGCCAGCTCCCACAGTTTTGACCGAGTACAGCCGGAAGAAACGGGTCGTCTGTCGGGACGCCTTCGCGGGCAAGCCTCGCTCTTACAAGTTGATCGAGTGCATTCGGGAGAGATTGGTCGTCTGGCAGGACGCCTTCGCGGGCAAGCCTGGCTCCTACAGTTTGACCGGGTACATTCGGGAGGGATTGGTCGTCTGGCAGGACGCCTTCGCGGGCAAGCCTCGCTCCTACAAGTTGATCGAGTGCATTCGGGAGAGATTGGTCGTCTGGCAGGACGCCTTCGCAGGCGAGCCAACTCCCACAGTTTTGACCGAGTACAGCCGGAAGAAATGGGTCGACTGTCGGGACGCCTTCGCGGGCAAGCCTGGCTCCTACAAGTTGATCGAGTGCATTCGGGAGAGATTGGTCGTCTGGCAGGACGCCTTCGCAGGCGAGCCAGCTCCCACAGTTTTGACCGAGTACAGCCGGGAGAAACGGGTCGACTGTCGGGACGCCTTCGCGGGCAAGCCTCGCTCCTACAAGTTGATCGAGTGCATTCGGGAGAGATTGGTCGTCTGGCAGGACGCCTTCGCAGGCGAGCCAGCTCCCACAGTTTTGACCGCGTACAGCCGGAAGAAACGGGTCGTCTGTCAGGACGCCTTCGCGGGCAAGCCTCGCTCCTACAGAAGCAGAAGCAGCCCAGCGCACACCGCCCCGCTTCTAACCACTCAAGGCCGAGCGTTAGCTCGCCTGCCCTTGATCTTGCTCTACCCGCCCCTTCGGGAGGCTGAGTGGAGGTGTTCATCTGGGGGTGGGCGCGTAGCGCCGTGCGGCGAAGCCGCACACATCGAGAGGAGGTCGAAGCGAAGCCGACCGTAGGCGATGCCCCCAGATGAGCACCGGAACGAAGGAACGCCGAGCCTAAGCGAGGGGCCGGACGCTCGGGGCGAGCCTTTTTTTGCTTACTTTTTTTTGGCGTTTGAAAAAAAAGTGAGTCGCCGTAAGGGCGAAACCCTAAGCCGCCGTTACCGCAGAAATGGATATGTACACAGTAGAAATCAATAACCGTCAGACCCGTAATCAACCGTGAAGTCAAACCCGGTAACCCGCTCCACACCCGTCTCAAGAACCCCATCAGGCAAAAGCCGCAACCACCGATACCCAGGCGCCTGCTCCCCCACCTTAAAGTCCTCACTCCCAGGCTCAAACTGAATACACGTCGAAGGCGAAGCCATCAACCGCACCCCATTACGATCCTGATCAAACTCCTGATGCACATGCCCCCACAAAACCGCGCGCACCTGAGGAAACCGATCCAACACCGCAAACAACCCCTCAGGATTACGCAACCCGATCGGCTCCATCCACGCACACCCAATCGACACCGGATGATGATGGAAGCACACCAAATGATGCCGCTCCGGCGCCTCACTCAAAGAACGCGCCAACAACTGCAACTGCTCATCCTGCAAATACCCCGGCACCGAACCCGGCACCGCCGAATCAAGCAAGGTAATCCGCCAGTTGGCCAGATCCACCACCGACTCCAACAGCGCGCTTTGCACCGCCGCCTCGGCCATGACCATAGGCTCATCGTGATTCCCCGGAATCCAGCGTGCCGGAGCATCAAGCTGTCGGGTCAGATTGCGAAACTGCTGATACGACTCCAACGTCCCGTCCTGGGAAATATCGCCGCTCGCAACAATCAGATCGATCTGCGGTTGCTGCTGACGCACCAGCTCGATGACCTTTTGCAGGCTGTCCCGCGTATTCATGCCCAGCAACGTACCGTCCGCCTCGGCGAACAAGTGACTGTCGGAGATTTGCACCAGCAACGCCGAATCGGCGGTGGTCAATGTGGATACGCTCGGCAAGGCGTTCTCCCGGGGCTGAATCACGGAATTGGATAGAGGCCGCAATTATGCTGGGGGAAGGTCAAAAGAGGAAACGTATGAACCGGACGCAGTTCACATCTATCGAACGACTGCGTACTCGTGCCCACACGCCAGACAGTGACTCAGCCATTCCCCCAGGAACAGATTGAGCTGGGCCTTTTCATCCGGCTGATGCATCGCGGCATTCGGGTAAGGATAGATGCCACGGAAGCGTCTTGCATGTTCGGCGCTGACCACCTCGGCCATGCAGGCGTCGTGGTAGACCTGAACTTCCAGTTGCGGCACCGGCAGCCATGGCAGGCTGTGCTCCTGGCGCACTTGCAGGGTCGTGGTGTACGGGTTGACTTGCAGCACTTCCAGGGCCAGTACGCCGAGCATCTGGTCACCCTGGGTCACGGCGATGCGCCGTGCCTCGGGCTCGCTGCGCATGTCCGGCAGCAGTCGCATCAAACGCGCGTAGTTCGCCTCGCAGGAGGCTTGCAGCCCCACGAGGTCCACCCGATAGCGATCGCGCAGCTTGTTTACGACCATAACCCCCTCACTTCAGCGCGGTTCAAAGCAAGCCATTGCAAAGCAATGATGCTGGCCGCGTTGGCAATTCGTCCGTCGCGTACGGCCTGCAGGGCATCTTCGAAGGCCCAGACCGTGACGCGGATATCTTCCGCTTCTTCTGCCAGTCCATGCAGCCCCCCTACTCCAGTACTGTCGCAACGCCCCAGGTACAAATGCACGAATTCGTTACTGCCGCCCGGGGACGGGAAATACTTGGTCATCGGCCAAAGCGCCCCGAACACAAGCCCAGCTTCCTCCTGCGCTTCGCGGTGAGCAACTTCTTCCGGTTCTTCGTCTTTATCGATCAGACCGGCGACCAATTCGATCAACCACGGGTTAGTCGTCTTGCCCATGGCGCCAACGCGAAACTGCTCGATCAACACCACTTCGTCGCGCTGCGGATCGTAAGGCAGCACGCACACCGCATCGTGGCGCACGAACACTTCACGATTGATTTCGCGACTCATGCCGCCAGCGAATAATTCATGGCGCAAATGCAGGCGATCGAGCTTGTAGAAACCCGCGTAGCACTGTTCGCGTCGAACGATCTCAACGTTGGTTGGAATGGCGTTGGCAAAATCAGTCATGACAATCCTCTCTACTGCAATCCGTTACGAGGCTCCTTTTTGTTACGTGCAACCTCGACTTCGCGCCATCCTAACGCGCCCGCGACCTTTGATGCAGCCCCTTTACCTTCAGCGGGATAGACGGTGAGGGCGAAACCAACTCTAATTAGCTTAGTGGCGAACTGACTGCTCCGTTGATAGTCGAAGCGGTAACTTTTCGCCTTTCCCTGTTTTATGAAGGACGCCCATGTCGCTTTTTAAAATCGCCTCCGTGGCCGCTATCGCCCTGACCCTGGGCGCTTGCCAGAGCCTGTTCCAACCCAACTACCGGACGCCGCTGGAAACCACCCGCGATGCTTCGGAAATCCTCAAGCCGGGTTGCACCACGCCTGATTGCCCGTTGGTGAACATCGACACCCTGCGTTTCCCGGACGAGCCACAGCTGGACGGCATCGTCGAAAAGAACCTGCTGCAATTGACCCGCACCCCGGACGCCCCGGCAGCGCCGACCCTGGCCGCCTATCGCGATCAGTTTTTGCGCACCGCCGCACCGCGTTCCAGCAGCTATTTGCAAGCCAAGGTACGTGAGCAGCATGACGGCTTGGTGATCGTTGAATTTTCCAGCTACCTGGACACCGGCGGCGCGCATGGCACACCGGGCCGCAGCTTTATCAACTATTCGCGCCAGCAGCATAAAGTGCTGAGCCTGTCGGATATGTTGCTGCCGGGTCAGGAAGAAGCGTTCTGGAAAGCCGCGCAGGTGGCGCACAACAGCTGGCTGATCAGCACCAAGCTTGATCAGGAAGCGGATTTCCTGAAAACCTGGCATTTCCAGAAAACCCAGAACGTGGCGCTGACCTACGGTGGGGTGATCCTCAAGTACGAAGTGAGCACCATCGCGCCTTACGCGTTGGGCCACATCGAACTGAAGATCCCCTACCCGCGCCTCAATGGCATTCTCAGGCCCGAGCTGTTTCCCGGCCGTAACTGAAGGCTCGACCGAGCACCAGTTGCAGCAGCCCTGCCAGTACCAGCGACGGCAGGGTTGCGCCGACATCCGGATACAGATTAGCCAGCAAATGATAGGTGCTCACCCCGCCCAACCAGGCGAGCAACGCTGGCCAGCGCAATGCGGCTGATGCGACCTGGGCACTGCGTTTGCGCAAGATGAAGTGATCCACCAGCACCACGCCGAACAACGGCGCAAACACCGAACCGATCAACAACAGGAAGTTCTGGTACTGGGCCAATGGCGCCAGGCACGCGATCAGTGTGCAAATCACGCCGATGGCCAATGCCAGGTGCTCGACTTTCAAGCGCAACAGAATCCCGCTCGACACCGCCGCCGAGTGAATATCGGCAAAGGCGTTTTCCGACTCGTCCAGCAGAATCAGCAGCAGCGGAATCCCCAGGCCGGCACCCGCCAGCGCCAACAGCAAGGCATTCACTTCACCGCTCGGCGCAAACGCCAGGGTGTAGGCCACGCCCAGGCTCATCAGCCAGAAGTTACCGATAAAGAAACCCAGCGCGGTGCCGCCGAACACGTTTTTCGCACGCTTGCCGAAACGCGAGTAGTCGGCAATCAGCGGCAGCCAGGACAGCGGCATCGCAATCGCAATGTCGAAACCCACGGCAAACGGCATCGAACCATCACCGGCCTGGTGCCACAGCGCCGCCAGATCGGCTTTGGTGAACAGGTTCCAGGTCAGCCAGATGCACGCGGCCAGCAGCAGCCAGATGCCCCACTTGCGCAGGATCTGCCGTACGAAAGTCAGCGGGCCGCTCACGGCCAACAAGGTCGCCAAGCCACCGAAAAATACGGTCCAGAGCAGCGGATTCGACAGCAGGCTGCCTTCGCTGAACGCCTTGGCGCCAAGCAGGCTGGCGGCGTCACGCATGACGATGATTTCAAACGAGCCCCAACCGATCAGTTGCAGCAGGTTCAGCACCGCCGGCAGGCTTGCGCCACGTTTGCCGAGGCTGAGTTTGAGCGCGGCCATCGACGACAGGCCGGTATCGCTGCCGATCACGCCGACGGCAGCCAGCAGCAAAACGCCAACCAGGGTGCCGAGGAAAATCGCCAGCAACGAGCCGGACAGACCCAAACCTGGCGCGAGCAAAGCACCGGTCTGCAAAACCATCAGGCCGATACCGAGGGAGAACCACAGGGAAAACAGATCGCGGCCGCCGAAGACACGTTTGTCTTTTGGCACCGCGATGTCAGGGGAATAGGTGCTGGGTTGAATGCTCAAGGGTGTTATCTCAGAGGGATAAGTGTGTCATTGAGATCTTGGCTGTCTGGTCTGGCGCCATCGCGAGCAAGCTCGCTCCCACAGGGGACTTGCGGCGCTCACAAATCCCTTGTGGGAGCGAGCTTGCTCGCGATAGCGGCGGTGCAAGCACCGCCGACCTCAGGTCAGATCAAACCTTCTTGTACAGCTGACTGCCTTCCTGCTTGAACCGCTCTGCCTGGTCCGCCAATCCCTGGGCGACTTCGGCGTCTACTGTTTCGATCCGCTGGTTGGCCGCGTATTCACGGACTTCCTGGGTGATTTTCATCGAGCAGAATTTCGGCCCGCACATGGAGCAGAAGTGCGCGACCTTGGCCGAATCCTTCGGCAGGGTTTCATCGTGATACGAGCGTGCGGTATCCGGGTCGAGGCCCAGGTTGAACTGGTCTTCCCAACGGAATTCGAAACGCGCCTTGCTCAACGCATTGTCACGAATCTGCGCGCCCGGATGGCCCTTCGCAAGGTCAGCGGCGTGCGCGGCGATCTTGTAGGTGATGATCCCGGTCTTCACGTCATCCTTGTTCGGCAGGCCCAAGTGTTCCTTCGGCGTGACGTAGCAAAGCATGGCGCAACCGAACCAACCGATCATCGCCGCACCGATGCCGGAAGTGATGTGGTCGTAGCCCGGCGCGATGTCGGTGGTCAGCGGGCCGAGGGTGTAGAACGGCGCCTCATCGCAGCACTCAAGCTGCTTGTCCATGTTCTCTTTGATCAACTGCATCGGCACGTGGCCGGGGCCTTCGATCATGCACTGCACGTCGTGCTTCCAGGCAATCTTGGTCAACTCGCCGAGGGTTTCCAGCTCACCGAATTGCGCGGCGTCGTTGGCGTCGGCAATCGAGCCCGGACGCAGGCCATCGCCCAGCGAGAAGCTGACGTCGTAGGCCTTCATGATTTCGCAGATGTCTTCGAAATGCGTGTAGAGGAAGTTCTCTTTGTGATGCGCCAGGCACCACTTGGCCATGATCGAACCGCCACGAGACACGATGCCGGTCACGCGCTTGGCGGTCAGGGGCACGTAGCGCAGCAACACGCCGGCGTGGATGGTGAAGTAATCGACGCCCTGCTCGGCCTGCTCGATCAGCGTGTCGCGGAACAACTCCCAAGTCAGGTCTTCGGCAGCACCGCCGACTTTTTCCAGGGCCTGATAAATCGGCACCGTACCGATCGGCACCGGCGAGTTGCGGATGATCCACTCGCGGGTTTCGTGAATGTGTTTGCCGGTGGACAAGTCCATGACCGTGTCCGAACCCCAGCGAATGCCCCAGGTCAGTTTCGCCACTTCTTCTTCGATGGACGAACCCAGGGCGCTGTTGCCGATGTTGCCGTTGATCTTCACCAGGAAGTTACGGCCGATGATCATCGGTTCCAGTTCGGTGTGGTTGATGTTGGCCGGAATGATCGCGCGGCCACGGGCGATTTCGTCGCGGACAAATTCCGGGGTGATGATTTTCGGCACGCTGGCGCCGAAGCTGTGACCGGCGTGTTGCTGGTCCAGCAGCCCGGCGGCGCGGGCCACTTCGAGCTTCATGTTTTCGCGGATGGCAACGTATTCCATCTCGGCGGTGATGATGCCTTTGCGGGCATAGTGCATCTGGCTGACGTTGGCCCCGGCCTTGGCGCGGCGCGGGTTGTTCACGTGGGCGAAACGCAGCTTGGTCAGCTCGGCATCAGCGAGGCGTTCCTGGCCGAAGTTGGAGCTCAGGCCCGGCAGGCGCTCGGTGTCGCCACGGGATTCGATCCACGGCGAACGCACATCGGCCAGGCCTTTGCGCACGTCGATGATGACGTTGGGATCGGTGTAAGGGCCCGAGGTGTCGTACACAACCACAGGCGCGTTGATCTCACCGCCGAAGTCGGTCGGGGTCACATCAAGGCTGATTTCGCGCATTGGCACGAGGATGTCCGGGCGGGAACCCTGGACATAGATTTTTTGCGAGCGGGTAAACGGTTGAACCGACTGTTGATCGACTTGGGCCGAATCACTCAGGTTCGTCGTATTTTTTAGTTTTATCGTCATCACGGGCTCTCCAGACAGCATCCAGCAGTGGATTTTTGTCGGAGCGAACCTGTAACGAATGGACGCGACCAATCAGCCATGAAAATGCCGTTGGTGCTGTGCTCTGTGCTCGAGGGCTGTCGACTGTCGATTGTCGAACAACATCCCGGACGAAGCACAAGAGGACTCGCCGGGTGACGAGAAATCTTGTTCCCTACGCAGGCGCTAACCTGATCAGGTTCAACGGGATCCGAAATTATTCGATCTCAGCCTCATAGCAAGGCACCCCGACAAGAACCCGGCCAGTCTAGACACAACTGGCAAAGAACGCCAACACCGCGGTAAACACCATGATGAATGGCGCAATTAGCAGATTGTTGCGGTACGCGCGTGCAACTACACTCGCTACGCCTAGCCACGCCTTGACGCTACGCGGGCCGCGCCTTACCTTTGGCGCTCAAATTATCAGCGTAATTTTTTAGGGATGGCCTCATGCTGCGCAAACTCTCACTGGCCCTTGCCGTGTCTTGTGCGTCCAATGGAATGGCCTGGGCAGCTGAAGCGCCCTTATCCACCAAGACCGACCTTGTCAGCGTCTATCAGGAAGCGGTGGACAACAACGCCGACCTGGCTGCCGCCCGCGCGCAATACGGCGCGCAAAAAGAAGTCGTGCCCCAGGCCCGTGCCGGCCTGCTGCCGAACCTGTCGGGCGGGGCCAACCTGAGTTCGGTGCGCACCCAGCTCGATCAGCCGTCCGGCACCGCCAATCGCGATGCCCACTCCTATCAGGCGACATTGGCTCAGCCACTGTTCCGTGCCGATCGCTGGTTCCAGTTCCAGGCCGCCAAGGACGTCAACGAGCAAGCCTCGTTGCAACTGTCGGCCACCGAGCAGAACCTGATCCTGCAATCGGCGGAAAGCTATTTCAACGTGCTGCGCAGCCAGGACAACCTGGCCTCGACCAAGGCTGAAGAAGCGGCGTTCAAGCGCCAGCTCGACCAGTCCAACGAGCGCTTCGACGTCGGCCTGTCGGACAAGACCGACGTGCTGCAATCCCAGGCCAGTTATGACACTGCGCGGGCCAACCGGATCCTCGCCCAGCGTCAGGTGGACGATGCGTTTGAAGCGCTGATCACTCTGACCAACCGCCAGTACAACTCGATCCAGGGCATCGTTCATACACTGCCGATCCTGCCGCCAGCGCCGAACGACGCCAAGGCCTGGGTCGACACCGCCGCCAAACAGAACCTGAATCTGCTGGCCAGCAACTACGCGGTCAGCGCCGCCGAAGAAACCCTCAAGCAACGCAAGGCCGGCCACGCGCCGACCCTCGATGCGATAGCGAAATACGAAAAGGGTGACAACGACGCGCTGGGCTTCAGCAACCCGAGCGCCTTCGGCCAGCCTTACGGCGGCAACGTCGAACAGACCACCGTCGGCCTGCAAGTGAACATCCCGATCTACAGCGGCGGCCTGATCAATTCCCAGGTGCGCGAGTCCTACTCACGCCTTGACCAGACCGAGCAACAGCGCGAGCAACTGCGCCGGCAAGTGGTGGAAAACACCCGCAACCTGCACCGCGCGGTGAACACCGACGTCGAGCAGGTGCAGGCGCGCAAGCAGTCGATCATCTCCAACCAGAGCGCGGTGGAAGCGACCGAAATCGGTTATCAGGTGGGGACGCGCAACATCGTCGACGTGCTGGATGCCCAGCGCCAGCTGTACACCTCGGTGCGCAACTACAACAACACCCGCTACGACTACATCCTCGACAACCTGCGCCTGAAGCAGGCGGCCGGCACGTTGAACCCTGGGGATTTGCAGGATCTGTCGCGCTATCTCAAGGCTGACTACAACCCGGATAAAGACTTCCTGCCACCGGACCTGGCCAAGGCTGCGGCTGAGCAACTCAAGGCCCGGCCGGGTCAATAAAAAAAACCCCTGTGGCGAGGGGGCTTGCCCCCGTTGGGCTGCGAAGCGGCCCCAATCCCTGAGAATGCGATCTGCCAGTTAGAACGCATTTGCTGATTTACGACTGCTTCGCAGCCGAACGGGGGCAAGCCCCCTCGCCACAGAAGCTTGTTCCCACAGGTTGATTAGCGGTGGATCAGGATTTGTCGATCAACCGCCCCAACCCATCCAGCAACCGCTGCAATGCGCCCTGATTGGTGCGCATCACTTTCAACCCCGCCTCCGCCATCCGCTGCGCATCTCGCGGCAATTCGAACAAGCGCTGCACCGCCACCGCCAATCCTTCCGCATCATCGACTTCAGCCGACGCCCCGGCACTGCGCAACTGCGCGGCGATTTCGAGGAAGTTGAACAAGTGCGGACCGCTCAAAACAGGCTTGGCCAGCGCCGCCGGCTCCAGAAGGTTATGCCCGCCATTCGGCACCAGGCTGCCGCCGACAAACGCGCTGTCGGCCAAGGCATACAGAAACAGCAACTCGCCCATGGTGTCGCCCAGCAGCACCGAAGTATCGGCAGTCACCGGTTCACCCGTGGATCGCCGCACCGTGGCGAAACCCTGCTGCTTGCACAGCTCGAACACTGAATTGAAACGCTCCGGGTGACGCGGCACCAGAATCAGCAAGGTATCGGGATGACTGGCCAGCAATTGACGATGGGCCGCCAGCACCACTTCGTCTTCGCCTTCGTGGGTGCTGGCGGCGATCCATACCGGACGCTCCAGCGCCTGCCACTGCCCGCGCAACTCGGCGGCGCTCTGAAGCAGTTGCGGGTCGATGGTCAGGTCGAACTTGATCGAGCCGGTGACTTCGACGGTTTCCGCACGCGCACCAAGTGAACGGAAGCGCTCGGCCTCAGCTTCGGTCTGCACCGCAAACAAGCTCATCTCGGCCAGCATTGGCCCGGTCAGTTTATGGAAACGGCCATAGCCTTTGGCCGAGCGCTCGGACAACCGCGCATTGGCCAACGCCACGGGGATACCGCGCTTGGCGCATTGGTGAATGTGGTTCGGCCACAGTTCGGTTTCCATGATCACCGCCAGCGTCGGCTGAACCCGATCCAGGAACCGCGCCGCCGCGCACGGCAGGTCATAAGGCAAATAACAGTGCTGAATGCGCGGCTCGTTGGCGAACAAGGCCTGGATGCGTTCCGAGCCGGTCGGGGTCATGCAGGTCACGGTGATCGGCAGCGTCGGATAACGTTGCAGCAAGGCGCGGATCATCGGCGCCGCCGCGATGCTTTCGCCCACGGACACGGCGTGCACCCAGATGCCGCCCGGCTTCATGACCGGCAACCCGTAGGAGAACCGCTCGCCAATGCGCTTGGCATACGCCGGCGCCTTGCGCGAACGCAGCCACAGTCGAATCGCTACCAGTGGCAGCCCCAGATAAAACAGCGCGGTGTAGAGAGTTCTATTCATGGCGGCGGAGTTTATCGGGTTTTCAGCCGATCGCCTGCAAGTGCACGGCAAAACGTTCGGCCAACCAACGCGCCGCTGGCCCGAGCGGTTCGTCGCGGCGCCAGACCAATTCCACCACCAGCGCCGGCGGGGTCCATTCGCTGACCAGTTCGACCATCTGCCGTTGATACCCCGAATACTGCACCACGTTGCGCGGCAACCACGCCCAGCCGAGGCCGCGCATCAGCAATTCGGCGATGACGTAGAAGCTGTCAGCGCGCCAGACCTGCGGGCTGGCCGGCTCGCTACCGGGATAAACGCTGGATTGCGCAGCCATCAGCAATTGGCGATGTTGGGCCAGTTGCTGGCAGTTGACCTCATCCAGCGCCGCCAAGGGATGGCCGACGCCACACACGGTGACCATTTCGATGCTGCCCAATACCCGCCGCTCCAGCGCCTCGGGAATCTGGTCGTGGTAGAACAACAAACCGAGATCGGCGCGGCGCTCCAAGAGTTTTCTCGCCACATCGCCCTGGGTGCCGTTGGACAATTGCACTTCCAGGCTGGGAAACTGCACCGCGAGCGCGCTGAGACTGTCGACGATCGGCTGAAAAGGCATCGCCTCATCCTGGGCCAGACGGATGCGTGCTTCCTGGCCGCGCATCATTGCCAGCGCCCGACCGTTCAAACGCTCACACTGTCGCAGCACCTCGCGCGCCTCTTCGAGCAAGGCACTGCCGGCCTCGGTCAGCTTCGGCTGGCGGCCGCTGCTGCGGTCGAACAGGCTCACGCCGAGGTCTTCTTCAAGCAACGCAATAGAGCTGCTGACCGCCGACTGCGCCTTGCGCTGGTCTCGCGCCACCGCCGAAAACGAGCGCTGCTCCGCTACGCTGACAAACAGGCGCAGCTGTTCCAGGTTCCATTGCATGTTCATGGCTCGACCTATCTCGATGGCAGATAGGTAATGACTTTACCGCATCTGGGGAATCTCTAGAATGCCGACCTCAGAAAGCAACACTTCACACGAGGATTACCCCATGACCGCTTACTACTACCTGGCCATCGCCATCTGCGCCGAAGTGATCGCCACTGTTTCGATGAAAGCGGTCAAAGGTTTCAGCACGCCCCTGCCGCTGATCCTGGTGATCGTCGGCTACGGCATCGCGTTCTGGATGCTGACCCTCGTGGTGCGCAGCGTGCCGGTGGGTGTGGCTTACGCGGTGTGGGCCGGGATGGGGATTGTGATGGTCAGCGTCGCGGCGCTGTTTATCTATGGGCAGAAGCTGGATGTGCCGGCGATGTTGGGGATGGCGCTCATTGTGTTGGGCGTCGTAGTGATCCAGCTCTTCTCCAAAACCGCCGGGCACTAAGATCAGAAGCCCGATCCATTGTGGGAGCGAGCTTGCTCGCGATGGCGGCATGACATTCAGCTTCGATGTTGACTGACCCACCGCTATCGCGAGCAAGCTCGCTCCCACAGGGGTTTGTGTCTGGCCATCGATTGATCACCAGCAAAACCTCCAATCTTCGAGTCTGTATACTGCGCCCTCGTCTTGAACACTGAGGTCGCTGCATGCCATCCGTTATTTCCACCGACGTTCTGATTGTCGGCGCTGGTGTCGCCGGCCTCTGGCTCAACGCGCGTCTGCGCCGTCAGGGGTTTTCGACCGTGCTGGTGGAAAGCGCCACCCTCGGTGGCGGGCAGAGTGTGAAGTCCCAGGGCATCATTCATGGCGGCGCCAAATACGCGCTGCATGGCGCCCTGACCGGTGCCTCCGAAGCCATCGCCGACATGCCGCGCCGTTGGCGTGAAGCGCTGGCCGGTGACGGCGAGTTGGACCTGAGCGGCGTGCGCCTGCTGTCCGAAGCCCATTACCTCTGGTCCCCGGGCACGATCGCCGGCAACCTCACGAGTTTCTTCGCCAGCAAAGCCGTGCGCGGGCGGGTCGATCAGGTCAAGGGCGATCAGCTACCGCCGGCCCTGCAAGACAAGCGCTTCAAGGGCAAGGTGTATCGCTTGGCCGAACTGGTGATCGACGTGCCGAGCCTGATCCAGCGCCTCGCCGATCTGGCCGGTGACGGCTTGCTCGCCGGGCAAACCATCGAACCGTTGCTGGAAGGTGGAATTCTGGTCGGCCTGACCGTCGACGGACGCGACATCCGCGCCCAGCGCATCGTCCTCAGTGCCGGTGCCGGCACCGCCACGCTGCTCGAAGCATTGGGGCTGAGCCAACCCGCGATGCAGCGCCGGCCGTTGCACATGATCATCGCCAAAGGCCCGAGCCTTAAACCGCTGTACGCCCACTGCCTGGGCGGCGGGACCAAACCGCGCATCACCGTCACCACCCATCCGGCCGCCGATGGCCAGTGGGTCTGGTACTTGGGCGGTGACATTGCCGAAGCCGAAGGCGTGGCCCGCGAACCCGCCGAGCAAATCGCCACGGCGCAGAAAGAACTCGGTCAATTGCTGCCGTGGATCGACCTGAGCACCGTGCAATGGGCGACCCTGCGCGTGGATCGTGCCGAGCCGCTGCAAACCGGCCTGACCCGTCCGGACAACGCGTTCCTGGCCGAAGAGGGTCGGCTGCTGGTCGGTTGGCCAACCAAACTGGCGCTGGCGCCTGACTTCGCCGATCGCGTCATCGCCAGCCTGGCCCGCGACGGCATTCAACCCGGCCCGTCGGCACCATTGCCCGATCTGCCAAAACCACCGATGGGCGTTCCTGCCTGGGAGCAACTGCTGCCATGAGCGTAAAAACCCTGCACGACTTGCATCGCCCGCTGGGCAGCACCGGCCTGCTGGTTTCGCCCTTGGGCCTGGGCACGGTAAAACTCGGTCGCGACCAAGGCGTGAAATACCCCAACGGTTTCCAGATCCCTGGCGATGACGAAGCACGAATGCTGCTCAAGCTCGCCCGCGACATGGGCATCAACCTGATCGACACCGCCCCGGCCTACGGTCGCAGCGAAGAACGACTCGGCCCGTTGCTGCGCGGTCAGCGTCAGGAGTGGGTGATCGTCAGCAAGGTCGGCGAAGAGTTTGCCGATGGTGAGTCCCGCCACGATTTCAGCGCTGCCCACACCCGCCTCTCGGTGGAGCGCAGCCTGCAACGTCTGGAAACGGATTTTATCGACCTGGTGCTGGTGCACTCCGACGGCAACGACCTTGCGATCCTCAACGACTGCGAAGTCTACGAGACACTTGCCGAGCTCAAGGCCGAAGGCAAGATTCGCGGTTTCGGTTTTTCCGGTAAAACCGTCGAAGGCGGCTTGAAGGCTCTGGAACAGGGCGATTGCGCGATGGTCACCTACAATCTCAACGAACAAAACGAGAAAGCTGTCATTGACTATGCTGCTTCCCACGGCAAAGCGATCCTGGTGAAAAAAGCCCTCGCCAGCGGTCACGTCTGCCTCAGCCCCGGCGTGGACCCGGTGCGCGCCAGCTTCGAGTTGTTGTTTGAACATCCGGGCGTTGCCAGTGCTATTGTCGGGACCATCAATCCGCTGCACCTCGCCCACAACGTCGCGACCGTTGCCCAGGTCCTTCGTAGTAACTGACGCCGCCCACGCGGCCTTAAGCAGGAGCCGACATGCCGCGTACGCTCATTAGAAAGAATCCGAGCAACTTCAAGACCCTGCCGTTGTACGTCGAAGCGACTCCCGAAGGCCTGAGTTATCAGAGCGTGGGGATGCCGCTCAATTTCTCCCAGACCCTGCAACGCCGTCGCCCGGTCGCCGTGGCTGACAGCGAACGGTTCGCCGTGGAACTGGCCAACCTCGGGGTTTCGGTGCGCCTGACCCTGCATTGGCAGAACCGCGATTATTGGGTGCTGGTGCGTCAGCGTCGGCAGGATCGCGGCGACGTGGTGCTCAAGCTGATTTCCGGTTATGTACCCGCTCATGAGTTGAACCTGCCGCTGCACACGGCGATCCAGGAGATTGCCGAAGAGTGCCTGCTGGAAACCCCGGAAGGCTGGCTCGGGGGGCGTTTCAACGACACCTGGCTGCCGGCGCCCTACTCCTCTGCCCTGCATTACCGCGAAGCCCTGCCGTTTCGCCTGTCGCCACTGTCCGGTTCGGCGCGCCCGGTGCGCTGCGCCAACATGCAGTTGATCGAACGGCCGCGAGCTTATGTGCATTTGCCCACCGCTTCGCTGCAACTGATCTACGATTTGCGCCTGGACGTGCCCAAGGAAGCCAAGTCCCTGAGTCTGTTTCATGTGGACGAACGCCTTGAAGGCGACCAGTTAGTGGCACGGCTGGATCGTAAACGGCCGGACTTGTACCTGATGCCATTGCAGGATGGCCAGCCGATGGCTGAGCTCTACACGCTGAAAAAAGATCAACTGTACCCGGCGAGCACCCGTGGTTTGTACCTGGCCGAGAGCTTTGCCCAGCAGGAAGGCTGGCTGGTGCGCGATGAGCGGATTCGCTGGAAGGATTGGGTGCGGCAACAGGGCCTGGCGCCGCCGGGGAAGGATTCAGGATTGGCGCGGTTGCGGGGGAAGGCGAAGCAGTTGCTGAAGAAAATCGTGCCGCGTAAAAAAGTCGGTTCTTAAAAGCAAAAGATCGCAGCCTTCGTCAGCTCCTACAGGTGTACATATAACCCTGTAGAGCTGCCGAAGGCTGCGATCTTTTGACTTTGTGGCGAGGGAGCTTGCTCCCGCTCGGCTGCGAAGCAGTCGTAAACCGGCCAGATGCGATTAACCTGAATAATCGCGGTGTATGGTTTTAGGGCCGCTTCGCGCCCCAACGGGAGCAAGCTCCCTCGCCACAGTGACCGCGTCGTTCTCAGTTATTGCGGATCTTCTCGACAATCGCGGTCGTCGAGCTGTTTTCCACCAGCCCCAGCACTTTCACTGTCCCGCCGTAAGCCGCGACGATGTCCGCGCCGACCACCTGGTCGATCCCGTAATCACCACCCTTGACCAACACGTCCGGCTTGACCTCGCGCAGCAGGTTTTCCGGGGTGCCTTCAGGGAAGCTGATGACCCAATCCACCGCGCCCAGACCGGCCAGTACCGCCATGCGCCGGTCAACGCTGTTGATCGGACGACCCGGCCCTTTCAAGCGGCTCACCGAAGCATCGTCATTGACCGCGACGATCAGGCGATCGCCTTGGGCTCGCGCCTGCTCGAGGTAGGTCACATGGCCGGCATGCAGAATGTCGAAGCAGCCGTTGGTGAAGACGATCCGCTCGTTGTGCGCACGGGCATCATCGACCGCCAACAACAGCTGTTCGAGGCCGAGTACACCGCGCTCGGAGCCTTCTTCACGCTGGATCGCGCGACGCAGTTCCGGCGCGCTGATGCACGCCGTACCGAGCTTGCCGACCACAATGCCCGCCGCCAGGTTGGCCAGGGCCACCGCGTGGGGCAGTTCTTCGCCAGCGGCAATTGCCGCCGCCAGGGTAGAAATCACCGTGTCACCGGCGCCGGTCACGTCGAACACTTCACGGGCGCGGGCCGGCAGGTGCAACGCCGGATGATCCGGGCGCAGCAACGTCATGCCGTGCTCGCCACGGGTCACCAGCAAGGCGCCGAGGTCGAGGTCGTGCATCAGGGTCGCGCCCTTGCTCACGAGTTCGTGCTCATCGGCGCAACCGCCAACGATGGCTTCGAACTCGCTGAGGTTCGGCGTGATCACGGTCGCACCACGGTAGATCGAGAAATCCTTGCCCTTGGGGTCGGCCAGCACCGGAATGCCACGGGCGCGGGCGGCCTGGATCAGCACCTGATGGTTTTTCAGTGCGCCTTTGCCGTAGTCGGACAGCACCAGCACCTTGATGCCTTCGAGCAATTCGTCGACCTGCTCGCCCAACGCCAGGGCGTCGGTGGCGAACGGTTCTTCGAAGTCGATACGCAGCAATTGCTGGTGACGGCTCATGACCCGCAACTTGACGATGGTCGGCTGGTGCGCAATGCGCTGGAACAACGCGCGCACGCCTGCACCCTTGAGGCTATTGGCCAGGCTGTCGGCAGCTTCATCGTCGCCGGTCACGCCGACCAGCGAAGCCGGGGCGCCGAGGGCGGCGATGTTGAGAGCAACGTTGGCGGCACCGCCCGGGCGGTCCTCGATTTGCTCGACCTTGACCACCGGTACCGGCGCCTCAGGGGAAATCCGTGAGGTACCACCATGCCAGTAACGGTCGAGCATGACATCGCCGACCACCAAGACAGGGGCTTGATCGAATCGCGGCATGGACAACTTCATGGAGCAACCCACATACAAAATGAACAGGGGCGCGATATTAACACAGGGTTGGCGCAGGCTTGTGCGGCGGCTGCAACAGGATGAATTGACAGGGGTTTCTGATCATTTATTGAGCAAAATCGCCGAAGCCGGACCTAGGCGTCTTCAAATCGACCGGGCTTTATTCATAACCGAGCATCTCGTAATCACGCTGATACACCCGGCGCACCAGCCGTCGGGTCCGCACGGAACAGAAATCGCGGGCCAGCCTTGGCAGGCGCTGCTGTGAGCCGTTGAGATAAGGCAACGTCACCGGGTGCTTCAACTGCTCGCACACCAGCGCGAAATCCCGCGCCAAGTGCTCTTGATAGCCGATGAAGTCGAGGGCCAGATGCCCCAGGGAGTCGGTGAGAAAATCCGTCTGAGCGGCAAAATGCAGTTGACGGCTGATCGTCTCCGGATGCAGCCAGCGCGCCACGAAGTCGTCGAAATCGCGGTACTGACTCACCAGTTTCTGCGCCGCGTGGTCGCGCCGTCCCAGCTCGTTCCCCCGAAGAAAAGCGTAAGCCGAGTAAGCCCTTTCCAGTGGATCGCGGACGAAAGCGAACTTGAAACTGGCGGCAAACTGTTCGGGGAACTGCTGCTCGTACCAGTACAACGGCAAGTGTCCGGGGCTCCAGTCGTCGAACAATGCCGCGCACACACTGCTGCCGGCGCATTTGGGCACATGAATGAACAGGCACCCATGTTGTGCGAAGGACGTGGGGAATTGCAGATTGGCTGACATCGACTTGTTCACCACCTGACGGTCCACGACCGACAGGCGCCCCAGCAGGAAGGCTCGCTGCTGCTTGGGCAATAGTTTCCAGAGATATCGTTGCAACATTGCGGTACCCGCGCGAGGGGGATGGCCCCTTCGATTGAAGTCAAAAGTTCGTTCAGGAACCTTAACAAGCGCGGTGCGGAGTTTTATTCAGGTTTGGTCAAGAAGGGTAAGGATTCGGACACAAATCACCGGGCACATTGCACGTCCGGTAAGCGCGAGGGTGAGCCGGGCTCACCCTCGTACCCGATCAGGCGATGTCTTCAGCCGGGGCATCGAGGCCCATGGCGTTCAAGCGAGCGTAGTAACCGTTCTGCGCCAGCAGTTCGGCATGGGTGCCGCGCTCGACGATGCGGCCCTGATCCATGACCAGAATCAAGTCAGCCTTTTCGATGGTCGACAGCCGGTGGGCGATCACCAGGGTGGTCCGGCCTTTCATGACCTGGTCCAGCGCTGCCTGGATGTGCCGCTCCGATTCGGTATCAAGGGCCGAAGTGGCCTCGTCGAGGATCAGCAGTGGCGCGTTCTTCAGCAGTGCCCGGGCAATCGCCAGACGCTGGCGCTGGCCACCGGACAGCAACACGCCGTTCTCGCCGACCTGAGTGTCCAGGCCTTCCGGCAACTGCGCGATGAAGTCCATGGCGTAAGCGTCTTTCGCCGCTTTCTCGATGTCTTCACGGGGCGCGCCGGCCAGATCGCCATAGGCGATGTTGTTGGCCACGGTGTCGCTGAACAACGTCACATGCTGGGTCACCTGGGCGATGTGCTTGCGCAGGTTCAGCAGTTTGTATTGTTCCACTTCAACGCCATCGATCAGGATCTCGCCCTTGTCGTGGTGATAGAAGCGTGGAATCAGGTTGGCCAGGGTCGATTTGCCGCTGCCCGAGCGTCCCACCAGCGCCACCATTTGCCCCGGTTCGACCGAGAAGCTGATGTCGTTGAGCACCTGGCGATCGGTGTCCGGGTAGGTGAAGCTCAGGTTGCGCACGTCCAGGCGACCGCTGACCGAGTCGCGCTCGACGGTGCCGTTATCGACTTCCGGCTCGACGTCCAGTTGCTCGAAAATGCTTTCGGCACCGGCCACGCCTTTCTGGATGGTCGAGCTGACTTCCGACAATTGACGGATCGGCTTGGGCAGCAGGCCGGCCAGGGTGATGTAGGCAATCATGTCACCGGCAGAAGCATCACCGCGCAGGTACAGCACCAGGAACATCAGCACCGCCATGGCGCTGTAGATCACCAGTTGCAGCAGCGGCGTGTAGATCGCGCCGGTACGGGTCATGCGCAGTTGCTTGTCGGTGTTGCCCTGGCTCGCTGCCAGGAAACGATTTTGCTCGTAGACTTCGCCGCCGAAGCTGCGAACCACGCGATAGCCCTGGATCGTTTCCGAGGACACGTGGGTCACATCGCCCATGGCCGTCTGGATTTTCTTGCTCTGTTTGCGAAATTTCTTGCTGGCGGTGCGCACCATGACGGCAATCAGCGGCAGGATCGCGACCATCACCAGCGTCAGGCGCCAGTTCATGATCAGCAGCGAGCCAAACAGGAAGATCACCGTCATGCCTTCACGGATTACGACCTTGATCGCATCTGTCGCCGCCCCGGTGACCATGGTCACGTTGAAGGTGATACGCGAAATCAGATGACCCGAGTTATGCTTGTCGAAGTAACGATTCGGCAAGACCAGCAGGTTGTTGAACAGTTGCACCCGCAGGTCGTGGACCAGCCCGAGGGAAACCTTGGCCAGGAAGTAGTTACCCAGGTAAGAACCCAACCCCTGCCACGCCGCGATCAGGATGATCAGCAACGGCACCGCCTGCAGCAGTTGCAGGTCGCGCAGGTAAGGCACCGTCGGAAACAGCACGGCCTCTGGATTGGACAGACCGTCGACGAAGTACTTGAGGATGTAGCCGAGCATTGGCTGCGTCGAAGCGAAAATCAGAAAACCGACAATGCTGATCAGGAAAAGACTGATGTACGGCCGGACATAGCCGAGCAGACGGAAGTAGATTTTCAAGCTCGATGGGCTTGCGGAGAGACTGGAGTCGGTCATATCACGCGAATGTCGATAAAAAGGACGCTGACTTTAGCACAGCTTCTTCAGGGTTCTGGCAAACGCATAAAGGCTGTTATTGTTAGGCACTGCATTCGGCATCAAATAGCCATCACACCGAAATGGCCGATCAACTTCAGGATTGAATCTCTCAGCATGCAACTCAGCGGTTTCAACAATACGTCCAATCGAATCTTCGATTTCATTTGCCTGTGGATTCTTCCACTGGGCTATCTCTTGCTCCTGTGTGCGCTGTTCTTTCTGCCCGGACGCAGCCTTCACCACAAACTGTTTTATGGTCTTTTCAGCATTCCATCGCTGATTGCCCTGTGCCTGCGCCCGCGGGAACTCAAGGAGTTGATACGCGAACCGGTGTTCATTGCACTGCTGATGTTCGCCGCCTGGGCCTTGCTGAGTCTGTGCTGGGGACCGCAAGACAACGAAAGTATTCCCGGCCAGTCCAAGCCAGCACTGCATACGTTGCTGTTGTTTGCCGGCTCCTACCTGCTGGTGCGCCACCGCAGCGAGATCATCCAGCCGTTGCTGTTCAGTGCCGCAATCGTCGGGCTGATTGCTTCGGTCTACAACCTGTACATGTTTGCGCATATCTATGAGCCCGGCATGCGGCTGATTGGTGCCGGCGCGTTTGACAACCCATTGCTCAGCTCGCATATCTTCGGTTTCTTCTGTGCCTACTGGCTAAGCCTGAGCATGACGTGCAAGCGTCGCCAGGTGCTCTGGCTCAGCCTTCCGGCCATGGGGGTCATGTTCATTGCGGTGATCGCCACAGGGTCCCGAACCCCACTGGTTGCCCTGACACTGGCCGCGCTCTGGTTGTGTTTCATCTGCTGGAATCGCCGCTCGGTCGTATTGCTCGCAGCGCTGGCAGCCAGCGGGTTAGGCGTCATCGTGCTGTTTTCGCGGATGCTCATCGAGCGAGGCGATTCCTTCCGCCTCGAAATCTGGCAAATGGTCCTGCAACGGATCGCTGAACACCCCTGGATTGGCCATGGCTACAACGCCAGCCTGGCACTCGACCCGGGCGTCGGCTACAACCTGCAGGAGCCCCATAGCTTTGTGCTTGGCGTGCTCTATTACGTTGGTATTTTCGGCTTGTTGCCCTGGTTGTTCTTTCAGGCCTGGGGCTTGCTGAGCAGCTGGCGCTATCGCGTCCAGCCGCTGTTTATTATCGCTTCGACCTGGCTGATATTCGGCATCGGCGCCGGCCTGACCGAGGGTGGCGGGATCATTTCGCGCCCCAAAGAGCACTGGTTCCTGCTGTGGATTCCCTTGGCGCTGATCGCCGCGCTAAGCATCAACCAGCGCGCCAGACGCCTGCTGACCCTACCGGTTAAAACACTGAAGCCGACAGCTTTCGAGCAAATGACCGCGAATGCTCAAATGATCGAAGAAGACGGGCTGGGGCCTAAAGTCCTGCGTTTGGCCGATGGCAGCTTCCTCAAGCTGTTCCGCCGTCGTCGCTGGTACACCTCGGGCAGTTTTAACCCCTACTCCGAACGCTTTGCGGTAAACAGCGAGCAACTGCGCACCTTGGGCATTCCAACACCACTGACCCTGGGCCTTTACCGCCTCAAAGACGGCAGCAGTGCGGTGCATTACTCGCCACTACCCGGCAACACCCTGCGTCAGGTTCTGCAAGGGATCACCGCGCCAGCGGTGCGTCAGGCACTGGTCGAGCGTTTCGGCAAGTTCATGGCGCAGCTACATGAGCAAGGCGTGTACTTCCGCTCCCTGCACCTGGGTAACGTACTGGTGCTGGAGGACGGCGAGTTCGGCCTGATCGATCTGGCCGATATGCGCATCTATCCGTCCTCGTTAAGTCTGTCCCTGCGTCAGCGTAATTTGCGGCACATGCAACGCTACACCGAGGATCGGCGCTGGTTGTTCGAAGATCACTTCGAAGCGCTGCTCCAGGGATACGCCGTGACAGCGTCTAAATCCGCCGTAAGCAACCTGCACAAGCAAGTGCTGGCCGCCAGCCTCCCGGCCCGAGCTCACTGATGAACGAAACCAACCCCCTCATTGCGCTGGCAGCCTATCTGCTGGCCATCGTGACCGCCGCACTGCTGTTGCGCGCCGTTCCGAAAATCGCCCGGCACTTGCAGCATTCCGGTGAAAGTCGCTATGGCAGCATCGACGGCCTGCGTGGCTATCTGGCGTTTGGCGTGTTCGTGCACCACTCGATCATTACCTGGATCTTTTTACGTACCGGCATCATTGATTTTCCACCGAGCAACTTCTATTCGCAGCTCGGCCAGGGCAGCGTTGCGCTGTTTTTCATGATCACCGGTTTTCTGTTCTGGAGCCGATTGCTCGCCCAAGGGCGCAACCACGACTGGCTGGCCTTTGCCGTATCCCGGCTGTTTCGACTCTACCCGTTGTATTTGCCACTGATGGTGATCGTGTTCGTCTCGGTCTTCTATCTGCAAAATTGGGAGCTGAAAGATTCCGGCGTCCGGCTCGCCGGTCAGATCCTGGCCTGGCTCACATTCGACCGACCGGACGTCAACCAGTACCACCAGACCGGCATGTTGATCTCCAACGTCACCTGGACTCTGGGCTACGAGGTGTTTTTCTACTTGGCATTGCCGCTGGCCGGCATGGTGTTCATCTATCGCGGCAACTGGCTGCAAGTGGTGTTGTGCCTGATCGGCATTTACGCCCTGTACCAGGTCGTCGGCTGGGAACACTCGCTGAAGAAACACTTCCTGGCCAGCTTCCTCGGGGGCATCGGTGCCGCCTACTGGGTTCGCCGGCCGCAACTGGTGGCCTGGAGTCAGACGCGCCTGGCCGGCATCATCGCGCTGATCGCGCTGGCGATTGCCTTCACCGCCTACAGCCGTGCCTTCAGCCTGATGCCGTTGCTGCTGCTGTCGGTGTTTTTTGTGATCGTGGCATCCGGGCACACGCTATTCGGCGCCCTGAAACCACGCAGCATCCGCTGGCTCGGCGAAATCAGCTACAGCACCTACCTGCTGCATGGTTTCCTGATCTGGGTGATGGTGCAGCGCCTGCCGCATATATTGCCCATCGATACCCGTGAAACCTGGGTCTTCCTGCCGATGATGGCGCTGTGCGCTTGCCTGCTGATCATCATCAGCAGCCTGACCTTCCTGTACATCGAGAAGCCAGGCATCAACGCCGGCAAGAAAGTCTTGCAGTGGCTGCGACAAGGCCGCGAGGCCGACAAGCGCCTGGAGGAAAAGATCGCCCGCTAGCCGCTAGCGATCCACCCGGCAGGTGTCAGTCTTTTTCCAGCGGCGAGAAGTACAGCCGCCCCAGACCACGCCAGGTCTTCTTGTTCCAGGCCTTGAACGGGATCTGCGCCAGCAGCTCCCGCGCCAGCGTGCGATCGCGGTTGGCGGTTTTGAGGAACATCGAACTCAGGAACTTGTAGCGCACCTCGTCGTACAGCGGGTGATCGCTGAACAGCGCGTAGGAACGCAAGATGTTGTCGATCATGAAGCGGTGGTTCTTGTAGGAATTGGTGGCGTGCTTGCGATAGCGCGCCATCAGCACGTTCAGGCCGTCGATGAAATAACCGGCATGGGTCACCTTCAGCTCGATCAGCAAGTCTTCCAGACGAATGTTCGGATCGAACCCGCCCACCTTGTCCAGCGCCTCGCGACGGATCATCAGGGTCGGCGCCGGTGGGTAAGGCTTGCGCTCCAGGAACATGTCATCAAAGTCCAGGCGACGGAACGGCACGTCCCGGCGCTGGCGCTTCTCCGGGTACAGATTGCCGTCGGCGTCGATCAGCTCGATATTGCCGGCGCAAATCCCGACCTCGGGCTTGCCGTCCATGTACGCCACCTGCGTCGCTATACGCTCGGGCATCATGATGTCATCGGAACCGAACGGCACGATCAGGCTGCCCTTGGAGCGCGCGATTGCGCCGTTGAGCGTGTTGGTCAGCCCCTGGTTTTCCTGCACCCGGAAGTCGAAGCCGTGCTGCGCCTGTAACGCCTTGATGCGCTCGACACTGTCGTCCTTGGAGCCGTCATCGACCACCAGCAACTCGATGTTCGAGTAGGTCTGGTTGATAACACTGAGGATGCTTTCCTCGATGTAGGGCGCGTGGTTGTACGACGCAATGATGACGGTGACGATCGGTTGCGCGTCGCTCATTTTGGTTCCTTGCGGGCCTGTTCCAGGCCGGAGTCGATCAGGGTCAGGTATTCCTGGCGGAACACCTCGATGTCATGTTCTTTCTGCAGATAACGGAAGGCCTGTTCGCCCTTGGCCTTGAGTTCGTCATCCGACAGGGCGAGGTAGTTATCCAGCGCCGCAACCAGGCTCGGCACATCCTTTGGCGTAATCGCCAGCCCGCCGGCGCCCTCGATCAACGGCAGCATGGCCGGCACGTTCGAGGCGATTACCGGCAAGTGCCCGCTCATGCCTTCGAGCAGCGCCAGGCCCAGGCCTTCGGCCAGGGATGGCATGGTCCAGACGTCGAAAGCGCGAATGTACTGCAAGGCGATTTCCCTGAACCCCAACAGGTGCGCACGACCAGTCAGGCCCAGGCGTTCGATCTCCGCCGCCAGTTTCGCTTCTTCACGGCCAGCGCCAATGATCGCCAGTTGGGTGTTCGGGTATTTGTCCTTGAGTGCGGCAAACGCCTGCAACAGGTAGGTGTGACCCTTGACCGGCACCAGCCGGCCCAATGCGCCGATCAGCCGCACCGCCGGATCAATGCCCAGCATTTCACGGGCGCGCTCGCGGCTGTGCTGCAAGCCCTCGGCCTGTTCGATGTCGATGGCATTGGTAATCGCGTAGGTGTTCTGGTCGGTAAAGCCGCAGTCGCAGTCCAGCAGGTACTGTTTAACCGCTGGCGAGACGCCGACGAAGCGCCAGTGACGATCGATCAGGCGCTGGGTCTGGCGGCGCCGGTAAAACCGGTCGTACTCGCCGAAGCCGTGGGAGATGCCGATGCACAGCGGCACTTTCAGCCAGCGGTTGAGCGTCAGCATCATGTTCACGGGCTTGAAGCGGTTGCAGATCACCACGTCGAATTTTTCAGCACGGCAGAATTTGAACAACTGCCACATGGCGCGCAGGCGCATGCCTTTGAGGGATTTGTCGGAAAACTCGAAATACACCGAACGGTCGGCACGGCTCACTGCCTCGCCAGGTCCTGGCTTGCCACGCAGGAACGCGGCGGTCACCTCGTAGCGATCGCTGGGCAGCGCCTTGACGATCTGCTCTGCCAGGTCGGCAAAATCATGGGCTTTGACGTTGTAGTCAGGCTGCAGTTGCAGAACCTTTGACCGTTGACTCATAACTCTCCCCGTGGAAACCAGTCGCATCGATGACCCAGACCGGTTCGGCGGCGATGCGCCTGACCTCGGCCGGATCGGGTGGGGGCAACCGTGACCACTCGTTGCGCTTCCAGCAAACGAAGTGGAAATACGGAAACCGGCGATCGCCATCGCGATCATTGCTCAAACAGCCATCACGCCAATACCAGTGGCGCGGAAAATCGTCTGTGCCGTCATGCCACTTGATGCAGCCACCCGGCGTGCTGAACGCTTCGGTGAACTCGCTGCGGCGACGCCACGGATTGAGCTTGCCCACCAGGGTGAACAAAGGCTCGGGAAAATTCTTGCGCCAGAGGAAGATGCGGCTGAATGCCCCCTCGTCCAGCGCGTGATGTTCCTGATCGGTAAAACGCTTTTGCCAGCCCCTGATCTGCATGAACAACTCACGCTTGCGCGCGGTGTTGCGCATCAGGCAAAGGTGCCCTGCGACTCGCCGTTCATGGGTGGAAAACAGGTCATAAGCGGCCAGCCGATCCGGGGTGAAATAACTTCGCAGGTCACCATACACCAGATCAATATCGCCGAATGCCCAGAAATCATAGCCTTGCAGGCGGTCAGCGTGAATGTGTCCCAGCGCCGGTTTGATGTCGCACAGCTTGTAAGCCGCACCGGGCGCGAAATCGATGTTCAGGCGCCGGGACACCAGCGCGCAGTAATCGCTGAAGCTCATGCTCTCGACGGTGACATTCGGCGGCAGGTTCTCGGGAATCCCGCAGTCACTGAACAACAACCAGTCGATATCCGGATTACGCCTGCAGCTCTCCAGAAAGAACGGCATCCAGAACGGCCATTGGCCGAAATACGGAATCAGAAAAAGAATACGCGGGCTCGGACTCATCACAGAAACTTCACTGCGGCAGGTTAATTTGCCGCCATGCTAAACCGGGTCATGCTTCATTTTTACTGTGCAGATGTATCGTTATGCTTCAAAACCCACAACAATTCATGGCGTCTGACGGCTTTGCGAAAGAACTCGTTCTCGCCATACGTCGGCGCAACCCGTCTAGCCAGCAGGCGTTGTATGCAGCGGCGCAATCGGCGCTTGAACGGCATGGGCGGTTGCAGGTCATGCATCATGCCCAAGGCCATTGCCTTGTCCCGCTGTTGCTCGATGGACATCGGCAGGCAGCATGGCTGCATCGCCAGGGTCGAATCGAACGCCGGGGGCAACGTGATGCCATCGCCCTCGTTGCCCATCGGCCAGCGATCATTGTCGTGCAAGTGATTGGCGTAGCCGAGCAGAGTCGGCTGCCAGTCCAGGCCTTTGAGCGCTTCGAGGACCGCTTCCTGAGCACAGATATGATCGGGGTGCGGATCGAGGGTCGGGTGCGGCAGCACAATCACCTCCGGGCGTGCTCGCAACAGCACTTCGCGAAGGTCGGCCAGCAGGTTGTTCCAGGTCGGTGCGCCGTCGACATCACCGGGCAACGTGAACGGGTTCAACTGGCGAAACAGGCGGGTGTCGCCCAACTCGGCTTCTCGCGAACCCATCGGCTGGGAAGGCGCGGCTTTCATCGCCGCCAGTTGCATGCAGAAATAGCCCAGTTGCACGCAATGCGCCTCAGGCACACCGGCCCAACGCGGCACGGCGATGCTGTCCCAGGCGCGCAACCGGCCCTTGAGCCGCGCCGCCTCGGCCTTGTTCAGGCCCATCCGCTGATAGTGTTCGGCTTCGATTTCGCCGGCGGTCAGGGTGACAATCCAGGCTTCACTGGCCTGGCTGTATAAACCGTAGGCGGCCAACTCGGCATCGTCAGCGTGGGGCGCGATCACCATGACCCGCTGGCGGTGATAATCCGGTTGTTCGAAAGCCCAGAGCACTGGCTCACCGAACACTTTGCAGAAGCGCCCGCGCAAGCGCAGTTGCCCTTGGGATAGAACGTGCACCTGACCGCTGAGGTTCAGGTAACGCAGGCCATTGACGCCGCGCTCGAACGTTTGCCGATCCGGGTGGTTGCCACCCTCCAGCTCGACCACCGGGTCGAAAAAGCGCCCCAGCCAGGTACTTTTTACCCGCAGCGCGAGTACCAACGTAGCGTCGTCGACCAGCATCACACCTTCGTCCAGTCGCAGATGCTCGCCCACCAAGTGAACCTTGGGCTGCTGAGTGTAGGGCGGAAAGCTGTACTGGTAATCGTCGCCGGGCGAATAGAACAAATGGTCGGCGAACCAGGCTTCGTGAGCAATCCAGCCCAGCACCGCGAGCACCAACGGCAGCCACCAGGCCACCAGCATGCCGATGACAATCAACAGCGCCAGCGCGATCAGCAGGCCGATGCGCTTGGTGCGACGGTGACGCTTGAGCAGTTGCTGTTTGCGGCTCATGGATTGGCTCATACGGTGAAGACCGGCACAGGATTGCACCAGCGGTCCTTGTATTCACGGTCGGCCCGACCGAAGGAAAACCGCAGGGGTTTATCCAGGGCTCGGGCGTGTTCCCAGGCGCTTTGGGTGTTGAGGAAACTCAGCACGCTGCCAGGGCTGAACTCGCGGGTTTGCGGGTCGACGCCGCCATTGATGTACTCGACGCTGATCCACTGCGACGCTTCGACGCGGTACACCAGTTGAATTGCAATCGGCGCATCGTTGAGGAAGATCACCGAGCCGATCAGCAGCTCGCGCAGCAACTCAATCACCTCGCCCATGCGCGCCGCACCGGTGGCCGGAAAGCCCCAGCGGCGCTGGAACAAGTCGCAATAGATGGCCGCCAGCTCGCTGCTGGAAAACTCGCTGACCGGCCGCACCACCCCGCCCGCCTCTTCCAGCAAACGCAGTTCGCGGCGCTGGTTGTAGCGAAACTTCTTCGACAGTTCTTCGGGCGTGCGGGCCATGGCCAGTTGCTCGGTCTGCAACTTGATACCGGTAAAGCGGCCTTCGTTCAGGGCAGACAGGTAACGCCCACGATGCCGCAAAGGAGCCTGAGCATCGGCGGCGGCCGGCAGGATCAGTTCGGCATTACCGAGGTCGAACAGGCCTTTTTTACCGCTGCGTTTGAGCACATCTTTGGACAGAGCGAGGTCGCGCCCCCAGGTCGGGATCGCGGCTTTGACTTCGCCATTTTGTTCCCAGGCCAGGTAGCGCACCGGGATGTCCGCCAGCGCTGCCAGCCGTTCGACGACCATTGGATGAGTCGCGACGCTGCCGCCAAAACGCTGCCAGGCATCGGCATACGTCGAGGCGTCGACAGACGCCCAGCCACGTTCGCGCCAGCCTTGAAATCGGTTGAGCATCAGCCCCTCTGTGCCAGTTCGGTAACGTGTGGCAAATGCCAGAAAGTGTCACGCACGGCGCGGTCGCTGAAGCGCTCACGCAAGCGATCGAGCATCAGCTCGGCGCACTGGCGACGTTGCTGCTCGTCCATCGCGGCCAAATGCTGCAGCCCTTGCGCCAGGTGTTCGGCATCGCCCAACGGGAACAGAATACCGACGCCTTCGACCACTTCCTTCGCCCCGCCGCAGGCAGTCGCCAGCAACGGCACGCCGGCGGCCATGGCTTCAAGCAGCACCATGCCGAACGGCTCGTGATCGGAGCTCAAGGCAAACACATCGAAAGCACGGAAGTAGCGCCGGGCCTCCGGCACCTGGCCGAGGAACAGCACGCGGTCACCGATCCCGAGTTCACGGGCCAGATCCTTGAGACTTTGCTCCAGGCGACCGGAACCGAGAATCACCAGTTGGCTATTGCCCGGCAACCCCGGCAGTGCTGCGGCAAAACCGTGCAGCAGCGTGGTCTGATCCTTGTCCGGATGCAGCCGCCCGACGTTGCCGACCACCCACGCATCCGCCGCCAGACCGAGGGTTTCCCGGGCTTCGCGAGCCGACACTTGAGTGACCTGCAAGCCCTGCACATCGATACGGTTGTAGAGCGTCTGAATCCGCGCCGCCGGCCATTTTGGCAAGCATTTGCGCATGTCATCGCGCACCGCATCGGACACGCCGAGCAGGCTTAAACGCTTGCGGAAAATGTGCGCGAACAGTTTGCGCGTGCCGCGTTTGTAATCATCAAACGCGTGGTGCACGCCAATCACCGGCAACGACGTGCCGAGCAAGGCGATGTAAATCGGCTTGAAGCGATGGGCAATGCAGAAACTGAAGTTGCGCGAAGCGGCGATCTTGCGCAGATCGCCGATGGCGCCCAGCTTCAGGCCACGAATGGCCTTGGAGCTGTATTCCATGAACAGCACTTCGTCGGAAGCGCAGCCCGCGGCGACTTCAGCATCGGCGGCCCCGGTCAGAAAGACCGTGGTCACTCGATAACCAGTCCCCGCGAACAGGCTGGCGTACTGCCGGGCGCAGTCCAGGAACGGCCCGTCATAGCCGTGACAGAACTGCAGCACATGGCGTTCAGCCGAGCGTGTCATAAGCGTCCGCGCCTTCTTTGACCACCAGAATGTCTTCCATGATCAGGTATTGCAGGTCGGAGCCGAAGAACATGTTCAGGGCGTCGGTCGGCGAGCAAATCATCGGCTCGCCACGACGGTTGAGCGAGGTGTTCAGCGACACGCCGTTGCCGGTCAGTACTTCCAGCGCTTTCATCATGTCGTAGTAGCGCGGGTTGTATTCGCGCTTGAGCACCTGGGCCCGAGACGTGCCGTCTTCGTGGACGACTTCCGGCACACGGGTTTTCCACTCTTCAGCCACTTCAAAGGTGAAGGTCATGAAGGGTGCCGGGTGATCGACCTTGATCATCTGCGGGGCCACGGTGTCGAGCATCGACGGGCAGAAAGGCCTCCAGCGCTCGCGGAACTTGATCTGGTGGTTGATGCGGTCAGCCACACCGGTCGCACTCGGGCAACCAATGATCGAACGACCGCCCAAGGCACGCGGGCCGAACTCCATGCGACCCTGGAACCAGGCCACCGGGTTGCCATCGACCATGATCTTGGCGATGTTTTCCGGCATGTTCTCAAGCTTGCGCCAGGTCGGCTTGCTCGGGTGACGGGCGCACGCGGCAATCACGTCTTCGTTGCTGTAGGACGGGCCGAGGTAGACATGTTCCATCTTCTCGACCGGTACGCCACGGGCGTGCGACACATAGGCTGCTGCGCCCACTGCGGTGCCGGCATCGCCGGACGCAGGCTGGACGAACAGTTCCTTGACGTCGTCGCGGGCAATGATTTTCTGGTTCAGCTTGACGTTCAACGCACAGCCGCCGGCGAAGGCCAGCTTGCCGGTTTCCTTGAGCACGTCGCCCAGGTAGTGGTCGATCATCTGCAGCGAGATCTTTTCGAACAGCGCTTGCATGCTGGCGGCGTAGTGGATGTACGGCTCGTCGGCGATGTCGCCTTCGCGCTTCGGACCCAGCCACTCGATCAGCTTCGGCGAGAAGTAGAAGCCTTTGCCCTTCTCTTTGTAGCGACGCAGGCCGATGACGTTGGCGTAGTCGGTGTTGATCACCAGTTCGCCGTTTTCAAACGAGGCCAGGCGCGAGAAATCGTACTTGGTCGCGTCGCCATAAGGTGCCATGCCCATGACCTTGAACTCGCCGTCGAGCATCTCGAAACCGAGGAACTCGGTGATCGCGCCGTACAGGCCGCCGAGGGAGTCAGGGTCGAAGAATTCCTTGATCTTGTGGATCTTGCCGTTCTCGCCGTAACCGAAGAAGGTCGTGGCGTACTCACCCTTGCCGTCGATCCCGAGGATCGCGGTTTTCTCTTTGAAACCGGAGCAGTGGTAGGCGCTGGAGGCGTGGGCCAGGTGATGCTCGACCGGTTCGATCTTGATTTTCTTCGGGTCAAAACCCAGTTGCTCAAGGCAGAACACGATCTTGTTGCGATAGCGCTTGTAGCGACGGTTGCCCATCAGGATCGCGTCGAGGGCGCGGTCCGGGGCGTACCAGTAACGCTTGGCATAGTGCCAGCGTGCCTTGCCGAACAGGCTGATCGGGGCGAACGGGATCGCCACCACGTCAACGTCGGACGGCTTGATGCCTGCCTGTTCGAGGCAGAACTTCGCCGATTCGTAGGGCATGCGGTTCTTTGCATGTTTATCGCGTACGAAGCGCTCTTCCTCAGCCGCCGCGACCAGCTTGCCGTCGATGTACAAGGCTGCGGAAGGATCATGGCTAAGGGCGCCGGACAGGCCAAGAATCGTCAATGCCACAGGGGTCTAGCCTCTTTAGTCTGCATTCAGGCGACAAGCGCCTCAAAAATTAATGTGCCCTCGCAAGGGGCGAGAGACAGCTAAAGGGCGGGATTATAGCTTAAAAGCGACGGCAAGCCTCTAGCGGGAAGTCGCGGGGTCGCTCGTTGACAGACAGACGACCTCGACTTAGACTCCTGCGCAAATGGACTGGGAGATCCCGGTCGGCGTTCTAGCCTCGGTGAGTTTCATCGGGGCTTTTCGCTTTCTGAGAGAGGGAAAATCTTTAAACCCCAACTTTCGAAACCCTCTCCCACATTGTTACGACCGCCACTGCAATAGAACTTACGCTTGAGCACGTCAAAGGCACGATTTTCCTGTCCGGGCCGCAAAACACTTATACCAATGGGTCTTGCAACAAGATCCGCTAGCTGTAACCCCGTAGAATTCACTTGTTTAGTCGCAAAAACGATTTCGAACGGCAGCTGAAAGCCCAATCGGTTGGCGCCATCGCACATGCGGCGAAACTCCAACTCAAGCTCGTTATCCTCTTTCTTCCCCCGCCGCTCGAAAATCACATGAGTCAAAGCTCTCTGCTGGTTCTTTTCCTGTAAAAACTCATAAAGCGTTTCCAGGCAAAAGCCGAGCGCGACGTGATAAGGATTGTGAAAAGGGCCCTCTTTTTCGCGGAGGGCGGCCTTGTCGATCACGCAACTGATCAGGACAAAATTGCTTGCTTCAATGATGCCCGTGAGCTCATCGAGAAATGCATGTTTGTGCTGCCTGGACTGGAAGAGACCAGAGAATGCGCCCTTTTCCTTTCGAATCTCCAGCTCATGTAGACCGATCAGGTCGTGCCCCATGTGATTGAATTTAAACTTCTGAAGGGAAGGAATGACCTTTTCGCAATAATGCCTCTTATGAAAAACACAAAATGCGAGCACAAACATTGGATAGTTTGGATCTAGCGTTTGCATTCCATGGTCGCCGCTCTCGTCGACATAAATAATGAAGTCGCTATATTGCCCGGTCGAAAGCAATAGCTTTTGCGCCTCAACATTAGCCTCGGCTTCGCTTTCGTTTTCAAAAAGAAAAAACTGTTGAGACAAAAGAGTTACCCACGCCCTGCCCGCCAATAAATACTGATATTGCCGTCCACGCCTTGCCGATAAATCGTATAGGGCAGGAAAACAGTATCCAGCACGCCCGACAGGCCAAAATCCAGCAATACCAGCGGAACCAGGACTCCGGTGGGGTCGGGGGGTGCGTTCAATACGCAGAAGTCGTAGGCCAGGCCGCTGTAGATGCGGGGGATGGACTGGCAGTAGGTCTTTTGTTTGCGCAGGCCGCGGGCGGCGTCGGCGTCGTCTTGCAGGACGGTGACGGCGGTGCCGCAGCCGGACAAGGTCAGCGAACAAGCGCCCAGCAGAATGACCATTTTTTTCATCTGAATTTGCCTTTCGGGATCGTCAGGCAAACTAGCATCGGGGTTATTCAAGGCACAGTTCATGGGGTCTGTTGATTGTGTAGGACGGTTCTTAAGAACTTGTCCTCCGATGACAGACCGGCGGATTTTGTGTTGGATGTACGGGCCTCATCGCGAGCAAGCTCGCTCCCACATGGGATCGGTGTCGCACACATATTTTGTGTACGACCGAGAACCATTGTGGGAGCGAGCTTGCTCGCGATAGGGCCGAAGGCCCGATTCAGGCAGCGCTGGAGATGTCTTTCGGCAAACGCTGATCGATCACCTGATACAGCGCGCTGCTCTCCGGCCAGTTGCGCATGAACCGCGCGCGATCCCGCGCATACGCCGGGGCAAAGCTGCCCACCGAGCCGTGCTGACACATGGAATCCAGGTCAATCAGCGCCCAACGATCCTGCTGCCAGAACAGGTTGTGGCCCTTGAAATCCCCATGACTGATCCGCTCACGAATCAGTTCGGCGAACAGGTGATCCAGTGCCAGCAACTCGGCTTCCGGCGCTTCACCGTTCTCAACATACGGCGCAAACCGTTCGATGATGTCCGGCCCAGCCAGGTACTCGGTCACCAGATAAGCCCGGCTGCGCAGCCACAGAAAGCGCTTTTCCAGCACGGCCAACGGCTTCGGTGTCGCGATACCGAGGAACGCCAGGCGATTGCCTTCGCGCCAGGAATGCCAGGCGCGGCTCGGGCGCCAGAAGCGCTTGAGCCAATGGGCAAAACCCTTGATGTTGTAGCGCTTGATCACCAGCGGGCGCCCCGCCACTTCGACCTTGCCGACGCTCGCCGCGCCGCCGGTCTTGTACAGGTGGCCCCGGTCGAGCAAATCATCGGCCTGCTCCAGCACCGGCGCCATCGCCGCTTCTTCTTCGCGACGAATCGCCCGCAAACCGAACGCCCCGCGCTGGACGCTGAACAGCGTGCATTCACGGCCGCACTTGATCAGGAAGTCCTTCAAGCGCCAGCGGCGCACCTTGTCGATCTGCTTCTGCAGGGCTTCCATCGGCAAGGCATGCTCGCCGTTGCTCAACAGGTAATACACCAGCAATTCTTCGGTGAACGGCTCCAGCGACTTGGGCAACTGGGCGAAAAACACCCCGAGGTTTTCCAGGACTTTCTGCCGTGACAGCGGCTGGCCAGGAGTTTCGGCACAGACACCGCCGCCATCGATCAAGTACAACCGACCGCGCTGGCGCAGGAGATTGTCCAGATGCAGGTCTTCCTGCCACAGGCCTTTGCGATGCATTTGGCCGATAGCGCCCAACGCCTCGGCCAGCACCGCGCCTTGCATATCCGCCAGCACCGGCAAGTGCTCGACCTGTTTCCAGGTGTCGCCCAGGCTCTCGGCGCCTTCGATGAAATCGAACAGCAGCCAACCGCCCTCGCCATCCTTCAAGCCGTCCGCCAACAGTTGCGGCGTGGTCAGGCCCTGATCGGCGAGCAGGCGCACGCCATCGCGCTCACGCTGAAAGTGCCGCGCCGCTTTGCTGCCGACCAACAACTTGGCCAACACCGGTCGGCCACGCCAGACACCGGCACCGACGTAACGCTGGCCGGGCAATACGCGCAGAAGAGTTAGCAGCTGCAAGTCAGCAGGTCCGGCGGCATCCGCCAGTGGAATGCTCAGCGGCAGACTCGGGCTGCGACCGGCGTTTTTCAGTTCGGACAAACGCATCAACGCGTCTCCTTGTGACTGCGCCGCGCGGTCAGTCGCGAAACCCAGTTATCCACCAGCGAACTGTCTTTGGACTGATCCACATAACTTGCCAACAACTCGCGCAATTGGCCCTCGTCCCACTCCGGCGCCCGACGCACCAACGGCTCCAGATCCTTGATCCGGTCACGCTGGCCGAACAGCAACGGCCGGGTTTTTTCCAGGTCGATCAACTGCGCCTGGTAACCGTCGCCGGTGGCCCGCAGGAAAATGTGCTTGGGGTAGAAACAACCGTGAACCTGACCCACGCCGTGCAGGTGCCGCGCCAGTTGTCCGCAAGCGTGCAGGATCGCCGAATGCTGCGCTTCGCTCAGCTCCGACCAACGCTGCAACAGCGAGTCCAGGTCGTCCCAGCCATCCAGCGCACGGGTCAGCAGAATCGCGCGGACTTCG
The DNA here is from genome assembly GCF_044744265.1 of Pseudomonas sp. NPDC087342. Taxonomy (NCBI): domain Bacteria; kingdom Pseudomonadati; phylum Pseudomonadota; class Gammaproteobacteria; order Pseudomonadales; family Pseudomonadaceae; genus Pseudomonas; species Pseudomonas sp. NPDC087342. The sequence continues at coordinate 72,182 of NZ_JBIUXZ010000029.1, forward strand.
CCGTCAACCTTGCGCTTACCGAAGAACGCCGCTTGCAGCGCCGGGATGCCCATCTTTTGATAGCGCGTAATGTTGCGAAACTCGCGGGCAAAACTCGGCTCGCCGAACGGCGCATGAAAGGTGCGCGTCAGGTAGTTGCTCTGGCGTTTGAGATAGAAGCCCTGACCTTCCAGGTCCAGCCGAAACACGCTGCTCCAGCCGCCGCGCGCAGTGTTGGGTTCATCCACCGCATCGAGCTGCTTGGCCCACAGGGCGTCGAAGGTGCCGAGGCCGTGACGCTCAAGCAGCGCACGGTCTTCAGCGGCCAGAAAATCAGTCATTCGCGTCCCTCGAAAAATCTCACCACGTGCCGAATACGCTTCTTGTCGGCGGCATTCAGGCGTTCACGCCCACGGTATTGCAGGTAGAAGCGCAGGCGCTGGGTGGCCGACAGGTGATACTTGGCCACCTTGTCGAGACAGGCCAGGTCCTTGGTGATCCGGTACTTGAGCCAGAAACCGCGCCAGAAATCGCCGTTGGGGCAATCGATCAGGAACAGCTTGTCGTCATCGTCGATCAGCAGGTTGCGCCACTTCAAATCGTTATGGGTGAAGCGATTGTCGTGCATGGTCCGGGTGTAGCCAGCCAGTTGCCGACTGATGTTATCGACCCAGGCGCGGTCCGCCAGTTTCGGGTCATGCCGGTCAGCCAAGGCCGACAGGTCTTCGGTGTTCGGCAACTCGCGGGTGATCATCGCCCCACGGTCGTACGCCGCGCCGCGACGCTCCAGGCCCCAGGCCACCACTTCGGCGGTCGGGATGCCCCACTTGGCGAAGCGCTTGAGGTTTTGCCACTCGGCTTTCACCCGTGGTTTGCCCAGATAACGGCGCAGGCCTTTGCCGGCGCCGACGTAACGTTTGACGTAGTAGTTGACGCCGTTGCGCTTGACCCGGATGACCTCGGACAACGGGTCGCGGGTCAGGCGCTCGCCCTGAAGGGCAAACACTGCTTCCAGACTGCCGAAGTCTTCGGCGAGATCACTGTAGGCAGGTTCGAGTTTCCAACCCGGCATCAGAGCGCATCCCCGTATCGCTGTTTACGGTCGTAGAGCTTGTTGGCCTTGCCTTCGAGCCACGAGAGCAGCGCCGCTTCCTCGGCCAGGATCTGGCGCAACGGCTGCTGGAAGTAGCCCTTGAGGAAACGCAACTTGTCGCGCTGGGTCAGGCCGATATCGAGGGCCGAAAAGTACAGCGCCGCCAGATCCTTGTTGCGCCAGCGCTGGGTAATCGCCGGGCGGGTCTGGGCGCGGTGCAGGTCGATCACCGAGAGTTTGAAGTCGTCCGCCGTCACCGGTTTATCGGTGTGCAGCAGAAAGTGGCAGATGTAGCAGTCGCGGTGGTTGACCCCGGCGCGGTGCATCATGCCGGTCATGCGCGCGACTTCGGCGATCAGCGCTCGCTTGAGTTTCGGCTCAGGCGGATTCTTGACCCAGTCGATGCTGAAATCTTCGAGGCTGACGGTCGGCGCCAGTTCTTCGGTGACGATGAACGAGTGCTGGTCCGCCGGGTTGCTGCCCTTCTCGCCGTAAGCCACGGCTGTCATCGTCGGCACACCGACATCTTGCAGGCGCTGAATGGCCTTCCACTCCTGGCCCGCGCCGAGCACCGGCAGCTTGGCGGTGAGCAGGTTCTTGAAGATCTCGCCCCAGCCGATGCCCCGGTGAATCTTCACGAAAAACCCGTTGCCGTTCACTTCGGTGCGCAAGGTCCGGCGTGCTTCGAGCTCGCGGTATACCTCGCCCTGCAAGCCCTCGACTTCGGCGAACGGGTCGCGTCCGGCCCAGAGGCTTTTGAACGGTTCAGCCAGCATCAACTTCATTAAGCGTGCTCCGCCAGAATCACATCGGCCGCGTGTTGCGGCATGCTGTAGAGGTCGGCCGTCTCGGCGAAGGCCAGACCATTGCGGCTCCAGGCCGCCCGTGCTTGAGCGTCATTCAACATGCCGGTCAGGTATTGCGTGAGCTGCGCCTGATCGAAGGGTTCGTCCAGCACCAGACCGGCGTCGGCCTCGGCGATGTAATGGGCGTAACCACACACCGCACTCACCAGCACCGGCAACCCGGCGACCAGCGCTTCAAGCAGCACCGTGCCGGTGTTTTCGTTGTAGGCCGGGTGGATCAACAAGTCGGCGCCCAACAGGAAACGCGGGATATCACTGCGGCCCTTGAGGAACGTCACGTTATCGCCGAGCCCCAGCGTGGCGCCCTGCATCTGGAATAATTTGGGGTCGTCCTGGCCAATTACAAATAGCCGAGTGCGTTTTTTCAGTTCCGACGGCAACGCCGCCAGCGATTTGAGGCTGCGATCCACGCCCTTGGTCTTGAACCCGGAGCCGATCTGCACCAGCAGCAAATCGTCATCCTTGAGGTTGAACTCACGGCGGAACTCGGCGCGAATCTCGGCGGCATTCGCCGGCGCGCGACGGTCCTGGGAGATGCCCGGCGGCAGCAAATGGAAGCGTTCCAGCGGCGTGTCGTAATGCTTGATGAACAGCGGCTGCTGGACTTCGGAAATCATCAGAACTTCGGTCTTGGCGTCCTTGGCGAACACCGCGCGCTCGTACTCGGCGAAGTGCCGGTAGCGGCCCCAACGACGGTACAGCGAGTTGCGCAGGTTCTGCGCCTTGTCTTCGAAGCAGCCGTCGGCGGCGTAGTAGACGTCCAGGCCCGGCATCTTGTTGAAGCCGATCAGGCGATCCACCGGACGCTTGGCCAGGTCGGCCTCCATCCACTCGGTGAGTTTTTCGTTGCGCCGATGATTGAAGAACGCCTTGACCGGCGCCACCAGCACTTCGAAACCCGGCGGCACATCGCCTTCCCAGATCAGCGTGTAGACGCGGATCTTGTGACCGCGCTGCTGACACTCCAGGGCGATGCGCATGAAATCGCGCTGCAAACCGCCAAACGGAAAATATTTATAAAGGACAAAAGCCAATTGCATCAGCGCAGCTCCTCAGCCAGTAACAACGTGCTCAGTCGGCTGGCGACACGCTGGGGATTCAGACGCGTGAAGCACAGGGGCCACTCGCGTTTCAGGTCAAACTGACGGGCGTCTTCGGCCGTCGGTTGATAGGTGCATTTCTTTTGCAGGCACGGCGCGCAGGGGAAGTCGCTGGCGATATGTATCTGCGCCTTGCCGTAAGCGCCGGTCAGGCCCGGATTGGTCGGGCCGAACAGCGACAGCGTCGGCACATCCAGCGCAGCGGCCAGATGACCGAGACCGGTGTCCACCGCCACGCAGGCCTGGGCGCCGGCCAAGACTTTGCCGACACCGGCCAGATTCAATTTCGGCAGCACTTCGACATGCCGGAAACCGGCGGCGATACGTTCGGCGCGAGCCTTCTCGATCGGGTTGCCCCACGGCAGTTTCACCGCCACGCCGAGGTGCCCGACGCGTTCGGCCAGTTCACGCCAGTAGGCTTCAGGCCAATGCTTGGTGTCCCAAGTGGTGCCATGCAGGAACAGTACGTAAGGATTCTTGCGCGGCAGCTCGACCAGACGCTCGACGCTCAGGCCGTAATCGCCCAAGCCTTTCGGCAAGTCGTAGCCCAGTGCCAACGCGAACAACTGGCGCACGCGCTCGACCGCATGCTGGCCACGACCGACCGCGAGGCGCCGGGAATAGAAGCGTGCAGCCATCGGTTCGCGCGCCGAATCTTTATCCAGGCCGGCCACTGGAGCTTTGACGTAGCGCGTCAGCCAGGCGCTTTTCAGCAGGCCCTGAGCGTCGATCACCAAGTCATATTTAGTGGCGCGAACGCTTTGTTTGAAGCGCTTCCACTCGCCACTTTTAATCGTCTGCCAGATGTTTTTGCGCCAGCGACGGATCGCCACCGGGATCACCTTGCCCACGGCCGGGTGCCAGGTCGGAATCTCGGCAAAGCCTTCTTCCACCACCCAGTCGAACGTGATGCCGGGAATCGCCCGCGCCGCGTCGGTCAACGCCGGCAACGCATGAATCACGTCGCCCAGCGAAGAAGTCTTGATCAACAGTACCCGCAAACTAATTGACCTCGACCACAGTGCCCTGCAACCGCTGCAAGGCTTCATTCACAGGTTGCGGCGCCAACTGGCGCAGGCAGTTGTAATGGCCGAAGCGGCAGGTGCGATCAAAGCACGGACTGCAATCGAGACCCAGGCGCACGATTTCGACGTGCTCGGCCAGCGGCGGCGTGAAGCCCGGCGAGGTCGAGCCGTAGACGGCGACCAGCGGACGGTTCAGCGCAGCGGCAACGTGCATCAGGCCGGAATCGTTGGAGACCACCGCGTCGGCGCAGGACATCAGGTCGATGGCCTCGGCCAGGGACGTGCCGCCGCTGAGGTTCACCGACTCTTCACGCAGACCGGGAATCAGCCGTGCGCGGATGTCTTCGCCGACCGCGTGATCGTTTTTCGAACCGAACAGCCAGACCTGCCAGCCTTCGCGGATCTTTGTTTCGGCGACCTTGGCGTAGTGCTCGGACGGCCAGCGCTTGGACTCGCCGAATTCGGCGCCAGGGCACAGGGCCAACACCGGGCGATCCAGGGCCAGGCCGAACTTGGCTAGCGCCGCTTCGCGAGTGATCGGGTCGATTTGCAGGCTCGGGCGTGGATAAGGTTGCGGCAGATCAGCGCCCGATTCATAGGCCAGGGCCATGAAGCGTTCGATCATCAGCGGGTAACGTTCTTTATCCAGCGTGCGCACGTCATTGAGCAGACCGTAGCGGAACTCGCCACGCCAGCCAGTGCGTTTCGGTATGCCGGCGAAGAACGGCACCAGCGCCGACTTCAGGGAATTGGGCAGCAGGATCGCCTGGTCGTACTGGCCGGCCAGGGATTTGCCGATGCGCCGACGCGTCGCCAATTCGAGGGCACCGTGGCCGAGCGGAAAGCTCAAGGCCTGACGCACTTCGGGCATACGCTCAAGAATCGGCCGGCTCCACTCGGGGGCCAGGACGTCGATTTCGCATTGCGGGTGGCGTTGCTTGAGACACTGAAACAGTGTCTGCGCCATCACCATGTCACCGACCCAACTGGGCCCAACGATCAGAATTTTCATGTGGTTTCCAAAAACGAACCGGGGAGGCATACGCCTCCCCGCCTCGAGAATCACTGCGCGAGCAAGACGGCTTGCGATGGGTCATCACCTTCAACATTGCTGTCGACTGTCACTCCGCTATCGCGAGCACTCTCGCTCCCACATTGGGTATTGGTGCACATCCAGTGCGGTGTAGCTTAGCTAATCCAATCTACCAAACACTGCGAATCTACCTGGGATGCTGGTACCTAAATCTCCCAAGCACTGTAGATCTACTGTGGGAGCGAGCCTGCTCGCGAAGGCGCCGGCACATCCAGCATCAGTGGTGACTGATACTGCGCTTTCGCGAGCAGGCTCGCTCCCACAGGGGGTATTTGGTGCTGCATCTGTACGGTTTCAGCTTAACCCCATCTCTTTCCAGATTCGCAACACCTGGCGCCGTTCGTCCGCGAACTGGTCGCCCGGTATCACCCCGGGATCCTTCTGCAAGGCCTGCCGGTGTGCGGCGGAGCGGTAGGCTTTATAGGCCTCGCGCAACAGGCTGGCGTCCTCGACGGGCATCAGCCCGGCCTGTTCCAACTCTTCCAGAATGCGGATGTTATCGGTCCAGCGCAGCAATGACGGGTGCTGTTCGGACCACGCCAGGGCCGCGTATTGCACCATAAATTCAATATCGACGATACCTCCGGCGTCCTGCTTGAGATCGAACGGCGCCGTGGCCTCGAAGGCGTTTGCCGCGGTGCCGGCGGCGGTGCTCTTGCTACCAAGGTTATCGCGCATCTTGGCGCGCATCTCGCTGACCTCCTGGCGCAAGGTCGGCAAATCCCGGGCCTTGCCCAAAATCGCCGCGCGGACCTTCTCGAACGCCTGGCCGACATCCTGACTGCCCACCAGCACCCGCGCCCGCACTAGCGCCTGATGTTCCCAGGTCCAGGCTTCGTTTTCCTGATAACGGGCAAACGCCCCCAGGGAACTCACCAGCAACCCGGACGCACCGGACGGTCGCAGACGCATGTCCACTTCATACAACTGGCCGGAGTTGGTCTGCGCCGTGAGCAAGTGAATGATCCGCTGCCCCAACCGGGTGAAGAACTGCGCGCCGTCGATGGGTTTCGCGCCGTCGGTTTCCGCCTGCGGATCGCCATCGTGGATAAACACCAGGTCCAGGTCGGAACCATGCCCCAATTCCAGGCCACCGACCTTCCCATAACCGACAATCACGAAGCCGGGATCGCACAAGGTGCCATCGTTGCGCAGCGGGGTGCCGTATTTGGCCACGGTTTGACGCCAGGCCAGGGCCAGCACTTGTTCGAGGATCGCTTCGGCGAGCCAGGTCAGGTAATCGCTGACTTTCATCAACGGCAGGCTGCCGGAGATTTCCGACGCCGCCACGCGCAAGCGGTGCGCGAGTTTGAAATGCCGCAGGGCTTCCATTTGCTGTTCGAGGTCGTCCTCGGGAATCCGCGTCAGGCGCTCGCGCAATTCGGCGGCCAGTTCCGGCGCCAGCGGCGGCTTGAACAGTCGGCCTTCGTTGAGCAGCTCATCGAGCAACAGCGGGAAGCGGATGATCTGCTCGGCAATCCACGGGCTCGCGGCGCACAAGGTCAGCAAGCGACGCAGGGCGCCAGGGTTTTCCGTCAGCAACACTAAATAAGCCGAACGCCGGGCCACCGCCTCAACCAGTGGTAGCACCCGCTCCAACACCAGATCCGGATTGGCGTGCTCCACAGCCTGGGCCAGCAAGCGCGGAATAAACGCATCGAGACGTTCACGCCCCAAGCGTTGCATGGCCCGCAACTGCGGACTGCCACGCAGGCTGGCCAAGGTTTTCAGGGCCTTGGAAGCATCGGCAAAACCGCCCTGCTCCAACTGCCGGCAAGCGGCTTCTTCGTCTTGGGACTCTTCCCACAACGGCAGCCATTCACCGCCGACCACCACTTCCGCCTCAGTGCCTTCCTCTTCGTCAGGGTCAGCAATCACCTGCGCAAAGTGCCAGGCCACGCGGCCGCGCCAATACATCAGCCGCTCATGGAACGCATCCCAATCGGCAAAGCCGAGCATGAAGGCAATCCGCGCCTGATCCTGTGCGCCATCCGGCAGCATCTGGGTCTGGCGGTCGGCAATCGCCTGGATCGCGTGCTCGGTGTAACGCAAAAATTCGTAACCGTCGCGCAACTCGCTGATCACCGGCGCCGGCAGGTAACCCTGACCTTCCAGAGTGCTCAGTACTTTTAATAGCGGACGTTGTTGCAGGCTCAGGTCCCGCCCGCCGTGGATCAACTGGAAGGCCTGGGCGATGAACTCGACTTCACGAATGCCGCCGGAACCGAGTTTGATGTTGTCGGCCATGCCTTTGCGTCGGACTTCCTGCTGGATCAGCTGCTTCATGGTGCGCAGCGCTTCTATGGCAGAGAAGTCGAGGTAACGGCGGTAAACGAACGGGCGCAGCATTTCTTGCAATTGCGCGCCGGCCACTTGATCGCCGGCCACCACCCGCGACTTGATCATCGCGTAGCGTTCCCAGTCGCGGCCCTGGTCCTGGTAATACTGTTCCAGCGCGTTGAAGCTCAAGACCAACGCACCGGCCGAACCGTAAGGACGCAGGCGCATGTCGACGCGGAATACAAAACCGTCGACGGTCATCGGGTCCAGAGCCTTGATCAGGCGCTGGCCGAGACGGATGAAAAATTCCTGGTTATCCAGCGAGCGTTTCACGCCGACGGTTTCGCCGCCCTCGGGGTAGGCGAAGATCAGGTCGATGTCCGACGACAGGTTCAGCTCCACCGCGCCGAGCTTGCCCATGCCGAGGATGACCATTTGCTGCGGCTCGCCGCTGCGCCGGCCGGTGGGCACGCCGAATTGTTGGCAATGCCGCGAGTACAACCACTGATAGGCCTGATCGATGCTGGCATCGGCCATGTCCGAGAGGTCGCGGCAGGTCTGGACCAGATCCGCCTGGCGGGTCAGGTCGCGCCAGATGATCCGCACTTGCTGGCGGGTACGCTGGCGGCGCAGGGCGCGGCCGAGTTCGTCTTCGCTTTCAGCGGCGTTTACCGCTGCGGCGATCTGCGCGCACAACTCGCCGGGGGCGAAGCTGCGATCCAGTTCGCCGGACTGCACCAGCCCCAGCAACATCAAAGGGTCACGAACGCTCTGTTCAATCACGAAGTCGCTGGCCGCAGCGATGCGGGCGAATTGCGCCCAGCGTTCCGGCGTCCAGGCAGACAAGCCATGCTCGTCTTCTAATAAGGCCACCGCCGCACGGAACGACTGCTCGGCACGGGTGACCAACGGCTGGAGAATGGCGGGCAGTTCGGCAAGCGAAGGCAGGGTCATGGTCTATCCTTGATCGGCGTGTGAAGGGCTGCATGTAGTGAATTTTGAAAACACGCTACGTGACCGACTGTCGAACAAAGGTTAGAAATAGCTGAAATTTCTTTTATTTTGGCAGCCAACATCAAGCTTTCACCTTTTCTGGTTGGCAAAAGACCAACCTTAACGATTATTCTCACAACGCAGCCGGAGGCCACAAGCCATTCATCTGTAGTTTTACTACTCGTCTATACATTCGAAAGGCTGAAATGCCCGTTGATTTGTAGTAAAACTACACGCCGCCGGAACAACCTCTCGGCAATCCAAGAATTTATATCGTCTGCCCACAAGGCCAGTCGCAAACTCAGGCAACCGATTCTGGAAGCCTTTCCGCCCTGGAGCAAGCCATGCAAGACCTCGATCCCGTCGAAACCCAGGAATGGCTGGACGCCCTGGAATCGGTTCTCGACAAAGAAGGCGAAGACCGCGCTCATTATCTGATGACCCGTATGGGCGAATTGGCGACCCGCAGCGGTTCGCAATTGCCTTACGCCATCACCACGCCATACCGCAACACCATTCCTGTTACCCACGAAGCACGCATGCCTGGCGACCTGTTCATGGAACGCCGCATTCGCTCGTTGGTACGCTGGAACGCGATGGCCATGGTGATGCGTACGAACCTGAAAGATTCGGACCTGGGCGGTCACATTTCCAGCTTCGCCTCCAGCGCCACCCTGTATGACATCGGCTTCAACTACTTCTTCCAGGCCCCGACCGACGAACACGGCGGCGACCTGATCTACTTCCAGGGCCACACCTCGCCAGGCGTTTACGCCCGTGCGTTCATGGAAGGTCGCATCACCGAAGACCAGATGAACAACTTCCGTCAGGAAGTCGATGGTCACGGCCTGTCGTCCTATCCTCACCCGTGGCTGATGCCTGATTTCTGGCAGTTCCCGACCGTATCCATGGGTCTGGGCCCAATCCAGGCGATCTACCAGGCACGTTTCATGAAGTACCTGGAAGCCCGTGGTTTCATTCCTGAAGGCAAGCAGAAAGTCTGGTGCTTCCTGGGCGACGGCGAGTGTGACGAGCCGGAATCCCTGGGCGCCATCTCCCTGGCTGGCCGCGAGTTGGTCGACAACCTGATCTTCGTCATCAACTGCAA
>NZ_JBIUXZ010000030.1:0-75197 GCF_044744265.1 Pseudomonas sp. NPDC087342
GGTCGAACACAAGAAAGACGTGGTGATCCTGCTCGACTCCATCACCCGTCTGGCTCGCGCCTACAACACCGTGATCCCGAGCTCCGGCAAGGTACTGACCGGTGGTGTCGATGCCCACGCCCTGGAGAAACCGAAACGTTTCTTCGGCGCCGCACGGAACATCGAAGAAGGCGGCTCGCTGACCATTATCGCCACCGCGCTGGTTGAAACCGGCTCGAAGATGGACGAAGTGATCTACGAGGAATTCAAAGGCACGGGCAACATGGAACTGCCTCTGGATCGCCGCATCGCTGAAAAACGCGTTTTCCCGGCCATCAACATCAACCGTTCCGGCACTCGCCGCGAAGAGTTGCTGACCGCCGACGACGAGTTGCAGCGCATGTGGATCCTGCGCAAGCTGCTGCACCCGATGGACGAAATCGCTGCCATCGAGTTCCTGGTCGACAAGCTGAAAACGACCAAGACCAACGACGAGTTCTTCTTGTCGATGAAGCGCAAGTAAGACGGTTTTCCAACCGCTAAAAATGGCGTCCTTCGGGGCGCCATTTTTTTTGCAAAAAAAAAGGGAGGTTTACGACTAGGGTTGGTCTGTAAACAAACGAAATGGGTCGACGAGCCCAGAACTTTAATCTGACTGGCATTTTCTGTTTATGAGCACACTTGCTTATCGAAGGGATATCGACGGCTTGCGGGCAATCGCCGTGATCGCGGTGGTGTTGTTCCATTTTGGCGTTCCTGGCTTTACCGGCGGCTTTGTCGGTGTTGATGTTTTCTTCGTGATTTCCGGTTACCTGATCACTTCGATCATCTGGAACCAGCGTCAGGCCGGGCGTTTCAGCTTTGTCGATTTCTGGGCGCGACGTGCCCGGCGGATCCTGCCAGCGCTGTTTGTGATGATTCTTGCGGTGCTGGCGGTGGGCTGGTTCCTGTTGGCGCCCAAGGACTATGAAGAGCTGGGGCGCTCGGTGCGCTACCAGGTGATGTTCGTCTCTAACATCTTGTTCATGCGCCAGGATGGTTATTTCGATGTGGCTTCCGACCTCAAGCCGTTGCTGCATACCTGGTCGCTGGCGGTTGAAGAGCAGTTCTACATTGTCTTCCCGCTGCTGCTGACGGTGCTGTCGAGCCGCCTCAAACACTGGCGGCTGGCATTGTTCGGTGTGCTGCTGGTGTCGTTCGGGCTTAGCGTCTGGGCCGTGGCGCACCACCCGGAAAAAGCTTTTTTCCTGTTACCGATGCGCGCCTGGGAGCTGTTGGCCGGCGCCATGTTGGCGGTTGCGCCCAGAAGCCACTGGCGCCTCACCACGGCCGGAGCCCAGGCTGTCAGCCTGTTCGGCTTCGGGCTGATTCTGTTGGCGGTGTTTGCCTACGACAACAGCACGCCATTCCCCGGTGCTGCGGCGCTGTTGCCGACCCTCGGCGTGGTCGTGCTGATCTGGGCCAACGGCCATCGGCAGACGCTGATCGGTGGGTTGCTGGCCAGTCGTGTGCTGGTGGGCCTCGGGTTGATTTCCTATTCCTGGTACCTGTGGCATTGGCCGGTGTTTGTGTTCGCCAGTTATGCCAGCGTCGATGAGTCGGGGCCGGTGGAGATTGCAGGGCTGATTCTGCTCACGCTGGTGCTCGGTTATCTGTCGTGGCGCTTCGTCGAGACGCCGTTCCGCGAGCGCCGGTTGTTGGCGGGACGTCGGCAGATCCTGATGGCGGCCGGTTGCGGTGTGCTGGTGCTCGGCCTGGCCGGCCAGGCATTGCGCTGGACCGATGGCTTGCCTTCGCGCTTGTCGGATGAGACGTTGCAGTACGCCAAGGGCAAGGAATGGCGGCCGGAACTGATGAAGTGCCTGGCCAACGACAAGACCCCTGACGACAAGCTGTTTTGTCACTACGGAACGTCAGCGCCGACGGCCCCAAAAGCCCTGGTCTGGGGCGACAGCCATGCCACGGCGCTGATCCCGGTCTTCGACGATGGCGCGCAACAGCATGGGGTCAGCGTGATTCTCGCCAGTTCCCCGGGCTGCATTCCGGTCGAAGGGCTTGAGCACGATCAGCAATGTGCCCGGTTCAATCGCCGGGTCGAGAAGGCGTTGAAGCCCCAGTCGGTGGCCGATGTGGTGCTGGTCGCGCGTTGGAGCCTGTACCTCTATGGCGATGTGAAGGGCGATCTGGGTCATGCGCTGCGTGATTCCCATGGCCGATATGAGCGTCCCGTCGCCGAGCAGCGTCTGGCTGACGGCTTGCAGGCGACGATTCGGCAACTGCGCGCAGGTGGGCATCGCGTCTGGCTGGTCAAGGAAGCACCGCTGCAACAGTTCAGCCCGCCCTATCGCCTGACGCGCCTGGCCATGTTGCATCGCCCGACCGATGACGTCGGTTTGGCAGTGACCGAGCACTTCAAGCGCCAGGCCTTTATCAGCCAACTGTTCGCTCAACTGGCCGCTGCCAATCCAGGGGTGACCGTGGTGGATCCGGCGCCGCTGCTGTGTGATGACGCGGGGCTGTGCCGGGTCGAACTCGACGGGCATTCGCTGTATACCGACGACAATCACCTGTCGGAGATTGGCGCACGGCTCGTGGCGCCGGTGCTTGAGCCACTGTTCAAGCGCTTGCAGGCCCAAGCCACAGTCGGCAATGGCAACGTGAATGCGGCGAAGTAAGCAGCGATAAGCTGCCAGCGGCCGGCAGAGCAGGTAGGATGTACGCCTATTTTACGGGTGCCATCATCAATGAAATTCAAGGATCTTCGGGATTTCGTGCAGCAGCTTGAGCAGCGCGGAGAGTTGAAACGCATCCATGTCCCTGTCTCTCCAGTGCTGGAGATGACCGAGGTGTGTGATCGCACGCTGCGGGCCAAGGGCCCGGCGTTGCTGTTCGAGAACCCGACCGGCTACGACATCCCGGTCCTCGGCAACCTGTTCGGCACTCCCGAGCGGGTGGCCATGGGCATGGGCGCCGAAGCGGTCAGCGAGCTGCGCGAAATCGGCAAGTTGCTGGCGTTCCTCAAGGAACCCGAGCCGCCGAAGGGCTTGAAAGATGCCTGGTCCAAGCTGCCGATCTTCCGCAAGATCATCGCCATGGCGCCGAAAGTCGTCAAAGACGCGGTGTGCCAGGAAGTGGTCATCGAAGGCGACGACGTCGATCTGGCGATGCTGCCCGTGCAGACTTGCTGGCCTGGCGACGTCGGCCCGCTGATCACCTGGGGCCTGACCGTCACCAAAGGCCCGAACAAGGACCGCCAGAACCTCGGCATCTATCGTCAGCAAGTGATCGGCCGCAACAAGGTCATCATGCGTTGGCTGAGTCACCGTGGCGGCGCGTTGGACTATCGCGAGTGGTGCGAAAAGCATCCCGGCCAGCCGTTTCCGGTGTCCGTGGCCCTCGGTGCTGACCCGGCGACCATCCTCGGCGCCGTGACACCAGTGCCGGACAGCCTGTCCGAATACGCTTTCGCCGGTCTGCTGCGCGGTAACCGCACCGAACTGGTGAAGTGCCGTGGCAACGACCTGCAAGTGCCGGCCACTGCCGAAATCATCCTCGAAGGCGTGATCCACCCGGGCGAAATGGCCGACGAAGGTCCGTACGGCGATCACACCGGTTATTACAACGAAGTCGACAGCTTCCCGGTGTTCACCGTCGAGCGCATTACCCACCGGATCAAACCGATCTACCACAGCACCTACACCGGCCGTCCACCGGATGAACCGGCGATTCTCGGTGTGGCGCTGAACGAAGTGTTCGTGCCGATCCTGCAGAAGCAATTTCCGGAGATCACCGACTTCTACCTGCCGCCCGAAGGCTGCTCGTACCGCATGGCCATCGTGACCATGAAGAAGTCGTATCCGGGGCATGCCAAGCGGGTAATGCTCGGTGTCTGGTCGTTTTTGCGACAGTTCATGTACACCAAGTTCGTTATCGTCACTGACGACGATATCAACGCGCGAGACTGGAACGACGTGGTCTGGGCCATCACCACGCGCATGGACCCCAAGCGCGACACGGTGATAATCGACAACACGCCGATCGATTATCTCGACTTCGCCTCGCCGGTGTCCGGCCTGGGGTCGAAGATGGGGCTCGATGCCACGCATAAATGGCCCGGCGAAACCACTCGCGAGTGGGGCCGGGTGATCGTCAAGGATGAAGCCGTGACCAAACGGATCGATGCCATCTGGAATCAGTTAGGAATAGATTGATGCGTGTAACCTTGCAGCCCTCCGGAGCAGTGCTTGAGATATTGCCCGGCGAGCGGATTCTCGATGGCGCGCGGCGGCTGGGCTATGAATGCCCGCAAAGCTGCCGCAACGGCAATTGCCACGTCTGCGCGGCGTTGCTGGTGGAAGGCCGGGTCGAACAGGCCGGCCATGTGCGTGACCACGGCGAGTTCTACACTTGCATAGCAGAGCCGCTGGAAGACTGCATCGTGCTGTGGGATGGCGTGCTCGCGCTGGGAGAACTGCCGGTGCGCAGCTTGTCGTGTCAGGTCATTGAATGCAGGGACGTTGGCGGGGATACCTTTCGGGTTCACCTGCGGGCACCGGCCGGCAAGCCACCGCGCTATCACGCCGGTCAGTATTTGATGATCGAGCGTGAGAACGGTGAGAAATCTGCGTTTTCCCTGGCCTCGGCACCGCATGCCGGGCGCGACCTGGAAATCCATGTGCTGGCGCGCGAAAGCAGTGCGCTGAGCCTGATCGACCAGTTGCAACGCAACGCCATGGTGCGCATCGAAATGCCCTTCGGCGACACCCACTTGGCCGAGTTGCCGGACGGACCATTGGTGCTGATCGCCGCCGGCACCGGCATGGGCCAGATCCACAGTCTGATCGAGCATTGCCGCGCCACCGGTTTCAAGCATCCGGTGCATCTGTATTGGGGCGTGCGCCGTCCCGAAGACTTTTATGAAATCGAACATTGGGACGAATGGCTGAAACTGCCCAATCTGTTCCTGCATAAAGTCGTCAGCGATCAATGCGGTTGGGAAGGGCGCTGCGGCATGCTGCATGAGGCGGTGTGCGAGGACTTTGCTGATCTGAAGTCGCTGCATGTCTACGCCAGCGGCTCACCGGCCATGGTCTACGGCACGCTGGATGCGTTGGTCGAGGCGGGGATGGATGCGCATCAAATGCGCGCTGATGTGTTTGCGTACGCGCCGCGATCTTGATCCGCGGTCTGATCGTTATAACTCCCTATATAGCCGATCGGTATTTATAGATTTATATAAATACCGGTAGGTTATATGCCATGTAGGCAATTATTTAAGAACTGTGCCATGGCACTTAAATTGCCTTAAAACATATGTGCCTTATTGTTACAGCGGTGCGTTCTATTAAGTAATTCTTTATCCGCGGGGAGCTGAACGCTATTCGCCATGAGCGCCATTGAATCTGCTTTTCTGAACCTGGCTTATCCTCCGCGGCTCGATCTTGGGCCGCAGCTTACGCACGAACAATTGCTCAGCTCGATGCAATCGACCATGGCGCGCCACAAGGGTGGGCCGGTCTGGCTGTTCGCCTACGGGTCACTGATCTGGCGTCCTGAATGCCCGGCGGTGGAGCGTGTTCGCGGTCGAGTGCACGGCTATCATCGCGGTTTGTACCTGTGGTCCCACGAACATCGCGGCACGCCGGAAGTGCCGGGCCTGGTGTTTGGCCTGGATCGCGGCGGCTCTTGCAGCGGTTTCGCTTATCGCCTTCCCGAAGAACAACTCGAAGCGTCGCTCTATGCCTTGTGGCAGCGCGAAATGCCATTCCCGTCTTATCGCCCACACTGGCTCAACTGCCGTCTCGAAGACGGAAGCCAGGTTCAGGCGTTGGGATTCGTTTTGGAGCGGCACCTGCCCAGCTATGCCGGCAACTTGCCGGATCACGTGCTGAGCCAGGTATTCGAAAGCGCTTGCGGGCGTTACGGCACCACTCGCGATTACGTCGAGCAGACCGCCAACGCCCTGCGTAGCCACGCCATGCCAGACAAGAATCTGGAGGCGCGGCTCAAGCGTTGCAAATCAAAAGACGATCAGGCGATCGCCTCGCGGCTTTGACTGGCGACGTTCTTGTGACCCAGCGTGGGTGCCAGGAACGCCATCGCCAGCAGGCAGGCGACAACCAGCAGGATGAAGCCGCCATCCCAGCCGAAATAGTCCACGGTGTAACCCATCAGCGCACTGGCCGCGACTGAACCACCCAGGTAACCGAACAGACCGGTAAAGCCCGCGGCGGTACCGGCGGCTTTCTTCGGCACCAATTCCAGCGCTTGCAAACCCACCAGCATTACCGGGCCGTAGATCAGGAAGCCGATCGCGAAGAGCGAGATCATGTCGATCATCGGGTTGCCCGGCGGATTCAGCCAATACACGATGGTCGCAACGGTCACCAACGCCATGAACACCATGCCGGTCAGGCCGCGATTGCCTCGGAAGATCTTGTCCGACATCCAGCCGCACAACAACGTGCCGGGAATGCCTGCCCACTCGTACAGAAAGTAAGCCCACGAAGTCTTGTCGAAGTCGAAGTGCTTGACCTCCTTGAGGTAGGTCGGTGCCCAGTCCAGGATGCCGTAGCGCAACAGGTAGACGAAGACGTTGGCCAAGGCGATGAACCAGAGCATTTTGTTGCGCAGCACGTATTTGACGAAGATGTCCTTGGCGCTGAATTCTTCTTCGTGGCTGGCGTCGTAGCCTTCCGGGTAATCGTTCTTGTACTTCTCGATCGGCGGCAGGCCGGTCGATTGCGGGGTGTCGCGCATCACAATGAAGGCAAACACGGCGACCAGCAGCGCCACGGCGGCCGGTACGTAGAACTTGCTGTGCCAGTCGTTGAACCAGCCCATGCCGAGAATCGCCAACGGGCCGATCAAGCCGCCGCCAACGTTATGCGCGGTGTTCCAGACCGATACCACGCCACCGCGTTCTTTCTGCGACCACCAGTGCACCATGGTCCGCCCGCTCGGTGGCCAGCCCATGCCTTGCGCCCAGCCGTTGATGAACAACAGGATGAACATCATGGTCACGCTGGACGTCGCCCACGGTGCGAAACCGAAAACGAACATCACCCCGGCAGACACCACCAGGCCAAAGGGCAGGAAGTAACGCGGGTTGGAACGGTCGGACACGATGCCCATCAGGAACTTGGACAGACCGTAGGCAATCGCAATCGCCGACATCGCCACACCCAGTTGACCCTTTGTATAGCCTTGGGCAATCAGGTCCGGGAACGCCAGGGTGAAGTTCTTGCGCAGCAGGTAGTAACCCGCATAGCCAATGAAAATCCCGGCGAAGATCTGCCAGCGAAGGCGTCGGTAGGTGCTGTCTATTTTTTCTTCAGGCAATGGAGCCTGATGTGCGGCAGGACGAAAGAAAGCAAACATTCAAGAGCTCCAGATTTCTTGTTTTGACTGCGGATGCGAATGTTACAGTTTCGTTACCGAAAATAGCACCGGTTCGCATTGGCAAAACAGCGGAAATGTTGGAGATCGCGTGTTCCTTTATGAACATGTCGCTCAGATATAAGTGAAGGACGGTGTGGGAAAGGTTACCGATAGGGCTTCGTGCGGCTGGCGCCTCGAAATAGCACGGCTTTTGCGGAAACGTCCTTCATATAAAGAAGAAGCGATCCAGCCAGTAGTGTCTACCGGCCAGATCGCTTCATCAGGTTCAGCGAACCTGCAACACCACTTTCCCGACCGCTTTGCGCTGGCCAAGATCATTGATCGCCTGCGCCGCATTGCTCAGCGGATACACCTGCGACACCAGCGGCTTCAACTTGCCTTCGGCAAACCAGCCAAACAATTGCTGGAAGTTCGCCGCGTTGTCCTGGGGTTGGCGCTGGGCAAACGAGCCCCAGAACACGCCGACCACCGCTGCGCCTTTGAGCAGGGCGAGGTTGACCGGGAATTCGGGGATGCGTCCGCTGGCGAAACCCACTACCAGCAAGCGGCCGTTCCAGGCGATGGCGCGTACGGCTTGGTCGAACAGGTCGCCGCCGACCGGATCGTAGATCACGTCGGCGCCCTGGCCGTCGGTCAGGCGTTTGATTTCGTCCTTGAGACTGGTTTCGCTGTAGTTGATCAGTTCATCGGCGCCGGCGGCCTTGGCCACGGCGAGTTTTTCCGCGCTGCTGGCGGCGGCGATCACCCGGGCGCCCATGGCTTTGCCGATTTCCACGGCGGCCAGGCCGACACCGCCGGATGCGCCGAGCACCAGCAGGGTTTCGCCCGGTTGCAGGTTGGCGCGTTGCTTGAGGGCGTGCATCGAGGTGCCGTAGGTCATGCTGAATGCAGCGGCGGTGTTGAAGTCCATCGACGGCGGGATCGGCAGCACGTTGTAGCCCGGCACGGCGACCTGTTCGGCGAAGCTGCCCCAACCGGTCAGGGCCATGACCCGGTCGCCAACCTTGAGGTGGCTGACCTTTTCGCCCACGGCACTGACCACACCCGCCGCTTCACCGCCCGGGGAAAACGGGAAGGGCGGCTTGAACTGGTATTTGCCCTCGATGATCAGCGTGTCCGGGAAGTTGACCCCGGCGGCGTGCACGTCCAGCAGGATTTCGTTCTTCTTCGCGACAGGACTGGCGACGTCTTCCAGCACCAGCGATTCGGCGGGGCCGAAGGCTTTGCATAGCACGGCTTTCATCAGGGCTATTCCTTTGGGAGTGATGGCCGATAAGTGTAGGTGTGTGAATCGTTGGGTCAACGAGCATGCCCGGCCCTGATAACCAGCCATAAGCTTGTGCTTGCGCGTCGGGTCGATATGCTAGGCCGCAAACCGGATAAGGAGCGAATTGTGAAAGCGTGGATCATGTTGATGCTGGCCCTGTCTCTGCCCATGGCAGCGATGGCCGAAGAAGCCGCCAAAGAAGGCGAAGCCCCGAAAGTCAGCTACCTGACCCTGAGCCCGCCATTCGTGGGGAACTATGGGTTGGACGGCACGCCGAAGCTGAAGGTGTTCAAGGCTGACGTGGCGTTGCGCGTGACCGGTGAAGAAGCGACCAAACTGGTGAAGGCCAATGAGCCGTTGATTCGCAATCAACTGGTGGCGTTGTTCACCCAGCAAACCACCGAGGCGATGAACACCGTCGAGGGCAAGGAAAAGCTGCGTCAGGAAGCGTTGAAGCAAACCCAGCAAGTGATGAATGACGAAACGGGTAAGCCGGTGGTTGAGGATCTGTTGTTTAACAACTTGATCATTCAGTAAGACATTCGTCGTCCGGGCCGGCCTCTTCGCGAGCAGGCCCGCTCCCACAGGCATCTCCAGTGAACGCGGATCCATTGTGGGAGCGAGCCTGCTCGCGAATGTTGTAGTCGCAATAAAGCTCAAGGTTTCAGCGCAATCACCGCCGCCCACTGCTCGGCGGTCACCGGCATCACCGACAACCGCGACCCTTTCTGCACCAGTGGCATCTCAGCCAGCACCGTCTGCTGCTTCAGATAATCCAGCTTCAACACCCTGGAAAACGTCTCGACATGCGCGACATCAATCGCGCTCCAGGCGTTTTTATCGGCAGTAGCCTTCGGATCGTAGTAATGACTCTCAGGCTCCAGCGCCGTCGGGTCTGGATAGGCCGCTTCAACTATTTTGCCGATCCCGGCAATTCCTGGCTCCGGGCAGCTGGAGTGATAGAAGAAGAACTCGTCACCCACCGCCATCGCCCGCAGGAAATTACGTGCCTGATAGTTGCGAACCCCGTCCCAGCGCGCTTTGCCTAGCTTCGCAAGGTCGTTGATCGAGAGCTCGTCGGGCTCGGATTTCATCAGCCAATAAGCCATGGTTTTTGCTCCTTGCGAGGTGAGTGGGCAAGTTGTCGGGCAATTTTATGACAAACCGACAGTCGGTTGACGCCAGTGTTTGCGTGTCGGTTCACGTTGTCGCAAAATGCCGGCCTTCTAAGCTTGACGCTGCTGCACGGCCTACAACGGAAACCGCTGCTGTCATCGTGTTGATGTGCCTTTGGGGGGCAATCGATGAAACGCAAACCGGATTTACTATGGATTTTGGTTATTTTGTTCGGCCTCGGCGTCGTGACCACCGGCTATGCCCAAAGCTTGTGGAGCAACAAGACGGATGCGCCGATCGAAATCGCGCAGCAACAACAGCCGTCTGCCTTCAAGCGCTGAACCTGTCTTCCGGACGCCGCTGATTCCAGTGGCGTCAGCCTGCGAAATACCACGCCTTGTCGGTCACCGTTCCTTGCAACGGCACATCCCAGCTCGCTTGAGCCAATCGTTCGACCTTCTGACATTCATGGGCCAGCCCCAATAGCGTCGGCTTGCGCCAGGTTTTGCGCCGCGCCAGATACGCCAGGCTGCGGTCGTAGAAACCACCGCCCATGCCCAGGCGTCCACCGACATCGTCAAAACCCACCAATGGCAACAGCACCAGATCGAGCGCCCAGACTTTGCGTTGTCGGGCGACGTTGTGCCGTGGTTCGAGAATGCGGAAGCGGTTGGGTTTGAGTTTTTCGCCGGGGCGAATTCGCTGGAACACCATTTTGGTTCGTGGCCAGGCGCTGAGCACCGGAAGATAAGTCGCCTTGCCCCGGCGTTGCGCGGCACGCAGCAACACCCGCGGATCGATTTCACCGTCAGTGGGCAGATACAGAGAGATATGTTTTGCGCGGCGAAACTGTGGGTGCTGGGCCAATTGCTTATATAGCCCGCGAGCGGCCTGGCGCTGCTGACTGGGTGTCAGTGCGCGGCGGGCCTTGCGCAGCATGCGTCGAAGTTGCGGGCGGGGAAGCAGCGCAGGTTCGGTCATGAATTCAGCTTCGGCAGGACGAATACGTAAAGCGTACTCGTAAAAAAGCCGATGCCGGTATTTAAACCGGCATCGGACTGGAATCAGGCTCCCCGGATGAACCGCTGCTGACTTAGCCCTTGAACCCGAAAGTTCAAGGTGGAAGATGCAGTAGGCTTTAAGGCTTTCCGTCTAGCGGACATGCACACCAGCCCAACGTGCAGCCTCCAGGGTAGTGCGAATCGGCTCAGGGACGTGGTCAACTGGCAAGCACCCCAGGGAGTGACGCGAGTATACCCCAAGCGGTTTCGCGTTTCAGCCCTTGGTGACGTCCGGATCGGTTGCGAGCACCAGATCGACGCGATCGAGCAGGTCGCGAACCTGCTCACGGGTCGAACCGCTGGCCTGTACGTCCGGGCGTTCTTCCTTGTGCAGCAGGTCATGGGTGATGTTCAGCGCGGCCATCACGGCGATACGGTCGGCGCCGATGACTTTGCCGCTGCTGCGGATTTCGCGCATCTTGCCGTCCAGGTAACGGGCGGCACTCACCAGGTTGCTGCGCTCTTCCTGGGGGCAGATGATCGAATATTCTTTGTCGAGGATCTGCACGGTAACGCTATTGCTTGAACTCATGAGTACTTGCTCCAGGGCTTTGAGGCGCGAAATCATCGATTCGACCTTACGCCGGGCGATTTCGTTTTTTTCAATGAGGTGCGCGCGTTCCTCGCGCCAGGTTTTTTCCTGCGCTAATAGGAGTCCGTTTTGGCTCTTTAGTTGCTCGACTCGGCTAATTAGCAGCTCAAGTCTTGCCATCAGCGCTTGCAGATCGGTGTCTTCCATTGTGTCCACTGAATTTGTGTCTGATGGGGGAAAGCTGCGGGACAGCCTTTAATAGTCTTGGCGAGTCTGTCGATGTAGGATACAAGGCCTTCATTCTAGACATAGCGCCGTCTGGCGCCTAGCTGCCCATGCCCATTCAGAATTCCCCGTACCAAGCCTTCTCCACCCTGCTGACTTCCAGCGGTCATAACGTCTCGCCTGCCGAACTGCATGGCCTGTTGCTCGGCCGCAGTTGCGCCGGTGCCGGCTTCGAAGCCGACAGCTGGCTGTCCGACGCTGGCGAGCTGCTCGAAGGCGAACCGCAAGATAACGTTCGCAACGCCTTGATCGGCCTGCAAGAGATGGTCAAGGGCGAGCTGACCGGCGACGACATGACCGTCGTTCTGCTGCTGCCAACCGACGATGCGCCGCTGGCCGATCGCGCTGCTGCACTGGGCCAATGGTGCCAGGGCTTCCTCGCTGGCTTCGGTCTGACCTATCGCGACAACGCGCTGAGCACTGAAGCGACCGAGGTCCTGCAAGACCTGGCCGCCATCGCCCAGGTGCAAGACGCCCTGGAAGAGTCCGACGACGGCGAAAGCGACTACATGGAAGTCATGGAGTATCTGCGCGTCGCGCCGCTGCTGCTGTTCACCGAAACCAAGAAACCTGCCGAGCCGGCCGCTGCCAAACCGTCGTTGCATTAATCGCCTGCCAGGGAAAGCCATCTGCCCATGATTCATATCCCGAAATCGGAATACAGTCGTCGCCGCAAGGCCTTGATGGCGCAGATGGAACCCAACAGCATCGCGATCCTGCCCGCCGCCGCGGTGGCGATCCGCAACCGCGACGTCGAGCACGTTTACCGTCAGGACAGCGACTTCCAGTACCTCAGCGGTTTCCCCGAGCCTCAAGCCGTCATCGTTTTGATGCCCGGCCGTGAGCACGGCGAATACCTGCTGTTTTGCCGCGAACGCAACGCCGAACGCGAGCTGTGGGACGGCCTTCGCGCCGGCCAGGAAGGCGCGATCCGCGACTTCGGCGCCGACGACGCGTTCCCCATTACCGACATCGACGACATCCTGCCGGGCCTGATCGAAGGGCGCGACCGGGTGTATTCGGCCATGGGCAGCAACCCTGAATTTGACCGGCACCTGATGGACTGGATCAACGTGATCCGCTCTAAAGCGCACCTCGGCGCCCAGCCGCCGAACGAATTCGTTGCCCTGGATCATCTGCTGCACGACATGCGCCTGTATAAATCGGCGGCAGAAGTGAAGGTGATGCGCGAAGCCGCACGGATTTCCGCCCAGGCGCATATCCGCGCGATGCAGGCCAGCCGCGCCGGGTTGCATGAGTTCAGCCTGGAAGCCGAGCTTGATTACGAGTTCCGCAAGGGTGGGGCGAAGATGCCGGCGTATGGCTCGATCGTTGCCTCGGGGCGCAACAGCTGCATCCTGCATTACCAGCAGAATGACGCGGTGCTCAAGGACGGCGACCTGGTGTTGATTGATGCCGGTTGCGAAATCGATTGCTACGCCAGCGATATCACTCGCACCTGGCCGGTCAACGGCAAGTATTCAGCCGAGCAGAAGGCGATCTACGAGTTGGTGCTGGCCTCGCAAGAAGCGGCGTTCGCCGAGATCGCACCGAACAAACACTGGAATCAGGCACACGAAGCCACGGTCCGGGTGATTACTACCGGGTTGGTGAAACTGGGCCTGTTGCAGGGCGACGTCGACGAGTTGATCGCCAGCGAAGCCTATAAAGCGTTTTACATGCACCGCGCCGGCCACTGGCTGGGCATGGATGTGCACGACGTCGGCGAGTACAAGGTCGGCGGCGAATGGCGCGTGCTGGAAGTCGGCATGGCGCTGACGGTGGAGCCGGGGATCTACATCTCCCCCGACAACCCGAACGTGGCGAAGAAATGGCGCGGCATTGGCGTGCGCATTGAGGACGACGTGGTAGTGACCAAGACCGGTTGTGAAATCCTGACGAAAGGCGTGCCGAAAACGGTCGCCGAGATCGAGGCCTTGATGGCGCAAGCACGGACACAAGCGGCATGAGTCGAGTCAATCTGGCAATCATCGGTGGCGGCCTGGTCGGCGCGAGTCTGGCGTTGGCCTTGCAGGCCGGGGCCAAGGCGCGCGGCTGGAAGATCGTGCTGATCGAACCGTTCGCCCCCGGTGACAGCTATCAGCCGAGCTACGACGCGCGTTCTTCGGCGCTGTCCTATGGCGCCAAGCAGATCTATCAACGGTTGGGCGTGTGGCAGGAAATCTCCCGTCGCGCCGAGCCGATCAAGCAGATTCATGTCTCCGACCGTGGGCGTTTTTCCACGGCTAGACTGTCGGCGATGGAAGAGGGCGTTCCGGCTCTCGGTTATGTGGTGGAAAACGCCTGGCTTGGCCAATGCCTCTGGCAAGGCCTGGACAAGGACGTGGTCAGTTGGCGTTGCCCGGCTGAAGTCACGCGCATGGAACCGCTGACCGATGGCTATCGCCTGACCCTCAATGACGAAACCACGCTGGAATGCGACCTCGCGGTGCTCGCCGATGGCGGCCGTTCCGGTCTGCGCGAGCAACTGGGGATCGGCATCAAGACGCGCCCGTACAACCAGAGCGCGCTGATCGCCAATATCACTCCGAGCGAAGCCCATAACGGCATGGCGTTCGAGCGCTTCACCGATGACGGCCCGATGGCGTTGTTGCCGCTGCCGGACAATCGCTGCGCCCTGGTCTGGACCCGTCTGGGCATGGACGCGCAACGGCTGGCGGCCCTCGATGAAAAGAGCTTCCTCAGCGAGTTGCAGGGCGTGTTCGGTTATCGCCTCGGCACGTTGAAACAGGTCGGCGCGCGGCATTTGTACCCGCTGACCTTGATCGAGGCCGAAGAGCAGGTGCGTCCGCATCTGGCGATTCTCGGCAACGCCGCTCACAGCTTGCATCCGATTGCGGGGCAGGGGTTCAACCTGTCCTTGCGCGATGCCCAGGCCTTGGCCGATGCGTTGCTGGCCAGCGAAACCTCGCCCGGCGACTTTGCGACGTTGCAGGCTTATCGCGAGCGCCAGCGCATGGATCAGAACCTGACCGTGGGCTTCTCCGATCAGGTCACGCGCCTGTTCGGCAGCACCCAGCCGCTGGTGTCCCTGGGCCGTAATATCGGCCTGCTCGGCCTCGATCTGTTGCCGCCGGCCAAGCGCTGGTTCGCCCGGCAGGCCATGGGTTTGGGTACTCGCCCGGATGCTTAAGTGGCTGACTGCAAAATTCGGCAAGGCGCGGTTGATGCGCTGGGTCATGACGTTCTACCCGCCGTACCTCGGCGCCGGTGTCCGAGTGCAGCACATCAGCGATGACTTCCGGGACATCAAAGTGTCCATGGGTTTGGGCTGGTACAACCGCAATTACGTGGGCACCCAGTTCGGTGGCAGCCTGTATTCGATGGTCGATCCGTTCTACATGCTGATGCTGATGGAAAACCTCGGGCACCGTTACATCGTCTGGGACAAAGCCGCCGACATCGATTTCATTGCGCCGGGCAAAGGCCCGGTGTTCGCCCGCTTCAATATCGACGAGATCTTGCTCGACGAGATCCGCCGGCAGACGGCGAGTGGCGAAAAATACCTGCCGCAGTTGCAGGTCGATATTCACGACGGCGCCGGCACCTTGGTGGCGCGGGTCGAAAAAACCCTTTACGTGCGGCTCAAGCCGCAAGCGAGACAGGCTTAAAGCATGGAAATGCGCGCAGATCTGCTGATTGTCGGGGCCGGAATGGTCGGTAGCGCTCTGGCGCTGGCGTTACAGGACAGCGGGCTGGAAGTCCTGCTGCTGGACGGCAGCCCCATGAGCGTCAAACCCTTCGATGCCCAAGCGACATTCGAGCCGCGAGTCAGCGCCTTGTCGGCCGCCAGCCAGCGCATTCTTGAGCGCCTCTGCGTGTGGGACGGCATCGCCAGCCGGCGCAGCAGCCCCTACACCGATATGCACGTCTGGGATGGCAGCGGCACCGGGCAAATCCATTTTTCGGCGGCCAGTGTGCACGCCGACGTATTGGGCCATATCGTCGAAAACCGCGTGGTGCAGGACGCCTTGCTCGACCGCTTGCACGACTGTGACCTCGGAATGCTGGCCAATGCGCGCCTGGAGCAGATGCGCCGCTCCGGCGATGACTGGCTGCTGACCCTGGCCGATGGCCGCACCTTGCGCGCGCCGTTGGTGATCGCGGCGGACGGCGCCAACTCGGCGGTGCGACGCCTGACCGGCGTCGCGACCCGTGAATGGGACTACATGCATCACGCGATCGTGACCAGCGTGCGCAGCTCCAAACCGCATCAGATGACCGCTTGGCAGCGGTTTACCGATAACGGGCCACTGGCGTTTCTGCCGCTGGAACGGGACGGTCAGCAGGATTGGTGTTCGATCGTCTGGTCGACCACGCCGAGTGAAGCCGAACGCCTGATGGCGCTGGATGACCAAGGTTTCTGCCGTGAGCTGGAGCGGGCCTTCGAGGGGCGTTTGGGTACAGTGCTCAGCGCTGATCCGCGTGTGTGCGTGCCGTTGCGTCAACGGCATGCTAAGCGCTATGTGGCAGAAGGCCTGGCGCTGATCGGCGATGCGGCGCACACCATCCACCCGTTGGCCGGGCAGGGCGTGAACCTCGGTTTCCTCGATGCGGCGGTGCTGGCTGAAGTGTTGCTGCAAGCGGCGGAACGCGGCGAGCGTTTGGCGGATGTGAAAGTCCTCAGCCGTTACGAGCGTCGGCGCATGCCGCACAACCTGGCGCTGATGGCGGCGATGGAAGGTTTCGAGCGCCTGTTCCAGGCCGATCCGCTGCCGGTGCGCTGGTTGCGCAATGCCGGGTTGAAGATCGTCGAGCAGTTGCCGGAGGCCAAGGCGTTGTTTGTGCGTGAAGCGCTGGGGTTGACCGGGGATTTGCCGGCGCTGGCCAAGGCTTGAGATTTTCGCTGGGGCTGATGGCCTCTTCGCGGGCAAGCCTCGCTCCTACAGGGTTGAGGTGATCTGTAGGAGCGAGGCTTGCCCGCGAAGGCGTCAGAACATCGAACGCACATCTCAACCTGTGCAACATCTGGTAACTCACCCGCAAACTGTTCGATTGAGCTGGCAAATGTGAGTCCTTATCATTTGGCCTCATTTTTCAATCGAGACCGCTCCCATGTTGGCACCGAAGCGTCTATTGACCGCGCTGGCCCTGACCCTGATCGGCAGCATCGCCGCCCAGGCCGCCGACGAGGTGGTGGTTTACTCCTCACGCATCGACGAGCTGATCAAGCCAGTCTTCGATGCCTACACCGCGAAAACCGGTGTGCAGGTGAAGTTCATCACCGACAAGGAAGCGCCGCTGATGCAGCGCATCAAGGCCGAGGGCGAAAACGCCACCGCCGACCTGCTGCTCACCGTCGATGCCGGCAACCTCTGGCAGGCCGAGCAGATGGGCATTCTCCAGCCGTTCACTTCCAAGACCATCGACGCCAACATTCCTTTGCAATATCGCGCCGCGTCCCACGCCTGGACCGGCCTCAGCCTGCGTGCGCGGACCATCGCCTATTCCACTGATCGCGTGAAACCCGGCGAACTGACTACTTATGAAGGGCTGGCCGACAAGCAATGGGAAGGTCGCCTGTGCCTGCGCACGGCGAAGAAGGTCTACAACCAGTCGCTGACCGCCACCATGATCGAAGTCCACGGCGCCGATAAAACCGAGAAGATCCTCAAGGGCTGGGTGAGTAACCTCTCCACCGACGTGTTCTCCGATGACATCGCGGTGCTGGAAGCGATCAACGCCGGGCAGTGCGACGTCGGCATCGTCAACACCTACTACTACGGTCGACTGCACAAACAGAAACCGGACCTGGCGGTGAAGCTGTTCTGGCCGAACCAGGGCGACCGTGGCGTGCACGTCAATCTGTCGGGCATCGGCCTGACCAAACATGCGCCGCACCCGGAAGCGGCCAAGGCCTTGGTTGAGTGGATGACCACGCCGGAAGCGCAGAAGATCTTCGCCGATGTGAACCAGGAATTCCCGGCCAACCCGGCGGTACAGCCTTCGGCGGAAGTGGCGAGCTGGGGCAAGTTTGTCGCCGATACCTTGCCGGTGGAAATTGCCGGCAAGCGTCAGGCCGAAGCGATCCGCATGATGGATCGCGCTGGCTGGAACTGAAGATCAAAAGATCGCAGCCTCGTTTCACTCGACAGCTCCTACATTGGGATCGCGTAACCCTGTAGGAGCTGTCGAGTGAAACGAGGCTGCGATCTTTTTGCGGTGTACATACACTTCTGCTGATTCACCCCTGAGAGCTTTTCCTTGGCCCACCCCGCCCAACGCCGCTGGTACCCCCTGGTCTTCGCCATCGCCGCGCTGGTCCTGCTGCCGCTGAGCGTGCTGTTTTTCTCTTGGCAAACCATCGATCAACAAATCTGGTCCCACCTCTGGGACACGCAGATGCCACGGCTGTTGGGCAACACCCTGACCCTGGTGCTCGGCGTCGGTGTCGGTGTGACGCTGTTGGGCGTGAGCCTGGCCTGGCTTACCAGCCTCTGTGAATTCCCCGGTCGGCGCTGGCTGGATTGGGCGTTGATGCTGCCGTTCGCGATTCCCGCCTACGTGCTGGCGTTCGTCTTCGTCGGCCTGCTGGATTTCGCCGGTCCCGTGCAAACCCTGATGCGCGAATGGTTCGGCACCGGGCTGCGCTTGCCGCGAGTGCGATCCACCGGCGGCGTGATTCTCGTGCTGGTGCTGGTGTTCTACCCCTACGTTTACCTGTTGGCGCGCACCGCGTTCCTCGCTCAGGGCAAAGGCCTGATGGAAGCCGCCCGAGTCCTCGGACAATCGCCATGGCAAGCGTTCTGGCGTGTCGCATTGCCCATGGCGCGCCCGGCCATCGGTGCCGGTGTGGCGCTCGCGTTGATGGAAACCCTGGCGGATTTCGGTGCGGTGTCGGTGTTCAACTTCGACACCTTCACCACCGCGATCTACAAAACCTGGTACGGCTTCTTCAGCCTCTCGACCGCCGCGCAACTGGCCAGCCTGTTGCTGCTGGTGGTGATGGTCGTGTTGTACGGCGAGCGCCGCGCCCGGGGCGCCAATCGGGCGAGCAACGAGCGGCCGCGGGTCAAGGCGCTGTATCACCTGCGCGGCTTCAAGGCGTTGGCGGCGATGAGTTGGTGCGGGCTGGTGTTCGCCTGCGCCTTCGTGATTCCGATGCTGCAACTGCTCGTTTGGTTCTGGCAGCGCGGGCGCTTCGATCTGGATGAGCGTTACGCCGGACTGATCGTCCACACCCTGTACCTTGGCGGTATGGCCGCGCTGATCACCGTCAGCGTCGCCTTGCTGCTGGCGTTTGCCCGACGCCTGGCGCCGACCCGGGCGATCCGTTCCGGCGTCAGCCTGGCCAACCTCGGCTACGCCTTGCCCGGTTCGGTGCTGGCGGTGTCGATCATGCTGGCGTTCAGTTATCTGGATCGCGAATTGGTGATCCCGCTGTCGGGCTGGCTCGGCGGTGCGGGCAAGCCGTTGTTGCTGGGCAGCCTGTCGGCGCTGATATTGGCCTATCTGGTGCGTTTCATTGCGGTGGCTTATGGGCCGCTGGAAAGCAGTCTGGCGCGAATACGGCCTTCTTTGCCCGAAGCGGCACGTAGCCTTGGGGTCAGTGGGCCACGACTGTTTTTCAAAGTGTATCTGCCGCTTTTGCTGCCCGGCACGTTGAGCGCGGCGTTGCTGGTGTTCGTCGATGTGCTCAAGGAAATGCCCGCGACCCTGCTGATGCGCCCGTTTGGCTGGGACACGCTGGCAGTTCGCATCTTTGAAATGACCAGCGAAGGAGAGTGGGCGAGGGCGTCGTTGCCGGCGCTGACCCTGGTTTTGGTCGGACTGTTACCGGTCATCGGATTGATTCGACGTTCGGCGCATCGAAACGCCTAGGTGCCAGTCCTACACCTTGCGGCTACAATGCGCGGCATTCGGTGCGGTCCGTCTGACAGATCAGGTAGCTGAAATCGGCTGTAGGCCTTCTATTTCAAGGCTTTCAACCCATGCAGTGCTTGCCCGCACCTTCGCCACGCCCGGAAGGAGAAACCCATGGGACAGCGTACGCCTCTGTATGACCTTCATCTCGCCCTCGGCGCGAAGATGGTCGATTTTGGCGGTTGGGATATGCCACTGCATTACGGCTCGCAGGTCGAGGAACACCATCAGGTGCGCCGCGATTGCGGGGTTTTCGATGTATCCCACATGACCGTGATCGATGTCGACGGCCCCCAGGCCAAGGCCTGGCTCCAGCATTTGCTGGCCAATGACGTCGAACGCCTGCACAGCCCCGGCCGTGCCTTGTACAGCACCATGCTCAACGAGCGCGGCGGCATCGTCGACGACATGCTTGTCTACCGTCTCGAAGAAGGCTATCGGCTGGTGGTCAACGCCTCCACCCGGGATCAGGATCTGGCCTGGATGCAGGCTCATCTCGACGGCTTCGATGTGCACCTGCTTGAGCGCTCCGAGTTGGCGATGCTGGCCATTCAAGGTCCCCACGCGCGGCACAAGATCGCCGAGCTGGTCACGCAGTCCCGTGGCAATCTCATCCAGATACTCAAACCTTTCGAAGGTCAGTTCGACGGTGACTGGTTTATCGCGCGCACCGGTTACACCGGCGAAGATGGCCTGGAAATCGTGTTGCCGGCCAATCAGGCTCCGGGTTTCTTCAACGACCTGGTGGGCGCGGGCATTTCGCCCATTGGTCTTGGCGCCCGGGATACCTTGCGCGTCGAAGCCGGGATGAACCTCTACGGTCAGGACATTCATCAAGATGTCTCACCGTTGGCCTCCAATATGGCCTGGAGCATTGCCTGGGAACCGGCCACGCGCCAGTTCATCGGGCGCGCAGCCCTCGAAGCCGAGAAGGCCAACGGCGTGCAGCACAAACTGGTCGGCCTGGTGCTTGAGGAACGTGGGGTTTTGCGCGCTCATCAAGTCGTCCGTATCGCCAATGTTGGCGAAGGGGAGATCACCAGTGGTAGTTTCTCTCCTACGCTTAGCAAGTCGATTGCACTGGCGCGCGTGCCGATGGCGACCGCCGACCGCGCAGAAGTGGAAATCCGTGGCAAGTGGTACCCGGTCCGAGTGGTCAAACCGACCTTCGTACGCCATGGCAAAACCTTGATCTAAACCTTTTCTGGCGGGCAACGACCGCTGACATTTTTCTTGAGGACACAGAACATGAGCGATATCCCTGCCGACCTGCGTTTTGCCGAAAGTCACGAATGGGCGCGTCTGGAAGCCGATGGCACGGTCACCGTGGGCATCAGCGATCACGCTCAGGAAGCCTTGGGCGACGTGGTGTTCGTTGAACTGACCGAAGTCGGCAAAGTGTTTGCTGCCGGCGATCAATCCGGTGTGGTTGAGTCGGTTAAAGCCGCCTCCGATATCTACTCGCCGATTGGCGGTGAAGTGATCGCGATCAATGAAGACCTGAGCGGTTCGCCTGAAGCGCTGAACACCGACCCGTACGGTGCCTGGATCTTCAAACTCAAGCCAAGCAACCCGGCTGAGCTGGACAAGCTGCTGGATGCGGCGGGCTACAAAGCCGCTATCGGCGAGTAACCTCCCCCCTGCAAAATCCATGTGGGAGCGAGCCTGCTCGCGAAAGCGCAGTATCAGTCGATGTAGATGTTGACTGACACACCGCCTTCGCGAGCAGGCTCGCTCCCACAGGTGTTTATAGCTTCAGCACCGATTTGACCGCCGCCACCGACCGCTCGACATCCGTCTTGGTCATGCTGGTAAACATCGGCAGCGAAACAATCAGGCGACCGACCCGTTCGGCCACTGGGAACATGCCTTCCTTGAAACCGCGCTCGCGGTAAAGACTCAGCAGGTGGATCGGCGGGTAGTGATAGCCGATGCCGACGCCCAGTGCCTGCATCTGCTCCATGAACGTAGCCCGCGCCGGTTGGCCGTCCTTACGTTCAGGCAGCACCAGTTGGAACAAGTGCCAGTTACTGTTCTCGAAATCCGCCGGCGGCAATTGCGCGCCGTACTGCGCTTCGAAATCCGCACCGAAACACGCGAAATAGTGCCGCGCCAGCTCACGCCGATGAGCCGTGATCGCCTCGATATGCGCAAACTGCCCCAGGCCAATCGCCGCCGCGACATCGGTCATGTTGAACTTGCCGCCCAGCACATCCACGTCCAGACCATCAAAACCGTTGCGGGTGACACCCTGCAGACGATACTTCTCCGCCAGCCGCACTTCTTCAGGCGTGTTCAGCACCAGGCAACCGCCCTCAGAAGAGGTGACGTTCTTGTTCGCCTGGAAACTGAACGACACGAATTCGCCGGTGGCGCCGATGCGCTGGCCATTCCAGCTCGAACCCAAAGCTTGGGCGGCATCTTCGACAATCCGCAAACCGTGCTTTTTGGCGATCGCATACAGCCGGTTCATATCCACCGGCAACCCGGCGAGGTACACCGGAATGATCGCCTTGCTGCGCGGCGTGATCGCGGCTTCCAGTTGATCCAGATCGATATTGCGGGTTACCGGGTCGATATCGGCAAACACTGGCGTGGCGCCGACTTCCAGAATCACGTTGGCGGTGGCAACCCAGGAAATCGGCGTGGTGATCACCTCATCGCCCGGTCCGATTCCGGCAATGCGCAGGGCGATTTCCATGGTGCAGGTGCCGGAATTGAAGGTGCGCACCGGACGCCCGCCGAAGAATTCCGAGAGTTGCGCTTCAAACGCCTGGACCTTGGGACCGCTGGTGATCCAGCCCGAACGCAGCACGTCGCCGACCGCGGCAATCGTGGCTTCATCGATGACGGGTTTGGAGAACGGCAGAAATGGCAGTTGGCTCATAAACGATAGACACCCGATAGCGGACGTTAAATAGGCGCCGAACATGATGCTCGGGATTGAGCGAAGCCGCCACGCCATCCGCTCGGGTATCGGCTGCTATGCTGGTTTGACCGTGTTGCATCGACGTTGAGCGCCAGTCAAGAGAGAGCCCGTCATGTCCCAGTTGCCGTCCCTGAGCCAGTTACGCGATCCGAATGCCTTCCTGCGCCGCCACTTGGGCCCCGATGCCGCCGAACAGCAGGCGATGCTCGACAGCCTTGGCCTTGGCAGTCGGGTCGAGCTGATCGAACAGACCGTGCCGCCAGGTATTCGCCTCAATCGCGAACTGGACCTTCCGCCAGCCCTCGACGAAGAAGCTGCACTGGCCAAGCTGCGCGGCTATGCCGAACAGAACCAGGTCTGGACCAGCCTGATCGGCATGGGCTACCACGGCACCCTCACGCCAACCGTCATCCTGCGCAACGTGCTGGAAAATCCCGGTTGGTACACCGCGTACACGCCTTATCAGCCGGAGATTGCCCAGGGCCGGCTCGAAGCGCTGCTCAACTTCCAGCAACTGACCATCGACCTCACGGGCCTTGAACTGGCCAATGCCTCGTTGCTGGATGAAGCCACGGCCGCAGCGGAAGCCATGGCCCTGGCCAAGCGAGTCGCCAAGTCCAAGAGCAATCTGTTTTTCGTCGATGAGAATTGCCATCCGCAGACCATTTCTGTGGTCCAGACCCGGGCCGACGGCTTCGGTTTCGAGCTGATCATCGACACTGTGGATAACTTGAAACAGCACCAGGTGTTCGGCGCGTTGCTGCAGTACCCCGACACCCACGGCGAGATTCGCGATCTGCGGCCATTGATCGATCACCTGCATTCGCAGCAAGCGCTGGCCTGCGTCGCGACTGATCTGTTGAGCCTGTTGTTACTGACGCCACCGGGGGAATTGGGTGCTGACGTGGTGTTCGGTTCATCCCAGCGTTTCGGTGTGCCCATGGGTTACGGTGGACCTCACGCGGCTTTTTTTGCCAGCCGCGATGAGTACAAACGGGCGATTCCGGGGCGGATCATCGGCGTGTCGAAAGATGCGCGCGGCAACGTCGCCCTGCGCATGGCCCTGCAAACCCGCGAGCAACATATCCGCCGGGAGAAGGCCAACTCGAACATCTGCACCGCCCAAGTGTTGCTGGCCAATATCGCCAGTTTCTACGCGGTGTACCACGGCCCGGAAGGGCTGAAACGGATTGCCCAGCGCGTGCATCGGCTGACCTGCATCCTCGCCGCCGGCCTCGAACGCCACGGCATTACGCGTCTCAACAAGCAGTTCTTCGACACCCTGACCCTTGAAGTCGGCGGCGCGCAAACCGCGATCATCGAAAGCGCCCAGGCCGCGCAGATCAATTTACGCATTCTCGGGCGTGGGCAACTGGGCTTGAGCCTGGATGAAACCTGCGACGAAACCACCGTGGCGAAATTGTTCGATGTGTTCCTCGGTGCCGATCATGGGATGAACGTCGACGAACTCGACGCCGAAACCCTGGTTTCCGGCATACCAGACGGCTTGCTGCGCACCACGCCTTACCTGCGTCACCCGGTATTCAGCGCCCATCACAGCGAAACCGAGATGCTGCGTTACCTCAAACAACTGGAGAACAAGGACCTGGCGCTGAACCAGTCGATGATCCCGCTGGGCTCCTGCACCATGAAACTCAATGCCACCAGCGAGATGATCCCGATCACCTGGCCACAATTCGCCAACCTGCATCCGTTCGTGCCGAAAGAGCAGGCCGTGGGTTACGCGTTGATGATTGAAGAGCTGGAGCGCTGGCTCTGCGCGATTACCGGTTTTGATGCGATCTGCATGCAGCCGAACTCCGGCGCCCAGGGCGAATACGCCGGGCTGTTGGCGATCCGCAAATATCACGAGAGCCGCCACGAAGGTGCGCGGGATATTTGTCTGATTCCTTCCTCGGCCCACGGCACCAACCCGGCGTCGGCGCAAATGGCCGGGATGCGCGTGGTGATCGTTGAGTGTGACGAGGCGGGCAACGTCGATCTGGAGGACTTGAAGGACAAAGCTTCGGCGGCGGGGGACAAACTCGCCTGCCTGATGGCGACTTATCCTTCGACCCACGGTGTGTACGAGGAAGGTATCAGCGAAATCTGTGAAGTTATCCACAGCCATGGCGGCCAAGTGTACATGGATGGCGCCAACCTGAATGCTCAGGTGGGTTTGGCGCGGCCGGCGGACATCGGCGCCGACGTGTCGCACATGAACCTGCACAAAACTTTCTGCATTCCCCACGGCGGTGGCGGGCCGGGCATGGGGCCGATTGGCGTGCGTGCGCATCTGGCGCCATTCGTGGCCAATCATCCCGTGGTGCCGATCGATGGCCCGCAACCGCAGAACGGCGCTGTCAGTGCCGCGCCCTGGGGCAGTGCGAGCATTTTGCCGATCAGCTGGATGTACATCGCCATGATGGGGCCGCAACTGGCGGACGCCAGCGAGGTGGCGATTCTGGCGGCGAATTACCTCGCGCAGCATTTGTCCGGCGCCTTTCCGGTGCTCTATACCGGGCGTAACGAGCGGGTGGCCCACGAATGCATCCTCGATCTGCGGCCGCTCAAAGTGCTGACTGGCATCAGCGAAGAGGACGTGGCCAAGCGCCTGATGGATTACGGTTTCCATGCGCCGACCATGTCGTTCCCGGTGCCGGGGACGTTGATGGTCGAACCGACCGAGAGCGAAACCAAGGCTGAGCTGGACCGTTTTATTGGGGCGATGCTGAGTATTCGCGCGGAAATCACCGAAGTGCAAAACGGTAACTGGGACCCCGAGGACAACCCGCTGAAACGCGCGCCGCACACCCTGGCCGACATCACCGGGGTGTGGGAGCGGCCGTACAGCATCGAGCAAGCGGTGACGCCGGATGCGCACACCAAGGCGCATAAATATTGGCCGGCGGTGAACCGCGTGGATAACGTCTACGGCGACCGCAACCTGTTTTGCGCGTGTGTGCCGGTGGATGATTACCGCTGACAACCCCGTCCTACAGATTTATGCAGGCAAAAAAAATGCCGCTCATATGAGCGGCATTTTTGTTCAGCAAAAAGCTTATTCCGAAGCGACGGCATTCTTCGCCAGGATCGCATTCGCCAGTTCCATGTCCGTGGCTTGCAGGCCCGGGTTGTCGGCGCGGACTTTCTGCATCGCGGCTTCCAGGTAAGGACCGCGGATGCCGCCGTCACTGGCGACGAAGCTGCCGGCATCATCCTGCGCCGCGACGATCAGTTTGTGATCCTTAAACGTCAGGTAGGTCGAACCGGTGGTTGCACCGGATGAAATGACGTTACGCCAAAAGCTGTCGGCCATCGCTGAACCAACGGGCAGGGACAGCAAGGCAAGGGTAGCGACAGCAAGTTTGAGACGCATGATGGAGACTCCACTGGGGGTTAACTACGGGGTTGGATCGTCATTTACCCAATCGAGTTCCGTGACCGCTCAGTCAGCCGATTCCACCAGCAGAATTGCGCCTTGCTGACTGACCACGCGAACGCGGCTACCCAGCGCGGTGTCTGGCCCGCGAGCCATCCACACACCATCGGCGACTTTGATCTTGCCGCGACCATCGACAATCGCTCATGCACCACAAAGGTTTTGCCGATCAGTACAAGCTCTGAGCCAATTATCTACTTCTGCTCGCTCTGCGGCGTCACCCGCAACACCTCCTCAATCGTTGTCAGCCCCGCCGCTACTTTCTGCGCGCCGGAGAGTCGCAAGCTGCGCATGCCTTCCTTGAACGCC
This sequence comes from Pseudomonas sp. NPDC087342, assembly GCF_044744265.1. Classification (NCBI taxonomy): domain Bacteria; kingdom Pseudomonadati; phylum Pseudomonadota; class Gammaproteobacteria; order Pseudomonadales; family Pseudomonadaceae; genus Pseudomonas; species Pseudomonas sp. NPDC087342. The sequence goes on from NZ_JBIUXZ010000030.1 coordinate 26,206, forward strand.
TGGCGCCGAATCGCCAGTAGGTCCGTATCCGGGGTGATCAGCGCCTTGACGCTGTCGGTCAGTTGCATGATTTCGTAGACCCCGGCGCGGCCGCGGTAGCCGGTGTCGCGGCATTCCAGGCAGCCGATGGCGCGGTGGGCATTGTTGGGGAGCGGTGCTTGCCAGGGTCGGGTCAGGGTTTGCCAGTCCTCTTCGCCCAAGGTCAACGGAGCCTTGCAGTGCGGGCACAAGGTGCGGACCAGACGCTGGGCCATGACCCCGAGCACCGTGGCTTTGATCAGGTAATGCGGCACGCCGAGTTCCAGCAAACGGCTGATGGCGCTCGGCGCATCGTTGGTGTGCAGGGTCGAAAGTACCAAGTGACCGGTGAGCGCGGCCTGGATCGCCATTTCGGCGGTTTCGAGGTCGCGGATCTCGCCGATCATGATGATGTCCGGGTCTTGCCGCATCAACGCGCGCACCCCGGCGGCGAAGGTCAGGTCGATGTTGTGCTGGACCTGCATCTGATTGAAGGCCGGCTCGACCATTTCGATCGGGTCCTCGATGGTGCAGAGGTTGACCTCCGGCGTCGCCAGTTTTTTCAGGGTGGTATAGAGCGTGGTGGTCTTGCCCGAACCGGTCGGCCCGGTGACCAGGATGATGCCGTTGGGCTGGCGGGTCATGTCTTGCCAGCGGCGCAGGTCATCGGCGGAGAAACCCAGTTGATCGAAGTCCTTGAGCAATACTTCGGGGTCGAAGATCCGCATGACCATTTTTTCGCCAAACGCGGTGGGCAAGGTCGACAGCCGCAGTTCGACTTCGCCGCCATCCGGGGTCTTGGTCTTGACCCGGCCGTCCTGGGGTTTGCGTTTTTCCGCGACGTTCATCCGGCCCAGGCTTTTCAGGCGACTGACGATGGCCATGGTCACCTGGGGCGGGAATTGATAGACGTTGTGCAACACGCCGTCGATGCGAAACCGCACGGTGCCTTGCTCGCGGCGCGGTTCGATGTGGATATCACTGGCCCGCTGCTGGAATGCGTACTGGAACAGCCAGTCGACGATGTTGACGATGTGCGCGTCGTTGGCGTCCGGCTCCTGGTCGCTGGCACCGAGGTTGAGCAGTTGTTCGAAGTTGCCCAGGGTGCTGGTCTGTTGATCGGCATTGGTCGCGCCGGTGACCGATTTGGCCAGGCGAAAAAACTCCACGCTGAAGCGCTGGATGTCCGCCGGGTTGGCCACAACGCGCTTGATCGGCAGCTTCAATACGTGGGTCAGATCGGCTTCCCAACCCGTGACGTAAGGCTGGGCGCTGGCCACGGTCACGGCGTCGCGGTCGATGGAGACGGCGAGAATCTTGTGGCGCTGGGCGAAGGCGTAGGACATCAACGGCGTGATGGCCGCGACGTTGATCTTCAGCGGATCGATGCGCAAATAAGGCTGGCCGGCCTGCTGCGACAGCCACAGGGTCAGGCTTTCCAGGTCCAGGTGTTTGCCGGGGCGGCTGAGGTCGTCGAGGTGCTGACTGGCAATAAACTCCAATGGGTGCAACTGGCCATTGGCGGCGTGCCGGCGTCGGGCGTTGAGCGCGAGTTCGGCGGAATCCTGGTTGATAAAGCCTTGGGCGACCAGCTCTCGCAGTAAATCATTGAGATCCAGCCAGCGGTCCTGTGTGGCAAGTTGAACGGACATGCGGGTTCCTTTTGAACAATCCTGCAAACAGCGATCTAGACCGCAGTGTGCAAAGGATAGTCGCGGAGCCGCTGACCGTTGGGCCACTACCCGACGAAGCCGTTTCCAGTTCCTTCAGCCGGCCGCTTGAGCCTGCCCGTCCCACGCCGCATCAGCGCTTTGCAGGTTCACCGAGCAGACGCTGATCAGGTTACGAAGTTTTTCCGCGATCACTTCGGCGCGGTGCCAGCTCAGGCCGTCGATCACGATGTCGATCGACAGCAGATCGTCCATGCGCTGCACGTTGACCTGCTCCGGAGTCAGGAACTGCAAGGCAAACAGGTTGAGTGCGCGGCACAGTAAATCCGGTTCGGCCTCGGCCAGCAGTTGGTATTGCACGCGACAATGGGCGTTGCTGACGTTCCACACATCGGCGCGGGTTGCTGGGGTATTCACGGCTTCTAAATGCGGCATGCTCAGTCTCCAAAATCACTGGAGGAATTTTTACATTCGGTGCCGGGCATTTCTTGGCTATGATCGAGCGTATTGGCGATTTATCGAATCGTTTGATTCAACAAGTGATCATTCAAGGGTTTTTCTATGCACGCCGAGCTGGATGGCTACGACCGCAAGATTCTCGCGTTGCTGCAAGAGGACGCTTCGCTTTCCAGCGCGCAGATCGCCGAACAGGTCGGGCTGTCGCAGTCGCCGTGCTGGCGGCGGATTCAGCGGATGAAGGAGGAGGGGATCATTCGCGGGCAGGTGACGTTGCTCGATCGCAAGAAAATCGGTCTCAACACGCAGATTTTTGCCGAGATCAAACTCAACGCCCACGGGCGTTCGAACTTCACTGAGTTCACCGAGGCGATTCGCGGCTTTCCCGAGGTGCTGGAGTGTTATGTGCTGATGGGGTCGGTGGATTTTTTGCTGCGGATTGTGACGGCGGACATCGAGGCTTATGAGCGGTTTTTCTTCGAGAAGCTGTCGATGGTGCCGGGGATTCAGGAGGTGAATTCGATTGTGGCGTTGTCGGAGATCAAGTCCACGACGAGTTTGCCGGTGATGCGCTGATCATTGTGACAGAGGGCTTTTGTGGCGAGGGGGCTTGCCCCCGTTGGAGTCCGAAGGACTCCCAAAACCAGCCAACGCGTTGAGTCAGATATAACGCGTTGGCTGATTTACGACTGCTTCGCAGCCGAACGGGGGCAAGCCCCCTCGCCACAGGGCATTACATGCGCAGCAACATTTTCCAGGCACGATTCTGATACACGGCGATCGCCTGCTGCTTACGCGCATCCAGGGCTTCGTCGGTGATCGGCTCGTTGGCCAGTTGCGCCAGTTTATTCAGTTCACCGTACAGGCGATCCATTTCCGGGATGTCCAGCACGCCACGGGCGTGGTGCATCCAGGCCTGGATGCGTTCGATGCGCGGCAGTTGCTCGGCCAAGTCTTCCGGCTGTTGCTGATAACGCTGCAATTGCAGGGACGTGGCTTCTTCGCCCAGCAGGCGCGGCAACCAGTTGGCCAATTGTGCAGCGCCCTGGCGATTGCCACGCACGTTGCGATCGGCAGCCCAAGTGCGCGCCAGCAACCAGCGCGACGTGTTCAGCGAGAACAAGCCCCAACGCGGGTCTTCCAGTTCTTCGAGGAACTGTTCCGGCGCGGCTTTGCGCACGTCTTCATCGTCCAGACCGGCTTGTACCAGCGGGCGCCAGTCTTCCAGCAAAGCATCCAGCGCAATGCGCAGGTCGTGAGTCGACTGACGCGGTGCGGCTTGGCCGAGGCTGCTCAGCAGCGCGCGCAGTTCACCGAGGTTTTCGACCCAGTCCTGCAGCAAACGCCAGTGACCATTGAAGCGATACTGTTCAGCCAGACGCTGGCTGCTGCCCAGCAAGTGCCAGCTCAGCGCGGCGAAAGCGTCGTCCAGCGGCATCTCGGCGGTGATCTGCGGCGCCGGCAGGCTCAACGAGTAGCTGTTGGCGTCGTACAAGCGATAACCGCGCTCGGCCTTGCTGATGTCACATGGCATCAGGGGCAGGGTCGCGGCCAATTCGGCGGCCAGTTCCAGCAGCGCGGCGGGTTCGCCTTCGCGCAGTTCCAGTTCCAGCTCGCAGATTTCTTCTTTCTGCTTGCCGACCACGACGTGGCCGAAGTCCAGCGCGGCTTCGATGACCACTTTGGTCTTGCCACGGCCCCAAGCGATTTCCGCGCGCTCGCGCACGAAATCGGTGGTGAAGATGGCTTTCAGGGTTTTCTTGTCCAGCTCGGCCAGCTCTTCAGGCCAGCATTCGCCGTCGAGTTTCTTCACGTCGAGCTTGGCTTTGGGCAGGTTCCAGTCGTATTCGTTACGCTCGGACAGACCGGCAACGCTCTGGCCGCGGGTCTTGAGGGTCTGGATCACTTCCTCGCCATCGCGGCGCAGGCGCAGGGCAACCTTGGCGCGGGCCAGGTCGCGCTCAGGCGTGTCGAAGTATTGGTTCATCAACTCACGGCGTTCCCAGCCACTTTTGTTGCGTTTTTTCAGGAGCGGGTGCTCGCGCAGGGCGGCGAGGGTTTCGCGGCTGACGCGGAGTTTGATTTCGGTTTCTTTCTGCATGGCCGGAAAATCCAGGATCGGGAGCGCAGCCGGGGGAATGTGTGGCTGCCAAGGTCGTGCAGTGTACAGGAGTGAACGTTCCTACGTGCCGCGGCGGTTTATTCCTGTCGCCGGATGGTTCTATGATGGACCTCAATTCGGGAGTTGGAGTCAGCGATGCCTTTGCCGTCCATGAAAGATCAGTTCGCTGCGCTGATCGCTGCGCCGTCCGTCAGCTGTACCCAGCCGAGCCTGGATCAGACCAACCGGCCGGTGATCGATCTGCTGGCAACCTGGCTCGGTGATCTGGGTTTTGCCTGCGATATCCAGCAGGTCAGCCCCGGCAAATTCAACCTGCTCGCCAGTTTCGGTTCCGGCCCTGGCGGCCTGGTGCTGGCCGGGCACAGCGACACCGTGCCGTTCGATGGTGCGTTGTGGCAGACCGATCCCTTGAAGCTGACCGAAGTTGACGGCCGCTGGGTCGGTCTCGGCAGTTGCGACATGAAGGGGTTTTTCGCCCTGGCCATCGAAGCGGTCATCCCGTTGCTCGACCAGCCGTTCAAGCAACCGTTGCTGATCCTCGCCACTTGCGATGAAGAAAGCTCGATGTCCGGGGCTCGCGCCTTGGCCGAAGCCGGACGTCCGCTGGGCCGGGCGGCGGTGATCGGTGAGCCAACCGGGCTCAAGCCGATCCGCATGCACAAAGGCATCATGATGGAGCGCATCGACATCCTTGGTCAGAGCGGCCATTCCTCAGACCCGCGCCTGGGCCACAGCGCCCTCGAAGCGATGCACGATGCCATCGGCGAACTGCGCGGTTTGCGTCTGTTGTGGCAGCGCGAATTCCGCAATCCGCAATTCGGCGTGCCGACCCCGACGATGAATTTTGGCTGCATTCATGGCGGCGATAATCCCAATCGCATCTGCGGCCAGTGTTCGCTGGAATTCGACCTGCGACCGCTGCCGGGGATGGACCCGAAAGTCCTGCGTGCGGAAATTCTGGCGAGGCTCAAACCGGTTGCCGAACGGCATCAGGTGAAGATCGATTACGCGCCGCTGTTCCCTGAAGTGCCACCGTTCGAGCAGGCCGAGGACGCCGAATTGGTCCGGGTCGCGGAAAAGCTCACCGGTCATCGCGCCGAAGCAGTGGCGTTCGGCACAGAAGCGCCTTATCTTCAGCGCCTTGGCTGCGAAACACTGGTGCTCGGCCCGGGCGATATCGCCTGCGCTCACCAACCGGGGGAATACCTCGAAATGTCACGTTTGCAGCCTACCGTGCATCTATTACGTCAATTGATTGAACATTACTGCCTGACGCCGGCCCAAACACACCTGTAGGAGCTGAGCTTGCTCGCGATGGCGGCATTACATTCAACATCACTGTTGGCTGTTACACCGCTATCGCGAGCAAGCTCAGCTCCTACAGAAACCTGTAAATTGCCAGTGTCCCAACCCGTATTCATGAGGAGAGCTCGCGTGTCGCCAAGCCTGTTCCGACGATAACCACCAGCCCGTTGTGCGTTTTATGGTTCACCCATTTTTTGGCTGCTATTTATTACAGGCCCAGGTTCATGCCCGAATACGTTAATTGGCTTCGTCACGCTTCTCCTTATATCAATGCCCACCGCGACTGCACGTTCGTGGTCATGCTGCCCGGCGACGGTGTGGAGCATCCGAACTTCGGCAATATCGTCCACGACCTGGTGCTGCTGCACAGCCTGGGTGTGCGACTGGTGCTGGTTCACGGTTCCCGTCCGCAAATTGAAACCCGCCTCGCTGCGCGCGGCCTGATCCCGCATTACCACCACGGCATGCGCATCACCGATGCTGCGACCCTGGAGTGTGTGATCGACGCGGTCGGCCACCTGCGCATCGCCATCGAAGCGCGGTTGTCCATGGACATGGCCTCGTCGCCGATGCAGGGCTCGCGTCTGCGGGTGGCCAGCGGCAACCTGGTGACGGCGCGGCCGATTGGCGTGCTTGAAGGCGTCGACTATCACCACACCGGCGAAGTGCGCCGGGTCGACCGCAAGGGCATCAATCGCCTGCTGGACGAGCGCTCCATTGTGCTGCTGTCGCCGCTGGGCTACTCGCCGACCGGTGAGATTTTCAACCTCGCCTGCGAAGACGTCGCCACCCGCGCGGCCATCGACCTGGGCGCGGACAAATTGCTGCTGTTCGGCGCCGACCTGGGCTTGATCGATGAAAACGGTCGTCTGGTCCGCGAGTTGCGTCCGCAACAAGTGCCGGCACATCTGCAACGCCTGGGCAGCAACTATCAGGGCGAACTGCTGGATGCGGCGGCTGAGGCCTGTCGTGGCGGCGTGGCGCGTAGCCACATCGTCAGCTACGCCGAAGACGGCGCGCTGCTGACCGAACTGTTCACCCGCGATGGTGGCGGTACGCTGGTGGCCCAGGAACAATTCGAACTGGTGCGTGAAGCGGCGATTGAAGACGTCGGCGGTTTGCTGGATTTGATCAGCCCGCTGGAAGAGCAGGGGATTCTGGTACGCCGTTCCCGGGAAGTGCTGGAGCGCGAGATCGAGCAGTTCAGCGTGGTCGAACGTGAAGGCATGATCATCGCCTGCGCGGCGCTGTATCAGATTGCCGATTCGGATGCCGGGGAGTTGGCCTGTCTGGCAGTGAACCCGGAATATCGCCATGGCGGTCGCGGCGATGAATTGCTTGAGCGCATTGAAACCCGTGCCCGTGCCCAGGGGCTGAAGACCTTGTTCGTGCTGACGACCCGGACGGCGCACTGGTTCCGCGAGCGTGGATTCGAGCCAAGCAGCGTCGAGCGCCTGCCGTCGGCGCGGGCGTCGCTGTACAACTATCAGCGTAATTCGAAGATCTTCGAAAAAACCCTCTGATAACCCCGCCCCCCCCTGTAGGAGCGAGGCTTGCCCGCGAAGAGGCCATCATGGCTGACATAAATGTTGACCATGAAGACGCCTTCGCGGGCAAGCCTCGCTCCTACAGGTGGTGATGATCGTTCCCACGCTCTGCGTGGGAATGCCTCTACGGACGCTCCGCGTTCGGATTCGGATGGAACGCGGAGCGTTCCGGGCTGCATTCCCACGCAGAGCGTGGGAACGATCATTAGTCCTGCACGAACTTCGCGCTCACATACGGCGAGTAATCCGGCAGCACCGTTTCTACCTTGCCTTGCTCCTTCAAGAACTTCGCCGTCTCGCCGATGGCTTTAGCCGTGCCGCCGTCGAGCAGTGCGGTGGTCTGTTGGGCCTTGGCGTCCGGGAAGGTCGAGCCGGCCAGTAACTCTGGTACATCGACGGCGTTGGCACCGGTCAGTTTGGCGATTTTCTGTACAGGCACCGAGTCGGCGGTCCAGCTGTCTTTATGGGCGGCGTAGTCGGCGAAGGAGTCCAGAGTGACCTTGGCGAATTTGGCCACCACCTCTGGATGCTTCTCGGCGTAATCCTTGCGGGCAACCCAGACTTCAAAGGTCGGCGCGCCCCATTGGCCAACCTGTGCGGCATCGGTCAAGGTCTTGCCAGTCTTGCGAATTTCACCCAGGGCCGGCGACCAGACAAACGCTCCGTCTATGTCGCCGCGCTTCCAGGCGGCAGCGATTTCGGCTGGTTGCAGGTTCACCACTTTGACTTTCGAGGCATCCAGGCCCCAGTGCTTCAGCGCGCCAAGCAGGCTGTAATGGGAGGTCGAAACGAAGGGCGTGGCGATGGTCTTGCCGATCAGATCTTCCGGTTTGTCGATGCCGCTGCCGTTACGCACGACCAAGGCTTCGGCGGCGTTGATCTGGGCAGACACGATGAAAGCCACGATCGGCAGGTTGCGCGAAGCGGCTGCGGCGAGAGGACTGGACCCGAGGTTGCCAATCTGCACGTCGCCGGAGGCAATGGCGGTGACGACTTCCGGGCCGCTGTTGAAGCGGCGCCAGTCGATTTTCTGGCCAATGGTTTTCTCGTAGACGCCATCGGCCTGGGGCACTTTGCTTGGGTCAATACCGGTCTGATAGCCCACCGTGAGGTTGGCCGCCTGAGCACCAAAAGAAAATAAAACCGATACACAAACTGTAACAATTTGACTGGATAGTGCGCGTTTGGCCATGATGGCGTCGCCTTTTCGATAGGGATTGACGTATGTAAGATGCGTCAAAGCTAATCGATCTAAAAAAAGGCTAACAAATACCATTTAGTAATTAGTTTATTAGCCGATACCGGATGTCTCGGTACGGTTTTGCGGTGCTGGGCTATATTCCATTGCGGTATGAAAAAGAATGAAATAATTCTTTTTGGGTTTATGAGGAATTCATTACCCTGCAGGGACCAAATCACGGTGATTAGACCTTGGTCGTAGACACACAAGGTTACGATTGACTTGTCAGTCACGGTCTGGCGCTAATCGCGCATCTTAGGAGCCAGGGCATTCGACCCGGGACCAGGAACACAAGAATTAGAAAAGAGAGGAGCGAAACATGAATAAGTCCACCTTGGCCCTGGCTGTGGCCGTAGGGGTTTTGGCGCAGCAGGCAGGCGCCGCGGGGTTCATCGAAGACAGCAAGGCTACCTTGGGTCTGCGTAACTACTACATCAACACTGATAACCGTGACGGCACCGGTCCGAACAAAAACGAAGAATGGGGCCAAGGCTTCGATCTGCGTTTCATCTCCGGTTACACCCAAGGCACCGTCGGTTTCGGTATCGATGCGATCGGCCTGCTGGGCGTGAAGCTGGATTCGGGCGGCGGCACCAACGGCGCCACGGCTACTTCCTACGGCGGCACTGTGTTCCCGAGCAAGTCCAACGGCGAAGCGGTTGATGACTTCTCCAGCCTGGGCCTGACGGCTAAAGCCAAGATCTCCCAGACCGAGCTGAAGCTGGGTACCTTGCAGCCTAAGAACCCGGTTATCGTGACCAACGATGGTCGTCTGCTGCCACAAACCTGGCAGGGTGGCCAGATCACTTCCGGCGACATCAAGGACCTGACTCTGGTCGGTGGCCAGATTGAAGCCGTGAAAGGTCGTAACTCCAGCAACAATGAACAGCTGAGCATCGGCGGCGCCAACACTCGTGGCACTGCGTTCCGTGACAGCAACAAGTTCATCTACGCCGGTGGTGACTACAAAATCACCAAAGACCTGACTGCCCAGTACTACTACGGCAACCTGGAAGACTTCTACAAGCAACACTTCCTGGGTCTGGTTCACAACTGGGCAATCGGCCCGGGCGTATTGAAGTCCGACCTGCGCTACTTCAACAGCTCTGATGACGGTAAAAACGGCACTGATTCGGCCTATTACAGTTCCGGTAACTACACCGGTTTCCGTAACGGCCGTGGTGAAGTCTCCAACAACCTGTACAGCGGCCTGTTCCTGTACTCCGTTGCGGGTCACACCTTCGGTGGCGGTTACCAGGTCAGCAACGGTAGCAGCGACTTCCCTTGGCTGAACCAGGGTGACGGTTCGTCCAACTACACCATCACCGACATGCAGATCCAGAAGTTTGGTCGTGCCGGCGAGAAAACCTGGCAAGCACGCTACTCGTATGACTTCGCCAAAGTCGGTGTACCAGGCCTGACCGCGGGTGCCGTTTACCTCAAAGGTGACAGCATTGACACCGTGGGCACCAATGGTCGTGAGAGCGCTTCGAATCGTTCCGAGTGGGAGCGTGACTTCACCCTGGCTTACGTCGTACCAGAAGGTCCGCTGAAAAACGTTGGCTTCATGTGGAAAAACGCTACATGGCGCACCGACCTGCCGAACACACGTTCGCAGGACGAAAACCGTCTGATCGTCAGCTACTCGATCCCGCTGTTGTAATAGCGCGCTCCAGTAAGCCTGCGTAAATAAAGCCCCGCCCGGCACCTCGCCGGGCGGGGCTTTTGCGTTTTCAAGGCGGAGTCACCCCCGTAATCCCGCCCTGAAATTGCCCCTCTTTTGCAGCTACTCAAGGCCTTCTCGAACCTTGTGGGCGATGTTCGTCGCGATGGCCGGGCAGGTCCAGTGAACAGATCTTTAATATTCACTTATGATCTAAATAAATCGATATTTATTCTTTTTAATTCAATCGGAATGCAGGCACAGTTGAGCTCAACAAGCACTCACCAGGAGCAGCACCATGAGCCTCAGACTTGGCGATATCGCCCCCGATTTCGAACAGGATTCCAGCGCCGGCACCATCCGTTTCCACGAATGGCTCGGCGATAGCTGGGGCGTGCTGTTTTCCCACCCGGCGGACTTCACTCCGGTGTGCACCACCGAACTGGGCTTCACCGCCAAGCTCAAGGATGAATTTTCCAACCGTGGCGTCAAAGCCATCGCCCTGTCGGTTGACCCGGTGGACTCGCACCACAAGTGGATCGAGGACATCAACGAAACCCAGAACACCCTCGTCAACTTCCCGATCCTGGCCGATGCCGATCGCAAGGTCTCGGACCTCTACGACCTGATTCACCCGAACGCCAACGACACGCTGACCGTGCGCTCGCTGTTCGTGATCGACCCGAACAAGAAGGTTCGGCTGACCATCACCTACCCGGCGAGCACCGGTCGCAACTTCCATGAAATCCTGCGGGTGATCGACTCGCTGCAGCTCACCGACAACTACAAAGTGGCCACCCCGGCCAACTGGCAGGACGGTGATGAAGTGGTGATCGTGCCGTCGCTCAAGGACGAAGACGAAATCAAGAAACGCTTTCCGAAGGGTTATCGCGCGGTGAAGCCTTACCTGCGCCTGACCCCACAGCCGAACCGCTAATTTGAAATACCGCCCCTGTAGGAGCGAGGCTTGCCCGCGAAGAGGCCATCACGTCTGACGCCAATGTTGGCCATGACAACGCCTTCGCGGGCAAGCCTCGCTCCTACAAGGGCGGTGAAACGCATCCACAAAGCAGGGGAATTTCAGGCCGTTACGACGGCCTATTTTTTTGCCCGGAATAAGGTATTCCGTATAGACCTACAAAGAATAACCAAATGAATAAATATGATTTATGGATATATAAATCACCTGTTAAGGTCACTCCATCGAAGCGAGATCGCGCACTGCGAATCGCCCATAACGCTCAAGGAATCACCTGAATGCTGGTCGTCTCACTCGGTGGCAGCCCCAGCCAACGCTCTCGTTCCGGGGTGCTGCTGGAGCGTTCTCAACGCTGGTTGCAAGAACAAGGAGTGGAAGTGGTGAGTTACCAGGTACGGGACTTCCCGGCCGAAGACTTGCTGCACGCACGTTTTGACAGCCCGAAGGTGATCGACCTGTTGCAACAGATTGAAAACGCCGATGGCCTGCTGATTGCCACGCCGGTCTACAAGGCATCGTTCTCCGGTGCGTTGAAAACCGTACTGGACTTGCTGCCCGAGCGCGCCCTGGCCCACAAAGTTGTATTGCCCATGGCCACCGGCGGCAGCATCGCCCACATGCTGGCGGTGGATTACGCACTCAAACCGGTGCTGTCGGCACTCAAGGCCCAGGAAATGCTCCACGGGATCTTCGCCGTGGACAGCCAGATCGCTTACGGCGAAGGCAGTGCCCAGGCGCAATTGGCGCCGGAGCTGGAACAACGACTGAATGAATCGCTGGAACTGTTTTTCAGCGCCATGGCGCGACGGCCCAAGCCGATCGATCCGCACCTGTTGAACGAACGTTTGTTGAGTGCGCGCTGGAGCATTTAAGCCAGCACTCAAACCACATCTGAATTTGAAGTACTCACCTTACTCAGCCGCCAACGGCCAAGCAGGTGCAGCCAAAACCCAACAGCAAATAGGAGAGCGCTATGCGCACTGTCATTTTGCGTCGTGGTCTGGTCGCTCTGTTTGTGGCGGCTGTGTCCTTCGGCGTTATTTCTCAAGCACAAGCCGAGACTTTGCGCATCGGCTACCAAAAGTACGGCACCCTGGTGCTGCTCAAGGCCAAAGGCACGTTGGAAAAACGCCTCGCCGCCCAAGGCGTGGACGTGCAATGGACTGAATTCCCCGGCGGCCCACAGCTGCTCGAAGGCCTGAACGTCGGCTCGATCGACTTCGGCGTCACCGGCGAGACTCCGCCGGTCTTCGCTCAGGCCGCCGGCGCCGATCTGCTTTACGTCGCTTACGAACCACCAGCGCCGCACAGCGAAGCGATCCTGGTGCCGAAGGACTCGACGATCAAATCCGTCGCGGACCTCAAGGGCAAGAAAGTCGTCCTGAACAAAGGCTCCAACGTGCACTATCTGTTGGTGCGTGCACTGGAAGATGCGGGCCTCAAATACACCGACATCCAGACCGTATTCCTGCCGCCCGCCGATGCCCGCGCCGCATTCGAGCGTGGCAGTGTCGATGCCTGGGTAATCTGGGACCCGTACCAGGCTGCCGCCGAACAACAACTGCAAGCGCGCACCCTGCGTGATGGCCAAGGCATCGTCGACAACCATCAGTTCTACCTGGCGACCAAGCCTTACGCGCAGAAAAATCCCGAGGTGATCAAGACCCTCGTCGAAGAAGTGCGTGCAGTCGGCGAATGGTCCAAGGCCAACCCTGAAGACGTGACCAAGCAGGTTTCGCCACTGCTCGGCTTGCCAGCGGACATCACCCTGACCTCGGTAAAACGCCAGGGTTACGGTGCGCTGTTCCTCACGCCTGAAGTGGTCGCCGCGCAACAGAAAATCGCCGACAGCTTCTACCAGCTCAAGCTGATTCCGAAGCCGCTCAGCATCAAAGACGTGATCTGGACGCCACCGGCGGCCGTTGCCAAAGCGCAGTAATTCGAATCCCCAAGGAGACCACTCCATGAGCCTCAATATTTTCTGGTTCCTGCCTACCCACGGCGACGGCCATTACCTTGGCACCGCCGAAGGCGCTCGCGCCGTTGACCACGGTTACCTGCAACAGATTGCCCAGGCAGCGGATCGCCTGGGTTTCGGCGGGGTGTTGATCCCCACCGGCCGCTCCTGCGAAGACTCGTGGCTGGTGGCCGCGTCGCTGATCCCGGTAACCCAGCGTCTGAAATTCCTCGTTGCCCTGCGCCCCGGGATCATTTCCCCGACGGTCGCGGCGCGGCAGGCGGCGACCCTGGATCGTTTGTCCGGCGGTCGTGCGTTGTTCAACCTGGTAACCGGCGGTGATCCGGATGAATTGGCCGGCGACGGTTTGTTCCTCAGCCACGAAGAGCGTTATCAAGCCTCGGTGGAATTCACCCGCATCTGGCGCCGCGTGCTGGAAGGCGAAACCGTCGATTACGACGGCCAGCACATCAGCGTGAAAGGCGCGAAGTTGCTCTATCCGCCGATCCAGCAACCGCGTCCGCCGTTGTACTTCGGTGGCTCGTCGGAGGCCGCTCAAGATTTGGCCGCCGAACAGGTGGAAATGGTCCTGACCTGGGGCGAACCACCGGCCGCCGTCGCCGAGAAAATTGCACAAGTACGCGCCAAAGCCGCGAAGCTCGGTCGTACCGTGCGCTTCGGCATTCGCTTGCATGTGATCGTGCGTGAAACCAACGAGGAAGCATGGGCAGCGGCGGATCGACTGATCTCCCACGTGGACGATGAAACCATCGCCCGGGCCCAGGCTTCGCTGTCGCGTTTCGACTCGGTCGGCCAGCAACGCATGGCCGCGCTGCACGGCGGCAGTCGCGACAATCTGGAAGTCAGCCCTAACCTGTGGGCCGGTGTCGGCCTGGTGCGTGGCGGTGCCGGTACGGCGCTGGTAGGCGACGGCCCGACCGTGGCCGCGCGCATGAAGGAATACGCGGACTTGGGCATCGACACGTTTATCTTCTCCGGTTATCCACACCTGGAAGAGGCGTATCGCGTCGCCGAATTGCTGTTCCCGCACATTGATGTGCAGCGTCCGGAACAGCCTCAAGGCGCGAACTTCGTCAGTCCGTTCGGCGAGATGGTGGCCAACGACATTCTTCCCAAAGCCGCGTCCCAGAGCTGAGGCGCCGCCATGAAAAGAATTATCCACAACCTCGCGCCTTGGGCGTTGCCGGTGTTGTTGCTGGCGGTGTGGCAGTTGTCGGTGTCGGCGGGCTGGTTGTCGACACGGATTCTGCCGGCACCGATTGCGGTGATCGAGGCCGGCGTGAGCCTGGTACGCAGCGGCGAAATCTGGACTCACCTGGCCATCAGCGGCTGGCGTGCGGCGCTGGGTTTCTCCATCGGCGGCGGTATCGGTCTGGTACTGGGTTTCATCACCGGCCTGTCGAAATGGGGCGAACGCCTGCTCGACAGTTCGGTGCAAATGATCCGTAACGTGCCGCACCTGGCGCTGATCCCACTGGTGATCCTGTGGTTCGGCATCGATGAGTCGGCGAAGATTTTCCTGGTGGCGCTGGGCACATTGTTCCCGATCTACCTGAATACTTATCACGGCATCCGCAACGTCGATCCGGCACTGGTGGAGATGGCGCGCAGTTATGGCTTGTCCGGTTTCAGCCTGTTTCGCCAAGTGATCCTGCCAGGTGCGTTGCCTTCGATTCTGGTCGGTGTGCGCTTCGCCCTGGGCTTTATGTGGCTGACGCTGATCGTGGCCGAAACCATTTCCGCCAGCTCCGGCATCGGCTACCTGGCGATGAATGCCCGGGAGTTCTTGCAGACCGACGTGGTGGTGCTGGCGATTCTGTTGTACGCGGTGCTCGGCAAACTGGCCGACCTCGCGGCCCGTGGACTTGAACGGGTATGGCTGCGCTGGCATCCGGCTTATCAAGTTGCCAAGGGAGGTGCCGCATGACCGCTCAACCTCCACGCCTGCTGCGCGGAATTCCGCTGGCGGTGCGCAAGCTGCAAAAGACTTTCGGTACGCGGCAAGTGCTGCGCGAGATCGACCTGCACATTCCGGCCGGCCAGTTTGTTGCTGTGGTCGGCCGTAGCGGCTGCGGCAAAAGTACCTTGCTGCGCTTGCTCGCCGGTCTCGACAAACCCACGGGTGGTGAATTGCTCGCCGGTTCAGCGCCGCTGAGCGATGCCCGGGAAGACACGCGATTGATGTTCCAGGAAGCGCGTCTGCTGCCGTGGAAAAAGGTCATCGACAACGTCGGCCTCGGTCTCAAGGGTAACTGGCGGCCACAAGCCCTGGAAGCGCTGGAGTCGGTGGGCCTGGCAGATCGCGCCAATGAGTGGCCAGCCGCGCTGTCCGGTGGGCAGAAGCAACGTGTGGCCCTGGCCCGCGCGCTGATCCACCAACCGCGCTTGCTGCTGCTGGACGAACCCCTGGGCGCCCTGGATGCCCTGACCCGAATTGAAATGCAGCAACTGATCGAACGGCTCTGGCAAAAGCACGGCTTCACCGTGTTGCTGGTGACCCACGACGTCAGCGAAGCGGTGGCGATTGCCGATCGGGTGATCCTGATCGAAGACGGCGAAGTCGGCCTCGACCTGCAAGTGGAACTGCCGCGCCCTCGGGTTCGCGGCTCCCATCGGCTGGCGGCGCTGGAAACTGAAGTCCTCAATCGCGTGCTGTCACTGCCCGGCCAACCGCCGGAACCGGAACCCGTTTCACCATTGCCTACGCAACTGCGTTGGGCTCAATAGAAGCAGCGGCAAGTTGTAAGCTTCAAGCGGCAAGAGGAAGCAGAGCGCTTTTACTTGCGGCTTGTAGCTTGGAGCTTGCGGCTCATTTCGACCTCCAGGAGAAATCGTATGACTATCAAAGCCATCAACGTTCGTAACCAGTTCAAAGGCTCGATCAAGGAAATCGTGCTGGGTGACGTGCTGTCGGAAATCGACGTTCAGACCGCATCCGGCATCGTGACTTCAGTGATCACCACCCGTTCGGTGAAAGAGCTGGAACTGGTGGTCGGCAGCGAAGTGATCGCCTTCGTGAAATCCACCGAGGTGTCGATCGCCAAGTTGTAAGGGCGTGCATGACGAACAACCCCGGAGGGTGTGAGCCCTTCGGGGTTTTTAATGCGCGTGAGTCGGTGAGTTCAGCGGTGCGGCCTTCGCGAGCAGGCTCGCTCCCACATTTGGAATGCGTTCCCCTGTGGGAGCGAGCCTGCTCGCGAAGAGGTCATTGAAGCCAGTGAAGTAATCAGGCCGAAAGTGCGCGCTTGGGCAGGTAGGGCGGTAGATAAAGTCCCAGATACGCATCAAACACCCGCATTCCTTCCTCTGCCATGCGCGGCGTGATCTGCCCGTGCTGCTGCACCGAGCGCGCATAGACGCGGTCGCCCAATTCCATGGCCAGTGCAAACACATCAACGTCCATCGGCAGCCTTGGCAGTTCGAAGTGATGGTCGAACAACGTGTGCATCAGGTCGCCCAGTTCGAGGTCGTGTTGACGGTCGGCCTGGGTCACTTCGGTCAGTCCGTGTTGCGCGAGGATCAACTGGCGGGCGGCGGCGTCTTCGTCATAGATATCGAGCATGCGTTGCTCGACCAGCCGCGACAGGTCGCGCCAGTCGCGGAGCGCGTCGTGATCGATGGGTTCTTGCAGGCAGGCGCGGAACGCGGCGTGGACGTCCGCCGTCAGCCCTTCGAGCAGGGCCGGGACGCTGGCGAAGAAGTGGTAGACCGAGGACGGCGGGATTTCCGCGCGCTCGGCGACGCTGTAGATCGACAGGCTGGCCACGCCCTCGGCGGCCAGCAGCGTACGGGCGGCATCGAGGATCGAATCGATCCGCGCCTGACTGCGTGCGCGGGGTTTGCGGATAGGGGCGGGGCGCGTCATTTGAGTCTCCTGCGGGGCAGGGGGCATTGTACGAGCAGGGTTTGATGTTGTCTTGTCGGACGCCTTCGCGGGCAAGCCTCGCTCCTACGGGTTGTGCGCCAATTTGAAAATCGCGCACAACCCGTAGGAGCGAGGCTTGCCCGCGAACCGCCGCAGGCGGCCATAAAAAAACGCCGCAAGCTGTGAGGCCTGCGGCGTTTCTTTTTACCGCAACCGCTTAAACGGTATGCAGATACCAGTTGTACTCAAGGTCGGAGATGGAGTGTTCGAACTCTTCCAGCTCACTCTCCTTGCAGGCCACGAAGATATCGATGTATTTCGGATCGATGTACTTGGCCATGACTTCGCTGTCGTCCAGCTCACGCAATGCATCGCGCAGGTTGTTCGGCAGGCTTTGCTCGTTCTGCTCGTAGGAGTTGCCTTCTACGGGCGCGCCCGGCTCGATCTTGTTGGTCAGGCCGTGATGCACGCCTGCCAGGACCGAAGCCATCAGCAGGTACGGGTTGGCGTCGGCACCGGCTACACGATGCTCGATACGCACGGCATCGGAGGAACCGGTCGGGACGCGAATCGCCACGGTACGGTTGTCCAGGCCCCAGCACGGCGAGTTCGGCACGTAGAACTGTGCGCCGAAACGACGGTACGAGTTGACGTTCGGGCAGAGGAAAGCCATCTGCGCCGGCAGGGTCTCGAGCACACCGCCGATCGCGTGACGCAGTGCGGCGTTCTGCTCGGGATCCTCGCTGGCAAAAATATTCTTGCCGTCGCGGTCGAGAATCGAAATGTGGACATGCAGCCCGTTACCCGCCTGGCCTGGGTAAGGCTTGGCCATGAAGGTGGTGTCCATTTCATGGTCGTAGGCGATGTTCTTGATCAGGCGCTTGAGCAGTACTGCGTAGTCGCAAGCCTTGATCGGGTCGGCCACGTGGTGCAGGTTCACTTCGAACTGCGCCGGGGCACTTTCCTTGACGATGGCGTCGGCCGGGATGCCTTGCTCTTTCGCACCTTCCAGAATGTCCTGGAGGCAGTCGACGTATTCGTCGAGATCGTCGATCAGGTAGACCTGTGTCGAATGCGGACGTTTGCCGGAGATCGGCGAGCGTGGCGGTTGTGGGCGGCCGTTCACGTTCTCCTGGTCGATCAGGTAGAACTCAAGTTCGAATGCGGCGCAGATGGTCAGGCCCATCTCGTCAAACTTGGTAACAACTTGACGCAGCACTTCACGGGGATCCGCGAAGAAAGGTTCACCTTCGAGTTCGTGCATGGTCATTAACAGTTGCGCGGTAGGGCGCTTCTGCCAAGGCTCATTGCAGAGGGTGTCGGGGATTGGATAGCAGATTCGGTCAGCATCGCCGATGTCCAGGCCCAGGCCGGTGCTTTCCACCGTCGAGCCATTGATATCCAGAGCAAATAGAGAGGCCGGCAGGTTGATGCCTTTCTCGTAAACCTTGTGGAGACTGGTGCGTTCAATGCGCTTGCCGCGCACCACTCCATTCATATCCGCAATCAGAAGGTCAAAGTTCAGAACCTCAGGATGTTCCTTAAGGAACGCGTTCGCTTCGTTAAGCTGAACGGCACGCGGGGGTACCGACATGATGCAACACCTTTGTTGTTAAAAATATCAATCATTGATCTCTTCGGATTCCAGTCAACCCGAACGGCATGCCGAAGTCAAGCGAGGCCTTTTTTGCCCTAAAAAAGCGCTCGCGAGGCTTTTTTGAGGCACTTTGGGGCGTTTTTATGCCTTTGAGCACTTTGGCGCCCGCGAGTTTAAGCGGGCCGTGTTGTATTTTTTACGGGGGTGTTGTGTAAAAAAATGAACAAGGCTAAGCTCGATTCAAACCCATAACAGCAATAATACCGGGGTGCTTCATGTCTCGCCTGCCGTTAATCGGCGTCGCCGTCTGCTCTGGGCAGAACGGTCTGCATGCTTATCACATCAGTGGCGATCGTTGCGTTCACGCCAAGGCTCATATTGCCAAAGGCGTGCCGTCGACTCTTCCTTCCCCGGTGGCCTCGCTGTCCCCGTCCGATATTCTGGACGGTCTGCACGACATTCTCTTTACTGACCTTACTCCCAATATAGAACCGTTTCACTTCAGCGGCCCGACCAATGCGTCAGGCCCTGCTCATGATTCTGCACGCCCGACTACGCTCTCCCTGACCCACGGCATGGTCGCGGCGAGTGTTTGTGCGCGGCCCTTGCAATGGCAATCTGTAACACGCGACGCCGACGCGTCAAACAACGCCTGACTTATCAGAGTCAGGAAACTCAGCCCAGAGGCATTTATGAGTAACAACCTCGACCAGCTCACCGATTGGTTGAAAGACCACAAGATCACAGAAGTCGAATGCATGATCGCCGACTTGACCGGGATCACCCGGGGCAAGATTTCGCCGACCAACAAGTTCATCGCCGAAAAAGGCATGCGCCTGCCCGAGAGCGTTCTGTTGCAGACCGTGACCGGCGACTATGTCGAAGACGACATCTATTACGAACTGCTCGACCCGGCCGACATCGACATGATCTGCCGTCCGGACTCGAACGCGGTGTTCCTGGTGCCTTGGTCCATCGAGCCGACCGCCCAGGTGATCCACGACACCTACGACAAGCAAGGCAACCCGATCGAGCTGTCGCCGCGCAACGTGCTCAAGAAGGTCCTGAAACTCTATGCCGACAAGGGCTGGCAGCCGATCGTGGCGCCGGAAATGGAGTTTTACCTGACCAAGCGCTGCGAAGACCCGGACTTCCCGCTGCAACCGCCGATTGGCCGTTCCGGTCGCCCGGAAACCGGTCGCCAGTCGTTCTCGATTGAAGCGGCGAACGAATTCGACCCGTTGTTCGAAGACGTCTACGACTGGTGCGAGTTGCAGGAGCTGGACCTCGACACGCTGATCCACGAGGACGGCACGGCGCAGATGGAAATCAACTTCCGTCACGGCGATGCCCTGTCCCTGGCCGACCAGATCCTGGTGTTCAAACGCACCATGCGCGAAGCCGCGCTCAAGCACGACGTGGCGGCGACCTTCATGGCCAAGCCCATGACCGGCGAGCCGGGCAGTGCGATGCATATCCACCAGAGCATCATCGACCTCGAGACCGGCAAGAACGTCTTCTCTAATGAAGACGGGACCATGAGCCAGTTGTTCCTGCACCACATCGGTGGCCTGCAGAAACTCATTCCCGAATTGCTGCCGCTGTTCGCACCGAACGTCAACTCGTTCCGCCGCTTCCTGCCGGATACCTCGGCGCCAGTGAACGTGGAGTGGGGCGAAGAGAACCGCACCGTGGGCCTGCGCGTACCGGATGCCGGGCCGCAAAACCGTCGGGTGGAAAACCGCCTGCCGGGCGCCGACGCCAACCCGTACCTTGCGATTGCCGCGAGCCTGCTCTGCGGCTACATCGGCATGGTCGAAGGCTTGAACCCGAGTGCGCCGGTGGTAGGTCGTGGCTATGAACGCCGCAACCTGCGCCTGCCACTGACCATCGAAGACGCGCTGGATCGCATGGAAAACAGCGCGACCATCGAGAAATACCTGGGCAAGAAATTCATCACTGGCTACGTCGCGGTCAAGCGGGCCGAGCATGAAAACTTCAAGCGCGTGATCAGTTCGTGGGAGCGGGAATTCCTGCTCTTCGCCGTCTGATACGCCGGGCGCCGCTGCACTTGGCGGCGCCCTCTACTGGAATCTTAGGAGAATTCGCATGACCAGCAACAACCCGCAAACCCGTGAATGGCAAGCCCTGAGCAGCGATCACCACCTGGCCCCGTTCAGCGACTTCAAACAGCTTAAAGAGAAAGGCCCGCGCATCATCACCAGCGCCAAGGGCGTTTACCTCTGGGACAGCGAAGGCAACAAGATCCTCGACGGCATGGCTGGCCTGTGGTGCGTAGCGATCGGTTACGGTCGTGATGAACTGGCTGACGCCGCCGCCAAACAGATGCGCGAACTGCCTTATTACAACCTGTTCTTCCAGACCGCTCACCCACCGGTATTGGAACTGGCCAAAGCCATTTCCGACATCGCGCCTGAAGGCATGAACCATGTGTTCTTCACCGGTTCCGGCTCCGAAGGCAACGACACCATGCTGCGTATGGTCCGCCACTACTGGGCGATCAAGGGCCAGCCGAACAAGAAAGTCATCATCAGCCGCAAGAACGGTTATCACGGTTCCACCGTGGCCGGCGCGAGCCTGGGCGGCATGACTTATATGCACGAACAAGGCGACTTGCCGATCCCGGGCATCGTCCACATCGCCCAGCCGTACTGGTTCGGTGAAGGCGGCGACATGAGCCCGGAAGAGTTCGGTATCTGGGCCGCCAATCAGCTGGAAGAGAAGATTCTGGAAGTCGGCGTGGACAACGTCGGTGCTTTTATTGCCGAGCCGATCCAGGGTGCCGGTGGCGTGATCGTGCCGCCCGACAGCTACTGGCCGCGCATCAAGGAAATCCTCGCCAAGTACGACATCCTGTTCGTGGCGGACGAAGTGATCTGCGGTTTCGGCCGTACCGGTGAGTGGTTCGGTAGCGATCACTACGACCTCAAGCCCGACATGATGACCATCGCCAAAGGCCTGACGTCCGGCTACATCCCGATGGGTGGGCTGATCGTGCGTGACGACGTGGTGGCGGTGCTCAACGAGGGTGGCGATTTCAACCACGGCTTCACCTATTCCGGGCACCCGGTGGCGGCTGCGGTGGCGCTGGAAAACATCCGCATCCTGCGCGAAGAAAAAATTATCGAGCGCGTCCATGCCGAAACGGCACCCTATTTGCAAAAGCGTCTACGGGAACTGAGCGATCACCCGTTGGTGGGGGAAGTGCGCGGTGTAGGCATGTTGGGGGCCATCGAACTGGTCCAGGACAAGGCCACTCGCAAACGTTACGAAGGCAAGGGCGTCGGCATGATTTGCCGCACCTTCTGCTTCGACAACGGCCTGATCATGCGTGCCGTGGGCGACACCATGATCATTTCCCCGCCACTGGTGATTACACCGGCGGAAATCGATGAGTTGGTGACCAAGGCACGCAAGTGCCTGGACCTGACCCTGAGTGCGTTGCAGGGCTAAGTGCTAGGCTCTGGGCGAGGTGTGCGGTCGACACTTCGCCCAGTGCAAATAAAGGAGGGGTCTTTCCTTGAAAGCCTGCCTCGGAACTTGCCAGACTACCGGTTGTTCGGATGCCCAGTAACAGGCCGCTGAGCTCGTGGTTAAAAAGAAAAATTGGAGCATTACCCACATGAAGGCATTAGGTATGAAGATAGCTGGCAAGACCCTCCTCGCCATGTCCCTGATGGGCGTGATGGCGGGTGCAGTACAGGCCGATGACAAGGTGCTGCACGTGTACAACTGGTCCGACTACATTGCACCGGACACCATCGCGAACTTCGAGAAAGAGTCCGGGATCAAGGTGGTGTACGACGTTTTCGACAGCAACGAAACCCTGGAAGCCAAGTTGCTGGCAGGCAAGTCCGGCTACGACGTGGTCGTGCCGTCGAACAACTTCCTCGCCAAGCAGATCAAGGCCGGTGTTTACCAGGAGCTGGACAAGTCCAAGCTGTCCAACTACGGCAACCTGAACAAATCGCTGCTTAAAGCGGTTTCCGTCAGCGACCCGGACAACAAACATGCCTTCCCTTACATGTGGGGCTCGATCGGCATCGGCTACAACCCGGAGAAAGTCAAAGCCGCGTTGGGCGTCGACACCATCGATTCCTGGGACACCCTGTTCAAGCCTGAAAACATCGCCAAGCTCAAGGGCTGCGGTGTGAGCTTCCTCGATTCGCCGACCGAAATGATTCCGGTAGCGCTGCATTACCTGGGCCTGCCAACCGACAGCCAGAAGAAAGACGACATCAAGAAAGCCGAGGAACTGTTCCTCAAGATTCGTCCTTCTGTGACCTACTTCCACTCGTCCAAGTACATCTCCGACCTGGCCAACGGCAACATCTGCGTAGCGGTTGGCTACTCGGGTGACGTGCAACAAGCCAAGTCCCGCGCTGCCGAAGCCGGTGACAAGGTCAAAGTCAGCTACGCCATTCCGAAAGAAGGCGCTGGCAGCTTCTACGACATGGTCGCGATTCCGAAAGATGCGGAAAACGTCGACGGTGCCTACAAGTTCATGAACTACCTGTTGCAGCCGAAAGTGATGGCCGACATCACCAACGCCGTGCGTTTCCCTAACGGTAACGCCGAAGCGACCCAGTTCGTGAGCAAGGACATCACCTCGGACCCGGGCATCTACCCGACGGCCGATGTGCAGGCCAAGTTGTATGCGATCGCCGATTTGCCGGCGGCCACCCAGCGTGACCTGACTCGCAGCTGGACCAAGATCAAATCCGGTAAGTAAGTAGTAAACCCTGTAGCAGCTGCCGCAGGCTGCGTTCAACTGCGAAGCAGTTGTGCTCTTGAAAACGCGGGAAGGTCCTCCGGACCTTAACGCAGCCTTCGGCAGCTGCTACAGGTATCTGCATAAAAGTTTTGCTGGAATGGTTTATCGAGGGTAAGTTGCGCGCCGGTTTTGTTGCCAGGCAGCTACGGCTGTCATGTCACGCGGGGCAACTTGGGCCCAACTAATTTTAGAGGACCTCCACTTGCCTATTTTTTCTTTGTTGCGCAATGCCATGCTGGTCGGCGCGGGGCTGACACTTGCTGTCAGCGTCCAGGCGGCCCCCACTGTGCATATTTATAACTGGTCGGACTACATCGGTTCGACCACCCTGGCCGACTTCCAGAAAGAAACCGGCATCAAGCCGGTGTACGACGTGTTCGACTCCAACGAAACCCTGGAAGGCAAGTTGCTGGCGGGGCGTACGGGGTATGACGTGGTCGTGCCGTCCAACCACTTCCTTGGCAAGCAGATCAAGGCCGGCGCGTTCCAGAAGCTCGACCGCAAGTTGCTGACTAACTACGCCAACCTCGACCCGGTGCTGCTCAAGCGCCTGGAACAGAACGATCCGGGCAACCAGTACGCCGTGCCGTATCTGTGGGGCACTAACGGCATCGGCTACAACGTCGACAAGATCAAGGAAGTGCTTGGCGTCGACAAGATTGATTCCTGGGCTGCGGTATTCGAGCCGGAGAACATCAAGAAGCTGCACAGCTGCGGCGTAGCGTTCCTCGATTCCGCCGATGAAATGATGCCAACGGTCCTCAACTACATGGGCCTGAATGCCAACAGCACCAACCCCGAAGACTACAAAAAGGCCGAAGCCAAGTTGCTCGCGGTGCGGCCTTACGTGACGTACTTCCACTCGTCCAAATACATCGCGGACCTGGCCAACGGCGACATCTGCATCGCGATCGGCTTCTCTGGCGATATGTTCCAGGCCAAGGCCCGCGCCGCTGAAGCGGGCAAAGGAATGAACATTGCCTACACGATTCCGAAAGAGGGCGGCGCGCTCTGGTTCGACATGCTGGCGATCCCCAAGGATGCGGCCAACGTCAAGGAAGCCCACGCCTTTATCAACTACCTGCTCAAACCCGAGGTGATTGCACAGGTCAGTGATTCCGTTGGTTATGCGAACCCGAACCCCGGCTCGGACAAATTGATGGAACAGTCCATCCGCACCGACGCCTCGGTTTATCCACCGCAAGCCGTCCTCGACAAGACCTATGTGTCGGTCGAGTTACCACCGAATATTCAACGTTTGATGACCCGCAGCTGGACCAAGGTCAAGTCGGGTAAATAGCTTCAAAGGCTCAAACTATCCAAGGTTGGCTCACCTTGAGCGAACTGCACTCTTTTTTTCTGGGAGTTTCGTAAATGGCAGTTGCCTCCGGCGCCTATAAGAAAGCCCTCGAGGGCGACCAATCACCGAAACAGGTGTTGGTCAAAATCGACCGGGTCACGAAGAAGTTCGACGAGACGATTGCCGTGGACGATGTGTCCCTGGAAATCAAGAAGGGCGAGATCTTCGCCCTGCTCGGCGGTTCGGGATCGGGCAAATCCACCTTGCTGCGGATGCTGGCAGGTTTCGAACGGCCCACGGAGGGGCGCATTTACCTCGACGGCGTCGACATCACCGAGATGCCGCCGTACGAGCGACCGATCAACATGATGTTCCAGTCCTACGCCCTGTTCCCGCACATGACCGTGGCGCAGAACATCGCCTTCGGCCTCAAGCAGGACAAGATCCCGGCCTCGGAAGTCGATGCCCGCGTGACCGAAATGCTCAAGCTGGTGCAGATGAGCCAGTACGCCAAGCGCAAGCCGCACCAGTTGTCCGGTGGTCAGCGTCAGCGTGTGGCCCTGGCGCGTTCGCTGGCCAAGCGCCCGAAGCTGTTGCTGCTAGACGAACCGATGGGTGCACTGGATAAAAAACTGCGTTCGCAAATGCAGCTGGAGCTGGTCGAGATCATCGAGCGTGTCGGCGTAACCTGCGTCATGGTGACCCACGACCAGGAAGAGGCCATGACCATGGCCGAGCGCATCGCGATCATGCACCTGGGCTGGATCGCCCAGATCGGCAGCCCGATCGACATCTACGAAACCCCGACCAGCCGCCTGGTCTGCGAATTCATTGGCAACGTCAACATCTTCGAAGGTGAAGTGATCGACGACGCCGAAGGCCACGCGACCATCACCTGCAAAGACCTCGACCGGCAGATCTACGTCGGCCACGGCATCAGCACCTCGGTGCAGGACAAGTCCGTTACCTACGCGATCCGTCCGGAAAAACTGCTGGTCACCGCCGAAATGCCGACCTGCGAATACAACTGGTCCAGCGGCAAGGTGCACGACATCGCCTACCTCGGCGGGCATTCGGTGTTCTACGTCGAATTGCCGAGCGGCAAACTGGTGCAGTCCTTCGTCGCCAACGCCGAGCGCCGTGGCCAGCGTCCGACCTGGGGCGATCAGGTCTATGTATGGTGGGAAGACGACAGCGGCGTGGTACTTCGCTCATGAACATGCGCAAATTCAAACGCCGCCTCAATCGAATAATTCCCGGTGGCCGCCAACTGGTCATCGGGGTTCCGTTCATCTGGCTGTTCATGTTCTTCATGCTGCCGTTCTTCATCGTCTTGAAGATCAGCTTCGCCGAAGCCGACGTGGCTATCCCGCCGTACACCGAGATCTACAGTTTCATCGACCAGAAGCTCCAGGTGCTGCTGAACCTGGGCAACTACGCGATGCTCGGCGACGACGAGTTGTACATCGCCGCCTACCTCGGCTCGCTGAAGATGGCGCTGATCAGCACCGTGCTTTGCCTGCTGATCGGCTACCCGATGGCCTACGCCATCGCCAGCGCCCGTAAAGAGCTGCAAACGGTGCTGGTGCTGTTGATCATGATGCCGACCTGGACCGCGATCCTGATCCGCGTTTACGCGTGGATGGGCATCCTCAGCAACAACGGCCTGCTCAACGGTTTCCTGATGACCATGGGCTGGATCGACGAACCGCTGCAGATCCTCAACACCAACCTCGCGGTCTATATTGGTGTTGTTTACTCCTATCTGCCGTTCATGATCCTGCCGCTCTACGCCAACCTGGTGAAGCACGACAACAGCCTGCTGGAAGCCGCGTCCGACCTGGGCTCGAGCACCTTCAACAGCTTCTGGAAGATCACTATTCCGCTGTCCAAGAACGGCATCGTCGCCGGCTGCATGCTGGTGTTCATTCCGGTGGTGGGCGAGTTCGTGATCCCGGAACTGCTCGGCGGTCCGGAAACCCTGATGATCGGTAAAGTGCTGTGGCAAGAGTTCTTCAACAACCGTGACTGGCCGGTGGCGTCTGCCCTGGCGGTGGTGATGCTGGCGATCCTGATTGTGCCGATCATCCTGTTCAACCGCAGTCAGGCCAAGGAAATGGAGGGCAAAGAATGAAGAACTTCCGTTTCTCTAGCCTGATGCTGGTGCTGGGTCTGCTGTTCATCTACGCGCCGATGCTGATCCTGGTGATCTACTCGTTCAACGCCTCGAAACTGGTAACGGTGTGGGGCGGCTGGTCGATCAAGTGGTACGTCGGCCTGCTCGACAACACCCAACTGATGGGCTCGGTGGTGCGTTCGCTGGAAATCGCCTGCTACACCGCGATTGCGGCGGTAGCGCTGGGGACCTTGGCGGCGTTCGTGCTGACCCGGATTACTCGCTTCAAGGGCCGCACGCTGTTCGGTGGTCTCGTCACCGCGCCGCTGGTAATGCCCGAAGTGATCACCGGTCTGTCGCTGCTGCTGCTGTTCGTGGCGATGGCGCAGATGATCGGTTGGCCCCAGGAGCGTGGCATCGTCACTATCTGGATCGCCCACACCACGTTCTGTGCGGCGTATGTGGCGGTGGTGGTCTCGGCGCGCTTGCGTGAGCTGGACCTGTCCATCGAAGAAGCAGCCATGGACCTTGGCGCGCGGCCGTGGAAGGTGTTCTTCCTGATCACCATTCCAATGATCGCGCCATCGCTGGCGGCGGGCGGGATGATGTCCTTCGCGTTGTCGCTGGATGACTTGGTATTGGCGAGCTTCGTATCCGGCCCGGGTTCGACGACCCTGCCGATGGAAGTGTTCTCGGCGGTGCGCCTGGGTGTGAAGCCTGAGATCAATGCGGTGGCCAGTCTAATTCTGCTGGCGGTGTCGATCGTGACCTTCCTGGTCTGGTTCTTCAGCCGGCGCGCCGAAGAAAGCCGCAAGCGTGCGATTCAGCAAGCCATCGAAGAAAGCGCTGCCGACTCCTGGAAGCAACCGGACGTGCGCCGGGCGCAACAGGCGCCGGAAGCGGCTTGAAGTGTCGGGTTGGCCACAAACACGTGGCCAACCCAAATCCCCTGTGGGAGCGAGCTTGCTCGCGATAGCGGACTGTCATTCAACACTTACGTTGAATGTTAAGTCCTCATCGCGAGCAAGCTCGCTCCCACAGTTGTTTTAGGCAATCCAGGGGGATTTGCGGATGATCTCGACGAAGTTCATCGGCTTGAACCCTGGCTCGCTGTCCACCAGCACATCGGCATTCACCGTGCCGAACGTGGTGTCCGGCTTGTGCTTGAAGCCATTGGCGAACGCACACAGGATGCATTCCTTGAACCCTTCGCCACGCGGGTGGGCATGCACCACGGCTTCGCGCTGCGCAGTCGGGAACGCCGCGTAATCGATGCCCAGCACATCCATCTCAACGCCAGCGGTAACCAGCGCCACATTCGGCCGCAGGTGTTGCGGCACGCCCGGCGTGGTGTGCAAAGCAATCGACAACCACACTTGTTCGATATCGTCGTCGCTCAACCCGTAAGGCTTGAGAAACGCTTTTGCAGCGTTGGCACTGTCGACTTCAAAACGCTCGTTGTCGCTGCGCTGACCTTCGACCAGACCCAGGTCGTGGAACATCGCGCCGACGTAGAGCAATTCCGGGTTGTAGGCCAGTTGCTTGCGTTCACCGCTCAACGCGCCAAACAGGAACACCCGGCGTGAGTGGTGAAACAGCAGGTCGGATTCGACGTCGCGGATGTATTCGGTGGTGGCCTTGGCCAACGCGCTGTCGGGGATTTTGATACCGGCAATGATGCTGCTCATGGTGATTTCCTCGTGGGGAACGCCGTGGCGGCGCTGATGGGTAAAGTCTGTTCCCGCACCCGAAACCGGACAATCGATCCATGGCTGCGATCCCGGCCAATGAGCATACATATCGCGCCAACCTCGCTTGTTGGGCCCGGATTGGCTAGGGTTGGAGGTGATTCCTGAAAAGATCGCAGCCCTGTAGCAGCTGTCGAGCGGAGCGAGGCAGCGTTCGGCGACGAAGTCGTCGTAAACCCTGTGTACGCGGTCTACCTGAAACACCGCATAGTCTGATCTCACGACGGCTTCGCCGCCGAACGCTGCCTCGCTCCGCTCGACAGCTGCTACAAGGGATCGGCTGCCATTCATGCCACTGCCATTGAGGGCGTTTCGAGCCATGCAAAAAACCGTCGCCATCGTGGTGTTTTCCGGTGTGCAGTCCCTGGACGTCACCGGTCCCATGGATGTGTTTTCCGAAGCCAATCGCTTCCTCGCGCCGCAAGATCATTACCGGCTAGAGGTGATCGGCATCGAGCGTGGGGTGATGCCGTGTTCCAACGGTCTGTCGCTGAATGCTCACCTGCATTTCAGCGAAGCACTGGAGGCTTATGACTTGCTGCTGGTGGCCGGCGGACCGCAGTTGCCGTTCCTGAATTTCGGCCCGACGTTCGATGCCTGGCTACGGGATGCCTGCGCGCGGGCGCAGCGCTTTGGTTCGATCTGCAACGGCGCGTTCATGCTGGCCCGGGCCGGATTGCTCGATGGCCGGACCGTCACCACCCATTGGGGCGATGCGACGGCGTTGGCGGCGTTGTGTCCGTCGACGCAGGTCGAGGCGGATCGTTTGTACGTGCAAGACGGCGAGCTCTACACCTCGGCCGGGGTGACGGCAGGAATCGATTTGTCGCTGTATTTGCTGGGGCGCGATTACGGCCCGGAAGTCGCGCTCAGTGTCGCCAAGCGTTTGGTGGTGTTCACTCAGCGTTCGGGCGGGCAATCGCAGTTCAGCCCGTTCCTCACGCCCCACGCCGAACCGACCTCGGCGGTAGCGCTGGTGCAGCTCTACGTGCTCGCCAACCTCACCGGCGACTTGACCCTCGCCGACCTGGCCAACGCCGCCAACATGAGCGCGCGCAACTTTTCCCGGGTGTTCGCCAAGGAAGCCAAAGTCACCCCGGCGGAGTTTGTCGAGCGGGCGCGGGTGGATGCGGCGCGGGTGCTGCTGGAAAGCACGCGGTCGCCGCTGAAAACGGTGGCGTATCAGTGCGGGTTTCGCGATGCCCAGCATATGCGCAGCGTGTTCAACCGCCGGCTGGGAGTGACGCCGCAGCAGTTCAGGCTGAACTTTGCGGCGATGGTTTGAGAAAGCAATAAGTTAAGACATGCACATTGTGGGAGCGAGCCTGCTCGCGAAAGCGGTTTATCAGTCGACATAAAAGTTGATTGATAGGCCGCCTTCGCGAGCAGGCTCGCTCCCACAGGTTTTGCATTTCAGTTTTTCAGACTGTCATACGCCTCCAGCGTGCGCAGCGAGTAGATGTACGCCGCGCCGGCATTCAGCGAAATCGCCGTGGCCAATGTTGCGGCCACTTCTTCGCGGCTGGCGCCGGCCTTGATCGCAGCGTCGGTGTGCGCCGCGATACAACCATCGCAACGGGTGGTGATCGCCACCGCGATGGAAATCAGTTCGCGGGTCTTGGCATCCAGCACCTCGTTTTCCGCAGCGGCTTCGCCGAGGGCCATGTAGGCCTTGACCATTTTCGGGTTGCTCTTGCCCAGTGCGCCAAAGGCTTTCTGGATGGTGGGCAGCAGTTCGGACCAGTTATTGAACATTGCATTAACTCCTGAGCGGGTTGGGTGTACTGTTTCGACACGCTCAGTTTTGTCCTTTGGCGCGGTTCGGGTTTGTCCGATCCGCTCAGTCATTTCCTCGATACGCTCAAATGAATCCGATCGATAAACTCATCACCTTGGCCAACGTTCGCGGCAGCCTGGATCTGCGCTGCCAGTTCCAGGGCGACTGGGCGCTGGCCCACGAGCAACAGGCGTTGGGGATGGCGCCTTATCACATCGTCCTGGCTGGCGACTGCCGTGTGGAATTCCCTGACGGCCAGCGCCTGCCCATGCGTGCCGGCGACATTCTGCTGCTGCCCGGAGGCACGCCCCACGTGATCCACAGTCCCGGAAAAACCGTCGCGCCGACTGCGCAGAAAATCATCCGTGGTGGTGCGTTGCCGGTGCATCGCATCGGCGGTGCCAGCGCGGATCTGGACATGCTCTGCGGGACCTTTCACTACAACCGCGCCTCACTGCTGTTTGCTTCGTTGCCTGATTATCTGGTGATTCCCAGCGGCGCATTGCCCGCCGATGGACCGTTGCCGGCGTTGGTCGCGGTGTTGCGCGGTGAGGCGGAAGGCAATCAGGCCGGGGCGAAGTTCTTGCTCGACGCGTTGTCCCAGGCGTTGTTCACCCTGATGCTGCGCGCGCACCTGGCCACGTTGGGGCTGGCCAGCGGAACCCTGGCATTGCTCGGCGATAAACGCCTGGGCCGCGCCTGGCAGGCGATGCTGGCGGATCCGGCGCATGAGTGGACCATCGAAAGCCTGGCCGAAACGGCGAGCATGTCCCGGGCGACGTTCATGCGCGCCTTTGTGAAAGTGGCCGGCGTATCGCCGTGGGTGTTGTTGACGCAGGTGCGGATGGAGCTGGCATTCAGTTTGTTGAGCCAGTCGCATTTGGGCTTGAGCGATATTGCGTTGCAGGTGGGGTATCAGTCACAAGCGGCGTTCAGCAAGAAATTCAAGGAGATTTATGGGGAAGCGCCGGGGAGGGTGCGGCGGGGGATTTAGAGGTGTGGTGTTTGGGAGGGCCTCTTCGCGGGCAAGCCTCGCTCCTACGGATCACGCAATCCTGTAGGAGCGAGGCTTGCCCGCGAAGGCGTCCGCCCAACCAACAAATACCTACTGCGCAGCCCGCGCCGGCAACAGCTTCAACGTACTCCGCGTATTCGCCGTCACTTCTTCATCACTGAAATGCGCCTGCACGTACGTCCCTTCGATATACGCCTCTGCCTGATCGTCATAGTGACTGTCGAACGGCACGCCACTCTGGCCGACCGGGTTGATGGTCAGGCTGTGGGCCGGGTCGGCGAAGTCGATCAGGCGCCGGGTCGACGGGCCATATGTCACTGGCCACGGCGCCGGGCCGATCCTGGCCGAGAGGTTGTTCGGCACTTCGTGGGTGCCGGGCGCGTCGAATGGACCGACGTTGAAAATCCGGTCCAACGGCTTCTGCATCCCCAGCGGATGACCGTGGGTCAATGTGTGCACCTTGCCCCACTGCCACTGGGTGAAATCGGCGCCCATGGTGGTTTTCAGATGCGCGATGCTCGCCTGCCACGCGACCTTGACCGTGTCGGCGCGAGTTTCCTTGGCCGGGGTGTTGCGGTTGTCCCACCACGGCGAATCGGCGCTGGCGGCCA
Source organism: Pseudomonas sp. NPDC087342 (assembly GCF_044744265.1). Lineage (NCBI taxonomy): Bacteria > Pseudomonadati > Pseudomonadota > Gammaproteobacteria > Pseudomonadales > Pseudomonadaceae > Pseudomonas > Pseudomonas sp. NPDC087342. Next base: position 58,008 of record NZ_JBIUXZ010000030.1, read on the forward strand.
GGCGCGGTAGCGCGGCGTCGATCACCCGGGTCGAGAGCAAGGTTTCAAAGAAATCATTGCCCAGTTCATCGCGCATCGTCGCGTCGGTCAGGTTGAACAGGAACTGGTTGAACACCGTGGCATTGATGGAACTGAGCGGGTAGTCGCCCTGCCATTGCGCCAGTTGCTCGACCAATTTGCGTTCCGCCGGATCGCTCACCACTTCACGTAATACCGGCAGCAACGGCGCCAGCAAGCGCGGGCCGTAGGCGGTGGTGGTGCCTAGTTGCAGCTTCTGGTTGGCGTCGTTGTCCCACTTCACGTTCTTGTCGCTGAGCTGGCGATTGAGCTGCTGACCGCGATCGGCGAGGTTGTAGTAACCAGGGATTTCCATGCCAGTCGGCGAAACCGGCTGGAAGTTGGCCGAGACGATATAGCCTCGCGCCGGGTTTTCTTCTTGGGGGTTGGCGCTAAACGGGTAGAAGCCTTCCTTGTCTGCCTGATTGCTGCTGCCGTCGAGGATGAAACCGGGCTTCACCCCGGCCGGACGCTTGGGCAGCAGGGCCGAGGCCCACCAGCCGATATCACCCTTGGCGTTGGCATACACGATGTTCAGCCCCGGCGCCTGCACCTTGGCCGCTGCGGCGCGGGCCTTGGCCAGGGTGTCGGCGCGGTTGAGCTGATAGAAACCTTCGAGAATCGGATTCGGCGTTTCGAGGAACGCCCACCACATGGCGACCGGCGTCTTGCCCGCCGCCGTGCCGAGCGCATCGTTGATGATCGGGCCGTGAGGCGACTGGCGCAGGATCAGCGTGACCGGCGGCTGGCCCTTCACGGCGATCTGCTGCTCGGTGTTGAGCATGTCCACCCACTTGCCTCGATACCAGACTTGGTTCGGGTTGTCCGGGTTGACCTTCTCGGCGATCAGGTCCAGGTCGTCGTTCTGGAACATGGTCAGGCTCCAGCCGAAATCCAGGTTGTGCCCGAGAAAGGCAAACGGCACCAGCGCTTGGTGATGACCGTACAACTCGAAACCCGGCGCCGACAGTTGCGCCTCGTACCACACCGACGGCACCGAGAAGCGAATGTGCGGGTCACCGGCCAGCAGCGGCTTGCCGCTTTTGCTGTGGTTGCCGGAGATGACCCAGGCGTTGCTGCCTTCGAACTGCGGCAGGCCATTGTCGGCCAGGGCTTGTTCACTGAGGCGGGCGAGGGCGTTCAGGTCTTTCCAGTCGCTGGCGGCGAGGGCCGGGCCGGGCTTGGCGTGGGTCTTGGCGAGTACGCCTTTGGGCTGCCAGTCGAGGTCGAAGATGTTCAGGTAGCCGGGGCCGAGCTGATCGCGCACATAGGTCATCAAGGGTTCGGTGCGAAACGCCGCGGCAAAACTGTAGGCCATGTAACCGGCGACGCTGATGCTGTCTTCGGCGGTGAAGGTGCGCTTGTGGATGCCCAGCACGTCGAACTCGATGGGCGCGGCGTGGGTGTCCTGATATTGGTTGATCCCGTCCAGATAGGCTTGCAGGGCCTTCCACGCCGGTGACTGGCGATCCAGCGAGGCCACATAACTCTCGGCGCGTTCGCGGATGCGCAGGCTGCGGAACAATTTGTCGGTGTCCAGCAGTTTCGGCCCGAGGACTTCCGCCAGTTCGCCACGGGCGAGGCGGCGCATGGCTTCCATCTGGAACAAACGGTCCTGGGCGTGCACGTAGCCGAGGGCGCGATAGAGATCGGTTTCGTTGTCGGCACGGATATGCGGCACGCCGCGCTCGTCGTAGCGCACGGTCACCGAACCTTGCAGGTGTTGCAGCTCCACCTGGCCCTGGCGCGTCGGCTGCTTGCTGTAGACATACCCGCCAACCCCGATGGCGAGCACGACGATCAGCAAGGCAAGTACGGTCAGGACGCGTTTCATGGTGACTCCTTGTTCTTCTTCGATTGCCGCCCGTGCGGGCTGCAAACATGTAGCACAGACCTCCTGTGCCGGGCACTGCCGTCCTCGAATAGTCCGGAATGCCTTACTGCACTTCCACCGGCCACGGGCAGTAGCAACCCACCGCCAGCGTATGAGTCGCGCTGACCGCGCGGCCTTCGTTCAGCGCTTGCAGGATCGGTTCGATAAAGCTGTTGCTCGAATTGCAGGTCAGGCCTTCGCTGTACGGACCGAAATACGCCAGCTTGCCGGCGCGGTCCCAGATCGCCACCGCCGGGCTGGCGGGGATCTGCTCGGAGCCGGGCAGCACGGTGATGGTTTTCAGGTTGCTCAAGGTGCTCGGCAACTGGCCGTGGCTGCCGGGTTTTTGTACCGCATAAAACTCGACGCCTTGCGGCACGTAGTGCTCGACCAGTTCGGTGAGGTGCTGTTGATTGCCGACGTTGCACGGGCAGGCCGGGTCCCAGAAATGCACGAGGCGGATGGCGCCGGGGCCGGCGAGGTCGTCGGGCAGGCGCAGCGGATCGCCGGAAAACACCGCCGTGTGTTCGCTGAACGCCCGCAGGTAACGCCCCTGAAACCAGTCGTAAGCCGCCCACAGCACGCCGGCGCACACGAGGGCGAGCAGGCTGGCAAGTAGAGTGGTGCGGTAGGCCGGACGCATGGGTTTCAATCCTCGAAGGTCGCCCAGCTTGCCATGCTTGCCGCGACAGATGAATATCGCAGGCCCATAAAGTCTGTTTCGCGTTCTGGAATAACCATGCCTGCCACTTTCGACCCCGATCATTTGCGCGCCAGCCTGCGGCCATTGGCCGAGTGGCAGCCGTTATCGATGGAGGGCCTGGCCTATCAAGCTTTTTATCGACTGGATTTCCCCGGCCGCACGCTGCGCCATGGTCTGGGGCGTTTTCAGGTCGATGATTATGAGGTGGTCAGCCAGGTCTGGTGGCCGGAACGGGCGAAGGCGACGCTGTTTCTGTTTCACGGTTTCTACGATCACACCGGGCTGTATCGGCATGTGATCGAGTGGGCGCTGGATCAGGATTTTGCCGTGATCGCCTGCGACTTGCCGGGGCATGGGCTGTCCAGCGGCGAACGCGCGAGCATCAAGGATTTCGCCGAGTATCAGGACACCCTGCAAGGCTTGTTCGCCGAGGCGCAGTCCCTGGCGTTGCCGCAGCCGTGGCACTTGTGCGGGCAGAGCACCGGCGGGGCGATCGTGGTTGATCATGTGCTCAACCAAGGGGCGAGCAGCCCGGCTCAAGGGCAGATCATTTTGTTGTCGCCGCTGGTTCGACCCCGCGCCTGGGGTTGGTCGCAGTTGAGTTATTACCTGCTCAGGCCTTTCGTCAAAGGCATCGCCCGGCGCTTCAGCGAGAATTCCAATGACCCGGCGTTTTTGCCGTTTCTGCAGGCCGATCCGTTGCAGCCGCTGCGCTTGCCGACCGCTTGGGTGGGTGCGTTGGGGCGCTGGATCAAGCGCATCGAAGCGGCGGCGCACAGTCCGCGACGGCCACTGATCGTGCAGGGGCAGGCGGACATGACGGTGGATTGGGAGCACAACCTTGAGGTGCTGAAGACCAAGTTTGATCGGCCCCAGGTGTTGATGCTGCCTGAGGCGCGGCATCATTTGGCGAATGAGACTGAGGCGTTGCGGGAGGAGTATTTCGGGTTTTTGACGAAGCGGATCAAGGGCCGGAATCTGTAGCGAACATTAGGGCCTCTTCGCGGGCAAGCCTCGCTCCTACATTTGGAATGCATACCCCTGTAGGAGCGAGGCTTGCCCGCGAAGGCGATTTATCAGGCGCCGAAATTACTGAAGGTTCGTCTGCCCCACCGCCAACCCCGCCCGAATCGCCGCCAGCGCTGCCTGGTAATACGCCTTGCCTTCCGCCGACTCGGCAAACGTGGCGAATTCTTCCAGTTCGGTATCCGACAAGTCGCGATACACGTAGAGCAGCGTGTTGTTGAGGTCGGCGCCGATTTGATCCATCAGGCGCTGGCGCTGACCATTCAACATCCCCGGTGCCTGACCGCCACCGAGCAGCCCGGGAATCATCGAACTCAAGCTGTCCGCCGCGACGCCAGCAATCGCCAGGGTCACTTCTGCACCGGCTTCGCGAGCGGGCAATGCCTGGGCCAGATGGCCGATGATCAGCAGGCGAGTGTCGCTGGCTTCAATCTTGGGCAAGCCCTTGGCGTTTTTCGCCAGTTGATCGCGGCGGGTCGCCAGTAATTCGGCGGCGACGATTTTCTTGCCCAGTGGTGTTTGAAAGAAAGTGAGAGCCGGTTTCGGGTCGGCGAGGGTCTTGCGCAGTTGCGCTTCGGCGCGCTGGTCCATGGCCTGGGGGGCGAAGCGCTGGTTGCTGTTGTTCACCAGGGCTTGAAACACGGCGGGCGGCAGGCTGTTCTGGTAGCGCTGCTGGGCGGCGGAGAGGGCGTCGTTGAAATGCGCGCGTTGATCTGGCCAACCGGCGACCTTGTACAACTGGTCGTGGCCGTCTGCCCAAGCGGGCAAAACACAGAACATCAACAGTGAAAAAAGCAAACGGCGCATAGGGACTCCTGTCGGCAGGCGACTATTCTCCGTGCGGTACAAGAACTTGTCGAGAATTCGTATCAGCCCGCTGCGCGGCTCTGTCGGATTTGTGGGCACAGGAATACTATGCGCGCCATGCAAATACCCTCTGATCACCCGCTGCTGTTACGTATCGTCGACGACTTGGCCGAACAGGGCTGGTCGCAGCAGAATATTTTCCTGCCTCTGGGTCTGACCCGGGAACTGGCGGCTGAGTGCCGTAAACGTGCGGCCGAGGGTGAATTGGCCCCGGCGGCGGTAGGGCGCGGGCCGACTTCGGAGATTCGCGAAGGCATCCGGGGTGATCACATCCAGTGGCTCGAACCCGGCGAAACCGAGGCCTGTGACAGTTACCTGAGCTTGATGGACAGCCTGCGCGAGGCGATGAATCGCGGGTTGTTCCTCGGCCTGGAAGATTTCGAGAGCCATTTCGCCCTGTACCCGCCCGGCGCGTTCTACCTCAAGCATGTGGACCGTTTCCGCGACGACGACCGACGCATGGTCTCGGCGGTGATCTACCTCAACGACGCCTGGCTGCCCGAACACGGCGGCGAACTGCGCATGTACCTCAAGAACGGCGTCGAACACAATGTGGTGCCCACCGGCGGTTGCCTGGTGGTGTTCCTGTCGGGCGAAGTGCCCCACGAAGTCCTGCCCGCCACCCGGGATCGCCTGTCGTTGACCGGTTGGTTCCGCCGTCGCGGTAACGAGCCGTTCTGATCATGCACAAGATTCTGGTGAGCCGCTGCCTGCTGGGCCATCGCGTACGTTACGACGGCGGCGCGAGCGGGCCGTTTGATCTGCTGGACCAATGGATCGCCGAGGGCCGGGTCGTGCCGTTATGCCCGGAAGTGGCGGGTGGCTTGCCGACGCCGAGGGCGGCGGCGGAGATTCCGGGCGGGCAGGGCGGGCAAGTGCTGGATGGCCAGGCGCCGGTGATCACTACCGAGGGTGAGGACGTCAGTGCGGCGTTTTTGTCGGGGGCTTATCAGGCGTTGGAGCTGGTGCAGAAGCACGGCATCCGGATTGCAGTGTTGAAGGCCAACAGTCCGTCGTGCGGGAACCTACTGACCTATGACGGCAGCTTCAGCGGTGTGAAGGTCAGTGGCGAAGGGGTGACGGCAGCGTTGCTCAAGCGTCATGGGGTGAAAGTGTTCAGTGAGCTGGAGTTGCGGCAAGCCGCAGAGGCCCTGGCAGCCCTGAACTAACGCCTTGAACTGAACAACTGTGGGAGCGAGCTTGCTCGCGATAGCGGTCTGTCAGGCGACATCTCTACCAACTGACAGGGTCTCATCGCGAGCAAGCTCGCTCCCACAGGGGTTATTCATCAGCCCGGAATCAGGGCTTGGGCTCCACACTCGTATCCGCCCCAAACCACTTCTGCGTCAACGCTTCCAATCGGCCATCTGCCTTGATCCGCTGCAACGCGTTGTCGAGGCTGGCGTGGAAAGCCGGGTTGCCTTTCTGGAACGGAATTGCCAGGGTCACCGGCTGACTCTCCTTCGGCACCGCTGCCTTCAGCGACTGCACCAGCAGCATCGACTGCGGCTCTTCTTTCTGCACGATCAATTGCGCATCGGTGTGGCTGTAGGGTTCGCTGAAGTCGAAACGATCCTTCAGATCCGCGGTCATTGCTATGTGGTTGATCGCCACGTCGTACTTGCCGGTTTCAACGCCTGGCAGCAGATCGCTGGTGTCGGTGACGACGAAGTCGGCGCGCACATCCAGTTCGTTGGCCAGCAGTTGTCCCAGCTCGACTTCGAACCCGGTCAGTTTGCCGTCGTCCTTGAAATTGAAGGGCGGTGTATTAGCCTCAAGAGCAATACGCAATTCGCCGCGGTCAAATACATCGTCAATCAATTCGGCATGAGCCAAAGGGCTCAAAAGGGGTAGCAGGCAGATCAGGCCAGGCAAAAAACGCATGGTCACTCCTTTGAATTCATTATCGCGATGCTCTGGTTCAGGCTCGCTTTGCTATGGTTGTCGAGGTCCTTCGACAACGAATGGCCGTTAAGTTGTCTCGGCCACGCGGATTTTACGGAAAAACTGGAGAAGAGAATGAAAACGTTTATGCCACGAGCAGCATTGGCTGGCCTGTTGATGGGTGTGTCGGTGCTGGCCAGCGCCGCGACTCCGGCGCCTAAAGGTGCGGAAGTGTTCATCGTATCTCCCGAAGACGGCGCCACTGTCCCGGAAACCTTCACCGTCAAGTTCGGTGTCAAGGACGTGGCCCTCGCCCCGGCTGGCGACGTCACCAAAAACACGGGTCATCACCATTTGCTGATTGATGTAAAAGAATTGCCAGCCGCCGGCGCGCCGATTCCGCTGGACGCCAACCACATGCACTTCGGCAAGGCGCAGACCCAGGCCGAAATCAAACTGACCCCGGGCAAGCACACCTTGCAACTGGAACTGGGTGACAGCGGCCACATGCCGTTCGATCCACCGATCGTTTCGAAGAAGATCACCGTCAACGTTAAATAAAAAAAGGGAGCCCCTTTCGGGGGCTCCCTTTTTTTATAGCGGCAAGCTCCAAGCTGCAAGCCTTAAGTTAAAGCAAAAGCCAACTCAACTTGCCGCTTGAAACTTGCCGCTTGCCGCTGTCTTAGAATAAGACCCGGCAACGAATGGTGCCGTTGATGTGCTGCAGTTTCTCTTGGGCGATTTCCGAGTAGTCGGCATCGACGTCGATAACCACGTAGCCGACTTTCTCGTTGGTCTGCAGGAACTGACCGGAGATGTTGATACCGTTTTCGGCGAAGACCTTGTTGATCTCGCTCATCACACCCGGGATGTTCTCGTGGATGTGCAGCAGACGGTGCTTGCCAGGGTGAGCCGGCAGGGCTACTTCCGGGAAGTTCACCGACGATACGGATGTACCGTTGTCGCTGTACTTGACCAGTTTCTCTGCCACTTCCAGACCGATGTTGGCTTGCGCTTCAGCGGTGGAACCACCGATGTGCGGGGTCAGGATCACGTTGTCCAGGCCACGCAGCGGGCTTTCGAACTCTTCGTCGTTGGAGCGTGGCTCCACCGGGAATACGTCGATTGCGGCGCCGATCAGGTGCTTGTCCTTGATCGCGTCGGCCAGGGCTTGCAGTTCAACCACGGTGCCGCGAGCGGCGTTGATCAGGATGCCGCCCTTCTTGATGGCGCGGATTTCCTTCTCGCCGATCATCCACTGGGTGGCGGCGGTTTCCGGAACGTGCAGGGTGACGATGTCAGACATGCCCAGCAGATCGGTCAGGCTGCCGACCTGAGTCGCGTTGCCCAATGGCAGCTTGGTCACGGTGTCGTAGAAGTACACCTGCATGCCCAGGCCTTCCGCCAGGACCGACAGCTGCGTACCGATCGAGCCGTAACCGACGATGCCGAGCTTCTTGCCACGGATTTCGAAGGAATTGGCCGCGCTCTTGATCCATCCGCCACGGTGGCAGGAAGCGTTCTTCTCAGGGATGCCGCGCAACAACAGGATCGCTTCGGCCAGCACCAGCTCAGCCACGGAGCGAGTGTTGGAGTACGGCGCGTTGAACACCGCGATACCGCGTTCGCGGGCAGCGTTCAGGTCAACCTGGTTGGTGCCGATGCAGAAACACCCTACAGCCACGAGCTTCTTCGCGTGATCGAAGATCTCTTCGGTCAGTTGAGTGCGGGAGCGAATGCCGATGAAGTGCGCATCAGCGATCTTTTCCTTCAGCTGGGCTTCCGGCAGAGAACCCGTGAGGTACTCGATGCTGGTGTAGCCCGCCGACTTGAGAACGTCGACAGCCGATTGGTGGACGCCTTCGAGAAGAAGGAACTTGATCTTGCTCTTATCGAGAGAAGTCTTGCTCATCTGCGTAAACCTGTATCCCGGAGAAAAATGGCAGGAAATAGCCAGCAGACGCTGACCCGGACGGCAAGAAAGCCGTCACCGCAGAATAGCCCTTGGGCACTACTCTGCGGGGTCGGTATGCTAGCATACGCACCCCGCTAAACACTCATTCCTGCGACGTGAAGCGTTCTCAGGATGACCATGAATTGTTCGAGAGTTCTGTCGATGACCAATCCTGCCCTGATTGAAGAGCTGAAGACCCTGGTTGAGCCTGGCAAGGTGCTGACCGATGCCGACTCCCTGAATGCTTACGGTAAGGATTGGACCAAGCATTTCGCCCCGGCCCCTACGGCCATCGTGTTTCCCAAGACCACCGAGCAAGTCCAGGCCATCGTGCGCTGGGCCAACGCGCACAAGGTTGCGCTGGTGCCGTCCGGCGGTCGTACCGGGCTGTCCGCCGCTGCCGTGGCCGCGAATGGCGAAGTGGTCGTGTCGTTCGACTACATGAACCAGATTCTCGATGTGAACCTCACCGATCGCACCGCTGTTTGTCAGCCAGGCGTGGTTACCGAGCATTTGCAGAACGTCGCTGAAGAGAAAGGCCTGTACTACCCGGTGGACTTCGCTTCCGCCGGTTCGAGCCAGATTGGCGGCAATATCGGCACCAATGCCGGCGGGATCAAGGTGATTCGCTACGGCATGACCCGCAACTGGGTGGCCGGCATGAAAGTCGTCACCGGCAAGGGCGATGTGCTGGAACTGAACCGCGACCTGATCAAGAACGCCACCGGCTACGACCTGCGTCAGCTGTTCATCGGCGCGGAAGGCACCCTCGGTTTTGTCGTTGAAGCCACCATGCGCCTCGACCGAGCGCCGAAAAACCTCACCGCCATGGTCCTCGGCACCACCGATTTCGACTCGATCATGCCGGTATTGCACGCCTTCCAAAGCAAACTCGACCTGACCGCGTTCGAATTCTTCTCCGACAAAGCCCTGGCTAAAGTCATGGGCCGCGGCGATGTACCGGCGCCGTTCGAAACCGATTGCCCGTTCTACGCGCTGCTGGAATTCGAAGCGACCACGGAAGAAGTGGCCAACCACGCCCTGGAAACTTTCGAGCACTGTGTCGAGCAGGGCTGGGTGCTGGACGGTGTGATGAGCCAGAGCGAAACCCAGCTGCAGAACCTGTGGAAGCTGCGCGAGTACATCTCCGAAACCATCTCCCACTGGACGCCGTACAAAAACGACATTTCGGTCACCGTATCGAAAGTCCCGGCGTTCCTGAAGGAAATCGACGCGATCGTCGGCGAACACTACCCGGACTTCGAAATCGTCTGGTTCGGCCACATCGGCGACGGCAACCTGCACTTGAACATCCTCAAGCCGGAAAACCTGAGCAAGGATGAGTTCTTTGCCAAGTGCGCTACGGTGAACAAATGGGTGTTCGAAACCGTCGAGAAGTACAACGGTTCGATTTCCGCCGAACACGGCGTGGGCATGACCAAGCGTGATTACTTGACCTATAGCCGCTCGCCGGTTGAGATCGAGTACATGAAAGCCGTCAAGGCAGTGTTCGACCCGAACGGCATCATGAACCCGGGCAAAATCTTCGCGGTGTGAGCCGCGAACTTCACGAATTCACCAGGCAGGAGTCGGTAATGAGCTATCAGCACCAGTATGTCGACGGTACGCGTATTCACTTCCCGCTGGGGAAAGTGGTGTGCATCGGCCGTAACTATGCCGAGCACGCCAAGGAACTGGATAACCCGGTCCCGACCGAGCCGTTGCTGTTCATCAAGCCGGGCAGTTGCGTGGTGCCGCTGGAAGGCGGTTTTGCCATTCCGACCGAACGTGGCGGGGTGCACTACGAAGCGGAAATCGCCGTGTTGATCGGCAAGCCGCTGTCGACCAAGCCGAGCCGCGAAGAAGTGCTGGATGCGATCTCCGGTTTCGCCCCGGCCCTGGACCTGACCCTGCGGGACAAGCAGTCCGAACTGAAAGCCAAGGGCCTGCCGTGGGAAATCGCCAAGTCGTTTGATGGCGCGGCAGTGATTGCACCGTTCGTGGTTGGCAGCACTTTTGCAGACCTGACCGACATCGGCATTCGCCTGACCATCAACGGCGAAGTCCGCCAGGATGGCAACAGCAAGGACATGCTCAACCCGATCGTGCCGATGATCCAGTACATGGCCGGCTGCTTCTCGCTGCAGGCTGGGGACGTGATCCTGACCGGTACGCCGGTGGGCGTTGGCCCGCTGAATGTCGGTGATGAGATCGTGCTGGAATTGCCGGGCGCCAGCAGCTTCACCAGCAGCGTTCGCTAACCGCAACACCGCTAAACCCTGTGGGAGCGAGCTTGCTCGCGATGAGGCCGTGTCAGTCGACATAGATGTTGACTGATAGACCGCTATCGCGAGCAAGCTCGCTCCCACAGTAGGTTTTGTGATCTCAGGTTTTGTGATCGCACATGGCTTTCCCGCCATTTCCCGTTTTTTTCACATTCTGTCTGGATAATTCCGCGGTTCCTGGCGTCTGAGCCTGCTCGTTTGTGCTATTACCCTTAGCCTGAATTTCTGGAACGCATCCCCTGATGGCCACGCAACCGCTCCCGACTCTGCAAACCCCTCGTCGTCCACGATTCCTGATGCGCTGGTATTACTGGCTGTTGCTGGTGATTGCGGCGGGTTACGGCCTGGCGTTTGCCATGCATTGGGACGACCGCGGCGTGCTTTGGTTGCGCGAGCGTCTGGAAACCCCGGCCGAGCGTCAGCAGAGCGTCTGGCTCCCGGATTACCGGGCGGTGATCGATGCCAAGTTGCTGCCGGGCATGGAAAAGGACGAGGCTTCGGATCTGTCTTACGACCCGCAGACCAAAACCCTGTTCTCGGTCATGGGCAAAAACCCGTTCCTGGTCGAACTGACCCTGCAGGGCGAGGTGTTGCGCAAGATGCCGCTGGTGGGCTGGACCAACCCGGAAGGCGTGACGACCATGGGCAATGGCTTGATCGCCATCACCGATGAGCGTGAGCACATGTTGTCGATCATCAAGGTCGATGCCTCCACTCGCGAACTACGCCGCGAAGACTTTCCGAAATACGACCTGGGCCCGTCGAAAGACCAGAACAAGGCGTTCGAAGCCATCGTCTGGGATCCGCGCAACCAGCAACTGCTGCTGGGTGAAGAGCGCCCGCCAGCGCTGTTCAGCTGGAAAAGCGATGGCAGCCAGACTCTCAAGGGTGACAAGCAGAAACTCACCAGTAACGAACTGGACATCCGCAACCTGTCGGCCCTCGCCATCGACCCGCGCACTGGCCACACCCTGGTGCTGTCCGCCGACTCGCACCTGTTGCTGGAACTGGACGAGAAGGGCGAGCAAGTCAGCTTCATGACCCTGCTGGGCGGTTTCAACGGCCTGAAGAAAACCATTCCCCGCGCTGAAGGCGTGACCATGGACGAAGCGGGCACGTTGTACATGGTCAGCGAGCCGAATCTGTTTTATCGCTTCGAAAAACAGAAGTAACCGTTCGCTTCACGAAACACACCTGTAGGAGTACGGCTTGCCGGCGAAGGCGTCCTTGAGGTCGCCATCGCCAGCAGGCGCGCTCCCACAGTTGTGGTCGAAGGCCACTGGCCATTAAGCTTGAATTCAGATGGCCGTGGTATTTCATCCGCCCGCCCTGTTTTCGAGCCTGCCTGAATGCGTCGACTTGCCCGTCCCAAACCCCTGATTTTGATCCTGTCGGTGATTGCGTTGATCGTGCTCGTCGCGCTCGGCCAGTACCTGCGCCTGTTCGAGCGCGCCTGGTTCAATATGCACACGCTATGGCAGCCGGCAGGTGAGCATTCCATTGGCCTGGACCAGTATCGGGTGGTGATTGAGGCGCAAGTGATCGATGGGCTGGACGATGACGTCTCGGCGCTGACCTACGATCCGGTGCGCAAGAGCCTGTTCACGGTGACCAACAAAAATGCCGAACTGATTGAGCTTTCACTGGATGGCAAGATCTTGCGGCGGATTTCTCTGATCGGCTTCGGCGACCCGGAAGCGGTGGAGTTCATTAGCGCCGACACCTACGTGGTCACCGATGAAAGCCAGCAGCGCCTGATCAAGATTCATCTGGAGAAGGACACCACGTTCCTCGACGCCGCCGACGCGGAACAGATGACCCTCGGTGTGCACATGAGCGGCAACAAGGGTTTCGAAGGCCTGGCGTACGACTCGGTGGGCAAGCGCCTGTTTGTCGCCAAGGAGCGCGACCCGATGCTGATCTACGAAGTGCAGGGCTTCCCCCATTACAACCCGGAAAAATCCTACGCCGTGCATGTGGTCAACAACCCCAAGCGCGATGCCGGGATGTTTGTGCGGGACCTGTCGAGCCTGCAATACGATGAGCGCAGCGGCCACTTGATGGCGCTGTCCGACGAGTCACGGCTGATCATGGAACTGGATGTGGATGGGCGACCGCTGAGCACGATGTCCCTGAACAAGGGGCGCCAGGGCCTGCAAAAGACTGTGCCGCAGGCGGAAGGGATTGCGATGGATGACGACGGCACGCTGTACCTGGTGAGCGAACCGAACCTGTTCTACACCTTCAAAAAGCCCACACAACCCTGACCAACATCGTTATTCCCTGTAGGAGCGAAGCTTGCTCGCGAAGAGGCCATAACATTCAACATCTCAGTCGACTGTTACGCCCTCTTCGCGAGCAAGCTTCGCTCCTACAGGGGTAATGCGTCAGGCCTTGAGGGTTTTGACGCCTTCGCTAGTCCCCAACAACAGCAAATCCGCCGGACGCGCCGCGAACAAACCATTGGTGACCACGCCGACGATCGCATTGATCTGCGTCTCCAGCTCCACCGGGTTGGTGATCTGCATGTTGAACACGTCGAGGATGATGTTGCCGTTGTCGGTCAGTACGCCTTCACGGTAAACCGGGTCGCCGCCCAGTTTCACCAACTCACGGGCCACGTGGCTGCGGGCCATCGGGATCACTTCCACCGGCAGCGGGAACGCGCCGAGCACCGGCACCAGTTTGCTGCCGTCGGCGATGCAGATGAACGTCTTGGCCACGGCCGCGACGATCTTCTCGCGGGTCAGGGCTGCGCCGCCGCCCTTGATCAGGTTCAGGTGCGCGTCGCTTTCATCGGCGCCGTCGACGTAGAACTCCAGATCGCTGACGGTGTTCAGCTCATACACCGGAATCCCGTGGCCCTTCAGGCGCGCGGCGGTGGCTTCGGAACTGGCGACGGCGCCATCGAACGCACCCTTGTGCTTGGCCAGTGCATCGATGAAGCAGTTGGCAGTGGAGCCGGTGCCGACACCGACGACGCTCTTGTCGTCGAGTTTCGGAAGGATGAAGTCGACGGCGGCCTGGGCCACTGCCTGTTTGAGTTGATCCTGGGTCATGCGGGCTCCGAAGCGGGCAAGGGGAGAACGGAAAGGCCGGCATTATAGGCTTCGGGGCGGGGAAGGTCATTGGCCGATTGGCAGGCCGCGAGCATTCCTTGCGACCGCTACCTGTAGGAGCGAGGCTTGCCCGCGAAAGCGATCCAACTGCCAACATTTATGCTGGATCTCACGGCCCCTTCGCGGGCAAGCCTCGCTCCTACAGGTCCATGATCCGATCCGGGGAGGCTAAAACCACCTGTTTAGTGTGGTCGCCCGCCCGAAAGCCGGGTTAGACTCCTTGGCCCTGCCCAACCCGCTCAGTGATGCTTTCCGATGCTCGAACAGTACGTCAAAAAGATCCTCACCTCGCGCGTTTATGACGTTGCCGTAGAAACCCCGTTGCAGACTGCTCGCCAGCTCTCCGAGCGGCTGGGCAACAGTATTTGGCTCAAGCGCGAAGACTTGCAGCCGGTGTTCTCGTTCAAGATTCGCGGCGCTTACAACAAGCTGACCCAGTTGAGCGATGAAGAACGTGCGCGCGGCGTGGTCACCGCCTCGGCGGGCAACCATGCGCAGGGCCTGGCCCTGGCGGCCAAGGTGTTGGGCGTGAAAGCGACCATCGTCATGCCCAAGACCACCCCGGAAATCAAAGTCGAAGGCGTGCGCTCGCGTGGCGGCAAAGTGGTGCTGCACGGCGATTCGTTCCCGGAAGCCCTGGCCTACTCGCTGAAACTGGTCGACGAAAAAGGCTACGTCTACATCCACCCGTATGACGATCCCCACACCATTGCCGGGCAGGGCACGGTGGCCATGGAGATTCTGCGCCAGCACCCTGGCCGTCTCGATGCGATTTTCGTCCCGGTGGGCGGCGGCGGTTTGATCGCCGGCATCGCGGCGTACGTGAAATACCTGCGTCCGGAAATCAAGATCATCGGCGTCGAGCCGGACGATTCCAATTGCCTGCAAGCTGCGATGGCGGCTGGCGAGCGGGTGATTCTGCCGACCGTGGGCATCTTTGCCGATGGCGTGGCAGTGGCGCAGATCGGCCAGCACACCTTCGATATCTGCAAAGACTACGTCGATGAAGTGATCACCGTCAGCACCGATGAAATCTGCGCGGCGATCAAGGATATCTACGACGATACCCGCTCGATCACCGAGCCTGCCGGCGCTCTCGGCGTGGCCGGGATCAAAAAGTACGTCGACCTGAATGGCGTCACCGGTCACACCTTCGTGGCCATCGACTCCGGCGCCAACGTCAACTTCGATCGCTTGCGCCATGTCGCCGAACGCGCCGAACTGGGTGAAGGTCGCGAAGCCATCATTGCCGTGACCATCCCGGAGAAACCGGGCAGCTTCAAGGCGTTCTGCGAAGCCATCGGCAAACGCCAGATCACCGAGTTCAACTACCGCTACAACACCGGTAGCGAAGCGCACATCTTCGTTGGCGTGCAGACGCACCCGGACAACGACCCGCGCAGTGCGCTGATCGCCAGCCTCAGCGAGCAAGGTTTCCCGGTGCTGGACCTGACCGACAACGAACTGGCCAAGCTGCACATCCGCCACATGGTCGGTGGTCGCGCGGCGCACGTGGTCGATGAAGTGATTTTGCGTTTCGAATTTCCGGAGCGTCCGGGCGCGCTGTTCAACTTCCTTAATAAGCTGGGCGGGCGCTGGAACATCTCGATGTTCCACTACCGCAACCATGGCGCCGCGGATGGGCGTGTGGTCGCCGGCCTGCAAGTGCCTCACGATGAACGTCATCTGGTGCCCGCAGCACTGGAAGAAATCGGCTACCCGTACTGGGATGAAAGCGACAACCCGGCCTACAAACTGTTTCTCGGCTGAGCGGCTACGCTGATGGGCACGTCATAAGGAAATCGAACCATGGAAACGTTAACCGCCCTGAAAGTGGCGCATGTGGTGGCAACGGTATTGCTGCTGGCCAGCGCCCTGGGTCTGGCGATATGGGTCGGACTTGCGCGGCGCAAGGGTGATGCGACGGCGGGAAGTCGTACGTTGCAACGGCCGCGAGTGTTTGTCTGGTTGCTGATGGGCCTGGCGTTGCTGAGCATGCCGTTCACCGGTTGGTGGATGGTGCATCTGGTGGGCTGGCCGCTGGGGCAGACGTGGATTCTGGCGTCGAGCGTGCTGTACACCGTGGCGGCGCTGGCGTGGTTCTGGTTGCTGGTGCGTCTTAACAAGCTGCGCACGGCGCCGGGTGGCGTGGGGAAATTTACCTTTGCGTTGGCGTTGTTCAGTTTTGTCTGCTTGATCGCGATTGCGGGGTTGATGGGCGCCAAGCCGGTTTAGGGCTTAAGACCGAGGTGACCCCTTCGCGGGCAAGCCTCGCTCCTACAGGATTATGCCGTCCTTGTGGGAGCGAGGCTTGCCCGCGAAGGGGATTTCAATCGCGCAGAGACATCACCGGCCAGCCACGCTTCTCGGCTTCGGCACGTAAATTTGGATCAGGGTCCACAGCCACCGGATTCGCCACCTGCTCCAGCAGCGGCAAATCATTCATCGAATCGCTATAGAAATAACTGTCTTCCAGCGAATACCCGGTCTCTTCCAGCCAACGATTCAGCCGCGTGACCTTGCCTTCCTTGAAGCACGGAACGTCGGTGCTGCGCCCGCTGTAGCGGCCGTCGACTATTTCGCATTCGGTGGCGATCAGGGTTTCAACGCCCAGGCGCCGGGCAATTGGCCCGGTGACGAAGCGGTTGGTGGCGGTGATGATCACCAGTTTGTCGCCGGCTTCGCGGTGCTTGGCCAGCAGTTCAAGGGCCTTGGGTAGTACGATCGGCTCGATGCAGTCGCGCATGTAGTCCCGATGCCATTGATCGAGGGTGGCCATCTCGGTGCGGCCGAGAATTTCCAGGCAGAAGTTCAGGTATTCGGCGTTATCCAGCTTGCCCGCCAGGTAGTCCTGATAGAACTCGTCGTTGCGTGCCTTGTAGGTCACGGCATCGAGAAAGCCGCGTTCGCACAGGTAATCGCCCCAAGCGTGGTCACTGTCACCGCCCAAAAGCGTGTTGTCCAAGTCGAATAAAGCCAGCCGCATTGCAGTTACTCGCTGAAAAGTCTGTAGAAAGGTCCCCAGAATACGTACTTTTCACAAGAGTGCACATAAGGTGGGCCGGCTCGTTGCTGCCTTCACAACCTTTGTGGAACAATGCGGCGACATGCGTTTGCGAGGTTGTTGCCGTGATCGACCCCGATGGTTTCCGCCCCAATGTCGGGATCATTCTCACGAATGATGCCGGCCAGGTGCTATGGGCTCGCCGTATCAATCAAGATGCCTGGCAGTTTCCACAGGGAGGGATCAACCCCCAGGAGACGCCGGAAGACGCCTTGTACCGCGAGTTGAACGAAGAAGTCGGCCTGGAGCGCGAAGATGTTGAAATTCTCGCCTGCACCCGGGGCTGGTTGCGCTATCGTTTGCCGCAACGTCTGGTCCGTACCCACAGCCAACCGCTGTGCATCGGCCAGAAACAGAA
>NZ_JBIUXZ010000031.1:0-22348 GCF_044744265.1 Pseudomonas sp. NPDC087342
AGTTCAAATGCCTCAACTACATCCGGGGTCGCAGCTTCCTGCAGAGCCTGTTTTTGATCGATGTATGCCAGAACCTCTCGCCGCACCAGATGAAATGCTTCATCACCCGTGCCGGCGCCGGTTCCAAAGTGGTGTGCCTGGGCAACCTGGCGCAGATCGACACCCCTTACCTGTCCGCGACCAGCTCCGGGCTGACCTACCTGACCGAACGCTTCAAAGACTTCCCGAATGGTGTGCACATCACCCTGCAAGGGGTGCCTCGCTCGATCCTGGCCGAATACGCCGAATCGCATCTGTAACTGCATCAGACAAACCGGGCGGCCTTCTCAGGTCGCCCGGTTTTTTTTTTGCGAACATAAAACCTGTAGGAGCGAGGCTTGCCCGCGAAGACGTCGGCACATCCAGCATCAACGTGACTGATACACCGCCTTCGCGGGCAAGCCTCGCTCCTACAGGGGGCATCAATCCAATAATCAAACGTGCGGAAAATTGACCCGCAGGTTTACAATCGACGCTCCTGATCAGGAGTAAACCTGTGCTGACTCATCTCGATTCTCAAGGTCGCGCCAACATGGTCGACGTCACTGAAAAAGCCGTGACGTTCCGTGAGGCGACGGCCCAAGCGCTGGTGCGCATGCTGCCCGAAACCCTGCAGATGATCGTCAGTGGCGGTCACCCGAAAGGTGACGTGTTCGCCGTGGCGCGCATTGCCGGCATCCAGGCCGCGAAGAAAACCAGCGACCTGATTCCCCTGTGCCACCCGCTGATGCTCACCGGCGTCAAAGTCGAGCTCAGTGCCGAAGGCGACGACACCGTGCGCATCGTCGCGAAGTGCAAGCTGTCCGGGCAGACCGGCGTCGAGATGGAAGCCCTGACCGCTGCCAGCGTCGCGGCGCTGACCATCTACGACATGTGCAAGGCTGTGGATCGCGGCATGACCATCGAAAGCGTGCGCCTGCTGGAGAAACTCGGCGGCAAGAGCGGGCATTTCCAGGCGGACCCGTCATGAACATTACGGTGAGGTTTTTTGCCCGCTACCGTGAAGCGCTGGGTGTGGACTCAATCAAGGTTGAAGGCCATTTCGCCACGGTGGATGACGTGCGTGCTCTGCTGGCCCAGCGCGATGGCGCTGATGTGTTGAGCGAACAGAACCTGATGTGCGCGCGCAACGAAGACCTTTGCCAACTCGACGAGCCAGTGGTCGATGGCGATGAAGTGGCGTTCTTTCCGACCGTGACCGGGGGCTGAGCATGGCGATTCGCGTGCAATCCACGGCGTTCGATCCGGGTGCCGAAGTCAACGCCATGCACGCTGCCAATGTCGGCGTCGGCGCGGTGGTGAGTTTTGTCGGCTACGTGCGCGACTTCAATGACGGGCTCGACGTCGCCGGGATGTTTCTCGAGCACTACCCGGGCATGACCGAGAAGGCGTTGGGCAAGATTGCCGTCGAGGCCGAACAGCGCTGGCCGCTGCTCAAGCTTGAGGTGCTGCACCGCATCGGCGCGCTGGAGCCGGGTGAGCCGATCGTCTTCGTCGGCGCCGCCAGCGCCCACCGCCAGGCCGCGTTCGATGCCTGCGCGTTTGTCATGGACTACCTGAAAACCCGTGCGCCGTTCTGGAAGAAAGAAAACACCAGCGACGGTCCGCGTTGGGTGGAAGGGCGGGACAGCGATCATGCGGCGGCGGATCGCTGGAAGGCGTAATTATTCAGTGCGCTCAAGGTCGCCTTCGCGGGCAAGCCTCGCTCCTACAGGATTGACGTCGATCACGTATTTTGTTGACGACATTAACCCTGTAGGAGCGAGGCTTGCCCGCGAAGAGGCCATCCGCAACCCATAAAATCCCCCAGACTCACCGCCCGACCAGAGGCTCGGAAGATCCTCTCACGCCCGATTGACGGTTTATACATAAAAGTCCAGTATGGAATTATAAGTACAAAAAAGGCGTTCCCCACGTTTCCGTTCTTTCTTCTGTCTTGCCAAACCAACAACAACCGCGAGAAAACGAACATGAAGAAATTCCCCCTCATCACCGGTCTGGCCCTGAGCCTGTTAGCGTGCAGCTCAGCGTTCGCCGCCGATAAAACCCTGCGCATCGGCATCGAAGCAGCGTATCCGCCGTTCGCGTCCAAGACCGACAAGGGCGAGATCGTCGGTTTCGACTACGACATCGGCAATGCCCTGTGCGCGCAGATGAAGGTCAAGTGCGTCTGGGTCGAAGGTGAGTTCGATGGCCTGATTCCTTCCCTGAAAGTGAAGAAAATCGACATGGCGCTGTCGTCCATGACCATCAACGAAGACCGCAAGAAGTCGGTGGATTTCACCCACAAGTATTACTTCACCTCGTCACGCCTGGTCATGAAGCAAGGCGCGGTGGTGGATGACCAATACGCCAGCCTCAAAGGCAAGACCATTGGCGTGCAGCGCGCCACCACCACCGATCGTTACGCCACTGAGGTTTTCGAGCCGAAGGGCATCAACGTCAAGCGCTACGGCAACAACGAAGAAATCTACATGGACCTGGCCGCCGGCCGTCTCGATGCGATTTTTGCCGACACCATCCCGCTGAATGATTTCCTGTCGATGCCGCGCGGCGCCGGTTACGCGTTTGTCGGTCCGGAGCTCAAGGATCCGAAGTACGTGGGCGAGGGCGCCGGGATTGCGGTGCGCAAGGGTAATGCGGAGTTGGTCAGCGAGTTGAACACGGCCATCGATGGCATTCGTGCGAGTGGCGAGTACCAGAAGATTTCCGACAAGTATTTCAAGTCGGACATTTACGGCGATTGATAGACCGCTTTCGCGAGCAGGCTCGCTCCCACATTGGAATGCATTTCCCCTGTGGGAGCGAGCCTGCTCGCGAAGGGGCCCGACCTAACAACACCGGTCCAAATGCCTAACCCTTCAATTCCTTCAAATGCTTGTACACCGTCGCCCGCCCCATGTTCAGCACGTTGGCCACATAGTTGGAGGCGCTTTTGCCTTTGAACGCGCCTTCAGCGTGCAGCGCCAGCACCAGCTCGCGTTTGTGGTCGCGACTCAGCACATTCAGGCTCAACTGACGTTCGCGCAGCCAGGCATGCAGGAACGTGTTGATCCGCTCCTGCCAGTCATCGCGAAACAGTGAGTCCGGTTGCGGGATCAGCTTGGTCGGCGACAGGAACAGATCCAGCGCGGCCTTGGCATTTTCGAACAGCGAAATATTCAGGTTAATGCACAGCACCGCCAACGGATGGCCGTCGCTGTCACGCAGCACGCTGCTGAGGCTGCGAATCTTCTGACCGTCCCAATTGAGCTTTTCGTACGGCCCGATGTTTCGTTCGCTGACGTCGTCGCTGAGCATGTCCTCGAGCGCCGCGTCATCGCCGATTTCCCGCTTCGACAGGTTGTTGGCGATGTAGTCGATTTTTTGCGTGCGCAGATCGTGCAGCACCACCTCGGCGTGAGGAAAGAACAGCGTGGCGATGGCGTCGGCGATCGCTCGGAAGTTGTCCAGCGCCGGGTCTTTTTCAGGTGCATTCATACAGGGAGCTCCAGGCAACGTCAGCGCCCCATCAGGCAGGGCGCTGGAAGTTTGCCGCAATCGTGGCGGCACGTCACCCAAGTCCGCGCTCAAGCCAGGCGCGCCGGAGAGAGCATCGCAGCATCGAGGCCGAAACGGCTCAGCTGTTCCGGCAAGGCTTCACCGCGCACCAGCGCAGCGCTGGCCTGGCCCATGGCCGGCGACGTCTGGATGCCGTAGCCACCTTGCGCCGCGACCCAGAATAGCCCCGGTACCTGGGTATCGAAACCGGAAAGCAAGTCGCCATCAGCCACGAAACTGCGCAAACCGGCCCAGGTGCGGGTCGGGCGGCGGATGGACAGGGTGGTGGCTTCTTCGATCTGGTAGATGCCCATGGCGATGTCCAGTTCTTCGGCCTGCACGTCGTGGGGCTCCACCGGGTCGGCGTTGGCGGGCGAGCCGAGGAACATGCCGGCGTCGGGCTTCATATAGAAGGATTCGTCGAGCGCCACCAGCATCGGCCAATGATGGATGTCTACGCCCTCGGGGCCGGCGAAGATAAAGGCTGCACGGCGCTTCGGTTGCAGGCCCAAAGGCGTGGCACCGGCCAGCTCGCCGATCT
Organism: Pseudomonas sp. NPDC087342; assembly: GCF_044744265.1. Taxonomy (NCBI): domain Bacteria; kingdom Pseudomonadati; phylum Pseudomonadota; class Gammaproteobacteria; order Pseudomonadales; family Pseudomonadaceae; genus Pseudomonas; species Pseudomonas sp. NPDC087342. Next base: position 4,121 of record NZ_JBIUXZ010000031.1, read on the forward strand.
TGTCGGCCCAGGCGCCAGCGGCGTTGATGATCACGGGCGCGGTGAAAGTCTGTCCGTTGGTTTGTACCTGCCATTGGCCTTCGGCGTCACGGCTCAGGCTCAGCACTTCGCTGTCGGTATGCACTTCGCCCTTGTTGCGCTTGATGCCGCGCAGATAACCCTGGTGCAGGGCGTCGGTGTCGATGTCGCAAGCGGTCGGGTCGTAGAGCGCGCCATGGACTTTTTCCCGGCGCAGGATCGGCAGGCGCGCGCAGGCTTCTTCGGCGCTAAGCAGTTGCATCTCCGGCACCGTGGCTTTGGCGCTCAGGTATTGATTGTTCAGCTCGGCCGGGTCGCCGGTGAAATCCACGGTCATCTCGCCGCGCGGGGTCAGCAGCGGGTGATCGCAGAAACCGCTGGGCGGGGCGTCGAAGAAGTCGCGGCTGGCCTGGGTCAATGCGCGCACTTGCGGCGTGCCATAGGCGGCGGTGAACAGCGCGGCGGAACGTCCGGTGGAGTGATAAGCCGGATGGGTTTCGCGCTCCAGCACAATGACGCGCCCGTGCTGCGACAGCCAGTAACCGGTGGAGGCGCCGGCAATCCCGCCGCCGATGATGATGAAATCTGCCTGGCTCATGAACGTCTCCTGAGAAGGTCGTAAATAATGTTCCTCTGTAGGAGCGAGGCTTGCCCGCGAAAGCGGTATGTCAGTCGACATCATCGGTGGATGTCAGAACGCATTCGCGGGCAAGCCTCGCTCCTACAGGGGGGAATGTCAGCGCTGCAGTTGGTACAGGGCATTCGCCAACGCAATGTCTTCCAGGCCCAAACCAATGGAGCGGAAGAATACGTGGCGGTCATAACCGGGACGTTGCACTTTTTCGCTGAGCAGATCGGGCAAGTCGCCGATGATCGCGTTCTTGTCCCAGCCATGTTGCTCACCGGCAATCAGCATTTCACCCGCCGAACCTGGAGTGGTCTGACGATAGTCGCAGAACACCTGCATGTCGTTGAGGCTCTGGGGCGGCACTTCGTGGGCCCGTGGCGCGTTGGTGCTGATCGAGGTGATGAGTGCCGGTTTGCTCAGCGTCGATGGATCAATCACAGGTCCCGCGGACGAGGTGCAGAGCATGATCACATCCGCGTCCTGAATCGCCGCTTCGCGACTGTCGACGAGGGTCAGCCGTGAATCGAGGCTTTTGATTTGCGCCAACGCTTCGGGAGCCAATTCGCTCAAGCCTGGCGAATACAGGCTGATATTCTGCCAGTCCCGCAGATCCTTGACGTAGTGCACGTGTGCCTGGGCCACTTTTCCGCTGCCAATAATCGCCAGGCGCCGGGCGTTCAACGGGGCGAGGGCATCGACCGCCACAGCGGTGGTCGCGGCGGTGCGGGCGGTGGTCAGCTCGCCGGCATCACAGAGCAACAGCGGCTGGCCGGTTTGCATCGACATCAACAGCGTCCACGCCGTCACCAGCGGACCTTGCTCGCGCACGATATAAGGCGAAGTCTTGACCCCGTACACGCCGTCCTCCGCCAGCACACCCAAGTAGTTGATGAAGTCGCCAGCGCCTTGAGGGAACTCCACCAGTTGCTGCGCCGGTTGCACGGCTTGCCCGGCGGCCAGGTCACGGAACAGCTTGTGCAGGATCTGCGGCACATCGACCTGTGCCAGCAACTCGCGGGCCTGAAGTTGATTGATCACGTAAGGCGTACTGGACATGTTCGGCTCCGGGCGCTGAAAGTAAACTAATTTGTCTATTATGGACTTTTAGTTGTCTTGAGCAATCTCCAGACGTAAAAAAAGCGCAGTCCGTTGCCGGCTGCGCCTCTTTTTGATGCGCCTGAGTTAAGGGCGCTTACGCTCAACCGCCCGCAGTAGATGCGTCGGTGGCGTTTCACAGCTGATTTTGCGACCCAGCAGCGCTTCGATAGACGGTAGCTGGTAGGAGTCGTCTTCACCGGCGAAGCTGATGGACACGCCATCAGCACCCGCGCGACCGGTACGACCGATGCGGTGCACGTAGTCGTCCGGGACTTCCGGCAGGGTGAAGTTGATCACGTGGCTGATGCCGTCGATGTGGATACCACGACCGGCGACATCAGTGGCCACCAGCACGCGGATCTTGCCTTCGCGGAAACCTTCGAGGGTCTTGATGCGCTTGTGCTGCGGCACGTCGCCGGACAGTTGCGCGGCGTTGACGCCATCGCGCACCAGGCGCTCTTCGATGCGGCGCACTTCATCCTTGCGGTTGGCAAAGACCATCACCCGCTCCCAACCATTGTCGGTGACCAGGTTGTAGAGCAGTTTGTATTTGTCGGCACCGGCCACGGCGTAGATGTGTTGCTCGACGTTTTCGCTGGCCACGTTCTGCGACTCGATCTCGACGATCGACGGGTCGGTGGTCCATTGCTTGGCGAGGTTCATCACGTCTTCGGTGAAGGTCGCGGAGAACAGCAGCGTCTGACGCTCGTTCTTCGGCGGGGTCTGGCGAATGATCTGACGCACTTGTGGGATAAAACCCATATCGAGCATGCGGTCGGCTTCGTCCAGGACCATGACTTCGACCATGTCCAGGTGCACGTCGCCGCGCTGGTTGAAGTCCAGCAGGCGGCCCGGGGTGGCGACGAGGATGTCGCAGTGACGGGCTTCGAGGTGCTTGAGCTGCTTGTCGAAGTCCATGCCGCCAACAAACGTCATGACATTGAGGCCGGTGTACTTGGTCAGGTCGGCGGCGTCCTTGGCGATCTGCACCACCAGTTCGCGGGTCGGCGCGATGATCAGCGCCCGCGGTTCACCCATGTAGCGTTCCTTGGGCGGCGGGGTTTCCAGCAACTGGGTGATGATCGAAATCAGGAACGCGGCGGTTTTGCCGGTGCCGGTCTGGGCGCGACCGATGGCATCTTTGCCGGCCAGGGTGAAACCGAGGACTTGCGCCTGGATCGGCGTGCAGTACGGAAAGCCCAGGTCCTGAATGGCGTGCATCAGTTCAGGGGCAAGCTTGAAATCGTGGAAACGGGTTTTGCCTTCCAGCGGCTCGACGGCGAAATCTTCGAGCTTCCAGGGAATGACCGGGGCCTTTGGCTTCGGTTCGCGACGCGGTTTTGCAGGTTTCGGCGCTTCGCTGAGCAGTTGCTCGGCAGCGATTGGCTCGACAGGTAGGGCGGCCGGTGTGGTCACCGGCTCTTGTTTCGGTGCCGCTGCGGCTGCGGTCCGGCCAGGCTGACGACCGTCGGTGCGGTGGCTGGGGGTGTGAGACGGAGCGCTGGCGACTGGCGCGAGCTGCTCAGTCTCGCTTTTACCGAACATTTTTTTGAGTGCTTTGAGCACGGTCATCTCATCAATTGGTTAAGGAATGTACGCCGGCCAGTGTAATGCAAGAATCAGGCGCGGCGTAGCGGGATGATCAAAGGATAGGTTTTAACGCAAGCGCTCTGCGAGCCAAGTGCCAATATCGCGAATTTCTTCGGGTAACACTTCGTGGCCCATTGGGTATTCCTGCCATGTCACGGTGACACCACGCTGCTTTAAATGCTCATAAGCGCTACGGCCCATGGCGTTTTGCACAACGTCATCGTACTGACCGTGCAGGCATAGCACAGGAATGCGCTGCTGGCTGGCTGAAAGCTCCAATTCATCGCTGAACGTCGGTGCATAAGTAGACAGGGCAAGTACCCCACCCAGCGCTCCCTGCCATTTCAGGAAAGCGCTGTGCAGCACCACGGCGCCGCCCTGGGAAAACCCGGCGAGAAAGATGCGCGAGGCGTCTATTCCGCTGGCCTTCTGCTCTTCGATCAGCTCGATAACCATTTCTGCCGACTCATCCAGCTGCTCGCGGCTGATGGCGCGCGCCGGGTTCATGGCCAATATGTCGTACCAGCTCGGCATCTCGTAGCCACCATTAATGGTGACCGCGCGGGTCGGCGCCTGGGGCAGGACGAAGCGGGTGGTCAGCAGGGTTTCCTGCAGCGCTTCGGCCACCGGCAGAAAGTCATAGCGATCGGCGCCCAGGCCGTGCAGCCAGATAACGCAGGCGTCTACGGGCTTGCCGGGCTGGAGAATCAAGGGCTGGGTCATGTCTGCTCCAATTTTGTGCGTGCGCTCTCATTGAGTGCGTGATCCGAGTGCGCGTCAGGTTGATCAGTTAAGAAGATGTCGCAAGGCTACAAGTTTTGCTATTGACCTGTCGCTGAATCGCTTGAGCGAGCGGTGTGGTACGGGGTTTGCTATGGGGAAACCTGTGCAACCAATCTCGCGCCTGGCGGTAACACTATCAGTGTACTGCTGACGACGGGATAGCAAAGAATCCGGTGATGGATGTTCGCCAGTGGCCGTTACGGGCTTAGCGAACGTGAAAGGGCTACAGCCCGTTCGGCCGATTGGTGAGAAGTGAGTTGTCCATGATATGGATTTTCTCCTACTAGACTCATAGCTAAGGTCCTACGTCGGTTGACCCCAAAAAAAGCCAACACGGGTCAACAACGCCTCAAAAGGGTGCGACGGGACTCTCGCTCCGACACAACAAGAGCAAAACTGGAGGTTTGAATGAAAATGTTGAAATCCACCCTGGCTATCGTGACTGCAGCCGCAGTGCTCGGTGTCAGTGGGTTCGCTCAGGCGGGTGCAACCCTGGATGCAGTGCAGAAAAAAGGTTTCATTCAGTGCGGCGTGAGTGACGGTCTGCCGGGTTTCTCGGTTCCGGACTCCACCGGCAAGATCCTCGGGATCGACGCTGACGTCTGCCGCGCTGTGGCAGCCGCTGTTTTCGGCGACGCCACCAAGGTCAAGTTCAGCCAGTTGAACGCCAAGGAGCGTTTCACCGCGCTGCAGTCCGGCGAAATCGACATTCTTTCGCGTAACACCACCATGACCAGTTCCCGTGACGCGGGCATGGGCCTGAAATTCCCTGGCTTCATTACTTATTACGACGGCGTCGGCTTCCTGGCCAACAGCAAGCTGGGCGTGAAAAGTGCCAAGGAACTGGACGGTGCAACCATCTGCATTCAAGCCGGTACTACCACCGAGCTGAACGTTTCCGACTACTTCCGCGCCAACAACCTGAAATACACCCCGATCACTTTCGACACCTCCGATGAAAGCGCCAAGTCGCTGGAATCCGGTCGTTGCGACGTGCTGACCTCTGACAAATCGCAGCTGTACGCACAGCGCAGCAAACTGGCTTCGCCAAAAGACTACGTGGTTCTGCCAGAAACCATCTCCAAAGAACCACTGGGTCCAGTCGTACGTAACGGCGACGACGAGTGGCTGGCGATCGTTCGCTGGGTTGGCTACGCACTGCTGAACACCGAAGAAGCCGGTATCTCTTCGAAAAACGTTCTGGCTGAAGCCAAGTCCACCAAGAACCCGGACGTTGCCCGTATGTTGGGTGCTGACGGCGAATACGGCAAAGACCTGAAACTGCCGAAGGACTGGGTCGTCAAGATCGTTTCCCAAGTCGGTAACTACGGCGAAATCTTCGAGAAAAACCTCGGCAAAGGCACTCCGCTGGAAATCGACCGTGGCTTGAACGCCCTGTGGACCAACGGCGGCATTCAATACGCACCACCAGTGCGCTGATGGTTCTGTCACCCGGTGGGCCAACCACCGGGTGATGTTCTGTTCCATTATTTCCGGGGCACTTCATGCAAAAATCAATCGGCGCACCAAAGCAGAGGCTCAGCCTCAGCGATCCGAAAGTGCGTGCGTGGCTATTTCAGATCATCACGATTGTCGCGGTCGTCGCGATGGGCTGGTATCTGTTCGACAATACGCAAACCAACCTGCAACACCGGGGCATTACCTCCGGCTTCAGTTTTCTGGATCGCAGTGCCGGGTTCGGCATCGCTCAACACCTGATCGACTACACCGAATCGGACACATATGCCCGGGTGTTTGTCATCGGTCTGCTCAACACCCTGCTGGTGACTGTCATCGGCGTGGTTCTGGCAACCATCCTCGGCTTCATCGTCGGCGTGGCACGGCTGTCGCCGAACTGGATCATCAGCAAGCTGGCGACGGTTTACGTGGAAGTCTTCCGTAACATTCCGCCGCTGCTGCAAATCCTGTTCTGGTACTTCGCGGTGTTCCTGACCATGCCAGGGCCGCGGGCCAGCCATAACTTTGGCGACACTTTCTTCGTCAGCAGCCGTGGCCTGAACATGCCGGCCGCGCAAATGGCGGACGGGTTCTGGGCGTTCGTGGTCAGTGTCGTGGTGGCTATCGTCGCTATCGTGCTGATGGCTCGCTGGGCCAACAAGCGCTTCGAAGCGACCGGCGTACCGTTCCACAAGTTCTGGGTCGGCCTGGCGCTGTTCCTGGTGATCCCGGCGCTGTGCGCGCTGGTCTTCGGTGCTCCGCTGCACTGGGAACTGCCGAAGCTGCAAGGCTTCAACTTTGTCGGTGGCTGGGTACTGATCCCGGAACTGCTGGCGTTGACCCTGGCCCTGACCGTGTACACCGCGGCGTTTATCGCCGAGATCGTGCGTTCGGGCATCAAGTCGGTCAGCCACGGCCAGACCGAAGCGGCGCGCTCCCTGGGGCTGCGCAACGGTCCGACCCTGCGCAAGGTGATCATCCCGCAAGCCCTGCGCGTGATCATCCCGCCACTGACCAGCCAATACCTGAACCTGGCGAAGAACTCCTCGCTGGCGGCCGGTATCGGTTATCCGGAAATGGTCTCGTTGTTTGCCGGTACGGTGCTGAACCAGACCGGGCAGGCGATCGAGGTGATTGCGATCACCATGAGCGTGTACCTGGCGATCAGTATCAGCATTTCCCTGCTGATGAACTGGTACAACAAGCGCATTGCGCTGATCGAGCGGTAAGGAAAAGCGCATGAGTACTCATACTTTCAAGCCTGACATGCCTCCACCGAGCAGTAGCATCGGTGTCGTGGCATGGATGCGCGCCAACATGTTCTCCAGCTGGATCAACACGCTGCTGACCCTGTTCGCGTTCTATCTGATCTACCTGGTGGTTCCACCGATCCTCAGTTGGGCGATCATCGACGCCAACTGGGTCGGCACCACCCGCGCCGACTGCACCAAGGAAGGCGCCTGCTGGGTGTTCATCCAGCAGCGTTTTGGCCAGTTCATGTACGGCTACTACCCGGTGGACCTGCGCTGGCGCGTGGACCTGACCGTGTGGCTGGCGGTCATCGGCGTGGCACCGTTGTTCATCTCGCGCTTTCACCATAAAGCCGTGTATGGCCTGAGCTTCCTGGTGCTGTACCCGATCATTGCCTGGTGCCTGTTGCACGGCGGCGTCTTCGGCCTGACCCAGGTGGCGACCAGCCAATGGGGCGGCCTGATGCTGACCCTGGTGATCGCTACTGTCGGTATCGCCGGTGCGTTGCCGCTGGGGATCGTCCTGGCGCTGGGTCGTCGTTCCAACATGCCGGCGATTCGGGTGGTCTGCGTGACCTTCATCGAATTCTGGCGCGGCGTGCCGTTGATCACGGTGCTGTTCATGTCCTCGGTGATGCTGCCGTTGTTCCTGCCTGAAGGCATGAACTTCGACAAACTGCTGCGGGCGTTGATCGGCGTGATCCTGTTCCAGTCGGCCTACGTGGCCGAAGTGGTGCGCGGTGGTCTGCAAGCGATCCCTAAAGGTCAGTACGAAGCGGCCGCAGCGATGGGTCTCGGTTACTGGCGCAGCATGGGCCTGGTGATTTTGCCGCAAGCCCTGAAGCTGGTGATCCCCGGCATCGTCAACACCTTCATTGCGCTGTTCAAGGACACGAGCCTGGTGATCATCATCGGCCTGTTCGACCTGCTCAACAGCGTCAAGCAAGCCGCCGCCGACCCGAAATGGTTGGGCATGGCGACCGAAGGCTATGTGTTTGCGGCCCTGGTGTTCTGGATTTTCTGTTTTGGTATGTCCCGCTACTCCATGCATTTGGAACGTAAGCTGGACACTGGCCACAAGCGTTAGGAGTTAAGTGATGAGCGAAGCGATCAAGCAGCCTGTGAGCCCTGAAGGCATTATTCAGATGCAGGGTGTAAACAAGTGGTACGGCCAGTTCCACGTGTTGAAAGACATCAACCTGAACGTCAAGCAGGGCGAGCGTATCGTCCTGTGCGGCCCGTCGGGTTCCGGCAAATCCACCACCATCCGTTGCCTCAATCGCCTGGAAGAACACCAGCAGGGTCGCATCGTGGTCGATGGTGTGGAACTGACCAACGACCTCAAGCAGATCGAAGCGATCCGCCGTGAAGTTGGCATGGTGTTCCAGCACTTCAACCTGTTCCCGCACCTGACCATCCTGCAGAACTGCACGTTGGCGCCGATGTGGGTGCGCAAGATGCCGAAACGCAAGGCTGAAGAAATCGCCATGCACTACCTGGAACGCGTACGCATTCCGGAGCAGGCGCATAAATTCCCGGGCCAACTGTCCGGCGGTCAGCAACAGCGTGTGGCGATTGCCCGTGCCCTGTGCATGAAACCGAAAATCATGTTGTTCGACGAACCGACTTCGGCACTCGACCCCGAGATGGTGAAAGAGGTGTTGGACACCATGATCGGCCTGGCCGAAGACGGCATGACCATGCTCTGCGTGACCCACGAAATGGGCTTCGCCCGCACCGTGGCGAATCGCGTGATCTTCATGGACAAAGGCGAAATCGTTGAACAAGCGGCGCCGAATGACTTCTTCGATAACCCGCAGAATGATCGGACCAAGTTGTTCTTGAGCCAGATTTTGCATTGATGCAAGGCTGACTGGTAAGACAAACCCGGCCACGCGCCGGGTTTTTTATGTGCGTTGTTCAGGACACAGTGAGCGTTTCATGCTCTTTGTGAACGATGTCCTTGAAACCTCTCAAGTCTGCGCCTTCGCCCAAGCTTCGCGCATCGGTGAGCAAATGTGGGTAGCGATCAAGCAAGCGCATCAGCACCATCAATGCCTTGGGGGGAAGCAGTTCGCCGCGCTCGTAACGAGAAAACGCGTTGTGTCCGCCTCCGGACAACAGCAGAACCGCTTCTTTTTGCGACAGGTGCAGTTTGCGGCGGATACGCTTCATCTCGTTGCCAATCATTTGTCTGCCAGCAAGAACCAACTCGTCGCAGGCATCCGAATAGCGCTCCGAGCAGTCGGGGTCGAGTATGACCTCCCCGCATGCCTGGCACTCCCATCCAGACAAATCATCAACGCGGCGCTCCATGCCTTTCACGCTCATGGTTTCAGCGCGGCCTTCGAAGTGCCGCATGCCTTCAGGTGCCCCGCAACTGAAACATTGTTTGGTGTTCATGGGTTTTTCTCCTTGAAGGAGATCACCGGAGGTTCACTGCCTGAGCAATAAGTGACCTTGATGTAAATCTCCTGATCGTGCGAAGTGATGTGGTAAACGTCTTGCCAAACCCGATGATTGCTATAGGTCGTCATCGATTTGTACAACATCCTGCTGTGTAATTCGAAAATGACGTCCTGCATTTCCTCGAGGGTGAAACCCAGGTCTCTGCCGTTTCTCCGTGCGGTCATGGTGAAAGCGTTTTTTCCACGCCGCCTGACGTCCTCCTTGATCACCGCCAAGTTGTAGTGGGGTGTGTTCTTTTCCATAAGAAGCCGTAAACCCTATCCCTGAAATTACCCTTAAAGGGTAATTTTGACCAATCGAAAATCCCTCTGAATGTTGCTGCTTTGACGGTAGGCGGTTGCCGTCCTACACGGAGCTGACTAACATGTCAGAAAATTCATCCTATGATTGGATGAAAGGGCGAATCCCATGTCAGACATTTTTCCACTCGTTAAGCGATCCCTGGTCGATCAGGCCCTGGACCAGTTGCGCCTGCGCATTACCCAAGGCGTCTGGGCCGTCGGCCAGCGTTTACCCACCGAGCCGGAGCTGTCCGCCGAGCTCGGCATCAGCCGCAATACCGTGCGCGAAGCCATGCGCGTGTTGGCGTTTTCCGGGTTGATCGAGATCCGCCAGGGCGACGGCAGTTACCTGCGGGCGGTGATCGATCCGCTCGACACCATGAAAGCCTTGTCGCAATGCACGCATGAACAGGCCCGGGAAACCCGGCACATCCTGGAAGTCGAGGCCATTGGCCTGGCTGCATTGCGCCGCACTGACGAAGACTTGGTCGCATTGCGCGAAGCCTTGGGTGTCAGCGGTAGTCATTACCACGGCGATCTCGACAGCTACATCGCCTGCGACCTGGTGTTCCACCGCCGTCTGGTGGACGCCGCGCACAATCCGACCCTCAGCGAGTTGTATCGCTACTTCTCGAGCATCGTCGGCGCGCAATTGCGCCAGAGCCTGAACATTTTTCCGCGACGCCAAGAGGTGTTCGATCTGCATATCGAACTGCTGGATGCCGTCGAGCAACGCGACCCGGAACGGGCCAAAGCCCTGTCGAGGCAGTTGATCAATGAACCTTGAAACCGAGAATTCCATGCCTGCCAATCCCAGCAACCCCCCGCAACCCAAGCGCACGGCGGAGCTCGAAGAGCTGCTGATCGATGCCGAGGCCGATGACGAACAGGTCCAGCAAAGTCACCCGATTCTGCGACGGCCATGGCTGTTGCTGCTGGGGCTGATCCTGGTGGCGCTGAACCTGCGCCCGGCGCTGTCGAGCATGGCGCCGATGCTCAGCGAGGTGTCGAAGACCCTCGGTTTATCGGCGGCTGAAGCCGGTTTGCTGACCACGTTGCCGGTGCTCTGCCTCGGTTTGTTCGCGCCACTGGCGCCGCTCCTGGCCCGGCGCTTTGGCGCTGAACGCGTGGTGTTGGGGATTTTGCTGGTGCTGGCCGGCGGGATCATCCTGCGCAGTTCCTTCGGTGAAATCGGCCTGTTTGCCGGCAGTGTGTTGGCCGGGGCCAGCATCGGTGTGATTGGCGTGTTGCTGCCCGGCATCGTCAAACGCGACTTCCCGAAACAGGCCGGCACCATGACCGGTGTTTACACTATGGCCTTGTGCCTGGGCGCGGCGATGGCGGCGGGGGCGACCGTGCCGTTGAGCGAACATTTCGACAAGAGCTGGGTGCTGGGCCTGGGTTTCTGGGCGGTGCCGGCAGTGGTCGCGGCGATTTTCTGGTTGCCGCAAGTGGGGCAGAAACACGGTTCGCATAACGTTGCCTATCGGGTTCGCGGTCTGTTGCGCGATCCATTGGCCTGGCAAGTGACGCTTTATATGGGCCTGCAATCGTCCTTGGCCTACATCGTGTTCGGCTGGTTGCCGTCGATCCTGATCGGCCGCGGACTGACGCCGACCCAGGCGGGTCTCGTACTCTCGGGTTCGGTGATCATTCAGTTGGCCAGCTCGTTGGCTGCGCCGTGGCTGGCAACGCGCGGCAAAGACCAGCGACTGGCGATTGTCATCGTGATGTTGCTGACCCTCGGCGGCTTGTTCGGTTGCCTCTACGCACCGATCGAAGGTCTGTGGGGCTGGGCAATCCTGCTGGGCCTGGGGCAGGGCGGCACGTTCAGTCTGGCGTTGACCTTGATCGTGTTGCGCTCGCGGGATTCCCACGTGGCTGCCAACCTGTCGAGCATGGCCCAGGGCTTCGGCTACACCTTGGCGTCGATGGGGCCGTTTGCCGTCGGCATCGTCCACGACTTGACCGGCGGCTGGAACGCGCTGGGCTGGATCTTCGGCATCATCGGTCTCGGCGCGATCATCGCCGGCCTCGGCGCCGGGCGCTCGCTGTACGTTCAGGTGAACAGCGAAAAAGTCTGATTTTCGCACTGCTGGCATTCGGCCCACGAATGCCAGTGGCCTTGTGTGTATTTGCAGACTATCGTGCAGGCAATCTTTTGTAGCCATTTTGAAAATGCAGGGAGCCTGCCCATGAGCGATGCCCACAACGCCTTGATCACCCGTTTCTACCAGGCTTTTCAGCGCCTGGATGCCGAGGCGATGGCCGCTTGCTACACCGATGACGTGGTGTTCAGTGATCCGGCGTTCGGTGAGTTGCGCGGCCGCGATGCCGGTGACATGTGGCGCATGCTCACGACCCGTGCGAAAGACTTTTCCCTGACCTTCGATAACGTGCGCAGCGATGAGCGCACCGGCGGCGCCCATTGGGTGGCGACGTATCTGTTCAGCCAGACCGGCAATATCGTGGTCAACGACATCCAGGCGCGTTTTGTGTTTCGCGATGGCAAGATTTGCGAGCATCACGACAGCTTCGACCTGTGGCGCTGGTCGCGTCAGGCGCTGGGCACCAAAGGTCTGTTGTTGGGCTGGACGCCGCTGGTGCGCAACGCCGTTCGCGCCCAGGCCTTGAAGGGGCTGAAGGCATTCCAGGCCAGTCGCTGATAAGATCGCGGCTTGTTTCCTTTCAAGCCTTGATCGTCACGTGAACACCCTGAGCGAATCTCCCGTCCTTGCCGTCGAACCGATGCCTGCCAGCAAACCCTGGTTCGTCTACCTCGTTCGCGCGGCCAATGGTTCGCTCTATTGCGGGATCAGCGACGATCCGGTGCGCCGCTTTGCCAAGCACCAAAGCGGCAAGGGCGCGCGGTTTTTCCTTTCCAGCCCGGCCATGGCGCTGGTCTACACCGAAGTCTGTCGCGATAAAAGCGAAGCGCTGCGCCAGGAACGGTTGATCAAGAAGCTCAAGAAAAGCGCCAAGGAATGCCTGGTGCTGACTTATCAATCTGACTGATAAGTTCCCATCAGGCGGACCCGTAGGCCGCCCACCGTTTGCGCGCTAAGCTGCCAGCTCCTTATCCGAGCGGCGGAGCCGAGCATGTCAGAGTTGATTCTTCACAATTACCCGACGTCACCCTTCGCCGAAAAGGCCCGCCTGCTGTTGGGGTTCAAAGGGTTGTCGTGGCGCTCGGTGAAGATCTCGCCGGTGATGCCGAAACCTGACCTGACCGCGCTGACCGGTGGCTACCGCAAGACGCCGGTGTTGCAGATCGGTGCCGATATTTATTGCGATACCGCATTGATCGCCCGGCGCCTGGAGCAGGAAAAAGCCTTGCCGGCGTTCTTTCCGGAAGGCCAGGAAATGATCGCCGCGACCTTCGCGACGTGGGTGGATTCGGTGGTGTTCCAGCATGCGGTGAGCCTGGTGTTCCAGCCGGAATCAGTCGCGGTGCGCTTCGGCAAGTTGCCGCCGGAAGCGATCAAGGCGTTCCTGGCTGATCGCGCCGGGTTATTCAGCGGTGGCAGTGCGACGAAGTTGTCGGCGGAACAGGCGCTGCACCAGTGGCCGACGATCATGGGGCGCCTCGAATTGCAGCTTCAACGTGAGCAGGGTGATTTCCTGTTCGGCGAGCCATCGATTGCCGATTTTTCCCTGGCGCATTGTTTGTGGTTTCTCAAGGCGACGCCTGTCACTGCGCCATTGGTTGATGCGTATCCGGCGGTGTCGGCGTGGTTCGGGCGGGTCATGGGGTTTGGTCATGGTGCGTTCAGCGAGATGACCGCCGAAGAGGCGCTGGAGGTATCACGTAATGCCACGCCCGCTGCGTTGCCGGATGAAGCGTTCGACGAGCCTAACGGCTTTGAGGCGGGCCAGCAGGTGGTGATCGCGGCGACCGATTATGGCTGTGATCCGGTCGCGGGTGAGCTGGTGTTTGCGGGGCGTGAGGAATTGATTTTGCGGCGTGAGGATGAACGTGCGGGTGTGGTGCATGTGCACTTTCCGCGATTTGGATTTCGTATCGAAGCGAAGTAACTCACGCCGCCGATGCCTTGTCATGCAAAAACCTGTTGCGAGGGGGCTTGCCCCCGTTCGGCTGCGAAGCAGTCGTAACTCCTCTGGATGTGATGGTCGCCTAGGAATGCTGGGGCCGCTTCGCGACCCAACGGGGGTAAGCCCCCTCGCCACAGGGAGTTGCCGGAGGCAAACAGGTTATTTCAGGGCCGCGAGAATCTCATCCGGGTCATACCCGCGAATCAGCGTCCCGTTCACATCGATCAACGGTATCCCGCGCCCGCCCAGCGCTTCATAGGCCTTGCGCGCCACGGCATCCTTCTCGATATCGTATTCCTTGTACGGAATGCCTTTCTGATCGAGAAAGCGCCGTGTCAGCTTGCAGTAGCCGCACCAGTCAGTGGCGTAGAGCACGACATTGGCCTTGGCCTGGGTCTGCTCGGACACCACCTGCGCCGGGTGGAGGTAGCGCTCGATCTTGCCCCAGTTCTGGTAAACCGCGACCACCAGCAGGATCAGCAGGAATTTCTTCAGGATGCCGTTGAGCATCAGTTGCGTCGCTTGAGCTGGTCGGTGAGTTGGGTCGGCAAGCCCTTGATGATCAGCGTGCCGGCTTCTTCGTCGTATTCGATCTTCGAGCCCAGCAGGTGCGCTTCAAAGCTGATGGACAGGCCTTCGGCGCGCCCGGTAAAGCGGCGGAACTGGTTGAGGGTGCGCTTATCCGCCGGAATCTCCGGGGAGAGGCCGTAATCCTTGTTGCGGATGTGATCGTAGAAGGCCTTCGGGCGTTCTTCGTCAATCAGCTCGGAGAGTTCTTCCAGGCCCATCGGTTCGCCGAGTTTGGCCTGGCTGCTGGCGTAATCCACCAGGGTCTTGGTCTTCTCGCGGGCGGATTCTTCCGGCAAATCTTCGCTTTCGACGAAATCGCTGAAGGCCTTGAGCAAAGTGCGGGTTTCGCCGGGGCCATCGACGCCTTCCTGGCAGCCGATGAAGTCGCGGAAATACTCCGAAACCTTTTTCCCGTTCTTGCCTTTGATAAACGAAATGTACTGCTTGGACTGCTTGTTGTTCTGCCACTCGGACACGTTGATCCGCGCCGCGAGGTGCAACTGGCCGAGGTCCAGGTGACGCGAGGCGGTCACGTCGAGTTCTTCGGTCACCGCAACGCCTTCACTGTGGTGCAGGAGCGCGATGGCCAGGTAATCGGTCATGCCCTGCTGGTAATGCGCAAACAGCACGTGGCCGCCCACAGAGAGGTTCGACTCTTCCATCAGCTTTTGCAGGTGTTCCACCGCCACACGGCTGAACGCCGTGAAATCCTTGCCGCCGTCGAGGTATTCCTTCAGCCAGCCGCTGAACGGATGCGCCCCGGACTCGGCATGGAAGAAACCCCAGGCCTTGCCTTGTTTGGCGTTATAGCTCTCGTTGAGGTCGGCGAGCATGTTCTCGATGGCCGTGGACTCCGCCAGTTCGGAGTCGCGAGCATGAAGAACTGCAGGTGTGCCGTCGGGTTTTTTGTCGATCAGGTGGACGATGCAATGACGGATCGGCATGGGCTTCTCGGCTGATTGAAGAGAGGAGGGCGTGCTCCCCCAAAAAGTGCCAAGTGTACCGCAACCACTGGTTTTGGCGCGGCTCGAAGGGTAAATCCCGAGTTCAGAACGGCCCTTATGCAGTTTTTTCCAGGTTTAGAGCAATAAAGCTGACCAAATGGGTAGCTAGAGGCGGATATTTCCCCGTCTCTGTGCTAGTTTTGCCCGGTCTTACGCGAAGTCACTGCGTTAAGCGTGCATTCAGCATTTGTCAGGTCGAACCAAACCCTGATTTCGGTATCTATTACCCCGACTCGTCGCGGTTATGGCCGAGGGTGCCAGATCCAGAAGATCGGGCTCGATGGCTGACACTGCACTCTGCAATCCATATGAATTTGATAGGGAAGGAACACTACATGGCTCTTACTAAAGACCAACTGATCGCCGACATCGCTGAAGCTATCGACGCGCCAAAAACCACCGCGCGTAACGCTCTGGACCAACTGGGCCAAATCGTTGCCGATCAGCTGGAAAACGGCGGCGAAATCACTCTGCCAGGTATCGGCAAACTGAAAGTGACCGAGCGTCCTGCCCGTACCGGCCGTAACCCTTCGACTGGCGCTGCCATCGAAATCGCTGCCAAGAAAGTTATCAAGCTGGTTGTGGCCAAAGGCCTGACCGACGCTGTTAACAAGTAAGACGCAGTAACAAAAAGCCGTGCTCCGGAGCGATCCGGGCACGGCTTTTTTGTGTCTGTGATTTGGTCTTTCAGACACCTCGAAACCAATGTGGGAGCGGGCTTGCTCGCGAAAGCGGTGTATCAGTCACCATTTAAGTTGACTAGGACACTGCATTCGCGAGCAAGCCCGCTCCCACATTTTTTGATCTGTATCTATCAGTTACTTGCGAACCCAGCGCTCGCGCCACACTTGCTGTTCGGACTTGGTCTGGAAGGTCCAGGCCACGAAGCGGCTTTGCTTCTGGCCCTGGGACATTTCCACTACCTGGCTTTCCAGCACGCCAGCCTTTTTCAGTGCAGTCTGGATCGCCGGCAAGTTCGAGGCTTTCGACACCAGCGTGCTGAACCACAGCACTTTGTGCTGGAAGCTCGCGCTCTCGGCGATCAGTTGCGTCACGAAACGCGCTTCGCCGCCTTCACACCACAATTCCGCCGATTGACCACCGAAGTTCAACACCGGCAGTTTGCGTTTTGGATCGGCACGGCCCAAGGCGCGCCATTTGCGCTCGCTGCCCTTGGTCGCTTCGTCCATCGAGGCGTGGAACGGCGGGTTGCACATGGTCAGGTCAAAGCGTTCACCCGGTTCCAGCAGGCCCAGCAGAATGTGCTTGGGATTGCTCTGCTGGCGCAATTGGATGGCCTTGTTCAGCCCGTTGGACTGGACGATGGCTTTGGCGGCGGCCACGGCGGTTGGGTCGATTTCCGAACCGAGGAAGTGCCAGCGGTAATCGCTGTAGCCGATCAGCGGATAAACGCAGTTGGCGCCCATGCCGATGTCGAGCACCTTGACCGGTGCACCACGCGGGATTTCGCCGTCGTTGACGCTGGCCAGCAGGTCAGCCAGGAAGTGCACGTAGTCGGCACGCCCCGGAACCGGCGGGCACAGGTAATCAGCCGGAATGTCCCAGTGAGCCACGCCGTAGAACGACTTGAGCAACGCCCGGTTGAACACCCGCACCGCGTCGGGGCTGGCGAAGTCGATGCTTTCCTTGCCGTACGGGTTGAGGATCACAAACTTCGCCAGTTCCGGCGTGCTTTTGATCAGCTCCGGGAAGTCGTAGCGACCCTGGTGGCGGTTGCGCGGGTGCAGGCTGGCCTTCGGACGGGGTTCCACGGCTTTGGCCGGGGTGGCGGAGTCAGGCTTCTTGCGCGCAGGGCGGGGTGTGCGGGGGGCGTTCATGGGTGTGATCGATTCGGGTATGGCTGAAAGTGGGGGGCATTGTCCCACAGTCGATGGTCCGGCGGGGATCCTGTAGGAGCGAGGCTTGCCCGCGAAGGCCGCGACACGGTCAATCAGATACACCGCGTTACCGTTCTTCGCGGGCAAGTCGGATCGCCGCACCGCTCGCTCCTACAGAGAGCAAAAAAGTGGCGGGCACAAAAAAGGGAGGCCGTTATGGGCCTCCCTTTTTCATTGCGATGTGCCGTTACAGACTGGCAATCCGCGCGTGCTGCTCGGCCAACTTGCCCAAAGCCTGTTCAGCTTCGGCCAGTTTGGCGCGTTCCTTGTCGATGACTTCGGCCGGGGCCTTGTCAACGAAACCGGCGTTCGACAGCTTGCCGCCGACGCGCTGGACTTCGCCCTGCAAACGCAGGATTTCCTTGTCCAGGCGTGCCAGTTCGGCATCTTTGTCGATCAGACCGGCCATCGGCACCAGCACTTCCATCTCGCCCACCAGAGCGGTGGCGGACAGCGGTGCTTCTTCGCCAGCGGCCAACACGGTGATCGATTCCAGACGCGCCAGCTTCTTCAGCAGCGCTTCGTTCTCGGTGAGACGACGCTGGTCTTCGGCGCTGACGTTTTTCAGGAACAGATTCAGCGGTTTGCCCGGGCCGATGTTCATCTCGGCGCGAATGTTGCGCGTGCCGAGCATCAGCGTCTTCAGCCACTCGATGTCATCTTCGGCGCCTTGATCGATGCGCGCTTCATTGGCCACTGGCCAAGGTTGCAGCATGATCGTCTTGCCTTCGATACCGGCCAGCGGCGCGATGCGCTGCCAGATTTCTTCGGTGATGAACGGCATGAACGGGTGCGCCAGGCGCAATGCGACTTCCAGCACCCGAACCAGCGTGCGACGAGTGCCGCGCTGGCGTTCAACCGGAGCATTTTCGTCCCACAGCACAGGCTTGGACAGTTCCAGGTACCAGTCGCAATACTGGTTCCAGATGAACTCGTACAAGGCTTGCGCCGCCAGGTCGAAGCGGAACTGGTCGAGTTGACGGGTGACTTCGGCTTCAGTGCGTTGCAGTTGCGAGATGATCCAGCGATCCGCCAGCGACAGCTCGTAGGCTTCGCCGTTCTGGCCGCAGTCTTCGCCCTTGTCCAGAACATAGCGCGCAGCGTTCCAGATCTTGTTGCAGAAGTTGC
>NZ_JBIUXZ010000031.1:22358-61801 GCF_044744265.1 Pseudomonas sp. NPDC087342
CGTCCGCTGGCGTTCTGGGCTTCGAAGGATTCGGCGATCAGGTCGTACCAGGCCGAGCCGGAAGCAGTGATGATCGGCTTGGGAATCGCGAACTCGTCGCGGGTCTGCTTCTCGATCTTCTTCGCCAGTTTCGGCTGCATCATGCCGGAGGTGCGTTTCTGCACCAGTTCTTCCAGCTCGATGCCGTCGATGATGTCCAGTGGGTCCAGGACGTTGCCCTTGGACTTGGACATCTTCTGGCCCTGGCCATCGCGCACCAGACCGTGAACATAAACAGTCTTGAACGGTACTTGCGGCGTGCCGTCTTCGTTCTTCACCAAATGCATGGTGAGCATGATCATCCGGGCGACCCAGAAGAAAATGATGTCGAAACCGGTCACCAGCACGTCGGTGGAGTGGAATTTCTTCAGGAACTCGGTCTGCTCAGGCCAGCCCAGGGTGGAGAAAGTCCACAGCCCCGAACTGAACCAGGTGTCGAGAACGTCGTTGTCCTGTTGCAGCGCAACGTCCGGGCCGAGGTTGTGCTTGGCGCGCACTTCGGCTTCGTCGCGACCGACGTAGACTTTGCCCGACTCGTCGTACCAGGCCGGAATCCGGTGGCCCCACCACAGTTGACGGCTGATGCACCAATCCTGGATGTCGCGCATCCACGAGAAGTACATGTTTTCGTACTGTTTCGGCACGAACTGAATGCGGCCGTCTTCAACGGCAGCAATCGCAGGTTCGGCCAATGGTTTGGTCGATACGTACCACTGGTCGGTCAGCCACGGCTCGATGATGGTGCCGGAGCGATCGCCCTTCGGTACTTTCAAGCCGTGATCGTCAACGCTGACCAGCAGGCCGGCAGCGTCAAAAGCAGCAACGATTTGCTTGCGTGCTTCGAAACGGTCGAGGCCGGCGTATTCGGCAGGAATCTTGCCGTCGATGCTTTCGTTCAGCGTGCCGTCGAGGTTGAACACCTGACAGGCCGGCAGTACGGCGGCGTTCTTGTCGAAGATGTTCAGCAGCGGCAGGTTGTGGCGCTTGCCGACTTCGTAGTCGTTGAAATCGTGGGCCGGGGTGATTTTCACGCAGCCGGTGCCGAATTCAGGATCGCAGTAATCGTCGGCGATGATCGGGATGCGGCGGCCGACCAGCGGCAACTCGACGAATTTGCCGATCAGGGCTTTGTAGCGTTCATCGTTCGGGTTAACGGCCACGGCGGCGTCGCCGAGCATGGTTTCCGGGCGAGTGGTCGCGACGATCAGGTAATCGTTGCCTTCAGCGGTCTTGGCGCCGTCGGCCAGCGGGTACTTCAGGTTCCACAGGAAACCTTTCTCGTCGTGGTTTTCCACTTCGAGGTCGGAAATCGCCGTGTGCAACTTGGTGTCCCAGTTGACCAAACGCTTGCCGCGGTAGATCAAGCCGTCTTCATGCAGGCGTACGAAGGCTTCTTTCACCGATTCCGACAGGCCGTCGTCCATGGTGAAGCGCTCGCGGCTCCAGTCGACAGACGAGCCGAGGCGGCGGATCTGACGGCTGATGTTGCCGCCGGACTGATCCTTCCATTCCCAGATTTTCTCGAGGAATTTCTCGCGGCCCAGGTCGTGACGACTCTGGCCCTGGGCTTCAAGTTGGCGTTCCACCAGCATTTGCGTGGCGATACCTGCGTGGTCGGTGCCCGGCTGCCACAGGGTGTTGCGACCCTGCATGCGGCGGAAACGGATCAGGGCGTCCATGATCGCGTTGTTGAAGCCGTGACCCATGTGCAGGCTGCCGGTGACGTTCGGCGGCGGAATCATGATGGCGTAGGACTCGCCCGCGCCTTGCGGGGCGAAGTAGTTCTCGGACTCCCAGGTGTTGTACCAGGAAGTTTCAATGGCGTGCGGCTGGTAGGTCTTATCCATGCGCGGCGGGACCCTATTGGCATCAATTCAGGAAAAGCCGACGAGTATAGCGGGGCATGGGGCCGAGGGCGAGCAGGGGCGGATTGTGGCGAGGGGGTTTACCCCCGTTGGAGCGCGAAGCGGTCCCTTTCCATGCCCGGTTTTTTTTACGACTGCTTCGCAGCCGAACGGGGGTAAACCCCCTCGCCACACAAGCTCGCTCCCACAAGGGATAGCGGTTACTCGTACTGGCTGAGCAACCGCTCCATCCGCGCATCAAGGCGACGCTTGATCTCGGTTTCGATGTGCGGGGCGAAGTCATCGATCACGTCTTGCATGATCAATTGCGCGGCGGCGCGCAGTTCGCTGTCCAGGTGCAGCAGGGCGTCGGGGCCCTTGCTGGCGGCCGCTGCCGGTTGCGCGGCAGGGGCGTGAGGCGGTTCGACGGCGTCAGGCGTGGCGCCTGCCGTTTCGAACAGCATCGGAATCTGTTCCTGTTCGTCTTCATTGACCGTGTCGGTCAACAATGGCGGTTGCAGGTTGTCATCACCGAGCAGTTGGCGGATCGACTCAAGGTCATCCAGCAGGTGCGCGGACTTTTGTGGCGGTTTTGGAGTGTCCATCGGAATGCTCAGAGTCGCTGTAAACGGTGATCTTGCAGAGGATAGCCCTGTTCGCGGTAGAAACGGAAACTCTCACGCGCAGCCGCCCGGATCGTCGGATCTTCCACCACCACTTCCGCCACCCGGGCGAATTTGTTAGCGAAGGCCGGGACTTTCAGGTCCAGATTGACCAGCAGATCCTGATGCGGACCGCAGTCATCACCCAGGCCCAGGACAATCAAGCTATCCGGCTCGCTTTCGGCGGGACCGTGGGGCACGAAACTTTCACCCTTGAACGCCCACAGCCGCGCATCGAGGTCCTCACGCTGGGCGGCATCGCTGCAATGCAGGTAGATGCGGTGCCCCATGCGCCAGGCTTTTTCGGTGAGCTTGCAGGCAAAGTCCAGCCGCGCTGACGGATCGGCGCTGGGCAGGATATAGAAGTCGACTTTGGTCATTGCGGTTCCTGAGCCATGAGCGGCGTTGCCCGAGAGCAACGCCGCCCAGGGTCATCGGTTTCAGGCTTTGGCGCGGTCCAGCAGGTATTGGGTCAGCAATGGAACCGGACGGCCAGTGGCGCCCTTGTCCTTGCCGCCGCTGGTCCAGGCGGTGCCGGCGATGTCCAGGTGCGCCCAGTTCAGATTTTTGGTGAAGCGCGACAGGAAGCAGGCAGCGGTGATGGTCCCGGCTTTCGGGCCGCCGATGTTGGCGATGTCGGCGAACGGGCTGTCCAGCTGTTCCTGGTACTCATCGAACAGCGGCAGTTGCCAGGCGCGATCGTCAGCCGATTGGCCGGCGCTCAGCAGTTGGCCGATCAGTTCGTCGTTGTTGCCCAGCAGGCCGGACGTGTGAGCACCCAGCGCAACCACGCAAGCGCCGGTCAGGGTCGCGATGTCGATCACGGCCTGTGGCTTGAAGCGCTCGGAGTAGGTCAGTGCATCGCACAGCACCAGACGGCCTTCGGCGTCGGTGTTGAGGATTTCCACGGTCTGGCCGCTCATGGTGGTGACGATGTCGCCAGGGCGCGAAGCGTTGCCGCTCGGCATGTTCTCGGCGCAAGCCAGGATGCACACCAGGTTGATCGGCAGTTTCAGTTCGAGCACGGCACGCAGGGTGCCGAACACGCTGGCGGCACCGCCCATGTCGTACTTCATTTCATCCATGCCGGCACCCGGTTTCAGGCTGATGCCGCCGGTGTCGAACGTGATGCCCTTGCCGACCAGTGCGTACGGCTTCTCGGATTTCTTGCCGCCGTTGTATTGCATGACGATCAGGCGCGGTGGTTGGGCGCTGCCCTGGCCTACAGCGTAGAACGAGCCCATGCCCAGGTCCTTGATCTTCTTCTCATCGAGGACTTCGACTTTCAGGCTTTTGAATTCCTTGCCCAGGTTCTTGGCTTGTTCGCCGAGGAACGTCGGGTGGCAGATGTTCGGCGGCAGGTTGCCCAGGTCACGGGTAAACGCCATCCCGTTGGCGATTGCGGTGGCGTGGGCCACGGCGCGCTCAACTTCTGCTTGTGCAGCCTTGATGGTCACCAGGGTGACTTTCTTCAGGGCGCGAGGTTCGGCTTTCTGACTCTTGAACTGGTCGAAGGTGTATTCGCCGTCTACCAGGGTTTCGGCCAGCAGGCGGGTCTTGCCGTAGCTGTCGCGACCTTTGACCACGACTTCGTCCAGCGCCAGCACGGCATCGCTGCCGCCCAAGCCTTTGAGCGTGTTGAGGATGCCGGCGATGATTTTACGGAACGGGCGGTCGCCCAGCTCTTCATCCTTGCCCACGCCCACCAGCAACACGCGGTCGGCCTTGAGGTTCGGCAGGCTGTGCAACAACAGGCTCTGGCCGACTTTGCCGGCCAGGTCGCCGCGCTTCAGTACGGCGCTGATGGCGCCACCGCTCAGTTCGTCGAGCTGTTTGGCGACGGCACCGAGTTTGCGGCCTTCGCCGACGGCGACCACCAGAGTGGCGGTTTTCAACGTTTCTGGGCTAACGCTTTTTACAACCAGTTCCATGTCCGGGTCCCTGAATTAATGGTCAACACGCGGCGTTCGACGGTGTGCGCAAACGCCTGCTTATATAGATAGAAAGACGCAGGTCACGGCCCGCGACAAAGGCCGCAGTTTGAACCTCGCCACCGGCGCCTGACAACCCTCGGTTGTACGATCTTCGGTGCTTTGGGCACGTGCTTGAGCTTGCGCAGTGACAGGCGCACCCAATCACAGGATAATGCGCCATCTTTTTCGGCGGCCCTGCCTTGCGGGCCGGCTGATACGTTTGTTTGTTTGGCCGCCTTAGCCTGACAACCCTGGAGTGTCTGGTTTGATCGTCTTCCGTTATCTATCCCGCGAAGTCCTGTTGACCTTGAGCGCCGTCAGCGCCGTGCTGCTGGTCATCATCATGAGCGGTCGCTTCATCAAATACCTCGCGCAGGCGGCTTCGGGCCAACTGGACCCGGGTTCTTTGTTCCTGATCATGGGCTTTCGCCTGCCGGGCTTCCTCCAACTGATCCTGCCATTGGGCCTGTTCCTCGGGATCCTGTTGTCGTATGGCCGGTTGTACCTGGAAAGCGAAATGACCGTGCTGTCGGCCACCGGCATGAGCCAGCAGCGTCTGTTTCGTATCACCCTGTTTCCAGCCACCCTGGTGGCGCTGGTAGTTGCGTGGCTGAGCCTGAGCCTGGCGCCACAAGGGGCCAATCAGTTCCAGTTGCTGCTGAACAAGCAGGACGCCCTGACCGAATTCGATACCCTGGAGCCCGGTCGCTTCCAGGCATTGCGCGACGGTACGCGGGTGACCTACACCGAAACCCTGACCGATGACCGCGTCAATCTGGGCGGCGTGTTTATTTCGCAAAAGAATATTTCGTCCGACCAGAAGGATCGCGGGATTTCCGTGTTGGTGGCCCAAAAGGGCCGTCAGGAAATCCGCCCTGACGGCAACCGCTACCTGATTCTCGACAATGGCTACCGCTACGACGGTAATCCGGGGCAGGCCGACTACCGGAAGATCAAGTACGACGAGTACGGCGTTTTGCTGCCCAAGCCTGACGTCAGTGACGAAGTGACCGACCGTGATGCAATGCCCACCAGCTCCCTGGTGGGCAGTGATGACATCCGCTCAAGCACCGAGCTGCAATGGCGCCTGTCCTTGCCGTTGCTGGTCTTCATCGTGACCCTGATGGCGGTGCCGCTGTCGCGCGTCAACCCGCGCCAGGGCCGTTTCCTCAAGTTGCTGCCGGCGATTCTTCTTTATATGGCTTACCTGACCATCCTGATTGCCGCTCGCGGCGCCCTCGAGAAGGGCAAGATCCCGCCAGCGCTGGGCTTGTGGTGGGTGCACGGGATCTTCCTTGCCATTGGCCTGGTCTTGCTCTACTGGGAGCCGATGCGCTTGAAACGGGCGAGTCGCCGCGACGCGCTGGAGGTGGCTCGTGGTTAAGCTCGATCGCTACATTGGTAGCAGCGTATTTGTCGCGATCCTGGCAGTGCTGGGGATTATTCTCGGTCTGGCGACACTGTTTGCCTTCATCGATGAAATGGGCGACGCCAGCGACACTTACACCTTGTTGGATGTCCTGAGCTACGTGCTGCTCACCGCACCACGGCGTCTTTACGACATGTTGCCGATGGCGGCGCTGATCGGTTGCCTGATCGGCCTCGGCAGCCTGGCCAGCAACAGCGAACTGACCATCATGCGCGCCGCTGGCGTGTCGATCGGTCGGATTGTCTGGGCGGTCATGAAGCCGATGCTGATCCTTATGGTGGTCGGTGTGCTGATTGGCGAGTACGTGGCGCCAGCCACCGAAGTCACCGCCCAGGCCAACCGTTCGCTGGCCCAGGGCAGTGGTGATGCGCAAAGCGCCAAGCACGGCCTGTGGCACCGCCAGGGTGACGAGTTCATTCACGTCAACTCCGTGCAGCCTAATGGCCTGTTGTATGGCGTGACCCGTTACCACTTCGACAAAGAGCGTCACATGCTGTCGGCGAGCTTCGCCAAGCGCGCGGAGTTCGACAAGGATCACTGGCAGCTGAGCGAAGTGACCACCACGCTGTTCCATGAAAAGAATACTGAAGTGGTCAACACGCCGGTCGAGCGCTGGGAAGTGGCCTTGAGCCCGCAGTTGCTGAGCACCGTGGTAATGGCGCCTGAGTCGCTGTCGATCAGCGGCTTGTGGGGCTACATCCATTACCTGGCTGACCAGGGCCTGGCCAACGGTCGCTACTGGCTGGCATTTTGGGTCAAGGTGTTGCAACCGCTGGTGACCGCCGCGTTGGTGCTGATGGCGATTTCCTTCATCTTCGGCCCTTTGCGTTCGGTGACCCTTGGTCAGCGGGTGTTTACCGGTGTGTTGGTGGGCTTCACCTTCCGTATCGTCCAGGATCTGCTGGGGCCTTCGAGCCTGGTGTTCGGTTTCTCGCCGCTGTTCGCGGTGCTGGTGCCGGCCAGTGTTTGTGCCTTGGCCGGGGTCTGGTTGTTGCGTCGAGCCGGTTGATTACGGGGTTTCCCTGACCTTGCCGCTCGTAAAAAACGCCCTTGTCGCAAGACCGGGGCGTTTTTGTATTAGCCGTCTGACCTGCGAACGTGACGCTTGCGCCGTGGATCAGGTACAATTCCCGGCTATTTTTCGGCGGGCTATGCCTGCAGCCTTTTTGAGTGTTGATCCGTGAGTGATTTGAGTCATATCCGCAATTTCTCCATCATCGCCCACATTGACCATGGCAAGTCGACGCTGGCCGATCGCTTCATCCAGATGTGCGGCGGCCTTGCCGAGCGCGAAATGGAAGCCCAGGTGCTGGACTCCATGGACCTGGAACGTGAACGCGGGATCACCATCAAGGCCCACAGCGTCACCCTTTATTACACCGCTCGCGATGGCATCAAGTACCAGCTGAACTTCATTGACACCCCGGGCCACGTTGACTTCACCTATGAAGTCAGCCGGTCGTTGGCGGCCTGTGAAGGTGCATTGCTGGTGGTCGATGCCGGTCAGGGCGTTGAAGCGCAGTCGGTTGCCAACTGCTACACGGCGATCGAGCAGGGCCTGGAAGTCATGCCGGTCCTGAACAAGATCGACCTGCCACAGGCCGATCCGGACCGCGTCAAAGAAGAAATCGAAAAAATCATCGGTATCGACGCCACCGATGCGGTCGAGTGCAGCGCCAAGACTGGCCTGGGCGTCGACGAAGTACTCGAACGCCTGGTTCACACCATTCCTGCGCCGACCGGCAACTACGAAGATCCGCTGCAAGCGTTGATCATCGACTCCTGGTTCGACAACTACCTGGGCGTTGTTTCCCTGGTACGTGTGCGCCACGGTCGCGTGCGTAAGGGCGACAAGATCCTGGTCAAGTCCACCGGCAAGATCCACCTGGTGGACAGCGTCGGTGTATTCAACCCGAAACACACCGCCACCGTTGACCTGAAGGCCGGCGAAGTGGGCTTCATCATCGCCGGTATCAAGGACATTCACGGTGCACCGGTCGGTGACACCCTGACCTTGAGCTCCACTCCCGACGTTGACGTGCTGCCCGGTTTCAAGCGCATTCAGCCGCAGGTCTACGCCGGTCTGTTCCCGGTCAGCTCCGACGATTTCGAAGATTTCCGTGAAGCCCTGCAAAAGCTCACCCTCAACGATTCGTCGCTGCAATACACCCCGGAAAGCTCCGACGCACTGGGCTTCGGCTTCCGTTGCGGGTTCCTCGGCATGCTGCACATGGAAATCATCCAGGAGCGCCTGGAGCGCGAGTACGACCTGGACCTGATCACCACGGCGCCGACGGTTATTTTCGAGCTGTTGCTGAAAACCGGTGAAACGATTTACGTCGATAACCCGTCGAAGCTTCCAGACCTGTCCTCGATCGAAGACATGCGTGAACCGATCGTGCGGGCCAATATTCTTGTGCCGCAAGAGCACTTGGGCAACGTCATTACCCTGTGCATCGAGAAGCGTGGCGTGCAGCACGACATGCTGTTCCTCGGGTCCCAGGTCCAGGTGACCTACGATATTCCGATGAACGAAGTGGTCCTGGACTTCTTCGACCGTCTGAAGTCCACCAGTCGCGGCTATGCTTCGCTGGACTACCATTTCGATCGTTATCAATCAGCTAATCTGGTGAAACTGGATGTGCTGATCAACGGTGACAAGGTCGACGCCCTGGCGCTGATCGTGCACAAGGATAACGCGCACTACAAAGGTCGCCAGTTGACCGAGAAGATGAAAGAACTGATTCCGCGCCAGATGTTCGACGTCGCGATCCAGGCCGCCATTGGCGGGCAGATCATTGCGCGGACCTCCGTCAAGGCACTCAGAAAGAACGTATTGGCCAAATGCTACGGTGGTGACGTTAGCCGTAAGAAAAAACTGCTGGAAAAGCAAAAGGCCGGTAAGAAACGCATGAAGCAAGTCGGTAACGTGGAAATTCCACAAGAAGCCTTCCTTGCAGTGCTCAGGTTGGATAGTTAGGTCCTATGTCACTAAATTTCCCGCTGTTGCTGGTCATCGCCGTGTTCGTCTGCGGCCTGTTGGCGTTGCTCGATCTGGTTTTCCTGGCGCCGCGTCGGCGTGCCGCCATTGCCTCCTATCAGGGCAGCGTCAGCCAGCC
Source organism: Pseudomonas sp. NPDC087342 (assembly GCF_044744265.1). Classification (NCBI taxonomy): domain Bacteria; kingdom Pseudomonadati; phylum Pseudomonadota; class Gammaproteobacteria; order Pseudomonadales; family Pseudomonadaceae; genus Pseudomonas; species Pseudomonas sp. NPDC087342. Next base: position 31,425 of record NZ_JBIUXZ010000031.1, read on the forward strand.
TGATGGGGTGGTGGTCGAGAAACTGAACAAAGAGCCGCTGCTGGTTGAATACGGCAAGTCGTTCTTCCCGGTGTTGTTCATCGTGCTGGTGCTGCGTTCGTTCCTTGTGGAACCGTTCCAGATTCCTTCCGGCTCGATGAAGCCGACCCTGGACGTTGGCGATTTCATCCTGGTGAACAAGTTTTCCTACGGGATCCGTTTGCCGGTGATGGACAAGAAAGTCATCGAAGTCGGTGATCCGCAGCGCGGCGATGTGATGGTGTTCCGCTATCCAAGCGATCCGAACGTCAACTACATCAAGCGTGTAGTGGGCCTGCCGGGTGACCAGATTCGCTACACCGCCGACAAGCGCCTGTTCGTCAACGGTGAGTCGATCGCCGAGCAACTGGTCGGCTCCGAGCCGGGCACGTTGGGCAGTGCCGAGCTCTACAAGGAAAAACTCGGCGCGGCCGAGCACTTGATCCGCAAGGAAATGAGCCGCTACCGCGCAACGCCGGACCATACCTGGACCGTGCCTGCCGGGCACTACTTCATGATGGGCGACAACCGCGACAACTCCAACGACAGTCGCTACTGGGATGATCCAACGATTCCCAAGGATCTGCTGGGCATGGTTCCCGACAAGAATATCGTCGGCAAGGCCTTCGCAGTCTGGATGAGCTGGCCGGAACCTAAACTCAGTCACCTGCCGAATTTCTCGCGGGTTGGCCTGATCAAGTAATCACACACGGCGCTGTTGAACACAGCGCCGAATGCATTTCTGGAGTCGCCACAATCGACCCCGAAGGCATGAAGCCAATGATATTCAGGACGTTATTTTTGAACACAGCGTTAATTGTCCCAAGCCTGCGCCGCATCACGGCGATGGCGGTGGAATCCAACCACGAACTCAGCGTGGGTAAACCGTGAGCGTCTCCTTAAGTCGTCTAGAGCGTCAGCTCGGCTACACCTTCAAGGATCAGGAACTGATGGTCCTGGCCCTGACTCACCGCAGCTTTGCCGGGCGCAACAACGAGCGCCTGGAATTCCTCGGTGATGCCATCCTCAACTTCGTTGCCGGCGAGGCGCTGTTCGATCGCTTCCCGCTGGCCCGCGAAGGCCAGTTGTCGCGTTTGCGCGCGCGCCTGGTGAAAGGTGAGACCCTGGCCGTACTGGCCCGTGGTTTTGATCTGGGCGATTACCTGCGTCTGGGTTCCGGTGAATTGAAGAGTGGCGGTTTCCGTCGCGAATCGATTCTGGCCGATGCCCTGGAAGCGCTGATTGGTGCGATCTACCTGGATGCCGGCATGGACATGGCGCGCGAACGCGTGCTGGCCTGGCTGACCGGGGAGTTCGAGGGCCTGACCCTGGTCGACACCAACAAAGATCCGAAAACCCGCCTGCAGGAATTCCTGCAGTCCCGGGGCTGTGAGCTGCCACGTTACGAAGTGGTGGATATCCAGGGTGAGCCGCATTGCCGAGTCTTCTTCGTCGAATGCGAAATCACCTTACTGAACGAAAAAAGCCGAGGTCAGGGTGTGAGTCGTCGTATTGCCGAACAGGTAGCGGCCGCCGCAGCACTGATTGCCCTGGGTGTGGAGAATGGCAATGACTGATACAACCGCAACACGCTGTGGCTATGTTGCCATCGTCGGCCGTCCCAACGTGGGCAAGTCCACGCTGCTGAACCACATCCTGGGTCAGAAGCTGGCGATCACCTCGCGCAAACCGCAAACCACCCGTCACAACATGCTGGGCATCAAGACTGAAGGCGCCATCCAGGCCGTCTACGTCGATACCCCGGGCATGCACAAAGGTGGCGAGAAAGCCCTGAACCGCTACATGAACAAGACCGCTTCGGCGGCGTTGAAAGACGTCGACGTGGTGATCTTCGTGGTTGACCGCACCAAGTGGACCGACGAAGACCAGATGGTCCTCGAGCGCGTCCAGTACGTGACCGGCCCGTTGATCGTGGCGCTGAACAAGACTGACCGCATCGAAGACAAAGCCGAGCTGATGCCGCACCTGAGCTGGTTGCAGGAACAGCTGCCGAACGCGCAGATCATGCCGATCTCGGCCCAGCACGGGCACAACCTCGAAGCGCTGGAGCGCGTGATCGCTGGTTACCTGCCGGAGAACGAGCACTTCTTCCCGGAAGACCAGATCACCGACCGCAGCAGCCGTTTCCTCGCCGCTGAACTGGTGCGCGAAAAAATCATGCGCCAGATGGGCGCCGAGCTGCCGTACCAGATCACCGTCGAAATCGAAGAATTCAAGCAGCAGGGCAAAACCCTGCATATCCATGCCTTGATCCTCGTCGAGCGCGATGGCCAGAAGAAGATCATCATTGGCGACAAGGGCGAGCGCATCAAGCGCATCGGCACCGAGGCGCGCAAGGACATGGAGTTGCTGTTCGACTCCAAGATCATGCTCAACCTCTGGGTGAAAGTGAAAGGCGGCTGGTCCGACGACGAACGCGCCCTGCGTTCGTTGGGGTATGGCGACCTGTAACACCCGGTTCCTGATACATAAGGGAGCCCCTGTGGGAGCGAGCCTGCTCGCGAAGAGGGTGTAACATTCAGCATTATTGTTGACTGTTACATCGCCTTCGCGAGCAGGCTCGCTCCCACATTTGGTTTTGGGTTGTTTGTAAAAACTGCGTTCCGCCATTGAGAGCTCCATGTCCCAGCCAATCGGCCAACTCGCCTACGTGCTCCACAGCCGCGCCTACCGGGAAACCAGTGCGCTGGTGGATTTCCTCACGCCGCAAGGTCGGCTGCGGGCGGTGTTGCGCAGTGCGCGGGGCAAGGCCGGGACGCTGGCGCGGCCGTTTGTACCGCTGGAAGTCGAATTCCGTGGGCGAGGCGAGCTGAAGAATGTCGGGCGCATGGAAAGCTCGGGAACTTCTACATGGCTGGTCGGCGAAGCGCTGTTCAGCGGTCTCTATCTCAATGAACTGCTGATTCGCCTGCTGCCGGCCGAAGATCCGCACCCCGGCGTGTTCGATCACTACGCGGCGACCTTGCTCGCACTGGCGGAGGGCCGTCCGCTGGAACCGCTGTTGCGCTCCTTCGAATGGCGCTTGCTGGACGATCTCGGCTACGGCTTCGCGCTGAACACCGACATCAATGGCGAGCCCATCGCCCCGGACGGGCTCTATCGTTTGCAGGTGGATGCGGGTCTGGAGCGCGTCTACCTGCTGCAACCCGGTCTGTTCAACGGCACCGAATTGCTGGCCATGGCCGAAGCCGATTGGTCTGCTCCTGGCGCGCTATCGGCCGCCAAGCGTCTGATGCGTCAGGCACTGGCCGTGCATCTGGGCGGTCGGCCGCTGGTTTCCCGAGAGTTGTTTCGAAAGCCGTAAAATCCCCGTGTATGCTGTGCACCGAATTTCCTCTTCTTCAGGAGCGCTTCCGTGACCACCAGCAATCGCATTCTTCTTGGCGTGAACATCGACCACGTTGCCACCCTGCGTCAGGCCCGGGGCACGCGTTACCCGGATCCGGTCAAGGCAGCACTGGATGCGGAAGAGGCGGGCGCTGACGGCATCACCGTGCACCTGCGCGAAGACCGCCGACACATCCAGGAGCGCGACGTGCTGCTGCTCAAGGATGTGCTGCAAACCCGCATGAACTTCGAAATGGGCGTCACCGAAGAAATGATGGCGTTCGCCGAGCGCATCCGTCCGGCGCACATTTGCCTGGTGCCCGAAACCCGTCAAGAACTGACCACCGAAGGTGGCCTGGACGTGGCCGGGCAGGAAGCGCGAATCAAGGCTGCGGTGGAGCGCTTGTCGAAGATCGGTTGCGAAGTGTCGCTGTTTATCGATGCTGACGAGCGGCAGATTGCGGCGTCCAAACGTGTCGGCGCACCCGCCATCGAGCTGCACACCGGCCGTTACGCCGATGCCGAGACACCGACCAACGTGGCTGAAGAGCTAAAGCGCGTAGCCGATGGCGTGGCGTTTGGCCTAACCCAGGGCTTGATCGTTAATGCCGGTCACGGCCTGCATTACCACAACGTCGAAGCAGTGGCGGCGATCAAGGGCATCAACGAACTGAACATCGGCCACGCGCTGGTGGCGCATGCGTTGTTTGTCGGGTTCAAGTCAGCGGTGTCGGAGATGAAGGCGTTGATCCTGGCTGCTGCACTCAAAGGTTGAGATAGGCGGGGCTGCCTTCGCGGGCAAGCCTCGCTCCTACAAGGACGCGTCGAACACACAATGGTGGTTCGACACAAACCTGTAGGAGCGAGGCTTGCCCGCGAAGGCGTCATTGAAAACACCAAAGATCTAAAGCGGTGGCGTTTCCTGATTCGGCTTGGTCTTGTCGATCCCTGGCACGTGCAGGTTGCCTTCGGCCACTTGATCGCCTTCAAGCTGCGGCTGGGTCACCCAGGTCAGGATGTCGTAGTAGCGACGGATGTTCGCCACGAAGTGCACCGGCTCGCCGCCCCGGGCGTAGCCATAGCGGGTCTTGCTGAACCACTTCTTCTCGGAAAGCCGTGGCAGGATCTTCTTCACGTCCAGCCATTTGTCCGGGTTCAACCCTTCCTTGGCCGCCAGCTTGCGCGCGTCATCCAGGTGGCCGCTGCCGACGTTGTAGGCCGCCAGGGCAAACCAGGTGCGGTCCGGTTCCTGGATCGACTCGTCCAGTTGATCCTTCATGTAAGCCAGGTACTTGGCGCCGCCCATGATGCTCTGCTTGGGATCGAGACGATTCGATACGCCCATGGCTTGCGCGGTGTTCTGGGTCAGCATCATCAGGCCGCGCACGCCGGTCTTGGACGTGACCGCCGGTTGCCACAGCGATTCCTGATAACCGATCGCCGCCAACAGGCGCCAGTCGACTTTCTCTTTCTTGGCGTAGTTCTTGAAGTGCTGTTCGTATTTGGGCAGGCGTTGCTGCAAGTGCTGGGCGAAGGTGGTGGCGCCCATGTAGCCGAGGACGTCGACGTGACCGTAATAACGGTCTTTCAAGCGTTGCAGGGTGCCGTTTTTCTGCACCTTGTCGAGGTAGGCGTTGATCTCGTTGAGCAGGCTGTTGTCTTCCCCGGCGGCCACGGCCCAGCTCTGGTTGCTGGCGTCACCAAGGTCGAAAGCGACCTGGATGTTCGGGAAGTAAACCTGGTTCATCGCCACTTCGTTGGAGTCGACCAGGGTCAGGTCGATCTGGCCTTCGTCCACCATCCGCAGCAGGTCGACGACTTCAACCGCGTCAGACTCTTCGTACTCAATACCGGGATATTTCTTTTTCAGCTCCGCCAGTTGTTCGGCGTGGGTGCTGCCCTTGAGCACCATGATCTTCTTGCCGACCAGGTCACCGGCATCCGTTGGCCGTGACTGGCCGTTGCGGTAGATGACTTGCGGGGTGACTTCCAGGTAGGAGTGGGAAAACCGTACCTGCTTCTTGCGTTGCTCGCTGCTGACCAGACCGGCAGCAGCCAGCACCGGGCCGTTAGGCTTGCCCACCTGATTGAACAGGTCGTCGAGGTTGTCAGCCGTCTCGATTTTGAGCTCGACCCCCAGATCGTCGGCAAAGCGCTTCACCAGCTCGTATTCGAAGCCGGTTTCACCGTTGCGATCCTGAAAGTAGGTGGCGGGGCTGTTCCGGGTAATCACCCGCAGCACGCCATCCTCCTTTACGCGCTCCAGCGTGTTGGGTTTATCAACACAGCCACTGAGCATCAGGAAGAGTCCGGTTGCGATCAGCCATTTGGCGTACCGCGGACGCAAAGCCGTTGGGGAAAACATCTGCGCAGTATACGCAAAGGACCGCAAGCGCCATATCTCGACAGAGAAGGGCGAGTCTGCTAGAGAGTCGAAAACCCGTCCGGAGCCCGCAGGAATGGGCCGAAAGCGCATTTTGTGACAGAAAAAATAACCCCTGATAAGCACCCGTTCCGGCCTCCGATACCCGGCCCGACGTCCGGGTCATGCCGCCCGTACCGTTTCGGGTGATGTCGCGAGCTGTTTAGGCTAGAATGCACGGCCTCAAAGCACACCCCTTCCCGAGGCTGTCCCGAAGATGTTGATCCTGCGCGGCGCTCCTGCCCTTTCTGCCTTTCGCCACAGCAAACTCCTTGAGCAACTGAGCCAGAAAGTTTCGGCTGTCAGCGGCTTGTATGCTGAATTCGCTCACTTCGCCGAAGTCACCGGCGTCCTGACCGGCGACGAACAGCAGGTGCTTGCGCGCCTTCTGAAGTACGGCCCAAGTGTCCCGGTGCAAGAACCGACCGGACGTCTTTTCCTGGTGTTGCCGCGTTTCGGCACCATTTCGCCATGGTCCAGTAAAGCCAGCGATATCGCTCGCAACTGCGGCCTTAGCAAAATCCAGCGCCTGGAACGCGGCATCGCGTTCTACGTGGCTGGCCAGTTCAGCGACGCCGACGCGCAGCTGATTGCCGATGTGCTGCACGACCGCATGACCCAGATCGTATTGGGCAACCTCGAACAGGCTGCCGGCCTGTTCAGCCATGCCGAGCCCAAGCCCCTGACCGCGATTGACGTGTTGGGTGGCGGCCGCGCCGCGCTGGAAAAAGCCAACACCGAGCTGGGCCTTGCCCTGGCCGAAGACGAGATCGATTACCTGGTCAACGCCTTCGTCGGCTTGAAGCGCAACCCGCACGACATCGAACTGATGATGTTCGCCCAGGCGAACTCCGAGCACTGCCGTCACAAGATCTTCAACGCCAGTTGGGACATCGACGGCCAGAGCCAGGAAAAAAGCCTGTTCGGCATGATCAAGAACACCTACGTGATGCACAGCGAAGGCGTTCTGTCGGCTTATAAGGACAACGCCTCGGTAATCGTCGGCAACGTCGCCGGCCGTTTCTTCCCGGACCCTGAAACCCGCCAGTACGGCGCGGTGCAGGAACCGGTGCACATCCTGATGAAAGTCGAGACTCACAACCACCCGACCGCGATTGCCCCGTTCCCGGGCGCGTCCACCGGTTCCGGTGGCGAGATTCGTGACGAAGGCGCAACCGGTCGTGGCGCCAAGCCGAAGGCTGGCCTGACCGGTTTCACCGTATCCAACCTGCAAATCCCGGGCTTCGAACAGCCGTGGGAAGTGCCGTACGGCAAGCCTGAGCGCATCGTCACCGCGCTGGACATCATGATCGAAGGCCCACTGGGTGGCGCCGCGTTCAACAACGAATTCGGTCGTCCAGCCCTGACCGGTTACTTCCGTACCTTCGAACAGTCGATCACCACCCCGCGTGGCGACGAAGTTCGCGGTTACCACAAGCCGATCATGCTGGCCGGCGGTATGGGTAACATCCGTGCCGAACACGTACAGAAAGGCGAGATCACCGTCGGCTCCAAGCTGATCGTCCTCGGCGGCCCGGCGATGCTGATCGGCCTGGGCGGCGGCGCTGCTTCCTCCATGGCCACCGGCACCAGCTCGGCGGACCTGGACTTTGCATCCGTACAGCGCGAAAACCCTGAGATGGAACGCCGCTGCCAGGAAGTCATCGACCGTTGCTGGCAACTGGGTGAAAACAACCCGATCAGCTTCATCCACGACGTGGGTGCGGGCGGTCTGTCCAACGCCTTCCCGGAACTGGTCAACGACGGCAACCGTGGCGGTCGCTTCGAACTGCGCAACATTCCAAACGACGAGCCGGGCATGGCCCCGCACGAAATCTGGAGTAACGAATCTCAGGAACGCTACGTTCTGGCGGTTGGCCCGGCGGACTTCGAACGCTTCCAGGCGATCTGCGAACGTGAGCGTTGCCCGTTTGCCGTAGTCGGCGAAGCCACTGCCGAGCCGCAACTGACGGTCACCGACAGCCACTTCGGCAACAGCCCGGTGGACATGCCGCTCGAAGTGCTGCTGGGCAAAGCTCCGCGCATGCACCGTTCGGCCGTTCGTGAAAACGAACTGGGCGACGACTTCGATCCGTCGACGCTAGACATTGCCGACTGCGTCGAGCGCGTTCTGCATCACCCGGCTGTCGCGAGCAAAAGCTTCCTGATCACCATCGGCGACCGCACCATCACCGGCCTCGTGGCCCGTGACCAAATGGTCGGCCCGTGGCAGGTTCCGGTGGCCGACGTTGCCGTCACCGCCACCAGCTTCGACGTCTACACCGGTGAAGCCATGGCCATGGGCGAGCGCACTCCGCTGGCCTTGCTCGACGCTCCGGCGTCGGGCCGCATGGCCATCGGCGAAACCCTGACCAACATTGCCGCGTCGCGCATCAACAAGATCTCCGACATCAAACTGTCGGCGAACTGGATGTCCGCCGCCGGTCACCCGGGTGAAGACGCGCGTCTGTACGACACCGTGAAAGCGGTCGGCATGGAACTGTGCCCGGACTTGGGCATTACCATTCCGGTGGGCAAGGACTCGATGTCCATGGCCACGCGCTGGAACGACGAAGGCGTCGACAAGACTGTCACTTCGCCAATGTCCCTGATCGTGACCGGTTTCGCGCCAGTGGCTGACATCCGTCAGACCCTGACCCCGGAACTGCGCATGGACAAAGGCACCACCGACCTGATCCTGATCGATCTGGGCCGTGGTCAGAACCGCATGGGCGCCTCGATCCTGGCCCAGGTTCACGGCAAGCTCGGCTCGCAAGCGCCGGACGTCGATGATGCCGAAGACCTGAAAGCCTTCTTCGCCGTGATCCAGGGCCTCAATGCCGACGGTCACCTGTTGGCTTACCACGACCGTTCCGACGGTGGTTTGCTGACCAGCACCGTGGAAATGGCCTTCGCCGGTCACTGCGGTCTGAGCCTGAACCTCGATGGCCTGGCGGAAACTTCCGCCGACATCGCTGCGATCCTGTTCAACGAAGAGCTCGGCGCTGTGATCCAGGTTCGCCAGGACGCTACTCCAGACATCCTCGCGCAATTCAGCGCAGCCGGTCTGGGCGACTGCGTGTCGGTGATCGGTCAGCCGATGAACAACGGCCAGATCAACATCACCTTCAACGGCGAAACCGTTTTCGAAGGCCAGCGTCGTCTGCTGCAACGTACCTGGGCTGAAACCAGCTACCAGATCCAGCGTCTGCGTGACAACGCCGACTGCGCCGAGCAAGAGTTCGACGTGCTGCTGGAAGAAGACAACCCGGGCCTGAGCGTCAAGCTGAGCTACGACGTCAACCAGGACGTCGCCGCGCCTTACATCAAGAAAAACATCCGCCCACAGGTTGCCGTACTGCGTGAGCAGGGCGTCAACGGTCAGGTGGAAATGGCTGCCGCGTTCGACCGCGCCGGTTTCAACGCGATTGACGTGCACATGAGCGACATTCTGGCCGGCCGTGTCGACCTGAACGACTTCAAGGGCATGGTCGCTTGCGGCGGTTTCTCCTACGGCGACGTACTGGGTGCCGGTGAAGGCTGGGCCAAATCCGCACTGTTCAACAGCCGCGCTCGCGATGCGTTCCAGGGCTTCTTCGAACGTAACGACAGCTTCACCCTCGGCGTGTGCAACGGTTGCCAGATGATGTCCAACCTGCACGAGCTGATCCCGGGCAGCGAGTTCTGGCCGCACTTCGTGCGTAACCGTTCCGAGCAGTTCGAAGCCCGCGTCGCGATGGTCCAGGTCCAGGAGTCGAACTCGATCTTCCTGCAAGGCATGGCCGGTTCGCGCATGCCGATCGCCATCGCTCACGGTGAAGGTCATGCCGAGTTCGCCAGCGAAGAAGCGTTGCTGGAAGCCGATCTGTCGGGTTGCGTGGCCATGCGTTTCGTCGACAACCACGGCAAGGTCACCGAGAAATACCCGGCCAACCCGAACGGCTCGCCGCGCGGGATCACCGGTTTGACCAGCCGCGACGGTCGCGTAACCATCATGATGCCGCACCCGGAACGTGTGTTCCGCGCCGTGCAGAACTCGTGGCGCTCGGAAGACTGGAACGAAGACGCACCTTGGATGCGTATGTTCCGTAATGCGCGCGTCTGGGTTAACTGATAGCTGTGTACAAGCTCTGCTTTTTTGTTCCGGCCAGTCATGTGGAACAGGTCAAAAGTGCCGTATTCGCCGCCGGTGGCGGACGGATCGGCGCTTATGATCACTGCGCATGGCAGGTGTTGGGCCTGGGCCAGTTTCGTCCACTGGACGGCAGCCAGCCGTTTATTGGCGAAGCGGGGCAGGTCGAGCAGGTTGAGGAATGGAAAGTTGAGCTGGTGGTGGCGGATGAGTTGATCGTGGCCGCGGTGTCTGCGTTGAAACTGAGCCATCCCTATGAGACGCCGGCTTATGAAGTGTGGCGGCTGGAGGATTTCTGATCTTCCTGGCTGCTGAAATGAGAAACCCGCTGATGCAGATCAGCGGGTTTTTTGTTGTTCGGGATTTGTGGTACCCGGGCGGGCCTCTTCGCGGGCGAGCCTCGCTCCTACAGGAGAAACGCATTCCCATGTAGGAGCGAGGCTTGCCCGCGAAGACGGACTAAGCCACGCCCGCGTAGTCACTGTCTGTCAGACCATTAAACATCGCCGCAAAGTCCCTGTTTAAAAACGCTCGAAGTAACTTCCTGAGACCTACAAATTCTTGCGCCGTTGCCTACGGCTACGCCAGAATCCGCCGGCTTGTGCGCTTTGGGGCTGCTCGGTAATTTGATTCCTGTCACTGCCCATCAGTGATCGGGTTTAGCAGCCCAGGGTATCTAGTGAGTAGCGCAAGCTCCGTCAGTCAGGCCTTCCCATGCCTGCACTCGATGGTGGCTGTGCGCAGGGCGCCTTCGGGCGCGCCGGCTTTGCTAGTTTCCCCGGTCTGCTAACCTGCGCACAGCTGCCTCCCTCTCGTTTAGCAGCAGGAGAGTTGGCACTCAATTAGAGAAAATAGCGTATGTCTAAAATTACCCCCGATCCGCCAGAAACCGATCCGACATCTCCGCAACAACCCGAAGCAAAACCACGCGACATCCCCTCATTCGCCGACATCAAAGCCACCCCGCGCACACCCGGCAGCCTGTTTGCCGTAAGCCCCGAAGCCACCCGCGAAACCCTGATGGCTTACCTTGTCGAAACCCTGGCCTCGGTCGACGTAATGGTCCATAACCTGGTAGACCTGCTGGACGGCAGTTCGCGCAATGCCCTGCTGGGCATTTCAAACAGCGTGATGCTGGCGGAAATCACCGCGAATCGAGTGCTGGATCAGATCGACCCGCGCGAATAGACCCCGGTTACTGTGGCGAGGGGGCTTGCCCCCGTTGGACTGCGTAGCAGTCCCATTTGGAGGCGCTTCGCACCTCAACGGGGGCAAGCCCCCTCGCCACAGGTTTTGTGTGGATCAGACCTTCGCACTCAACTCACTACGCGTGGCGACTGCCACTACAACCGACCAGTTTTTGGCCGAATGGGACTGCTGCGCAATCTTGCAAGACTAACTGGAGACCCCGGATGGCAACGCCCAATAGTGGCCACGTCCTCTAATCTGCCTTGGACACCTTGGTCAAGAAACCTTTGAACCAGGCCGATGACGCTGCGCTAGTAAGCGCGGCGAAAGCTGTCTGGTATTCGAAGGATGATCTTGTGAGTGAAGTTGAAGCATTCCTGAGTCGTCACGCTGAGGAGGTCGAGGTTCGTCGTGCAGGCTATTTGCTTGAGCGGTTTACACGCTTTGCATGTGTTTCAGATAGCCGTGTATTAGAGACCTTCGGTGCTCTTAAACTTTTTTTGCGCTCGACGCCCAGATTGGAAGTGCGATCACAGGCAGTGGCTGTTCCGCTTCGCAAGCGACGAGATGAACTCGCGGTTTCTTGGGGGCTGAGTGAGGGGTTGGGTTTGAAAGTTCAGACGCTCATGCCTTTCCAGACTCGACATTACGAAGCTGAGCAGCATGTTACGTCTGCTTGAATTTTAAGTTTGCAGTGTTTGTCAGGGCCTCTTCGCGGGCAAGCCTCGCTCCTACAGTATCGAGTCGATCCAAGATGATGTGAATGACGCAAAACCTGTAGGAGCGAGGCTTGCCCGCGAAGACGGACTAACAGGCGCCAGAGATTTTAGACCTTGGCACTCACCTCACTACGATTGACCAACGCCTCCAACGCCCCACTCAAACTCGGCGCTTTATCGCCAATCAACAAATGCCAGACGCCACCCTCCAACTGGCTGACACCCTGGCAACCCAGTGCCTTCAGATCACATTCCGACAACGCCTTGCCATCCGCCAGATGCAGGCGAATCCGGGTCATGGCGATGCAGTCCATTTGCAGCACATTGTCGCCTCCGCCCAACGCATTCAGCCACTGCTGCGCCTCTGGCAGCGCGACGGGTTTTACTTCTTCGACAACAGCGGCAGGGGCGCTGATCACGGCGCGACCCAGCGCCGGCATCGCCAGGCGAATTTCATCGGCAATGCTGTCCGCCATCGGCCCGACCACCACTTGCAAACTCCCGCCCTTGCCCGGACGCACTACCGCCATCGCGCCCAGCGCTTTCAACTCGGCATCGTTGGCTTTGTTGCGATCGACCATGTCCAGCCGCAATCGCGTGGTGCATGCACCCACGGTGATCAAGTTGGCAGCGCCGCCTAATGCCTTGATGTAGGCGCCGGCACGTTCATTCTCGGCGACCACGACCCTTTCACCAGAAACAACATCTTCACGCCCCGGCGTCTTCAGGTTGAAGCGGCGAATACAGAAGTCGAACACCACGTAGTAGATGACCGCATACGCCAACCCCACCGGTACCACCAACCAGCCGTTGGTGGACTTGCCCCAGCCCAGCACCATGTCGATGAAGCCTCCGGAGAAAGTAAAACCAAGATGGATGTTCAGCATATTGGTGATCGCCATCGACAGGCCGGTCAGCACGGCGTGCACCAGATACAACATCGGCGCGAGGAACATGAAGGCGAACTCAATCGGCTCGGTCACACCGGTCAAAAACGAGGTCAGCGCCATGGACAGGAAGATCCCGCCCATGACTTTGCGCCGCTCCGGCAAGGCGTTGCGGTACATCGCCAGGCACGCGGCGGGCAGGCCGAAGATCATCATCGGGAACATGCCGGTCATGAACTGGCCACCCTTCGGATCGCCGGCAAAGTAGCGCGACAGATCGCCGGTAACGATGGCGCCGGTCGTTGGATCGGTGAAGTTGCCGAACACAAACCACGCCATGTTGTTGAGGATGTGGTGCAGGCCGGTGACGATCAGCAGGCGGTTGAACACGCCGAAGACGAAGGCGCCGAAGCTGCCACTTTCCATCATCAACGCGCCGAAACTGTTGATGCCTTGCTGGATCGGCGGCCAGATATAGCCAAAAACCAGGCCGAGGCCTACAGCCGCAAAACCGGTGACGATGGGCACGAAGCGTCGGCCACCGAAGAAGGCGAGGTACTCCGGCAACTTGATGTCCTTGAAGCGGTTGTACAACGCGCCGGCCATCAAGCCACTGACGATCCCGGCGAGCATGCCCATGTTGATGCTCGCATCCAGCACCTTGAGCGTGGAGATCATCACCAGGTAACCAATCACCCCGGCGAGGCCTGCGGTGCCGTTGTTGTCCTTGGCGAACCCGACCGCGATGCCGATGGCGAAGATCATCGCCAGGTTGGCGAAGATCACCTGGCCGGCATCGTGGATGATCGCGATGTTCAGCAGGTCGGTGTCACCCAGACGCAGCAACAGGCCGGCGATGGGCAGGATCGCGATCGGCAGCATCAGCGCGCGGCCGAGGCGCTGCAAGCCTTCGATAAAGTATTGGTACATGGCGGATCTCCCTGTGTTCTTTTTGTTTTAGAGCTGGTTGTTCAGCTCAGAGGCCAATGTTGGTGACAGGCGTGACGCACCGCGCCGGCGCTGCTCAACTTGAGCAAGTCCTGGCTGATGCGTCGGCATTCGCTCGCGTCGAGATGGCGGACGCGGTCCTTGATTTCACCGATCTGCACCGGGTTCACCGACAACTCACTGACCCCCAGGCCAATCAGCACCGGCGTGGCCAACGGATCGGAGGCGAGCGCGCCGCACACCCCGACCCAACGGTTATGCACCGCCGCGCCGGCGCAGGTCTGGGCGATCAATCGCAGCAACGCTGGATGCAGCGCATCGACCCGCGAGGCGAGGCCGGCGTGGTCGCGGTCCATGGCCAGGGTGTACTGCGACAAATCGTTGGTGCCGATGGACAGGAAGTCCGCGTGCTCGGCGAGTTGCTCGGCCAGCAGCGCGGCGGCCGGGACTTCGATCATCACCCCAAGCTCCGGACGCTGGGTCAGTTCCAACTCGGTGCACAAGGCATCGAGGCGCTGGCGGATGTGCAGCAGCTCATCGACTTCGGTGACCATCGGCAACAGGATCCGGCAGCGCGACAACGGGCAGACGTGCAGCAGCGCGCGCAGTTGCTGGTCGAGCAATTCCGGGCGCACCTGGGCCAGGCGAATGCCGCGCAAACCGAGTACCGGATTGGCCTCGGTCGGCAGTGGCAGGTAGTCGAGTTGTTTGTCGCCGCCGACGTCGATGGTGCGGATGATCACCGATTTGTCGCCCATGGCATCGAGTACGGATTGGTAGGCGAGGCGTTGTTCCTGTTCGTCTGGCGCGGTGTTGCGGTCGACGAAGAGAAACTCGGTGCGCAGCAGGCCAACGCCATCGGCGCCATTGGCCAGCGCATCCGCCGCCTCAGCGCTGGACGCCACATTGGCCGCGACTTCGATGTGCAAGCGATCAAGGGTTAGTGCCGGGGTATGCGCTTGTGCCTGTTGTTGAGCGCGGCGTTGTTGATGATCGAGTTGTGCCTGACGCACCTCGGCCAGACGTTCGGTGGTCGGCGTCAGTTCAAGCCGACCGCCGTCGGCATCCAGCACCACCGCTTGGCCTTGCTCCTGATCCAGCAGCGTCGAACCCAATGCCACCAGGCACGGCAGGCCTTTGCCCCGAGCCAGAATCGCCACATGCGAGGTCGCGCCGCCCGCCGCCATGCACAACCCCGCGACACCGTGCTGGCTCAATTGCAGCAAGTCGGACGGCGTCAGTTCATGAGCGGCGACGATGGCGCCAGCCGGAATCTCGTAATGCCAGGTTTCCCCGAGCAGGGCGCGCAGCACCCGTTGCTTGAGGTCGCGCAGATCGTTGGCGCGTTCCGCCAGCAACGGACTGCCGAGTTGCTGGAGGACGTCGCACTGCACGTCGATGGATTGACTCCAGGCGTGAGTCGCGGCCATGCCCTTGTCGATGGATTGCGCCGCCGCGTCGAGCAACGCCGGGTCTTCGAGCAGCGCGAGGTGCGCGGCGAAGATCGCTTCTTCATCAGTGTTCTTGTGCTTTCTGGCCTGGGTCAGCGTGTGGTCGATTTCGCTGCGCACCACGCTCAGCGCCGTGTCGAGGGCGTGCAGTTGTTGCTCGGGATCGTGGTTGCCGGCATCCACCGGCAAACTGATCGCGTTCAAACGAAACAGCGGCCCGGCGACCAGGCCGGGCGCCGCGCAAACTCCGTGCAACACACCCGCTTCGGCGGGGCGATGACGTTGGGCAATCAGGGTTGGCGCAGCGGCGTGACTGTCTTCGGCCAGGGCGGTGGATAACGCGGTCAGCAATGCTTGCAGCGCGGCTTCCGCATCCGGGCCCTGACTGCTGACCTGCACTTCTTCCTGCTCGCCGACGGCCAGGCTCATCAGCCCAATCAAACTGTCGCAAGACGCCGACTTGCCGGCGAAATGCAGCTGCGACTTGCTCTTGAAACCTTGCGCGGTCTGGCGAATCAGCGCCGCCGGCCGAGCGTGCAAACCGCCGCAATGGGTGATGCGCACGTGGCCGTGAACTTCGATGCCGGAATGGTCGACTTCGACCTGAGCGCCATTAGCCAACCGCCGCACGATGTGCAGCAATGGATCGCCGACCTTCACCGATTTCAACGTGATCGGCCGCGCCTGGAAATCCTGGCTGTTGGTCAGGATCATCAAACTGACCAGGCTTTTGCATTGCTGCGCAACCTTGTCCAGGTCATAGCGCAGCAACGGTTGGCCGTTGGCGACGCGTGCGCCTTCCTTGACCAGCATCGAAAAACCTTCGCCCTGCAACTCGACGGTGTCGAGGCCCAGGTGCAGCAGCAGTTCGGCACCGTTGTCGGCACGCAAGGTCACCGCGTGGCCGGTGCGGGCGACGTGTACCACCACGCCGGCGCACGGGGCGTGGAGGGTGTCGTTCAGTGGGTCGATAGCAATCCCGTCACCCATGGCGCCGCTGGCGAACACCGGGTCCGGGACTTTGGCGAGTGTGAGCACCGGGCCGCTGAGCGGGGCGCTGAGGGTCAGCTCTTTATTGTTGTTGTGCATGGCTCGGTCTCATCAGTAAAAACGTCGGTTCGGATCGATTCGCGGACCTTTCGACTTAATGGGTGCGCGTCACTTTGCTCAGGTGCCGCGGCTGGTCCGGGTCCATGCCGCGGGCGACGGCCAAACCGGCGGCCATCACGTAGAAACTCTGGATCGCCAAAATCGGATCGAGGGCCGGGTGTTCGGCGCGGGTCAGGGTCAGGTCGCGTTCGCTGACGTCATCCGGTGCGGCCAACAACACGCGAGCACCGCGTTGGCGCATGTCCGCCGCCAGACTCAGCAAACCGGCCTGCTCGGCGCCGCGCGGGGCGAATACCAGCAGCGGGTATTGGTCGCCGATCAGCGCCATAGGGCCGTGGCGGACTTCGGCGCTGCTGAAGGCTTCGGCCTGGATCGCCGAGGTTTCCTTGAATTTCAGCGCGGCTTCCTGGGCGATGGCAAAACCGGCGCCACGGCCGATCACCATCAGCCGCTCGCAATCGCGCAGGGCCTCGATCGCCACGCTCCAATCCTGTTTTGCTGCATCGCGCAGACCTTCGGGCAGTGCGTTGCCGGCCTCGAGCAATTCCACGTCTTGTTTCCAGTGGGCGATCAATCGAGCGCTGGCGCTGAGGGTGGCGATAAAACTCTTGGTCGCCGCGACACTGCTTTCGGTGCCGGCCAGCAGCGGCAGGCTGAATTCGCACGCTGCTTCCAGAGGCGAGTCGGCGGCGTTGACCATGGAAATGCTCAGGGCGCCGCGTTTGCGCAACAGACGCAGGCTGTTCACCAAGTCCGGGCTTTGCCCCGATTGCGAGAACGCAAACGCGACCTGACCGCTGACCTTCAACGGGGCCTGTTGCATGGTCACCACCGACATCGGCAACGACGCCACCGGGATGCCCAGTTGCTGCATGGTCAGGTAGGCGAAATAACTGGCGGCATGGTCGGAGCTGCCACGGGCGACGGTCATCGCCACTTGCGGCGGCTGACGGCGCAGGCGTCCGGCAATCTCGATCATCTGCGGGTCGAGTTGTTGCAGTTGGGCTTGCACGGCCTCGAACGAGGACAGCGCCTCCTCAAGCATTTTTGAAGTCAATGTCTTCTCCTTCGACCATGACGGCGGTCAGTGTGAGTGAGCGATCCAGCCGCACGCAGTCGGCCCAGGCGCCGGGTTGCAGGCGCCCGCGTTCGGTAATGCCGAGGTAGTCGGCGGGGAATTGCGACAGACGCTGCGAAGCCTCGGCGATCGGCAAACCGATCTTCACCAGGTTGCGCAGGGCCTGATCCATGGTCAGGGTGCTGCCCGCCAAAGTGCCGTCGGCCAGGCGCACACCGCCCAGGCATTTGGTCACGGTGTGGCTGCCGAGCTTGTATTCACCGTCGGGCATGCCGGCGGCGGCGGTCGAATCGGTGACGCAATACAGGCACGGGATCGAGCGCAGGGCCACGCGCATGGCGCCGGGATGCACGTGCAACAAATCCGGAATCAGTTCGGCATATTTGGCGTGAGCGAGGGCCGCGCCGACGATTCCCGGTTCGCGGTGATGCAACGGGCTCATGGCGTTATAGAGGTGGGTGAAACTGGTCGCGCCGGCGTCCAGTGCGGCCACGCCTTCCTCGTAACTGCCGAGGGTGTGGCCGATCTGCATGCGTACACCGCGAGCGCTGAGGGTGCGGATCAACGCGTCATGGCCGGCGATTTCCGGAGCAATGGTGATCACGCGGATCGGCGCCAGCGCCAGGTACGCTTCGACTTCGGCCATCAATGCGGTGTGGGCGAAATTCGGTTGGGCGCCGAGTTTGCCGGGGTTGATGTACGGGCCTTCAAGGTGCACGCCGAGCACCCGGGCGCTGCCTGTCGGGCGCTGTTCGCAGAACTCGCCGACGGCTTTGAGCACGCTGGAAATCTCTTCGCTCGGCGCGGTCATGGTGGTGGCCAACAGCGAGGTGGTGCCGAAGCGCACGTGGGTTTTGGTGATGGTTTCGAAGGCTGTGGCGCCTTCCATGATGTCTTTGCCACCGCCGCCGTGCACATGCAGGTCGATGAAACCCGGCAGCAGGTAAGGCAGGTCATTGTCGGCTGGATCGCAGGGCACGCCTTCGATGGACACGACTTTGCCGTGCTGGTGAATCAGCCGGCCGCGAACCCAGCCGTGGGCAGTGAGGATGTTGTCTTCGGACATGATCGGTTCTCGGTAGCTTGGTTAGCGACGAAGCTCTTTATCGACGAAGCTCTGCGACAAAGTCGTAGTAGTCGTTACGGCAATAGGTGTCGGTGACTTCGATGGGCGTGTTGTCTTCCAGGTAGCCGACCCGGGTCATCAGCAACATGGCAGTGCCGGGGGCGATGCCGACCAGTGCGGCGAACTCATCCGAGGCGTTGATTGCCTGAATGTGCTGCAGAGCGCGGACAATCGGTTTGCCGATGCCATCGAGGTATTCGTAGAGGGAGTCGCCCACCGCTTGTGGCTTGGGAATGATCGAGGCGGGCAGGGTGCTCATCTCGATCGCCATCACCGTGTCGTCGGCTTTGCGCAGACGCTTGAGCCGCGCGACTTTATCGTTGGGCGAGAGGCCGAGGCGGATCAGTTCTTCGTGGGTCGGCGGGGTGATTTCCCGCTCCAGCCACTGCGAGCCGGGGACGAAACCTTTCAGACGGAGCATTTCGCTGAAACCGGAAAGGCGTGACAGCGGTTGTTCCAGACGCGGCGTGATGAAGGTGCCGGAACCCTGGTTGCGGCGGATCAGGCCTTGATCGAATAGCACTTCCAGCGCTTTGCGGGCGGTGACGCGGGAAATGCCCAGCGACTCGCTGAGGCTGCGCTCCGACGGCATCGCTTGCTCGGCTTTCCATTGGCCGGCATGGATCGCCGCCTCCAGATTGCGCGCCAGTTGCAGGTACAGGGGCGTCGGCTGGGTGTCGTCAGGACGTAGGGCCTGGATGTCATTCATGTAGGGCTTTTCCGATGCGGATGTTGGATTGTTGTCGCTCGGTTGTAGGACGAAACCTAATACCACTTAAATACCATGTCAATGAGACCACTTTGCTAGAGGCGCAGGAAAACCGGGGCTTTCGGGGTGGTTTAGTGGAGGTTGGCTTTAAGTGGTATTACGGGTGGGGGTTTTCAAAGCAAAGATCGCAGCCTGCGGCAGCGCCTACAGGTGGGAGTGGTATCAACCCTGTAGGCGCTGTCGCAGGCTGTGATCTTTTGATTTATTTTTTTGAAGGGCGACAGAAGGTAGCGGTTGGAACACGGATTAACTGGCGACTCGGTCTACTGTGGCGAGGGGGCTTACCCCCGTTCGGCTGCGCAGCAGTCGTAAATTCAGCACGCGCGGTGTGTCAGTTGAAACCCGGTTGCAGGATTTGGCACTGCTTCGCAGCGCAACGGGGGCAAGCCCCCTCGCCACAGAAGCCCATTCGACAGATGGGGAGTTAAGGCCGAATCTCGATCATCGTGCCATCCGGCACCAGTCCCCAGACCTCACGCATGTCCATGTTGCGCATGGCGATGCAGCCGTCGGTCCAGTCCAGGGTGTGGAACAGGTCTTCCGGGTAGTCGTAGGTGTCGGGGGTGCCGTGAATCATGATCATCCCGCCGGGATCGACGCCTTCGCGACGTGAGCGGGCCGAGTCGGTAATGTTCGGATACGAGATGTGCATGGCGAGGTTGAAGCGGTCACTGACCTTGCGCCAATCGACCCAGTAAAACCCCTCTGGCGTACGCTTGTCGCCTTCCATCAGCTTCGTGCCCCGAGGATTTTTGCCCAGGGAAATGCGGTAGGTTCGCAGCGGTTTGCCGTCGGCGATCAGTTGCAGTTGATGGGCGGATTTAAGCACCAGCACTTTTTCAATGGGTTTGCCGTCCAGAGTGACCACGGTGGAAGCCTGGGACACCACGACGAACGACAGGCAAAACAAAGCAAGCAACCAGCGCATTGAAACGATATCCCTAGAGGTGTCGCGACTATTTATAAGTTATAGATGGTTTTGGATTAACTGACGCTTAAGTGATGGCGGCTTGGGCGAGCGGCGGAATCGACTCGGATCGCACCGGGTAGACCTCCGTCTGCCGGTCAGCGAAGAAGCATTCTAAGGTACGGCCCACCGTGCGGAAAGCCAGCTCGGACCAAGGGATATCGGCTTCTTCGAACAACATGACTTCCAGGCTCTCGGGGCCGGCGGAGAAGTCCAGGTCCACCAGTTCGGCGCGGAAGAATACATGCACCTGACTGATGTGCGGCACGTCGATCAGCGTATAGATGCTCAGGTTGCGTACCCGGGCGCAGGCTTCCTCGGCGGTTTCGCGCACGGCAGCCTGCTCGATGGTCTCGCCGTTTTCCATGAAACCGGCGGGAAGGGTCCAGTAGCCGAGTCGCGGCTCGATGGCGCGGCGGCACAGCAACACTTTCGAACCCCAGGTGGCGACGCAACCGGCGACGATATTGGGGTTCTGGTAGTGAATGGTCTGACAGCTGTCGCAGACAAATCGCAGGCGCGAATCGCCTTCGGGAATGCGCTGAGTGACCGGGTTACCGCACTGACTGCAAAATTTCATGCTTGGGTTCCTGGAGGCTGCGCCTATCTTGGCGTGCGGCGGTGTCAGTCGGCAAGTTGTCGTTTCGCGACATGGGGCAGTTCGGGGGTTGGGCGGTCGGTGTGTTTGGTGCATGATGCAGGGTAAGGCACAGATCGAGAACACTCATGCTGGACGAGCTACTGCATCGGGTAAGCAACCACACGCCACGCACCCTTGAAACCGACAAGCGTTTCCCTGAGGCCGCCGTATTGGTGCCGATCACCCGCAGCGATGAACCGGAACTGGTTCTGACCCTGCGCGCCAGCGGGCTCTCGACCCATGGCGGCGAAGTCGCCTTCCCCGGCGGTCGACGCGACCCCGAAGACCCCGACCTGATCTTCACTGCCCTGCGCGAAGCCGAAGAAGAAATCGGCCTGCCGCCCGGTCTGGTGGAAGTGATCGGTCCGCTCAGCCCGTTGATCTCCCTGCACGGCATCAAGGTCACGCCTTATGTCGGCGTTATTCCCGATTACGTTGAATACCTGGCCAACGATGCCGAAATCGCCGCCGTGTTCAGCGTGCCCCTGGAGTTCTTTCGCGAGGACCCTCGGGAACACACCCACCGTATCGATTACCAGGGCCGCAGTTGGTACGTGCCGAGCTATCGATATGGCGAGTACAAGATCTGGGGGCTGACCGCGATCATGATCGTCGAGCTGATCAACCTGCTGTATGACGCCGACATCAGCCTGCATCATCCGCCCAAGAGTTTTATCAACACCTGAAGCCATCGTTCGAATGGCGTGAACCCGGCCTGAGCCTTGAGGACAACACGATGAAATACCGCCTGGGCGACGCCCGCGTCGAAACCCATCCACGGAGCTGGGTTGCGCCCAATGCCGTGCTGGTGGGCAAGGTCAAGCTGGAAGAGGGCGCCAACGTCTGGTTCAACGCCGTGTTGCGTGGCGACAACGAACTGATCCTGATCGGCAAGAACAGCAACGTCCAGGACGGCACCGTGATGCACACCGACATGGGCTACCCGCTGACCATCGGCACTGGCGTGACCATCGGCCACAACGCCATGCTCCATGGCTGCACAGTGGGCGACTACAGCCTTATCGGCATCAATGCGGTGATCCTCAACGGCGCGAAAATCGGCAAGAACTGCATCATCGGCGCCAATTCGCTGATCGGTGAAAACAAGGAGATTCCCGACGGTTCATTGGTCATGGGCTCGCCGGGCAAAGTCGTGCGCGAACTCACCGAGCCGCAGAAGAAAATGCTCGAAGCCAGCGCCGCCCACTATGTGCACAACTCGCAGCGCTATGCCCGCGACCTGGTCGAGCAGGAAGAATGAACGCCACTGAACGGCCGGTGCTATCGCCCTGCGTGAACATCTGCGCACTGGATGACGACGATATCTGCACCGGGTGCCAGCGTACGGTGGAAGAGATCACCCGCTGGAGCCGGATGGACAATGCCGAGCGCCGCAAGGTGCTGGAGTTGTGTCATGAACGGGCGAAGTCGAGTGGGTTGATCTGGATGATCGGGGGCAAATCCGATAATTGAGGTGCGGCCTTCGCGGGCAAGCCTCGCTCCTACAAGAACATCGCCGTACCTGTAGGAGCGAGGCTTGCCCGCGAAGACGTCATCACAAACGCTACCGTCTCCCTTGGCCCGAACCCGCCCCCTGAAGTACCCTGTGCTCCAAATTGACAGGTATCCCCAAGCCCTATGCTCTTCCTGATCGCCTACATCAGCAGCGTCGTGCTGATCAACTACGCCTTTTCCACCGCTCCGCACCTGGACATCATCTGGTCGGCCTGGGGCGGCCTGGTGTTTGTCCTGCGCGACATGGTGCAAACCCGCTTCGGCCACGGCGCCATTGCCGCGATGCTGGCGGCACTGGTGTTGTCCTACGTGACGTCCGACCCGTCCATCGCCCTGGCCAGCGCTACTGCGTTTGCGATATCCGAGTGCATCGACTGGCTGGTGTTCAGCATCACCAAGCGCCCATTGCACGATCGCTTGTGGATAAGTTCGGCGCTGAGCATTCCCCTCGATACCTTCATCTTTTTCGGCATGATCGACGCCTTCACCCCGGCCGTGATCCTTACCGCCATGGGCTCGAAGTTCGCCGGCGTAACGGTCGTCTGGCTGATCATGGCCTGGCGCTTGCGCAAACAGGCCGTCGCCAGCTGAAGCCAAACCCTGCGGTTCATGTAAAATGCCGCGCTTTCTCCCCATGGGAAGTGCGCCATTGGCCGATTCCCTCGATGATCCGCTTCTTTGAGGACCTTCAGATGACCCGTATCGGAACTCCATTGTCGCCCACTGCGACCCGCGTATTAATGTGTGGCTGTGGCGAGTTGGGCAAGGAAGTGGTGATCGAGCTGCAACGCCTGGGCGTTGAAGTGATCGCCGTGGATCGCTACGCCAATGCGCCGGCCATGCAAGTCGCCCATCGCAGCCATGTGATCAACATGCTCGACGGTGCGGCCCTGCGCGCTGTGATCGAGGCCGAAAAACCGCACTTTATCGTGCCGGAAATCGAAGCCATCGCCACCGCGACCTTGGTTGAACTGGAAGCCGAAGGCTTCACCGTGATCCCGACCGCTCGCGCCACGCAGTTGACCATGAACCGCGAAGGTATCCGTCGCCTGGCCGCTGAAGAGCTGGACCTGCCGACCTCGCCGTACCACTTCGCCGACACCTTCGAGGACTACAGCAAAGCCGTTGAAGACCTGGGCTTCCCGTGTGTGGTCAAACCGGTCATGAGCTCCTCGGGCAAAGGCCAGAGCCTGCTGCGCAGCGCCGACGACGTGAAAACCGCGTGGGATTACGCCCAGGAAGGCGGGCGTGCCGGTAAAGGTCGGGTGATCATCGAAGGTTTTATCGATTTCGACTACGAAATCACTCTGCTGACCGTGCGCCACATCGGTGGCACCACGTTCTGTGCGCCAGTCGGTCACCGTCAGGAGAAGGGCGACTACCAGGAATCCTGGCAGCCACAAGCCATGAGCCCGGTTGCCTTGGCTGAATCCGAGCGCGTCGCCAAAGCCGTGACCGAAGCCTTGGGTGGCCGTGGTCTGTTTGGCGTCGAGCTGTTCATCAAAGGTGATCAGGTGTGGTTCAGCGAAGTCTCGCCGCGCCCGCATGACACTGGCCTGGTGACCCTGATTTCCCAGGACCTGTCGCAATTCGCCCTGCACGCCCGGGCGATTCTGGGCCTGCCTATTCCGTTGATCCGTCAGGTCGGCCCATCGGCGTCGGCGGTGATCCTGGTGGAAGGGCAGTCGACCCAAACCGCGTTCGCCAACCTGGGCGCTGCATTGAGCGAGCCGGACACGGCGTTGCGTCTGTTCGGCAAGCCAGAAGTGAATGGCCAGCGCCGGATGGGTGTGGCGTTGGCGCGGGATGAGTCGATTGAGGCGGCTCGGGCCAAAGCGACCCGTGCTTCTCAGGCTGTTGTTGTAGAGCTGTAAACCGAGGCGTGGCCTTCGCGGGCAAGCCTCGCTCCTACATTGGATCTGTGTTCACGCGCGATCAGTGTAGGAGCGAGGCTTGCCCGCGAAGCTTTTTCTGTCAGGCCACCCGATTCAAATCGTTATGCCGTGTCTCTTTCAGGCACAGCACCGCAATCAAACTCAGCACCGCCGCCCCCGATACATACCCGCCGACATAACTCAAACCGCCCATCGCCACCAGTTTCTGCGCAAAGAACGGCGCCGCCGAGGCTCCGACAATGCCGCCCAGGTTGTAGGCTGCCGACGCACCGGTATACCGCACGTGAGTCGGAAACAGCTCCGGCAGCAAGGCGCCCATTGGCGCAAACGTCACGCCCATCAGAAACAGTTCGATGCACAAGAACAGCGCCACGCCCCAGGTCGTGCCGTGGGTCAGCAACGGTTCCATCAGGAAGCCGGACAAAATCGCCAGCACGCCACCGATGATCAGCACCGGTTTGCGCCCGTAACGGTCACTGGCCCAAGCCGACAACGGCGTCGCCGCCGCCATGAACAGCACCGCAAAACACAGCAGCGCGAGGAAGGTTTCGCGGGTGTAGCCGAGGGTCGACACCCCGTAGCTCAGGGAAAATACGGTCGAGATGTAGAACAGCGCATAGCAGACCACCATCGACCCGGCACCCAGCAACATCGGCGCCCAGTACTGGCTGAACAGCTCGACCAGCGGAATCTTTACCCGCTCCTGGCGCGCCATGGCGTTGGCGAACACCGGGGTTTCGTGGAGTTTGAGGCGCACATACAGGCCGACCATCACCAGCACGGCGCTCAACAGGAACGGAATGCGCCAGCCCCACGAGCGGAACTGTTCGTCGCTCAGGGTCATGGCCAGCGTCAGGAACAACCCGTTGGCCGCCAGGAAGCCAATCGAAGGGCCGAGCTGCGGGAACATGCCGAACCAGGCGCGTTTGCCCTTCGGCGCATTCTCCGTCGCCAGCAATGCCGCGCCGCCCCATTCGCCGCCTAGCCCCAGGCCTTGGCCAAACCGCAGCACGCAAAGCAGGATCGGCGCCCAGGCCCCGATGCTGTCGTAACCCGGCAGCACGCCAATCAACGTGGTGCACACACCCATCAACAGCAGCGACGCAACCAAGGTCGATTTGCGCCCGATGCGGTCACCGAAGTGGCCGAACAGCGCCGAACCCAATGGTCGCGCCAGGAAAGCGATGCCGAACGTGAGAAACGCCGAGAGCATCTGCGCAGTGCCGGAAGTCTGTGGGAAAAACACCGGCCCGATCACCAGCGCAGCGGCGGTGGCGTAGACGTAGAAGTCGTAGAACTCGATGGCGGTGCCGATGAAGCTCGCGGTGGCCACTCGTGTGGCGGAGTTCGTCGGCTGGGCAGGCGTGGTGTCGCTGTAAGCGGTGCTGGTCGTCATGCGGTGATCCCTGACAGTCATGCTCCAGTGGAGCGAATTATTATGGTCGAACACCCAGGGATGTGGGTTTAACGCAGCGTGCGGGTAGCACGGGGTAAGGCGGGGCTTGGGTAAGCGACTCGATTATAGGAAGGCGGCTAACGATTCAACAAGGGGGTTGGCTATCGAGGGCAAGGCAAAATCCATGTGGGAGCGAGCCTGCTCGCGAAGGCGGTGTATCAGCCAGCATTAATGTTGACTGTAACGCCCTCTTCGCGAGCAGGCTCGCTCCCACATTTTTCTGTGTTCACTGACAGAAAGGGATCGCGTCAGATTTTGGACAGGACCGGCACCGAACTGGTATGCCAGACCAACACCTGCGTGACGCGGTTGTCTTCGGTCTCGAGAATCTCCAGCCGATAACGCCCGATCTTCAGGCAAACCGAGCTTTCCGGAATAGTCTCCAGCGCCTCGGTCACGAGACCGTTCAGGGTTTTCGGGCCGTCGCTGGGCAGGTGCCAGCCAAGACTTTTATTCAGTTCGCGAATTGACGCCGCACCTTCGATCATCAATCGACCGTCGGCCTGTGGGTGAACGTGCGGGTTGTCCAGGCTGTGCTCGCTTTCGAACTCGCCGACGATTTCTTCGAGGATGTCTTCCAGGGTCACGATGCCGAGCACTTCGCCGTATTCGTCCACCACCATGCCCAGGCGCCGCTGTTGCTTGTGGAAATTCAGCAATTGCAACTGCAACGGCGTGCTTTCCGGCACGAAGTACGGTTCGTGGCAGGCCGCCAGCAACGCTTCGAGCGTCAGGCTGGCATCCGGCAACAAGTGGCGGATCTGCCGGGTATTGAGCACCGCTTCGACCTGATTGATGTCGCTGTGGAACACCGGCAGGCGCGTGCGGCGGTTGTTGCGCAGTTGTTCGATTATTTCGTCGAGGGTGTCGTCGAGGTTGATTCCGTCGACATCACTGCGCGGTACCAGAATGTCGTTGACCGTGATGTTGTCCAGCGCATGAATGCCCGACAGCGGGTGCGGGCGGGAGGGCGCGTGGTCGTGATCGTCGTGCCGATCCGCCTGTGCCTCGTCTTCGCTTTGCTGCACCACTTTGACCTTGCGGGCGAACGGGCGCATCAGCAATTGGCTGAAGCCATTGAGCAGCCAGGCTGCGGGGTAAATGATTTTCAGCGGCGCGCCGAGCAGCGTGTTGCCCAGGTTCAGTATCGCGTCCGGGTAGCGCACGGCCAGGGTGCGCGGCAGGTAGTCGGCGAACACCAGCAGGATCACGCCGGCACCGACGCAAGCAGCCCATGGGCCGTTTTCCGCCCAGGTGAAAATCGCCAGCAAGGTGCTGATGACCATGACCAGCGCGCGGCACAGGGTGTTACAGAGGATCAGGCTGTTCAGCGGAAAGCTCAGCTTCGCCAGGGGCTTGTCGCTCGACCGAGAGGCCGTGCGTTGGGCCAACAGGTACTGTTGCGCGACTTCGATGGCGGTAAACAGCCCCGACCACAAAATCAGCAGGGCGATCACTGCAAGCATCGGCCCTATGGGCAAGTCGTCCATTATTGCCGCCCGTCAGATGTGCAGAATGTATTCACGAACCAGCTTACTGCCGAAATAGGCCAGCATCAGCAGGCAGAAACCGGCGAGGGTCCAGCGGATCGCCTTGTGTCCGCGCCAGCCGAGGCGATTACGGCCCCACAGCAATACGCTGAACACGATCCAGGCCAGGCAGGCCAGCAGGGTCTTGTGCACCAGATGCTGCGCGAACAGATTCTCGACGAACAGCCAGCCAGAGATCAGCGACAGCGACAGCAAGGTCCAGCCGGCCCA
The DNA here is from genome assembly GCF_044744265.1 of Pseudomonas sp. NPDC087342. Classification (NCBI taxonomy): domain Bacteria; kingdom Pseudomonadati; phylum Pseudomonadota; class Gammaproteobacteria; order Pseudomonadales; family Pseudomonadaceae; genus Pseudomonas; species Pseudomonas sp. NPDC087342. Next base: position 58,854 of record NZ_JBIUXZ010000031.1, read on the forward strand.
GAGAAAGCCGAACAGCAGGCTTTCCATGGTTTGCAGCGGCGGGAAGTTCTTGATCAGCCCGGACGGATGCTTGTGCTTGAGCTGGTGATCTTGCACCAGCAGCAGCAAGGCCTGGAACACCGCGATAGTGAACATGCCGTAAGCCAGGATCGACAAAAGAATGTGGGCGAGGATGCCCGGCTCTTCGTCGATGATCTGCACGGTGCCGGCCGGGGCGAACTGCGCCAGGAGCACAGTTGCAGCGCCGAGCGGGAACAGCAATATCAGCAGGTTCTCCACCGGAATCCGCGAGCAGGCCAGCAGGGTCAGGGCGATAACGGCTGCGGCAATCAGGCTGGCGGCACTGAAGAAATCCAGGCCCAGGCCGATCGGCGTCAGCAGATGCGTGAACAGACTGGCGCTGTGAGCCAGCACGGCCAATACGCCGAGCGTGACCAGCAGGCGCTTGTTCGCCTTGGCTCCGGAGGCCAGGCGAGTGCCTTGATAGATAGTCGCAGCGGCATATAAGCAGGCGGCGGCGAGGGTGGTAAGCAAACTGGGTGACAAGGGGAGCATAAATCCTGTTAGGCAAGCCCGAAAGGCGCGAGTTTGGCATAGAACCCACATGGCACGAAAGACCATAGAACCTGACAGCGAGGTGTCCGCCAGACGCAGTCTTCGCTATAATCCGCGACCTGCCCACGCCGCAGGCTCGCCGAGCACATGTTTATTCCGGTCTGGGCCGCCATTATCCCGGTCTACACAGGGCCTGAAAGGATCGCGCAATGTTTGAAAACTTAACCGACCGTCTCTCGCAGACGCTGCGCCATGTCACCGGCAAGGCCAAGCTGACCGAAGACAATATCAAAGACACCTTGCGCGAAGTGCGCATGGCGTTGCTCGAAGCCGACGTCGCCCTGCCGGTGGTCAAGGACTTCGTCAATTCGGTCAAGGAACGCGCCGTCGGCACCGAAGTGTCGCGCAGCCTGACGCCGGGCCAGGCCTTCGTGAAGATCGTCCAGGCCGAACTCGAAAGCCTGATGGGCGCGGCCAACGAAGACTTGAACCTGAGCGCCGTTCCGCCCGCCGTCGTACTGATGGCCGGTTTGCAGGGCGCGGGTAAAACCACCACCGCCGGCAAACTTGCGCGCTTCCTTAAAGAGCGCAAGAAGAAGACGGTCATGGTCGTGTCCGCGGACGTTTACCGTCCTGCGGCGATCAAACAGCTGGAAATGCTCGCGGGTGAAGTCGGTGTTACCTTCTTCCCGTCCGACCTGAGCCAGAAGCCGGTCGAGATCGCGCAAGCCGCTATTAAAGAAGCAAAGCTGAAATTCATCGACGTCGTCATCGTCGATACCGCCGGTCGTCTGCACATCGACGAAGAGATGATGGGCGAGATCAAGGCGCTGCACGCCGCGATCAACCCGGTCGAAACCCTGTTCGTGGTCGATGCCATGACCGGCCAGGACGCCGCCAACACAGCCAAGGCCTTCGGTGATGCACTGCCGCTGACCGGTGTGATCCTGACCAAGGTCGACGGCGACGCCCGTGGCGGTGCCGCCCTGTCGGTCCGCGCCATCACTGGCAAGCCGATCAAGTTCATCGGTATGGGCGAGAAGAGCGAAGCGCTCGAACCGTTCCACCCTGAGCGGATTGCTTCGCGCATCCTCGGCATGGGCGACGTGCTCAGCCTGATCGAACAGGCTGAAGCGACCCTCGACAAGGACAAGGCCGACAAACTGGCCAAGAAGCTGAAGAAGGGCAAGGGCTTCGACCTCGAAGACTTCCGCGATCAGTTGCAACAGATGAAGAACATGGGCGGCCTCGGCGGCCTCATGGACAAGCTGCCGAACATCGGCGGTGTGAACCTGGCGCAAATGGGCAATGCCCAGGGCGCGGCAGAGAAGCAATTCAAGCAAATGGAAGCCATCATCAATTCCATGACCCCGGCCGAGCGCCGCGACCCTGAGCTGATCAGCGGTTCGCGCAAACGCCGGATCGCCATGGGTTCGGGCACTCAGGTGCAGGACATCGGTCGCTTGATCAAGCAACACAAGCAGATGCAGAAGATGATGAAGAAATTCTCCGCGAAAGGCGGAATGGCCAAAATGATGCGCGGCATGGGCGGTATGTTGCCCGGCGGCGGTATGCCGAAGATGTAAAGAATCCGCGCAAGGGCTTGCTCTTGCGCTGTCCACAGCAATGTGGGAACTCCAGCAAACCCGCACTTGGCGGGAGCTGACTGGCCGTTTTCAACGACGGCTCTATAGCAAATCTTGATGGCGACCGGAAGGCCGCCGGAAAAAGACATTTGCAAAAGTCCGGATATTCCTTAGAATATGCGGCCTTTCGGGCACCTATGCCCGCTGTGCCTTTAGATTTGCAGCACCGACTACAGGAACGATGTTCACATGCTAACAATCCGTCTTGCCCTTGGCGGCTCCAAAAAGCGCCCGTTTTACCACTTGACCGTAACCGACAGCCGCAACCCGCGCGACGGTTCGCACAAGGAACAGGTTGGTTTCTTCAACCCTGTTGCTCGTGGTCAAGAAGTTCGTCTGTCCGTGAACCAAGAGCGCGTAGCCTACTGGCTGAGCGTTGGTGCACAACCTTCTGAGCGTGTTGCTCAGTTGTTGAAGGATGCATCTAAGGCTGCGGCCTGAGCAATATGAGCGCGACGCCTGCTATTGCTGATGATTTGATCGTTATCGGCAAGATTTACTCTGTTCACGGCGTTCGCGGCGAAGTGAAGGTTTATTCCTTTACTGATCCGACTGAAAACCTGTTGCAGTACAAAACCTGGACGCTCAAGCGCGAAGGCAATGTCAAACAGGTCGAGCTGGTCAGCGGACGCGGGAACGACAAGTTCCTGGTCGCAAAGCTCAAGGGTCTCGATGATCGTGAAGAAGCTCGTCTTCTGGCCGGTTATGAGATCTGCGTGCCGCGCAACCTGTTCCCTGAATTGACCG
>NZ_JBIUXZ010000031.1:61811-62563 GCF_044744265.1 Pseudomonas sp. NPDC087342
TATTGTTACATGATGGATGTATTTATGTTTTTTTTAAACTAGGGCAATTGCTCGGGAAAATCGATCATCTTCTGGAAACCGGCGCCAATGATGTAATGGTGGTCAAGCCTTGCGCTGGCAGCCTGGATGATCGCGAACGCCTGTTGCCCTATACGGAGCAATGCGTGTTGGCAGTCGACCTTGCCGCAGGCGAGATGAAGGTGGAATGGGATGCGGACTTCTAAGCGTGGCTAACTTGCGCGTAGAAGTGATCAGTTTGTTTCCCGAGATGTTCTCCGCCATCAGCGAGTACGGCATCACCAGTCGTGCGGTGAAACAGGGGCTGTTGCAGCTGACCTGTTGGAATCCGCGAGACTACACGACGGATCGACATCACACTGTGGACGATCGCCCATTTGGCGGTGGCCCGGGCATGGTGATGAAGATCAAGCCCCTGGAAGATGCTCTGGTTCAGGCCAAGGCAGCAGCCGGGGAGGCGGCGAAGGTGATTTACCTGTCCCCCCAAGGCCGTCAGCTGACTCAGTCGGCGGTCCGCGAGTTGGCGAATCTGGATGCATTGATCCTGATTGCCGGCCGCTATGAAGGCATTGACGAGCGTTTTATAGATGCTCACGTCGATGAAGAGTGGTCGATTGGCGACTATGTACTGTCTGGCGGCGAGCTGCCGGCGATGGTCCTGATCGATGCGGTTACACGACTGCTGCCTGGAGCTTTAGGGCATGCGGACTCCGCCGAGGAAGATTCCTTTACGG
>NZ_JBIUXZ010000032.1:0-62298 GCF_044744265.1 Pseudomonas sp. NPDC087342
TTTCCCTTGGGAACGGGGCGCACTTTAATGGGAGAAGAGTTACGTGTCAACAACGGATCGGAAAAAATTTCTGCTGTACTTACAGATACTTGCGGCACCAGCACGAGATACCACGGTTCTTCGGGGGCTACAGGGGTGAGTTTCTCCCCGACGCCCTCGGCAAAAGCGGCGTGACCACGGACGAAAACCGGGACGTCGGCGCCCAGCGTCAGGCCCAGTACGGCCAGTCGATCCTCGTCCCAGCCCAGTTGCCAGAGGTGGTTGAGGCCGAGCAAAGTCGTCGCGGCATTTGAACTGCCGCCGCCGATTCCACCGCCCATGGGCAGGACTTTATCGATCCAGATATCGATGCCGAGTGCACAACCGGATTGCTCCTGAAGTTTCTTTGCGGCTCGAACAATCAGATTGCTGTCATGAGGAACGCCTTCGAATTCAGTGTGCAAACGAATCACTCCGTCATCGCGCACAGCGAAGGTGATTTCATCACCGTAATCGAGAAACTGAAAAATCGTCTGCAGCTCGTGGTAGCCGTCTTCACGGCGCCCGAGAATGTGCAGCATCAGATTGAGTTTGGCCGGCGAGGGCAGCGTCAAGCGCGGAGCAGTCATGTTCACTGCCCCAGTTTGCGTGGTTGCCATTCCTTGATCACCAGCGTGACATCAAGGTCGGTGCCGTGCAGTTTGATCCGCTCGGGCAGCCAATAGCCGTTTTGTTCGGCGTAGCTCAGGTATTCGACCTGCCAGCCATCCTGTTCGAGGTTGGCCAGGCGACTGTCGGCGTCCAGGGTCAGGCGACTCTTGCTGTCGGGAGCCGGAAGGCCGCGAACCCACCAAGCCAGGTTAGACACAGGCAATTTCCAGCCCAGCTGTTCTTCGAGAAGGGCTTCCGGCGTCGGCGCCTCGAAGCGACCCTGGTTGGCCACTTCCAGCGACACCTTGCCGGGACGTCCGGTCAGGCGAGCGGCACCGCGACCCAACGGGCCGGAGAGACGGATGTCGTAGTAGTCCTGTCGTTGCAGCCAGAACAACGTGCCGCTGCCCGAATCCTTGGGTGCGCGGATGCCGATCTTGCCGTTGATCTGCCAGCCGTCGAGGCTGGTCATCTGCTGTTTATATGTGTTCCATTGGGCCGGGTTGCCTTGACCCTGGACCGATTCGCGGGCGCCGAAGCCCGCGCAACCGGCGAGCAGGGCAATGAAGCTGAAAACGATAACGTGGCGCAAAAACATAATCTTAAAGAGTCTCTGATCCGGTCAGGCGCTTGATGGTGCCGCGCAGGGTAGGGCTGTCGGGTTGATCCTTGAGGAACTTGCCCCAGATTTGCTTGGCTTCGCGCTGTTTGCCGTTGGCCCACAGGACTTCGCCCAGGTGAGCGGCGACTTCCTGATCGGGGAATCGCTCCAGCGCCTGACGCAGGTAGCGCTCGGCTTCATCGAGATTACCCAGACGGAAATTCACCCAGCCGAGGCTGTCGAGTACCGCCGGGTCTTCCGGATTGAGCTTGTGCGCGTGTTCGATCAGGGCCTTGGCTTCTTCGTAGCGGGTCGTGCGGTCGGACAGGGTGTAGCCGAGGGCGTTCAACGCCATCGCATTGTCCGGGTCGCGCTTGATGATCAGGCGCAGGTCTTTCTCCATCTGCGCCAGGTCATTGCGTTTTTCCGCAAGCATGGCGCGGGTGTAGAGCAGGTTCAGATCGTCCGGGTATTGCTGCAAGGCTTTGTGCAGCACGCCCCAGGCCTTGTCGCCCTGTTTGTTGGCGGACAGGGTTTCGGCTTCGATCAGGTACAACTGGATCGCGTAATCCGGTTGTGCGTCGCGCTCGGCCGCCAATTTGCTTTGGGCCTCGGCGGTCTTGCCGTTGTTCATCAGGATATCGGCCTGGCGCAATTGCGCTGGCAGGTAATCGTTGCCGGGGCCGACCTGGGCGTATTCGATCAATGCACCTTGCGGGTCGTTGCGCTCCTCAGCGATACGGCCGAGGTTCAGGTGCGCCGAATCCACATGGCTTTCCCGGGCAATCAGGTCTTCCAGGTAACCCTTGGCCTCGTCCCAGGCCTTGGCTTCCAGGCATACCAGCGCCAGGGAATAACGCAATTCGTCATCTTCCGGATACTGCTGGACCAGGCTGGAGAACTCGACTTTGGCGTCGTCCATGCGGTCCTGTTCAACCAGCATGCGCGCGTAAGTCAGGCGCAGGCGTTTGTCGTCCGGGTATTTCTTGATGCTTTTTTGCAGCAACGGCAGGGCTTCACCGCCACGGTTGAGGGTTTGCAGCAGGCGCGCCCGCAACAGGATCGGAGCGATTTCGCCTTCATCCGGCGGATTGTCTTCCAGCAGGCTCAATGCGCCTTTGGCGTCGCCGTCCTGTTGCATCAACAAGGCCTTACCGAAAATCAGCTGGCTGTTGTTCGGATGACGCTGCAACAAACGGTCAAAACTTTTCATCAAACCGTTGCGGGTGTCCTGGTCGGTGTCAGCCGCAGACAGGGCGAGAAAGTCGAAATGCGTGTCGCCCTTGCCCAGCAGGACTTTCTCCATATAGACCATGGAGTCGTCATAACGCCCGGCGCGCGCCAGTTGCACGGCGGCTGCCCGCTGCGCTTCGAGGTCGTCCGGGGCGTTTTTCGCCCAGATCAGCGCGGTATCCAGGGCAGCCTGATCGGCGCCCAGGTACTCGGCGATGCGGAATGCCCGCTCGGAGACGCCCGGATCCTGGGTGTTGATCGCCTGGGTCACGTAGTTGTCCAGCGCAATGTCGAAACGATTGCGTTGGCCAGCCAGTTCGGCGCTCAACAGGCTGAAGACGGTTTCTTCGCTGAATGAGCTGTAGACCTTGGGCTTTTCAGGGGCTGGAGTGCTGTCTTCGACCGGAGACGTACCGTCCGGCGAAACGGGGGCCATGGCCTGGCAGCCGCTGAGGAAGACAAAAGCGAGGAGCAACGCGGAAGATCTATTCATATAGGAGAAGGACGACTAACCTGCGGTCGGATCATCATGACACAAGCCTTCGGCCAAACATAACCGAGTCTCAATTGATGCCTTTATAGAGGCAAGTGATTGGGACAATAGTCAGCGGTAGTTGTTCTGTCTGTGTCGAAGTAGGACAATTGCCGGCTTCACGTCACCATCAGCGACCTTGAATGGCCTTCCTTGCACTCGGTATTAACCACAAGACTGCTTCAGTAGACGTCCGCGAGCGCGTGGCCTTTACCCCTGAGCAGCTGGTGGAGGCGTTGCAGCAGCTCTGCCGACTGACCGACAGCCGCGAAGCTGCGATCCTTTCCACCTGCAATCGCAGTGAGCTTTATATAGAGCAGGATCACCTTTCGGCGGACATCATCCTGCGCTGGCTGGCCGATTATCATCATTTGAGCCTCGATGAGCTGCGTGCGAGCAGTTATGTGCACGAAGATGATGCGGCAGTTCGTCACATGATGCGGGTCGCCTCCGGGCTCGATTCGCTGGTGTTGGGCGAACCGCAGATTCTCGGCCAGATGAAATCTGCCTACGCCGTGGCGCGAGAGGCCGGCACCATCGGTCCGCTGCTGGGCAGGCTGTTCCAGGCGACTTTCAACGCCGCCAAGCAGGTGCGCACCGACACTGCCATCGGTGAAAACCCGGTGTCCGTGGCGTTTGCCGCGGTCAGCCTGGCCAAGCAGATTTTCAGCGACTTGCAACGCAGCCAGGCCTTGCTGATCGGCGCCGGCGAGACCATCACGCTGGTCGCCCGTCATCTGCACGAGCTGGGGGTCAAGCGCATCGTCGTCGCCAACCGCACCCTCGAACGCGCGAGCATCCTAGCCGAACAGTTCGGCGCCCACGCCGTGCTGCTGTCGGACATCCCGGCGGAACTGGTGCGTAGCGATATCGTGATCAGCTCCACCGCCAGCCAGTTGCCGATCCTGGGTAAAGGCGCGGTGGAAAGTGCCTTGAAGCTGCGCAAGCACAAGCCGATCTTCATGGTCGATATCGCCGTCCCACGGGATATCGAGCCCGAAGTCGGCGAACTCGACGACGTTTACCTGTACAGCGTCGACGATCTCCACGAAGTGGTCGCCGAAAACCTCAAGAGCCGCCAGGGCGCAGCCCAGGCCGCGGAAGAAATGGTCTCGATCGGCGCCGACGACTTCATGGTGCGCCTGCGCGAACTGGCGGCGGTGGATGTGCTCAAGGCCTACCGCCAGCAAAGCGAGCGCATGCGTGACGAAGAATTGCAAAAGGCCCAGCGCATGCTGGCCAACGGCAGCAGCGCCGAAGATGTGCTGGTGCAACTGGCCCGTGGCTTGACCAACAAACTGTTGCACGCCCCTAGCGTACAGTTGAAAAAGTTGACTGCCGAAGGCCGCCTCGATGCGCTGGCCATGGCCCAGGAACTGTTTGCCCTCCATGAGGGCTCGTCGGATAGCTCGGATAAAAAACCGCAATGAAAGCGTCACTGCTCAATAAGCTGGACATCCTCCAGGACCGTTTCGAGGAATTGACCGCTCTGCTTGGCGATGGCGAGGTCATTTCCGATCAGGCCAAATTCCGCGCCTATTCCAAGGAATACGCGGAAGTCGAGCCGATTGTCGACACCTATAAACAGCTGCTCAAAGTGCAAGGCGACCTCGAAGGCGCCCAGGCACTGCTCAAGGACAGCGACCCGGACATGCGCGAAATGGCCGTGGAAGAAGTGCGCGAAGCCAAAGAGCAACTGATCGAAATCGAAGCCCGGCTGCAACGCATGCTGCTGCCCAAGGACCCGAACGACGGGCGCAACGTGTTCCTCGAAATCCGTGCCGGCACCGGCGGTGACGAGGCGGCGATTTTCTCCGGCGACCTGTTCCGCATGTATTCGCGATACGCCGAGCGGCGTGGCTGGCGCGTGGAGATTCTCTCGGAGAACATCGGCGAACACGGCGGCTATAAAGAAGTCATCGCCCGGGTCGAAGGCGAGAATGTCTACGGCAAACTGAAATTCGAATCCGGCGCACATCGCGTGCAGCGTGTGCCGGCGACTGAATCCCAAGGCCGCATCCACACTTCGGCGTGCACCGTGGCCGTGTTGCCCGAGCCGGACGAGCAGGAAGCGATCGAGATCAACCCGTCCGACTTGCGCATCGACACCTACAAGTCCTCGGGCGCTGGCGGCCAGCACGTCAACAAGACCGACTCGGCAATCCGCATCACGCACTTGCCATCGGGTATTGTCGTCGAGTGCCAGGAAGAACGTTCCCAGCACAAAAACCGCGCCCGGGCGATGTCCTGGCTGTCGGCCAAGCTCAACGACCAGCAGACCAGCGCCGCCGCGAATGCCATCGCCAGCGAGCGTAAACTGCTGGTGGGTTCGGGTGATCGCTCCGAGCGGATCCGCACCTACAACTTTGCCCAGGGCCGGGTCACCGACCACCGGGTCAACCTGACGCTGTACTCCCTCGACGAAATCCTCGCCGGTGGCGTCGAAGCGGTGATCGAGCCGTTGTTGGCCGAGTTCCAGGCCGACCAATTGGCGGCGATAGGTGAGTAAATGACGATCATTGCCAGTTTATTACGCGCTGCCGATCTCCCCGACTCGCCGACGGCGCGCCTCGATGCCGAACTGTTGCTGGCCGCTGCCTTGGGCAAGTCCCGCAGCTTCCTGCACACCTGGCCCGAGCGCATCGTGCCGAGCGAAGCGGCGCTGACCTTCGCCAGTTACTTGCAGCGTCGTCGCGGCGGTGAGCCGGTGGCCTATATTCTCGGCCAGCAAGGTTTCTGGAAGCTCGATCTGGAAGTTGCACCACACACATTGATCCCGCGCCCGGACACTGAATTGCTGGTGGAAACCGCGCTGGAATTGTTGCCCGCGACACCGGCCACGGTCCTCGACCTCGGCACCGGCAGCGGCGCGATTGCCCTGGCCCTGGCCAGCGAACGCCCGGCCTGGACAGTCACCGCCGTCGATCGCGTGATCGAAGCCGTGGCATTGGCCGAACGCAATCGCCAGCGCCTGCACCTGAAAAACGCCACGGTGTTGAGCAGCCATTGGTTCAGCGCCCTGGAAGGTCAACGTTTTCAACTGATCATCAGCAACCCGCCTTACATCGCCTCCGCCGATCCGCACCTGGTGGAAGGCGACGTGCGTTTCGAACCGGCCAGTGCCCTGGTCGCCGGTGTCGACGGGCTCGACGATCTGCGCTTGATCGTCGCCCAGGCCCCGGATTACCTCGAGGCCGGCGGCTGGTTGATGCTCGAACACGGCTATGATCAAGCCGACGCGGTACGCGATCTGCTGCTGACCCGCGGTTTTGAAGAAGTCCACAGCCGTACCGATCTGGGCGGCCACGAACGCATCAGCCTGGGGCGCCTGCCGTGCTGAATGATCAGGAATTGTTGCGCTACAGCCGACAGATTCTGTTGCAACACGTCGACATCGACGGTCAATTGCGGCTGAAAGAGAGCCGCGTGCTGATCATCGGCCTCGGCGGTCTGGGTTCACCGGTGGCGCTGTACCTGGCGGCAGCCGGGGTCGGTGAATTGCATCTGGCCGACTTCGACACGGTCGACCTGACCAACCTGCAACGCCAGATCATTCACGACACCGATAGCGTCGGCGTGAGCAAAGTCGATTCGGCGATCCGCCGCTTGGGCGCAATCAACCCCGAAATCCAACTGATCGCCCATCGCGCGGCGCTGGATGAAGACTCCCTCGCTGCGGCGGTCGCGGCGGTGGATCTGGTGCTCGACTGTTCCGACAATTTTTCCACCCGCGAGGCGGTCAACGCCGCGTGTGTGGCAGCGCTCAAACCTCTGGTCAGCGGCGCGGCGATTCGCCTGGAAGGGCAGTTGTCAGTGTTCGACCCGCGTCGCCCTGAAAGTCCGTGCTACCACTGTTTATATGGGCACGGCAGCGAAGCCGAACTGACCTGCAGCGAAGCCGGAGTGATCGGCCCGCTGGTGGGCCTGGTCGGCAGCCTGCAAGCCCTCGAAGCGCTGAAGTTGCTGGCCGGTTTTGGCGAACCGCTGGTGGGTCGTTTGCTGTTGATCGATGCCTTGGGCACGCGCTTCCGTGAACTGCGGGTCAAGCGTGATCCGGGTTGCAGCGTCTGTGGTACTGCCCATGCGTGAGGCGCCGATTGGCGTGTTCGACTCCGGCGTCGGTGGGCTATCGGTGCTGGCCGAGATCCAGCGTTTGCTGCCCAACGAGTCCCTGTTGTATGTCGCCGATTGCGGGAATATTCCCTACGGCGAGAAAACCCCTGAATTCATCCAGCAACGCTGCAGTGCTATCGCCGAATTTTTTCAGCAGCAAGGCGCCAAGGCATTGGTGCTGGCCTGCAACACGGCCACCGTCGCTGGCGTCGCCAATCTGCGCCGCGATTATCCCGAATGGCCCATCGTCGGCATGGAACCGGCGGTCAAGCCGGCCGCGGCTGCTACGCGCAGTGGCGTGGTCGGTGTCCTCGCCACTACCGGCACCTTGCAGAGCGCCAAGTTCGCCGCGCTGCTCGACCGCTTCGCCACGGATGTGCGGGTGATCACCCAGCCTTGCCCGGGGTTGGTGGAGCTGATTGAAAGCGGCGATCTGCACAGTCAGAACCTGCGTCAGTTGCTTCGCGGTTATGTCGAGCCACTGCTGGCCGCAGGCTGCGACACGATAATTCTCGGCTGCACGCATTACCCCTTTCTAAAGCCGTTGCTTAGGCAGATGATCCCAGAAGACATCAGTTTGATTGACACCGGCGCCGCCGTGGCGCGGCAACTGCAACGTCTGTTGGCTGAGCGTGAGTTACTCGCCGAGGGGCCGGTGCGTGCCGCGCAATTCTGGACCAGTGCAGATCCGGAACATTTTCGAAATATCTTGCCCATACTCTGGAATAACACAGGCGTTGTGCAAAGCTTCGACATGTAGAGGCGAGATGTAAAAAAAATGTGAAATGCGCTTAAAAAGGCTGAACTTCTGATTAAGCGCCGACTTCTATAGCTTTGTCTTTAAGCTACAAAAAAAAATCCACATGAAATCGTTCCGGAAAAGGATGTTTCTAATGAAGCGACTATTCTGTTTGGCCGCGATTGCGGCCGCACTAATGGGGCAAAGTCTTACTGCACAGGCGGCCGGCGTAGAGTTCGGGGTAGGGGCCACCAGTGACTCGACCATGACCTACCGGTTAGGCATGCAATTCGATTGGGACAAGAGCTGGCTGCAAAGCGACGTCGGTCGTTTGACCGGTTACTGGAGTGGCGCCTACACCTATTGGGAAGGCGACAAGACTTCCGGCACTAGTAGCCTGTCGTTCTCCCCAGTGTTTGTTTACGAGTTTGCCGGGCAAAACGTCAAACCGTATGTAGAAGCGGGGATCGGTGTTGCGTTGTTCTCCAATACCCAACTGGAAGACAACAACATCGGCCAGGCTTTTCAGTTCGAAGACCGCTTCGGGTTCGGACTGCGTTTTGCCGGTGGGCATGAAGTCGGCATTCGTGCGACGCACTATTCCAATGCCGGGATCAGCAGTAACAACGATGGTGTAGAAAGTTACGCGCTGCATTACACGATGCCGTTGTAAGGTCAAAAGCTTCGCGGGCAAGCCTCGCTCCTACGGGATTGCGGTGTGACACCGATTGGGTCACAACACATAACCTGTAGGAGCGAGGCTTGCCCGCGAAGGCGTCCTGCCTGCCGACACCATTCCGCTTCAGCGATACACCGAAACAATCCCCTGCCGTTCCTCCAGGCATTCCGGCGAACCGGTCTCGAACTCCCGGCAGATCAGCGGGCGTTTTTCGTAGATGGTGCACATCATCGTGTTGCGATCCAGCGCTGCACACCAACCGTCATCCAGCCGCAACATCACTTCCCCGCCCCAGTCATCGGTATCGATAAAGCGCTCGGGCACGCCGGTTTCGGTGATCAGCATGACTTCGAGCTGACAGCAGCAGGCTGAGCAAGTCGAGCAAGTGACCGCCGGCTCGGCGATTTGCGTGTGGGGGATGGTTTTCATGGGGCGCAGTGTAAGGCAGTGGGCCGTTGCTGTGTGAAAGGCCTGACGGACGCTCAGTCGCGGTTATCCGACGCCAGCCGCTGCGCCATGAAGTGCAGTGTAGGAAACAGCAGCGCCCAGAGTAGTCCGATGCCGATCAGCGTCGGCAGTTGGCCGTAGGGAAATTGCACCCCCGCCAGTTGGCTGCCCGCGTAATAAGACAGCGGCCCACCGACGGCGCCCAACAGGCTGGCCAGCCACCAAGGATTGGCGCTCCAGATCAGGCAGTGACGCAACGTGGTCGCGAGCAACGCCCAAAGCAACATCAGCCACAGCGGAATCAATGGCGCGACGTCGGCAAAATCAAACACCCCCAGCCAACGCAATGAACTGTCGACGGTGGTGCCCAGCAACACCACGCTGAGGATCAGTCGGCCCTCATCGCCCCAACGACTTATCCACAGCAGATGAATCACCAGCGCCGCCAATGCCACCAACAACCACAAGCTATTGCCGCCCACGACACAGGCGAACCAGCCGAGTTGAAACAGAGCGGCGTTGGCCAGGCGTTCAAGCATCGAAACGGCCGAGCAGGGGCGCCGGCATCGCCGCCGGTTTGGCCAGCAGCAATTGCGCGGTGCCGATGGTGCGCTCCAGGAAGCCACCTTCGCAGTAGCACAGATAAAACTCCCACAACCGCAGGAAATACTCGTCGTAGCCCAATTCGCTCAGGCGAACGTGGGCACGGCGAAAATTCTCGTGCCACAGGCGCAGCGTGCGGGCGTAGTGCAGGCCGAAATCTTCCATGTGCAACAGGTTCATGTCGGTGTCGCGGCTGACAATCTCCAGCATCTTCTGCACGCAGGGCAGGGCGCCGCCGGGGAAGATGTAGCGCTGGATGAAATCGACACTGGTCTTGGCTTGCTCGTAGCGCTGCTCGCGGATGGTGATCGCCTGCAACAGCATCAAGCCGTTGCCCTTGAGCAGGTGCGCGCATTGCTTGAAGTAGGTCGGCAGGAAGCGATGGCCGACCGCTTCGATCATCTCGATCGACACCAGTTTGTCGTACTGCCCGGTGAGGTCACGGTAGTCCGACAGCAGCAAGGTGACCTGGTCTTGAAGACCCAGGGTTTCGATGCGCTGGGCGGTGAAGGCGTACTGCTCTTTCGACAGCGTAGTGGTGGTGACTTTGCACCCATAATTCTGGGCGGCGTAGATCGCCATGCTGCCCCAACCGGTGCCGATTTCCAGCAGATGATCGCTGGGCTTCAGGTCGAGCTTCTGGCAGATCCGTTCCAGTTTGTTCAGTTGAGCCTGTTCCAGGGTGTCATCGGGGCTGAGGAACTGCGCCGCCGAATACATCATCGTCGGGTCGAGAAACTGTTCGAACAGATCGTTGCCGAGGTCGTAATGCGCGGCGATGTTTTTCTGCGAGCCCTTGCGCGTATTGCGATTGAGCCAGTGCAGCCCTTGCACGAATGGCCGGCCGAGTTTGGCCAGGCCACCCTCCAGCGCATCCAGCACCTCAAGGTTGCTGACGAACACGCGGACTACGGCGGTCAGGTCGGGCGAGGTCCAATAGCCGTGGATGAACGCTTCGCCGGCGCCGATCGAGCCGTTGCTCGCCACCAATCCCCAGACCGCCGCATCCAGGACATGGATCTCCCCCAGCAGATGATCGCCGGCGGTGCCGAAGACGTGGCGTTCGCCGTCTTCGATCACCACCAGTTGCCCGTGCTTGAGGTGCGCCAGTTGGCGCAGAACACCCCGGCGCAGCAGCGAGCCGGACAAGCCGTTGGTACTGAGCAGATTGGCTTTGGCCGAAACGCTAGGGGATTTCATGGCGGCGATCCTGTGGGGCAACGATGGCGGTTTGAAAGCTGCCATCGGCAGCCCGGTGAGCAAAGATCGGTACACGCTTGAACAGCAGGCGCACGGCCTGCCAATAGATTGCGAGGCAGGTTTTCGCCGTCATCCACGGGAAGCGCCGCAAGTAGCGGTGCAGGCTGTGGCGATCCAGCGATTCGCGTTGCAGGTTGAGCGTGGCGTCGAACAGTTTCAGTTCGCCCTGCCAGTCCGCCATGTGCACGCCAAGCTTTTGCGCGGCAGGGCTGAAGCTCATGCGGTATTCGAGATCCGGTGGCAGAAACGGCGAGACATGAAACGCCTTGGCCACGGCGAAATGCTGGTGGAAATCGCGCAAGTGTTCCGGCGCCTTGGCCGGCAACACATAGTGATAACGCTCGCGCCACGGCGTGTTGGTGACTTCGCAGAGAATCGCCGCCAGTTGCCCGTCAGCCTCGTGACAATAGAAAAAGCTCACCGGGTTGAACGACAGACCCCAACTGCGGGCCTGGGTCAGCAGGCAAATCGAACCCTGGGGCTCGTGGCCGATGGCTTGGCCGACCTGTTGCCGCACAGCATCGATCAAGCGCATGCCCGCGCCGGTAAAGGTTTTCAGGTAGTCGCTCTCGCGAAACGAGAACGCGGCAAAACGGCTACGGCCCGACAGCGGCGACAAACCCAGTACGGCATCCTGTTCATCGAGATCGAGGTACAGCAAACCGATGCGGTAACGGAATTCATGGCGCTTGGGCGCGAACCGCCGATGGGCGATCCAGCCGCTGTAGAGGGCGCTGTTCACAACACTTCACCGAACGAGCGGGCTACGCGCAAGGCACTGACCACCCCGTCTTCGTGAAAGCCGTTGGCCCAATAGGCGCCGCAATAATAGGTGTGCTGCGCGCCGTCCAATTCGTCCCAGCGCGCCTGCGCCGCCACTGCTTTCAAGCTGTATTGCGGATGGGCGTAAGTGTATTTGGCGAGCACCTTGTGCGGACTGATGCCGGCACTCTGGTTGAGGCTGACGCAGAACGTGGTATCGCTCTGGATGCCTTGCAGAATATTCATGTCGTAGGTGACGGCGGCCCGCGTGTGCCCGGTGCCACCGAGGCGAAAATTCCAACTCGCCCAGGCGAGTTTTCGCTCCGGCAGCAGCCGGGTATCGGTGTGCAAAACCACTTCGTTGTCGGCGTAGGGCAGAGCGCCGAGGATCGACTGTTCGGCATCGCTCGGCTTGGCCAGCAGTTTCAGGGCCTGATCGCTGTGGCAGGCGAACACCACTTTGTCGAAGCGCTCACTGCCGGCGGGGCTGTGGATAACTACGCCATCGGCATCGCGTTCGACGCGGCTGACCGGGCAGTTGAGACGAATCTTCTGTTTAAACGAGGCAGTCAGTGGCGCGACGTAAGCGCTCGATCCACCTTCGATCACGCACCATTGCGGGCGATTACTGATGGACAGCAAACCGTGGTTCTTGAAAAACCGCAGGAAGAACTGCATCGGGAAACCGAGCATCTCGGCCATGGACATCGACCAGATCGCCGCGCCCATCGGCACGATGTAATGCAGGATAAAGCGCTCGCCGTAGCCGCCAGCCTTCAGGTACTGATCGAGGGTGGTGTCCGCGCCGATCCGTTGTTCCTCAAGATCGCGCAGGGCTGCTTTATTGAAGCGCTGGATGTCGCGCAACATGCCCCAGAACCCCGGCGACAGCAGGTTACGCCGCTGGGCGAACAGGCTGTTGAGGTTGTTGCCGTTGTATTCAAGGCCCGAGTCCGGGTCGGTGACCGAGAAACTCATCTCCGTCGGTTTGAACCCCACGCCGAGTTGACCCAGCAGGCGAATGAAATTCGGGTAGGTCCAGTCGTTGAACACAATGAAGCCGGTGTCCACCGAGTAGTGCTGACCATCGACCGTCACATCCAGCGTATGGGTGTGACCACCGACCCAGTCACCGGCCTCGAACAGGGTGATCTCGTGGCTGCGATTAAGCAGATAGGCGCTGGTCAGCCCCGAGATACCGCTGCCGATAATGGCGATGTTCACGGCTGATCCTTGATCGGCGGCTGGCTGCGCACCATGCGTTTGCCAATCGCCAGTTTCACCCGGTTGGGCATTTTCGACAGCGGCCAGAGCGCCGCCATGAAGAGCGCCGGGAAGGCGATTTCCAGCGGCCGGTTCTTGAGTTTGGCGAAGATGTGCCGCGCGGCTTTATCCGCAGGCCAACTGAGCGGCATCGGGAAATCGTTTTTCTGCGTCAGCGGCGTATCGACAAATCCGGGGCTGACCACAGTGACTTCAATGCCTTCAGGCGCGAGGTCGATGCGCAACGATTCGAACAAATAGCGCAGCCCGGCCTTCGAGGCACCGTAGGCTTCGGCGCGGGGCAGCGGCAGGTAAGTCACCGAACTGGCGACACCCACCAGGTGCGGCGCGGTACCTTTGCGCAGCAATGGCAGGGCTGCTTCGATGCAATAGCTGCTGGCAAGCAGATTGGTGCGCACCACGTGCTCGACAATCGACGCGTCGAATTGCTTGGAGTCAACGTATTCGCAGGTGCCGGCGTTGAGGATCACTGAGTCGAGGTAGCCCCAGTCTTCAGTAATCCGTTCGCCGATTTCACGCACGACCTGGCTGTTGGTCAGGTCTCCTGCGACCACCATCACTTTCCCCGGATAACGTTGGGAGAGGATCTTGAGTGGCACCACCGAACGTGCACTGACCGCCAGATGCGCGCCGGTTTTCAATATTTCTTCGGCCAGCGCGGCGCCAATGCCGCTGCTCGCTCCTGTCAGCCAATACCGTCGTGGCGGTGTGAGGCTCATCCCATTCTCCTTTTCAGCCAGGCGATCGCCCGGCCCAATACGGGTAAATGTTCATAAAGCAGTGCCCCGGCATCGAAATAATCCCGGTGGCGATAAACCTTGTCGCGCCAAAGCAGGTGCGAGCAGCCGTCGACCCGAATCAACTGGCCGCTGGCCAGGCGCGGATGACGGTAGCTCATGACCCAGCGTAGATAACCTTCACCTTCTGCAATCTGGTCGAAGCCGTGAAAATCGAACTGCAGATCGCTGACGTTGGCGTAGAGCTCGGTGAAGTAGCCGCGCATCTGCACTAGACCCTTTACCTCGTGCAGCGGGTCGGTGAAATGCACGTCGTGGGTGTAGAGCTGATTGAGGCGTTGCAGGTTGTCCTTGTTCAGGTCTGCAAACTGCCGGGCAAAGTTGCGCAGGAATTCACTCATAGCCGCCTCCGGCCGCTTGTCGCGATGGCAGATTCTTGAACGCGGCCAGTGCGCGCTGGCGAGAGGTACTGAGATTGACGATCGGCGAGGGGTAATCCGCCACGCCGAACAAACCGCCCACGTTCGCCGGGTTGTGCACTTCTTTTTTATTCAACCCGGCCAGTTCCGGCAGCCAGTGCTTGATGAACACGCCTTCGGCATCGAATTTTTCCGACTGGCTCAGCGGGTTGAAGATGCGGAAGTAGGGCGCCGAGTCGGTGCCGGTAGACGAACTCCACTGCCAACCGCCGTTGTTGGCCGCCAGATCGCCGTCGATCAGGTGACGCATGAAAAAACGCTCGCCTTCACGCCAGTCGATCAGCAGGTTCTTGGTCAGGAACATCGCCACCACCATGCGCAGGCGGTTGTGCATCCAGCCGGTTTCCAGCAGTTGGCGCATGGCCGCGTCGATGATCGGCAGGCCGGTGCGGGCTTCTTGCCACGCGGCGAGTTCATCCGGCGCATCGCGCCAGGCCAGCGCTTCGGTTTCCGGACGGAAGGCGCGATGACGGGAAACCCGTGGGTAGCCCACCAGAATGTGTTTGTAGAACTCGCGCCACAGCAGTTCGTTGATCCAGGTGACCGCGCCAACCTTGCCGCTTTCGAACTCGCCCTGATTGCTTTGCAGCGCAGTGTGCAAACACTGGCGCGGTGAAATCACCCCGGCCGCAAGATAGGCCGAGAGTTGACTGGTGCCAGGCTTGGCAGGGAAGTCGCGCTCGCTCTGGTAGTAATCGATTTGCGCATCGGCAAACGTGTCGAGGCGGCGCCGGGCTTCGGCTTCACCGGCGGGCCAGAGGGCGATCAAACTGTCTTTCGGCGTCTCGAAACCTTCGACGCGGGCCGGGATTTCATCGCTGCTGATTTTCAACGGCGCCTGGATGCCGGGGGCGCTCACGAGTTCAGGCAGTGAGCGGCGCAACCGGTCGTAGCAGACTTTGCGGAACTGACTGAACACCTGGAAGTAGGTGCCAGTCTTGGTCAGCACGGTGCCCGGCGAGAACAACAGTTGATCGAGGTAGCTATAAAAGTCGATGCCCTCGGCCTTCAACGCTTGGGCCACGGCTTCGTCACGACGGCTTTCATGAATGCCGTATTCCTCGTTGACGTGTACCGCGTCGATCTTCAACTCCCGGCACAGGTCGAGCAGAACCTTCGGCGCCGCATCCCAGCGAGACGCTGTGCGGATCAGCAAGGGAATGTTGAGCTTGCCCAGCGCCAGGCTCAATTCGCCCAGGTTGCGCAGCCAGAAATCCACTTTGCACGGTGCATCGTCATGCTCCAGCCATTGCTCCTGGCTCAACAGATACACCGCCACGCTCGGGCCGCGAGCAGCGGCGGCCGAGAGGGCGGTGTTGTCATGCAGGCGCAAGTCGCCGCGCAGCCAGATCAATTGCATGGTGGTTCCCGTACTCAACATTAGATAAGCCCACGCCGAATGAGGTCCTGATGGGCCGACAAGGCATCTTCGGCCAAGGATAAATCAGGGATCTCAGTGGTTCTTACGGACAACTCGGCGTGGTGGATGCATACCGTTGGTCCGACAATCATCTTGGGGCAACTGACGCCATTCAGTGTTTTTGGCAACTGCGCCAGGTTCATGGCTTTGCTGGAATACAGCAGTACGCCGCGGGCTTGCAGGTGTTCGACTGCCAGCGCAAGTTCCCCGGCCGGCAATGGCCAATCGAAAACTTCCACCGGGCAATCGGCGCTGCTGATCAGCCAGGCAGTGAGCCACAGGTGAGGTTCCAGGGGCAAATCAGAGTGGTTGATCAACAGCAGCGGCGCTGAACGCAGTTGCCGGTTGTTATGGTAGATGCGCGCGCCGAATTTGCTGCGCAACCAGGAATAAAAGAACACGCGCTCCATCTGCGCGCCGAACTGGCCTTGCCAGCGTTGTTCCAGTTCGGTCAACAACGGCATCAGCAGTTGTTCGCACAAGGTCCGCGGCGGGTACAACGCCATGGCCTGGTTTACCGTGTCATCGAGGGTGCGCTCGGCCAGTTGAGTGACCGCTTGCAGCAGTGTGTTACGCAACAGTTGCCAGTCGTTTTCGACGGGATCGGTAAAGGCTTGGGGCGTGTCGAGCAGTTGCTTGACCTGGCTGACGGCAACGCCACGATTGAGCCAGGTGAGAATCGTCAGGATTCGCTGCACGTGTTCAGCCGAAAACAACCGATGCCCCTTGGGCGTGCGTTGCGGCACGATCAGGCCGTAACGCCGTTCCCAGGCACGCAGGGTGATCGCGTTGACTCCGGTCTGGCGCGCCACTTCACGAATCGGCAGCCAGCCTTCGTCCAGAGCTTTCTTGAAGTCGGCGCCGAGGTCTTCCCGGGCACTGGTGTCGGGTGTGTTGTTCATTTAGATCGCATTTCGCAGGCTGAGGTTTTCCGGGTGCGGTTGCAGGTAAACCTGTTGCGCAATGTACGGATCCGGGTGTTGGCGGAAGTAATGCTTGAGCAGCGTCAACGGCACCACCAGCGGCACGATGCCGTGGCGGTATTGGCCGATCACGCGTTGCATTTCCTGTTTGTCTTCAGCAGTGATGGCCTGCTTGAGGTAACCACTGATGTGTTGCAGGACATTGGTGTGGGTGCGGCGGGTGGCGCATTTTTTCAGCGCTTCCATCAGCTCGCTGAAATAACGCGGGCCGAGTTCTTTCGGGTCAGTCTGGCCCATGTTGCCCAGCAGGTTGCCCAGGGTTTTGTATTGCACCGGGTTGTGCGCCATCAGCAGGTATTTGTAGCGCGAGTGAAAATCGATGAGGCCACGCCGGCTCAGGCCTTCCTGAAGCAATTGCTGCCAGGCGCTGTAGGCGAACACACGGGTCAGGAAGTTTTCTCGCAGCACCGGGTCATTCAGGCGGCCGTCTTCTTCAACCGGCAGGTCCGGGTGTCGTTCGCAGAACGCCTGGGCATAGATGCCGCGCCCACCGCCGTCCACCGGTGCACCGTTGGCGTGGTAGACCTTGACCCGCAACAGCCCGCAGGACGGTGATTTCTGCATGAAGATGTAGCCGCAGATATCACTCAGTTCAGCGGCCATTTTCTGGCCGTACTCGGCGAGCGGTTGGGTGACGTTGATTTCGCGGTTCACCGTGCCGACGGCTTCGGGATGTTCGGCATCGCCCACCAGGCGAATCGGTTCGCGAGGAATGCCAAGACCAATCGCGACTTCCGGGCACACCGGGACGAAATCGAAATAGTCAGTGAGGGTGCGACTGCACAGCCGCGATTCCTTGTGCCCGCCATTGAAGCGCACCTCTGCACCCATCAGGCAGGCGCTGATAGCGATTTTCGGTTTGGCGGGAGTGACGGGCATCGAAGCACCTCGAATCTAAACCTGTACAGATCGTTGGATCTGTACAACATAATCTTCATCATAGATTCGAAGCTGTACAAGTCAAATTATTTGTATAGGTTTTTGTTGAGGCGCTAGAGATCCCTGTGGGAGCGAGCTTGCTCGCGATTGCAATCTGACTGACATGCAGATGTTGAATGTGGAACCGCTATCGCGAGCAAGCTCGCTCCCACAGGGGTTATTTCCAGCCCATCAACCAAGTGCTGTCGTTCTGCAAGACCTGCCAATCCAGCCGCTCACTGCGCTGCGTCAACACCGCCTGCAACTCGACCGCCAGCACCGTGCCGTCCTCATCGCGGAACAGCTCGGTCACCAGAAAATGTTTTTCGCGGTTTTTCGGCTGGGCTGCTGTCCATTTCGACAGCAGCAATTTACCCGGATTGAGGCGATTCACTGCAGGTGTGCATGCAAGCGGCGGGCGGCTTCCTGGCCGCTGAGCCAGGCACCTTCGACACGACCGGACAGGCACCAGTCGCCACACACATACAGGCCCAGGTCGGCATCCGCCAACACGCCCCATTCATGACTGCTGGCAGGGCGGGCATAGAGCCAGCGGTGGGCGAGGCTGAAGGTCGGTGCGGGCATCGCGCTGTGCAGCAGTTCGGCGAAAGCACCGTGGAGTTGCTCGATCACGGCTTCCTTGGACAGGTCGATATGTTGCCGGCTCCAAGTGCTGGTGGCGTGCAATACCCATGTGTCCAGCGTGTTGTCGCGCCCGGGTTTGCTGCGGTTGCGCGCCAGCCAGTCGAGCGGGCTGTCCTGTACGAAGCAACCTTCCATGGGCGTATCCAGCGGCGTGTCAAAGGCCAGGGCGATGGCCCAGGTCGGGTCCATTTTGACCCCGGCAGCGGCACCCGCGAGTTTCGGTGCGGAGGCCAGCAGCGCGGTCGCCTGAGGTGCGGGCGTCGCAATGATCACGTGGCTGAACGGCCCATGAGTGAAACCTTCGGCGTCCTGTAGATGCCAGTGTTCTTCACCGCGATAGACCTCGGTGATCCGGCAGGCGAATTGCACTTCCAGGTCCCCGAGCAACGCGCGGGTGATGGCGCTCATGCGCGGCGTGCCGACCCAACGGGTTTGCTCATCCGGCGACAGGTTGAGCTGGCCACCCTGGAACGTGTAGAGCTGCGGCGTCCATTCGGCGACCCAGCCATTGGCTTGCCAGCGCTGCACTTCGGTAACGAAGCGCCGGTCGCGTGCCGTGAAATACTGCGCACCCATGTCCAGAGCTCCGGCGTCACTGCGCTTGCTCGACATGCGTCCGCCGCTGCCACGGCTTTTATCGAAAAGTTGAACGACATGCCCGGCCTCCGTCAGGGCCTGGGCGGCGGAGAGTCCGGCGATGCCGGTGCCGATGATTGCGATAGGTACAGTCATAGGGGCCTCGTTTACCTTTCTGTACAGACTACGCCGTGGATTAAACCTGTACAATATTGTTTTTTGGTATAACTTTTAGCGTTCTCGTTCTGACAGCTTGGCCTATTGTTAAACACAGACCCTGCCCGATACCAAAGATCCCTGCTTATAAAAATAGACTAGTGATCACGGTAAAACGCCACGCGAGGAAGTAGTCATGCACATATTGCTGACCGGCGGTACTGGTTTGATAGGACGTCAACTCTGTCATCACTGGTTGAGTCAGGGACATCGCCTCACGGTATGGAGTCGTTCGCCTGCAAAAGTCGCGAAAATCTGCGGCGCTCAGGTGCATGGCATTGCCCGTCTCGAAGACCTTGGCCAGGAACCGCTCGATGCAATTATCAATCTGGCCGGCGCGCCGATTGGTGATAGTTGGTGGACGCACAAGCGCAAGACGTTGTTGTGGAGCAGCCGCATCGGCCTGACCGAAACCCTGCTGGCCTGGCTCGAAACCCGTGAGCAAAAACCGCAATTGCTGATCTCCGGTTCGGCGGTCGGTTGGTACGGCGACGGTGGCGAGCGCGAGTTGACCGAAGAGTCGCCGCCGGTGATCGATGATTTCGCCAGCCAGTTGTGCATAGCCTGGGAGGAAACCGCCCAGCGTGCCGAAGCCTTGGGCATTCGCGTGATTCTGCTGCGCACCGGTTTGGTCGTGTCCGCCGAGGGCGGCTTTTTGTCGCGGCTGTTGCTGCCGTTCAAACTTGGGCTGGGCGGGCCGATCGGCAACGGTCGGCAGTGGATGCCGTGGATTCATATCAAGGATCAAATCGCCCTGATTGATTTTCTTCTGCATCGCAATGAAGCCAGCGGTCCATATAATGCCTGCGCGCCCAAACCGGTGCGCAATCGCGAATTTGCCAAGACGCTGGGCAGCGTGTTGCACCGCCCGGCGTTCATGCCCATGCCGGCCCTGGCGCTGAAGGTAGGCCTGGGCGAAATGTCGCTGCTGTTGCTGGGCGGCCAGAAAGCCGTACCGGCGCGTTTGCTGGCGGCGGGTTTCACTTTCCAGTTCACTGATTTACGTGCGGCGTTGGACGACGTGTCCAGCCGCCTCTGAAATAGGACGTTGCATGACCGATCACGCGTTGCTTCTGGTCAACCTGGGCTCACCGGCCTCCACTTCGGTGGCGGATGTGCGCAGCTACCTCAATCAATTTCTGATGGACCCGTATGTGATCGACCTGCCATGGCCGGTGCGACGTTTGCTGGTATCGCTGATCCTGATCAAGCGTCCGGAGCAGTCGGCCCACGCCTACGCCTCGATCTGGTGGGAGGAGGGCTCGCCGTTGGTGGTGCTCAGCCAGCGCCTGCAACAGGCCATGACCGCCCAGTGGAGCCACGGCCCTGTGGAGCTGGCGATGCGTTATGGCGAGCCGTCGATTGAAACGAAACTGCTGCAATTGGTGGCCCAGGGTCACAAGAAAATCACGCTTGCGCCGCTTTATCCGCAGTTCGCCGACAGCACCGTGACCACGGTGGTTGAAGAAGCCCGGCGCGTGATTCGCGAGAAGAAACTCAATGTGCAGTTATCGATTCTCCAGCCGTTCTACGATCAGCCGGAATACCTCGATGCCTTGGTGGCGAGTGCCAAGCCGTACCTTGAGCAGGATCACGATCACCTGTTGTTGAGCTTCCATGGTTTGCCGGAACGGCACCTGACCAAGCTTGATCCGACCGGTCAGCATTGCTTCACGAATGAAGACTGCTGCAAGAACGCCTCGCCGGCCGTATTGGCGACGTGCTACCGCGCCCAGTGCCTGCGCACGGCTTCCGAGTTTGCCAAGCGCATGGGCCTGGAGGAGGGCAAGTGGTCGGTGTCGTTCCAGTCGCGCCTGGGCCGGGCGAAGTGGATCGAACCCTACACCGAAGCACGTCTCGATGAGCTGGGCAAAAGTGGCGCGAAGAAGATCCTGGTGATGTGCCCGGCGTTCGTCGCCGATTGCATCGAGACCCTGGAAGAAATCGGTGATCGCGGGCTGGAGCAATTCCGCGAAGCGGGAGGGGAGGAATTGGTGCTGGTGCCGTGCCTCAACGACGATCCGCAGTGGGCGAAGGCGTTGAGTGCGTTGTGCGAGCGAGCGCCGTTGGCGCTTTAAAAGCTTCGCGGGCAAGCCTCGCTCCTACAGGGTCAGTGTCGATCATGAAAACGACGAAATCCTGTAGGAGCGAGGCTTGCCCGCGAAGACCATCTGTCAGGCGATAAAGATTCCACCTGTTTAGAGCAAAGGCTCATCCGCCTTCTTGTGTTTCCAGCTGTCATTGCCCGGCAGCAACAGGTTCAGCGCAATCGCCACCACCGCGCACAGCGCGATGCCTTTGAGGCCGAAGTCGTCCGGACCAGTGCCGGTGCCGACCAGCACACCGCCAATCCCGAACACCAAGGTCACCGACACAATCACCAGATTGCGCGCCTCGCCCAGGTCGATCTTGTGGCGAATCAGCGTGTTCATGCCCACCGCCGCAATCGAACCGAACAACAGGCACAGAATCCCGCCCATCACCGGCACCGGAATGCTTTGCAGCAGCGCGCCGAACTTGCCGACGAACGCCAGGCTGATGGCAAAGATCGCCGCCCAGGTCATGATCTTCGGGTTGTAGTTCTTGGTCAGCATCACCGCGCCCGTGACTTCGGCGTAGGTGGTGTTGGGTGGGCCGCCGAACAGACCAGCCGCGGTGGTGGCAATGCCATCGCCGAGCAAGGTGCGGTGCAGGCCGGGTTTCTTCAGGTAATCGCGACCGGTCACGCTACCCACGGCAATCACGCCGCCGATGTGCTCGATGGCCGGGGCCAGCGCCACCGGAACGATGAACAGAATCGCCTGCCAGTTGAACTCCGGCGCCGTGAAGTGCGGAATCGCAAACCACGGTGCGGCAGCAATCTTCGCGGTATCGACCACGCCGAAATAGAACGCCATCG
This sequence comes from Pseudomonas sp. NPDC087342, assembly GCF_044744265.1. Taxonomy (NCBI): domain Bacteria; kingdom Pseudomonadati; phylum Pseudomonadota; class Gammaproteobacteria; order Pseudomonadales; family Pseudomonadaceae; genus Pseudomonas; species Pseudomonas sp. NPDC087342. Next base: position 21,757 of record NZ_JBIUXZ010000032.1, read on the forward strand.
CAAAACCGACGAGCACGCCGGAGATGATCGGCACCAGACGGAAAATGCCTTTGCCGAACACCGCGACGATCAGGGTGGTCAGCAGTGCCGGCATCGAGATCAGCATCGCGGTCTGGTAATGAATCAGCTCGGAACCGTCGCCGGCCTTGCCCATCGCCATGTTGGCGGCGATTGGCGCCATGGCCAGACCGATGGAGATGATCACTGGGCCGATCACCACCGGTGGCAGCAAACGGTCGATGAACCCGGTGCCTTTGATCTTCACGGCCAGGCCGAGGAAGGTGTAGACGAAACCGGCTGCCATCACGCCGCCCATGGTCGCCGCGAGGCCGAACTGGCCCTTGGCGAGAATGATCGGGGTGATGAAGGCAAAGCTCGAAGCCAGGAACACCGGCACCTGACGCCCGGTGACGATCTGGAACAGAATCGTCCCCAGACCTGCGGTGAACAGCGCCACGTTGGGGTCGAGGCCGGTAATCAGCGGCATCAACACCAGGGCGCCGAACGCCACGAACAGCATCTGTGCACCCGACAGCACTGTGCGCCAGAGCGGATCGTTGAACTCATCCTGCATGCTCAAGCGTCCTTCTGCTTGGTGCCGAAGATCTTGTCACCGGCATCGCCCAGGCCTGGGATGATGTAACCGTGTTCGTTGAGTTTTTCGTCGATGGACGCGGTGTAGATCATCACATCCGGGTGCGCTTTCTCGACGGCGGCGATGCCTTCGGGGGCAGCGACCAGCACCATGGCGCGGATGTCCCGGCAACCAGCCTTTTTCAACAGGTCGATGGTCGCAACCATGGAGCTGCCGGTGGCGAGCATCGGGTCGATGATCATCGCCAGGCGCTCGTTGATTTCCGGCACCAGTTTTTCCAGGTAGGTGTGGGCCTGCAGCGTTTGTTCGTTGCGGGCCACGCCCACGGCGCTGACTTTGGCGCCCGGGATCAGGCTCAGCACGCCTTCAAGCATGCCGATACCGGCGCGCAGGATCGGCACCACGGTAATCTTCTTGCCGGCGATTTTCTCTACCGACACAGTGCCGGCCCAACCTTCGATATCGTAGGTTTCCAGCGGCAGGTCTTTGGTCGCTTCATAGGTCAGCAGGGCACCGACTTCCTGAGCGAGCTCACGGAAATTCTTGGTGCTGATGTCTGCGCGGCGCATAAGGCCAAGTTTATGACGGATCAGCGGATGGCGGATCTCTTGGATGGGCATGGGGAAAGGCTCCGGCGGCGGGCAAAAAAACCGGCCTAGATTAATCTATCCGAGGGTGTTGTCCTATAGACATAAGGTACGTTAGTCCACAAAGGCTTGATCTGGACGTGCGGGATGCGTACCTTTGCCCGCTTTTCCCGAATCCGTCCCTCCTGGAGAGCGCCATGTCTGCTGATCTCGAGCATATCCGTCAAATCATGCGAGAGGCTGACTGCCTGTACACCGAAGCTGAAGTCGAGGCGGCCATCGCCCGTGTCGGTGCACACATCAACGAGCAACTGGCGGACACCAACCCGGTGGTGTTCTGTGTGATGAACGGCGGCCTGATTTTCGCCGGCAAGCTGCTGACCCATCTGCACTTCCCGCTGGAAGCGTCCTACCTGCACGCCACCCGTTATCGCAACGAAACCAGCGGCGGCGACCTGTTCTGGAAAGCCAAGCCGGAAGTCTCGTTCCTCGACCGTGACGTGCTGATCATCGACGACATCCTCGATGAAGGTCACACCCTGGGCGCGATCATCGACTACTGCAAACATGCCGGTGCCCGCGCCGTGCACACCGCCGTATTGATCGACAAGGACCACGACCGCAAGGCTCGTCCGGACCTGAAAGCCGATTTCGTCGGCCTGCCGTGCATCGACCGCTACATCTTCGGTTACGGCATGGACTACAAAGGCTACTGGCGCAACGCCAACGGGATCTTTGCCGTTAAAGGCATGTAAACCCCGGCCACATATCCCTTGTGGGAGCGAGCTTGCTCGCGATAGCGGTGTGTCAGTTGCATTAATGTTGGCTGACACGACGCCTTCGCGAGCAAGCCCGCTCCCACATTGGGTTTTGTGTTCTCAAATTCAATTTGTGTACGCATGCTACATTGCTCGGCCCCGCCCTCCGGAGCCTGTCATGAGCCTTTTGATCCGTAGCTGCGCCGCCCTGTTGCTGACCCTCAGCTTGCCCCTGGCCGCCGCGCCAGCGCCGATGCACGCGCAGTTCCTGCCGCCGGATGACCTGACCCTGCGTGACGCCGAACCGGAGCAGCAGCAACTGTTGCAGGTCACCGACTATTCGGTGGTGGTGGGCAGCCAGCGCCAGTCCACTCAACAACCGATCCCGGTGACGTCGCCTTTGCTGATCCGCCTCAAGGGCAAATCCTTGAACAAGGGCGCGACCATCAACCAGGTGCTGGTCAACTTCGATGGCGAAAGCAAAAGCCTGAAAAAGCCGATCTACGATGAAAAAAGCAAAACCCTGACGCTCTACTACCCGTTGGCGCAGTACCGGGTGGTGATCGATTTGTTACGCAATGACACGGTGTATTGCCAGTTCCTCAGCTACGCCAACGGCCATGTCTGGGCCGATCTGCACACCGGCAGCGTTCGCGCGCGTTGAGCCTGGCGGCCAGAGGGGGGTAAACTGCCCGCCCCGTGAAATGTCTGCGAGCTGGAGTCGGCAATGCGTAAAGATAAGAAGCAAGTGATTGGTGACGAGATCGGCGATGAGCAGATCAAACTGTTTCTCGATTTTGAACCGGTCGACGCCACTTCGCCGTCCCTGCACAAACTGATCAAGGCCTATCGCGGTCTGCGCATCGACGACTTCGAACGCTTCCTGACGTTTTTCGTCGAGGCCGGGTATGACCTGGATGGCAAGGATGAGCATGGCGATGACTTCGTCGCGGTGATCAAGGATCAGCGCAATGCGGCCGAGTACATCGAGTTGATCGCCAAGGCGCGCGGTTAAAGGTCAAGAGATCGCAGCCTCGTTTCACTCGACAGCTCCTACAGAGTGAAACGAGGCTGCAATCTTTTCAGCGGCATAAAAAAACGCCCCGCTCTCACTGAGAACGGGGCGTTTTTTGTGGAGCCGAATCAAGCGTAGCTTTCGGTCTCGTTACTGGCTTCAACCAGTTCCAGCGCGACGTTGTTGTGCGCATTGATCTTGCGATACAGCGCAGCGTCGGTTTCCAGGACCTTTTCCCGAGCCGGGAAGATTTCCGCCAGTTTGGCAGCCCACTCACCGGAGGCTTTGTTCGGGAAACATTTTTCGATCAGTTCCAGCATGATCGAAACGGTCACCGAAGCACCTGGCGAAGCGCCGAGCAGTGCGGCAAGCGAACCGTCCTTGGCCGCGACCAGTTCGGTACCGAACTGCAGGACGCCACCCTTTTTCGGGTCTTTCTTGATGATCTGCACCCGTTGGCCGGCCACTTCCAGGCGCCAGTCTTCGGCTTTTGCCTGCGGGTAGAAACGACGCAGGGATTCCAGGCGCTGCTCCATCGACTGCATCACTTCGCTGACCAGGTACTTGGTCAGGTCCATGTTGTTTTTGGCTACAGCCAGCATCGGGCCAATGTTGCCGGCGCGAACCGACAGCGGCAGGTCCATGAAGGAGCCGTGCTTGAGGAACTTGGTGGTGAAACCGGCATACGGCCCGAACAGCAGCGACTTGTTGCCATCGACCACGCGGGTGTCCAGGTGCGGCACCGACATCGGTGGCGAACCCACGGCAGCCTGGCTGTAGACCTTGGCCTGGTGGTGTTTGACCACTTCCGGGTTGTCGCAACGCAGCCACTGGCCACTGATCGGGAAGCCGCCGAAGCCTTTGCTTTCTTCGATGCCCGACGCCTGCAACAGCGGCAATGCCGCGCCGCCCGCGCCGAGGAAGACGAACTTGGCGTCGACTTCACGGGTGTTGCCGCTGTTGACGTCCTTGATGCTGACGGTCCAGCCGCTGCCGTTACGCTTCAGGCCGGTGACGCGCTTGCAGTACTTGACCTGGGCATCGGGTGCGCTGGTCAGGTGCTTGAGCAGTTGATTGGTCAGGGCGCCGAAGTTGACGTCAGTGCCGTTCATCACGCGAGTGGCGGCGAGGACTTCGTCGGGCGAGCGGCCCGGCATCATCAGCGGCATCCACTCGGCCATTTTGGCCTTGTCTTCGGTGTATTCCATATCGGAGAAGGCGTGGTGCTTGCTCAGCACGTTGAAGCGTGACTTGAGGAAGGACACGCCGCTGTCGCCCTGCACGAAGCTCAGGTGCGGCACCGGGCTGATGAAGGATTTGCACGAGCCGAAGGTGCCTTTCTTGGTCAGGTACGACCAGAACTGCTTCGACACCTCGAACTGGGTGTTGATGTGCACGGCTTTCTTGATGTCGACGGTGCCGTCGGCGGCCTGAGGCGTGTAGTTGAGCTCACACAGCCCGGCGTGACCGGTACCGGCGTTGTTCCACGGGTTGGAACTCTCCGCGGCACCGGAATCCATCAGCTCGACGACTTCCAGCTTGATCGCGGGGTCGAGCTCTTTGAGCAGTACAGCGAGGGTGGCACTCATGATGCCGGCCCCAACGAGTACTACGTCGACTGCTTCGTTATGCGCCATTTAACGCGTCTCCAAAATCTGCAGCACCAAATTGTCGGCATGGCTGCCAGGCGTTCCGGGGCGTGTCAGTGATGCCCCACGTACCCATGGCAGTATCGCCATGTCCGAATCTTCGCAATTTTTCGCAACTTCGACGGACGCTACCGGCTGGGTTAATGAGCCCTATGAACTCACTTCAACGCGCAACTGGCAATTCGACTTATGGTCGAGACATCCGTTTGTGCAACCAAATCCGTAGCGGACAGGCTTCAGGCTCCGGTATTCGAGGCGTACTCGGTCCTGTGTCGTTGGGCTGTTTCAGACGCTAATGGTGCATGTTCAGACGCAAAACTATTCATTTGCTCGCCACACTCTTGTGAAGTTGTGAAAACCCGTTTTTTTCACGCTCTTTTGAAGACGTGAACCTCAAAAAAGGGCTGTCCCAGCCTGGCACTGTGCCCGGATGGATTGCCGCCATGGGGTACATGACAGGCAAAACGGGCAAACAGCTCAGTAACCGAGCGTAATGACAGCTCTGCAGATTCGCGAAAAGTGGGGTTTTTGCTCAAGGAACAGCAAGCGCGCCAGCTTCACTCGATCTGTGTGGGCGGCTCTCTGTGGGCGGTGCGGGGTGCCAATACCGAGGCATTGACGATGCTGCGAGGCCCGATCAGGAGACGTCCTTATAATCGGGGGGAGATTGTATCTAAGAAACGCAGGGAAATGGTCGTGAATAATGACTTTTATTAGGCGTCTGGTCAGATGGACAACAGCGCCTGTACCCGTGAACGAGGCTGATGCTGCCGCACACGGGCGCTAGGGGGCAGCGGATGGTGCAGCCAGTTGAGGCGGATTTCTTCGATTTCGACCCAGCCATCGCCCATCGGCTGCAGGCTGCACTGCTTGAATGCCTGGCAATGGCCGTTGCGATCGAGCAGGGCAAAACTGCGATGCAGTGGGCGTGGCGCGAACAACGAGATCAGATAACGCATGGCGAAGTACCTTGTGGGGTGACTGCTGTGAAGGTTGCCAGCAGGCCGTGACGTCAAAGTGTATGGGCGATGACAGATCTGTGACAGGAACCGCAGTCTGAGTGGTTTGTCAGAGATTTCAGCAATCGTAGTGAGACGCTAGTTCGAGACGATGGCCCACCGCTATACTGCGGGCCTGTTTGTGCCTGATTCTGGAGAGAAGAGCATGTTGCAACGCCTGTTGTTCGGTTTGATCACTGTGACCGGTTTGACCCTGGCCGGCTGCGCCCATAGCCCGCAACAACTGAACCCTGAGCCGAAGCTGACCACTCAGTTGGCACCGGTTGGCCACGGCCAGCAAGTAGTGGTGCGTGTGGTGGACGGTCGTCCGTCGCCAACCCTGGGAACCCGTGGCGGTCTGTACCCTGAGACCAGCGCGATCACCGTGCAGGGCGCGCAGATCCTGCCGAAACTGCAGGCCCAGGCCGAAGCCGCCGTGCGTTTGCTGGGGTTCACCCCGGTGTCCAACGGCATGAACGCGCCGCAGTTGACCGTGACCCTGGCTGAACTGAAGTATCAGTCGCCTAAAGAAGGCATGTACGTGACTGAAGCCACCATCGGCGCGACCTTCCGCTCCGACGTGCAGAATGCCAACCGTCGCTACAGCGGCCGTTACGGTGCGTCCCTGGACCAGCGTTTTGGCATGGCGCCGAACCAGGAAACCAACACCAAACTGGTCAGCGATGTATTGAGCGACGCCCTGACGCGTCTGTTCAAGGACCCGACCGTGGGTCAGATCCTCGGCGAATAAGTTTTCGCCAGATGCAAAAAAGCCCGGCGCCAGTGATGGCTCCGGGCTTTTTCATGCCCCCCGGTTTAGCACCGCCACCTGTAGGAGCGAGGCTTGCCCGCGAAGGCGGTATGTCAGTCAACAATCATGTAGCGACACACCGCCTTCGCGGGCAAGCCTCGCTCCTACAGGGGGCGGTGGGTCAGGCGGCTTCGGAGTAGAAATCCAGCACGCTCACGCCCGTCAGCAAGTCCGTCTCCGGCAAATCCGCATGTTGATGCCCGCCCAGCGCGCAATACACCAGCCAGTGGCGGTCCTGCACGTTGAAGGCGAGACTTCCGACGAGGTTCTGCTGTTCGTCGCTTTGGGCGATGAGGTAGAGGCGGTCCTGGTTTTCGGCGTGCAGCATGGTGTGCTCTGTGTCGGTTTCGAGGGGCGACAGACTGGCGCATTCAGATGACGATGCCGTGACGCCGGACAGGAATCGACCAAGTGGTTCGTTATTTATCGTAAAGGGGAGGGCAGGTGGGTAGGCTTTCGGTAGAATCCGCGCCGCAGTCGTCGGTTCGGCGCCTGCCACCTTAGTTTTGCCGAGGTCCGTGATGTCGTTGCATTTGATTTCGTTGTTTACCAACCATCCCGCCAAGCTGATCAACCTGCTGGCCTTGCTGCTGGCGTTCCCGGGCAGTTGGCTGTTGCATGCCACGCGTCGTCGCGAACAGCGCGCGCTGGCCATTCTTGAGGCTGCCGCCCAGAACCGTCGTATCGATGACGCGACGTTGATGCTGGATGGCGCGACCCAACGCATGAACCGGTTTTTCTATCGATTCGGCTTTGCCTGCCTGGGCGTGGCGCTGATCGTTTCGTGGATCAGCACTCAGTTCTGAGCCTTACGCATGACCCTGTGGCGAGGGGGCTTGTTTGTGGCGAGGGGGCTTGCCCCCGTTGGGTCGCGAAGCGACCCCAAAAGCTTGCGACTGCTGCGCAGCCGAACGGGGGCAAGCCCCCTCGCCACAAATCATCTCCAGTATTTGCCTTACAACGGCAACCCAGCCTTCACCCGATACTGATTGCGTACCGGCGTCGCATATTGCAGCACCATGAACGGACGATGTTCCTCAGGGCAAGCCTCCAGCCGGCGCTGCCATTCTTCCTGAGCCTTGGCCAGTTCATCCGCCGCAAACACCTCCGCGGCTTTCGGCACCTGCAATTGCGGATCCGCGTCCTTCCACTGCGCATACGCCAGGTAGTGCACCGGGAATAACCGGTAACCGCCGAGAATCTGCTTGTCCATTTCGATCGCCAATTGCTTGGTGTCGTCGAACAGTTCGGTGATCGGCTTGGCGAAGTTCACGTGGACCCGGCCCTTGTAGCCGGTGATGCCCTTGGCGATGCTCACGTCGTCTTCGCCCGGCACTTTGGTGTAGCTGCCGGTGGTGGCGCGGATGAACAGCTCGCGAGCCTTGGCCTGGTCACACGGATCGTATTCGTAGCTGATCGACACCGGGGTCACGTTCAGCGATTGAATCACCTCGCCGAACGGCTCGTCCTTGCGGCACATGTGGAACATCTTGAGGATCGCCGACTCGGTGCGGTCGTCGCCGTCCTTGGCCCGGCCTTCTGCCTGCGCGATCCAGATCGAGGCGCAATCGTTGCGGATCGAGTGGTTGATGTAAGCCGACAGCAGTTGATAAGCCGCCATCTTCTCGCGGCGACCGGTGATCGAACGGTGCACGATGAAGCTTTTGTTCAAACGCATCAAATCGCTGACAAACGGTTTTTGCAGCAGGTTGTCGCCAATCGCGATGCGCGGGGTCGGCAGGCCGGCGTGGTACACGGCGTAGTTGACGAAGGCCGGGTCCATCACGATGTCGCGGTGGTTGGCGATGAACAGGTAAGCGCTGCCGGACTTGAATTGCTCGACACCGGTGTAGGTCACGCCGTCGGTGGCACGCTCGATGGTGTGGTCGACGTAAACCTCGACTTTGTCCTGCAACGTGGCCACCGAGTTGACGCCGGCGAACTCACGGCGCAGCCGATGAGCTATAAGAGGTTTGAGCATCCAGCCGAATGCACCGGCATAACGCGGGAAGCGGAAGTGAATGAGGATGTCTAAAAATGCCTTGTCGCCGAGCAGCCGGTCCAGCACTGCAGGGACTTCGCTGTCGTCGTAAGGTCGGATGGCATCGAATTCGCCCATCATGCTCTCTTGTTAGAAACGGCTAGGGTAAGTAAAGGTTTTGATCGAAAACCAACGGGGCACGGTCTGAAAAGGTAGCCAGACAAAAATAGCCCTGCAAATAGACCGGCGATTATACGCACAAGTCACCTGGGAGACCGCGATGCTGGAAGCCGCACTGTATGAATGTCCGTATTGTGGTGAAGAGGTTGAGACCTCTGTGGACCTGTCGGCTGGCGATCAGACCTACATCGAAGACTGTCAGGTGTGTTGTCGACCTATAACATTTGTGCTGCAGGTTCACGAAGACGAATGGCATCTCGAAGTCTTCAGCGAAAACGAGTGAGGGGTGCGTATGCAGCGAATCTACGAACCGGAAAACTTGATGGAAGGTGAGTTGCTGCAAGGAATGCTGGCCAGCGAGGGCATCGAGGCGCATCTGGTGGGCCGGGATTTGCTCGGAGGCACCGGCGAACTGCCGATCTTCGGCTTGCTCGGTTTGTCGGTGGATAACGACCAGGCCGAATACGCCCGAGAGCTGATCACCGCTTACAATGCGGCGCTGCCGATGCCCGGCGATGAACCGGAAAGTTTTCCCGGCACCCTGGTCTGTTAGGCTGACGTTCGTTTTATTAAGAGTCGTGTTGCCCCATGTGTGGACGTTATGCCCTGTTTCGCTGGAACCCCGCCTTCGCGGCCCTGCCTGGCTTTCCTGCCGATCAGCAGGCCCAGTGGAATATTTCCCCCAACGATTCGGTATTGATGCTGCGTGCCGGCACGGACGGTCAGCGTGAGTTGGCCCGTGCCCGCTGGGGCCTGACGCCGCCATGGCTGACCGACCTGTCGCGCACCCCGGCGCATGCCCGCGCCGAAACCGTGGCCGAACAGCCGATGTTTCGCCAGGCCCTGCGCGAGCGCCGTTGCCTGCTGCCGGCGAATGGTTTCTACGAATGGCGCGGCACCACGCGCAAGCGTCCGTATTGGCTGACCCCGGGGGAGGGCTCGGCGCTGTTTTTCGCAGCGATCTGGGAAGCGTATCCAGTGCAGGAACAGGTGTGGCTGAGCACCGCAGTGATCACGCAACCGGCGGCGAGTCAGCGTCGGCCGTTGATTCTGGATGAGGCGGGGCAGGCGGCGTGGCTCGATCCCGAGACGCCTTTGCATGTGTTACAGGGGTTGCTGGCCGGTGAGCCTGCCGCGTTGCGCGAGCGGGTGTTGGCGAATCTGGTGAATGATCCGAAGCTGAATGGGCCGGAGTGTTTGACCCCGGGTTGATTCGGTGCCTGGGCTGACGCCTTCGCGGGCAAGCCTCGCTCCTACAGGGGCGGTGATCTCCTGTAGGAGCGAGGCTTGCCCGCGAAGAGGCCCTCAAATCAAACCTTGAACTGATTGATCAACCGCCGCTGCTGTTCCGCCAATTTGGTCAGGTCCGCACTGGCCGCGCTCGACTCATCCGCGCCACCCGCCACTTCATTGGCCACTTGCCCGATGTTGATCACGTTGCGGTTGATGTCATCCGCCACCGCGCTCTGCTCCTCGGCCGCACTGGCAATCTGCGTGTTCATGTCGTTGATCACCGACACTGCCTGAGTAATCGTCTCCAGCGCCTCGGCGGCTTTCGCCGCGTGCTGCACACTTTCGTCGGTGCGGTTCTGGCTGTCTTCCATGACCCGCACCACATCGCGAGTGCCTTGTTGCAATTGCTGGATCATGCTCTGGATTTCTTCAGTGGCCTTCTGGGTCTTCTGCGCCAGGTTGCGCACTTCGTCGGCCACTACGGCAAACCCACGGCCCTGTTCACCAGCACGCGCCGCTTCAATCGCCGCGTTCAAGGCCAGCAAGTTGGTTTGCTCGGCGATCCCGCGAATCGCGGTGAGGATCGCGTTGATGTTCTCGCTGTCCTTGGCCAGGGTTTGCACCACGCTGACCGCCTTGCCGATTTCCACGGCCAGCACGCCAATCGAATTCGACGTGTCGCGTACGATCTGCATGCCTTGCGCCGCTGCTTTATCCGCATGGCTGGCAGCCTGCGCCGCCGACGTCGCATTGCGTGCCACGTCCTGGGCGGTCGCGGTCATTTCATGCACCGCCGTGGCCACTTGATCGATCTCGGCCATCTGTTTATGCACACCAATGTTGGTGCGGATGGCGATGTCGGCGGTGTGTTCCGACGAATCGCTGACGCTCTGCACCGATGTCACCACTTGCGTGATCATCACCTGCAACTTGGCGAGGAAAGTATTGAAGCCTTTGGCGATCGAACCCAATTCGTCGGCGCGGTCGCTGGTCAGGCGGCGCGTGAGGTCGCCTTCGCCCTGGGCGATGTCGTCGAGCATGGCCACCATTTGCTTAAGCGGACGGGCAATCCCGTGGCCCACCAGCCAAATCACCAGCAAGCCGATACCGGCGATCAACAGGCCAACCATGGCCATGCCGAAGGTGTCGGATTTGCGCTGTTTATCCAGGTCGCCCTGAAGTGTTTGCAGGTCTGCCATCACCGCGTTCAGCGGCAGTTGCAGCATCAGGGTCCAGCGCGCGTCGGTCTGGCCGATGCCGAACGGCAGGTACAACTCGATCCGGCCATTGGCCTTGTCGACGGTGTAGGTCACTTCGCCGCGCTTGAGATTGGACATATTGGCAATCTGCTGGCTGTCGAGGATGTCGCTGACCTTTTCGCCAAATTTGCTTGGGTCCTTGGTGTAGGCAACGATCCGGCCATTGCCGCCGATCAGCGCCATGACGCCCGAGCCGCCATACAGTTTCTGGTTGGCGCCCAGGAGCATTTCCTGGATGAAGTTCACCGACAGGTCGGCGCCGACGATGCCCTGGAAGGCGCCGTTGAGCATGATCGGTTCAATAAAGGAGGCGAGCATGACGATTTTGTCGCCGACCTTGTAGGGCGCCGGATCGATCACGCAGGATTTCTTGGTTTCTTTGGAGCACAGGTAGTACTCGCTGGCGCGCACGCCGGTGGACAGGGTTTTCTGGTCGTCGACGTCGACCAGTTTGTCCAGGCCGAGGCTGCCGTCTTCGTTGCGGAACCACCATGGCAGGAAGCGCCCGTTGGCCGCGTCGATGCCGACCACCTTGGTGTCAACGTAGGCCGCATCGTTGTGGTCCAGTGCGTTTTTTTCCCAGCCGATGTAGGTGCCGAGAATTTTCGGGTTCTTGGTGACGTTTTCCTTGATCAGGCTGATCAACTGCTCACGGCTGATATTGACTTGCGGCTGACCATCTGCTCCCGGTGTGCCGATCAGCTCGTTGACCCGCACCAGTCCGCCGGCAATCAGCAGCGGCGCTTCGAGTTCGCGCTGAATCTGGCTGACCTGGGTTTGCGCCAGGGAAGTCAGGCGTTGCTCGATGACTTGCTCGAACTGTGCCTGGGTCCGTTCCTGGACCATGTCTTGCGTCCGCGCACCGGAAAACAGCGCATACAGCACCAGCGCCGCCACGACACTGAGGACGATGGCGCCAGCGAGGGCCGCTACGGAAAACTGGATCGACTTGAATTTCATGGGTGCTCCGCACGCAAGAGGACGTCTGCGCTGTTGTATCGGCCAGGCAATCGGAGTCCATGAGCGGGTATTGGCGAAATGACCGTTTTGGAGCGCTGGATGTCGTAAATGAAGCAGGCCGCGCATGGCCCACGGGGGATATGAACTTTTTCCTGCGGACAGCAGCGGTTTTTCCGAAAGTCAGTGCTACACGTCTGTTGTATCTGGCGCCGATACAATTCACCGCCTAGGATACGCGCATGTTTTCAGGGAGCTTTTCGATGAACAAGATATTGGTTGTAAGTGCACTGAGCGCAGCCTTGCTGCTGGCCGGTTGTCAGTCGGTCAACACCACCAGCGGCGGAGCCGTCGGCGTTGAGCGCAAGCAGTACATGTTCAGCATGTTGTCCTCGGACGAGGTCAACCAGATGTACGCGCAGTCCTATCAGAAGACAGTAGGCGAGGCGACGACCAAAGGCGTGCTGGACAAGACCAGTACCGATGCCAAGCGCATTCAGGCCATTGCCAACCGGCTGATTGCCCAGGCGCCGAACTTCCGTCCGGACTCGGCCCAGTGGAAGTGGGAAGTCAACCTGATCAAGAGCGATGAACTCAACGCCAACTGCGGTCCTGGCGGCAAGATCATTTTCTACACCGGGCTGATCGACAGCCTGAAACTCACCGACGATGAAATCGCCGCGGTCATGGGCCATGAAATCGCCCACGCCTTGCGCGAGCACGGTCGTGAAGCGATGTCCAAGGCCTATGGCATCGAGATGGCCAAGCAGGGCGCTGGCGCCTTGTTCGGTCTGGGTCAGGACAGCCTGGCTTTGGCCGACACCGTCGCCAACTACGGCATGACCTTGCCGAACAGCCGTGCCAACGAAAACGAGGCTGACCTGATCGGCCTGGAACTGGCGGCTCGCGCCGGCTACAACCCGAATGCCGCGATCACCTTGTGGAACAAGATGAGCAAGGCCTCGGAAGGTTCGTCGCCGGAATTCATGAGCACGCACCCGGCGTCGGCCAGTCGTGTTTCCTCGTTGGAGGCAGCGATTCCTAAGGTGATGCCGTTGTACGAGAAAGCTTCGAAATCCTGATGGTGGTGTATTGGGGCTGATGGCGCCTTCGCGGGCAAGCCTCGCTCCTACAGGGGGAATGCGTATCTCTGTAGGAGCGAGGCTTGCCCGCGAAGAACGATAACGCGGTCTACCGGCCTACGCCGTCAAACCCACCCACTGCTCTGCATCGCCTTGTACACCGCGACAATCGCCAATACCAGGAACGCCGACGCCGCCAGTCGACGGATCAATGTGAGTGGCAGTTTGTCCGCCGCAAAGTTACCGGCCAGTACCACCGGTACGTTGGCAATCAACATCCCGGCGGTGGTGCCGATGATCACCAGCCACAGGTCCGGGTATTGCGCGGCGAGCATCACGGTGGCGACTTGAGTCTTGTCGCCCATTTCCGCGAGGAAGAACGCGATCAGCGTGGTCAGGAACGGGCCGAATTTGCGCGCGGTGCTGGCTTCGTCGTCATCCATCTTGTCCGGCACCAGGGTCCACAGCGCGGTCGCGGTGAAGCTCGCGGCGAGGATCCAGTGCAACGTTGCATTCGAGAAGAAACTGCCGAACCAGGCACCTACCGCACCGGCTGCCGCATGGTTGGCCAGGGTCGCGGCGACGATACCGGCGATGATCGGCCAGGGTTTGCGAAAGCGAGCCGCAAGAATGAGCGCGAGCAGTTGCGTCTTGTCGCCGATTTCGGCCAAGGCAACGATTGCGGTGGGAACGAGAAGTGAATCCAGCATCAGGGTTTTCCTAAGGGGCGGGTCGACACGGCTATGACACGTACAGCCTTCCCGCCCCGGGTAAGGTGTTCGTGTCATAGGTCTTGTCAAACCCTGGCGATCCGTCTGTGCGGACGCTTAGGTCGCATACGCCATGGTCTGTTGACCAAGTATGTTGACGTATGCCGGACGAGCATGGCGCTCGTGGGAGACTACTCCCCTAGGACGGAGCGGATTCTGCCTAGGCAAAACCGATTGGGCAAGCCTCTTTTTTAAAAGAAGTGCTAGCCGCGTTTGGCCCGATAGATTCTGAAACCCTGTCCTTCAGCCTTGATCGCGCATACCCCAAGGTGCTCCTCGATCAGCGGCTGATACTTCAGGAAACTGTTAGCGACCAAGCGAAGTTCGCCACCATTTTTCAGATGTTTGGCCGCTTTTCGCAGCAAGTTCTCGGTGGCGAAATAATCGGTGTGCACGCCGACATGGAACGGCGGGTTGCTCAAAATCGCACTCAAACCCATCGGTGCCGCATCGATACCATCACCGGTAATCACCTCGGCTTCCAGACCGTTGGCGGCCAATGTCAGGCGACTGCTGGCGGCAGCAAACGCATCGACGTCGAGCAACGTCACCTGATTGTGCGGGTAACGACGCTTGACCGCCGCACCCAACACACCGGCGCCGCAACCGAAGTCCAGCAAGTGGCCGCTCGGCAACTTGTCCAGATGTTCCAGCAACAGGGCGCTGCCGCGATCCAGCCGACCGTGGCTGAACACGCCCGGCAGGCTGATGACTTTCAGCGGCCCTTCGGCCAATGGCAATTCGTATTCCTGGGCCAGGCTTTCCAGCGACTTGGCTTCTGGCGCGTTGGCCACGGTGACTAGCCACAACTGGCAATGCCGTGCGCTGTCGAGCTTGCGCGGTTTACCGAACGGGTTCAGTTGCTTGGCTGCGCCTTCGATGCCGCTGCGTTTTTCACCCACCAAATACAACTCACGACCGGCCAGCCGTGAGGCGAGGGCGTTGAGGATGTAGTCGGTCAGGTCCTTGGACTTGGGCAGGAACACCACGGCGGTTTCGAACTCGCGTTCGGGCGCATTCACACCAAACTGGCTGCGCTCGGCAAAGCGTGCGTCGAGCGCCGCTTGATCGCCGGCATGCCAGCACCAGCCGTGGGCGTCGGGCAGGCGACCGAGCAAATCGTCGGCGGGCAAACCGGCCAACAACACCGAACCCTGGAATAACTCGGCCTGACGAAGCAGTACTTCACTGCGCGGATCCATACTCTGCTCCTTGAAAAAAAGTGCGGCAGTTTATCAACTGACGACCCGCAGCGCTGTACCGCTGAAGAACGCCTGGGCGTTTTCAGTCAATTGGCCAACGATCCGCTGACGCGCTTCGCGACTGCCCCAGGCGTTGTGCGGGGTGACAATCAATCGGGGGATGTCATTGGCCAGCAGTGGATTGCCGTTAACTGGCGGTTCGACGCTCAACACATCGGTGGCCGCGCCGCCGAGGTGACCGTTGCGCAAGGCGTCGGCCAACGCCTGTTCGTCGATCAAGCCACCGCGAGCGGTGTTGACCACGAACGCACCGGGTTTCATCGAGGCCAGTTCACGGGCACCGATAAAGTGGCGGGTGTGTTCGTTGAGCGGGCAATGCAGGGTCAGGGCGTCGATTTGCGGCAGCAGTTCATTCAACGGCAAGCGATCCGGGCGGGCAGGGCGGCCGGGGATTTGCCCGAGCAACACGCGCATGCCGAAGGCTTCGGCCAGTCGTGCCACGGCGCCACCGAGCTCGCCGTGGCCGAGCAAACCAAGGGTTTTGCCTTCGAGTTCGACGATCGGGTAATCCAGCAGGCAAAACTGTTTGGCCTGCTGCCAGCGGCCTTCGCCGACGGCTTTCTGGTAATCCGCCAGGCGTGTCGCCAGGTTCAGCAGCAACATGATGGTGTGCTGGGCCACCGACGGCGTGCCGTAGCCCTGGCAGTTGCACACGGTAATCCCGTGGGCGCGAGCGGCGGCCAGATCGACGTTGTTGGTGCCGGTCGCGGTGATCAAAATCAATTTCAAATCAGGGCTGGCGGCGATGGTGGCGGCATCGATCAGGATCTTGTTGCTGATGGCGACGGTGGCGCCCTTGAGGCGTTCGACCACTTGGTCCGGCGTGGTCTGGGCGAACAATTGCAAGTCGCTGAAGCAATCGCGCAAAGGCGTCAGGTCGAGGTCGCCCAGGTCCAGGGACGGGTGGTCGAGAAAAACGGCGCGGCGAGAGTTCGTCATCAACTGTACCTTTTGTGCAATGAACTGAAGGCGTAATCTGCCGAGCCTACCAGATGAAACAAATGGTTACGCCTACCTGGCCGGATGCTGAACCCTGTGGGAGCGGGCTTGCTCGCGAAGAGGCCGTGTCAGTCGATGCAAATGTGACTGATACACCGCCTTCGCGAGCAAGCCCGCTCTCACAGGGATAATTGCAAACCTGTGAATTTCATTTCGACCGATCTGCCCCAGAGGAGCCCCCCATGTACTGGACAGAATTCTTGACCGTTGCCCTGATTCACCTGCTGGCCGTCGCCAGCCCCGGCCCGGACTTTGCCGTGGTGGTGCGCGAAAGCGTGACCCACGGTCGGCGTGCCGGGACCTGGACTGCGCTGGGTGTGGGCACGGCGATTTTCCTGCACGTGGGTTATTCGCTGCTCGGCATCGGCCTGATCGTGTCCCAGTCGATCGTGCTGTTCAACGCGTTGAAATGGGCCGCCGCCGCGTACCTGCTGTACATCGGCTTCAAAGCCCTGCGCGCGCAACCGGCCAAACCGGTGACAGACGACTTGCACAAGGAAGTCGGTGAGCGCACCGCCCGTGGCGCCTTCACCTCGGGTTTCGTGACCAATGGCCTGAACCCGAAAGCCACGCTGTTTTTCCTGTCGTTGTTCACCGTGGTGATCAACCCGCACACGCCGCTCGCCGTTCAGGCCGGCTACGGGATTTACCTCGCCTTCGCGACGGCGCTGTGGTTTTGCCTGGTGGCCAGGTTGTTCAGCCAGCAACGGGTACGCGCCGGTTTCGCCCGCATGGGCCACTGGTTCGACCGGACCATGGGCGCGGTGCTGATCGCTATCGGCGTGAAACTCGCGTTCACCGAGATGCATTGATCCGATAGGCGAACGGCTTGCCGGTGATGGCGTCGCCAAAATCGCCTTTGCCGGCAAGCCGTGCTCCTACAGAAGCGGGTTGAGTTCGCTCAATTTGTTGAGTGCGTTCAGATATTCCCTGGGATTCTCCCCCAGCAAACGGCGAAACATCGCGCTGAACGCCCGCGCGCTGCCGTAACCCAGATCCTGCGCCACGCTCTGCACGCTTTCCCCGGCGAGCAGGCGGGGCAGGGCTTCCATCAGGCGCAGTTGCTGGCGCCAGGCATTGAAATTCATCTTCAGTTGTTGCTGGAACAGGCGCGCCAGGGTGCGTGAACTGGCGCCGACCTGCTGTGCCCAATCTTCCAGGGTGTTGGGATGATCAGGTGCGCGCAGCAGCGCCAGGCAGATGCCTTGCAGGCGCCGGTCCTCGGGCATCGGAATGTGCAAAGGAAGGTTTTCCAGTCCGGCAATTTCTTCGAGCATCAGACTCTGGATCAACGGATTTTCCGCGTGTTGCGGACCTTGCACCGCGCGCAGGATCAGTTCGCGCAGCAACGGCGTGACCGCCAGCACACAACACTGCTGCAGGCCCGGCGGCGACAGTTCGGCGGCAATGAACAGCGAACGCATGCGCACCTCGCCGGACATAAAAATCTCATGCTCCACCAACGGTGGAATCCACACCGCCCGGGTCGGCGGAATCACCCACGCACCCTGCGCCGTGACCACTCGCATGGTCCCGCAAACGGCGTAGAGCAATTGCGCTTCGCGGTGTTGATGCAATTCCTGATGCGCACCGTCCACATAATCCCGTGGATAGGCGCTGACCGGGCCGTGCAGGAAATGGCTGATTAACATGTCAGATCCGATGACTTTGTTGTCAGGAATACGCTTTTTCGCCAACTTAGCATAAGCCGCTCACTACAACGTAAAGCGTGCCGCGATGAACCAGTCCAGAAATGTCATCCGCTACATCAACGCAGCCCATGTGATCGACCACATGTTCATGCTGATTTTTCCCGCCGCCATCCTTGGCATGACCCAGGCCTTCGCGCTGGATTACGCCGCGCTGATCGGCCTGTCACTCGGCGGCTTCATTGCGTTTGGCGCCTGTTCGCTACCGGCCGGTTGGCTGGGGGATCACTGGAGTCGGCGGCAAATGATGCTGGTGTTTTTCTTCGGCATCGGCGCTTCGGCGATCTTTACCGGGTTGAGCAGCAGCGCACCGATGCTGGTGCTCGGCCTGACGCTGATCGGGATATTCGCCGCGATCTACCACCCGGTCGGTACCGCGATGCTGGTGGCCTACGCGCAGAACCGTGGCCGGGAAATCGGCATCAACGGCATGTGGGGCAACCTCGGCGTGGCGTTTTCGGCGTTGATCACCGGGTTGTTAGTGGCGCAGTTCGGCTGGCGCTCGGCATTCATTCTGCCGGGCGTGGTGGCGATTGCCCTGGGCATCGGGTTTGCCTTGCAGGTGCGAGAAGAGCCAATCCCCAAGCGTCCCCACTCACCGCTCAAAGGTGCGGCCGGCCAGCGGATTTCCATGGTCATGGTGTTCGGCGTACTCGCCTTGGCCACGGCCACCGGCGGCGTGGTGTTCAACGCGACGACCATGACTTATCCAAAACTGTTCCAAGAGCGCCTGCATGATCTGTTTGCATCGCCGCAAACCTTGGGCATCGTGGTCAGCCTGGCGTATGCCTTCGGTGCCGTGGCGCAATTGAGCATCGGCCGGATCTTGCATCGGTTCAGCCTGAAATGGCCGTTCATCGTGTTGACGCTGTGCCAGGCGCCGCTGTTGTTCGGGTTGGCCTATGTCGACGGCTGGGCCGTGATTGCGCTGGGGGCGGCGTTCATGTTCGTGGTGTTTGGTCAGGTCACGGTGAATGACGCGATGGTTGCCAACTTCGTCGCACCGCAATGGCAATCCCGGGTCTTTGCCCTGCGTTACTGTTTATCGTTCGGTGCCAGTGCGACGGCGATTCCGCTGATTTCGTTCGTCGAACCGCGCCAGGGATTCGTAGGGCTTTATTTGATATTGGCGGGTTTCGCGGCGCTGACCTTCGTGGCTGCGCTGGTTTTCCCACGCACACCTTCTGAGGCTGCCGTAGGACAAACGGCGTAAGCGGTGAAGAAATCCTGCAAATGCTGGCGCAAAGCTAGCATTTGTACGGTTCTGCAAATCATACCTTTGGCTGATTTGGTTGGCGTATAACGGCTCTAAAGTGCTTCTCTCCAAAGCCAAGACCGTGCAGTCAGAAAAGGGATTCTTATGTTGCAGACTCGCGTTATCCCGCCAGCCGAAGGCGCCTACCAGTATCCGTTGTTGATTAAACGACTGCTGATGTCCGGCGCTCGTTACGAGAAAACCCGCGAGATCGTGTACCGCGACCAGTTGCGCTACAGCTATCCGACCCTGATCGAACGGGTTGCTCGGCTGGCCAACGTACTGACGGCGGCCGGGGTCAAGGCCGGCGATACCGTGGCGGTGATGGACTGGGACAGCCATCGTTACCTGGAATGCATGTTCGCCATCCCTATGATCGGCGCGGTGATCCACACCATCAACGTGCGTCTGTCGCCGGAACAGATCCTCTACACCATGAACCACGCCGAGGACCGCTTCGTGCTGGTCAACAGTGAGTTCGTAGGCCTGTACCAGGCGATCGCCGGGCATCTGACGACGGTCGAGAAAACCCTGTTGCTGACCGACCTGCCAGAGAAAACCGCCGACTTGCCGAACCTTATCGGCGAGTACGAACAACTGCTGGCCGCTGCGAGCACGCAGTACGACTTCCAGGATTTCGACGAAAACTCCGTCGCGACCACCTTCTACACCACCGGCACCACCGGCAATCCGAAAGGCGTGTACTTCACCCATCGGCAACTGGTGCTGCACACCATGGGCGTGTCGACCATCATGGGCTCCATCGACAGCGTGCGGCTGCTGGGCACCAACGATGTCTACATGCCGATCACGCCGATGTTCCATGTGCACGCGTGGGGCTTGCCATACGTGGCGACGATGCTCGGGCTCAAGCAGGTTTACCCCGGTCGCTACGACCCGGAATACCTGGTGGAGCTGTGGCGCAAGGAGAAGGTCTCCTTTTCTCACTGCGTGCCGACCATTTTGCAAATGGTCCTCAATGCCAAGGCCGCGCAAGGCACCGATTTCGGCGGCTGGAAAATCGTCATCGGCGGCAGTGCACTGAACCGTACGTTGTACGAAAACGCCAAGTCCAAGGGCATTCAACTGACCGCCGCCTATGGCATGTCAGAGACCGGGCCGCTGGTTTCGTGTGCTCACCTCAATGACGAGTTGATGGCTGGCACCGAAGACGAACGCACCACTTACCGGATCAAGGCCGGCGTGCCTGGGCCATTGGTGGAGGCAGCGATTGTCGATACCGACGGCAACTTCCTGCCTGCCGACGGCGAGACCCAGGGCGAACTGGTGCTGCGTGCGCCGTGGCTCACCGAAGGTTATTTCAACGAGCCGCAGAAGGGCGCCGAGCTCTGGGCCGGCGGCTGGCTGCACACCGGCGATGTGGCGACCCTGGACAGCATGGGTGTGATCGACATTCGTGACCGGATCAAGGACGTGATCAAGACCGGCGGCGAGTGGATCTCCTCCCTGGACCTCGAAGACCTGATCAGTCGTCACGTAGCGGTACGCGAAGTAGCAGTGGTGGGAATCGCCGATCCGCAGTGGGGCGAGCGGCCGTTTGCCTTGCTGGTGATCCGCGAAGGGCATGAGATCGGGGCTCGTGAACTCAAGGAACACCTCAAGCCGTTCGTTGAGCTGGGGCACCTGAGCAAGTGGGCGATCCCGAGTCAGATCGCCCTTGTTACTGAAATTCCCAAGACCAGTGTCGGCAAGCTCGACAAGAAGCGTATCCGCCTCGACATCACTGAATGGCAGGCCAACAACAGCACCTTCCTCTCGACGCTTTAAGCGTTTTCTGACCCCGCTGGCGTGCCCGAAAAGGCACGTCAGCCCCACCAAGCAAGCGCTTGGCTTGTGAAATCCGAATTTTCAGCCATCCTTGCCGTGCCGACATGTGTCGGACTGGCGAAAGGACTGTTCCAGAGTGGCCGGCAGCTGCAAATCACACTTTAGAGGGATCAAGCAGTACTACCTGCTGGCTATAGTCCGCTCAAGGATTTTTAAGAACGGAGCAAACGCACAAACGGGGCGATGCACCTTGGGAATGAATTCGGGACGCCTTGGCTTCCGGTCTTCCACAACGTTTTTAAAAGTACTCACTGCCATAACAATAATGCACATGGAGTAGCGTCGATGACATCAGTAAACCAGTTCTGGCGCCGGGCGAAATTGCCCCTGGCGGTCAGTCTCGCCTCTTCGCTCGCCGGGCCTGCATTCGGCGTCAGTTTCAACGTCGGTGAAATCGAAGGTCAGTTCGACTCATCCCTGTCGATCGGTGCCAGTTGGTCTACTCAGAGTCCCAACAAGAACCTTATCGGCGTCAACAACGGCGGCCACGGCCTGTCACAGACGTCCGATGACGGTCACGCAAACTTCAAGAGCGGGGAAACCTTCTCGAAAATCTTCAAGGGCATCCACGACCTTGAATTGAAATACGGCGACACCGGGGTCTTCGTCCGCGGTAAATACTGGTACGACTTTGAACTCAAGGACGAAAGTCGCGAGTTCAAGGACATCAGTGACAACAACCGCAAGGAAGGCGCCAAGTCCGCCGGTGGGCAGATCCTCGACGCCTTCGTCTACCACAACTACTCCATTGCCGATCAGCCGGGTTCCGTGCGTCTGGGCAAGCAGGTAGTGAGCTGGGGTGAAAGTACCTTCATCGGCGGCGGCATCAACTCGATCAACCCGATCGACGTGTCCGCGTTCCGTCGTCCGGGTGCCGAGATCAAGGAAGGCCTGATTCCGGTCAACATGTTCTACGTGTCCCAGAGCCTGACCGAAAGCCTGTCGGCCGAGGCCTTCTACCAGCTCGAGTGGGACCAGACTGTCGTCGATAACTGCGGCACGTTCTTCTCCCAGCCAGACATCATTGCCGACGGATGCGACAGCAACCTGCGCGTGCTGAACAAGCGTTCGCAGATTCCGGCCATTGCCTTGGGCCCGTTGGCCGCCAATGGCGTCGACGTCAACGAAGAAGGCGTGCTGGTCCGTCGCGGTGGCGATCGCGATGCGCGTGACAGCGGCCAGTGGGGCGCGTCCCTGAAGTACATGTTCGACCCGCTGGACACCGAGTTCGGCGCCTACTTCATGAACTACCACAGCCGCGCGCCGATCTTCAGCGCCACCGGTGCTCCACAATCGGTCTACAACACTGCACGAGCGCTGCCAGGACCGTTTGCGGCACTCGCCCCGTTGCTGGTGGCAGGCAACTCGGAATACTTCGTTGAATACCCGGAAGACATCCGTCTGTACGGCTTGAGCTTCTCCACCACCCTGCCTACCGGTACGGCGTGGAGCGGTGAGATCAGCTACCGTCCGAACGCACCGGTGCAACTGAACTCCACCGACATCCTGTTCGCCGGTGTGCGTCCTATCGGTGGTGCCTTGTCCAATGCGTCCTTGCTGACCGGTGTGCCGGGCCAGGACCTGCACGGTTATCGTCGCAAGGAAATCACCCAGTTCCAGACCACCCTGACGCACTTCTTTGACCAAGTCATGGGCGCCAGCCGTCTGACCCTGGTCGGTGAAGTGGGCGTGACCCACGTCGGCGGCCTGGAAAGCACTTCCGATGTCCGTTATGGCCGTGATCCGGTCTACGGTCCGGGTGAATTGCCGGCTACCGGCACCGCCAATACCTGCGCCAACATCCTCAACGCCAGCACCATCAATGGCGCCGGTCCTGGTTCGCCACAGAACAACCGCAGCCGTAACTGCACCAACGAAGGCTTCACCACGGCGACCTCGTGGGGTTATCGCGGTCGGGCCATCTGGGAATACAACGACGTGTTTGCCGGTGTAAACCTCAAGCCGAACGTGGCCTGGTCGCATGACGTCAGCGGTTACTCGCCTGGCCCTGGCGGCAACTTCGAGGAAGGTCGCAAAGCGGTGAGCCTGGGTGTCGATGCCGAATACCAGAACACCTACACCGCGAGCCTGGCCTACACCAACTTCTTTGATGGCAAGTACACCACCGTCGACGACCGCGACTTCGTTGCGCTCAGCTTCGGCGTGAACTTCTAAGCACTGCTTTTTCAGGACGAACACACATATGAAAATAACAAAGAGTCTGTTCCACGCCGGTGTTCTGGGGCTGTCGCTGCTGGCGACAAGCGTCATGGCCGCGGTGCCTGCCGCTGAAGCGGACAAGCTGGGCAAAAGCCTGACGCCGATGGGCGCCGAAATGGCGGGCAATGCCGACGGTTCGATTCCGGCCTGGAAACCTCTGGCGAAGAATGCCGGCACTGTCGACAGCAAGGGCTTCCTGTCCGACCCGTATGCCAGTGAAAAACCGCTGTTCACCATCACCGCGCAGAACGTTGACCAGTACAAAGAGAAGCTTGCTCCGGGCCAGTACGCGATGTTCAAGCGCTACCCGGAAACCTTCAAGATGCCGGTCTACCCGTCCCATCGCGGTGCCACCGTGCCGGATGACGTGTTCGCCTCCATCAAGAAAAACGCCACCAACACTAACCTGGTGTCCGGCGGCAACGGCCTGGAAAACTTTGAAACCGCCGTACCGTTCCCGATTCCGAAAAGCGGCGTCGAAGTCATCTGGAACCACATCACCCGCTATCGCGGCGGCAGCGTGACGCGTCTGGTAACCCAGGCCACGCCACAGCCGAACGGCTCGTTCAGCCTGGTGTACTTCCAGGATCAGTTCGTGTTCCGCGACAAGATGAAGGACTACGACCCGAAAAACCCGGGCAACATCCTGTTCTACTTCAAGCAGAAAGTGACCGCGCCGGCACGTCTGGCCGGTGGTGTGCTGCTGGTGCACGAAACCCTCGACCAAGTGAAGGAACCGCGTTCGGCGTGGGTCTACAACGCCGGTCAGCGTCGTGTGCGTCGTGCTCCGCAAGTGTCCTATGACGGGCCGGGTACTGCCGCTGATGGCCTGCGTACCTCCGATAACCTGGACATGTACAACGGTGCGCCGGATCGCTACGACTGGAAACTCGAAGGCAAGAAAGAGATGTACATCGCCTCCGACAGTTACAAGCTCGACGATCCGAAGCTGAAATACGCCGACATCATCAAGGCCGGCCACATCAACCAGGATCTGGCTCGTTACGAACTGCGCCGGGTCTGGCATGTGGTTGCAACCCTGAAGGAAGGTCAGCGCCACATCTATGCCAAGCGTGACTTCTACATCGACGAAGACACCTGGCAGGCTGCGGTGATCGATCACTACGACGGCCGTAATCAGCTGTGGCGCGTTGCAGAAGCCCACGCCGAGAACTACTACGACAAGCAAGTGCCGTGGTACGCCCTGGAAACTCTGTATGACCTGCAATCGGGTCGCTACCTGGCACTGGGCATGAAGAACGAAGAAAAATCGGCGTATGACTTCGGCTTCACCGCCACCACCAGCGACTTCACCCCGGCTGCACTGCGTCAGGATGGTGTTCGCTAACACGCTGTAGACAGAGGCCGCATCCTCGAAAAACGCCCCGACTGGTTCGGGGCGTTTTTATTGGAAGTCCATAACGGCCTGTCGTAGCAGCTGCCGAGCAGCGCGAGGCTGCGTTCGGCTGCGAAGCAGTCGTAAAACCTGAGTGCACGGTCTTCCTGATGCACCGCGTCGCCTGGTCTCAGGACTGCTTCACAGCCGAACGCAGCCTCGCGCTGCTCGGCAGCTGCTACAAGGGATTCAGATTCGGTGCGGTTATCGGGTTGTAGTCTTTTTGTAGCCATTTGTAGCAACAACCTTCAATACCTCTTCGTTTACCGCTAGTCTGCGGACATCTGCAACGCCGCCAACAGCATTTCAAACAAGAGCCGGCCATGACTGATCTGTCCCCACTTCCGGGTCCTGCAAGCGTTGCCGTCGCGGCACTGGACGGGCGTTTCTTCCGGCCCCCGCTGCCTGACGGCCATGTGCTGCGACCTCGCTTGTGCGAACGCCTGAGCGCGGGGCTGAGTGGGCGGTTGCTGCTGGTCAGCGCACCGGCGGGGTTCGGCAAGAGTTCGCTGGCCGTGGAGTTCTGTCAGGGACTGCCGGCGCACTGGCAAAGCCTGTGGCTGGGGCTGAGTCCGCGTGACAATGATCCGGGACGTTTCCTCGAGCGTCTGCTCGAAGGCCTTCAGGACTATTTTCCGCAACTGGGCAGCAAGGCGCTCGGGCTGTTGAAAATGCGTCAACGCCATCAACCGTTTGCTTTCGAGGAGTGGCTGGACGGTCTGCTGGATGAACTGGCCGTGCATTTATCGCCGAGTACGCCCCTGTTGCTGGTGCTGGATGACTACCATTTGGCCCAAGGGCCGGTGCTTGATCGCTGCCTGCAATTCTTCCTCAATCATTTGCCCGATGGACTGCTGGTCATGGTCACCAGTCGGCAACGTCCCGACTGGCACCTGGCGCGGCTGCGTCTGTCGCGGCAATTGCTCGAACTGCATGAGCAAGACCTGCGCCTGACCCACGACGAAGCCCTGACCCTGCTGGATCGCCACAGCAGTTCATTACGCGGCGAGGCCCTGGAAAACCTGATCCAGCGCAGTGAAGGCTGGGTGGCCGGCCTGCGCTTCTGGCTGTTGGCGGCCTCCGAAGCCGGCAGCGAGGGTGCGTTGCCGCAGTCGCTGCATGGCGGGGAAGGGCTGATCCGCGATTACCTGCTGGAAGAAGTCATCGATTGTTTGCCGGCCGAAGTACAGGCATTCCTGTACGACACCGCGCCTCAGGAGCGTTTTTGCAGCGAGCTGTGCGACGCCGTGCGCGAAGCCCATGACAGCGCGGAAATCCTCAGCTTCCTGCTGGCGCATCAGGTTTTCCTGGTGCCGCTGGACGAGCACGGTCACTGGTACCGTTATCACCATCTGTTTTCCGACTTGTTGCGTACGCGACCCAAGACCCAGGCCCTGGTGCCGGCCGCCAGCCTGCATTTGCGCGCCTGCCGTTGGTTCAATGCCCAAGGCTTGCTCGATGAAGCAGTGGAGCAAGCATTGCGCGCCGGGCATCTGGATGTCGCGGCGAATCTGGTGCAAAACCTGTCTGAAGAACAACTGCTGGCGGAGCAGAACGTCGGCATGCTGCTGCGCTGGAAAATGGACTTGCCCGACAGCCTGCTGATCAGCACGCCACGGCTGATCGTGCTCTACAGCTGGGCGCTGGGGCTGGCCTGTCAGCTGGATGCTGCCGAAGAGCTGGCCAATCACTTGAGCCGCTTCCTGCCGGCGCCATCGGCCACGGCGCAGAAGTCCATGCTGGCGCAATGGCTGGCCCTCAGCGGCATCATCGCCCGGGGTCGCGGCAATCGTGAATTGACGTTGCTCTATTGCAGCGAAGCGCTGGAGAGCCTGCCGGCCAAACGCTACGGCCAGCGCCTGATGTGTCTCTCGACCTTGTCCAACCTGGCCATTGCCGATGGCGACTTGTGGCGGGCGCGGGGGCTGAATCGTGAGTCTCTGGAGTTGGCGCAGCGCGTCGGCAATCCCTTGTTCGAAGCGTTGGCCCATTACGACCGCGCCCGCGTGTTGCAGGCCCGAGGGGAAATCCTGCGTTCGCTGGATGAAGTCCGCCAGGGCCTGCAGCGTCTGCACGGCTTGTCGCCACAACGGCTCTACGCGGTGCGGGCCCGACTGATCTTGTACGAAGGTTTCTTGCTGGCCCTGCGCTTGCAGCCACAGGCCGCACGCTTACGTTTGCAGGCCGGTTTGAGTGAAGCCCGGGCCTGTCGCGATATCAGCGTTTTGATCGGCCACTGCGTAATCGCCAGGCTCGACGGCAGCAGCGGCGAGTTCGCCAAAGCCTTCGCTGAACTGGCCGAGGCCGAACGGCTGATGCACATCTGGGACGTCCCGCCGATCTACTACCTGGCGATGATCACCCTGGTCAAATGCGAACTCTGGCTGGCCCAGGGCCGCACCGACCTGGCAGAAGCGTGGCTCGCACGATTGGGCCAGACTTACAACGGCGAACGCGCCGCCGCACCACCGGAATTCCACCCACAATTGCCATTGCACATCGAATTGCAGCAAGCGCTGCTTGATGTGATCCAAGGCCAGCCGATGCTGGCGGAAGGGCGATTGAATGCGCTACTGGAACATGGCCAGCAAACGGGACGACAGATGCTCAGTGTGATGGCGCTGACGCAGAAAATCACATTGTTGCTTGCGGGCGGACGTGAGCCAGAGGCGCGTAAAGCGTTGACCCAGGCCTTGGAAGCCGCAGCCGGTGGCGTCCTGCAACCGTTCGACGGCTTACTGGCCGAACACCCGGACTGGCTGCGTGGGCAACTGCAACTCTGTGCCCAGACAGCTGTTTCGCAAAACCTTATAGAAAAACTGCCTGCCGCTATCCCCCGTCCGGCTCTGGAGTTATCCCCAGGCGCGGAAACCCTCAGCACCCGTGAGCTGGCCGTCTTGCGGTTGATCGCCCAAGGTTGTTCGAACCAGGAAATCAGTGATCAGCTGTTTATTTCCCTGCACACGGTGAAAACCCACGCCAGCCATATCAACAGCAAGCTTGGGGTGGAGCGGCGCACACAAGCCGTGGCGCGGGCGAAGGAGCTGGGTGTGCTGGGCTAACCGAAGCGTTGTGTAATCACCAACAAAAACGCCCCGAATCTGTCGGGGCGTTTTGTTTGTATACCGGCCTGGTCCGCAAGCCGGCTATTTCGTTACGGTCAAACCGACCAGGTAGCCAGGTTGTTGGCGCTGAAGCTGTCTACCCCCACCAGCTGGATTTCGAAATCCGGGCCGGCGTTACCGCTGACGTTGCCTGAGAGAATGTGATCAACGAAGCGCAATTGTCCTGCACCCGAGAACTCATTCGCACCGATGAAGCTGAAGGTGCTGTTGCCTGGGACCAGAAGATTGGAATCGAACCAGGAAAGGTCGATTTTGTCTCCTTGCGAGCTGTTGAAATCAGTGATGACGTCGCGGTTGGCGCCAAGGCCGATCTCGTTGACAGCACTGAAGATGAATTTGTCCGCTCCCGCACCGCCAGTGAGGATATCAGTGCCCATGCCGCCATCCAGACTGTTGTTGCCCGAGTTGCCGGTGAGCACGTTATTCAGCGAGTTGCCATAAAGTCTCACACTGCTGGTACCGAGCAGTTGACCCTCTTCGACATTGTCCGACAGGGTGAATGAGGCATAGCTGAGGACTTTGTCGTATCCCTCGCCGGCCGCTTCGATGACTTTGTCGTCTGTGTTATCCACCACATAAACGTCGTCGCCAGTGCCGCCATACAGGAAGTCGGCGCCAGCCCCGCCGTCGAGGTAGTCGCTACCCGCGCCGCCGTACAACGCGTTGATCCCGACGTTGCCCAGCAAACTGTTGTTCAGGCTATTGCCTACCACGGTGAAGGTTCCGTCACCGGCGAGGGTGACGTTTTCGATGTTCTGCAGGTTGCTCAGGTTCAGGTTGACAACGTTGGTCTGGGCGCTCACCCCGTAGGTGATGTACAGACCATCGCGGCCCTGGTTGGCGAGCTCCTGGACCAGGCCAAGTTCGGCGAACTGGTCGAGGACGTAGACATCGTTGCCGGCGCCACCAATCATCGTATCTACGCCGCCCAGGCCGTCGAGGATGTTGTTGCCATCGTTGCCGGTCAGGACGTTGTTCAGTTCGTTGCCATTACCATTGAGGTTCGCGTTACCCAACAGCTCGAGGTTTTCCAGGTTGGCGCCCAGGGCCCAGTTCAACGACGCTCGTACGGTATCGATCCCGCTGCCCGCGGCGTTGGTTTCGATGATCACATCCTGAGCGTTCTCGACCAGGTAGATATCATCACCGTTACCACCGATCAGCGTGTCGGCGCCGGCGCCGCCATCGATGAAATTATTCCCCGAGTTACCGATGATCGTGTTGTTCAACGTGTTGCCGATGGCATACAGATATTCATTGCCACGTAGCGTGAGATTTTCCAGGTTGGCACCCAGGGTCCAGCTCAGCAGCGAGTAAACAGTGTCGATTTCCGTGAGCGAGGTACCGCGCTCGATAATGATGTCTGCGATGTTGTCGACATAATAAGTGTCGTTGCCTGCACCGCCATCCAGGGTATCGGCACCAGCACCGCCATCGAGGACGTTGCCTCCCGCGTTGCCGGTCAATGTGTTGTTCAATGCATTACCGGTCAGGCTGATATTTGCGCTGCCGAGTAACTGGCCATCTTCAATGTTGTCGGACATCACGAAATTGGCGTAGCTGAGGACTTTATCGTATCCCTCGCCGGCCGCTTCGATGACTTTGTCGTCTGTGTTATCCACCACATAAACGTCGTCGCCAGTGCCGCCATACAGGAAGTCGGCGCCAGCCCCGCCGTCGAGGTAGTCGCTACCCGCGCCGCCGTACAACGCGTTGATCCCGACGTTGCCCAGCAGACTGTTGTTCAGGCTATTGCCTACCACGGTGAAGGTTCCGTCACCGGCGAGGGTGACGTTTTCGATGTTCTGCAGGTTGCTCAGGTTCAGGTTGACAACATTGGTCTGGGCGCTCACCCCGTAGGTGATGTACAGGCCATCGCGGCCCTGGTTGGCGAGCTCCTGGACCAGGCCAAGTTCGGCGAACTGGTCGAGGACGTAGACATCGTTGCCGGCGCCACCAATCATCGTATCTACGCCGCCCAGGCCGTCGAGGATGTTGTTGCCATCGTTGCCGGTCAGGACGTTGTTCAGTTCGTTGCCATTGCCATTGAGGTTCGCGTTACCCAACAGCTCGAGGTTTTCCAGGTTGGCGCCCAGGGCCCAGTTCAACGACGCTCGCACGGTATCGATCCCGCTGCCCGCGGCGTTGGTTTCGATGATCACATCCTGAGCGTTCTCGACCAGGTAGATGTCATCACCGTTACCACCGATCAGCGTGTCGGCGCCGGCGCCGCCATCCAGAAAGTTGCTTCCAGCGTTACCGATGATCGTGTTGTTCAGTGTGTTGCCGATACCGTACAGATTGCTGCTGCCCAACAGCGTAAGGTTTTCAACGTTGGCGCCCAGTACATAGCCGACTTCAGAGAAGACTGTATCGATCTCTGTCAGCGAAGTACCTGTCTCGATGACTGTATCGCCCGCGTTGTCGACGTAATAAGTGTCGTTCCCTGCGCCACCGGTCATGGTGTCGGCACCAGCCATTCCGACCAGAGTATTGTCCAGGTCGTTGCCGATCAGCACGTCGTCAAAGGAGGAACCGTAGGCGTTTTCAATTTTTGTGCCGTAGGCAATCGCCAATCCCTGATTGAAGTTAGTCAGGGTCGTAAGGTCGAGAAAAGCTTTACCTATCTGGCTGAAATGGCCTTCGTTGAGATCGATGGTGACAGCCGCCAGTTGGTTGCTGGCATCAATGCCGTCGTTACCTCCCGCGTCCCAGATAGTTTCGTACACCGATTGGTCGGGCGCCCACTTGTAGACGTTGTTACCGGTCTGCCAAAGCATATTGGCACCGTACAAGCTCTGGATCGCGAGAATATCCAGCAACATGGGGGTCGTAGGCTGATACGCATACGAGTCGTTGTAACTCATGACCGTGAATCGCACATCGTCCAGTGATGCGTCGAGGATCGTCGGGTTGCTCGCCGACGCTGAAAATGGATGTTTGAGGCCGATTGCATGGCCGATTTCATGCACAAATGTCAGGTAGTCGTAAGAGCCTTTGCTCGGGTTCACTTCGTCCGTGGCCGGGCCGATCCATACGTCACCCGCTTTGGGCGAGTTATCGGGAAGATACGCCCAGGCCGCCGCATCGCTATCCATCTGCGCATAACCACCGAAGCGCAAGTCGCCGACATTTGTCGCGTTATCGCTGGTCAGTGTGAACTTGATGTTGGCGACCGCGCTCCAGGTACTCAAGGCGCTGATGACTGCGCTTTGCTGTGCCTTCGTCAACTCATAAGCGTCGGTATACTCGTTGTTGGCACTGTAGTTAGTGCCGAAATACGAGGTGCTTTCCGAAATGAAACTGTAGCTGAGATTGGTCGAAGACTGATTCGTGCCCCAGTTGGCACCTAACCAGTAATTGCCCGATAGCAGGCTGTCGACTGCCGTGTTGCCAGTGAGTGTCGACGGAAAGCTGAAGGAGTAAGTGAGTGGCGTAGGCATGCAAGTTTCCTGAGTGCGCTGCGGCCCTTCCTGGATGTGACCGCTACAAAAGTCCGATTTTGCACCAAAAACGGTGCGCTTGGCATCATATGGCCACTACTTTTCTGATTAATGGCGTCAAATAACTGGCCTGGCGATCTGTATCGGCGAGTGGCGTAGAATCCTGAAGCCATCTTCACTGCCTTCCGTTCAGCACAGGCCATCAAAGTCCATGACCATTCCCAGTTCCGCACTTATTCGCGAAACCTTCCCCGTCGGCCCGCTCCAGTGCAACTGCACCATCATCGGCGATCCGATCACTAAAAAAGCCATCGTCGTCGACCCCGGTGGAAACCACGAACTGATCCTCGCTCGCCTCGACGCTCTGGGCCTGAAGGTGGTAACCATCATCCACACCCACGCGCACCTCGATCACTTCCTGGCCTCCGGTCAGTTGAAAGAAAAAACCGGCGCCACTCTTCATCTGCACAAAGAAGATCAGTTCCTGTGGGACAACCTGGAGATGCAATGCCAGATGTTCGGCGTGCCGTACACGCCGGTGCCATCGCCGGATCGCTGGTTGGCTGATGATGAAGAGTTGGCCTGTGGCTGTGGCGTGGCGATTCATACGCCGGGGCATACGCCAGGTTCCATGAGCTTTTGGTTTTCAGAGGCTAAGCTGCTGATTGCCGGTGACACGTTGTTCAAGCGTGGGGTAGGGCGCACGGATTTGTGGGGTGGCGATCAGGCGACCATCGTGCGGTCGATCAAGCAGCGGCTGTATACCCTCGACGAGGAAGCCACCGTGGTCACTGGCCATGGTCCGGATACTCGTCTGGGTGATGAAATGCGCGAGAACCCGTTTGTGCGGGCCTGAATTGTAACCAGCGGAATTTTTACTCGCGCAAATGATCCAACGCCCGCATAGGCCGATGCCTTGGTCCGTTGCACCTCAGAATGCAAAAAGTAGGAGCTCTTCATGTTCACCAAGCAGCGTTTGATTATTGTCGCAACTGCTGTGGCCTTGTTGTCTGGCTGCGCTTCACCTAATCCTTATGACAATCAGGGACAGGCCGATGGCGGTTCCCAAGGCATGAGCAAGACCGCCAAGTACGGTGGCCTCGGCGCCCTGGCGGGTGCTTTGGCGGGTGCCGCGATCGGTCACGATAATCGTGGCAAAGGCGCGCTGATTGGCGCTGCGGTGGTGGGGGCTTCCGCTGCCGGTTACGGCTACTACGCCGACCAGCAAGAGAAAAAGCTGCGGGCCAGCATGGCCAACACCGGGGTTGAAGTGCAGCGCCAGGGCGATCAGATCAAGCTGATCATGCCGGGCAACATCACGTTTGCCACCGATTCGGCGAACATCGCGTCCAGCTTCTATCAGCCGCTGAACAACCTGGCAGGCTCGCTCAAGGAGTTCAGCCAGAACCAGATCGAGATCGTCGGCTACACCGACAGCACCGGCGCCCGTCAGCACAACATGGACCTGTCCCAGCGTCGTGCCCAGAGCGTGGCGACGTACCTGACGTCCCAAGGTGTCAGCGGTGCCAACCTGTCGGCCCGTGGCGCCGGACCGGATAACCCGATTGCCAGCAACGGCGACGTCAATGGCCGGGCGCAGAACCGTCGGGTCGAGGTCAACCTGAAGGCGATTCCGGGTCAGCAGTATCAGCAGCAGGGGCAGCCTGTTCAGCAGTACCAGTAAGCTTCGAGTGTTAAAAAAACCGCCCGATCTTCAGCAGATCGGGCGGTTTTTTTGTGTCGTCTGTTCGGACCCCTTCGCGAGCAGGCTCGCTCCCACAGGGGAAACGCGTTTCAAATGTGGGAGCGAGCCTGCTCGCGAAGAGGCCAGTGCAGGCGAAGAAATCATCAGCCACAAAAAAGCCCCCGGACAATCACTCATCCGAGGGCTTTTTGCGTAGCGCGAAACCTGATTACTTCTTCAGGCCGTAATGCTCATCGAGCATGCCCGGCGCGTTCGGGGCTTTTGGCGCGTAGTCGCGAGGCGGCTCCTGATTGCGCGGTGGCGTCAGGCGTTCCCGTGGCGCCACGGTGGCGTCGGCGTGCAGGGCGGCCAGCAAGCGTTGGCGAGTCTGCTCGTCCAGGGCCAGACGATTGGCACCCTCGGCGAGATGATCCTGCACTTCCTGATAGCTCGCAGTCAGTTTCTTGACCAGCGAGGCAGTGCTGTTGAAGTGAGTAACCACCTCGTTCTGATAACTGTCGAAACGTTCCTGAATATCATCCAGCTGACGTTGTGTGCTGCTAGGAGCGGCATTTGGCACCAGGCGAGCGATCAGGAATCCAACGGCGACACCCACAACCAGGGCAAGAGTCGGCAACAACCAAACTAAGAGCGAGTGTTCCACGAGTCCTTCCTCTATAAACGGCTTTGCTTTACGTTAACGGCTCGAACCTGCGCTGTATACCGCGATTCACTCGCAATAGATTGGCACAGACAATTTGCTAGACGAGTCGACCCGATTCGAGGTCACGGAGTTCCTTCCTTGCTTATGCGCGAAACCCCTGTAGTGATTGATGGCCCCGTCGGTCAACTGGAAAGTTTGTACCTGGATAACGAGCAGCCGCGCGGCATTGCGCTGATCTGCCATCCGAACCCGGTGCAGGGCGGCACCATGCTCAATAAAGTCGTGTCGACCTTGCAGCGCACCGCTCGCGACGCCGGTTTGGTGACCTTGCGTTTCAATTACCGTGGCGTTGGCACCAGCGCAGGCAGCCACGACATGGGCACCGGTGAAGTCGACGATGCCCAGGCGGCCGCCGAATGGCTGCGGGCCAAACACCCGGACTTGCCGTTGACGCTGTTTGGTTTCTCCTTCGGTGGTTTTGTTGCCGCCAGCCTCGGCGGACGCCTGGAAGCGCAGGGCGAACAGCTGAAACATTTGTTCATGGTTGCGCCGGCGGTGATGCGCCTCGGCGATCAGGATCAACTGCCGCAACACGGCGAGCTGACCCTGATTCAGCCAGAAACCGACGAAGTCATCGATCCGCAGCTCGTCTACGACTGGTCCGACAAACTCGATCGCCCCCATGAGCTGCTGAAAGTGGCAGAATGCGGACACTTTTTTCATGGCAAGCTGACCGATCTCAAGGATCTGATCCTGCCGCGTCTTTCGAATTGATTGCAGTCTGACAAGCGATTACCCATGACGACTCGTACCCGTATTCTCACCGGCATCACCACCACCGGCACGCCGCACCTGGGCAACTACGCCGGCGCCATCCGCCCGGCGATCGTCGCCAGCCGTGACAGCAATGCCGATTCGTTCTACTTCCTGGCCGACTACCACGCCCTGATCAAATGCGATGACCCGCTGCGCATCCAGCGCTCGCGTCTGGAAATCGCCGCGACCTGGCTGGCCGGTGGCCTCGACGTCGATCGCGTGACCTTCTATCGCCAGTCCGACATCCCGGAAATCCCCGAGCTGACCTGGCTGCTGACCTGCGTTGCCGCCAAGGGCCTGCTCAATCGCGCCCACGCTTACAAGGCCTCGGTGGACAAGAATGTCGAGACCGGCGAAGACCCGGATGCCGGCATCACCATGGGTTTGTACAGCTACCCGGTGCTGATGGCTGCGGACATCCTGATGTTCAACGCGCACAAAGTGCCGGTCGGTCGTGACCAGATCCAGCACGTGGAAATGGCGCGGGACATCGGCCAGCGCTTCAACCATCTGTTCGGTCAGGGCAAAGAATTCTTCACTATGCCGGAGGCGCTGATCGAAGAAAGCGTCGCCACGCTGCCGGGCCTCGACGGTCGCAAGATGTCGAAAAGCTACGACAACACCATTCCGTTGTTCAGCAGCGCCAAAGAGATGAAGGACGCGATTTCGCGAATCGTCACCGACTCCCGCGCACCGGGCGAAGCGAAAGATCCAGACAATTCGCACCTGTTCACCTTGTTCCAGGCCTTCGCCACCCCGGCGCAGTCCGACGAATTCCGCAGCGAACTGCTGCAAGGCCTGGGCTGGGGCGAGGCGAAGAATCGTCTGTTCCAGTTGCTCGACAGCGAACTGGGCGAGTCCCGCGAGCGCTATCACCAGTTGATCGAACGTCCGGCAGACCTGGAAGACATGCTGCAGATCGGCGCGAAAAAGGCTCGCTCGGTGGCCACACCTTTCCTTCACGAACTGCGCGAAGCGGTCGGCCTGCGTTCTTTCGTCGCCCAGACCCAAGTCGCTGCGACGACTAAGAAGAAAGCTGCGAAAGCCGCGCGTTTTGTCAGTTTCCGCGAAGACGACGGCAGTTTCCGCTTCCGTCTGCTGGCGGCCGATGGCGAGCAACTGCTGCTGTCGCGCAACTTCGCCGACGGCAAAACCGCCGGCCAGGTGACCAAGCAACTGCAAGCGGGCCAGCCTCTGGACGTGCGCAACGAAGACCTGAGCTTCAGTGTCTG
Organism: Pseudomonas sp. NPDC087342; assembly: GCF_044744265.1. Taxonomy (NCBI): domain Bacteria; kingdom Pseudomonadati; phylum Pseudomonadota; class Gammaproteobacteria; order Pseudomonadales; family Pseudomonadaceae; genus Pseudomonas; species Pseudomonas sp. NPDC087342. The sequence continues at coordinate 57,285 of NZ_JBIUXZ010000032.1, forward strand.
GCTGGAAGGCGCGTGCGTCGGCGACAGCCCGACCTTCGCTGACAGCGCCGCTCGCGACGTCGCCATAGACGCCCTGCGCGTTGCGTTGACGCCGGTTCAGGAATAAATCAGCGGCTCGACCCGACCAAGGGCCGATTGCCATTCCCACGGGCCGTCGCTACAGTGACGGCCCGTTTTTGTTGCCTTGCTAACGAATTATGACGCCCCTAGAACGATATCAAGCTGATCTGAAACGCCCGGAATTCTTCCATGACGCCGCCCAGGAAACTGCGGTGCGTCATTTGCAGCGCCTGTACGACGATCTGGTCGCGGCCTCGCAGAGCAAGCCGGGCCTGTTCGGCAAGCTGTTTGGCAAAAAAGACCAGGCGCCGGTCAAGGGCCTGTACTTCTGGGGCGGCGTTGGCCGTGGCAAGACTTACCTGGTCGACACCTTCTTCGAAGCCCTGCCGTTCAAGGAAAAGGTCCGCACTCACTTCCACCGCTTCATGAAGCGCGTGCACGAAGAGATGAAGACCCTCGGTGGCGAGAAAAACCCGCTGACCATCATCGCCAAGCGCTTCTCCGACGAAGCTCGGGTGATTTGTTTCGATGAGTTCTTCGTCTCCGACATCACCGACGCCATGATCCTCGGCACGTTGATGGAAGAACTGTTCAAGAACGGCGTGACCCTGGTCGCGACCTCGAACATCGTGCCGGACGGTTTGTACAAGGACGGCTTGCAACGTGCGCGCTTCCTGCCGGCCATTGCGCTGATCAAGCAGAACACCGACATCGTCAACGTCGACAGCGGCGTCGATTATCGTCTGCGTCACCTTGAGCAAGCCGAGCTGTTCCACTTCCCGCTCGACGAAGCGTCCCAGGAAAGCCTGCGTAAAAGCTTCCGTGCCCTGACGCCTGAATGCACAGCGGCCATCGAAAACGATGTGCTGATGATCGAAAACCGCGAAATCCGTGCCTTGCGCACCTGTGATGACGTGGCCTGGTTCGACTTCCGCGAACTGTGCGATGGCCCGCGCAGCCAGAACGACTACATCGAACTGGGCAAGATCTTCCACGCCGTGTTGCTCAGCGGTGTCGAGCAGATGAGCGTCACCACCGACGACATCGCCCGACGCTTTATCAACATGGTCGACGAGTTCTACGACCGTAATGTGAAACTGATCATTTCTGCCGAAGTCGAGCTCAAAGACCTCTACACCGGCGGTCGCTTGAACTTCGAATTCCAGCGTACGCTGAGTCGTCTGCTGGAAATGCAGTCCCACGAATTCCTGTCCCGGGCGCATAAGCCGTAAGGCGATTCGGAAAATAAAAAGGGCCTGCAATGCAGGCCCTTTTTTATGCGCAAACCTTGTGGCACACCCCAAACCCTGTGGGAGCGAGCTTGCTCGCGATAGCGGTATGTCAGTCACATCATTGCTGGATGTGCCACCGTCATCGCGAGCAAGCTCGCTCCCACATTATTGGATCTCTGTTGTGTCAGGCAGCCTGCTGAAACTGCTGCCGATACTGGTTCGGCGACAATTCGGTGTGCTGGCGGAACAGCCGCGCAAAGAAGCTCGCATCGTCGTAGCCGACCTCATAACTGATGGTCTTGATGCTCTTGCGGCTGCCGGACAGCAAGCCCTTGGCGGTCTCGATGCGCAGGCGTTGCAGGTAATGCAACGGTTTGTCGCCGGTGGCAGTCTGGAAGCGGCGCATGAAGTTGCGAATGCTCATGCCGTGTTCGCGGGCCACGTCTTCGAAGCGAAACTTGTCAGCGAAGTGTTCTTCGAGCCAGTGCTGGATCTGCAGGATGATCACGTCCTGGTGCAGCTTCTGCCCGCCGAAACCGATGCGGCCCGGTGCGTAGCTACGCTGCACTTCATACAGAATGTCCCGGGCCACGGCCTGGGCCACGTTGGCGCCGCAGAAGCGTTCGATCAAGTAGATGTAGAGGTCGCACGCTGAGGTCGTACCGCCGGCGCAATACAGGTTGTCCGCGTCGGTCAGGTGTTTGTCCTGATTGAGGTGAACCTGCGGGTAACGCTCGGCAAACGCGTTGAAGAAGCGCCAGTAAGTGGTCGCTTCCTTGCCGTTGAGCAGCCCGGCTTCCGCCAGCCAGAACACCCCGGTGGCTTCGCCGCACAGCACCGCGCCGCGAGTGTGTTGCTCACGCAGCCACGGCAGCACCTGTGGATAACGTTTGCACAGTGTTTCGAAATCGTCCCAGAAGGCCGGCAGGATGATGATGTCGGCATTTTCCAGGCCGCCGTCCACGGGCATGATCACATCGCTGAAGCTGTTCACCGGTTTGCCATCGGGGCTGACCAGCCGGGTTTCAAACGCCGGTGTCAGGCCGTGGCCCAGTTGTTTGCCGTAGCGCAGGCTGGCCAGATGGAAGAAATCCTTGGCTTGCATGAGGGTGGAAGCGAAAACCCGGTCGATAGCCAGGATGCTGACGCGCCGCAGGGGCGTGGAGACTTGGTTAGACATAATTCAACTTTATTCTTATAGGGGAAAGTGGTCACCAGACGGCTGGATCGTCTTATTTTTTGTCTGATGTGTCCAGTGTCCTGTATCGGAAGCGGGGCTTAGTCTCTGAAGGTCATTTCCTTCTAACAATAACGACAGGTGCCGCATGATTCCCAGAACCTTGTTCAGTTCCGAGCACGAACTCTTTCGCGACAGCGTGCGAACGTTCCTCGAAAAAGAGGCCGTGCCGTTCCATGGGCAATGGGAAAAACAGGGCTACATCGACCGTCAACTCTGGAACAAGGCGGGGGAGGCGGGGATGCTCTGTTCGCACCTGCCGGAAGAATACGGCGGGCTGGGTGCGGACTTTCTCTACAGCGCGGTGGTGATTGAGGAGGTCGGTCGTCTCGGACTGACCGGGATCGGTTTCTCGCTGCATTCCGACATCGTCGCGCCGTACATCCTGCATTACGGCAGCGAAGCGCTGAAACACAAATACCTGCCGAAACTGGTATCTGGCGAGATGGTCACGGCGATTGCGATGACCGAGCCGGGCGCCGGTTCTGACCTGCAAGGGGTGAAAACCACCGCAGTGCTGGACGGTGATGAGTACGTGATCAACGGCTCGAAAACCTTCATCACTAACGGTTTTCTCGCAGACCTGGTGATTGTCGTCGCCAAGACCGATCCCAAGGCCGGCGCTAAGGGCACCAGCCTGTTTCTGGTGGAAGCCAACACGCCGGGCTTTGCCAAGGGCAAGCGCCTGGAAAAAGTCGGCATGAAGGCCCAGGACACTTCGGAATTGTTCTTTCAGGACGTACGCGTGCCGAAGGAAAACCTGTTGGGCCAGGCCGGGATGGGCTTCGCGTACCTGATGCAGGAATTGCCGCAAGAACGTCTGACCGTGGCTGTCGGCGGCCTGGCTTCGGCCGAAGCGGCGCTGCAATGGACGCTGGATTACACCCGCGAGCGCAAGGCGTTCGGCAAGGCGATTGCTGACTTCCAGAACACGCGCTTCAAACTGGCGGAAATGGCGACTGAAATTCAGATTGGCCGGGTGTTCGTCGATAAGTGCCTGGAACTGCACCTGCAAGGCAAGCTCGACGTACCGACGGCGGCGATGGCGAAATACTGGGGCACGGACCTGCAATGCAAGGTGCTCGACGAATGCGTGCAGTTGCATGGCGGTTACGGCTTCATGTGGGAATACCCGGTAGCCCGGGCGTGGGCGGATGCGCGGGTGCAGCGGATCTATGCCGGCACCAATGAAATCATGAAGGAGATTATCGCGCGGTCGCTTTGATTTGAGGTGACTGGGCGGGCGCCTTCGCGAGCAAGCCCGCTCCCACATTCGACCTCATTCTTCTGGGAGAACTCGGTTAAATGTGGGAGCGGGCTTGCTCGCGAAGGCTTTTTACCTGGCGATCAAGGCGCCGGGTTCGGGTGATCCTTGTGAATCGCCTCGATCCCCGCCAGCACTTCATCGGAAAGTTTCAGCTCGAAACTCGCAATGTTGCTGTCCAGTTGCTCCAGCGTGGTCGCACCAATGATGTTGCTGGTCACGAACGGTTGCTGGGTCACGAAAGCCAACGCCATCTGCGCCGGGTCCAGGCCGTGTTCACGCGCCAGTGCGACGTAACGGCTGCAGGCCGCTTCCGACTGCGCATTGAAATAGCGGCTGAAGCGGCTGTAGAGGCTCAGGCGACCTTTCGGTGGACGTGCGCCACCTTCGTACTTGCCCGACAGGAAACCGAACGCCAGAGGCGAATAGGCGAGCAGGCCGCATTGTTCGCGAATGGCGATTTCCGCCAGGCCGACTTCAAAGCTGCGGTTGAGCAGGTTGTACGGGTTCTGGATCGACACGGCGCGCGGCCAGCCACGGGCTTCGGCCAGGGCGAGGAAGCGCATGGTGCCCCACGGGGTTTCGTTGGACAGGCCGATGTGGCGGATCTTGCCGGCCTTGACCTGTTCGTCCAGCGCTTCGAGGGTGTCTTCCAGCGGTGTCAGGTTGGCTTCGATCTTGTGCTTGTAGCCCAGCTGACCGAAGAAATTGGTGCTGCGCTCCGGCCAGTGCAATTGATAGAGATCGATGTAGTCGGTCTGCAAGCGCTTGAGGCTGGCGTCCACGGCTTCAGTGATGTGCTGGCGATTGTGGCGCAGGTTTTTGTCACGGATGTAGTCGATGGTGTTGCCGGGGCCGGCGATCTTGCTCGCCAGGATCCAGTCGGCACGATCGCCGCTACTCTTGAAGTAATTGCCGATGTAGCGCTCGGTGGTGGCGTAGGTTTCGGCCTTGGGTGGCACCGGGTACATTTCGGCGGTGTCGATGAAATTGATCCCGGCGCTTTTGGCCCGTTCTATCTGCGCGAAGGCTTCAGCCTCGCTGTTTTGCTCGCCCCAGGTCATGGTTCCGAGACAGATTGCACTCACGTTCAGATTGGTTCGGCCTAGCTGGCGATAGTCCATCGGGTGCTCCTTGGGCAAAACAATCATAAAAGCAGGTTGAAATATTTTTCGCAATCTGCATAATTGCGCACCTCTTTCTGCAGTGGAAGTGATGCGC
>NZ_JBIUXZ010000033.1:0-56646 GCF_044744265.1 Pseudomonas sp. NPDC087342
ATGGTAGTGTGGGGTTTCCCCATGTGAGAGTAGGTCATCGTCAAGATTAAATTCCGAAACCCCTATCTGCGTATGCAGGTAGGGGTTTTGTTTTGTCCGCAGGAAAGTTCGTACAGCACCATCAGACGGCTCCTGGCTGTCACAGTCTCGCGACAGTGCTAAGGTTCGGCCCTAGCTTTTGTATTTTTCCAAGGAAGCCTTTATGCCGGACGCTGCGTCCCTCAATGCTGGTTTTATGGTGGTTCAAAGCAACAGTCTGGATGAACTGCGTAGCCTGGTGATCAGCGTAATGCGGCACTACCCACTGGCGCCCTTGGAAAATGAAATAGCCTTGGTACAGAGCAACGGCATTGCTCAATGGCTGAAGCTCGCACTGGCCGAAGACCCTGAAGACGATGATATGGGCGGCTGTGGCATCGCGGCGGCAATCGATGTGCAATTACCCGGCAGCTTCATGTGGCAACTCTATCGCATGGTCTTGGGCCGGGATGAAATTCCGGTCAAATCCCTGCTCGATAAAGCCCCGTTGACCTGGCGTCTGATGCGCCTGCTGCCGCAGTTAATCGACCAGCCGCATTTCGAACCCTTGCAACGATTCCTTACCCACGACACTGATTTGCGTAAACGCTATCAATTGTCCGAGCGTCTGGCGGATCTGTTCGACCAATATCAGGTATACCGGGCCGACTGGCTTGAGGATTGGGCTGAAGGCCGACATCAATTACGCAATGGCAGAGGCGAAGCCAAGGCCCTGACCCCGGCGAATTGCTGGCAGGCAGAGCTATGGCGTGCGCTGCTGCTGGATGTGGGGGAACAAGGCATGGCCCAAAGCCGTGCTGGCGTCCATCAACGGTTTATTGAACGTATCAACAGTCTCGACGAAGCGCCTGGTGGATTACCGTCCCGAGTGATCGTTTTTGGGATTTCTTCGCTGCCCGCCCAAGCACTGGAAGCACTCGCCGGACTGGCTCGATTCAGCCAGGTCTTGCTTTGCGTCCACAACCCATGTCGTTACCATTGGGCTGACATCGTCGCCGATAAAGACCTGTTGCGGCACCAATACAAACGCCAGGCCCGTAAAAGCGGGATGCCGGTTGTCCTCGATCCGCAAACCCTTCACCAACACGCTCATCCTCTATTGGCCGCATGGGGCAAACAGGGGCGGGACTACATCAACCTGCTCGACAGCTATGACGATCCCGGCAGCTATCGTGCGGCATTTCGCGGTGGTCGCATCGACCTGTTCAGCGACAGCCAACCACAAAACATGCTCAATCAGCTGCAAGACGACATCCTTGAGCTGCGTCCTTTAAACGAGACCCGAGAGCATTGGCCTGCCGTCGATTTGCAAAACGACAAATCGATCCGTTTTCACATTGCCCATAGTGCCCAGCGGGAAGTGGAAATCCTTCACGATCAGTTGCTCGAGCGCTTCAGCGCTAGCCCGGATTTAAGACCTCGCGATGTAATCGTGATGGTGCCGGACATCGACAGCTACGCTCCGCATATCCGCGCGGTATTCGGCCAGCTGGAGCGCAATGACCCGCGCTTTATTCCCTTCACTCTGGCAGACCAGGGCCAGCGCGGCCGCGATCCTCTGTTGATCGCTGTCGAACACCTGCTCAAGCTGCCTGACAGTCGCTTTCCGGTCAGCGAGATTCTCGACCTGCTGGACGTCCCCGCACTCCGGGCTCGCTTTGGCGTAGAAGAACCTGATCTGCCGACCCTGCACCGCTGGATCGAAGGTGCCGGTATACGCTGGGGCATGAATGCCGAACAACGAGCCGCCCTCGGTCTGCCGCAAGAGCTTGAGCAAAACAGCTGGCGTTTCGGCCTGCGACGCATGCTGCTCGGTTATGCGGTGGGCAGCGCCAATGCCTGCGAAGGTATTGAGCCTTACGACGAGATCGGTGGGTTGGATGCCGCGCTCATCGGTCCTTTGGTTGCCCTGCTGGATGCACTGGAAATCGCGCACCAGGAACTCACACAACCGGCTCCGCCCAAGCAATGGGGCGTGCGGTTGCAAGGGTTGGTTCAGCTGTTTTTCAAGGCCAGCAACGAGCACGACGACTACTTGCTGGCTCAGCTCGAAGAACTGCGCGAAACCTGGCTCGACACCTGCGAATCCGTGGGATTGCAGGACGAGTTACCGCTGACAGTCGTGCGCGAGGCGTGGCTGGCCGGTCTCGATCAGGGCCGCTTGTCCAAGCGTTTCCTGGCCGGCGCCGTCAACTTCTGCACCTTGATGCCCATGCGCGCGATCCCGTTCAAACTGGTGTGTCTGCTCGGTATGAATGACGGCGATTATCCTCGCGCCCAACCGCCGCTGGACTTCGACCTGATGGGCAGTGACTACCGCCCCGGCGATCGCTCCCGGCGCGAAGATGACCGCTACCTCCTGCTGGAAGCACTGCTGTCGGCACGCAATCAACTTTATATCAGCTGGGTAGGCCGGAGCATTCGCGATAACAGCGAGCGTCCTGCGTCGGTGTTGATTGGCCAGTTACGCGACCATCTCGCCAGCGGTTGGCGGTTGGACGACCACGCCGATGAGCTGCTTGAAGCAATGACGCAAGAACACCCCTTGCAACCTTTCAGTGCCCGCTACTTCCACGAAGGCGATGCGCTGTTCAGCTACGCCAGCGAATGGCAGGTGCTTCATCAGTCCAATGAGCAAACGACTGATATCGAGATTCTCGAACCCTACATTCAGGACGAACCCCTGGGCCTGGGGCAATTGCAGGATTTCCTGCGCAACCCCGTACGACATTTCTTCAGCCAGCGGCTCAAGGTGTTCTTTGAAGCGGCTGAAGTGCCGTTGGCCGATGAAGAACCTTTCGTCCTCGACGCGCTGCAACGCTACAGCCTCAGCGACAGTTTGCTTGAGGCGGCATTGAGCCAACTGGACAGCTCCGATCAGGCATTGGAAGCTCAAGCCATCCGCCTGCAAAACAGTGGCCTGTTGCCTATGGCCGGTTTCGGTGAATGCCTTCAACGCGAGTTGATCGAACCGTTGCCGGACTTGGTGCAACGCTATCAACAACTCTTGGCGTTATGGCCGACGCCACTGACCAGCGCGTTGCCGGTGAATCTGGAACTGCACGGTTTGCGTCTTGAAGGCTGGCTCAGTGGCCTGCACGAACGCGCAGACGCGGGCATGCTGTCGATCACCACGATCCCCAACAGCATCGGCTCGATCAAGACCCGCAAGTGGCATCGACTGACACGACCGTGGGTCAACCATCTGGTCGCCTGCGCCAGCGGCTTGTCGATGACCACCGCGCTGGTCGCCTCCGACGACACTCTGCTGCTGGAACCGTTGCAGAAGGAGGCCGCGCTACAAATCCTCGGTAACCTGCTGCTGGCCTGGCAAGCGGGCATGCGCCAACCGCTGCCGATCGCGGTAAAAACTGCCTTCGCCTGGCTCGGTCAAAGCGACCCGGTGAAAGCCGAAGCCGCTGCACGAAAAGCCTACGAAGGTGACGGCCAGACCACCGACGGCGAGCGTCGTGAAAGCCCGGCCCTCGCCCGACAATACGCGGATTACGACAGCCTGATCGCCGATGAAACCTTCCCCGGCTGGTGCGACGCTTTGTACCGGCCACTGCTCGAAGCCCCTTGGCGTTCACTGACCAGCGAAGGCGCGCGCTCATGACCACGAAGACACCGTTGGCCCTGGCGTTCCCCCTGCGCGGCAGCCAGTTGATCGAAGCCAGTGCCGGCACCGGCAAGACCTTCACTATCTCCGCCCTATATCTGCGTCTGGTCCTGGGCCACGGCGGCGAGTCGAGTGGTTTCGGGCGTGAATTGCTGCCGCCGCAAATTCTCGTCGTGACCTTCACCGATGCCGCCACCAAAGAACTGCGCGAGCGTATTCGCACCCGTCTGGCCGAAGCTGCGCGGTTCTTCCGGGATGAGATCCCGGCGCCCGATAGCCTGATTGCAGATTTGCGAGACCAGTTCCTTCCGGAGCAATGGTCCGGCTGCGCAAACCGCCTGGACATCGCTGCTCAATGGATGGACGAAGCGGCCGTCTCGACCATCCACAGTTGGTGTCAGCGCATGCTGCGCGAGCACGCGTTCGACAGCGGCAGTCTGTTCACCCAAACCCTGGAAACCGATCACAGCGATCTACTGGGCGAAGTCCTGCGCGATTACTGGCGGCTGTTCTGCTACCCGATGCAAGGCGATGCGCTGAACTGGGTTCGCGCCAATTGGGGCGGCCCCGCAGCGTTGCTGCCGCGAGTGCGTGGTTTGTTCGCCAGCGAGCGCGATAGCGTCGAGGGCAAAGAACCCGCCGAACTCATCGCCGAGTGTCTGCACGAACGGCGCACAGCCCTGCTTGAACTCAAAATGCCATGGCGCCAATGGGCAGACGAATTGCTCGCGATCTGTCATCAAGGCGTGGCGAGCAAAAGCGTCGACGGGCGCAAAATGCAGGCGCGCTATTTCGAGCCTTGGTTCGAAAAACTCAAGGCCTGGGCCGAAGACGAATCCCTCGAACAGCTGGACATCGGCACCGGATTCAGCCGACTAACCCCTGACGGCATGGCCGAAGCCTGGAAGGGTGAAGCACCCCGTCATCCCGGTCTGGATGCGATGCCTGGCCTCAAGGTCAGTCTCGATGGTTTGCCGACGCCTGATGCGGCCGTTCTGCAGCACGCGGCCCAGTGGGTTGGTGCACGTTTCGAAGAGGAAAAACGGCGCCGCGCAGAAATGGGCTTCGATGACATGTTGCTGCGCCTCGACGCAGCCTTGCAGTCCGACGGCGGTGAGCGCCTGGCGACCCTGATTCGCGAGCAATTCCCGGTGGCGTTGATCGACGAATTCCAGGACACCGACCCGGTGCAGTACCGCATCTTCGAAAGCATTTATCGCATCGAAGACAACAACCCCGAGTGCGGCCTGTTCCTGATCGGTGACCCGAAACAGGCGATCTACGCCTTCCGCGGCGCCGACATCTACACTTACCTGCGGGCCCGTCAGGCCACCACCGGCCGCTTGCATACGCTGGGCACCAACTTCCGCTCCAGCCATGGCATGGTCAATGCGGTGAACCATGTTTTCGAGCGTGCCGAGTCGCGTGAAACCGGACGCGGTGCGTTCCTCTTTCGCGAGAAAAATGGCGATAACCCCGTACCGTTCCTGCCCGTCGAATCCCAAGGGCGCAAAGAGGTTTTGCAAATCGATGGCCAGAATGTTCCGGCGCTGAACATCTGGCATCTGCCTGCCGAGCAGCCGCTGTCCGGCGTGGTGTACCGACAACAATTGGCCGCAGCCTGCGCCAGTCAAATCACCGCGTTACTTAACGGCGGGCAGCAAGGCCGGGCAGGTTTCATACAGGACGGCAAAGACTTCAGAGGCCTGCTACCGGCGGACATCGCGATTCTGGTGCGCGACGGCAAAGAGGCCCAGGCAGTGCGTGGCGAACTGTCCGCTCGTGGTGTGCGCAGCGTTTATCTCTCGGACAAGGACTCGGTGTTCGCCGCCCAGGAAGCGCATGACCTGCTGACCTGGCTCAAGGCCTGCGCCGAGCCTGACGTCGAGCGTCCACTGCGAGCCGCGTTGGCCTGCATCACGTTGAACCTCTCGCTGGCTGAACTGGAGCGACTGAATCAGGACGAACTGGCCTGGGAAGCGAGGGTCATGCAGTTCCGCCGTTATCGCGAGATCTGGCGCAAGCAAGGCGTACTACCGATGCTGCGACGCTTGCTGCACGACTTCCAGTTGCCCCAGGCATTGATCACCCGCAGCGACGGCGAGCGTGTCTTGACCAACCTGCTGCATCTCTCCGAGTTGCTGCAGCAGGCGGCCGCCGAACTCGATGGCGAACAAGCGCTGATCCGGCATTTGTCCGAGCATCTGGCGCTGTCCGGCCAGGCGGGTGAAGAACAAATCCTGCGCCTGGAAAGCGACGAACAATTGGTCAAGGTTGTGACCATTCACAAGTCCAAGGGCCTTGAGTATCCGTTGGTGTTCCTGCCCTTTATCTGCTCGGCGAAACCGGTGGATGGCAGTCGTTTGCCGCTGCATTACCACGACGCCACGGGCAAGGCGCAGGTGACGTTGAAATCGACACCCGAGTTGATCGCCCTGGCCGATGACGAGCGTCTGGCCGAGGATTTGCGATTGCTCTATGTGGCACTGACCCGCGCGCAACACGCGTGCTGGCTCGGTGTGACTGACCTCAAACGCGGCAATAACAACAGCTCGGTGCTGCATTTATCGGCATTGGGTTATCTGTTGGGCGGTGGCGCGGCATTGGCCGAGTCCGCCGGCCTGAAGCGTTGGCTGGAAGACCTGCAGCAGGATTGTCCGGCACTCAGTTATAGCGAGATGCCTGAGGCGACTGCCGAGCACTACCATCCGCCGCGTAACGAAGCGACCTTGCTCGCGCCGTTGCTTCCCAAACGCAAGGCCAGCGAAAACTGGTGGATTGCCTCCTATAGCGCCTTGCGCATTGGCGACAGCATGAGCGTGGGCACTGACGAAGCGCCGGAGAGCCCGCAAGCGCAAAAGCTGTTCGATGATGAACGTCTAGATCCCGAGGCACCACGGGAAGTGGTGACCGGCGGCGCGGATATTCACCGCTTTCCCCGTGGCCCGAATCCCGGCACCTTTCTCCATGGTTTACTGGAGTGGGCCGGTGACGAAGGCTTCAGCGCAACGCCGAAAGCCGTGGAAGACGCGGTTGGCCGGCGCTGCAATCGGCGTGGCTGGGAAGGCTGGATCGTTACGTTGAGCGACTGGTTGCAGCACCTGCTCAAGTCACCGTTGCACATCGGTGGCGGACAGCCGCCGGTGGTCTTCGAGCAACTGACCCAGTACCGGGTCGAGATGGAGTTCTGGTTCGCCAGTCACAAGGTCGACGTGCTCAAGCTCGATGAACTGGTGCGCCAACACACCCACAACGGCGTGGCCCGCGTGGCCGCCGAACCGGTGCTGCTCAATGGCATGTTCAAGGGCTTCATCGACCTGACGTTCGAACACGACGGTCGCTACTACGTCGCCGACTACAAATCCAACTGGCTTGGCGTTGATGACGCGGCCTACACCGAGCAGGCCATGGAGCAGTCAATCCTCGATAACCGCTACGACCTGCAATACGTGTTGTACCTGTTGGCCCTGCATCGCCAGCTCAAGGCACGGCTGCCAGATTACGATTACGACCGGCATGTCGGCGGTGCGTTGTACCTGTTCTTGCGCGGTACGCGAGCCGCCAGCCAAGGCGTGTATTTTGCCCGTCCGCCACGGGAATTGATCGAGCGTCTGGATCGTATGTTCCAAGGTAAGCCGGAACCCAAGGCTGAGCCCGCCTGGGAACAGGGAGAACTGCTATGAGCCGCACCTTCGCCGATTTGTTGCCCACGCCATTGGCGGCGGAAAGCCTGGCCGACCTGGCGCCGTTAACTCGCGCCGACGATCTTTTGCTGTTGCTCACCCGCTGGGTCGAACGCGGTTGGCTGCGGGCGCTGGACAAGGCCTTCGTTGCCTTTCTCCATGAACTCGCTCCCGATGATGATCCGCTGGTGTTGCTGGCCGCAGCGTTGACCAGTCACCAACTCGGCCACGGGCACGTGTGCCTGGACCTGTTCGAGACGCTCAAGGCGCCGGACTTCGCCCTGTCGTTGCCCCCCGAAGGCGATGTGCAAAGCGGCGCGATGTTGCTGCCGTCGCAATTGCTGGAAGCGCTGGACGGCGCGCATTGGTGCAAGGTGCTGGCCGCCAGCAGTCTGGTGGCGCTGGCAGTGGATGGGCGTGAGGCAGCTCAGCATCGGCCGTTGGTGCTGTCGGGCAAACGCCTGTACTTGCGCCGCTACTGGGCTTACGAACGGCGCATCGACAATGCCCTGCGTCAGCGCCTGTCAGAACATGAAGCGACACCGGCGGATTTGCTCCAGCGCCTGACCGGTTTGTTTGGCCCCGCCAAGCCGGGCGAGGTGATCGACTGGCAAAAACTTGCCTGTGCCCTGGCCACCCGCAGTGCTTTCAGTATCGTCACCGGCGGCCCGGGGACCGGCAAGACCACCACCGTGGTGCGCTTGCTGGCGTTGCTCCAGGCACCGGCCGTGGAGGCTGGCAAACCGCTGCGTATTCGTCTGGCCGCGCCTACCGGCAAGGCTGCCGCGCGACTGACGGAATCCATCAGTCAGCAAGTACAAACCCTGACCGTTGCCGAAGCGGTGCGCGACAAGATTCCGTCCGACGTCACCACTGTGCACCGTCTGCTGGGCAGTCGGCCCGGCACCCGACATTTCCGTCACCACGCCGGTAATCGCTTGCCGCTGGATGTGTTGGTGGTCGATGAAGCGTCGATGATCGACCTGGAGATGATGGCCAACTTGCTCGACGCGTTGCCGGCCCATGCGCGTCTGGTATTGCTCGGTGACAAAGACCAACTGGCATCCGTGGAGGCGGGCGCCGTGCTGGGGGATTTGTGTCGCGACGCCGAGGCCGGTTGGTACAGCCCGCAGACCCGCCAGTGGCTGGAGACCGTCAGCGGTGAAAGCCTTGAAGCCAGCGGTTTGCACGAGGACACCGACGGCACTCATCCCTTGGCTCAGCAAGTGGTGATGCTGCGTCATTCCCGCCGATTCGGCGAAGGTAGCGGCATTGGCCAGTTAGCCCGCTGCGTCAATCAACAACTCCCCGATGAAGCGCGCAAGCTCCTGGCCGAACGCAGCTTTAAAGACGTGTTTTCCCTGCCCCTCAAAGGTGAGCAGGACCAAGCGCTGGAGCGTTTGCTGCTCGACGGCCATAACGACGGGCCCCACGGTTATCGGCATTACCTGAGTCTGCTGCGCAAGCAGCGGCCGCCTCTCGACAGCAGCCTCGATGATCCACGCTGGACCGAGTGGGCGCGGCAGGTGCTGAATGCTTTCGACACCTTCCAGTTGTTGTGCGCCGTGCGCAAAGGGCCGTGGGGCGTGGAAGGCCTGAACCAGCGAGTGACTGACTCCTTGCTCAAGGCGCGGCTGATCGACAGCGACCAGCAATGGTACGAAGGGCGGCCAGTGTTGATGACTCGCAACGATTACGGCCTGGGCTTGATGAACGGTGACATCGGCATTGCGCTCAAGCTACCGGAGCGCGACGGCCCTGAGGCTGGCAAGCATGTGCTGCGTGTCGCGTTCCCGCGCAACGACGGCCAGGGCGGTGTGCGCTTTGTGCTGCCGAGCCGGCTCAATGATGTCGAGACGGTGTACGCGATGACGGTGCATAAATCCCAGGGTTCGGAATTTGCCCACACCGCGTTGATCCTGCCGGACGCCCTGAACCCGGTGTTGACCAAGGAGCTGATCTACACCGGAATCACCCGGGCCAAGGACTGGTTCACCCTGATCGAACCTCGTGCCGGGGTGTTCGAGGAGGCGGTGCAACGCAAAGTTAAGCGCTTGAGCGGGCTGATGCTGGAACTGGAGGAGGGCGTTTAGTTTAGCCCTTTATATGCCAATCGGTTGACGACGTAAATCTGTCTGAAACGCCCGGTTTTACAGGCTCGCGGGCGTTTCGGTGCTGTGCTATCGTTGCGGCACTATTCCGTTGAATCCGAAGAGAATCCCTGCATGAAGTTGGCTGTCCGGGCGACAGAGAGCGTTATCGGCTGCAAGCGAATATTGCTTGTCGGCCTGCTCTGGTTGCTGGCCGGAATCGCATTCGCTCAGCCTGAAACCGCCGTCGGTATGGCTGACCAACGGGCGAAAGCGGTCACGCAGGTAGTGCTCGGGATTCTCAGTTATGCCCGCTGGCCTGTCGAACCCGCGCAGTTACGCCTGTGCGTGGTGGGCCCGACCGAATACACCGACGACCTGGTCAAGGGCTCGACCCAGGCCACCGGCCGTCCTGTCACTGTACGACGCCTGCTGGCCGACAATCCGGCGATTGTCGGCGAGTGCGATGCGGTCTACATCGGCAAGTTGACCGCCGATGAGCGCAGCCGCTTGTTCGCCTCGTTGATCGGTCAACCGGTGTTGAGCATCAGCGAAAGCAGCGATCAGTGCACCGTCGGCAGTCTTTTCTGTCTGCGGGTCAGCGACGATCAAGTGTCCTTCGAGGTCAACCTCGACTCCGTCGCCCGCAGTGGCGTACGCATTCACCCGAGCGTGTTGCAACTGTCGCGCCGTAAGCCGGCGGCGCCATGAGTCTATTCAAACCGGATACTCGCCCCACGTTGCGCTCCGTCATCGGTCGCGGCCATTTGATCGTCGCCCTGGTTGGCGTGGCCATGGCCAGCGTGTCGCTGACCTTGCTCGGGGTGCTGGCGTTGCGGGTGTATGCCGATCACAACCTGCACCTGATCGCGCGCTCGATCAATTACACCGTGGAAGCGGCGGTGGTGTTCAACGACAAGGCCGCTGCCACCGAAGCGCTGGCGTTGATCGCGTCCACCGAAGAAGTCGCCGATGCCCAGGTGCATGATACGCAGGGTGCTTTACTCGCGCGTTGGCAGCGACCGGAAACCGGATTGCTCTCCGACCTGGAAATGCAGATCGCCAAGGCCTTCCTGGAAGAACCCATCAACATGCCCATCGTCCATCAGGGCCAGGAAATCGGCAGCATCCAGCTCACCGGTCACGGCGGCAGCCTGATGCGCTTTTTGCTCAGTGGCCTGATGGGCATCGTGGTGTGCACGGCCATCAGTGCCTGGGTCGCACTGTATCTGGCGCGCCGGCAACTTCGCGCAATCACCCGCCCACTGCGCAGTCTGGCTTTCGTGGCTCACGCCGCGCGCAGCGAACGGGCCTTCGACCAGCGTGTGCCGCCCGCCGCCATCGCCGAACTGGATAACCTGGGCAACGACTTCAATGCCTTGCTCGATGAACTCGAATCCTGGCAGACCCATCTGCAAAGCGAGAATGAAACCCTGGCTCACCAGGCCAGCCATGACAGCCTCACCGGTTTGCCGAACCGGGCGTTTTTCGAAGGACGGCTGATTCGTGCGCTGCGCAACGCGCACAAGCTCAACGAGCGCGTGGCCGTGCTGTTTCTCGACAGCGACCGGTTCAAGGAAATCAACGACAACTTCGGCCATGCCGCCGGCGATGCGGTGCTGGTAGCGGTGGCCACACGGGTTCGTGCGCAATTGCGCGAAGAAGACCTGGTGGCGCGCCTGGGCGGCGATGAGTTTGCCGTGCTGCTGACGCCGCTGCACAAGAACGAAGATGCCGAGCGGATCGCCGACAAAATCATTGCCAGCATGGAAGTGCCGATCACGTTGCCGGGCAACACTACGGTGTTGACCTCACTCAGTATCGGCATCGCCGTCTATCCCGATCACGGTGCCACTCCGGGCGCCTTGCTCAACGCTGCCGATGCGGCGATGTATCAAGCCAAGCGCCTGTCGCGAGGCGCACAGCACACGGCCGGGTCGGAGCACCCCGTCGTTCACGTTCAAACCAGGAGCTAATTTCTGTGTTCTCACTGCCTCAGCGTTCCCTGCGATTTTTCACCATCACTCTGTTCATGGCTTTATTGACATTGACCGGGTGCCAAACCGCACCACAAAAAGGCCTGACCCCGGCGCAGGTCGCGGTGCTCAAGCAACAAGGCTTCGAATTGACCGATGACGGCTGGGCCTTTGGCCTGTCCGGCAAAGTACTGTTTGGCAGTGATGTCGAAAGCCTGAATCCGCAAAGTACTGAAATCGTCCAGCGCATTGGCAAGTCTTTGGTAGGCATCGGGATCGAGCGAGTGCGCGTCGATGGCCACACCGACGGGTCCGGTAAAGAGTCTTACAACCAACAACTGTCCCTGCGTCGCGCAAAAAGCGTCGGCAAGGTCTTGGCCGCTGTCGGGATGAAAGAAGAGAACATCAAGCTGCAAGGGCTCGGCAGCACGGAGCCGGTAGCGTCCAACGACACACCGGCCGGCCGCACCGAGAATCGCCGGGTGTCGATCGTGGTCATCGCCGACTAGTCGGCGAACACCATCTCCCGAGTCTCCCCCATCAACAGGCTCTGATTCTGCTCAGTCACTTCGCGGATGTAATCCCACAACAGGGTGATCCGCTTGAGCTTCCTCAGATCCTCGCGGCAGTACATCCAGAACTGCCGGGTGATGTTGATCTCCGCCGGCAATACCGGCAGCAATCGCGGATCCTGGGCCGCCAGGAAGCACGGCAGAATCGCCAGCGACCGCCCCTGTTGCGCCGCCACGAACTGCGCGATCACGCTGGTGCTGCGCAGATTTGCACTGGCGCCAGGCAGGACGTTCGCCAAGTAGAGCAGCTCCGAACTGAAGGCCAGATCGTCCACATAACTGATGAATGAATGCTTGCCCAAGTCGGCCGGGCGGCGGATCGGTGGGTGTTTGTCGAGGTAGTCCTGGGTCGCGTACAGCTGCAATTTGTAGTCGCAGAGTTTGCAGCAGACGTACGGCCCGTGTTCCGGGCGTTCCAGGGCGATGACGATGTCTGCCTCGCGCTTGGACAGGCTGATGAAGTGCGGCAGCGGCAGGATGTCCACCGAGATGGCCGGGTAGGCGTCGACGAAGTGGCTCAACTGCGGGGTGATGAAGAAACTGCCGAAGCCTTCGGTGCAGCCCATGCGCACGTGCCCGGACAGCGCGACGCCGGAGCCGGAAACCTGCTCGCAGGCCATGTGCAGCGTGCTTTCAATCGACTCGGCGTAACCCAGCAATCGCTGACCCTCGGCGGTCAGGACGAAGCCGCTGGTCCGGGACTTTTCGAACAGCAATGTGCCCAGCGCCGCTTCCAGCGAACTGATGCGTCGCGACACGGTGGTGTAGTCCACCGCCAGGCGCTTGGCCGCGGTGCTGGCCTTGCGGGTGCGGGCGACTTCGAGGAAAAACTTGAGGTCATCCCAGTTCAGCGAACCTAAAGATGTGATGTTTTTTTGCATGTTGGACCGGCTTTTATGTGCGTTCTTATTAGAAGTTTGCACATCTATACTCCAAAAACAGTCCGACAACCAATTCGCGACACACGCCTCATCTCAAGGCGACTTACACGCCTTGGCTCCCTGCATAACAATAAGTATTGGAGACCAGCATGAACGCATCGCTCACGCCTAACGAAACCACCGTCCAGAACGTCAAGCTGTTGATCGACGGCGAGTGGATCGAGTCCCAGACCACCGAATGGCACGACATCATCAACCCGGCGACCCAGCAAGTGCTGGCCAAGGTTCCGTTTGCCACCACGCAGGAAGTCGACGCCGCGATCAGCGCTGCGCATCGCGCCTTCCAGACCTGGAAGTTGACGCCGATCGGCGCGCGGATGCGCATCATGCTCAAGCTTCAGGCGCTGATTCGTGAACACTCCAAACGCATTGCCGTGGTGCTGAGTGCCGAGCAGGGCAAAACCATCGCTGACGCTGAAGGCGACATTTTCCGTGGCCTGGAAGTGGTCGAGCACGCGTGCTCCATCGGCACCCTGCAAATGGGCGAGTTCGCCGAGAACGTGGCGGGCGGCGTCGACACTTACACCCTGCGCCAGCCCATCGGCGTTTGCGCCGGCATCACCCCGTTCAACTTCCCGGCGATGATTCCGCTGTGGATGTTCCCGATGGCCATCGCCTGCGGCAACACCTTCGTGCTCAAGCCGTCCGAACAGGACCCGATGTCAACCATGCTGCTGGTGGAACTGGCGATCGAGGCCGGTGTTCCGGCGGGCGTGCTTAACGTGGTTCACGGCGGCAAGGACGTGGTGGACGCGCTCTGCACTCACAAGGACATCAAGGCGGTTTCCTTCGTCGGTTCGACCGCCGTCGGAACGCACGTCTACGACCTGGCCGGCAAACACGGCAAACGCGTGCAATCGATGATGGGCGCGAAGAACCACGCCGTGGTGCTGCCGGACGCCAATCGCGAACAAACCCTCAATGCCCTGGTTGGCGCCGGTTTCGGTGCGGCCGGTCAGCGTTGCATGGCCACTTCGGTGGTGGTGCTGGTGGGCGCGGCCAAGCAATGGCTGCCGGACCTGAAAGCGCTGGCGCAGAAGCTCAAAGTGAACGCGGGTAGTGAGGCGGGCACCGATGTCGGCCCGGTGATCTCGAAAAAGGCCAAGGCGCGGATTCTCGATCTGATCGAAAGCGGCATCAAGGAAGGCGCCAAACTGGAACTGGATGGTCGCGAGATCAGCGTTCCGGGCTTCGAGAAAGGCAACTTTGTCGGCCCGACCCTGTTCTCCGGTGTGACCACCGAGATGCAGATCTACACCCAGGAAATCTTCGGCCCGGTGCTGGTGGTGCTGGAAGTCGACACCCTCGATCAGGCGATTGCCCTGGTCAACGCCAACCCGTTCGGCAACGGCACGGGCCTGTTCACCCAGAGCGGTGCGGCGGCGCGTAAATTCCAGAGCGAAATCGACGTCGGCCAGGTCGGTATCAACATCCCGATTCCGGTGCCGGTGCCGTTCTTCAGCTTCACCGGTTCCCGTGGCTCGAAACTCGGCGACCTCGGCCCGTATGGCAAGCAAGTGGTGCAGTTCTACACTCAGACCAAGACTGTCACCAGTCGCTGGTTCGATGACGACAGCGTCAACGACGGTGTGAACACCACCATCAACTTGCGTTAAGGAGCCGGACATGAAAATCGCTTTTATCGGTCTCGGCAACATGGGCGCGCCGATGGCGCGCAACCTGATCAAGGCTGGCCATTCGCTGAACCTGGTCGACCTGAACAAAACCGTGCTGGCCGAACTGGAGCAGCTGGGCGGTAGCATCAGCGCTACGGCGCGGGAAGCGGCACAAGGCGCAGAACTGGTGATCACCATGCTGCCCGCCGCTGTGCATGTGCGCAGCGTGTGGCTCGGTGAGGATGGCGTGCTCGCTGGTATCGGCAAAGGCGTGCCAGCGGTTGATTGCAGCACTATTGATCCGCAAACTGCGCGCGACGTGGCGGCGGCTGCGGCCAAGCAAGGCGTGGCCATGGCCGATGCACCGGTTTCTGGCGGCACTGGCGGTGCGGCGGCCGGGACGCTGACTTTTATGGTCGGCGCTACGCCTGAACTGTTCGCCACTCTGCAACCGGTGTTGGCGCAGATGGGCCGTAACATCGTGCATTGCGGCGAAGTCGGCACCGGGCAGATCGCCAAGATCTGCAACAACCTGTTGCTGGCGATCTCGATGGTGGGCGTCAGTGAAGCCATGGCCTTGGGCGATGCGCTGGGGATCGACACCGGCGTGTTGGCCGGGATCATCAACAGCTCGACCGGGCGTTGCTGGAGTTCGGAGATGTACAACCCGTGGCCGGGCATCGTCGAAACGGCGCCGGCCTCGCGTGGCTACACCGGCGGTTTCGGTGCCGAACTGATGCTCAAGGATCTGGGGCTGGCGACGGAAGCGGCCCGTCAGGCGCACCAACCGGTGGTGCTCGGCGCGGTGGCGCAGCAGTTGTATCAGGCGATGAGCCAGCGTGGGGAGGGTGGCAAGGACTTCTCGGCGATCATCAACAGCTATCGCAAACCCCAGTAAAACCCTTCATATCAGGCTGAACCCCTGTGGGAGCGAGCTTGCTCGCGATGAGGCCGGTACATTCAACATTGATGTTGATTGACCCACCGCCATCGCGAGCAAGCTCGCTCCCACAGGTACTGCATGAACCTCTCGATATTTACCGGGAATCACGTCGGGTGATTTCCCGGTTTTTTTGCATCAGGCAAACACAAAATACTTACGCACAGTCTCAACCACTTCCCACGTGCCTCTCATCCCCGGCTCGATGACGAAGATATCCCCGGCGCGCAGGTGGATCGGCTCTTTGCCTTCTGGGGTGATGATGCAGTAGCCCTCGCGGAAATCGCAGTATTCCCACTTCACGTATTCCACGTACCACTTGCCGGGCGTGCAGATCCAGGTGCCCATGATCTTGCTGCCGTCTTCGCTGGTGTAGGCGTTGAGGTTGACGGTGTGCGGGTCGCCTTCGAGTTTCTCCCATTTGCAGGCGTCGAGCACCGGCAGCGGGTGAGTGTCGCGAAGAACGGTGATAGGTGCGGTCATGTGGACTCCGGGCAAGCAGGCTGAAGAACTGAAGTCGCCACCCTATAGCGCCCGTTCCCCCGTCAGTTGTCTGTGCTCGACATCGACCTGCTCAGAAACGCGCGCCGGCCTCAAAGTTTTCCAGCGGACAATCGATCCTGGCGTGTTCGAGGCTGGCTTCAAATTCGATCAATTGCGCTTGCTGCTGCGACAGCGCGGCAATTTGTTCGTTGATCTCTCGCTTCTTGGCCGCAATGGCCTGTTGCGCCCTTTGTAACGGCGTCGCCGCGCCTTGATGCCCGGCGAAGATCGCCTGCAATTCCTTGAGCCGGAAACCCAATTGCTGAGCGCATTTGATAAAGATCAGCAGGTCGACGCTTTGCTGGTCGTAGACCCGGTAGTTGCCCAGACGTTGGGCGGCCGGCAGCAAGCCGATCGACTCGTAATGGCGGATGCTCTTGATGGTGGTGCCTGAACGTTGCGCGGCCTGGCCGATGTACATGAAAAGTCCCTTTTTGCCGAAGTACAGTCAGGCGCATTATCGGCAGACTCAACGGCTGGCGATAGCCTGGGCTTGCAGCAACCAGGCTTCGCGCTGGCGGGCGCTGGAGCCGAGAATCGGGCCGAAGGTGAGCGTGCGCTTGGGTTCGATACCGCAAAAGGCCAGGGTGGTTTTACGGATCTGATGCAGCCCGGGCATGCGATACACCCAGCGGTAATACCAGGGTGGCGTGTCCATGGTGACCAGCAAGTGCGCGCTGCGACCACGCAGGAGTTTATCGGGGAAGGCTTTGCCTTCGCGGTACTTGAAGGCAAACCCCGGCAGGAACACCCGATCAAAAAAGCCCTTGAGCAACGCCGGAATTCCGCCCCACCAGATCGGATAAATCAGCGTCAGGTGTTCGGCCCACAGGATGTCGGCCTGCGCGTGGCGCAGATCGGCTTCCAAGGGTTGGATTTGCTGGTAACCCTCACGCAGGACCGGGTCGAAATCCAGTTGTCCGAGAAATAATTGCCGCACCTCATGCCCGGCGCGCAACGCTGACTGCGCATAGCGTTCGGCAAGCGCAGCGCAAAAACTGCTACTCGACGGATGGCCGAGAATCACCAGGATTTTTTTGCCCATCGTCTGCGTCCTTGAAGATCAAACCCCAAGGATAAAGTCTGCCCCTCAGGGGAGAGTCAAGGCGTGCAACAGGGCTTGGGCATAGCCGGGCAACGCAGTGAAGTCCCGTGCGCACAGCAGCAATTTGCGCTGAGCCCAAGGCTCCTTGAGGGCGACACATTTGAACGGCTGCTGCGCCGAGCCACGTTCAACCGCCGCCAACGGCACGATTGCCAGTCCGGCACCTCGAGCCACCATGCGCATCACGCCATCGAAACCGTCGGCGCGGATGCGTATTTGCATGCGCAGGCCGGCGTGCAGGGCTTGTTCTTCCAGATACACCGCCAACGCGCTGTTGGCGCCGAGGCCGACGTAGTCGTGGTGCAAGGTGTCACTGAAACTGACTTCGCTGGCGTCGGCCAAAGGGTGGTCATTGGGCAGGATCAGTACCAGCGGATCGTCGCGAAACGCTTGGGTCTGTAGGTCGCCGGTGTCCACTGCGTCGGACACAATACCCAGGTCGGCAGCTCCCTGGCGCAGGGCGTGGGTGATGCGGGTGCTGGGCAGTTCTTGCAGGTCGATGTCGAGGTTCGGATGCTCGCGCAGGAAGTCCGCGAGCAACTCCGGCAGGTATTCGGTGATCGCCGTGGTGTTGCACAGCAACCGCACCTGGCCTTTGACGCCTTTGGCGTAGTCGGCGAGGTCTTGCTGCATGCGTTCGGCTTGTTGCAGCAGCACCCTGGCGTGTTGCGCCAAGGCTTTACCGGCGGGTGTTGGCGTGACGCCGCGACGGCCTCGCTCAAGAAAATCGATGCCCAGTGAGGCTTCCATGGCACGGATGCGTGCGCTCGCGGCGGCCAGGGACAGATGCGTCCGACCGGCGCCGGCGGTGATGTTGCCGGTGTCGAGGATGTTGAGGTAAAGGCGCAGGTCGGTGAGGTCGAAGTGCATCGTGGCAGCCTTTGAAGGTGTGTTGTCTGGGCGGGCCTCTTCGCGGGCAAGCCTCGCTCCTACATTGGATTTGCGGCATTCCGTTGGATCTGCGGCATTCCCTGTAGGAGCGAGGCTCGCCCGCGAAGGCGTCATCAGCCACGACGAAGTCTTTAGCCTATCGCAAAACAAGAGGCACCCTCAGTATATGGCAGATTTCCAACCCCACCGCCCGGGCGCAGGATAGCCCCATGAATACTCTCGCCGCTTTCTACCAAAACCTTGGCCTGGCCTTGTCGATACTGGTCATCGCCACATTCCTCCTGGCCGGCATGATCAAGGGCGTAATCGGTCTCGGCCTGCCAACCATCGCGATGGGCCTGCTCTGTCTGGCTATGGTGCCGTCGCAGGCTGCCGCCCTGTTGATCATCCCGGCAACCCTGACCAACGTCTGGCAACTGGCGTTCGGTGGCCACTTGCAAGGGCTGATCAAACGCCTGTGGCCCATGCTGCTGGCGATTTTCCTCGGCACCGGTGCTGGCACGCTGTGGATCGGCATGGCCGGCGGTCATTGGGTGGTGCGGGGATTGGGCGCGGCGTTGTTGCTGTACGCCTTGAGCGGTCTGTTTCTGCCGACCTTGCGGGTGGGCAGTCGCTCTGAGCGTTGGCTCGGACCGGTGTGCGGCGTGCTGACGGGCGTGATCACCTCGGCCACCGGTGTGTTCGTGATTCCGGCGGTGCCGTACCTGCAAGCGCTGGGTTTGAACAAGGATGAACTGGTGCAGGCGCTGGGCCTTTCGTTCACTGTTTCGACCCTGGCGCTCGCCGCCGGCCTGTTCTGGCGCGGTGCCCTAGGCGGTGGCGAGCTGAGTGCTTCGCTGCTGGCGCTGATCCCGGCGGTGCTCGGCATGTTGCTCGGGCAATGGTTGCGTCAGCGGATCAGCGCCGTACTGTTCAAGCGCGTGTTCTTCATTGGCCTCGGCGTGCTCGGCGGCCACTTGCTGATCAGCGGCTAGCCGACGACGGGCTGAGCATGTCGATGGCGCGGATGTCGAAATCCCGCTCCAGATAGTCCATGCGCTGATCGCGGAACAGCTTCATGTGCGGCAGGTTCGAGTGCACGTCCAGATCCGCCTGGGACGCCCAGATCTCATAAAAGATAAACAGCGTCGGGTCCTGCTTGTCGCGCAGCATGTGGTACTCGATGCAACCGGGTTCGGCGCGGCTTGGCTCGACATAGGCGCGAAAGAACGCTTCGAAAGCCTCGGCTTTTTCCGGTCGGGTCTTGGCCATCAGGATGAAACCTTGCACTTCACTCATCGAAATCTCCATCGAAGTTAAGAATCGGCGCAAGTCTATGGCAACAATCGCCTATCGATTCGTGCGTATTGGTCAAATGAATTTTGTGAATTCAGCGCTTATTCCGCGCGAGGCGGATCGCTACTCTGCCGCCATCGAATTCCAACCTTCCGAGACCTCCCATGAAAAAAGTCCTGTTGCTCAATGGCGGCAAAAAGTTTGCCCACTCTGATGGCCGCTATAACACCACCCTGCACGACACCGCACTCAGCGTGCTGGATCGCGGTGGCCTGGACGTGAAGACCACATTCATCGACGAGGGCTATGACCTCGCGGAAGAAGTCGCCAAGTTCGTGTGGGCCGACGTGATCATTTACCAGATGCCGGGCTGGTGGATGGGCGCGCCGTGGACCGTGAAGAAGTACATCGACGAAGTCTTTACCGAAGGCCACGGCAGCCTCTACGCCAGCGATGGCCGCACCCGTTCCGATGCGTCGCAAAAGTACGGCAGCGGCGGTTTGTTGCAGGGCAAGCAATACATGTTGTCCCTGACCTGGAACGCCCCGCAGCAAGCCTTCGACGACCCGACCGACTTCTTCGAAGCCAAAGGCGTGGACGCGGTGTACTTCCCGTTCCACAAGGCCAACACCTTCCTCGGCATGACCGGTTTGCCGACCTTCCTGTGCGTGGACGTGATGAAGCGCCCGGACATCGAAGGCGATGTGAAGCGGTACGAGCAGCATTTGACTGAGGTGTTTGGCCTCAAGGTCTGACAGTCAGCTACTATCGAAAGTTGGAGTCTGTGGCGAGGTAGCTTTTGTGGCGAGGGGGCTTGCCCCCGTTGGGCTGCGAAGCGGCCCTAAACCAGCACCGCAATGTTGCTTGATATACCGCATGCACAGGTTTCGCGACTGCTGCGCAGCCGAACGGGGGCAAGCCCCCTCGCCACAGTAAGCCCCTCATTCCAAGGGACTTGCCGCAGCAATATTCGATAAGAGGAATTCAGTGAAAGCCAGATCCGATGAGTTGCAGATTTTCGTCTGCGTGATTGAATGCGGGTCGATTTCTGCTGCGGCCGAGCAGGTCGGGCAGACGCCGTCGGCGGTCAGCCGCACGTTGTCGCGCCTGGAAGCCAAGCTCGACACCACGCTGATCAACCGCACCACACGACGCATGGACCTGACCGAAGAGGGCAAGTATTTCTTCGAACACGCCAAGCGGATTCTCGATCAGATGGAGGAGCTCGAAGAGCGCCTCAACTCCCGTCAGCAAACCCCGTCCGGACGCCTGCGGATCAACGCGGCGTCGCCGTTCATGCTGCACGCCATCGTGCCGTACATCGATGAGTTCCGCGGTCTCTACCCGGACATCCAGCTCGAACTCAACAGCAACGACCTGATCATTGACCTGCTGGAACAAAGCACCGACATCGCCATCCGCATTGGCACGCTCGCGGATTCGACCTTGCACGCGCGCTCCCTGGGTTGCAGTCCGCTGCACATCGTCGCCAGCCCGGCTTATCTGGAGCAACACGGCACACCCGCCGCCGTGGCCGATCTCAACGATCACACACTGATCGGCTTCACCCAGAACGAAGGCCTCAACCAATGGCCGCTGCGGCATGTGCACGGCGATCGCTGGCCGATCAACGCGGCGATCAACGCCTCCAGCGGTGAGACCGTGCGGCACTTGGCGCTGGCAGGCCAAGGCATCGCGTGCCTGTCGGATTTCATGACCAATGATGACCTGCGCGCCGGGCGCCTCAAGGCTGTGCTGGCGGACTTCAACAGTGGTTATCGCCAACCGATCAACGCCGTGTACTACCGCAACTCGCAGTTGGCCCTGCGCATCCAGTGCTTCCTGGATTTCATCCAGGGCAAATTGGCGGTATACGCGAACTCGGATTTCAAAGGCTGATTCGTGATCCCTGCGCAAGAGTGAATTGGGCCACCGGGGATTTTTCGACACGGATCGGTCGTTGATACTCGTTGCATCACTTATTAACGCAGGGAGTTTCTCCATGAACGTATTCGTTACCGGCGCTGCCGGTTTTATCGGCGGCTCGATCGCCACGGGCCTGGTCCAGGCCGGCCATAACGTCACCGGTCTGGTGCGCAGCGCCGAACAAGCCAATGAACTGACCGCGCTGGGCATCACCCCAGTGATCGGCACCCTCGATGACAGCGCACTGCTGGCCGACCAGGCCCGCGCCGCCGACGCCGTGATCAACGCCGCCAGCAGCGACCATCGCGCCGCAGTAGAAGCTTTGCTCAATGCGCTTCGCGGCTCCAACAAAGTGTTCCTGCACACCAGCGGTTCGAGCATCGTCGGTGACGCATCGAGTGGTAAATCCAGCGACGTCATCTACTACGAAGACAACCTGCCGGAACCCACCGTCGACAAGGCTGCCCGTGTGGCCATCGACAACCTGATCCTCGCGGCAGCGAAGGACGGTGTGAATTCGGCCGTCATCTGCAACACCCTGATCTACGGCAACAGCCTCGGCGTCAAACGCGACAGCGTGCAGTTGCCGCGTCTGCTGAAACAGGCGCGCAAAAGCGGTGTGGTCCGTCACGTCGGCACCGGCCAGAACATCTGGTCCAACGTGCACATCGAAGACGTCGTCGCCCTGTACTTGCTGGCACTGACCAAAAACATCCCGGGCACGTTCTACTTCGTTGAAAGCGGTGAATCGTCGTTTATCGAGATGACCACCGCCATGGCGAAAGCCCTGGACCTCGGCGAGCCGCAAGACTGGCCGCTGAAAGACGCCGAAGCCGAGTGGGGTTATGAAATGGCCAACTATGGCTTGGGTTCCAACAGCCGGGTGCGCGGCAAACATGCCCGTGAACTGCTGGGCTGGGCGCCGAAACGTACTTCGGTGACCGAGTGGATCTTGCACGAAATGGTGTGATGTAAACACCCGCTGATTCTTTTACAAGTTTCAGAACAAATTAGCCCGCCGATGAGCAATATGTTCCTCGGCGGGCTTTTTTGTGCCGGATGAAATGATATTTTTCATGTCGTTCAAGTCCCCGTAAACAGGGGAGGTTAAAGAGTTATTTAATTTCTACATAAGGCGATATTTAATTTTTAGTGGCAGGTGTATGAGGCTGTTCGGAAATTTCCTACTAGTCTTTCACCCGGACAAACACAGCCAACTTGTTACTCAGGCATACAGCCGGATAAACAGGTCAATGTCCGTGGACTTTTTTTGCAAAAGGACTTTGCGATGGCACCACACTTTCTTGATGTCTTCTCGTAAAGGCATATCCCGGGCGAATCAAATGACTTCGTCTCTTCAATCGTTATGACGTTCGGCCCTTGATGCCGTTAATCCGTCCATAAACCCAGGCTAGAGCGCCGTGCTCATCGAGTGCGGGCACAGTCATCATTGGAATTGGCAAGAACAAGGAGTAGTTATGATCATTTTAGGCATTACTAACAATGATTTGTCGGGTGCCTGCCTGGTACGTGATGGTCAGATTCTTTCGGCGGTCAGTGAAGAGCGTTTTGCCCGCATAAAAGATCATAAGATCTGGCCTGCAAAGTCGATTGAGTTTGTATTGGGTCAAGCGGGCGTATCACTGGAAGATGTCGATTATGTGGCCTATGGATGGAATGCCGGTTTCAATGCGGATAAACACCTGGAGTTGTATTTCGATCGCATCGTTGAAGAGGTCAGAAACAATCCCCAAGGGCTTGCGCAGTTTCGTCAGCGTGTAACCGATGAAGTAAGCAACGATAAAGAGAAACGCGCCGAGTTTGACGAATACATTGCCGCCAATGGTTTGACCGGCAAGGCGTATTACATTGATCACCATGAATGCCATGCCCTCGGCGCTTATGTCTGTTCACCGTTTGACGAAGCGTTGACCCTGACGTGCGACGGGCGCGGCGATTTCCAGTCCCTGACCGTGACCTGGTACAGCCCAACCGAAACCACTGTGTTGCAGCGTGAAACCAGCATCGACAGCCTGGGGTATTTCTACGGCCGGATTACCCACTTGCTGGGTTACAAACCCAACCGGCATGAAGGCAAAGTCACAGGCCTGGCGGCGTTTGGCGATCCGCAAAAACTGCTGGGGGTGATGCAGCAGATGATCCGTTTTGAGGACGGGCGCATCAAGGCGTGCTGCGGCGATCTGTTCCTGCCGTCCTACAACCACTACAGCGAACCGCTGGAAACCCTGTTCGCCCGGGAAACCCCGGAAGACATCGCCGCAGCGGTACAACGCCATACCGAAGACCTGCTGGTGGCGACCGTCACGCATCACCTGGCCCATCGGGGCAGCACCAACCTGTGCCTGGCCGGTGGCGTGTTCGGCAACGTGAAACTCAATCAGCGCCTGCGGGAAATTCCGGGGGTGAAAAACGTCTATGTGCTGCCCTGCATGGGCGATGGCGGCCTGGCGCTGGCCGCTGCGGTTGGCGCGGCCTATCTGCAAAACGGCACCCGCTTCAAGAACCCGGCGATGACCCTCGGGCCGGAGTCGCGCAGCGTTTCGCAGAACATCAACCTGATCATTCGCGACTACCCTGAACTCGGTTACTACACGCCCTCAAACATCATCGAGGTCCTGACCGATGCACTGGCAGAGAATCAGGTACTGGGCATGTTCAAGGGCAAGATGGAATTCGGCCCGCGTTCGCTGTGCAACCGCAGCATCGTCTATCACGCCCAGGATGCCGAGGTGAACGATTGGCTCAACAAGCGCATGCACCGCACCGAGTTCATGCCGTTCGGCCCGGTCACGGCCATTGAGCAGGCGCCTGCGTGTTACGTGGGTTGGGAAGAGGATCAAGTGGCGGCGGACACCATGACCATGACCTACGATTGTCATCCGCAGTTTCGCGAGGCGAGCCCGGCGGTGGTGCACATCGATGGCACGGCGCGGCCGCAGATTATCCGCCCGCAAGGCGACGCGTTTATGCACCGTTTGTTGAATGCCTGGTACGACAAGACCGGTCAGGCGGCGTTGATCAACACCTCGTTCAACCGCCATGAAGAGCCGATCGTGTGTTCTTCCCAAGATGCATTGGATGCGTTGAAAGAAGGGATGGTCGATCTGGTGGTGATGAGTGAATCGCTGATCGTCTGGCGCAAAGGCAAAAACAGTTTCACCCAGCAACGCTTCGAGTAATGCATGGATATTTTCAGGGCTCCTTTGGAGCCCTGATAGGGAGCTTCGAGCGTATGGTTAACGAATGTATTTAATCTTTTTCGGGTTCTTTGCGGCAGAAGGGATCATCTATCCGTTCTGGCCGACGTGGCTGGACTCGCTGGGTTTCAGCGCCAGCCAGATAGGGCTGTTGATTGCGGCGGCTTATTGGCCCCAGGTGTTCACCGGGGTGTTCATTACTTACGTGGCCGATTGGCGCGTGGACCAACTGCGTCTCGCGGCTTTTCTTGGGTTCTCGGCGGCGTTCTGTACGTTGCTGTTTTATTTTATGCCGGCGCACCTGTGGGTCTTTGTGTGCCTGAGCGTTCTGTTTGGCGGGCTGTGGATGGTGGTGTTGCCCTTGTCCGAGTCCTACCTGCTCAAGCGTGACAAGCAAGCGCTGCAGAACTATGGCTGGGTCCGTGCGGTGGGCTCTTCGGCGTTTATCCTGACCTCGACCCTCGGCGGTTTGTTGTTTGCGCAATTCAGCCAATCCTGGGTGCCAATCGTGATTGCGGCGAGCATGTTGTTCACCGCGCTGGCCTGTTTGCGATTGAAGCGCCAAGTCTCCAAAGCGCATCTGCAACCGCTCAGCCGCACGATTAAACGTCCGGACTGGAAAGCGCTGTTCGCGCAAAAAAGTCTGTTGATCGCGATTGCGGCGGCGAGTTTTATTCAACTAAGCCATACCCTGTATTTTTCCACCGCATCTATCGGCTGGGGCGTGAAGGGCTACTCTTCAGCGTCTATCGGGGCGTTTTGGTCGGTGGCGGTGATTGCCGAAATTACCTATTTCGCGCTCTCCAATAAGGTCCTGGCGTATTGCTCGCCGTTGTCCATCGTGATCTTTTCCAGCGTGTGTGCGGCGCTGCGTTGGGCGTTGTTTTCCAACAGTGATGCGATGTCGGTAATCCTGTTGGGGCAGTGCCTGCATGCGTTGAGTTTTGCCGCCTATCACTCGGCGATCATGCGGTTCATTCGCGACCATGCGCCGCAAGATATCCAGGTCTTTACCCAGGGCGTTTATTACTCCCTGGCCGTTGCGCTGCCCATGGGCCTGGCCACGCCTTTTGCCGGCTATTTGTATGAAACGCAGCCGCAGTGGTCCTACTACGTGATGGCGCTGTTTGCCTTGATCGGCACGGTGCTGGCGTTTATTGCTCATCAGAGGATGCGAAGTTCAACTCATGACACAACGAACGTTTACAGCCGTCTGCTTTGATATGGATGGCGTACTTATCCAGTCCCGCGAGGTCATTGAATTCGCCTGGACCACCGTCGCGCGGCACCACGGTGTGGCCGTCGATCAGGCGTTTATCAACGATCATATTCACGGTCGCCCGGGCGGCCATACCTTGCAGGCCCTGTTCGGCCAGTTTGACGAGCAGAAACGCCTGATGATCAAAAAGGAAGTCGATGCCATCGAGCAGGTTTCGACCTGTGATCTGGTGCCGGGTGTCGCTACGTTTATCGCCCGGTTGAAGGCGTGCGCGGTGCCCATGGCGCTGGTCACCAGCAGTTGGCGAGAGCGTGTCGACAACGTCTTGCAGCAACACGGCCTGACTTCGGCTTTCGACAGCATCATCTGTCGGGATGATGTGCGTCGTGGCAAACCGGCGCCCGACGCCTACCGCTTGGCGGCGGCGCAGTTGGAGCGTCAGAGCGATGAATGTCTGGTGTTCGAAGACTCTGTCAGCGGCGTACGCTCGGCTGTCAGCAGCGGTGCGCTGTGCATCGGCATCGGCGACGATCAATCGTTGCCCGCTCACGGCGCAACACAGTTGCACGCGGATTTCACGGTGCTTCCGGTCTCGATGACCGAGCTGGGAAAACACGCCTATGCTGACGGCGGTTTGTTTATCAGCGGGCCGGGTGCCCGCAGGTTTGCTCACTCATGACGCTCACGTTGCAACACGCCACGGTCCTCTGGGACTTCCTCGGCGCGGGGCGCCAACATCGGGATTGCGAGCTGATCGTGGTCTGTGGATCGTACGATCTGCGGGTCTGCGATTACGCCTGCGAGCTGCTGAAAAACGGCGTCGCCCCGCATCTTTTGTTTACCGGCAATACCGGAAACTGGACGAAGCATTTGTGGGAAAGAACCGAAGCCGACATTTTTGCGCAACGGGCCCTGGCGCTGGGTGTGACGGCGGATCAATTCACCCTGGAGCCTCGCGCCACCAACTTCGCCGAGAACATCGCGTTTGCCAAGGCACTGTTTCCGCACGTGCGCCGCGCGACCTTCCTGACCAAACCGAACTCGATCCGCCGCGTGGCCCTGACCCTGCCCATTCAGTGGCCGGGGCTCGAGGCTTGCGTGGATGCGCCGTCTTTCGGTTTCCCCGGCGAGGTCAGCAACCTGATCGGCGTCCTGGGGTTGATCGACGAAATGGTCGGTGATGTGCACCGCATCATGGTTTACCCTTCGTTGGGCTTTCAGGCCGAGCAGGTGATTCCCGAAGACGTCCAGATCGCCTGGCGTTATCTGGTGGAGCAAGGCTTCGATCACCATTTGATCAAAGGCAGGAGCTGACCCAGGAGACTGAGATGTTGTACGACACGCTGATCCGCAATGCCCTCATCATTGACGGCAGCAACCGCCCCGGCTATCCCGCTGATTTGGCGATATTGGATGGCCGCATTGCGCGCATCGGCGACTTGCACGACGCCCGCGCCACAGCAGAAATCGACGCCGCCGGCCGGGTGTTGGCACCGGGTTTTGTTGACGTGCACACCCACGACGACACGGTGGTGATCCGCCATCCGCAGATGTTGCCCAAGCTCAGCCAGGGCGTGACCACGGTGATCGTCGGCAACTGCGGGATCAGCGCCTCGCCGGTCAGTTTGCGCGGCGATCCGCCGGACCCGATGAACCTGCTCGGCACGCGTGCGGCGTTCGTTTATCCGACGTTCCGCGACTACCGCGCGGCGGTCGAAGCGGCGAATACCACGCTCAACGTGGCGGCGCTGGTCGGCCACACGGCGCTGCGCAGCAATCACCTCGACGATCTGTTTCGCACGGCCACTGCCGATGAAATCAGCGCCATGCGCGAGCAGCTGCGTGAAAGCCTTGAGGCCGGTGCGTTGGGATTATCCACAGGCCTGGCGTACGCGAGCGCGTTCTCGGCGTCGACCGATGAAGTCATGCAACTGACCGAAGAGCTGACGGCTTTCGGCGCGGTCTACACCACCCATTTGCGCAGTGAGTTCGAACCGGTGCTGGAGGCCATGGACGAAGCGTTCCAGATTGGCCGTCACGCGAAAGCCCCGGTGATCGTTTCTCACCTCAAGTGTGCCGGCGTCGGCAATTGGGGCCGCAGTCCAGAGTTGTTGGCGTCCCTTGAGCACGCGGCGAAAACCCACCCGGTGGGCTGCGATTGTTATCCCTACGCTGCGAGTTCCTCGACCCTGGACCTCAAGCAAGTCACCGATGCCCATCGCATCACCATCACCTGGTCGACGCCGCATCCGGAGATAAGTGGCCGCGATCTGATCGACATCGCCAACGAATGGGGCATGCCGCTGCTCGATGCCGCGCGACGCCTGCAACCGGCGGGCGCGGTGTATTACGGCATGAACGAGGCGGATGTGCGGCGGATCCTTGCGCATCCGTTGTCGATGGTCGGTTCCGACGGTCTGCCGGAAGACCCGTTTCCGCATCCACGCTTGTGGGGCGCGTTCCCACGGGTGCTCGGACATTTCAGCCGTGATGTGGGGTTGTTTCCGCTGCACACCGCCGTGCACAAGATGACCGGGTTGTCGGCGGCGCGTTTTGGCCTGAAGGAGCGGGGTGAAATTCGTGAAGGCTATTGGGCGGACCTGGTGTTATTTGATCCGCTGACCATTCGCGACGTGGCGGATTTCCATGACCCGCAACGGGCGGCGGAAGGGATTGACGGGGTGTGGGTCAACGGTGCGTTGAGTTATGTGGATGGCCAGGCGAACGGGCGCAGGGAAGGGCGGTTTCTGGCGCGGGATGGGGATTTGCGGGATGGCTTTCAGTAAGCATTTCGAGTGGTGCGTCACACTGATGGCGTTGTGCAATTAAAGAAAGCCATCACCAAGCCGAAGCGCTGACATCCAGCCCAGCTACACTGGGCTATTCCAACCAGGGAGCACCCCCATGAGCTTCGGCAAAACCACTCCGATCCTGCGGATCTTCGATGAAGCCAAGGCAGTGGCGTTCTACGTCGACTTCCTGGGGTTCAAGATCGACTGGCAGCACCGCTTCGAAGCCAACTTCCCGCTTTACCTGCAAGTCTCCCGGGGCGAATGCGTGCTGCACCTGTCCGAACACCACGGCGACGCCACACCGGGCTCGGCACTGCGCATCGAGACCGATGAACTGGAAGCGTTCCAGCAGCAATTGATCGCCAAGGAATACATGTTTGCCAAACCCCAGATCCAGGCCATGCCCTGGGGAAGTCAGGACATGACCGTGACCGATCCGTTTGGCAATCGCCTGGTGTTTACCAATGCGATCAGTGCTTGAGAGTGGAATACAACCGATGCGCTCGGTTGTTCGTTAGATAGCCTTCGCGAGCAGGCTCGCTCCCACAAGGGAGGCGATGTCGACCACAGATTTTATGCACGCCCACCCTCCACTGTGGGAGCGAGCCTGCTCGCGATGGCTGTATCACTCCGGCATCGAGCGGATGATGTCTGCCAAATCGTCCTTGGTGATTTCATTGGCCTTTATCGCGGCAGCGACGTCTTCCTTGGACAGTGGGAAGCGTTTGAACAGGTCCTTCAACGTATCGGCATCGATATTTGATAGCCAGAGCGGATCAATAAGCGCTCCACCGTACTCTGGCTTCATCGGCACTACTTCGTGGGCGATAACGCCTTTGTGATTCAAATAAACCAAATAGCGATCAAACCCTTCGGGGTAGCTTTTATCGTGATAGAGGGTTGTTCCGACGGGCAGTACATAGTCATGTTCATCGCCGTTCGGCCCTTCAAGAAGAAGAGGTTCTTTGGTTTTGATCATTTTCAGGCCATAGGCGCTTGATAAATGATTGAGCACAACTGGTGTCAGCGCCGCCACGTTAAGAAGCACCAACACGGCCAACCCTAGAAAAAATCGCTTATTGGTAGACATTCTTTTTGTCATGTTGCGCCTCGGCATTTGCTTCGAGCGTAGCCTGTCAGGCTCGGAACATGCCTACAAGCACCGTGCCGGGTTGATCGTTCCCACACGGGAGTGGGAACGATCAGGTCTGAGGTGTCAGACCCGGAAGTGGCTGACCATCTGCTGCAACTGACCGCCCAACCGCGCCAGTTCAACGCTGGATTTTGCGGTTTCGTCGCTGGCGGCGGCGGTCTGTTCGGAGACGTCGCGCACGTTGATGATGCTGCGGCTGATTTCTTCAGCCACGGCGCTTTGCTCTTCGGCGGCAGCGGCGATCTGCTGGTTCATCGACTGGATGTTCGACACCGTGCGGGTGATGTTTTCCAGGGAGACGCCAGCCTTGCGGGTCAGGGCGACGCTGCTGTCGGTCAGGGCGCGGCTGTTGTTCATCACCGCCGACACTTGTTGGGTGCCGTTCTGCAAACCGGCCACCAGGCCTTCGATTTCTTCGGTGGATTTCTGCGTGCGTTGGGCCAGGCCACGGACTTCGTCAGCAACGACCGCAAAACCACGACCGGCTTCACCGGCACGGGCCGCTTCGATTGCCGCGTTGAGCGCCAGCAGGTTGGTCTGTTCGGCCACAGCCTTGATCACATCCATGACGCTGCCGATCTTGTCACTTTCCTGTTGCAGCACGCTCATGGCTTGGGTGGAACGTGCCACTTCAGTGGCCAGGCGTTCTATCTGGGCGATGGCTTCGTTGACCACTTTGTCGCCTTCGCGGGCTTCGCCGTCAGCGGCGGCGGCAGCCTGGGAGGCTTCTTCGGCGTTACGCGCGACTTCCTGCACGGTGGCAGTCATCTCGTGCATCGCGGTGGCCACCTGATCGGTTTCGATCTTCTGGCTGTTGACCCCGGCGCTGGTCTGTTCGGTCACGGCCGACAACTCTTCGGCAGCGCTGGCGATCTGGGTGACGCCGTCGCGAATGCCGCTGATCAGGTCCCGCAGGGTCACGCCCATGCGGCCGATACCTTGCTGCAACACACCGAGTTCGTCGCGGCGGGTGACTTTTACGTCTTGGGTCAGGTCTCCGCTGGCGATACGGTCGACCACGGTCATGGTGTCGCGCAACGGACCGGTGATCTGGCGGGTGATGACTACGGCAGCGATCACGCCGACCAGCAACGCGAGCAAGGTGCTGATCAGTTGCAGGGTGCGCGCCTGGGCACTTTCGACGTCACGACGATCGAGCTGGAATTGATACAGCTTGTCGCTCAGATCAACGATGGCGGTGCCCTGGTCGGTCATTTCCTTGCGCGCCTGCACGGCATCGGTGTTGGCGGCTTTGTAAGCCATCAGGGCGCTGCGGTAGTTGGTCAGCGCGGTGTCCAACTGACGCAGGGCGTCTTGCTGGGTGTCGGCGAAATGCACGTTCAGCGGCTTCAGGCTGGCGATGGCCGCGTCCAGTTGGCCGACGGCTTTTTGCTCGGTCTCGGCGTTGGTGCTGGCGGTGTAGCCACGCACTTCGTAACGCGCCAGCATGAACGCTTCCTTGGCCTGGGTGATGGCCTGGAACTGTTCGAAACGCTGATCGCTCAGGGGCATGTCCTGCACGCGGGTGCTGATGGTGTTGATCAGCGTGCTGGCGTTTTCGGCGTTGGCGCCCATGGCGTCGCGGGCGCTGTTACCGGTGCGGTAGGCGCTGCGCATTTTGTTCAGGGACGTCTGGTAAGCGGCGATGGTCGCGGCCTGCTCTTTGAGCATCTTGACGTTTTCAGGGTTTTTGAAGCTGCCCAGCAAAGCGGTTTGCTGAGTCACAAAACTGTCGAGGGTGGTCTGTACGTTTTGCGCGGCGGTTTCGTCGCCGTTGGTCAGCATGTATTGCAGGCGCACCACGCGCAGCTTGGTCAGGCCGGCGTTGAGCTGGGTGATATCACTCATCCAGTTGCTGCGGTCAATCAAGCCACCCAGGCTTGTCCAGCCGGTCAGGGCAAGGATGCAGGTCAGTGCCAGGACCAGGCCGAATCCCAGGCCCAGCTTCATGTTCACACTGATGTTACCGAACCAGCTATTCATCACAATTCCTCCAGGAACGTAGTGTTTCTTTATCGTCAGTTGGCTGGAAGATTGTTGTTTTTAGGTGCCAGCAAGGTGTGTTGCAGACCTGTATCGGCAGCAATCCCGAGAGCTGAAAGGTTTTTGTCGGACAGAACCTGTAACAAGACTTGTGGCAGGTCTTAAGCTTTTTTTCACATGGGTTTCACCTGCTGGCGACGCCCGCCTCTCTACCCTCGCGGCATCTAATGACAGGTGCGACATGCCGGCGGGGCGGCTTTTTGTGGAATTGAGACTGAGTCTGTTCGGGATAAAACGCTCGATTGATCTGAGCTTTTTTGCCCGCTATCGCAATGCCTGGGTGGTAATCGCCTCGGCGCTGTTGGTCATTCCACTGACGCTCTGGCTGCTGGCGCCCGCCGCTGTCCCGGATTTGGCCCATGGCAATGTGGCCGGTGCCA
The DNA here is from genome assembly GCF_044744265.1 of Pseudomonas sp. NPDC087342. Lineage (NCBI taxonomy): Bacteria > Pseudomonadati > Pseudomonadota > Gammaproteobacteria > Pseudomonadales > Pseudomonadaceae > Pseudomonas > Pseudomonas sp. NPDC087342. Next base: position 32,022 of record NZ_JBIUXZ010000033.1, read on the forward strand.
AGGCGTTGCTGTCGGGTTGGGCCAAGGGCGACATGATCGTGCTGGTGCGTCACGTCGAGCGTTGCGATCACTCCAAGGCTGCCTGCCTGAGTGGCAACGATGGCATCACCGATCGCTCCCGCAGCGTCGCGGTGGCGGTTGGCTCTCATTTCGAACGCCTGGGCCTGTCCAAGGCCGATATCTACAACAGCCCGATGGTGCGTACCGCGCAGACCGCCGGCTACATGTTCAACTCGGTGGGTGTCGGTGAAGACTGGTTGATCAGTTGCAAGGGCACGATGCTGCGCGACGCCTTGGCGCATAAGGTGCCGGGCCGCAATCTGATCCTGGTGACCCACAGCGAGTGCATGACCGAACTGGAAAAAAGCATGAACGTTTCGACAGACACGCTGGGTTATGGCGCCTCGCTGTTCGTTTCCACCGAAATCCCGCAAGCGCCGTCCATTCTCGGTTACATCGAGGCCTCTGACTGGCGCTCGGTGACGACCCGATAATTTCTTTGGCTCAGGACTGACAATGCAGACTGTTTCCCCTTACCGCTTTTACTGGGTGAACTTCGGTATTCCACTGGCCTGCGCGGCGGTGGTGTTCCTGATGTTCGACATGACCAACATCGACATCGCCTTCAGCAATTTGCTGTTTGATCCGGTCAGCCAGACCTTCCCGCTGGACAAGGTGCACTTCTTTGAAAAGCTCACTCACAAGTGGGCGCGGATTATTCCGAACTGGACGGCGGAAATCGCATTGATCGGCGCGATGCTGTCGTTTGTCTGGCCGCTGATCAATCCGCAAAAGCGTCCTCGGCTTGGCGGTTTTCTTGAACGCAGTAAAGTCGCGCCGGTGCTGCGATTTGCCCACGGGCACCGTAGGGATTTTCTGTTTGTGGTGTTCGCTTTTGCCATCTGCACCGGAGTGATCCATTTCCTCAAGGCCCACACCAGCGTGTATTGCCCGATTGAGACGACCCTGTATGGCGGCAAACTTGCCCATGTGGAGTGGTACAACAACTTCCAGCTATTCAAGGAAGCGGGCGACGGTCGCTGCTGGCCGGGCGGGCATGCCTCGGGCGGGTTCACCATGCTGGCGTTGTATTTTGTGGCGCGTCGTTACCGTTGGCGTTTTTCGAAAGCCGTGATGTGGGGATCGTTGTTGCTGGGTTTCATCTATGGCACCACGCGGGTCCTGCAGGGATGGCACTACATGTCCCACACGTTCTGGGCGGGGATCTTTGTGTGGCTGGCATGTTTGCTGACGGCGCTGGCGTTTTATGGGCGGGCGCGGTTGGAAGTGCCGGTGTTGCAGAGGCATGAGCGGGCAGAACCGGTTGCGCAGGCGCAGGTTGCTGGCTGACCAATAGTTTGAATGACAAAACCCGCCAGCCTCTGATCGAGGGTGGCGGGTTTTTTGTTGTCTGGTTTGGGGCTTGCGGTGGCTGGGAGATTGTCTTCGCGGGCAAGCCTCGCTCCTACAGGGGATCTCTGGATCTGTAGGAGCGAGGCTTGCCCGCGAAGAACGATAACGCGATATCACTCCCCAACGAAGTAATACGGCTGCCGCCCGACCATCATGACCTTAAGCACCTTCAACGGCGCCACCGGCTCACTCGCACCCGCCATGACCGCCACGTTAGTCGGTGAAGCCGTCAGAAACGCATGCAACTGTGCCTCAGTGTCTAACCCCTTGAGCACCCGCTGGGTATAAAACACGCTGGCACCACCGACCCGCTCATCGGCCTGGAACAACGCGACGTTTTGCCCATTGGCTTGCAGCGCTTGAATCTGCTCGACCAGAGGCACGAACGACAACTTGCGATCCGCATGAGGCAGCAGCCATTGCGCACTGATCAGGTAGCAACCCAGCACTACCACCAACAAACCGCCGATCAAAGCATGCCGGTGACGTGCAATGCGGCCGATCAGGCTCGAAGCGCCTTCGTGGGCCTGCAACTTTTCGTACAACACCCGCGCATATTCGGCAGCAATAACCGCAGCAGCCGGCGCCAGGGACATCAGGTACACCGTGCGCTTGCTCGACGCCAGGGTCAGCATCAGGAACTGCGCCAATATCCATACCGTGAAAAACAGCAAATACCGATTGGCCATCAGGCTTTTACGAAAGTGCCACAGCCCCAGGTACACCAAAATGTTCCAGGGCAGAAAGGCCTGGGGCAGTTTAATCAGGTAGTAATAGAACGGCTCGTAATGCCCGGCCTCGACGAAGGAGCCGCTGAAGCGCCCGACGCTGTTGGTCAACAGCACTTCGGTGACGGCATGGGCACCGCCACGCTGATACAGCACGACGAGCCAGATCAGCAGCGGGATCAAACCCACCAGCGTCAACAGGCCCGGACGCAGCCAGTCGCCGACCTTCAGGCGTTTATCCATCAGGCTCTCGGCCAGCAAGAACGCGAAGATCACCACCCCCGGCATGGCCAGGCCCAGCACACCTTTGCTCAAGGTGGCGATGGTAATCCCGGTGACAAACAGCAGCGAGGTGCCGACGGTCGATTGCCGCAACCCCTGGAAGAACGCCAGCAACGCCATGGTCACGCCTAGGGTCAGCAAGCCGTCCTCACCGACGCCACGGGTGTTGCTCCAGTAACTGGCCATGGTTGCCAGCATAAAACCCGCGGTCCAGGCCACGGCTCTGGGGCGGCCAAACCGTCGCAGCATGCCGTACAACAGCATCACGCTGAACAATCCGGCAAACGCCGACGCCAGTCGCACGGCCCACGGCGTACCGCCAAATGCACGGATTGCTCCGGCATCCAGCCACAAGCTCAGGGGCGGTTTCTCCAGGAACGGTTCGCCAAACAGGCGCGGCGTCACCCAGTCATTATCGACGTGCATTTCCATGGCGATCCCGGCGACCCGGGCTTCGGTGGAACCTTGCAGTTGATGATTGCCCAGGGCGAAGAAAAACAGCAGCGCGGCAAGCAGAAACAGAGAGGAGACGGCTCGTGACATGGGCTTCTGGCTACCGGACAGGGGAACGGGAAGCCCGAGCATACGGGGTGAATACTTAACAAATTGTGAACGGCTGCGAAGTATTACTTGAGCGGTCTGGACCAGCGCTGCTCCGGGGTTTCAAATCGATCATTGATCAACGCTGTCAGCACATGATCCTGCCAGCGTCCGGCGATGCTCAGGTAAGCCTTGGCGTAGCCCTCACGTTCAAATCCCAGGCGTTCCAGCAGCCGCGCACTGCGTTCATTGCCGGGTATGTAGTTGGCCATGATCCGGTGCAGTTTCTGTTCATCGAACATGTAGCCGATGCCCACTTCCAGTGCTTCCTGCATTAAGCCTTGGCCTTGATGGGCTTCGTCGATGTGGTAACCGAGGTAGCAGGCCTGGAACGCGCCGCGCGTGATGCCACTGAAGTTGCACGCGCCGATCATCTGGCCACTGTCCGGATCCAGCAGCGCGAAGTGCACCGCCAAACCGGCGATCAAAGCGCTGGCTTGTATTTCGAGGCGCGGGCGGATGCGTTCAGGGCTGTGGTAGTCGGCGGGGCGAATCGGTGACCATCGGGCCAGGTGCCGCTGGTTGCGCCGATAGAAGTCGCTTTCCAGCGCCGCCTCTTCAGGGGCGAGGACAGCCAGCGTCAGGCGTTTACAGGGCAGGGTCAGCAGCGGCATGGGCGCTCCGGGTTACGCGGTCGATGCGCAAGCATTGCGTGGCCGGCGGAAAAACTCAAATCACCAGCGGCAATGTCACGATAAAGGTGCTGCCCCGGCCATCGCCGTCGCTGATGCCGACGACGGTGCCGCCATGGGCTTCCACCAACTCGCGAACGACGGTCAGGCCGATGCCCAGGCCCGCGCCGTTGAAGCCGATGGCATGCACGTCCTGCACAAACGGCTCGAAGATAAACGGCAGGGCCTGCGCGGAAATGCCGATGCCGTCATCGCAAATGCGCATCTCCAGCACATCGTCCGTAGTCGTGACCGACAGCGTGACATTACCCCCGGCAGGTGTGTATTTGGCCGCGTTGCCCAGCAGGTTGCCAAGGATCTGCGTAAGGCGCACCGGATCGCCGTCCACCGACAGCGCGCGAGCGGGCAGTTCGGCGTTGAAGTGCAGGTGTCGGGTGTTCATCACCGGCCTGCACACGTCGATGGCGCTCTGGATGATCTGCACCATGTCGACGATCTCGCAATCGAGGCGCAACTTGCCGGTGCTGGCGCGGGACACGTCGAGCAAGTCGTCCACCAGCCGCGACATGTGCGCCACCTGGCTTTCGATCAGCGCCTGCATGCGCGGCAGCTCTTCGGCGGGCACCCGTACCAGGCGGCCGGCGATCATGCTGATGGGCGTCAGCGGGTTGCGCAATTCATGGGCGACCAGGGTAAGGATGTTGCGTTGCTGCGCCAGCGTATGTTCTGCCGAGGCTTGCAGGTTTTGCGCGCTGAGGGCGGCTATCACCAATTGTGCATTGGCCTCGCGCATCTCCAGGAACAGCCGTTGCTCTTCTTTCGAACGCTGGGGTTTTTCCGCGTCCGTTTGCGCCAGCAGAATCGCCAGCACCAATTGCTGATTGGCTTCGACCAGTTGTTCGATTTGCTGGGCGTCCACCAAACGGTTGTTGGTGTCGCTCAGTTCTTTCTGCAGCGCCGCCAGCACCGCGCGGGCTTCGACGGTTTTCTGGCCAAGCAGGAACAACTCGCGAGCAGCCGTAGCCATCGCTTGTGCGTTCGTGCCATTGGCCTCTGTCATGATCCTGGCTTACACCTTGTCTTTGCTGCGCTGCCGGGTCGGCCGGCCGCCGAGTAGCCCTTCCTGGTCCGGCAGCATCTCGCCGATTTGCAGGCCGTTATCGTCAATGTGGTACTGGCGCAGCTCATCGGAGTGAGCGCTGGCGCGTACCTTGACCACCGCCATGATGCGCAACAGACGGCTCTCTACTTCAATGTAGCGTTGCACGATGATGGCGTCGGTCAAGAACGCTGTGCCGTAGGGGCTGAAGCGCAGGTCGGTGTAGCGGTCTTCCAGCTCGGAGGTCATCAGGACGCTGACCCCGGCGCTGGTCAGCGCGGTGACCATGCGCGACAGCGACTCGCGGAAGTCGTCGCGGAAGGTCGGCGCCAGTGCCAGCTCGAATCCCGACAACGAATCGATGACTACCCGGGTGGCGTTGAGTCGGCGGATCTCGCTGAGCAGCAACTGGACGATTTCATCGATGGACAGATCCGGTGCACGGCTATCCACCAGGCCGACCTGACCCTTCTGGATCAAACTGGCCAACGTCGCGTTTTGCGAATGGTTGGGCCGTTGCTCGAACACCGCGATCACGCCGGTTTCGCCATTGCGCGCGCCTTCGGCAAGGAAGGTCGCGGCCAGAATGCTTTTGCCCGAACCCGACGGCCCGGCCACCAGCAACGAATAACCCCGGGGTAAACCGCCGCCGAGCATCTCGTCGAGCTGCGGCACGCCCATTTTCAGGCGTTTGATCGGGAATTCCAGCGGTGTTTCCACCGGAGTGAGTGGGGCAGGCGCGAAGACCTTGATCCCCGATGTGGCAATGCGGAAGGTGTGCAGCCCCGGCAATGTCGGCTGGCCGCGCATCTTCATGATTTCCATCTTGCGCACCATCGAGTTGCGTTGAACGCTCTGGCGCAGCCAGATCAGGCCGTCGGCGACGGTGAAGATCGGATTGGTGTCGGTTTCGGTGAAATATTCGCCAATCAGGAAGGTCGTCGCCTGCCAGGTGGTCATCAACATGCCGAGCTGCTGAACGAACTGCGGCAGGTTGTTGTTGGGGTTGTCCTGGGTCTGGCTGGCCAGGACCACGGAGCGGAACGAGTCGACAAACACCAGCGACGGCGAGTGAGCCTCTACCTCGCTGACGATGCGCCGCAATACTTCGTCCAGATCACCGGCGAGGGTATCGTCGGCGAGGTTTACATAGCGGATCGACTGATTGATCGCTTCGCTGTCGAAAAAGTCGAATTGCTGCTGATAACGCAGCATCTTCAGCGGCGGTTCGCCGAGTACGGTAAAGAACAACGCCGGGCGTTCAGGCGTTGCCAAGGCAAACATCATCTGATGTGCCAGCGTGGTTTTGCCGCAGCCAGGAGGACCGGCGATCAGGTTGAACGAAAATTCCGGCAAACCTCCGCCCAGCACCTCGTCCAGGCCTGGCACGCCGGTGGCCAGACGGTTGATAGTCACTTTGGTGCTCATGGCAAAGTTTCCTGCGAAGGGGTGTCGCTCAAAGAAGGTTCCCACCAGCTACGAAGCAAACGTGCGGTGAGCGAGGGCCCGATCAGCGTGGTCAGCAACTCGTAAAACGTAGTCAGCAACACTTCACCGAAAAACAGCGCATCGACTTCGTTTTGCTCGACGAGTACGGATTTGAGGGCAATCAGATCCAGCGCGGCCTGGACACTGCCAAAGGTGTCGGCCAGACGCGGATGAGTGGAAGCGCACAGATGGAGGCTGCGACGGTATAGCGCGACAACCCCTTGCTGGCCGATGATCGGCGTCAGGGCTGCGTTCATATCCTGCAAGGTGGTAACGATCGCCTGGGCAATCCTTGCGGTGTCAGCGTTGGGACCAACACGGTGCGCCAGAGAAGCTACGATCTGGCGGCTCTCTTCGCTCAGCGTGGACATGGCTAACTGATATCTGATTGACAGAACTTGATGGTACACCCTATGGGGAGGGGGGACGTGATTTGCATCAACGATAAAATCACGCCCCGCAAACAGGGGCTTTCAATCCTGTAGGGTCTACAAAATTCCACGACTTGCTGCACAAATATCTAAACGTCGCTGCTGACGGACGCTGTTTTAAGGATGAAATATGGAGTTCTCGTTACCAACGGATCTGCCCTTTATGAGTTTGCGGGCGCCGGACCCCGTCTTGTGCACAGCATTGCAGGATGCGCTGAATCTCAGTTTTGCAGCGCATTCGGAGTTTCTGCCCTGGGCCAAGCCCTATACCAGCGAGGATGAAGCGCGGGCGTTCATGCTGCGCTCGGTCGATGACTTCAACAGCGAAACAGGCGAGCGGCGGTTTTTTATCGTCGCGGATCAGGGCCCGGCGATCATTGGCTGCATAGGCCTGAAGCCTCGGGGGCGCAATCGCCATGAGGTGGGGTATTGGGTCAACACCGAGTTTTCGGGCAAAGGTTACATGCGCCGGGCGCTGGAGGCGTTGGTCAAAAGCCTGCCTGACCAGACGTTTTACCTGACGACATCCTCAGCCAACCTGCCCAGTCAGCGGCTGGCGGTGGCGGCAGGGTTTCAGTTGATCAGGGTGTTTGCGCGAGCACGGCAGACTACAAGTCATGGCGTTCAGGACACTTACTTGTATCGCTTGAAAAACCTGTAGGCGCAGCCGTCGGGGGCCATTCGACAGGCAAAAAAAAGCCCGCGGGAGGGCGGGCAAACCGTAGTTTCTTGAATGAGCGAGGGCAATGTACCGGTTGGCGCGGGGCGATAGGGTGAAGAAAAATTCATCTACGTTAACGCCTCGGCCAATAGCGGCCTCTAGGGCAGATGATCCGCCGCAAAATCGGCATCTGAACGCGCCCTCAAGCGACCCTTGCGACACGCCTGCTGGAAGCGCTCGAAGTCCTGCTCATTCTGTTTGGTATAGCCTTCGGCGTACTTGAAGAGCGCATCGGCCAGTGCATCGCTTTTACCGATGTAGCCGCTGATCTGCGCGGCTTGTCCTGAGGATTTGGCATGGGCTCGGGCCAAGGCGCGGCCGCAGGTGCGTGCGTAGGCGGCGAAGGTGGGTGCATCGAACGTCTCGAGCTCCGCCGAGACTTTCATGTCGCGTAATTGGCGCACATAAAAGTGTCGACCACTCGGCCCGGTGGTCCAGCCGAGGAACAGATCGCTGGCCGATTGCATCAGCCGTTGGCCGTTCACCACACGCTGCCCGTTGTGCTGCACCCGCGACTTGGTCTTGACGTAACCGGCGAGCACCGAGCGTCGCGCCTCCTTGAATTGCAGGAACAACGGGTTCTCCTGTTCGTCAGTCAACAGCGCCACCAGGCAACGGGTGCCGACACTGCCCACACCCACCACTTTGAATGCCATGTCGTGGGCATGAAATCGCGACAACAACTCACGACGGTCCGCTTGCAGCGTGGCCCGATAGTCGCCCATGAAGGTTTCGTAGAGTGGCTTCCAATCCGAAAGACGCAGCCAGTCATCGTCGGCATCCAGCAACGTCGTGGTGGTGTGCAGGTGGAAGATTTCCGGCAAGTCATCGCGAATTGTCAAACGGCCGTGGGCATCACGCTCACAGATTTTTGGCAGCAACTCGGCATGGGTGCGGCGCTCCGCTTTCTCGATGGCTCGCTCCACATGTTCCAAGGTGGCTTTGCTCGCTTGCTCCAGCAAATCGTCGTAGCTGATGGACTCGTACCAGGTTTCCAGGGCGCTTTGTTCGGCGCACTCGGTCATGGTCTTCTGATAGGCCGCGACCACTTGGCGGCAGACATCTTCCTCGACCGTCTCACCATGACGCAGATCCCGCGCCGCAATCAGAAAACTCGCCACCAACCTTTTAAGGTCCCACTCCCACGGCCCCGGATGCGCTTCGTCGAAGTCGTTGACGCTGAACAGCAGATTGCGTTCAGGCGTGGCAAAACCGCCGAAGTTCATCAAGTGACTGTCGCCACAGATCGGCGAAATCAGGCCCATGCTCGACGTGCCAGCCAGGTCATGGGCTTGGAGCAGGGCGTTGCCGCGATAGAAGGTGAACGGGGAAACCAGCATGCGCCCGTAGCGCAATTCGACCAGCGATTTTATCCGGCCCTCGCTGGATGCCTTGATCAGCGGCAGTGGGTCGCGGTCAATATTGCCCAAGGCCGATTGTGTGTTGCGGGGGCAGGTCTTTCGCGCGTCCTTGCCTTGTTTGAGGCGGTCTTTGAGGGTGGTCATGGGGGATTCGGTCCGCGTTGGGGAGGGCGTGTGCGGAGTGAGTGTAGAAGGGGCTCGGGGTGACGTTGTAATCGTCGAAGTGAAAAAAGCCCGGTGGAGGCCGGGCTTTACATCTTTATCTGATCAAACTTTCCGTGTGCGGGGAATTTCCACGGCACGCGAAAGGCAGCTCCGCCGCGGATCAGCTCGGCTTGATTCATGATCGCGGGCCACCAACGCACCAGGTTATGGGCTTTGTTCCAATAGGATTCGTTCCCCCAGTGCTTGGCCAGGCAGAAAATAGGTAGTCCGCATTCGCGGAACGCTCTCTTTTCGATATCACCTTTTGTAAATTTGTCTTGAGAAATGACAGCCCATCCGCCTTCATCGCTTAGCGTTGAAATCCACTCGATATCTGCGGTGCCCTGTGGGAATTTATCTTTTAAAGGCAATACCGAATGCCCCTCAGCGTGAGCTTTGGTCAGTTCATTCAGCGCACGGGCCAAGGCGGGTGGCAGATTATTATCCAATAGGAACTTCAAGCCGCCATGCTCTGCTCAAAACGTACGGCTGCCACAACTGAGGAAGTGGGGATCTCGTATAGAAGTGCTACACGCTTGGTACTCTGACCTTCAGTTTTATAAGCACTAAAAATAGCTGCCGTGTCGATTCCCACGGTAGTGAGAACGGGCTTTCCGAAATTTCTGGAAGGGTCTAGAACAATGGCCTTACTGCGCGTTACCGGATACCAACGTTGAGCATCACCTGATCCGGTGTAATCGATGCCTTCATACAACGAAGGCTTGATGACTTGCTCGAACGCGTACTGCCGCTTGACCAGGTCCAGAAGCGCCTCATCTCCCGTTTCACTCAAAACGGTCGCAAAGATGCTTCGGCCATCAGTTTGAAAGCGCTTGCAGGTAAATGGGTAAGCTTGGTTAAACATTTCTTTGGCTTGTTGCGAGGCGCTGCGGATAGCTTGCAGGCTGACGCCATGTTGCCGAAAGGCATGAACAAAACGAATTTCCAGCCGCTCGGGTTTGCCCGTGTGGGTGCTCGACAGAAAGTTACAGTTTGTGAAACCTTCTGTTGAGTCTTCGGGCTAGCGGTATTCCGTTCAAACACAAAGGCACCAGGGATATTCTCGCAAGGTGCCATTTTTTTGGTTGATGAACCGGTTAGTTGATTAGCGAATGCGCCCACTCAGCATCAGACCGGTTTGATCCCGGACTCAGACGCTTCGATTTTTGCCAGCAATTGATTGAGCGACAATTCTGCCAAACCAGCCAGCCGATGAATCGCGTATGCCACGCTGCGATGCGGATCTTCGAGCTGGGTGGTCAGGTCGGCAGCAATAGACGTCGCCAAGGCAAGGTTCTCGCTGGCGTAAGCGAGCAGGGAGCGTGCGTCGATATCCGGGTTGACGACGTAGATATTTCGCGCCGGAACAGGTGGTCTGGGGTTGCTCTGGCGAACGCTGCGATAGTGTTCGACGGCTTGGGTGAGTTCGTTCAGATCGAGGGCGTCCGAATCTGAGAAGTTCGGATTTTTAATCAAGGTCAAGCGGGGCTTTTTCATGGAAGAACTCCGAAAGATTGAGTGTCCCTACGCTTTACGGTCTGTCAAAACCGTTCGCCGGGTTGCAGCACAAATCGGAGGTTATCTTCTCGGCTGGTTGCCCGATACTTCATGGAGTTCGACACAACTTGAGGGAAATTTCCTAGGACGTGCTAAGTAGGAATTACAGATCCCGCGAGCTCACTGTGTGCCCGAAATGATGCTCCCAAAGCCGCACCCCCAACCCACCCGTCCGATCCAGCGACGATCCCACCGTCAGATCCGTGATCAACGTCGGCTGCAATCCCGCATCGAACAGCGCAAACCCGGCCGCCAGGCAGCAAGTTTCAGTCTGCAACCCACAGACCAACACCCGATCCACCTTCAGGCTTTTCAAATATTCGATGGTTTCCGGAGGCGGCGCATAACCGTACTTGATGAAAATGCGATCGGCCTGGATCAGGCTGTCGTCGTCCGGTGCCGGGTGCCAGCCGAGTTGTTTCTGGAACGGGGTTTTGGCTTCGTCATGGCGCTCGACCGTGGCGATGCTTGGGAGCGTGCCGATGAGGGACTGGATGCCGTCAATCAGCCACTGGGGCGGTGCGAAGCTGGGTTGCACGTCGATGATAAGGAGGGCTTGGTTCACTGGCTTCTCCGAAAGTATGTTGGTCTGGCTGACCTCTTCGCGTGTAAGCCCGCTCCCACAGGGGATTTTAATCATCAAACCCCAGATGCAACAAAACCCGCACTTGGCGGGTTTTGGTTTGCTTCATATTTGGTGGAGCCGGGGGGATTTGAACCCCCGTCCGCCAGTACTCCGCTGTCGGTACTACATGCGTAGCCGTATCTATTAAGTTAACCCTCAGCGACCCGAAGGGCAGGGTGCTTTGGGCGAGTTGTGTAAGTTTTAGCCGCTTCGTCCACAACGTACTGCACGGCGATTCTGTTCTATATGACAATCACTTTGGGTTTACAGACATCCCCTGGTGATTGCTGGACCCGAAGGTACCAGAAGCTCAGGTCTAAAGCTGCTTACGCAGCGAGAGAGAATTCCTGGCCGTAGGTTTCGTCATTGGCAACTATAAGAAGTTGCAACAGTGGATTTACGAGTTCTGTTACCAACTCGGCATGCACCTAAAGTTTCGCGACCGGCGTCGAATCCTAAACGGCCCCGTGTCTGTTGCTCGGTGAATCAAGTGAGCAACAGACGTGTGCAGTGTACGCCAACGCGCGTCAGAAGGCCAACCCGAAGGTTAGCCGCGAGTGATCAGGGTTCGCTGCTCAGTTTGCCATCGACAATGCCTGGCTGGCCTCGGTGGCGCATTTCTTGTCGTCTTTTGAGGCTTGCGAAGCCTTGGCGCTGGCCAGCAGTCGTTTGATCTCCGGTGCGTTGGGAGAGGTCGCTGGCAGCGAATTCACTTTGGCTTCGAGTTCTTGCAGCTTGCTTGTACACAGGTTGTTGTCCGCAGCAAATACGGGAGAGGCCAACATAACAGCAGACATGAACAGACCAGCGAGTGCGGTACGTTTCATGGATATCTCCTAAGACTGATGGTCTCGGTGCTGCCGTATGAGCGGGCGGCTCGGCCGAGGTCTGAAAACTGGCCACGATGGATGGGGCCTACTTAAAAGACCACGGCGCTGCGAAGTAATTCGGTTTTGAGAATCGTGAACGACGACAGGCCTGTTGCCCTCTGAATTCAGATGAGCAACAAGCCTGTGTGCTTTACATCAGCGTCTGCGAAGCAGGCCAGCCCGAAGGTTGGCCTTGTCGGGGACTATTGTTTGCCGCCGTCACTGGACTTCTGAATATCCTGAATCGTCTGGGTCGTTTCGGCGATGCAATCTTCAGTGCCTTTTTTGGTGTTCGTCGCGTGATCGGCTTTGGCTTTTTCGACGGAAGCCTGTACCTGCTCAGTCATCTCCGGAGAGATCTGAGCTTTGGCATTTTCGATGGTTTTCAAGTTGACCGCACAGAGGTCTTCGGCGGCAAACGAGGTGGATGCCATCAGCGAAGCAGTAACGAACAGACCTAACAGTACAGAACGTTTCATGTGTATCTCCTTGAACTGAGGGTCCAGGCATCGCTGGCCATCAGGACGGGCTGCCGAGTTTGGGTAAGGCCCGGCATTTACCGGGCTTAATCTGTGGACTACGGCGGTTCGTCAGGGTTCTATTTTTCTTGCATGACCCTCGCTTGGGTCACCCGATCCACCAGATAGACCAACCCGTGGTAGTCAATTCCTCCGTGCTGCGTCAGGCCAATCTCACAGGTGCGGCTGGTCGAAATCCCCTCGCTGCAATGCTGCACCGCCTCCTTGAGCGAGCGCAGTGAATGCGCGTTCAGCTCTGGCGTAGTGAAACCCTTGTCACCGGCAAATCCACAGCAGTGAATGCCTTCGGGAATGACCACGTTGTTGCTGCATTTGCGTGCCAGATCGATCAACGCCTGGCTCTCACCCAAGTGCTGAGTGCTGCAGGTGACGTGCACCGCGATCGGCGCTTCCTGCGGTGTGAAATCCAGACGCTCCATCAAATGCGTACGGATGAAACGCACCGGATCGTACAGGTCCAGGCGCACTTCACCGAGGTCCTGAACCAGCCGCAACGTACAGGGGCTGGTGTCGCAGTAGATCGGATCGAGCCCTCCGCGGCTGGCGTGTAGCAGCGCGCCAATCAGTTCCTGGCGTTTGTGTTCGGCCTGTTCGGCGTAGCCCTTGGAAGCGAACGGCTGACCGCAGCAGAGGTTGTCCTGGTTGTCCGGGAAGACGACCTGGTAGCCGGCCTTTTCCAGCAACCCACGGGTTTTGTCGTACAGCGACATCTGCTCTTTATCACCCGCCGCCGGACCCATTGCCCGCGAGACGCAGGCCGCCAGGTACACCACCCGAGGGCGTTCGTCCGACACGACCGGGCTGAAGCGAATGGCTTTTTCCGGCTGCGGCATGGCGTTGGTCCATTGTGGGACCTGACCTTTGGACAATCGCGTCAGCGTTGCCGAGAGCTTTGCCAATCGTGGCGCACCCAACAACATCCGCGCACCGTTGGCGACGTGCAAAGTGAAACGCGCACCTTGCAGCGCAGTGGCGAAATTTCCTTCAAGCCAATTGGCGGTTTTCGTATGCGTCGCCTTACGGCTGCGAAGCTTTTTCACCAGTTCGCCGGTATTGATTCCTACAGGGCAACGTTGCGCACATAGCCCGGTGGCGGCGCAGGTGTCGATGCCTTGATATTCATAAGCCGCTTCGAGTTCGCTGGTGTCGACGCCGGCACGTTTTTTCGCCTGAATATCACGCCAGATAACGATGCGCTGGCGCGGGCTCAGGGTCAGTCCTTTCGACGGGCAGACCGGCTCGCAGAAGCCGCACTCGATGCACTTATCCACAATTTCGTCGGCGGCGGGCAGCGGCTTCAAGTGTTTGAGGTGAATCTGTGGGTCGTTGCTGAGCACCACGTCGGGGTTGAGAATGCCGTTCGGGTCGAGCAGGCGTTTGAGTTGCCACATCAACTGGTAAGCATCGCTGCCCCATTCCAGTTCGACGAAGGGCGCCATGTTGCGACCGGTGCCGTGTTCGGCCTTAAGCGACCCACCGAATTCCACGGCCACCAGTTGCGCCACGTCATCCATGAACGCCTGGTAGCGTGCGACTTCTTCCGGATTGTTGAAGCCTTGAGTGAAGACGAAGTGCAGATTACCTTCCAGTGCGTGTCCGAAAAGGATCGCTTCGTCGTAGTGATGTTTGTCGAACAACTCGATCAGGCGGTTCACTCCGATGGCCAGTTGTTCCACCGGAAAGGTCACGTCTTCGATGATCACCGTGGTCCCGGTTTTGCGTACTGCGCCGACCGCCGGAAAGGTGTCCTTGCGGATCGCCCAGAGCCGGGCGTTTTCCACTGGATCCTCGGTGAAATCGACTTGCTTCTCCACCGGGAAGGAAGCCAGGGACGCCATGATCTGTGCCAGCTGTTCGCGCAGCAAAGTGGGCGATGCGGCGCGGGATTCGATCAGCAATGCACAGGCATTATTCGACAGCTGCTGTACGAAAGCGGGCATGCCGGGTTTGTCCTGCACCGAGCGCAGACTGCGGCGATCCAGCAGCTCCACCGCTGACACCGGTTGGTTTTTCAGCACGGTCACGGCGTTGCAGCACGTTTCAACATCCGGGAAAACGATCAATGCCGACGCTTTGTTCGGGTGGTCGATCACCGTGTCGTAAGTCACTGCGCTGATGAAGCCGAGCGTGCCTTCGGAGCCCACCAGCAAGTGGCTCAAGATATCCACAGGCTCGTCGAAATCCACCAGCGCATTGAGCGACAGGCCGGTGGTATTTTTCAGACGATATTTGTGGCGAATTCTTGCAGCCAGTTCGGAATTGGCGCGGGTCTCGCGGCCCAATGTCGCCAGACGCTCCAGCAGTTCGGAATGGCTCTGGCGAAACGCGGCAACACTGGCGGCGTCTTCGGTATCGAGACGACTGCCATCGGCCAGCACCAGGCGAATCCCGGCCAAGGTGTGATAAGTATTTTGCGCCGTGCCACAGCACATGCCGCTGGCATTATTGGCGACGATGCCGCCGATTTTGCAGGCGTTGATCGAGGCCGGATCCGGACCGATCTTGCGTCCAAACGGCGCCAGCCACGCGTTGGCCTGGGCGCCGATCACGCCGGGTTGCAGACGGATTTGCGTGCCTTGTCCACGAATCTCGCGACCGTTCCAGTTATCCCCGAGCACGATCAATACCGAATCACTGATGGCCTGCCCGGAAAGGCTGGTGCCGGCCGCGCGAAACGTCACCGGGACCTGATCTCGTTGCGCCAGTTTCAGCAGCTCGACCACTTCGTCTTCGGACTCGACGCGGATCACCAGTTGTGGAATCAACCGGTAGAAACTGGCGTCGGTGCCGAAGGCCAACGTCGACAGCGGATCATCGAAACGTCGGTCCTGGGGAATCAGTTGCTGCGCATCACGCAGGAAAGCCGCCGGTAGGGTCATTGGTCCTCCAGGATCAATACCACCAGGTCTTTCGGACCGTGGGCGCCATAGGCCAGCACTTGTTCGATGTCGGCGGTCTTCGACGGACCGGACACCAGCAAGGCGTTGGTCGGCATGCCCTGGGCCCACTCGAATTCCTGCTGCACTTGATAGAAGTTGTCGCGGATTTCACTGGCCTTGAGCAGGGCGAAATGTACCGGCGGCACCAGGCTCATCAGGCGCGGTTCTTCCCGTGTCGGCCAGAGAATCAGACTACCCGTCGCGGCGATTGCGCCGAGTGTGGTGGTGAGGCTGGCCGGGGTGTCGTTAAACAATTCGGCTTTCCATTCTTCGACTGGGCGATCGTAGGATTTGAGCGTCGGCAGGCCGGGATTTTTCGACCAGTGCTGTGTGATGCGTTGACCGTGAGGTGTCGTTGGCGCGATCAACAGGCTCGGCAACTGGCGATCCCTTAAAAGTTGCGCCAGCAGCTCGGGCCAATCTTCGCCCGAGGTCAGATGAATTTCGGTGTGCACCGCTTCCATCAGTTTGCGCAGTTGCGGGATGCGTTGCTCAGGCGTGTAGGTGTAAGGCGCGGTCAGCAGTTCGACGTCGAACTCGTCAGGTACCGGTGTAGTTCCGGTCAGACTATTGCGTAATTTGGCGAGGATATTTTGCTTGGCGCTCATCAACGGTCTCCCTGTTTGGCCAAATGCTCGCGGGCCATGTCATGCAGCGAGCGGGCAGCGGGTTTTGGCGCGCTGTGGTTTTGCGTCCATGGGCCAACGTTGCTTGGCGCAAGGGCGCGCAGGCGAGTGGCGAAGAAGCCGAACAAACGATAGAGCGTCGGCGAGCTGTTGAGTTTCGCCCAGGCATTCCAGATATAGCGTTCTTTGCGCGAGTACTTGCTGCCTTGGCCGCGCATGACTTTATGTGGGCTGTCCGGGGCTTTGACGTTCTCTTCCCGCAGGCGCCGCAGCAGTGCCGGGATCGGAATTTTTACCGGGCAGACTTCACCGCAGGCACCGCACAGCGACGAGGCACTCGGATGGTCCGGGACTTTCGCCAGGCCGACCATGTGCGGGGTGATGATTTTTCCGATAGGCCCAGGGTAAACCTCCCCATAGGCGTGGCCGCCGATTCGAGTGTAGACCGGGCAATGATTCATACACGCGCCGCAGCGAATGCAGTTCAGGGTCTGGCGCAGTTCGCTGTCGGCAAAGGCCTGGCTGCGACCATTGTCGAGCAATACCAGGTGCACTTCCTGCGGGCCGTCGAGTTCATGCTCCTTGCGCGGGCCGGAGATCATGTTGACGTAAGTGGTGATCGGCTGGCCCAACGCGGAGCGGGTCAGCAGCGACAGCAAAGGGACCACGTCCCGCAGGTTTTCAACGACTTTTTCGATGCCGGTCACGGCAATGTGCACCGGCGGGACCGTCGTGGTCATGCGGCCATTGCCTTCGTTTTCCACCAGCAGCAGGGTGCCGGTTTCGGCCACGGCGAAGTTGACGCCGGAGACGCCGATGTCCGCTTCGAAGAATTTCTGTCGCAAGACCTTGCGACCGATCTGAATGAGTTGGTCAACGTCCTTGGTGTATTCCACGCCAAGTTTGTCGTGGAACAAGGACGCGACCTGACCGGCATTCTTGTGGATCGCCGGCATAATAATGTGTGAAGGCTTCTCGTGGTCGAGCTGGACGATGTACTCGCCCATGTCCGATTCCAGACATTCAATGCCCTGTTCAGCGAGGAAATGATTCATCTCCATTTCTTCGCTGACCATCGATTTGCCCTTGATCACTTGCCGCCCCTCGTGAGCGCGGATGATCGAGAGGACGATGCCATTGGCCTCGTCCACCGTTTCCGCCCAGTGCACTGTCACACCGTTGCGGGTCAGGTTCTGTTCAAGCTGCTCGAGCAGGTCGGGCAAGTTGGATAACGCACGGGCGCGGACAGCATTGCCCAGCACGCGCAAATTTTCTCTTTCGTGGGCATCGCTGAAAGACGCTGCCCGTTTTGTCATCAGTGAATCCATCGCACTGCGAAAGTTGTTTCGCAATTGCGTGTCAGCCAAAGCCTCGTGAGCCCGGCTGCGGAAATCTTCTTCCACGGTAACCGTAGGAATAATCACGGAAGCGTTCATTGAACACCCCCGGTGCGCTGCCACAGGAAACTGGCCAGATGTTGGCCGCGCAGCGCTTCCTTTTGTTTCTCCAACGAACCGTTGATGTTCATCAGGCAACCGCAATCGGCACTCAGCACCTGGTGCGCGCCGGATTCCTTCAACGAGCGGGTCTTGTCAGCCACCATCGCGCCGGAAATGTCTGGCATACGGACGCTGAAAGTCCCACCAAAGCCACAGCATTCACTTTCGTGGCTGTGCTCGACCCGTTCCACATTGCCCAACTGCGCCAACAACTCGCGGCCGTGCAGGTGCGTGTTCATCTCGCGACGTGCCGAGCACGACGTGTGCAGCGCCACTTTGACCGGTTCGCCGCCGTCCTTGAGCTGTACCTTGCAGACAAACAGCAAGAATTCCGCCAACTCATAAGTCCGGGCTGCGAGCGCCTGAACCTGTTTCAGCGTGTCCGGCTCGTCCTTAAACAAGTCGGCGTAGTGTTCACGCAACATGCCTGCGCAAGAACCCGACGGCACCACCACCGGATAATCCCCGGCAAACAGCGCCAGTTGCGAGCGCGCCACGGTCCGCGCCTGTTCGGTGTAACCCGAGGTGTAGGCCGGTTGTCCGCAGCAGCTTTGCCCTTGCGGGTAGTCGACACGGATGCCTTCGCGTTCCAGCAGGTGAATCGCGTCCATCCCGGCTTCGGGGTAGAACAAATCCACCACGCAGGTCCCGAACAGGTAAACCCGTGACGGCTTTTCGCTGGGGTATTGCCGAGGCTTGGGCAGTGGCGGGGCGACGCGGGTCGCGTTCGGCACGGCGTTGTAAAAAAGCTCGCTCATCAGGCGTGTCTCCGGGTGGTCCCGGTTATCCGTCCGTTGAGGCTGCTGAATATAGAGCGGCAAGCTTTCAGCAGCCTTACAGACCGGGTAGTGAATAGCTGACGCCGGAATCGTGGTCCGGCGTCGGTTTTTTCCGTGTTGCTCGTAGTCTTAGTGCACCAGCATGCCGGTCAACCAATAGGCCTGGACGTAGGTAATCAGGCCGACGATCGTGGCGAAGAACAGGCTGTGCTTGAGGGTGAAACGGAACAGATCCGATTCCTTGCCCACCAGCCCCGTCGCGGCGCAGGCCACGGCGATCGATTGCGGCGAGATCATCTTGCCGGTCACGCCGCCGCTGGTGTTCGCGGCCACCAGCAACACATCGCTGACACCTATCTGGTGCGCGGTGGTTGCTTGCAACGAACTGAACAGTGCGTTGGATGAGGTATCGGAGCCGGTCAGGAACACGCCCAGCCAGCCGAGGAACGGCGAGAAGAACGGGAACGCCGCGCCGGTTGCCGCCAGCACCAAGGCCATGGTCGATGACATGCCCGAGTAGTTGGTGACGAACGCAAAAGCCAGCACCATGCCGATGGACAGGATCGGCCAGCGCAGTTCGTAGAAGGTCTCTTTCAAGGTGGTAAGACCAATTTTGAAATTGATCTTCAGCACCAACATCGAGATGAGTGCGGAGAAGAAAATCGCCGTACCGGTCGCGGAAATCGGATCAAGTTTGAACACCGCCGGAATGGCGGTCGGAACCGTCACGATCGGCGCGACCTTGATCACCATTTGGTCCAGGTGCGGGATGGCGAAGTTGAACACCCAGCTGTACATCGAGCCGCCGGCGGCAAACATTGCCTTGAACGGTTTCAGGGTCCAGATGGTGACCAGCACGGTGAGGATCAGGAACGGCGACCAGGCTTTGAAAATTTCACCCAGGCTGTACGGTGACGCCACGGTGCTGCGCGGCTGACCGAAACCACCGGCGCTGGCGGTCACAACGGATGCCGAAACAGCGCCGGCGATGTGCTGGCCTGCAGCGCGTTTTGGCTGCCAGACTTTCAGGAACAGCGTCAGGGAAATCAAGCTGGCCAGGGCCGATGTGATGTCCGGCAGTTCCGGGCCGATGAAGTTGGAAGTGAAGTATTGGGTGATGGCGAAGCTCAAGCCCGCGACCAATGCGGCCGGCCAGGTTTCCCGCACGCCGCGCAGGCCGTCCATCATGAACACCAGCCAGAACGGCACGAACAGCGACAGTAGCGGCAGTTGCCGGCCGGTCATGGCGCCGATCTTGAACGCGTCGATGCCAGTCACTTGCCCGGCCACGATGATCGGAATGCCGAGGGCGCCGAACGCGACAGGCGCGGTGTTGGCGATCAGGCACAGGCCGGCGGCGTACAGCGGGTTGAAACCAAGTCCTACAAGGAGTGCGGCGGTAATCGCTACCGGCGCGCCGAAGCCGGCTGCACCTTCCAGGAACGCGCCGAAGCAGAAGCCGATCAGCAGCACTTGCAGGCGCTGGTCGTCGGTGATCGACAGCACCGAGCTGCGGATCACTTCGAACTGGCCGCTCTTGACCGTCAGTTTGTAGAGGAACACCGCCGCGACGATGATCCACGCAATCGGCCACAGACCATACGCAAAGCCATATCCGGCCGCGGCGAAGGCCATGTCTACCGGCATCTGGAAGGCGAAGATCGCTACGGCAATCGACAAGGCCAGGGTGATGCTGCCGGCCACGTGGCCTTTGAGACGGAACACGGCCAAGGCCAGGAAGAAAAATACGATGGGGATGACGGCCGCGAGTGCGGACACGCCGAGACTGCCGAGCGGGCTGTAGAGCTGTTGCCAGGTTTGCATATGGGGTGGCCCCTAATTGTTGTTGGTCAGGCACTGTCAGCGTTCTTGGTTAATTGGTAATACCAATTTACAATCGCTGTTGGCTAGGGTAAAAGCCTTGTATGGGGTGTGTCAATTTGCCGCCCTAAAACTTTTGTCGAATAAGCGGTGCACAACGCATCTGATCTGTTCGATCAAGCGTCGTCTGGTAGGTGCTGCCACAGCGCCGATAGGCCAGAATAGAGAGCCCGGCGAGCTGCCGGGATCGTGGAGAATTGAGTTATGGGGTTTGATCAGATTCGTCAGCGCCGTTTGTCTGACGATATTGTCGAGCGGCTCGAGGGGATGATTCTCGAGGGCACGCTGAAGTCCGGTGAGCGTCTGCCGGCCGAGCGCGCGTTGGCCGAGCAGTTCGGCGTGTCACGCCCTTCGTTGCGCGAAGCGATTCAGAAGCTGGCGGCCAAAGGCTTGCTGGTCAGTCGCCAGGGCGGCGGCAATTATGTGGTGGATTCCCTCGGCTCGACCTTCAGCGATCCGCTGCTGCATCTGCTGGAAAGCAACCCCGAGGCGCAGCGTGATCTGCTGGAGTTTCGCCATACGTTGGAAGCGTCCTGCGCTTATTACGCCGCGTTGCGCGCCACCGATGTGGATCGCGAGCGGCTGACGGCGGCGTTCGAAGAATTGCAGGATTGCTACACACGCCACGATGAAGTGAGCCGGTTGGAAGAGGGCGCGGCGGATGCGAAATTTCACCTGGCCATCGCCGAGGCCAGTCATAACGCTGTGCTGCTGCACACCATTCGTGGGCTGTTCGATTTGCTCAAGCGCAATGTGGTGACCAACATTGGTGGGATGTACAAGCAGCGCACCGAGACCCGCGACATGTTGATCAGTCAGCATCGGGAGTTGTACCTGGCGATTATCGAAGGGCGTGCGGAACAGGCGCGGGAAGTCTCCAGCCGACACATTTTGTATGTGCAGGAAGTGTTGGAGGAGGTGCGTCAGGAAGTGCAGCGCATGGCTCGGGCGGAGCGACGCAAGGGGATGTAGCCAGGAAGATGGGTGGTGAAACATTCGCGGGCAAGCCTCGCTCCTACAGGGTTACGTTCTTCTGTAGGAGCGAGGCTTGCCCGCGAAAGCGATCTCAAGGAGAAAGATTAATCTTCCTTGCCCTTGTTCCGCACCGCACGCTGCAACTCGCGACCGGCGTCGCGTTCGCGTTCGGTATCACGCTTGTCGTATTCCTTCTTGCCCTTGCCCAGAGCGATCTCGCACTTGACCATGTGCTTGCTCCAGTACCAGGACAGGCACACGCAGGCATAGCCTTTTTGCTGCACGGCGGCGGCGAGCTTTTCCAGCTCGCGGCGGTTGAGCAGCAATTTACGGGTGCGGGTCGGATCAGCAATCACGTGGGTGCTGGCGGTCATCAGCGGCGTGATGTGGCTGCCGAGCAGCCAGGCTTCGCCATCCTTGAGCAGTACGTAACTGTCAACAAGCTGTAGCTTGCTTGCCCGCAGACTTTTTACTTCCCAGCCGGCCAGGACCAGACCAGCCTCGAACTTATGTTCGATGAAGTAATCGTGTCGCGCCTTTTTATTTTGCGCGATGGTCCCTGTTGGGTGTTTCTTCTGTTTAGCCATAGGGGCGGCATTATAGGGAGTTGCGCGCGAGTCGGCTACGGTATCGCTACGTGCTTGAGCAGGTTGATTGAATCCCGGACAATGCGGCCTCTTTTTTGAACGCTTGGGCGTGATAACGATGTCGACAGACAAGGTTTCTGTCCACGGCAGTTGGGCTAGCCGCTGGGTCTTCATACTCGCCGCGACCGGTTCGGCCGTGGGGCTGGGTAGCATCTGGAAATTCCCGTACATGGTCGGCGTCTATGGCGGCGGCGCCTTTGTGCTGATGTTTTTGGCCTGCATCGCGCTGATCGGGGTGCCGGTCATGCTGGCTGAAACCCTGATCGGCCGCCGCGCGCGCCAAAGTCCGGCGAATGCCCTGAAGGTGTTGGCGCAGGAGGCGGGGCATTCCGGCAAGTGGTCCTGGGGCGCATTCGCCGGGATGATCACGGCGTTGCTGATCCTGTCTTTCTATAGCGTGGTCGGCGGCTGGTCGCTGGATTACATCATCGACATGGGCCGGGGCGATTTCCAGGGCGTGACGGCGGATCAGGTCGGCGCTTATTTCGGCAATGTAATCGCCGATCCTTGGCGCCTGACACTTTGGCACACGATTTTTATGCTGTTGTCCGCCGTGGTGATCGCCAAAGGCGTGGTCGCCGGGCTCGAGCGCAGCCTGCGAATCATGATGCCGTTGCTGTTCGTGATGGTGATTGTGCTGCTCGGTTACAGCATGACCACCGGGCATTTCATGGAGGGGGTGCATTTCATGTTCGACTTCCACCCGGAAAAAGTCCTCGACGGCTTGTTGCCCGCCATGGGGCACGCGTTCTTCTCCCTGAGCGTGGGCGTGGGTTCGATCATGATCTACGGCGCGTACATGCCGAAGAACTCGTCGATTTCCGGCACTGTGGTCGGTGTGGCGTTGCTTGATACCTTCGTATCGCTGGTAGCCGGGCTGGCATTGTTTCCGATTGTGTTCGCCGCGGGCCTGAACCCGAGCGAAGGCCCTGGTCTGATGTTTGTAAGCCTGCCATTTGCCTTTGGTAACGTAGCGTTCGGTCAGTTGATGGGCGTAGTGTTCTTCGTACTGGTGGCGGTTGCCGCCTGGAGTTCGGCCATTTCCTTGCTCGAACCGATGGTGGCTTACCTTGTTGAGCGCACCAAAATCAGCCGCGCCTGGGTGACGTTCTGGCTGGCATTCACCTGCTGGTTCGTTGGTCTGGGCACGGTGTTTTCCTTCAATATATGGAAGGAAGCCAAGTTTTTCGTGAACGAAGGTGGAATGTTTCATCTCTACCAATGGGGTGCGGCCGGTGGCCTGGACTTCTTCGGTGTGATCGACTTCTTCACCTCGCGGATCATGCTGCCACTCGGTGGTTTGTGTTTCGTGGTATTTGCAGGCTGGATCATGGGGCGTGAAGCGGTTCGCGATGAGTTGTCGATCCGCAACCCGATGTTGTTCAACCTGTCCCTGTTTTTGATGCGCTATGTGGCGCCCATCGGCATTCTCGTAGTGTTTGCCGCCCAGCTGTGGAAGTGACGCTGACATGACGACACATATTCAACGCTCGGCCCTGTTGCCGTATCCGGCACAAGCCCTCTATGACTTGGTCAACGACGTGGCGCGTTATCCGGAGTTCCTGCCGTGGTGCTCCGCGGCCGAAGTGCTGGAAAGCTCCCCCGAGCACATGCGTGCCAGTGTGGGTGTGGCCAAGGGTGGCTTGAGTCAGCATTTCGTCACGCGCAACACGCTGGTGCCCGGGCATTCGATCGAGATGAATCTCGAAGAAGGTCCGTTCAACCAGTTGCATGGCGTCTGGGTGTTCAAGCCATTGGGCGAGAAGGCCTGCAAGATCAGCCTGGACCTGTCGTTCGACTACGCCGGGCCAATCGTGCGCGCAACGTTGGGGCCTTTGTTCAATCAGGCGGCAAACACTCTGGTGGACGCGTTCTGTCAGCGCGCCAAGCAGATGCATGGTTGAGCCGGTGATCGAGGTTGAGGTGGTGTATGCCGCCGTCGATCGTCAGGTGTTGCTGGCTGTGGCGGTACCAGCGGGCGCTACGGTTCGGGCCGCTCTGCTCGAATCCGGTGTAGGTGCCGAGTTTCCTGAGCTGGATCTGGCCGAATGTCCGGTCGGAATCTTCGGCAAAGTGATCGCTGATCCCGATGCCCGCGTGGTTCAGGCGGGTGATCGCATCGAGATTTACCGACCGCTGCTCGCCGATCCCAAAGAGGTCCGCCGCTTGCGTGCCGCCAAGGCTGCCGAGGCCAAAGCGCGCAATCAGTGATCTGATCAAACGCCAGACAATAAAAAACCCGGACATGCCGGGTTTTTTATTGCGTCGCAAATTATTGCGGCGTGGTGTCCAGTGGTTCCGGACTCGGGACTGGAACGGTTTCTACACCGTCTACGTCCTTCTGGATCTGGTCCAGCAGCGAACCTGGTTTCACCGGTTTTTCCGGTTTTGGCTTCTCGGTGTTTTCTGCAGGAGCGGTCACAGTAGTGCCGGGTTCCTTGCCGAGAATGGCTTCGTCGCGGCTCACACCGGGCATAAAATCGCCCGACAGGCTGACAAGCTGGTCATTAGGGTTGAAGATAACGCTTATGCGTTCCTGTTGGCGTTCACCACCACCCGGTTGCAGGCTATACAGGTAATCCCAGCGATCGGCATGGAACGTGTCGGTCAGCAGAGGGTTACCCATGATAAACCGTACTTGCCGACGGGTCATTCCCGGGCGTAACTGGTCTATCATGTCCTGCGTGACGACATTGCCCTGCTGGATGTCGATTTTGTAAACCCCGGGGC
>NZ_JBIUXZ010000034.1:0-52161 GCF_044744265.1 Pseudomonas sp. NPDC087342
GGGTTCGTTCTCTTTTACTTTTACGGCTGGCATCCAGAGCTACCTTCATTCATTACCGGGGTCAACATCCTCGCGGCAAAAGAGCACTTGAAGACGTCGGTTTTTAAGGGTTGCGGATGTTAACTCCTCATCGACCGGAATGCAAAGCCTCTGATCGAAAACCGCTAGTCGGGGCATCCCATGGCGACTATTATGCGCGCCTTCGAATCTAGCCTAAACAAGGCGCAAACCCATGCTAGTACTGGGATTAGAAACCTCCTGCGACGAAACCGGTGTCGCATTATATGACAGTGAACGCGGCTTGCTGGCCGACGCGCTGTTCAGCCAGATCGACCTGCATCGCGCCTATGGCGGTGTGGTGCCGGAGCTGGCCTCGCGTGATCACGTCAAACGTATGCTGCCCTTGATTCGTCAGGTGTTGGCGGAAGCTGGCTGCGTGCCGACCGAGATCGACGCCATCGCTTATACCGCCGGCCCCGGCCTGGTTGGGGCGCTGCTGGTGGGGGCTTCCTGCGCCCAGGCGCTGGCCTTTGCCTGGGGCATTCCGGCCCTCGGCGTGCACCACATGGAAGGTCACTTGCTGGCGCCGATGCTGGAGTCGCAACCGCCGGAATTCCCGTTCGTCGCTTTGTTGGTGTCGGGCGGTCATACGCAGCTGGTTCAGGTCGACGGGATCGGCCAATACACGTTGTTGGGCGAGACCCTCGACGATGCCGCCGGTGAAGCGTTCGACAAGACCGCGAAGATGATGGGCCTCAATTATCCGGGTGGTCCGGAAATCGCGCGCCTGGCGGAGCAAGGGGTTGCAGGGCGTTTCACGTTCCCGCGCCCGATGTGCGACCGTCCGGGCCTGGCTTTCAGCTTCAGCGGCTTGAAAACCTTTGCCCTGAACACCTGGCAGCAATGCGTCAGCGCCGGGGACGACAGCGAGCAAGCCCGTTGCGACATCTCGCTGGCGTTCCAGCAAGCCGTGGTGGAGACTTTGACCATCAAGTGCAAGCGCGCCCTGAAAGCGGCCGGCATGAAGCGTCTGGTGATTGCTGGGGGCGTTAGCGCCAACAAGGCTTTGCGCACTTCACTGGAAAAAATGCTCGGTGACATGAAGGGCGACGTGTTTTATGCGCGTCCCGAGTTCTGCACCGATAACGGCGCGATGATTGCGTTTGCCGGTTGTCAGCGTTTGCAGGCGGGTCAGCACGAAAGCCTTGCGATCAGCGTGCAGGCGCGCTGGCCGATGGAGCAGTTGACCGCGCTGTAATGAGCGGCGCTCATGTGCGGTATTTAAAAATGCCGTTCGCGCCCTGCAAACAGGTCGCGTAGATTGCCGCGATGCCGCCAGACGATCAGCGCCGTGAGCGCGCTCATGGGTAGCAATGCCGCTGGCTCTTGCCAGGCGAGCAATGGCAGGGTCAGCGGTGTCGCGATCAGCGCCGCCAGTGAGCTGGTGCGGGTCAGGTAGAACGTCAGCAGCCAGGCGCAGACCGCCAGCAAGGCCGCTGGCGGGTACAGGCCCAGCAACATGCCGGCGGCGGTGGCGACACCTTTGCCGCCGCGAAAGCGGAAGTAAATTGGGAACAGGTGGCCGATGACGGCATAAACGCCGATCCAGGCCTGTTCTTGTAGCGAAAGGCCGGCAACAGCGGCGATCAGTACGGGTAACAAGCCTTTGCACAGGTCGCCGAGCAAGGTCAGGACGGCGAGTTTCTTGCCGACCAGGCGCAACATGTTGGTGGCGCCGGCATTGCCCGAGCCACTCATTCGCGGATCCGGGTTACCGGTCAGGCGGCTGAGCAAAATGGCGAAGGACAGAGAGCCGAGCAGGTAGGCGAAGGTCGCCAATAACCAAAACATGCTAACTATTCCGGGCGAGGACGCCCTGATTCTAACGGCGCATTGCGCCCTTGTCGTGCAGCGGAGAAAAGTGCTTGGACAGAGTGTTTATCGAGGGCCTGGAAGTTGACACCGTGATTGGTGCCTATGACTGGGAACGAGGCATCCGCCAATGTCTGCGACTGGACCTGAGCTTCGCCTGGGACAATCGCCCGGCAGCGGCTGGCGATGACCTGACCCTGGCGCTCGATTATGCGAGCGTTTCGTCGCGTATCCAGGCGTTCGCCGAGCAGGCGCAGTTTCAACTGGTCGAGACCTTTGCCGAACGTTTGGTTGAAGTGTTGATGAGCGAATTCAAAATCACCTGGATGCGCCTCAAACTGACCAAGCCGGGTGCTGTGCCGGCGGCCACCGGTGGCGTGGGCGTGGAGATCGAGCGCGGATGTCGCTGACTCAGGTTTACCTCGGGCTCGGTAGCAATATCGAGCGCGAAGCCCATTTGCAGGCTGGCCTGGAAGCCCTGGCAGGTTTTCTGGTGGATATCCGCTGCTCGGCGGTGTTTGAAAGCCAGCCGGTGGGGATCAAGAGTGGTCCGTTCTTCAATTTCGTGGTGTCGGCATTCACTGACCTGCCACTGGTGGAACTCGATCGGCGGCTGAAATTCATCGAGGCGGACAACGGCCGTTACGCGCCGGATCGCAAGGGTTTGCCTCTGGATATCGACGTGTTGTTGTTCGGTGATCTGGTGGGCAACTTCGATGGATTGATCCTGCCCCGGGCAGAAATCCTGAAAAATGCCTTCGTGCTGTGGCCGTTGTCGCTGATTGCGCCGGACAGAGTGCATCCGGGCGTAGGCAAAAGCTTTGCGACCTTGTGGGCTGAAGCACAGATTGATCAGGTGTTGGCGCCAGTGGCGTTTGAGTGGCGTGGGGAGCAGTTGACCCCTTCGAGTTTGTTGTGAGGCGGATGACGCCTTCGCGGGCAAGCCTCGCTCCTACAGGATGTTCGCTGATCCCTGTAGGAGCGAGGCTTGCCCGCGAAGCTTTTCAGGCAGGCGCCGATTCTTTATAGGCCTTCAACGCCTTAAGCCGCTCCCGCTTGATCGCCTCACCCAGCTCCGGCCCTTTAAAACCCTTCTCCAGCAACGGCTGCACGGCAACGCCTCGTGCCGCTGAAGCCGCCCCGCGCAAATAATCCGCCTGTGGATAACTTCGTTGCTCCAGCCCCTTGCGCCCGCGGGCATCCATCTCACACGCCGCAATAAACTCCTCAAACCGCTGCGGTCGCCGATAGACGTCAAAACTCTGCAGCAACTCCAGCAACGTCGACGGCTTCAGCTCCAGGGCTCGGTGTCCGTGGGTGTGATATTGGCCGACCAGCAATGCCAGTTCCTGACAATCCTTCGGCGCCTTGAACCGTTCGTTGACCGCTTTGATCAGCTTCAGCCCCTTGTGCTCATGGGCAATGTGTCGCGGCCATTCCTCCTCGGGTGTCAGGCCTTTACCCAAGTCATGCAGCAAACACGCCCAGCGCACTGTTAGCGGTTGTTTGTGCAGCGCCGCTTGTTCCAGCACGCTCAAGGTGTGCACGCCGGTATCGATTTCCGGGTGATGGGCTTCCGGTTGCGGGACGCCGAACAGCGCGTCGACCTCTGGCATCAGCACTTTGAGTGCGCCGCACGCACGCAGGACTTCGATGAAGACCTGTGGCTGATCTTCCATCAGGGCGCGGGAAATTTCCTTCCAGCTGCGTTCAGCGGTTAGGGCCTCCAGTTCGCCGGAGTCGCTGAGCTGACGCATCAGCTCCAGAGTCTCCGGTGCGACGGTGAAACCCAGCGTTGCATAACGCGCGGCGAAGCGCGCAACACGCAGCACCCGGAGCGGATCTTCGGCGAACGCGGGGGAAACGTGGCGAAGAATGCGCGCTTCGAGATCGCGTTGACCATGGTAAGGGTCGGTCAGGTTCTGTTGATCATCCTCGGCCATGGCGTTGATCGTCAGGTCGCGGCGGATCAAGTCTTCTTCGAGAGTGACTTCAGGGCTGGCGTGGAAGGTGAAGCCGCCGTAACCGCGTCCGCTTTTGCGTTCGGTCCGGGCCAGGGCGTATTCCTCACCGCTTTTTGGGTGAAGAAACACCGGGAAGTCCGAGCCCACCGGGCGAAAACCCTTGGCGAGCATTTCTTCGGTGGTGGCGCCTACCACGACCCAGTCGATATCGGTGACAGGCTTGCCCAGCAGGCGATCGCGTACGGCGCCGCCAACTTTATAAATCTGCATAAAAAACCTCCGTTAGCTCGACAGAATAACCGTTGCGTCGAACTTCCGGAGGCAGAAACCAAATCAAAGGTGAATGACAGCCAAGTCGAGCCGGCCGTAATCCCCCTCGGCGTGTTCACTTCTGGGCGGTACGTGATGGACTTTCATCACCTGGTCGCCTTGCAGGGTTTCCAAGTGGATGTCGAAGCCCCACAGCCGATGCAGGTGCTTGAGCACTTCCTCGGTAGATTCTCCCAGTGGCTTGCGGTCGTGTTGCTGATGACGCAAGGTCAATGAACGGTCGCCACGTCGATCAATGCTGTAGATCTGCACGTTGGGTTCGCGATTGCCCAGGTTGTACTGGGCCGCCAGGGTTTCACGGATGGTCCGGTAGCCGGGCTCGTCGTGAATGGCGGGGACCAGTAGGTCATCCTTCTGATCGTCATCGAGAATGCTGAACAGCTTCAGGTCGCGAATCACCTGAGGCGACAGGTACTGCAGGATGAAACTCTCATCCTTGAAGCTGCTCATCGCGAACTTGATGGTCGACAACCAATCGGTGCCGGCGATTTCCGGGAACCAGCGGTAATCCTCTTCCGTTGGGTGCTCGCACATGCGCCGGATGTCCCGGTACATCGCAAAGCCCAGGGCGTAGGGGTTGATGCCGCTGTAGTAAGGGCTGTCGAAGCCTGGTTGCATGACGACGCTGGTGTGGGACGTCAGGAACTCCATCATGAAGCCGTCGGTGACCAGGCCTTCGTCGTACAGGTCGTTCATCAGCGTGTAGTGCCAGAACGTCGCCCAACCTTCGTTCATCACCTGGGTCTGGCGTTGCGGGTAGAAATACTGTGCGATCTTGCGCACGATTCGCACGATTTCCCGCTGCCAAGGCTCCAGCAGCGGCGCGTGTTTTTCGATGAAGTACAGGATGTTTTCCTGCGGTTCGGCGGGGAAGCGTGCATTGTCCTTGTCGCTGTACTTGTCCGCACCTTTTGGAATGGTGCGCCACAGGTCGTTGATCTGTTTCTGCAGATGCTCTTCCCGATCCTTCTGCCGACGACGTTCTTCTTCGGCCGAAATCGGATATGGACGTTTGTAACGGTCAACGCCGTAGTTCATCAGCGCGTGGCAGGAGTCGAGCAAGTCTTCCACCGCGTCGATGCCGTGGCGCTCTTCGCACTGCATGATGTACTGCTTGGCGAACACCAGGTAATCGATGATCGAACTGGCGTCGGTCCAGGTGCGGAACAGGTAATTGCCCTTGAAGAAGCTGTTGTGGCCATAGCAGGCATGCGCCACTACCAGCGCCTGCATGCAGATGGTGTTCTCTTCCATCAGGTAGGCGATGCACGGGTCAGAGTTGATGACGATCTCGTAAGCCAGGCCCATCTGCCCGCGGGTGTAGGATTTTTCGGTGCTGAGGAAGTGTTTGCCGTAGGACCAATGGTGATAACCCAGGGGCATACCGACGGAGGCGTAGGCGTCCATCATCTGCTCGGCGGTGATCACTTCGATCTGGTTGGGGTACGTATCCAGGGCATAACGGGCCGCCAGGCGACTGATTTCCTTGTCATAAGCCTGGATCAGCTCGAATGTCCATTCGGAGCCGGTGGAAATGGGTTGGCGCTTCTGCTCTTTGGCGGTCATGTCACTAACCTGCGCTGGAAGAGTTCACGGAAGACCGGATAGATATCCCCGGCCGAGACCAGTTGCTGCTGGGCAAAAGTGTCAGAGAAGGCTTCGGCGATGCGTTCGTATTCGAACCACAATGCCTGGTGTTCGCGTGGGGTGATCTCAACGTAAGTGTAGTACTGCACAAACGGCATGATCTGGTTGATCAGGATGTCGCGGCAGATCGGCGAGTCGTCGTTCCAGTTGTCGCCGTCGGAAGCCTGGGCCGCGTAGATGTTCCATTCGTTGCTCGGATAACGCTCGGCCATGATCTCCTGCATCAGTTTCAAGGCGCTGGAAACGATGGTGCCGCCGGTTTCCCGTGAGTAGAAAAACTCTTCCTCGTCCACTTCGCGGGCGCTGGTGTGGTGGCGGATGAACACGACGTCAATCTTGTCGTAGTTACGCTTGAGAAACAGGTACAGCAAGATGAAGAAGCGCTTGGCGATGTCCTTGGTCGCCTGGGTCATCGAGCCGGATACGTCCATCAGGCAGAACATCACCGCTTTGGAGCTGGGGTTGGGCTGCTTGATGAGCAAGTTGTACTTGAGGTCGAAGGTGTCGAGGAATGGCACACGGTGAATTCGCGCGCTGAGTTTCTCGATTTCCGCTTCGATTTCCTGGATATCGCCGAAGTTGTCCGGTTCTTCCCGTTTAAGTCGGGCCAGTTCTTCCTTGGCGTCCCGCAGCCGCGCACGGCTGCTGCCGGACAGGGCGATGCGCCGGGCGTGGGCTGAGCGCAGGGTGCGGATGATGTTGATCCGCGACGGGTTGCCCTCGTTGCTGATGCCCGCACGAACGGTCTTGAAGGTGTCGGTACCGGTCAGGTTGCGTTTGACCAGGTTCGGCAGTTCGAGGTCCTCGAACATGAATTCGAGGAATTCCTCCTGAGTGATCTGGAAGACAAACTCATCCATCCCTTCGCCAGAGTTGCCGGCCTTGCCGGGACCTCTGCCGCCACCACCTCCGGGTGGCCGGGCAATGTGCTCGCCGCTGGTGAATTCCTTGTTGCCGGGGTGCACGACGGTCTGCTTGCCACCGCGGCCGTGGTGAAGCACCGGCTCGTCGATGTCACGGCCGGGAATGCTGATTTGTTCGCCATGTTCCATATCGGTAATGGAACGCCGGCTGACCGCCTCTTCGACGGCCTTTTTGATGTGATCACGGTAACGCCGCAGGAACCGCTGGCGGTTCACCGTGCTCTTGTTCTTGCCATTGAGACGTCGGTCGATCACATAGCTCATGACTGCTCCTTAGAAGCTGTCCTGAAAGGGGCGAGCGGTTTTGCAGCATCGACCGAGCGAAGGGATGATCACGCTCCCCCAAGCGCTTATGGATGCTGCATGAACCTCGTTACCGACTTTCGAACACCTTCCAGAGGTCTGTGTAACAGAAAAACCGTGCACAGGCCCCTGGCTGACGACAACCGGTCTGACCGGCAGCGGGTTACTGTGATTTTCTGACCCGCAGATACCACTCGGACAGCAGTCGTACCTGTTTGTCGGTGTAGCCGCGCTCGACCATCCTTGTGACGAAGTCGTTGTGCTTCTGTTGGTCCTCTTTGCTGGCCTTGGCATTGAAGCTGATGACCGGCAGCAGGTCCTCGGTGTTGGAGAACATTTTCTTCTCGATGACCACCCGCAGTTTTTCGTAGCTGAGCCAGGTCGGGTTCTTGCCGTTGTTGTTGGCCCGGGCGCGCAGTACGAAGTTGACGATTTCGTTGCGGAAATCCTTCGGATTGCTGATACCGGCCGGTTTTTCGATTTTCTCCAGTTCTTCGTTCAGGGCTACGCGGTTGAGGATTTCGCCGGTTTCCGGGTCGCGGTATTCCTGGTCCTGGATCCAGAAGTCGGCGTACAGCACGTAGCGATCGAAGATGTTCTGGCCGTACTCGCTGTAAGACTCGAGGTAGGCGGTCTGGATTTCCTTGCCGATGAACTCGATATAACGCGGCGCCAGGTATTCCTTGAGGAAACGCAGGTAGCGTTCGCGGGTCTCGGCCTGGAATTGTTCCTGTTCGATCTGTTGTTCCAGCACGTAGAGCAGGTGCACCGGGTTGGCGGCGATTTCGTGCGGGTCGAAGTTGAAGACCTTCGACAAGATCTTGAACGCGAACCGGGTCGACAGACCGTTCATGCCTTCATCCACGCCGGCGTTATCGCGGTATTCCTGGATCGACTTGGCTTTCGGATCGGTGTCCTTGAGATTCTCGCCGTCATACACGCGCATCTTGGAGTAGATGTTCGAGTTTTCCGGCTCTTTGAGACGCGAGAGCACGGTGAACTGGGCGAGCATTTTCAAGGTGTCGGGCGCGCAATGAGCCTTGGCCAACGAGCTGTTGAACAGCAGTTTGTCGTAGATCTTCACTTCGTCACTGACCCGCAGGCAGTACGGCACTTTGACGATGTAGATCCGGTCGATGAACGCTTCGTTGTTCTTGTTGTTGCGGAAGGTGTGCCACTCCGATTCGTTGGAGTGAGCCAGCAGGATCCCGGTGAACGGAATCGCGCCCAGGCCTTCGGTACTGTTGTAGTTGCCTTCCTGGGTGGCCGTCAGCAATGGGTGCAGCACCTTGATCGGCGCCTTGAACATTTCGACGAATTCCATCAGGCCCTGGTTGGCCCGGCACAGAGCACCCGAGTAGCTGTAGGCGTCGGCGTCATTTTGCGGGAATTCTTCCAGTTTGCGGATATCGACCTTACCCACCAGTGCCGAGATGTCCTGGTTGTTTTCATCTCCAGGTTCGGTCTTGGCCACGGCGATCTGGTTGAGGATCGACGGATAGAGTTTCACCACCCGGAATTGACTGATGTCGCCGCCAAATTCGGCCAGGCGTTTGGTCGCCCATGGCGACATGATGGTGTTCACGTAACGCCGTGGAATGCCGAAGTCTTCCTCGAGGATCGCGCCATCTTCAGTGGCGTTGAACAGACCCAGGGGCGATTCGAATACCGGGGAGCCCTTGATCGCGTAGAAGGGCACTTTCTCGATCAGCTGTTTGAGCTTCTCGGCCAGGGATGACTTACCGCCGCCGACGGGGCCGAGCAGGTAGAGAATTTGTTTCTTCTCTTCCAGGCCTTGGGCTGCGTGGCGGAAATACGACACGATCTGGTCGATGCATTCTTCCATCCCGTGGAAGTCTTCAAAGGCCGGATAGCGGCGGATCACCTTGTTGGAAAAGATTCGCGACAGTCTCGAGTTGGCCGAGGTGTCGAGCAGCTCCGGTTCTCCGATGGCCAGCAGCAAACGCTCGGCGGCGGAAACGTAGGCGCTGCGGTCCTTTTTACACAGCTCCAGATACTCTTGTAGTGAGAGTTCTTCCTGGCGTGTGGACTCGAAGCGTTGTTGGAAGTGGCTAAAGATACTCATGACGTCACCTCGCTCGATACGTGGAGCCGACGCCGGATCATTCAGTCGATGCTGGCAGCCACTGGATATGCAGTCGCTGTTTACCCCCCAGAACTCTTTCGGAGCTGACTCCCCCGAAAGCTACTCCCGATGACCCGCGCGCCGGTGTACCGGCTCTCCCCTGTTTTGGATGGCCTGCGCTTAAGGATAGTTGCTTATTCAGGAGGTAAAGGCGAGATACGTAATTAGTTGTGGCAGACCGTTCGTCTGCCACCGCGCGAGCCCACGGGGGCCGGGGCTTGCACGTTACAAAAAAATTATTCGGAAGTGCCTTGCGCAGTTTCCGCGGGATAAGTCGTGCGCCACAGCTCAAAACCGCCATCCATGCTGTAGACGTCGGAGAAGCCCTGGCTGATCAGGTACGCCGCCGCGCTCTGGCTGGAGTTGCCGTGATAGCAGACCACGACCGTCGGTGCGTCCAGGTCTGCGGCCCGGATGAAATCCGAGATGGAAACGTTGTCCAGATGCTTGGAGCCTGCGATGTGCAGCGCGGCGTAAGTTTGCGGATCGCGGACATCGACGACCACTGCGCCTTGTTCGCGCAGGGCCTGGGCCTGTTCTGGGGGGATACGTTTGAATTCGCTCATGGCGGGCTCCTGTGGCTCGGCTGAAAGCGCAGTCTAGCGCTGGGCGCTGGCTGACGTTTGTTCGGGAGTAAGTGGGGCGACTGACGGCTGGGCGTGGCCCTGTTCATCGCATTTGCAACTGAGGCGCTCAAGGGTGTCGACGTTCATCAGTGTCATGGCGCCGCCCCAGACACAACCGGTGTCGAGGGCGAAGATGCCGGGCTCGTCGCATTTGCCTTCAAGGGCTGCCCAATGGCCGAAGATGATCTTCAGGCCTTTGGTCTTGCGCTCCTTGTACTTGAACCATGGGGCGTAACCCGGTGGCGCGGTGTCGACGCCTTCCTTGCCCTTGAGGTCGAGCTTGCCTTCGCTGGTGCAGAAGCGCATGCGGGTAAAATAGTTGGTGATCACCCGCAGTCGATCGACGCCGGTGAGGTCACTGTTCCACTTGGTCGGCTCGTTGCCGTACATGCCATCCAGATATGGTGGGAACAGGTTGTCGTCACGCAG
This sequence comes from Pseudomonas sp. NPDC087342, assembly GCF_044744265.1. Lineage (NCBI taxonomy): Bacteria > Pseudomonadati > Pseudomonadota > Gammaproteobacteria > Pseudomonadales > Pseudomonadaceae > Pseudomonas > Pseudomonas sp. NPDC087342. The sequence goes on from NZ_JBIUXZ010000034.1 coordinate 10,241, forward strand.
GGCGGCTTCGACTTCGCCGGCGCACTTCAAGGCTTTGCGCAGCGACCATTGTGGCGGTATGCCTGCATGGACCAAGGCGATATCGCGCTGTTCGTCGTAGTGCATGAGTTTTTGCTGACGCAGCCACTCCAGCAGTTCCGCACGATCAGGCGCTTCGAGGATTTCGCGCAGGGTGTCGTTTTTCTTCAGGCGTTCGATGTTGTGCCCGGCCGCCAGCAAGTGCAGATCGTGGTTGCCGAGCACGCACACCAGCGATTCGCGGATGCTGTAGAGGAAGCGCAGGGTTTCCAGTGACTGCGGCCCGCGGTTGACCAGATCGCCCACGACCCAGAGTGTGTCCTGGGCAGGGTCGAAGGCTACTTGCTTGAGCAGGCATTGCAGCGGTTCGAGGCAGCCTTGCAGGTCGCCGACGGCATACGTCGCCATCAGTGCAGGGCTCCGGGCACCGCCAGACGGAACGGCGCGATCACGGCATCGAAATGCTTGCCGTCGTCGGCGATCATTTCGTAGGTGCCTTGCATGGTGCCGACCCGGGTGGTCATCACCGTGCCGCTGCTGTAGGTGTGGTTTTCACCGGCCTGGATCAGCGGCTGCAAACCCACGACGCCAGCACCGCGAACCTCTTCCACGTGACCGTCACCGTCGGTGATCACCCAGTGCCGTGACAACAGTTTGGCCGGTAGCTCGCCATTGTTGTGCACGGTGATGGTGTAGGCGAAGGCAAAGCGGTTGTGCTCGGGTTGCGATTGTTCTGCCAGATAGCGAGTGACGACGCTGACGTCGACCTGATAACGAGGATCGGACATGCAAGAGGCCTTAAAAACGATGCGAGACGCGGGGCGTAGCTGATGGGATTCAGTCTAGGCCAAGTATCGGGTAGTAAACCAGACATCGCGTCTGGCGTCCTACCCGATCACGCTCATCGGTTGTCAGTCGGCGGCGGGAGCCTGCAGGACTTGTTCGCTGAGCTTGTCGGCCAGGCGCACGAAAGCGGCCAGGTCGAGCTGCTCGGGACGCAGGCTGCCATCGACACCGGCGGCTTCGATCTCGTCGTTGCTCAGCAGCAACTTGAGGGTGTTGCGCAGGGTCTTGCGGCGCTGGTTGAAGGCTTCGCGCACGACGCGCTCCAGCAGCTTGTGGTCCTTGGCCGGGTGCGGCAGTACGTCGTGGGGCGCCAGGCGGACGATGGCCGAGTCGACTTTCGGCGGCGGATTGAACGCCCCCGGGCCGACGTTGAACAGATGCTCGACCCGGCAATGGTACTGAACCATGATCGACAAGCGACCCCAGTCACCACCGCCAGGGCCCGCCGCCAGTCGCTCGACCACTTCCTTTTGCAGCATGAAGTGCATGTCACGAATGATGCCGGCGTTGTTCAGCAGGTGAAAAATCAGCGGCGTAGAGATGTTGTACGGCAGGTTACCGACCACACGCAGGCTGTTCGGCGCGGCATTCAGGCTGTTGAAGTCGAACTTCAGCGCGTCACCCTGGTGCAGGTTGAAATTGCTCTTGTCGGCGAATTGCTGGTTGAGGATCGGGATCAGGTCCTTGTCCAGTTCAACCACGTCCAGTTGCGCGCCGCTGTTGAGCAGGCCTTGAGTCAATGCGCCCTGGCCCGGGCCGATTTCCAGCAGGTGGTCTTCGGGCTTGGCCCGAATGGCGCGCAGAATGCGGTCGATAACGCCGGCATCGTGCAGGAAGTTCTGGCCAAAGCGTTTGCGCGCCTTGTGTTGGTAATGCTCGGTCATAAACGGGTCTCGGCCATCTGGTAGGCGGTTTCCAGGGCGACTTGCAGGCTGCCGGTGTCGATTTTGCCGCTACCGGCCAGGTCCAGGGCTGTGCCGTGGTCCACCGATGTACGGATGATCGGCAAGCCGAGGGTCACGTTGACTGCCGCGCCGAAGCCTTTGTATTTCAGCACCGGCAGGCCCTGGTCGTGGTACATCGCCAGCACTGCGTCGCAGTGCTCCAGATATTTGGGGGTAAACAGAGTGTCGGCGGGCAGGGGGCCACGCAGGTCCATGCCTTCGCCGCGCAGACGCTCTAAGGTGGGTTCGATGATGTCAATTTCTTCATGGCCCAGGTGTCCGCCTTCACCGGCGTGGGGGTTGAGCCCACAGACCAGGATGCATGGCTGAGCAATGCCGAATTTTTCTTGCAGGTCGGTGTGCAGAATCCGCGTCACCCGCTCCAGCCGCTCCGGAGTGATTGCATCGGCAATCTCGCGAAGGGGCAGGTGAGTGGTGACCAAGGCCACACGCAATCCGCGCGTGGCGAGCATCATCACCACTTGTGCGGTATGGGTCAGGTCGGCGAGAAATTCCGTGTGCCCGGAAAAGGCGATCCCGGATTCATTGATCACGCCCTTGTGAACCGGCGCGGTGATCATCCCGGCGAAATCCCCGTCCATGCAGCCTTGACCGGCACGGGTCAGGGTTTCCAGGACGAACGCCGCATTGGCCTTGTCCAGTTGCCCGGCGGTGACCTTGGCGTTGAGCGGGGTATCCCAGACGTAAAGACTGTTGGCCGGTGCAGGAACATCCGGCCAGTTGTCCGGGGTGACCGACAACAGGTCGACGACCACGCCCAGCTGCGCGGCCCGCTCGTTGAGCAGGTCGCGGCTGGTAATGGCAATCAGGGGGTGTGGCTGGGCTTGCGAGGCGAGCAGCAGGCACAGGTCAGGACCTATGCCGGCCGGTTCGCCGGGTGTCAGCGCGAAACGCTTGGGTTTCACTGCGCTGCCTGGTCTGCACCAGGGAGTTTGATCTCTACGTACGCTTCGTCACGGATCTGACGCAACCAGGTTTGCAGCTCTTCGTCGTATTTGCGGTTACGCAGTACGGTCATCGCTTGCTGCTCACGGGCCTGGGTGGTGCTGTCAGTGGCGCGGCGGCCAAGGACTTCCAGGACGTGCCAGCCATATTGGGTCTTGAACGGCTTGGACAGCTGACCTTGTGGGGTTCTGGCCATCACTTCGCGGAACTCAGGCACCAACGCGTTCGGGTCGATCCAGTTCAGATCGCCGCCGTTGAGGGCGGAACCCGGATCTTCCGAGAAGCTTTTCGCCAGCTCGCCAAAATCTTCGCCCGCTTCGATACGGGTGTAGAGCGATTGAGCCAGGGCCTTGGTTTTTTCTTCGTCGCGAATCGGGCTTGGTTTGACCAGGATGTGACGTACATGCACTTCGTCACGCATCTGGGTCTCGCCGCCACGCTTCTCGAGGATCTTCAGAATAATGAAGCCGCCCGGGGTGCGCATTGGCTGGGTGATATCGCCAACAGCCATGGTGCTCAGCATGCGATCGAACGGAGGTGGCAATTGGGCCGCTTTGCGGAAGCCCATATCGCCGCCTTCAAGCGCGGTTTCGCTGGCGGATTTGGCGATTGCCAACTGAGCGAAGTCAGCGCCTTGCTTGAGTTGCTGATAAACCGCATCCGCTTGTTTGGCTGCAGCCTGAATCGCGTCGGAGTTGGCGCTTTCCGGCGTAGGAATCAGGATGTTGGCCAGACGGAATTCTTCGGACAGCTGCATTTTGCCCAGGTCGGAAGCCAGGAAGTTCTTCACTTCCTGCTCGGACACCTGGATGCGCTCGGCCACACGACGCTGGCGCACACGGCTGATGATCATCTCGCGACGGATCTGGTCACGTGCGTCGTCGTAAGACAGACCATCGTGAGCCAGGGCGGCGCGGAATTGATCGATCGACATGTTATTGCGCTGGGCAATGGTGCCGACGGCCTGGTTCAGTTCTTCATCGGTAATGCGGATGCCGGAACGTTCGCCGATCTGCAATTGCAGGTTTTCGACGATCAGGCGCTCCAGTACCTGCTGATCCAGCACGCTGGTCGGCGGTACGGCAGCGCCGCGTTTGGCGATGGTTTGCTGAACTTCGTGGACCCGTTGGTCCAGTTGGCTCTGCATGACCACGTCGTTGTCGACGATCGCCACTACTTTATCGATGGACTGTACCGCGGCGTTAGCCGCGGTACCCAGGAACAGCGCGCCCAGCACTAGCGGGCGCAGACAATCAGAAAGCTTGGTCTTCACGTTCACGATAACCTTGAATGCCTTTGTCGAGGAAGCTCTCTACTTTGGCGCCGGTGAGGCCGCCGAGTCCCTTCAGAACAATTTGGAGGAAGACGCCATGGTCGCCTTTTTCGTTTTGCTGGACGTCTTGACTGGTTTCGTCATAAGCCACCCAGTAACGGTTGATCAGGCGCAGTTTCCAGCAGCAGTTGTCGTACTCGAAACCACCGAAGGCTTCCAGGGTCCGGTTGCGGTTGTAGTCATACTGCCAGCGGCTGATGGCGTTCCATTGCGGCACGATCGGCCAGATTACCGAGAAGTCGTGCTGTTGAATTTTGTAGTAATCCTTCACGAAACCAGGCTGGCCTTCAACACCCAGGTCGCCGCCGCCTACAGTCCATTTACCAGTGTTCTGGTCGAAGCGGACCTGATCATTGCGATAGCGATAACCGGCGTTGATGACCTTGTTCGGGTTGTCTTCAGGCTGGTAGTGGAACATCGCGCTACCCGAACGCGGACTGCGGCTGTCCGGATCCCAGTTGTAGTCGGCCGTGGTGCGCCAATCGCGGTTCCAGCGATATTCGTATTCCAGTGCGTAAGGCGAAACCTTGGACCTTGCGTCGTCGCGATCCTTGACGTCGATACCTGGCAGCTGGACTTCACGATTCTTGAAGTACACCGCTTGGCCGACGCTGATGCGTTGACGCTCGAAACCGTCGTCTTCGATCCAGCGGTTGGTCACGCCCAGGGACAGCTTGTTCTCGTCACCGACGCGGTCGGAGCCAGAGAAGCGGTTGTCACGGAACAGTGACGCGTAGTTGAACGTGTACTCGCTGGTATCGAACACCGGAATGTCGGCCTGGTCTTTCTCAGGCACATAGAGATAGTACAGGCGAGGTTCCAGGGTCTGGCGATAGTTCTTGCCGAACCATTGGGTATTGCGATCGAAATACAGTCCGCTGTCGATGCTGGCGATGGGTACGCCACGGTTCTGGTTGCGATCGTAGGTGCCGTTCAGACGGTCGCCTTCAGCACCTTGAGCAGCAATCTGGCTTTTGCCAGTGCCATCCAGGTCCAGGTCATACTGTGTGTATTGATACTTGAGCGTTGGCTTCAGGAAGCCATACGTCCAGTTCAATGGCAGGCTGACGGCCGGTGCCAGGTTGAGGCGGTCACCGGTGGCGCGGGCCAGGCCTTGAATGTTGTTGTCCAGGCGAGGAGTGATGTTGCCGTCTTCGTCGCTGAAGTTGCCGTTTTCCAGATCCCGGTCAAACCGCACGAGTTCGGTGTTGTACGAGAAATTCAGACCGTTTGGATGATACGGCAGCGCACCATTGAAGGTGATCTGCGGCAAGCGGTTGTACGGCGTGATGTTCGAAACGGTTGCCAGCTGATAAGCCTGGGCATTTACCGCAGCGGTGTAGTTATCGCCACGGTACGTGACGGAACCCTGCTGATTTACGTAATCGGCACTTTTCACGCCAATCTGGTCAGTCTGCAGATCCTGGAAGTAATACGGATCGCTGATCTTGGTGTAATCGACCTGCGTGAGCACACGCGAGTCGAGGCCACCCTTGTGCTGCCAGTTGTACATGTAGCGGGTTTTTTCGTAGTCGGTCTGCTTGCTGCGATCGGTATTGTCGTCGTTGAGGTACGCGGCGCCGAACTGACCTTCGCTGGACTTGGTCAGGTAACGGAACTCGCCTTCCATCAACAAGCCACGCTTGCTCATGTAGCGCGGGTACAACGTGGCGTCGTAGTTCGGTGCCAGGTTGAAGTAGTACGGCGTGACCAGCAGGAAGCCGGTATCGCTGCCCGTGCCGATGGTCGGCGGCAGGAAACCGGATTGGCGACGGTCGTCGATCGGGAAGTAGATGTACGGCGTGTACAGGACCGGAATGTCCTTGACTCGCAGCGTCACGTTGGTCGCGGTACCGAAACCGGTGGCCGGGTTCAAGGTGATGTTGTTGCCCTTGAGCTGCCAGGCATTGCTGTTCGGCTCGCACGTGGTGTACGTACCATCCTTGAGGCGGATGATCGCGTTTTCGGCACGTTTGGCGTACAGCGCGTTACCGCGGATACGGGATTTGTGCATCACGTATTCGGCGTTATCAACCTTGGCTTCACCTGTGTCGAGTTGCACTTCTGCGTGGTCGCCCACGATCAGCGCGCCATTGTCGCGAACCCGGACGTTGCCGTTCAGTTCGCCACGGCTCTCGGCCTGGTACAGGCTCGCTTCGTCGGCTTCGACCTGCATGCTGCCTTGGCGCATGACGACGTCACCGGCCAGCGTGCCGACCTGATCTTCGGTGTTATAGCGGGAAGCCTTCGCGCCGATAAAGGTCGGAGCGTCACTTTTATTCGTCTTGTCATTCATGCCAGGACGAATTGGTTCGATATAGGAACCAGAGCAGTAAGGACCGGTTTCGGCCAACTGCGCAGCAGTGAGGTTCTCACGCGGAACCCAGTCGAGGTGACTGTAGTCTGCGCTACGCGACTTCAGGCCGCGGCCCTTGGACTCGGTGACGAGCACAGGCTTGGCGCCAGTGTCTTCACTGGAGCCGTTCTGGGCCGGAGCTTCGCCGTTCGCGGTGACTGTTGCGCTGCCGTCATGGACGGGTCGCGGCGGCAATGCAGCTGCCGGCGACTTGGGCGCACAGTCCCAGGCACCCGAAGCAGAGACTGAGCAGTCATACTGTTCCGCGGCGACCACGTAGGAAGTGGCTAGGGGTTGCAGGGCCAGCAGACTGCCGGTAACCAACAACGGAAATTTTTTACGAAACGCGGGGGATTTCAATGCCATCTTATTAGTCCGGGCTTCCTGCGTGCCATCTGCCCGCGGTGTGGGCCGCACGCCTCTCGATGGTCTGAAAAAGATGCTGGATAATAAAGCATGACCCGCTTGACGGCTAGCGCCGTCGGAGACCCTTGTAATGCCTGACCAAGATGTACGCTTGCAACACCTGAAAGTTTGGCTCGACGAGCAGTTGGCGACCCTCTTTGCCGAGCAAGGCTGGGGCGCCGTTCCCCCGGCCACGTTGACCGCGGCCAGTAGCGACGCGAGTTTTCGGCGCTATTTCCGCTGGGAAGGCGAGGGCAGAAGTTTTGTCGTGATGGACGCTCCGCCGCCCCAGGAAAACTGCAAACCCTTCGTGGATATCGCTTTTCTGCTGGCGAAATCAGGAATAAATGTTCCGAAAATTTATGCCGAAGACCTCGAACGCGGTTTTCTTTTGCTCAATGACCTGGGCAACAAGACCTATCTGGACGTGATCGACAGCGAAAATGCCGACGATTTGTTCAAGGATGCCCTACAGGCACTGTTGGCATTTCAACAATTGCCAATGGTGGCGCCGTTGCCGAGTTATGACGTGGCATTGCTGCGCCGCGAACTGGAACTGTTTCCCGAGTGGTACGTGAAGCATGAGCTGGGCATCGAGTTTGACGCCGCACAGCAAATGCTCTGGCAGCAGGTCACTGAACTGTTGATCGACAGCGCCCTGGCTCAGCCAAAAGTACTGGTGCACCGCGACTACATGCCGCGCAACCTGATGCTCAGCGAGCCGAATCCCGGCGTGCTGGATTTCCAGGACGCGGTCTATGGCCCGGTGACCTATGACGTGACGTGCCTGTTCAAGGATGCGTTCCTCAGCTGGCCCGAAGAACGTGTGTTCGCCTGGCTGCAGGATTACTGGCAGCAGGCCGGCGCACTGGGCATCCCGGTTCAGCCTGACTTCGACGAGTTTCACCGTGCCAGCGATCTGATGGGCGTGCAGCGTCACCTGAAAGTGATCGGCATCTTCGCGCGCATCTGTCATCGCGACGGCAAACCGCGCTACCTCGCCGACGTGCCGCGTTTCTTTGCTTATATAGACGCGGTGATTGCCCGTCGTCCCGAGTTGGCCGAGCTGGATGTGTTGTTGGCCAGTCTGCGTGCTGGAGCCAATGCATGAAGGCAATGATTCTGGCTGCGGGCAAAGGCGAACGCATGCGTCCGCTGACCCTGACCACGCCAAAACCGCTGGTGCGTGCCGGCGGTGTGCCGTTGATCGAGTATCACCTGCGCGCCCTGGCGGCCGCCGGGTTTACCGAAATCGTGATCAACCACGCCTGGCTCGGTCAGCAGATCGAAGACTACTTGGGCGATGGCTCGCGGTACGGCGTCAGCATTCAGTATTCGCCGGAAGGTGAACCGCTGGAAACTGGTGGCGGGATCTTCCGCGCGTTGCCGTTGCTGGGGGACGAGGCGTTTGTGGTGGTCAACGGTGATATCTGGACCGATTACGACTTCAACGCCCTGCGCCAACCGATTGCCGGCCTGGTTCACCTGGTACTGGTGGACAACCCGGCCCATCACCCGGCCGGGGATTTCATCCTGGTCGATGGCCAGGTGCGCGATGGCGAACCCGATGCCAAGACCCTGACCTACAGCGGCATCGCCGTGCTGCACCCGAAGCTGTTCGAGGGTTGCACGGCGGGCGCATTCAAACTGGCGCCACTGTTTCGCAAGGCCATGGCCGTCGGGCAGGTGTCGGGTGAACGCCTGGACGGGCATTGGGTGGATGTGGGTACTTACGAGCGCCTGGCCGAAGCCGAAACTCTGATAGAAGCGAGCCGCTGACATGTTGTGGCCAGGGACTCTGATCGGAGCCGGAGCAGGTTTTGCCATAGCCAGCATTCCGGGGGCCATGCTCGGCGCATTGTTGGGGCAGGCGCTGGATAGGCGCCTGCAATTGCAGAGCTGGGCGCATTTGCGCGAAAAACTCGGCGGCCGACCGGTGTTGCGCAACGATGAACTGTTGTTCGTGTTGCTCGGCCGGTTGGCCAAGTGCGATGGGCGCGTGGTGGATGGACACATTCAGCAGGCCCGTCAGGAGATGCGCTCACTGGAAATGACCGAGTCGGCACAACGTCGCGCGATTGCCGCGTTCAATCGTGGAAAAACCGGGCACGACCGCTTGCGTGGCTATCTGCGGCGCCTGAGTGCGCAGCCCCATGCTGCCGAAGGCGTGCTGCGTGCCTGTTGGCGAATGGTCTGGGCCGACGGTCGTGCAGGGGCCAGTGAACGTGACTTGCTGGCGCAATGGGGCAAATGGCTGGGCTGGACGCCGCAACAGGTGCTGGCGTTGGCGCATGACTATGAACCGCAGAAACGCCCGCAAGTCAGCAGCGCCGTGACTTATCAGGACGCCATGCGGCTACTGGGAGTGTCGGCTACCAGCGAGCCGGCGCAGATCAAACGGGCGTATCGGCGTCTGCTCAGTCGTCATCACCCGGACAAGATCGCCGGTTCCGGGGCGACGGCGATGCAGGTGCGGGAAGCGACGGACAAGACCCGTGAGTTGCACAACGCTTATACGTTGATCAAGGAGCGGCGGGATTTTCGTTAGCAGCATCAGATGTGTTGTCAGTGATGACGCTTTCGCGGGCAAGCCTCGCTCCTACAGGGTTGGTGGTGACCTTGTAGGAGCGAGGCTTGCCCGCGAAAGGGGCGACTCGGTCCATCACTCCGCCACAGGCTGCGGATTCAACCACCCACGCACCCGGCGAAACAATTGCTCTTGCTCAGCCTGGGCATTGCCCGGCAATGCCTTGAGCGATACCTGGCTGAACGCTGAAGTCTTCAAGCGCTTGCTGGCCTGCATGCGTTCCAGCGCTGCGCTGCGATCCAGCGGCTTGTCCTTATAGAAGAGGTCGGCAGTCGGCAACTTCAAGGTTGGCGTCAATTCAGCCAGCGGTGGTTGGACCGTCAACGGCGTCTGCGCCGCGACCATCACGAATTTCTCCACTTGCGACGGCTGCCTCTCGCTCAGGTAGCGCGCGGCCCAGTAAGCCCCGGTGCCATGCCCGAGCACAACAATACGCCGCGCACTTTGCTGTTCGGCATAGGCGATGGCGGCATCGATGCGCGCGAAAATGCGCTCGGCGTCAGCCTTGGACTGTTCTTCATTCGTTTCCACGACCGCTTTGTCGGCGATGTCCGATTCACCGCTGGCCGCCTGCTCGATGGGCGTCGCGGTGGTCGAGTCTTTGCTGCCGGTGTCAGGGGCTTTGATCGTCGGCGGGACTTCCACGACGCGTGGCGCAATGGCATCGCTTTGCAGGTCCGGCAAGGTGATACTCAGGCTGCTCCACTCGGCGTCCGGCAGTTTGTTGCGCAAAGGGCTGATTGCTTGCGGCCAGTCAACGGTCTCGCCAGCGCCGGGGATGATAATCACCGCGCCCCTGGGGTCTGCGGTGTTGGCCGGTTTCCACAGAGCGAGAAACGTATCGGCCCCGGCCTGAAGCTGTTGCTGTTCCTGGGCAGGGATTTTTCGCTCAAGTGCTGTCGCTTCTTCCTGACTACGCTCAAGCAGCGGCTGACGTTCCACCGGTTTTGTTTCTGCGGCTTTTTCGGTAGAAGCAGGTGCAGGGTCGGCGGCCTCGACGGAAAAGGCGCAAGGCAGGAGCAGCGACAGGCACAATGCTGGCAGTGCCAGGCGGGAGACAGGGGGCATCGGATATTCCAGGCCAGAAGTTATTCCGGCAGCCTAATGGGTTGGTCAGTATTTGTCAGTGTGTGAGACTTCAATGATGCGTTTTCGCTGCCTGTGGGTTATCGGCTGTTTGTGGTTTCCCTTGATGGGCTGGGCGGCGCCCGCGCCCCCGGCGCATGTTGCACAGTTGTCGGCGGCCCAGCAGCAATGGCTGGCCGAGCATGGCGAATTGCGCGTCGGCGTTGTATTGCAGGCGCCCTATGCGCAATACGATCGGCGCTTGCAGCGCTTGTCCGGGGTCAATGTCGAGCTGATGAAGTGGCTGGCCAAGGCGCTCAAGGTCGAGCTCAGCTGGCGCAACTTCCCCGACGTGGAACAACTGGAAGCGGCGGTGCGCGAAGGTGAAGTCGATATCGCTCCCGGGCTGACCCAGACTCCTGGCGGGCTGCGGCTCTGGCAGTTCTCCGATCCGTACATGCGCGTGCCGCAACTGGTGGTCAGTGACCAGAAGGGCGCCGGTGTGGTGGAGCTGGAAAAACTCGACAGCCAGACCCGCGTCGCCGTGCGCATGCCCAGCGTCATCGCCGATTACCTGCGCAGCAACTTTCCCCATCTGAATCTGCAAGGCGTGCCGATCGAGCGTCAGGCGTTGCAGTTGCTGTTGAGTCAACAGGCCGGTTACGCGGTGGTCGACGAGGCGCAACTCGGGCGTTTGTCCGCCGAGCCGGAGTTCGCCGGGCTGGTGGTCGTGGGCGACATTGGCTTGCCGCAACTGCTGCGGGTCGCCACGCGTCGGGACTGGCCGGAGCTGGCCGGCATCGTCGAAAGTGCGTTGCGGGCGATCCCGGCCAAGGACCTGGAACAGCTGCACAACCAATGGCTGCAACCCAAATACCCACGGTTATCTGAATCGCCGGGATTCTGGCAAAACCTTTGCCTGCTGTTGGCGGTGTTGTTGCTGAGCAGCATGGCCATCGTGTTCTGGCAGCGGCGCCAGCAACACAGCCTGGAGCAACGTTTGCTGGCGGCGCGGGAGGACATTGCACTGCGCGAAGCGAGCGAAGAAGCCCTGCGCCTGACCCAGTTTTCCATCGATCAGAGCACCGTCGGCATCCTGTGGGTCAACTGGGACAGCCACGTGCGCTACGCCAACCGTGCCGCCGAAACCATGCTCGGCTATCCGTCCGGCGGGATTATCGACCGCCCGTTGATCGACTTCGAACCTGGCCTGCACATGGACCGCTGGCTGAGCCTGTGGAAACGCGCGCGGGCCAGCGAGGAGGGGCCGCAAAGTTTCGAAACCAATTGTGTGCGGGCCGACGGCAGCATCCTGCCAGCGGATGTTTCGTTGAGCTTCCTGCGGTTTCGCGACGGCGAATACCTGGTGGTTTACCTCAACGACGTCACCGAACGCCGCCGTGCCCTGGCCGCGTTGCAGGAAAGCGAGGCGCGACTGCAAGGGATCGCCGCCAACGTTCCGGGATTGGTCTTTCGTCTGGAGCGGGCGCCGGTGACCGGGCAGATCGATTTTGCCTACATCAGCGAAGGCAGCGAGAGCCTGGTCGGTTACTCACCGGCGACTTTGGCCCATCGGGATAAAGGACTACGAAGTCTGGTGCATCCGGACGACAAGGCCAGTTATCACCAGACCCAGGATCATGCGCTGGACACTGACAGCGACTGGTCGTGGCAAGGGCGGATCCTGACCCGTTCGGGTGAACAGCGCTGGGCCGAGATCAAGGCCATCACTCGAAGGCTGGAGGATGGCGCGTATGTCTGGGACGGGATTGTCTGGGACATCAGCGAGAGCAAGCGCATCGAGCTGGAACTGGCCAGCTCCCGGGAGCAATTGCGCGAGTTGTCGGCGCATCTGGAGAGTGTGCGGGAAGAGGAAAAGGCCCGCATCGCCCGGGAAGTCCACGATGAACTGGGGCAGATGTTGACTGTGTTGAAACTGGAAACCTCCATGTGCGAATTGGCCTACGCCCAGCTCGACCCAGGTTTGAACGAGCGCTTGAACAGCATGAAGCGACTGATCGCCCAGCTGTTCCAACTGGTGCGGGATGTGGCCACGGCGCTGCGGCCACCGATTCTCGATGCAGGGATCGCCTCGGCCATCGAATGGCAGGCCCGGCGTTTCGAGGCGCGTACGCAGATTCCATGCCTGGTGCAGGTGCCGGAGAATCTGCCGGTGCTCAGCGATGCCAAGGCGATTGGCTTGTTCCGCATCCTTCAGGAAGCGCTGACCAATGTCATGCGCCATGCCCAGGCGCATACTGTCGAACTGACCCTGGCGCTGGAAGGCGACGAGTTGTGTCTGACGGTGAGTGATGATGGCGTAGGATTTGTCGCCACTACCGGTCGGCCGACGTCGTTTGGCGTGGTAGGCATGCGTGAGCGGGTGTTGATCATGGGCGGGCAGTTGTCACTTGAGAGTGAGCCGGGGGAGGGCACGACGCTGAGTGTGCGAGTGCCTGTGGATGAGGCTTGATGGTTTTGTGTCTTTGCTGACGTCATCGCGAGCAAGCTCGCTCCCACAAGGGATTTGGGTTGAGATATCGATCTCTGGTGCACCCCGATCAATGTGGGAGCGAGCTTGCTCGCGATAGATTTTCTATCTGGAGAACAACGTGATCCGTGTACTGGTAGCCGAAGACCACACCATCGTCCGCGAAGGCATCAAGCAATTGATCGGCCTGGCCAAGGACTTGCTGGTGGTGGGGGAGGCGAGCAATGGCGAGCAGTTGCTCGAAACCTTGCGTCATGTGCCCTGCGAAGTGGTGCTGTTGGACATTTCCATGCCCGGGGTCAACGGTCTGGAGGCGATCCCACGGATTCGCGCGTTGAACAATCCGCCAGCGATCCTGGTGTTGTCGATGCACGACGAAGCGCAAATGGCCGCGCGCGCATTGAAGGTTGGCGCGGCGGGCTATGCGACCAAGGACAGTGATCCGGCGCTGTTGCTGACGGCGATCCGCAAAGTCGCGGCGGGCGGGCGCTACATCGACCCAGACCTGGCCGATCGCATGGTCTTCGAAGTTGGCCTGACCGATTCGCGGCCATTGCACTCATTGCTCTCGGAGCGCGAGTTCTCGGTGTTCGAACGCCTGGCCCAGGGCGCCAACGTCAACGACATCGCCCAGCAACTGGCCCTGAGCAGCAAAACCATCAGCACCCACAAGGCGCGGCTGATGCAGAAGCTCAACATCACCTCCCTGGCGGAACTGGTGAAATACGCGATGGAGCACAAACTTCTCTAATAAAGAACGCGATCCCTTGTAGGAGCGAGGCTTGCCCGCGAAGGCGGCGTGTCAGCCAACATCAATGTTGAATGGGCTGACGCTTTCGCGGGCAAGCCTCGCTCCTACAAGATTGCGTCGGCATATCCATTTGCGACACCCCGCAACCTCGCTTTTACCTGTCCTCACGGCTTGCAGCTGACCGCTTGCCGCTGCGCTTATCAAAACGCGCCATCCTTGTAGGGCAATCCCTACCCCCAACCTTCCATCCGGCTGAGGCGATTCTCTCCTGCGCCCCGATTTGCGTGGTCCCCAGCGTCCACTAGGCTTAGACCACAAGCAGTCATCAACAACAAAGGTGTGGGTATGAGCCAGGTCGATTCAAGTGCAGGGGCCAATGACATTCTGGTCAGCTTTCGTGGAGTGCAGAAAAGCTACGACGGCGAGAACCTGATCGTCAAAGACCTCAACCTGGACATTCGCAAAGGCGAATTCCTCACCTTGCTCGGGCCGTCCGGCTCCGGCAAGACCACCAGCCTGATGATGCTCGCCGGTTTCGAAACCCCGACCGCCGGGGAAATCCTGCTGGCCGGACGTTCCATCAACAACGTGCCGCCGCACAAGCGTGACATCGGCATGGTGTTCCAGAACTACGCATTGTTCCCGCACATGACCGTCGCCGAGAACCTCGCGTTCCCGTTGACGGTGCGCGGCTTGAACAAGAGCGATGTCAGTGACAAGGTCAAAAAAGTCCTGAGCATGGTTCAGCTCGACGCCTTCGCCCAGCGCTACCCGGCGCAACTGTCCGGTGGCCAGCAGCAGCGTGTGGCGTTGGCCCGCGCGTTGGTGTTCGAACCGCAACTGGTGCTGATGGACGAACCCCTCGGCGCACTCGACAAACAACTGCGTGAACACATGCAGATGGAAATCAAACACCTGCACCAGCGCCTCGGCGTGACCGTGGTCTACGTGACCCACGACCAGGGCGAAGCCCTGACCATGTCCGACCGGGTAGCGGTGTTCCACCAGGGCGAGATCCAACAGATCGCCCCGCCGCGCACGCTCTACGAAGAACCGAAGAACACCTTCGTCGCCAACTTCATCGGCGAGAACAACCGTCTCAACGGCCGCTTGCACAGCCAGACCGGCGACCGCTGCATTGTCGAACTCGGTCGCGGCGAAAAGGTTGAAGCCCTGGCGGTCAACGTCGGCAAGACCGGCGAACCGGTCACGCTGTCGATTCGCCCGGAACGCGTGAGCCTCAATGGTTCCAGCGAATCCTGCGTCAATCGCTTCTCAGGAAGGGTGGCGGAATTCATCTATCTGGGCGACCACGTCCGGGTTCGCCTGGAAGTCTGCGGCAAGACCGACTTCTTTGTGAAACAACCGATTGCCGAGCTCGATCCCGAGCTGGCGGTGGGCGACGTGGTACCGCTTGGCTGGCAGGTCGAGCACGTTCGCGCGCTCGATCCACTTCTAGAGGCGCATTGATCGCCCCGGCTACACCAACACCAACCCTGCACGTGGAGAGAACAATAAATGTTGAGATCCCTGAAATTAACCGCTTTGGTCATGGGCATGATCGGTGCGGCACACGCGATGGCGGCGGGCCCGGACCTGACCGTGGTGTCCTTTGGCGGGGCGAACAAGGCAGCGCAAGTCAAAGCCTTCTATGCACCGTGGGAAGCGGCGGGCAACGGCAAGATCGTCGCGGGCGAATACAACGGTGAGATGGCCAAGGTCAAAGCCATGGTCGACACCAAGAGTGTGTCCTGGGACCTGGTAGAAGTTGAATCGCCAGAACTGTCCCGTGGTTGCGACGAAGACATGTTCGAGCAGCTCGATCCGAAGTTGTTCGGCAAGACTGAAGACTACGTCAAAGGCGCGATCCAGCCGTGCGGCGTGGGCTTCTTCGTGTGGTCGACCGTGTTGGCCTACAACGCTGACAAACTGGCTTCTGCACCGACTGGCTGGGTCGATTTCTGGGACACCAAGAAATTCCCGGGCAAGCGTGGCCTGCGCAAGGGCGCCAAGTACACCCTGGAATTCGCTCTGATGGCCGACGGCGTTGCGCCGAAAGACGTCTACAAAGTGCTGGCCGGCAAGGATGGCCAGGACCGCGCGTTCAAGAAACTCGATGAACTCAAGCCAAGCATCCAGTGGTGGGAAGCCGGCGCACAGCCGCCGCAATACCTCGCTTCCGGTGACGTGGTCATGAGCTCGGCCTACAACGGCCGGATCGCTGCCGTACAGAAAGAAAGCAACCTGAAAGTCGTGTGGAACGGCGGGATCTACGACTTCGACGCGTGGGCGATTCCAAAAGGCCTGGATAAAACCCGTGCCGAAGCGGCGAAGAAATTCATCGCTTACTCGGTCATGCCGCAGCAGCAGAAGACCTACTCGGAAAACATCGCCTACGGCCCGGCCAACACCCAAGCCGTACCGTTGCTGGCCAAGGACGTGTTGAAAGACATGCCGACCACCCCGGAAAACATCGCCAACCAGGTGCAGATCGACGTCAGCTTCTGGGCTGACAACGGCGAGCAACTGGAACAGCGCTTCAATTCCTGGGCTGCGAAATAAGCCCACCCCGTGGGCTTATCCACCCTTGTAGGAGCGAGGCTTGCCCGCGAAAGCGTCGGTACATTCAACATTGGTGTTGACTGACACACCGTCTTCGCGGGCAAGCCTCGCTCCTACAGGGGGATGTATAGCTAACAAGAACAGAGGTGGCCTGGCTGCCTCTGTAACGATCAAAGATTTCCGGAGTACGCCATGGCCACCGCCATTCCCCTGAACGCGGGCACTGACCCCACCTTGAAGCAGCGGCTCAAGCACGCCGAGCGGATCAACCGCTGGAAAGCACAAGCCTTGATCGCGCCACTGGTGCTGTTTCTGTTGCTGGTGTTCCTGGTGCCGATCGTGGCGCTGCTCTACAAAAGTGTCGGTAACCCGGAAGTGGTCGGCGGCATGCCGCGCACCGTGACGGCTATCGCCAGTTGGGACGGCCGTGGCCTTCCAGCCGAACCGGTTTATAAAGCCGCCAGCGAAGACCTCGCTGAAGCGCGCAAAAACCAGACCTTGGGCGACCTGTCCAAGCGCTTGAACATGGAACTGGCCGGCTACCGCAGCCTGCTGACCAAAACCGCTCGCGCCTTGCCGTTCGCCACCGAACCGGCCTCTTATAAAGAAGCGCTGGAAAGTCTCGACGAGCGCTGGGGTGATCCAGCCTATTGGCAAGCCGTGCGGCGCAACACCAGCAGCATCACGCCGTACTACTTGCTGGCGGCGGTCGATCACCGGATCGACGACCTCGGCGAAGTGGCCCCGGCCACCCCGGATCAAGCGATCTACCTCGACATCTTCGCCCGTACCTTCTGGATGGGCCTGGTCATCACCGTGATCTGCCTGTTCCTGGCGTATCCATTGGCCTACTTGCTGGCGAACCTGCCATCGCGTCAAAGCAACCTGCTGATGATTCTGGTGCTGCTGCCGTTCTGGACCTCGATCCTGGTGCGGGTCGCCGCGTGGATCGTGTTGCTGCAATCCGGCGGATTGATCAATAGCGGGCTGATGGCCATGGGCATCATTGATAAGCCGCTGGAGCTGGTGTTCAACCGCACCGGGGTCTACATCTCGATGGTGCACATCCTGCTGCCGTTCATGATCCTGCCGATCTACAGCGTGATGAAAGGCATCTCGCCGACCTACATGCGCGCCGCGATTTCCCTCGGCTGCCACCCGTTCGCCAGCTTCTGGCGGGTGTATTTCCCGCAGACCTATGCCGGTGTCGGCGCCGGTTGCCTGTTGGTGTTCATCCTTGCCATCGGCTACTACATCACCCCGGCGTTGCTGGGCAGCCCGAACGATCAGATGGTCAGCTACTTCGTCGCCTTCTACACCAACACCAGCATCAACTGGGGCATGGCGACCGCGCTCGGTGGGCTGCTGTTGCTGGCGACCGTGGTGCTTTATCTGATTTACAGCTGGCTGGTGGGCGCCAGCCGCCTGCGCCTGAGCTAAGGGGAGAATTGAAATGCTGAGTCCTTATATGTCGCCCATTGAACGGGTGTGGTTCTACAGCTTGCGGATTCTCTGCGGCCTGGTTTTGTTGTTCCTTATCCTGCCGGTGCTGGTGATCATTCCGCTGTCGTTCAACTCCGGCAGTTTCCTGGTGTACCCGCTGCAAGGTTTTTCGCTGCACTGGTATCAGGACTTCTTTGCCTCGGCGGAATGGATGCGCTCGCTGAAGAACAGCATCATCGTCGCCCCGGCTGCCACGGTGCTGGCGATGATCTTCGGCACGCTGGCGGCGATTGGCCTGACCCGTGGTGATTTCCCGGGCAAGGCGCTGGTGATGGCGTTGGTGATTTCGCCGATGGTGGTGCCGGTGGTGATCATTGGTGTGGCGAGTTATCTGTTCTTCGCGCCGCTAGGCCTGGGCAACAGCTTTTTCTCGCTGATCGTGGTGCACGCGGTGTTGGGTGTGCCGTTTGTGATCATCACGGTGTCGGCGACTTTGCAGGGGTTTAATCACAACCTGGTGCGCGCCGCTGCCAGCCTCGGGGCTTCGCCGCTGACCGCGTTCCGGCGGGTGACCTTGCCGTTGATCGCGCCGGGTGTGATTTCCGGGGCGCTGTTTGCCTTCGCGACTTCGTTCGATGAGGTGGTGGTGACGCTGTTCCTCGCCGGTCCTGAGCAAGCGACCTTGCCACGGCAAATGTTCAGCGGCATCCGCGAAAACCTCAGCCCGACCATTGCTGCTGCGGCGACGTTGCTGATTGCCTTCTCAGTGATCCTGTTGCTGACGCTGGAATGGTTGCGTGGCCGTAGCGAGAAACTGCGTACCGCCCAAGTCTAAAAAATGTGGGAACAATCGGAAACTCGCCGGAACCTGTAGGAGCGAGGCTTGCCCGCGAAGACGGCGTGTCAGTCAACATAGATGTTTGATGTGCTGACGCCTTCGCGGGCAAGCCTCGCTCCTACAGTTTTAAGTGCACCTCAATCATTCGCGCCGTGAATAAACGACAAACCCCAATCCCCAGCTACTATTGTGCCCAGCTCCCATCACGATAAGAGGCTGCGCACATGAGTCTTTCCTCTTTCAAAATTGCCCACAAACTGATCACCGGCGCCGCTGCCATCGAGCAACTGGCCGCCGAGCTGACTCGCCTGGATGTCGATAACCCGCTGATCGTCACCGATGCCGCGCTGGTCAAGTCCGGCACGGTCGAGCTGGCGTTGGCCCATCTGGGTGGTCGCACCTATGAAATATTCGACCGCGTCCTGCCTGACCCGGAAATCGCCATCGTCGAAGACTGCATGCGCGTCTACCGCGAAGGCGGGCATGACGGCTTGATCGGGCTGGGTGGCGGCAGTGCCATCGACATCGCCAAGAGCGTGGCGGCTTACGCCGGTTATCACGGCGCGCTGGAGGATCTGTTCGGCGTCGATCAAGTACCGCGCAAAGGCCCGCCGCTGATCGCCATCCCGACCACCGCCGGCACCGGTTCGGAAGTCACCAACGTGGCGATCCTCTCCGACAAACTCGCGCAGCTGAAGAAGGGCATCGTCAGCGACTATCTATTACCGGACGTTGCACTGGTCAGCCCGCAAATGACCCTGACCTGCCCACGCAGTGTCACTGCCGCCAGTGGCGTCGATGCGTTGGTGCATGCGATCGAGTCCTATCTGTCGCTGAATGCCTCGGCGATTACCGATGCCCTGGCGATTGGTGCGATCAAACTGATCACCCAGGCGCTGCCCAAGGCCTACGCCAACCCGGCCAACCTGCAAGCCCGCGAAGACATGGCCACCGCCAGCCTGATGGCCGGGATGGCGTTCGGCAATGCCGGGGTCGGCGCGGTGCATGCGCTGGCGTATCCGCTGGGCGGGCGCTACAACATTGCCCATGGCGTCAGCAATGCCTTGCTGCTGCCGTATGTCATGACCTGGAACAAATTGGCCTGCGTCGAGCGCATGCAGGATATTGCCGAAGCCATGGGCGTGAAAACCGCGCACTTGAGCGCCATCGATGCGGCGGACAAAGCCGTGGAGGCGATGACCGCATTGTGCCTGGCGGTGGAAATCCCGCTGGGGCTGCGCAGTTTCGGCGTACCTGAAGACGCGATCCCGGCGATGGCCGTGGAAGCGGCGGGGATCGAGCGCCTGATGCGCAACAATCCGCGCAAATTGAGTGCCGTCGATATCGAGAAGATCTACCGGGCGGCGTACTAGAGCCCGTCGGCACTTAATGATTGAAGGCAGGCCCAATCATCGCGGTCACAGTGCGCGCGTCAAAGCATGAGGTATACAATGCGCGCCATCGTGATTCTGCTCAGAAAAGGTGCGTCATGCAGCCCTTCGTAATTGCTCCGTCGATTCTCTCCGCCGACTTCGCCCGCCTGGGCGAAGAAGTGGACAACGTCCTGGCCGCTGGCGCCGACTTCGTGCACTTCGATGTCATGGACAACCACTACGTGCCCAACCTGACCATCGGCCCGATGGTCTGCGCGGCACTGCGCAAATACGGCGTGACCGCGCCGATCGACGCCCACTTGATGGTCAGCCCGGTGGACCGCATCGTCGGTGACTTCATCGAAGCCGGCGCGACCTACATCACCTTCCACCCGGAAGCCACGCAACACGTTGATCGTTCCCTGCAACTGATCCGCGAAGGCGGCTGCAAGTCAGGCCTGGTGTTCAACCCGGCGACTCCGCTGAGCGTGCTCGAGTACGTGATGGACAAGGTCGACATGATCTTGCTGATGAGCGTCAACCCGGGCTTCGGCGGGCAGAAGTTCATCCCCGGCACCCTCGACAAACTGCGTCAGGCCCGTGCGCTGATCGATGCGTCCGGTCGTGACATCCGCCTGGAAATCGACGGCGGCGTGAACGTGAACAACATCCGCGAAATCGCCGCCGCTGGCGCCGACACCTTCGTGGCCGGTTCGGCGATCTTCAATTCGCCGAACTACCAGGAAGTGATCGAGAAGATGCGTTCCGAACTGGCGCTGGCTCGCCCATGAGTGGCTTTGAGCAGCTGTTCCCGGGGCGACTGCCGCGACTGGTGATGTTCGATCTGGATGGCACGTTGATCGATTCGGTCCCCGACCTCGCGGTTGCCGTGGATAACATGCTGCTCAAGATGGGCCGCGAACCCGCCGGCCTCGCGTCGGTGCGCGAATGGGTCGGCAACGGCGCGCCAGTGCTGGTGCGCCGTGCTTTGGCCGGTGGCATCGACCATTCGACGGTCGATGACGGCGAGGCCGAAGGCGCGCTGGAGATTTTCATGGAGGCTTATAGCGAAAGCCATGAGCTGACCGTGGTTTACCCCGGCGTACGCGACACCCTGAAGTGGCTGCACAAGCAGGGCGTCGAGATGGCGCTGATCACCAACAAGCCGGAGCGCTTTGTCGCGCCGCTGCTGGATCAGATGAAGATCGGTCGCTACTTCAAGTGGATTATCGGCGGCGACACCCTGCCGCAAAAGAAACCCGATCCGGCGGCGCTGTTTTTCGTGATGAAAATGGCCAACATTCCGGCCTCGCAATCGCTGTTTGTCGGCGATTCGCGCAGTGATGTGCTGGCGGCGAAAGCAGCGGGGGTCAAGTGTGTGGCCCTGAGTTATGGCTACAACCATGGCCGACCGATTGCCGAAGAATCGCCGGCGCTGGTGATCGACGATCTGCGCAAGCTAATTCCCGGTTGCCTGGACCCGGCCGCTGAGATAACGTTGCCCGACGCTGTTCAATCCCCTGCTGGAAATCCCATCGTGGTGGTCACTCGCAAACTCTGGATGAAAGTCATCAAGGCCCTGGCCCGCTGGCGTTGGCGCGCCTGACTTGTTCCTGGCCGGTATCCCGGCGCGTTTGCATACCTGACTGTTAGACCCTCAAGCCACGAGGCTACCCCATGATCCGCGAAGAATTCCTGCGTTTGGCCGCTGCCGGCTACAACCGTATCCCGATGGCCTGTGAAACCCTGGCCGACTTCGACACGCCGCTGTCGATCTACCTGAAACTGGCCGACCAGCCCAACTCCTACCTGCTGGAGTCGGTGCAGGGCGGTGAGAAATGGGGCCGTTACTCGATCATCGGCCTGCCGTGCCGCACCGTGCTGCGGGTTCACGATCACCGCATCAGCGTGACCCACGACGGCGTCGAGATCGAAAGCCACGAAGCCGAAGATCCATTGGCCTTCGTCGAAGAATTCAAAGCCCGCTACAACGTGCCGACTATTCCCGGCCTGCCGCGCTTCAATGGCGGTCTGGTGGGTTATTTCGGTTATGACTGCGTGCGCTATGTGGAGAAGCGTCTGGGCAAATGTCCGAACCCGGATCCGCTCGGCGTGCCGGACATTCTGCTGATGGTTTCCGATGCGGTGGTGGTGTTCGACAACCTCGCCGGCAAGATGCACGCGATTGTCCTCGCCGACCCGGCGCAGGCCGATGCCTTCGAGCAAGGCCAGGCCCGCCTGGAAGCATTGCTGGAGCAACTGCGCCAGCCGATCACGCCGCGTCGCGGTCTGGATTTCAGCAAGCAACAATCCGCTGACCCGGTGTTCCGCTCGAGTTTCACCCAGGACGATTACGAAAAAGCCGTCGACACCATCAAGGAATACATCCTGGCCGGTGACTGCATGCAGGTCGTGCCGTCCCAGCGCATGTCGATCGACTTCAAGGCTGCACCGATTGATCTGTACCGCGCGCTGCGCTGCTTCAACCCGACGCCTTACATGTACTTCTTCAACTTCGGCGACTTCCACGTCGTCGGCAGTTCGCCGGAAGTGCTGGTGCGGGTCGAAGACAACCTGATTACCGTGCGCCCGATCGCCGGCACCCGCCCACGCGGTGCCAACGAAGAGGCGGATCTGGCGCTGGAAAAAGACCTGCTGTCGGACGACAAGGAAATCGCCGAGCACTTGATGCTGATCGATTTGGGTCGGAATGATACCGGTCGCGTTTCGGAAATCGGTTCGGTGAAACTCACCGAGAAGATGGTCATCGAGCGTTATTCCAACGTGATGCACATCGTGTCCAACGTCACCGGGCAACTGAAAGCCGGGCTGACGGCGATGGATGCACTGCGGGCGATCCTGCCGGCGGGCACTTTGTCTGGCGCACCGAAGATTCGCGCGATGGAAATCATCGACGAACTGGAACCGGTCAAGCGTGGCGTGTATGGCGGTGCGGTCGGTTACTTCGCCTGGAACGGCAACATGGACACCGCGATTGCGATCCGCACGGCGGTGATCAAGGACGGCGAACTGCACGTGCAGGCCGGTGGCGGCATCGTTGCTGATTCGGTGCCGGCACTGGAATGGGAAGAAACCCTGAACAAACGCCGTGCGATGTTCCGCGCCGTGGCATTGGCCGAGCAAACCCCGGACACTTGAGCTCACACAAAACCCTGTGGGAGCGGGCTTTTGTGGCGAGGGAGCTTGCTCCCGTTCGGCTGCGCAGCAGTCGTAAATCCAGACGACTCGGTACACCTGAACGAATGCAGGGGGCCGCTTCGCGACCCAACGGGGGCAAGCCCCCTCGCCACAATAAGTGTTCAGCATAAAAAAACGCGGCGCCTGTGAGGGCGCCGCGTTTTTTATGGCCTGATGTTTAGAAGTCCAGGCTGACCCCCACGTTTACGCCTTGCTGGGTAAAGTCATCATCCTTGCGAATGTCATAACTGGCACGCAACGCCAAATCCTTGGTGAGGTTATGACTCACGCCCAGGTTCAGGCGGTTCAGGTTGGTCTGCGGGGTGTAGCCGGCCAGGGTGTAGGTGTTGCCTGGCAGGCTGTTGAGGTTCATGGTCACGTCCTGGGTGTCGTCGTTGTACTCGCGCTCGTGGGCCAGTTCGCCAAACACCTGGGTCTGCGAGGTGATCTGGTACTTGCCCTGGATCCCGAGGCCAAGACGCCGGGAGATGCGCGACTGATCGTCGAAGGTCAGTGCGGTGGAATCCGCGCCGTCTTCCGAGTAACCGTCGACTTCAACCTTGGCGAAGTCAGCGCTGACGAACGGCGACAGGTGCCACGGGCTGCTTGCTTCTGGCGCGATGTCGTAACCCAGGCGGCCGCTGATGGCGACCAGGTAGCCATCGGTGTCGCCTTTCTCTCCGCGCTCGTTGGCCCCCAACTGGAATTTACGTTTGAGGCTGTCGTAGTCCAGATGCCCGGCGGTCACTGCCGCGTCACCCCACCAGCGGTTTTGCTGGTACTGGGCGAACGCCGTGCCCATATACGTGTTGAGCTTGTAATCGGAGTCGTTGTCGCCGGCTTCGAGTTTCTGGTTGTAGAAGCCCGCCGCCAGACCCACGCGCCACGCATCGTTCAACCGATAGCTGCCACCGATGTTCAGGTTGGCGCCATTGCCGTCAGCACTGGCGCCGCTGCGCTGGCTGTCGAAATCCTGATGTTGGCCGCCGGCAGCGACAATCGCCCGCCATTGACCCACGCCTTGCCAGTTTTCCCAATCCGCCAGCCACTGGTTGCGCAACTCATCCTGATGCGAGCGCAACGTGCCTTGGGCCATTTGCGGCAGCAGGGTCGCTTCCCATGGCGCGGACAGCAGCGAGTAAGCGTAATCGGCAATCAGGCGTTGCCCGGCTTCGGTCGGGTGCACCGAGTCGTTGTAGATCAGCTTGGACGGATCCGGCGTAGCACTGTTGATCCCGTAGCGGGCGTTCTCGGTGCAGCCATTGCCGCTGAAGCAGGTGGCGCTCAGGTTCTGGTCGGCGGCCAGGCCGAATTGCGCCGGATTGGCGAATGTCTCCTTGAGCAGCACCGGAATGTTCAGCGGGATGATGTTGGCATTGATGCCCTGCAGTTGGCTCACCAGTTCGGTGTTGAACTGCGCACTGAGCTGGGAGGTGAAGGCTTGCAGCGGGGTGCCGTTGAAAGCCGGGGTGAAGCCGATGTCCGGTAGCAGCCAGACCATG
Source organism: Pseudomonas sp. NPDC087342 (assembly GCF_044744265.1). Taxonomy (NCBI): domain Bacteria; kingdom Pseudomonadati; phylum Pseudomonadota; class Gammaproteobacteria; order Pseudomonadales; family Pseudomonadaceae; genus Pseudomonas; species Pseudomonas sp. NPDC087342. The sequence goes on from NZ_JBIUXZ010000034.1 coordinate 34,919, forward strand.
ACGTAGCGGGCCCCGGCCTGTTGCAGGGTTTGCACGCTGTCGGCCAGGCGATCGGCGGCGGCGCTAGCCTGGGGCAGGCTGGTCACGCGACCCTGAAGGAAATCGTTACCACCGCCCGAGAGGTAATACAGCGCATTCGGGTCGGCGCGGAAGTTGTTCGACGGCAGATACCCCGCGCGGGTGCGTTCGCCGGTGGCGGAGGTACCGGTGATCGAATCGAGAATCTGGTCGGTGCGATAACCGCCGACCGCCCAGTTGTTGCCATCGGGCAGACCTTCGTTGGCGCGTACCGCCGAGGACGAGGACGCGGTCTGATCCGCCGAGTACCCCAGTTTCCCCCCAAGGATTTGCGTGGCGTTGAGCGAGCGCTCTTCACCGCTGCCGTCCAGATACACCGGGCCGGTGCGGTTGGTGAAACGTTGGGTGGACCCTGCAGGCCCGCCGGTGTCGGCAAACGTCCCGGCATCGTTGAGGCTGTCGCCGAAGACGACGAAGTTCGTGTAAGGATTGGGCGCCGCATTCGCCTGGGCGCAGGCCATGGCGAGCAGGCAACTGGCGAGCGGTACAAACAACGTCTGTTTGATCATGTGCAAGTCCGTTTATTTATTGTTGTAGTGAACGAAACGACAGTACCAAAAACTTCCGGCCTTTTGCCATCTGTCGCGAACCCTTCATTTGTTTCGCCAGCCTTCGCGTGCGCCATATTGCACGCTCTGCCCAGCTAAGTTACTGTGCCAAGACGTATGAATGAGACCTTTCCCGTGTTGATCATCAGCAAACTCCTGGATCAAGTCATCAAGGCACACGCCCGCTGGCGTTGGCGCGCCTGAATTCTTTTGCCGGCCCCGCCGGACCTGTACCGCTTCGCCTTCTTTACCTGTTTGAAATGCCGCTTTGCTGGGTTCACTCCAGCACCTGCCAAAGCGCAGCACACTGCGGGTATTCATTCGAAGGCAGTCTTAAAAGTCAGTGAATTCAAGAGGTTTCCATCGCCATGTTGCTGATGATCGATAACTACGACTCTTTTACCTACAACGTTGTGCAGTACCTTGGTGAGCTCGGCTCCCAGGTTAAAGTCGTGCGCAACGATGAACTCACCATTGCCGAAATCGAAGCGCTCAACCCTGAGCGCATCGTTGTGTCCCCCGGTCCTTGCACGCCGACCGAAGCCGGCATTTCCATCGAAGCGATCAAGCACTTCGCCGGCAAGCTGCCGATCCTCGGCGTCTGCCTTGGCCACCAGTCCATCGGCCAGGCCTTTGGCGGTGATGTGGTGCGCGCCCGTCAAGTCATGCACGGTAAGACTAGCCCGGTATTCCACGAGGACAAGGGTGTTTTCGAAGGTCTGAACCGGCCGTTGACGGTCACTCGCTACCACTCGCTGATCGTCAAGCGCGAAACCCTGCCTGACTGCCTGGAGCTGACCGCCTGGACCCAGCTCGAAGACGGCTCGGTCGACGAAATCATGGGCCTGCGCCACAAGACGCTGAACATCGAGGGTGTGCAATTCCACCCTGAATCGATCCTCACCGAGCAGGGCCATGAGCTGTTCGCCAACTTCCTCAAACAAACCGGCGGCACGCGCTAAGGACTTTTCATGAACATCAAGACAGCCCTGGGCCGTATCGTCGATCACCTCGACCTCAGCACCGATGAAATGCGCGATGTGATGCGCGAAATCATGACCGGACAATGCTCGGACGCGCAGATCGGCGCGTTCATGATGGCCATGCGCATGAAGAGCGAAAGCATCGACGAAATCGTCGGCGCGGTGTCGGTCATGCGCGAGCTGGCGGACAAGGTCGAACTCAAGACCCTCGACGGCGTCGTCGATGTGGTCGGAACCGGCGGTGACGGTGCGAACATCTTCAACGTTTCCACCGCCTCTTCCTTCGTGGTCGCGGCGGCGGGTTGCACCGTGGCCAAGCACGGTAACCGTGCAGTCTCGGGCAAGAGTGGCAGCGCCGACTTGCTGGAGGCGGCCGGGATCTACCTGAACCTGACGCCAGTCCAGGTCGCGCGCTGCATCGATAACGTTGGTATCGGTTTCATGTTCGCCCAGACTCACCACAGCGCCATGAAATACGCTGCCGGCCCGCGCAAGGACCTTGGCCTGCGCACCCTGTTCAACATGCTCGGCCCGCTTACGAATCCGGCCGGCGTGAAACATCAGGTGGTGGGCGTATTCACCCCGGCGTTGTGCCGGCCATTGGCGGAAGTCTTGCAGCGTCTGGGCAGCAAGCATGTGCTGGTGGTGCACTCGAAGGACGGTCTGGACGAATTCAGTCTGGCCGCGCCGACGTTTGTCGCGGAACTGAAGAATGACCAGATCACCGAGTATTGGGTCGAGCCGGAAGACCTGGGCATGAAGAGCCAGAGCCTGCACGGTCTGGCGGTCGACAGCCCGGCCGCTTCCCTCGAACTGATCCGCGATGCCTTGGGCAAGCGCAAGACCGAAAACGGCCAGAAAGCCGCCGAGATGATTGTGCTCAATGCCGGTGCCGCACTGTATGCCGCTGACCACGCAACAAGTTTGAAAGAGGGCGTTGCCCTGGCGCACGACGCGCTGCACACCGGCCTCGCTCGGGAGAAACTCGAGGAGCTGGGTGCGTTTACCGCGGTATTTCGAGTGGAGAATGAGGGATGAGTGTACCGACGGTTCTGGAAAACATTCTGGCCCGCAAGGTCCAGGAAGTTGCCGAGCGTAGCGCCCGTGTCAGTCTGGCCGAGCTGGAAAGCCTGGCCAAGGCCGCCGATGCTCCGCGTGGTTTTGCCAAGGCACTGATCGCCCAGGCCAAGCTCAAGCAGCCGGCGGTGATTGCCGAAATCAAGAAAGCTTCGCCAAGCAAAGGCGTGATCCGCGAGAACTTCGTTCCTGCCGACATCGCCAAAAGCTACGAGAAGGGCGGCGCCACGTGCCTCTCGGTGCTCACCGATATCGACTACTTTCAGGGCGCCGATGCGTATCTGCAACAGGCTCGCGCGGCGTGCAAACTGCCGGTAATCCGCAAGGATTTCATGATCGATCCGTACCAGATCGTTGAAGCCCGTGCCTTGGGCGCCGACTGTGTGCTGTTGATCGTCTCCGCTCTGGACGACGTGAAAATGGCTGAACTGGCGGCCGTGGCGAAAAGTGTCGGCCTCGATGTGCTAGTGGAGGTCCACGATGGCAACGAACTGGAGCGGGCCTTGAAAACCCTCGACACGCCGTTGGTCGGCGTAAACAACCGCAACCTGCACACCTTCGACGTCAATCTGGAAACTACTCTCGACCTGTTGCCGCGCATTCCGCGTGATCGTCTGGTGATTACCGAGAGCGGCATTTTCAACCGCGCCGATGTCGAACTGATGGAAATCAGCGACGTGTACGCGTTCCTGGTCGGCGAAGCGTTCATGCGCGCCGAAAGCCCGGGCACTGAACTGCAGCGCTTGTTCTTCCCTGAGCGTGGTTCTGCGGTGAGTGGTTCGACACTCGACTGAAAAAGCTTCGCGAGCAGGCTCGCTCCCACACTGCCTGGTGGTGGACACAAAATGTGTGAACACCCTTGATCAAATGTGGGAGCGAGCCTGCTCGCGAAGGCGGCATAAGAAGCACCATAGACTTCGAGTCCGACGGAATACCTTATGACCCTGATTACCTCCCTGACCACCGAAGCCGGCCTGCTCGCCGAACAGGATCTGCTGGCTTCCGTCTGCACCGGCAGCTCAGAATTCAGCCTGCTGTTCTGGCAACCCAATGACCGCGCACTGGTCATGCCGCGTCGCTTGAATCGCCTGCCACAATTCGAATCCGCCTGCGAAGTCTCCGCCGCCGCTGGCTGGCCAGTGCTGCTGCGCGAAACCGGTGGCGAACCCGTCCCGCAATCGTCTTCAACCATCAACATCGCACTGGTCTACGCGCCACCGCGCAGCGAAGGCGATCAAAACCGCATCGAAACTGCCTACCGAAGACTCTGCGATCCGATTTGTCAGTTGCTTGATGAGTTGGGCGGTACTTCGTCATTGGGCGAAGTCGAAGGCGCGTTCTGCGATGGCCGTTTCAACGTCAACCTCGACGGTCGCAAGATGGTCGGCACCGCCCAGCGCTGGCGCCAAAGCAAGGGCGGGACACGTCCGGTCGGGCTGGTGCACGGGGCGTTGCTGCTGGATAACGAACGGGAGTCGATGGTCGCGGCGGTCAACCGCTTCAATGAGGCGTGCGGCCTGGAACAGCGGGTTCGCGCCGAAAGCCACATCGCCCTGCATGAAAAATTTGCCGCGCCGGATGCACTGGAGCGTCTCGACGCACTGTATCGCCAGTTGCTGACGGAAATGTTCGAGGCTTAACGCGTGCCGAAGACCACCATGGTCTTGCCTTTGACATCCACCAGGTTGCGTTCCTCAAGGTCCTTGAGCACGCGACCGACCATCTCCCGGGAACACCCGACAATCCGCCCGATTTCCTGACGGGTCACCTTGATCTGCATGCCGTCCGGATGGGTCATGGCGTCTGGCTGTTTGCACAATTCCAGCAGGCAACGGGCGACGCGACCGGTCACATCAAAGAACGCCAGGTCACCGACTTTGCGCGTGGTGTTACGCAGGCGCTGTGCGATTTGTCCGCTGAGCACGTAAAGAATGTCTGGATCTTGCTGGGACAGTTCGCGGAACTTCGCGTAGCTGATTTCCGCAACCTCGCATTCGACCTTGGCACGTACCCAGGCACTGCGTTCCTGTTCCAGGCCTGCCTGTTCAAACAAACCGAGCTCACCGAAGAAGTCCCCGGCGTTCAGGTAGGAGATGATCATCTCGCGGCCGTCATCGTCCTCGATCAGGATGGTGACCGAGCCCTTGATGATGAAGAACAACGTGTCCGAGCGGTCGCCGGCACAGATGATGTTGCTCTTGGCCGCATAACGACGGCGCTGACAATGCATCAACAGCTTGTCGAGGTTCTTGATTTTGGGTGTGGGGGTAATAGCAACCATGGTTGTATCCCGAAAAGACTGCACGGTGTTTTTGATTGTTTTAGGAGCGGGTGAAGCCTGCGATTTTTTCATTCGCTTGATGGCTGGCTATGCGCCAGCGAATTGGCGCCAGCTTAACAGACACATTCCTACAAGATTCGAGAATTTACCTACAGCGCAGGGACACTCGTCCCAGGAAGGTGAAACGCTGTCATAGCGGGGCCCTGTGCTAAGCTGGCGACCCTTTTTTAGACAGTGGAGTCTTGGCGATGAAGGCACGCATCCAATGGGCTGGCGAAGCCATGTTCCTCGGTGAATCTGGCAGCGGTCATGTCGTGGTCATGGACGGTCCACCGGACGCCGGTGGTCGTAACCTGGGTGTACGCCCGATGGAAATGCTTCTGCTGGGTGTCGGCGGCTGCAGCAATTTCGATGTGGTCAGCATCCTCAAGAAGTCCCGTCAGGCCGTCGAAAGCTGTGAAGCCTTCCTCGAAGCCGAGCGCGCGACCGAAGATCCAAAGGTTTTCACCAAGATCCACATGCACTTCGTGGTCAAGGGGCGCGGGCTGAAAGAAGCCCAGGTCAAACGCGCCATCGAACTGTCCGCCGAGAAGTATTGCTCGGCCTCGATCATGCTCGGCGCCGCTGGCGTCGCTATCACGCATGACTACGAGATCATCGAACTCGGTTGAATCGACATTCAACTATCATAAAAGCAGTGCAGACTCTGGCGATCCATAGCTGACGTCTGCATAATGCGCCACTTTTTTCAGGGTCGTGGCCCGTCCCCCGACAGGCCCCGCACCCGAACAGACAACCAAAATCGCCATCGCGAAGAGGTGTTAACCGTCCTACGCAGCTGCGTTGTTCGCATCTGACGGGCATGCTTGATCACGCGGCCCGGGCCGCAATACATAGAGAGTTTTTAACGGTGAAAAGCAAACTCAAGCTCCACGGGTTCAATAACCTGACAAAGACCTTGAGCTTCAACATCTATGACATCTGCTACGCGGAAACCCCGCAAGACCAGCAGGCTTACGTCGAGTACATCAATGAAGAGTACAACGCGAAGCGCCTGACGCAGATCCTCACAGAAGTTGTCGATATCATTGGTGCCAACATCCTGAACATCGCCAGTCAGGACTATGATCCACAAGGCGCCAGCGTCACGATTCTGATCTCTGAAGAGCCGGTAACCCCGACCGACAGTCAGATCGAAGAGTCGCCGGGCCCGTTGCCCGAGATTATCCTGGCCCACCTCGACAAGAGCCACATCACGGTGCACACCTATCCGGAAATCCATCCGGTGGACGGTATCGCGACGTTCCGTGTGGACATTGACGTGTCGACGTGTGGTGTCATTTCACCGCTTAAAGCGCTCAACTTCCTGATTCACCAGTTCGATTCGGACATTGTGACCGTGGATTATCGCGTGCGCGGTTTCACTCGTGACGTTGAAGGCAAAAAGCACTTCATCGACCACGAGATCAACTCGATCCAGAACTACCTCTCCGAAGACACCCGCGACAGTTACCAGATGACTGACGTGAACGTGTACCAGGAGAACCTGTTCCACACCAAAATGCTGCTGAAGAACTTCGAACTGGACGACTACCTGTTCGGCGACGCCACCAACAGCCTGTCCACTGAGCAACGCGCCCAGGTGACCGACCGTGTGAAACACGAAATGCTGGAAATCTTCTACGCGCGCAACATGCCGACCTAAGATTTTCGGGTACAAAAAAGGCGACTACCTCACGGCAGTCGCCTTTTTTATGGCTGGCACAGAACCCCTGTAGGAGCGAGGCTTGCCCGCGAAGGCGTCCTCAAGATAGCCATCGCAAGCAGCCTTGCTCCAACGGTCAGATCCGATAAGTACTCTTGGTCATCACCTTGGCCAGCAAACTCATCCCGAACTTCACCGGTGCCGGAAAGCGAAAACCGCCAGCCTCCAGCGCACTTTCCGCATGATGTTCTTCATCAATGCGCATCTGCTCAAGAATCGCCCGGGACTTTTCGTCCTCGGCCGGCAATTGCTCAAGGTGTTCGTTCAGATGTTTGCAGACCTGATGCTCGGTGGCGGCAACAAATCCCAGGCTGACCTTATCGCTGATCAACCCGGCCACGGCGCCAATCCCGAATGACATGCCATAAAACAGCGGATTCAGAATGCTGGTATGGCTGCCCAACTGATGGATGCGTTGTTCGCACCACACCAGGTGATCGATTTCTTCTTCAGCGGCATGTTCCATGGCCGCGCGCACTTGCGGCAGCTTGGCGGTCAGGGCCTGGCCTTGATACAGCGCCTGGGCGCAGACTTCGCCGGTATGGTTGATGCGCATCAGACCGGCAACGTGCCGGGTGTCTTCGTCGCTCATTTGCGTTTCCGGCTGCACGATAGCCGGCGACGGACGGTACGGCTGGCCACTGAAAGGCAGCAGGGTACGCATCGCGGCATCGGCTTGCAGCAGAAGACGGTCAATCGGCGAGTAGTGACGTTGGGTAGTCATGCTGACCTCCGGGAGGAATCTCGGCGGCCAGTTTAACCGAATCGGCCGGGGAAGGTTTGCGCTGGGTCATTTCAGGCGAGGCCGCCACCGAACCTGTAGGAGCGAGGCTTGCCCGCGAATGGGGTCAACGCGGTCATTCAGATAGACCGCATTATCGTTCTTCGCGGGCAAGCCTTGCTCCTACATGGCGGGGCGGGTGAATCAGCCCGGCGGCCAGGTCATCTGGCGCTGACCCAGCACGTGCATATGAATGTGGTAGACAGTCTGCCCACCTTCTTCATTGCAGTTCATGACAACGCGGAAACCTTTTTCGCAACCCAGCTCCAGCGCCAGACGTTGGGCGGTGAACAGGATATGCCCGGCCAGCGTCTTGTCGTCCTCGGTCAGGTCGTTGAGGGTGCGCACCGGTTTCTTCGGGATCACCAGAAAATGCACCGGTGCCTGTGGCGCGATGTCGTGGAAGGCCAGTACCTGGTCGTCCTCGTAAATGATCTTGGCCGGGATTTCCCGGTTGATGATCTTGGTGAACAGAGTATCCACAGCTGTTTTCTCCGTTGTTTGGGCTGGCCTGAGTGTACCCATGGGGTAAACCCGAGCCCAGCCATTTACCTTTAGGGGCTATTAGCGCGGGCAGTAGGCCTTGTTGACCATACCGGCGATTGTCCGGGTCAGCCACCGCGAGCCAAGTCGCGGCAGGAAGGCGAACCATCGATTCAACCTTCCGGGAATAATGATCGCGCGGTTTTTCGCCAGGGCGCGCACGGTGTACAACGCAACTTCTTCCGGGCTCATCAGCAGCCTGCTGTCGGTGACCTTTGCGGTGTCCAGTTGAGCAGTATGGAAAAACCCAGTGCGAGTAGGGCCTGGGCACAGTACCGACACCTTGACCGCGCATTTCTTCAGCTCGACGCGCAAGCCTTCGGAAAAATGCAGCACATAAGCCTTGCTCGCGTAGTAAGTGCTCATCCACGGGCCGGGGTGAAATGCCGCCACCGAGGCCACGTTCAAAATCTGACCGCCGCCCTGCAAGGCCATGCTGTTACCGATGGCATGACACAGGCGGGTGAGGGCCAGGATATTTACCTCGATCAGGTCTTGCTCAGTCATCCAGTCCTGGGCCAGGAACGGGCCGCACGTACCGATGCCGGCGCAGTTGACCAGCAAGTCGATTTGCCGGTCGCCTTCCTCCAGTTCCAGCAGAAACCCGGACAGCCTTAACGGCTCGCCCAGGTCGCAGGCGCGGAATAACACCTCAACGCCAAAACGTTGAGTCAGTTCAATCGCAATACTTTCCAGCTGATCACGTTGTCGGGCCACCAGAATCAAGCTGTGGCCGCGCCGGGCCAGCGCTTCGGCCATCGCCAGGCCGATGCCGCTGGAAGCGCCAGTGATCAGAGCGTAACGGGTCATGCAGTTCTCCATCGCAACAGCTCCGCGCCAGCGACGCAGGTGTCACGGGCGGGGAGCGCTGTTCATTCTTTCGCAGAGTCTACAGGGGGCTGGGCTTCTTCGGCTGCATCCGCTGCATCGTCGGCTGCATTTGGTGCTTGTTCCGCCTCGTCCGCCGGTTCGACTTCCACTTCGTCGGTGGTCACCGAGCCGCTGTCATAGCTGGTTTCGGCCGCGCTTTCATACTCTTGCTGGATAGCGGTGATGCCGCCAGCCAGTGCGCCGATGAAGATGAGTGCAATAAACACCACCCAGAGCCAGGCCAGCACTTTGACCGCCGTGCTGTTCGGCGGGGGCGGGGCGCCGTACTGATTGGCGGTGGGATTACCCGGAACCACCATGATCACGAACGGAAAGAAGCTGCCCACGAACGGCACAAGGTTCAGGAGCCAAAGCCATCCGGACCAACCGCAGTCATGCAGACGCTGAACACTGAACTGAATACTGACGAACCCCAGCGCCACAAAAAGAATAAAGGCCACCAGACCGCCGAGAATCAGGCCGGCGGTCGAGTCCGCGCCGATGAGCGCGAGGCCGAATAGTGCCAGCACCGAACCCACGGCCAACGTCACCAAGGTCAGGGCCATGGTCCAGGCCAGGAATCGCAAGCGCCCGATACGACCTTCGAAGCTGAACGGCTTGAGAGTGGCGAACGCTGGCAAGGCTTCACCGACGGTTGCCCGTGGCGGGGCATACGGCGACTCAGGGTCTGCCGATACTGTCTGGTAACTGGTGGGGACATGTTCGTGAACGTCGGACAGGTTCAGCTCGATCGACGGCTCGGCTTCGATTCGGGCATCGATGCCGGTTTTCGTCAGCGCCTGGAGATAGGATTGTGCGTCGAGCTGTGACAGGTCGCGTTTGAGCGCAACAGTGCGGCCACTGAATAGCCGTTCAATGGCGGCGACGTCGCTTTTGAACAGTTCAGCGAGGTTGAGTTTGGCGGTAGTGACGTCGACGCCTGGCAGCAGAGCGCCGTCGAAGACGATCTTGAAACGGTTTTCGCTCATGTCCGAGGCATCCTTGTCGCGCAGGTTTGGAAAGGGGGTGTTGCGATCGAGCAGTGTAAGGCCAGCCGGGAGAGGCTGGCCAAGCTTTACAGTCAGCGCGGCCAGCGTTTAGGCAACTGTGCCGCCAATTCCAGCGCCTTGCGGTACTCCGCATCCAGCCGGGCGACCAACTGATCGACACTTGGCAAGTCATCGATTTCGCCAACGCCCTGTCCGGCAGACCACACGGTTTTCCAGGCTTTGGCTTCATCGCTTATAGGCTTGAGTTTGGAGCCGAAGTTCACTTCGCCTTTACCTTGGAGTGCCGCCATGTCGAAACCGGCCGCTTCCAGGCTCTGGCGCATGAAACTCGCCGGTACGCCCGACACCGCTGGAGTATGCACGATGTCTGCTGCTCTGGAAGTCAGGAGCATCTCCTTATAGGCGTCAGGCGCATGACTTTCAGTGGTGCCGATAAATCGCGTACCGAAGTAGGCCAAATCCGCGCCGAGCAATTGCGCGGCGAGAATCTCGTGGCCGTGGTTCAGGCAGCCGGCCAGCAATAGGGTCTTGTCGAAGAACTGACGGATCTCGGCGATCAACGAGAACGGGCTCCAGGTTCCGGCATGTCCACCGGCACCAGCGGCCACGGCGATCAAACCGTCCACGCCCGCTTCGGCGGCTTTCTCGGCATGGCGACGCGTCGTCACGTCGTGAAACACCAGACCGCCATAGCTGTGCACCGCATCGACCACTTCTTTTACCGCGCCGAGGCTGGTGATCACGATCGGCACTTTGTGCTCGATACAGATCGCAAGGTCGGCCTGCAGTCGTGGATTGGTGTTGTGAACGATCAGGTTCACCGCGTAAGGCGCCGGGTTCTCCAGCGTCGCGAGGCCTGCTTCGATCTCTTCCAGCCAAGCCTTGAAGCCGCTGCTTTCGCGTTGGTTCAATGCAGGAAAGCTGCCGACTACGCCATTTCGGCAGCAGGCCAGCACCAATTGAGGATTGGAAATCAGGAACATCGGCGCGGCTACTACCGGCAGACGCAAGCGTTGTTCGAGCAGAGCGGGCAGCGACATTGGAAGTACCCCGGTTAGTTGCGGCTTATTGAGTTTAGAACGGTCGAACCACGACCAGAATTACGATTGCCAGCAATATCAGAATCGGCACTTCATTGAACCAGCGATAAAAGACATGGCTGCGGGTGTTTTCGCCACGGGCAAAACGTTTTACCTGGGCGCCACACATGTGGTGGTAGCCGATCAGGATCACGACGAGGGTCAACTTGGCGTGAATCCACGCGCCCTGGCTGAAAATGCTGGGGTTGAGGTAGATCAGTGCGATACCGAAGATCAGTGTGGCGATCATTGCCGGGCCCATGATGCCCCGGTACAACTTGCGCTCCATGATGCTGAAGCGTTCCTTGCTGACGGTGTCTTCGCTTTGCGCGTGATAAACGAACAGGCGCGGCAGATAAAACAGGCCGGCAAACCAGCAGACCATGCTGACGATATGAAGCGCTTTGAGCCACAGATAAAGCATTTTTAGTTATTCCCAGGTTCACGGTAGCGGGAATAGTAGAGGCTAGAAGCTCCGCACGTCACCTTGACGGTTGTCGCAGGCGCGCGCGGCCCCTATTATCGACGGCTTTCCAGTGGGTTCGTTGAGGGCAGGTTTATGGTCAAGGTCGGTATCGTCGGCGGCACGGGTTACACCGGTGTCGAACTGCTGCGTCTGTTGGCGCAGCATCCGCAAGCTGAAGTGGTAGTGATCACTTCCCGATCCGAGGCCGGTCTGGCCGTGGCTGACATGTACCCGAACCTGCGAGGCCATTATGACGGCCTGGCGTTCAGCGTTCCGGACATCAAGACCCTGGGCGCCTGCGACGTAGTGTTCTTCGCCACGCCTCACGGTGTTGCTCACGCCCTGGCCGGTGAACTGCTGGCCGCCGGGACCAAGGTCATCGACCTGTCGGCAGACTTCCGTTTGCAAGATGCCGATGAGTGGGCCAAGTGGTACGGCCAGCCGCACGGTGCGCCAGAGTTGCTGGAAGAGGCGGTCTACGGCCTGCCGGAAGTCAATCGCGAGCAGATCAAGCAAGCGCGCCTGATCGCCGTGCCGGGTTGCTATCCAACCGCCACGCAATTGGGTTTCCTGCCATTGCTCGAAGCGGGCCTGGCGGACACTTCCCGTCTGATCGCTGACTGCAAATCCGGTGTCAGCGGCGCCGGTCGTGGTGCTGCGGTAGGTTCGCTGTACTCCGAGACGTCGGAAAGCATGAAGGCTTACGCCGTCAAAGGGCACCGTCACCTGCCGGAAATTCGCCAAGGGCTGCGTCGCGCCTCGGGCAAGGACGTCGGCCTGACCTTCGTTCCGCACTTGACCCCGATGATTCGCGGCATCCACTCGACGCTGTACGCGACTGTCGTCGATCGCTCGGTGGATCTGCAGGCGCTGTTTGAAAAGCGTTATGCCAACGAACCGTTCGTCGATGTGATGCCGGCTGGCAGCCATCCGGAAACCCGCAGCGTGCGCGGTGCCAACGTTTGCCGTATCGCCGTGCATCGTCCACAGGATGGTGACCTGGTGGTGGTGTTGTCGGTGATCGATAACCTGGTCAAAGGTGCGTCGGGCCAGGCGGTGCAGAACATGAACATCCTGTTCGGTCTGGATGAGCGCTTCGGCCTGTCCCACGCGGGCATGCTGCCGTAAGGCTTTATCGCGCTCGGCAAAAAGGCCCTTCTAAAGGGCCTTTTTGCATTCTGGTCTGACAATTGGATCGATTGATATACCGTAACAATAGTTGACCAATTTTCTAGGAGAAGCGGATAATGCCCGACATCACGCATTATGGCGGCGTAACGCCGGGAGATAGTTAGCATGAGCGTCGAATCCTTCACCCCCACGGCTTTGCAATTCACCCACGGTGCCGCGCACAAGGTGAAGAGCCTGGTCGATGAAGAGGGGAATGATCGCTTGAAGCTGCGCGTATTCGTTACGGGTGGTGGTTGTTCAGGTTTTCAGTACGGCTTCACCTTCGATGAAGAAGTGGCCGATGACGACACCATCGTCGAGCGCGAAGGTGTGAGTCTGGTGGTTGATCCGATGAGCTTCCAATACCTGGCAGGTGCCGAGGTGGATTATCAGGAAGGTCTGGAAGGTTCGCGTTTCGTGATTAAGAATCCGAATGCCAGCACGACTTGTGGCTGCGGTTCGTCGTTCTCGATCTGATCCGCGTCACCGAATTACAAAGCGCCGCAGGGCTTCACAGTCCTGCGGCGTTTTGCTGTCCGGGATTCATCGGGATAGGTCAGTCGGGGTTGTCAGGCGGGGTAGATGGCGCCAAGTACGCGCAAGCCGCGGGCGCCGGTGACGCTCGGACGATTGGCGGCGATGCCTTCCAGGCAGCAATGGGCCAGCCAGGCGAAAGCCATCGCTTCGACCCAATCCGGGTCTACGCCGTAAGTTGCGGTGCTGCTGACCTTGGCGTTGGGTAACAAACTCGCCAAACGGGCCATTAGCGTAGCGTTGTGCGCGCCGCCCCCGCAGACCAGCAGTTCCCGGGTATCTGCCTGGGCACTTTGCAGTGATTCGACGATGGTCAGGGCGGTCAGTTCGAGCAGGGTCGCTTGTACGTCTTCTGCTGCGAAGGCGGGCAAGTGCGACAGATGCTGAGTCAGCCAGGGCAGGTTGAACACTTCGCGGCCGGTGCTCTTGGGGCCTTTGGTCACGAAGAAGGGATCGCTGAGCAGTTCGCTCAACAAGGCCGGTTCGACGTTGCCGCTGGCTGCCCATTGGCCGTCGCGATCAAAATTGTCGCCTCGCTGCTGGTGAATCCAGGCATCCAGCAGCACATTACCCGGGCCACAGTCGAAACCGGCAACTGGTTTGCCGGGTTCGATCAGGCTGAGGTTGCTGAAACCGCCAACGTTCAGTACCGCGCGATTGCCTGGTCGTTCTTCAAACAAGGCTTCGTGGAAGGCTGGAACCAGTGGTGCGCCCTGGCCGCCAGCGGCGACATCGCGGCTGCGGAAGTCGCTGACTACGGTGATGCCGGTCAGCTCGGTCAGCAGGGCAGGGTTGCCGATCTGCACGGTGAAACCGCGCGCCGGTTCGTGGCGAATGGTCTGGCCGTGGCTGCCAATCGCGCGAATGTCTTCGGGTTTCAGATGTTGTTGATCGAGGAGGGTGTGAATGCCCTGCGCAGCCAGTTTCACCCAGTTTTGCTGGGCGATGGCCGAGCGGGCAATCTCATCCGGGCCGCTGGCGCACAAGCCAAGCAGCTCGGCGCGCAGGGATTCCGGCATGGGGATGTAGTGCGTGGCGATCAGCCTGATCGCCGAGGTTTGCTCGATCAGCGCGATGTCCAGGCCATCGAGGCTGGTCCCGGACATCACACCTATATAGAGCGCCATGGCTTAGCGTTTGCTCGAAGCCAACATGGTGGCCTTCTCTTGATCCATCCGCGCCATCAATGGCTGACTTTGCGCAAGGAAACGTGAGCGCTCGGCCTTGGCGATCGGATCAGCCATTGGCAGCTTCTGGCCCAGTGGGTCGACGTGGACGCCGTTAACCTGGAACTCATAGTGCAAATGCGGGCCGGTGGACAGGCCAGTAGTGCCGATATAACCAATCACCTGGCCTTGCTTGACGCTACCGCCGGTTTGTACGCCTTTGGCGAAGCCCTGCATGTGGCCATACAGCGTACGGTAGGTGTTGCCGTGCTGGATGATGATGGTGTTGCCGTAACCGCCGCGACGCCCGGCCAGCAATACTTTGCCGTCACCGGTGGCCTTGATCGGCGTGCCGCGAGGGGCTGCGTAATCGACGCCTTTGTGGGCGCGGATCTTGTTAAGGATCGGGTGCTTGCGGCCCATGGAGAACTTCGAGCTGATGCGGGCGAAGTCTACCGGTGTGCGGATGAACGCCTTGCGCATGCTGTTGCCGTCAGCGGTGTAATAGCTGCTGTTGCCTTGTTTGTTGGTGTAACGCACGGCGGTGTAGGTCTTGCCGCGGTTGGTGAAGCGTGCGGAAAGGATCGGGCCGGTGCCGACAGCCTTGCCGTTGACGACTTTCTGTTCGTAGATCACGTCGAATTCGTCACCCTGGCGAATATCCTGGGCGAAGTCGACGTCGTAGCCAAACACGCTGGCCATGTCCATGGTCAGGCTGTGGGACAGGCCGGCGCGAGCGGCGGACTGCGAAAGCGAGCTGTTGATCACGCCATGAACGTAGGCGGAGCGCACGGTCGGTTTGGCGGTAACGCGGTTGAACACATAACCCTTGTCATTCTTGGTCAGGGTAATGGTTTCGAGGTCGCTGACCTTGCTGTGCAGGTTGGTCAGTTGGCCTTCAGGGTTCAGCTCGAATTCGAGTTTCTGGCCATGTTTGAGCTGGCTGAATTGCTTGGCCTGCTTGTCGCTGGCCAGGACTTCATGCACGGAGGCGGCGGGAAGGCCGACCTTTTCAAACAGAGTCGAAAGGGTGTCGCCTTTGCCGACGATCACTTCTTTATGATTCGGCGCTTTCTTTACTTCGACCACTGGCTCAGGCACGGCCTGGGCGGTTTGCTTGGTGTCTTCGGCGCTGTCTTCGATCTGCGCGAAAGGAGAAGCTGCTGGCTCATTTGTGGCTTGGACGGCTTCGGCAGCGTCTTGATCTTGTGTCAGTTGTTCAGCAGGACTTTCCAGTTCAAGGCTCAGGGTCGTCTTTTTGGCTTCAACATCACTGGAAGGGAATACCAGGAGCGCCAGGCTGAGAAGGGCGGCTATTCCACTTGCGGCAAGCAGGTGGGTCTTCGGGTAAAGCGGGGGCGCTTTAGACGGTTCTGTGGTCATAGGTAATTTTTGACTTTGAAAAGATGAATTGGAAAAGATGAATGACATGATGAAGATGAAATAACTGTATAAAATATAACCAAATCATCTCTGAAGCAAGCCTGCGGATGCTCTGTCCGTGGATTGGCGTGCGTGCGCCGGGCAAAACTTGTATTTGGTGCGCGATCTTGTATGGTTGGTTCCCTTTGAATCTGAGCCTTGCGGGTCTGTTATGAAGTCGGTTGAAGAGCAGCTAGCGCTGATTAAACGTGGTGCGGAAGAACTGTTGGTCGAGTCCGAGCTGATCGAAAAGCTCAAGCGTGGCCAACCGCTGCGTATTAAGGCGGGCTTTGATCCGACTGCGCCGGATTTACACCTGGGTCACACGGTGCTTATTAATAAGCTGCGCCAGTTCCAGGAGCTGGGCCACCAGGTGATCTTCCTTATAGGTGACTTCACCGGGATGATCGGTGATCCGAGTGGCAAGAGTGCTACTCGTCCTCCGCTGACCCGCGAGCAGGTTCTCGAGAATGCCGAGACCTACAAGACTCAAGTCTTCAAGATTCTGGATCCTGCCAAAACCGAGGTGGCGTTCAACTCCACCTGGATGGATCAGATGGGGCCGGCTGACTTCATTCGCCTGACTTCGCAATACACTGTGGCTCGCATGCTCGAGCGCGACGATTTCGATAAGCGCTACACGACCAATCAACCCATCGCTATTCATGAGTTCCTCTATCCGCTGGTCCAGGGCTATGACTCGGTTGCCTTGCGCGCGGATGTCGAGTTGGGTGGCACCGATCAGAAGTTCAACCTGCTGATGGGGCGTGAGCTGCAGCGTGGTTATGGTCAGGAGCCGCAGTGCATTCTGACCATGCCATTGCTTGAAGGTCTGGACGGCGTGAAGAAGATGTCCAAGTCGTTGGGCAACTACGTTGGTATCCAGGAAGCGCCGGGTGTGATGTACAGCAAGCTGGTTTCCATTCCTGATGCGCTGATGTGGCGCTATTTCGAGCTGCTCAGCTTCCGCTCCATGGATGAGATCAATGCATTCCGGGCTGATGTCGAAGCGGGTGCAAATCCGCGGGATATCAAGATCAAGCTGGCTGAAGAGATCGTTGCGCGTTTCCATGGTGAAGAGGCTGCGGCCAATGCTCATCGTGCGGCGGGTAATCGCATGAAGGAAGGCGAGCTGCCGGATGATCTGCCAGAGATCGAATTGACGGCTGCCGAAGACATGCCGATCGCCGCTGTCCTTAATAAGGCTGGCC
Organism: Pseudomonas sp. NPDC087342; assembly: GCF_044744265.1. NCBI lineage: Bacteria > Pseudomonadati > Pseudomonadota > Gammaproteobacteria > Pseudomonadales > Pseudomonadaceae > Pseudomonas > Pseudomonas sp. NPDC087342. The sequence goes on from NZ_JBIUXZ010000034.1 coordinate 51,903, forward strand.
TGGTGAAGAACTCGGCAGTGGCGCGTGATCTTCTGAATTCCGGTGGTGTGCGTGTAGATGGTGAGGTTGTCGATCGCACCTTTATATACGTACTGGGCGCGACCCATGTTTGCCAGGCCGGAAAGAAGGCATTTGCGCGTATTACGCTCAAATCCGAATAAACCTGAAATCAGGGGTTGACGGCAGATTCTGGAAGTCTATAATTCGCCCCACTTCCGGCGCAGTCGAAACGGAAAACTCCTTGGTAAACAAAGAGTTA
>NZ_JBIUXZ010000035.1:0-52012 GCF_044744265.1 Pseudomonas sp. NPDC087342
TGCTGTTATTCCTTACTTTGGTTATGCCCGTCAGGATCGCCGTCCGCGTTCCGCACGTGTGGCTATCAGCGCGAAAGTCGTCGCTGACATGCTTACCGTAGTCGGCATCGATCGTGTTCTCACGGTTGATCTGCATGCTGACCAAATCCAGGGTTTCTTCGATATTCCGGTAGATAACATCTACGGCTCCCCCGTATTGGTGGATGACATTGAAGATCAGCGCTTCGAAAACCTGATGATCGTGTCCCCGGACATTGGCGGCGTCGTGCGTGCACGTGCTGTTGCCAAATCCCTGGGCGTAGATCTCGGGATCATCGACAAACGCCGTGAGAAAGCCAATCACTCTGAAGTGATGCATATCATCGGTGATGTCGAAGGGCGTACCTGTATTCTGGTCGATGACATGGTCGATACCGCCGGCACTCTGTGCCACGCGGCCAAGGCCCTGAAAGAGCATGGCGCTGCCAAGGTTTTCGCCTACTGCACACACCCTGTGCTGTCCGGTCGGGCGATCGAAAACATTGAAAATTCCATGCTGGACGAACTGGTGGTGACTAACACCATCCCGTTGTCCGCTGCTGCTCAAGCCTGTTCGCGTATCCGTCAACTGGATATCGCGCCGGTAGTTGCCGAGGCGGTCCGCCGCATCAGCAATGAAGAATCGATCAGCGCGATGTTCCGTTAAGGGCCCTGCCCTTCTCGAATGTCTCGTTGACGAAAAGCGCCCCGCCCCGGCATTCCTGTCGGGGCGGGGCTTTTTTGCCCATATCGCCTTTAGCGCTGGTCGCAACCGCTGGGGCGAATGTGGTTATTTTGGAGATACAACATGAACGATTTTACTCTGAATGCTGAAGTGCGTTCCGACCTGGGGAAAGGTGCGAGCCGCCGCCTGCGTCGTCTCGCAAGCCTGGTACCAGCTGTAGTTTACGGTGGCGAAAAAGCCCCTGAATCCATCAGCATGCTGGCTAAAGAAGTTGCCAAACTGCTCGAAAACGAAGCGGCTTACAGCCACATCATCGAGCTGAACGTTGGCGGCACCAAGCAGAACGTAATCATCAAAGCTCTGCAACGTCACCCGGCTAAAGGTCACGTACTGCACGCTGACTTCGTACGCGTAGTAGCTGGTCAGAAACTGACCGCTGTTGTGCCTGTACACTTCATTGGTGAAGAAGCCCCGATCAAGAAAGGCGGCGAAGTTTCGCACGTTGTTTCGGAAATCGAAGTGACCTGCCTGCCGAAAGACCTGCCTGAATTCATCGAAGTCGACCTGGCTAACGCCGAAATCGGTTCGATCATTCACTTGTCCGACCTCAAAGCCCCTAAAGGCGTTGAGTTTGTTGCTCTGGCACACGGTGATGACAAGGCTGTTGCCAACGTCCACGCCCCACGTGTTGCTCCAGAAGCTACCGAAGAAGGCGCAGCAGAGTAATTTCACTCTGTTCGCCGGAGTGACCGGAAACATCGCGGACTAGAGCGTAGCGAGAAAGCGGGCGAGAACGCGGAGTTTACATAATGGTAAATGAGCACTTGTCGTCCACTTTTGCCGCACTCCCTGATTGCGGCGATGTTATCCACCACTCCAAGGAAGGGCCCCTATCGTGACTGCCATCAAACTGATCGTTGGCCTGGGAAATCCAGGCGCTGAATACGAACAGACCCGGCATAACGCAGGGGCCCTTTTTGTTGAGCGCATCGCGAACGCACAAGGCGTAAATCTTGTGGCGGACCGCAAATATTTCGGCCTGACCGGGCGCTATTCGCATCAGGGTCAGGATGTTCGTCTGCTGATTCCCACCACGTACATGAACCGCAGCGGCCAAGCCGTCGCGGCACTCGCTGGATTCTTCCGCATCAAGCCTGAAGAAATCCTCGTGGCGCATGACGAACTCGACCTGCCACCGGGCGTTGCCAAACTCAAACTGGGTGGCGGCCATGGCGGTCACAACGGGTTACGCGACATCATCGCGCAGCTGGGCAATCAGAATACCTTCTACCGCTTGCGGCTTGGCATTGGCCACCCGGGCGTAGCCAGTATGGTTTCAAATTTCGTCCTGGGTCGTGCGCCACGCGCCGAACAGGAAAAACTCGATGCCAGCATCGACTTTGCCCTCGGCGTGCTGCCGGATATCCTCGCCGGGGAATGGAACCGCGCGATGAAAAACCTGCACAGCCAGAAGGCCTGACTCACTCCTCGGGGAAAACACCATGGGATTCAATTGCGGCATCGTCGGCCTGCCTAACGTCGGCAAGTCCACCCTATTCAACGCCCTGACCAAATCCGGGATCGCGGCCGAGAACTTCCCCTTCTGCACCATCGAGCCGAACACCGGTATCGTGCCGATGCCGGATCCGCGTCTGGAAGCCCTGGCAGCCATCGTCAATCCAAAACGCATCCTGCCGACCACCATGGAATTCGTCGACATCGCGGGCCTGGTTGCCGGCGCCTCGAAAGGTGAAGGCCTGGGCAACAAGTTTCTGGCCAACATCCGTGAAACCGATGCCATCGCCCACGTGGTCCGCTGCTTCGAAGACGAGAACGTGATTCACGTCTCCAACAGCGTCGACCCGAAACGCGACATCGAAATCATCGACCTGGAACTGATCTTCGCCGACCTCGACAGCTGCGAGAAGCAACTGCAGAAAGTCACCCGCAACGCCAAGGGTGGCGACAAGGATGCAGTGGTCCAGAAAGGCCTGCTGGAGCAATTGATCGCTCACTTCACCCTCGGCAAGCCAGCGCGCACCCTGATGAAGAACATGGGCGCCGACGATAAAGCAGTGGTTCGTGGTTTCCACCTGCTGACCACCAAGCCGGTCATGTACATCGCTAACGTCGCTGAAGACGGTTTCGAGAACAACCCGCTGCTGGACATCGTCAAGGCCATCGCCGAAGAAGAAGGCGCCATGGTGGTTCCGGTCTGCAACAAGATTGAAGCCGAAATCGCCGAGCTGGAAGACGGCGAAGAGAAAGACATGTTCCTCGAAGCCCTGGGCCTGGAAGAACCTGGCCTGAACCGCGTGATCCGCGCCGGCTACGAGATGCTGCACCTGCAGACCTACTTCACCGCCGGTGTCGAAGAAGTCCGCGCCTGGACCGTCCGCGTCGGTGCCACCGCACCGCAAGCCGCTGGCGTGATCCACACCGACTTCGAAAAAGGCTTCATCCGCGCCGAAGTCATCGCCTACGACGACTTCATCCAGTACAAGGGCGAAGCCGGCACCAAAGAAGCCGGTAAATGGCGTCTGGAAGGCAAGGACTACATCGTCAAAGACGGCGACGTGATGCACTTCCGTTTCAACGTTTAACAAGGACCGTGGTTTACACGGACCTCGATAGACAAAAAAATCCCCGTAATCATTCGATGATACGGGGATTTTTCGTTTCAGATGCACAGCGTTAACGCGCGTGCATGGTGCAGGATTTCATGCTCAAGCATGGTTCAGAGAACGCCAGGCGTTAAGCGCTTTACCTCCAGGCGCCCGCAAGGTGGCCCACTCAGTTGCTCACCTGTTTCGAGGCTAAACACTGAAAAATGTAATGGGCACGTAATGCTTTTGCGCTTTTCGTTGATGGTCCCGTGGATCAGCCAGCCATCACGGTGAGGGCAGGCATGCGGCACTTGATATTGCTGATCATCGACAACGAGGGTAAATGTGCCGGAACGATGAAACTCAGATAGCTCGTTCAACAACCCGCCCCCTCTCGAAGAGCTTCTGACGCTGCGCCTTGTCCACGGCGGCATCAAAAGCAGCGTTGGTAATGTCGCGCCCCATACAGATGCCGTGCCAGGCTTTTACCGGGTCCAGATCCCCCGTCGCATCCATCGCTTTAAGCAGGCGCTGGCCTTCTATGGCATGGAATACGTCAATGTGCACGTGCTCCGAATAATACGTATGGGCCTTGATCTGTAAACGCTCGCATATCGACGTGTAACACTCGAAGAAAAAAGGTACGACGGTCTCGAAATAGGTAATGACACCGGCGAAGTACGAAGGATCATCCGCGCGCATCGTTAACCAACAGAACATGTTGGGGAACGAGAAACCGGCCGATGAGTTGGCACCGACGTAGAACTCCAGGTCGATCGGCATTTCCAGCTCTTTGAGGAGGTCGACATACAACGTGGTGTGCGAGCGCTTGAGATTGCCGGAACCAAACTCGTCGATCATCATTCGCAACATTGGCATCTGTGCCGCAAGGCTGAGACGCGGCATGAGGTGATAGAACACCTGCGCTTCGGTAAGACCATCGAGTGCGAATTCCTGAACCAGGATTTTGAACTCGTCTCGCGGCATGTGCTCGGCAACGTAGCGAGCACTTGCAGGGACCTCGCTGCGATCCTCTTCCACCAGGTCGGCCAATTGCTGGCGTAATGCGCCGAGATCGGCCGGCGTATTCGCAGTGCGGGTCTTGTTGATTGTCGAGTAAATCCAGTCACGCTCGAAGGCGGCGATCCGGCTATCAAGTGGCTTGAGCTGCTTGATGCAGGCGCGATTAGCCAGAAACAGCTCTTTCTGCAAATCGCTCATCCCACCGTCCCCTTTTCCGCCAACACCAGGCCTGTGCTGATGACACCTCGGGCCTTGAGTTCTTTTTTGACCTGAGCGTACCAATCGTCAGCCGCAAGATCGAAGTACACGTTGAGCGTCGCGACCAGTTCCCCAATCGATGCTTGTCGAGCGCCAATCGCCAGCCGACAGAGACCGGGTTCCAGATTGGCCAACGAAACGACATTTCCGTCAGACTCAAGCTCCCGTGCCAGCAGCATTTCCCAGCCGATGAAGTAATCCAGGCCTTGTGCGCGCAATAGCTCGATTTGCTTTTGCGTGCGCGGTAGAGAAGGCGAATCCTTGATGCCAATCACCCGAGGCAGTTCAGCGATGGCCAGCAACGTCTCGAAGTTTTTTTCGTTACCGGATAGCGCAGATTCGTTGTAGATGTAGATATTCAATGAGGTGGAATCGTGAACCTCACGATAATGCTCAATCATCTGGTCCTGGCGCGTTCCTTCAGCAAACGGGGAAGTAAACATGACGGCCTGAGCCCCCAATTCCTGCGCCAGCAATGCGTATTCAAGTACCTCGGCAGTCGTTGCGCGCTCGATGCCGGCGATCACCGTTTTATCCTGCGCGTACGCCAATGTCAGTTCCAGCATTCGCTGCCAATCCCTTCGCCCCAGACGCCAGCCTTCACCCGAGGTCAGGCAGGGGATGTAACCGTCGACATACGGTCGCGAACACTGCAGCAGGCGACGCACACTCGACTCACAGATTTGCGACAGTTCATCCAGCGGTGAAATCAACGGAACGAAAACGCTCTTACCAGACATTCAGGAAGTCCTCTTGGTTGATTAACATTTCACCGGACTGCTCAAAAAGGGTCTGCAAGGATTGAGGAAAAGCGGGGCCGGAAACCCACAGGGGGAAAGCCTGGAGGAAAGGCTGCAACACTGTCATTTCCAGCAATTGCTGATCATGAGTAAAAAGAGGCCGGCGATGCTCGAGAACATGCGCGGCCAGCAATTTCTTCTCGACGTTCAGGTGCCCCCAATCAGACTCCAGGCAGGCGCGGCGCAACACTTCATTGCAGTACCCCTGACGCTGGATATCCATTTCTGTATGGAGGACGTCCATGAAGGGGTAATAGACATCCTGCAGGTGACGACTCTTCTTCCAGATGATTGCATCGCAGATACCGATTTGGCCGAAGCTCATCAGCACCTGACGCTCAGAGAAACTGTTGAAGAAACCCAGCGACTTTGCCCGCAGTAGTGGTTCGCTGTGGTGCATCCCCATGAAAACGGTGGCATCGATAATCGGCAGGACGACTTCATCCATGATAATTCTCCAGCGCCTGGGCAATGGTTTCGATCGCCAACTGGAACTCTTCGGGTTTGCGTGCCAGCGCCAGACGGATGTATTTCTGGCCTGTCTGCGGCTTGCTCCAGTAAAAATACTTACCTGGCAGGACGTAAACCGCGTAGTCCATCAGGTAAGCCTGCAGGTCATCGGCTGATACACCTTTGCGCACGATTTCGAACCAGGCCACGCTGGTTTCAACCATGGGCGTCAGGTAGTTCAAAAAGTCACCCTGCAAATGACGCCGGGCGGTCTCGCGATTGACATCGAGCACACAGCGCACGGATTCAAAATCGTCATCACGGCTGTCGTTAATGTATTGCGTCACCACATTCAGAATGAACGGCGAGACATTCAGCAAGACACTGGTCACGATGCTGTAAATGTCGGCGTTGAGGGCCTTACTGGCCATGATCGTGGCGCACTTTGTATCTTGTAGCGGCCAGGTCTTGCCCGTGTCCTCCATGATGATGTACTGGGTACCGATGTCATCGAGAATCGCATACGCATCTAATCGGCTGCCGCCGGCGGTCTTGAAGAACGCCGCAAAGCAGAAATCCAGAATCAGCAACTTGCCGTAGTCCTTGCAGTAACGCGCCACTTCCATAAAGGCCTGCGCGCCGTCAGCGAACATACTTGAGCCGGTGGGATTGTTAGGGTCAACCAGGAAAATCGCATCGACCTTTGCCGCTGCGGTCTGAAGATTTGCGTAGACATCGCTCGGCGAACGAAAGATCGCCTCGTCCAGCGGCGACAGCGGCACTTCCATGTGTTTGAGCAAGTCATGCAGGTTATCGAAACAAGGTTCAATCAGCCCGACACTCATGTCGCGCTTGCGCAGATAGGTCGCTGTGATATGCATGGCGATCGAAGCCGCATAGACCAGGTAAATTTCATCGTGACGCTTGAGCGCATGCTCTTGTCCGTGAAAAGTGAAGAAGGCCTGGATGAACTCTTGCTCGCTCTGGTACTGAGTTTGCCCCTGAGCGCGATACCACAATTCAGGAAGACGATCGACAATCTGTCGCTGGGTGAAACTCTGATCTTGATGTGTATGGGCATCTGCAAGATTGAATCGGGTCTTCAAGGCTGAAATTTCATGTTGCGTGATGTCATCTTTAGTTTTCTGGCGGGTACTCACGACACTCATATTATTGTTCCTGTAAGAGTTAATAGTCATCCGCTGGATAGGCCTCCTTATACTTATCGCTGCGCGGACAACCGACAACTGTACCTACGTGCGAATCAACATCGATTGGCAATCTGAATGATTACAAGATGAGTAAAGCGCCGCCCCTGATTCTAGGTACAGTTGATTTATTCAAACCGTCACTTCATCCTGTTTGTGAATAAGTGGTGGCCACCACCTGCCCTCTTCTTCCACGGACGGAAACTGCGATCAGCATGGACAAAGTCAGCTTTTATAATGTCGAGCACTCAAATGCTTCCCAAGCGCTATTGGGAAACTTGTATGGATTACGAAAAGAGGTGTTCGCTGACAGGCTTAATTGGAGAGTTAGTGTTTGTGGTGGCCATGAAGTCGACGAGTATGACAATGCCTTTTCGACTTACCTGATAGGGACGTGTTCGGGAGTATCGTTAGCCAGTCTGCGCCTGATCAACACGGTGTATCCCTACATGGTTGAGGGACCATTTCGCGATTTTTTCGAGTACACATTGCCCAAGAATATCCGGATCGCAGAGTCAAGCCGGTTTTTCGTCGACAAGACTCGCTCTCGGGCGTTGGGGCTGGGCCAATTTGCCCTCACCGAGATGCTTCTCCTGGCCATGCACACCTACGCTGCCCGTGCAGGGCTTGACTCGATCATCACAGTCGTCAGCCAAGCCATGTCGCGCATCGTTCGCAAGGCGGGATGGCACTACGAAGTACTGGACAGCGGCGAAGCCTCGCCAGGAGAGAAAGTACTGCTGCTCAATATGCCGGTGTCCAGCGAGAATGATCAGCGTCTCAAAGACGCCATCGAATCGAAGAACGGCCAGCCGCTACATGAAGTGGTCGATATCAATTGCCAGCCCACTCCATACCAGTGAACAGCACGGGATTCAGACAATTCCCAGGCTCACAGCCTTGTAGACCGCCTGTTTGGCGTTGCTCACCTGTAGTTTGTTAACGACATTGGACATGTGGAACTTCACGGTACGCACAGAAATGGCGTGAATCGCAGCAACTTCGCTGTAGGCCTTGCCCATCACCACCCATTTCAGTATGCCCATTTCCTTGTCTGAAAGACTGGTATCACCCGACTCTGGAAAGAGTTCACTCGGCGTAAAACTGGCTGTCAGGTTGTTGTGGAACCGGATGAGCGTCATCTGAATTTCTGCCGTGCGGTTCATCATGACTTGCTCGAAGTCGACTCTGTGCTCGGTATTGCAAATGCTGAGTGCTGCGAACAAACCGTTCGAGTCATGCAGATTGAAGGTGAACCCCTTCGAGATCTGGTATTTCTCCGACAAGGTAAATACGTCATTGCCTTGCCCTGGCTCTGTGGACTCAAGCGCCTCTCGCCAGGAGAAAGGAGCAATACACTTCATGCCGTGATTGATCACAGGATCTATCAAGTGGAAATCGGCGGCCTTATAAGCTTCGAGCCAAGGTTCGGGATAGTTCGAAATAATTCGCGGTTTGACTTGCAGGCTTTTATGCATCACAAAATAAGCATAATGACAGCCATTCAAGGATTCAAAGCACCTCTCGAAGGCACGACGCAATCGATAATCCAGTTCGGACTCATCTTTAGCCACCACCCTGTGGTCAAATAGTTGAGTGATCATAAAAAATCCTGTTTTTATAGTATTCAGCTAATTGAATCACCCTTCAATATCGATTACTCAATCAATATCGAATCCAAGGGCCAGGCTTGTAGTAAAAATAAAAGCGCACTACATAGACGAATTTAAGCACGAGCGCCGTAATAGCACAGTCATACAAACCGATCTTTATTAAAAAATGACAGATGACTCATCTGATTAAAGCATACGCTATTTTATTTATAATAATACGTTGAATATAAAAAGCCGCCCTTCCCTCCGGATGAGTGCGGCTTTATGAGCAAGCGGATAATTGAAATAACGGTGTCAGTTCGCGGAGGCTTCCCGAGAATCAGCCAGCCCTGCCTGTACCGCTGGCCGCGACTCGATAACCTCCAGCCAGCGACTCACATGGCTGAACGGTGTGATATCCAGTTCGAGTTCCTCGTGCGTTCGCAACCAGGGAAAAGCCGCAATATCGGCTATTGAGTAGCTGTCTGATGCCAGGTAGACACTCACCGCCAACCGCTGATCCACCACGTTGTAAATGCGTAATGCCTCTTTGCGATAACGCGCAATCGCTTCTTGGTTCTGCGACTTACTGCCGTGCAAAAACCACCAGAGCTGACCGAGCATCGGGCCGATGGCGCCGACCTGGAAAAACAACCATTGCTGGACCACAAGCTGTTCGGCAGCAGACTTCGGCTGCAAACAATCGAACTTGTGCGACAAGTAACTCAAGATGGCTGCTGATTCGAAAACCGAAATTCCGGCCTGATGATCAACGATTGCGGGGATCTTTCCGTTCGGATTGATCAGCAGGTACTCCGGTGAATGTTGTCGTCCTTCGGACAGATTGAACTTCACCTGCTCACAAATGATGTGGGCTTCTTTCAGGAAAATGCTGATCTTCTGCCCGTTGGGTGTATCAGCCGTATAAAAAGTAAGGGGATAAGAGGCGTTCATCGGAGGCTCCATTTGACAGTGATGAATATCATTGCATTTGCAATCATATTAACGCGTGCAGTATGGTGCAAGGACGACGGAACGCACGGAGTGCTTTGAAATATGATCGGTTTTTCCAGTTTCAGCACAACCCGGGAGACCGGCCTGGCAGCCCAGGCCTGTATCGAAAAGATTCAGGCGCTTGCCGATCAGCCCCATGAAGGATCCGCTTCACCGCTCGACACCATGATCGAAATTGCCGATCGCCTGGAACAAGATCCGGAAACGGCAACGAATGTCTGGGTGGTGCGATCCAATCAGCAACCTGGCGCGGAAGCAGCGCACACGCGTATCAGCGCTTGGCCACTGCGGTTCAGCCCACAGGCCTGTTCCAGTGAAAAACCTTTGTTGTACCTGACCCGTTCCGCAACGTCGGCAGAGCTTTGCGCGCTGTCCAACGAGTCCGCCCAGCGCGGGATTTTCTGTAACGACATTGAGACGCTGTCCTCCACCTGGCCCAAGGGCACTCATCCCTGGGTGTCTCTCTGGCTGGCCGCCAACCCGCAATGCCTGCCATTCGATCCAGCCAGCGGCGCGGAGGCACGCGCCATTGCAATGGCTGCGTTGCAGAGCTTGTATGTCGAAGGCCGTCACGGTTTTTACTACATGGCGCTGCACGATGAGCCCAACGAATTCATGGACCCCATCAGCAGCTTCAGCGCGAGCCAGGCGCTCAAAGGCATGTACAAGATCAGCGAGAAAGAAGCTGGCACGCAGCAGCCAAGCGTTCGCCTGTTGGGAGCGGGACTCGCCTTGCGTGCGGTGATTTCAGCGGCGCGGATGTTGCGTGACGACTGGGGCGTGGCCAGCGAGCTCTGGAGTTGCCCCAGCTATACCCGTCTGGCGCGGGATGCCGATAGCGCCCAACGCTGGACCCGAGTGCATCCCGGCATGCCACGGCGCTCCTCGCATCTGCGCGAATGCCTGGACGCCGAGGACTCTCCGGTTATTGCCGTGACCGGCTATGCGCAGCATGTAGTCGATCAGATAGGCGCACACATCACCGCGCGTTTTGTAGCCCTCGGTGCCGAATCAACCGCATCGCTACCAGCCGCACCGAACGCGGGACAGACGGTAGACAAGCGCTGGATTGTCACCTTGGCGCTGCGAGCCCTGGCGCAGGAAGACAAGATCCCCCACGAGTACGTCGAGCAGGCGATGCAGCGTTATCAGTTGCAATGAACCGGCGGTGCTCACACGCCCCGCGAGCTGTTTCTGGCGGCACTTGCCGCGCGCTCCAGGGCTTCGCTGAAGAAACGTTGCTGCTGATCATCGAATTGCGCCAGAAACAGTTCGTCGACGGCGCTTTCGTAAATCTGCCACATCTTCTTGCGCAGCACTTTGCCTCGCTCGGTGATGGCGGCATAGGCACCCCGGCCGTCGTCGCTGGCACGACTGCGCTCGACAAGGCCCTCGGCCTCCAGGCGGTCAATCAGGCGCGTGAGGTTGTAGCGTTCGATCGCCATGACATCGGCCAATTCATTCATGCGCCGGGTGCCGTTGGGACCACTTTCCAGCCCCCACAACGCATCGTACCAAGCGTAAGCAGGTAGCCCGGCCGCAGCCAGGCGGCGCTCGATTTCCCGTATCAGGCACCGATGCGCCCTGACGAATCTGAACCAGGTATCCGGCTCGCTTGAAGACATGCTGCACCCTTCCAATGGAATCGATTTAGTTGCAATTGTAACGCGCAGCACGATAAATTCCGCACATAGTTGCAGTTGCAACTAAAAGCATTCCGAGGGATTGGTGCATGCCGATCCCCTTCGCCAGGGAACCGAACATTCGGTTCTCCCGCTGCACCATCCAGGAGACGACGATGGCACAACAATCAGTGTTTCTCGACGAAGACCCACAAGAAACCCGCGAATGGCTCGAGTCCATTGAATCGGTTCTGAGCGTCGAAGGCCGCCCTCGAGCCCATTACCTGATCGATCAGTTGCTGGACTTCGATGTCACCCAGCATGGAGATTTTTACGGGCGAGTCACTACGCCCTACGTCAACACGATTGCGGTGGACCGCCAGCAAGCCTATCCCGGCGATCTGGCCGTGGAGCGGCGGATCAATGCTTACATCCGCTGGAATGCCCTGGCCATGGTGCTGCGCGCCGGCAAGCATTCGAATGTGGGCGGACACATCGCCTCCTATGCCTCGGCCGCGATCCTCTACGACGTCGGCTTCGAACATTTCTTCCGCGGTCGAACCGAGCAGTTCGGTGGCGACATGGTGTACATCCAGGGCCACTCCTCGCCGGGTATCTATGGGCGCGCCTACCTTGAAGGACGCTTGAGCGAAGATCAGCTGGATAACTTTCGGCGCGAGACCGATCGCGATGGCGTGTCGTCCTATCCCCACCCTCGGCTCATGCCCGATTTCTGGCAGTTCCCCACCGTATCCATGGGCCTGGGGCCAATCACTGCGGCCTACCAGGCACGCTTCATGCGCTACCTCGAAGATCGCGGCCTGAAAGAACATCAGGGGCGAAAAGTCTGGGCATTCCTGGGCGATGGAGAAATGGACCAGCCGGAATCCCTGGCCGCCATTTCCCTCGCCGGCCGGGAGAAACTCGACAACATTATCTTCGTCGTCAACTGCAACCTGCAGCGTCTGGATGGCCCGGTGCGCGGCAACGCCAAAGTGATCCAGGAATTCGAAAGCCTGTACCGGGCGGCCGGCTGGAATGTCATCAAAGTGATCTGGGGCGGTGGCTGGGATGCCCTGCTGGACAAGGACAAAAGCGGTCTGCTACGCCAGCGCATGATGGAATGTGTCGACGGCGAATATCAAAACTACAAATCCCAGAACGGCGCTTACGTACGCGAACACTTCTTCGGTAAATACCCCGAGCTGCTGGAACTGGTCAGCGACATGACCGACGAGGAAATCTGGAAGCTGTCTCGCGGCGGTCACGACCCGGAAAAAGTCTACAACGCCTATGCTGCGGCCATGCGCCACACCGGCGGGCCGACCGTCATTCTGGCCAAGACCGTCAAAGGTTTTGGCATGGGTGAAGCGGGCGAAGGCCAGAACATCAATCATCAACTGAAGAAGATGGGCGAGGATGCGATCAGGGCATTCCGCGATCGTTTTTCGCTGGAAATCACTGACGATCAACTGGGCGAAATGCCCTATCTCAAACCTGCCCCGGACAGTGTCGAGGCGCGATACCTGCAAGCCAGGCGCACCGAACTGGGTGGCTACATTCCAGAGCGAATCAGTGTGGCCGAACCGCTGCAGATCCCACCGTTATCAACCCTGGGCACCCAGCTCAAAGGCACTGGCGAGCGTGAGATCTCCACCACCATGGCCTTCGTGCGGATCCTTGGGACGCTGCTCAAGGACCCGAATATCGGCAAACTGATCGTGCCGATCGTCCCGGACGAATCACGGACCTTCGGCATGGAAAGCCTGTTCCGCCAAATCGGCATTCATTCCCACGTCGGCCAACTGTATACGCCTCAGGATGCTGGCCAACTCAGCTACTACAAAGAGGCCCGGGACGGTCAGATCATGCAGGAGGGCCTGAACGAATCAGGCGCCATCTCCTCTTGGATTGCGGCGAGCACTTCATACAGCACACACGGTGTGATGACCGTGCCCTTCTATATCTTCTATTCCATGTTTGGTTTCCAGCGAGTCGGCGACCTCGCTTGGGCCGCCGGTGACGCTCGGGCCAGGGGCTTTCTGCTCGGTGCGACTTCGGGCCGGACCACCTTGATGGGTGAAGGGTTGCAACACGACGATGGCCACAGTCACGTGCTGTCTTCGACCGTCCCGTGCTGTGTGTCTTACGACCCGACCTATGCCTATGAATTGGCCGTGATTATCCAGGACGGCATGCGCCGCATGTACGTCGAGAACGAGGACATCTACTACTACATCACCCTGCTCAACGAAAACTACGCCCACCCGGACATGCCCGATGGCGCCGAACAAGGGATTCTCAAAGGGATGTACCCGCTCTCGGCCACGGCCACGCAGGTCGAAGGCAAACATGTGCAGTTGATGGGTTGTGGTTCGATCCTGCTGGAAGTCATCGCCGCTGCCCAGTTGCTGGAGTCTGACTTCGGCGTCAGCAGCGAAGTATGGAGCGTGACAAGCCTGACCGAGCTACGTCGCGAAGGCCAGGAAGTCGAGCGCTGGAACCTGCTGCACCCGCAAGAGACGCAGCGAATCGGCCATGTGGAAAGCTGCTTGCAGGACAAGCAGGGCCCCGTGGTCGTCGCGACCGACTACATGAAAATATTCGCCGATCAAATCCGTCCGTTTGTGCCCAAACGTCGCTTCGTCGCGCTGGGTACCGATGGTTTCGGTCAATCGGATACCCGCGAATCACTGCGCAGGTTTTTCGAAGTCGATCGCCACTTTATTGCCGTAGCCGCCCTGAAGGCGCTGGCCGATGAAGGTACGTTGCCAAGGGAAAAAGTGGCGCAGGCAATTGCCCTTTATGGCATTGATCCGGAAAAACAAAACCCCGCCACAGTCTGATAGTTCATCGCTCAAGAAAAAGCCGCGTTTGATACGCGGCTTTTTTGTGCCTGAAATTCGGCCAACACCACCGCCCTTGTAGGAGCGAGGCTTGCCCGCGAAGGCGGAGTGTCAGCTGGCATCAATGGCGAATGACACACCGCCTTCGCGGGCAAGCCTCGCTCCTACACAGGTCGGTGGTGATCAGGCCTTTTTGGTTCTCGGCAGGAAGATCGCCAACACCCCAAACAGCGGCAAGAACGAGCATAGGAAGTACACGTATTCGATGCCGTGAACATCCGCCAGATGCCCCAGCAACGCCGCACCAATCCCGCCAAAACCAAACATCAAACCGAAGAACACCCCGGCAATCATCCCGACGTTACCTGGCACCAATTCCTGCGCATACACCACGATGGCGGAGAACGCCGAGGCGAGGATGAAGCCGATGACCACGCTGAGAATGCTGGTCCAGAACAGATCAACATGCGGCAGGATCAGGGTGAACGGCGCAACGCCAAGGATCGAAAACCAGATCACTGCCTTACGCCCGATCTTGTCGCCAATCGGCCCGCCGAAGAACGTCCCCGCCGCCACCGCACCGAGGAACAGGAACAGGTGCAATTGCGAACTGGCCACCGACAGGTCGAATTTCTCGATCAGGTAGAAGGTGAAGTAACTGGTGAAACTGGCCATGTAGAAATACTTGGAGAACACCAGCAAACCGAGGACCACCAGCGCACTGATCACCCGCTGTTTCGACAAGCCATGGGTCGCCGCCTGGCCTTGCTTGAGCTTGAACAGGTTCAAGTGGTTGGCGTACCAACGACTGATGCGATAAAGCACGAACAGCGCAAACACCGCGAACAACCCGAACCACGCGACGTGGCCCTGGCCGTAAGGAATGATGATCGCCGCCGCCAGCAATGGACCGAACGCCGAACCAGCATTACCACCGACCTGGAAGGTCGATTGCGCCAGGCCGAAACGCCCGCCCGAGGCCAGTCGCGCCACGCGGGAAGCCTCCGGGTGAAAGGTCGAAGAACCGATGCCGATCAATCCGGCCGCCAGCAGGATCATCGGGAAGCTACCGACCACCGACATCATCAGAATGCCGATCAACGTGCACACCGTACCGGCCGGCAATAACCACGGTTTTGGATGGCGATCTGTGTGGTAACCGACCCACGGCTGCAGCAGCGAGGCGGTCAGTTGGAACGTCAGGGTGATCAGGCCGACCTGGGTAAAGGTCAGGCCATAGTTGGCCTTGAGCATCGGATAAATCGACGGCAGCACTGACTGAATCAAGTCGTTGATCAGGTGCGCCAGCGCCACGGCGCCGATGATGCGCATGACCAAAGGGCTGCTTTGTGGAGTCGCGGACGCCGGCGTAGCGCCGGTCTGGGCATTGCTGATAGCCATGAGAATTTCCGTACAACAGAGGGTGCACACGGGCAGGTGCGTCAATGTGCCATTTTTCAGTGCAGCAGCGCCATCCCCTTAGCCTGCTAACGACCTCGTCGTTCATCGAAGAGTGGGTGATAGCGCAACGCCATGGTCTGAATCTTGCCTTGCTTATCCGCTTCAACGCGGCCCCCTTACAAAGGGGATCGAGAATGGGAAGTTTCGCTACAGAGTCGGCCTACAGAGCTGGCGAGGGTGAACTTTCGAGGCCTTTTAAAAGGGCACAAGTCGCGGTCGCAACGATCACGACGCACGCCAATGGTGCGTGGTGTCCAGAGGAGTCATGGGGCATGCAGGCTTTTTTATCACCGGGGATCGGACTGCTGGGGCGTTTTGGCTTCGCACGCAAGTTTCAGTTGCTATTTCTACTATTCATCCTCCCGCTGGCCGGCAGCCTGTTGATGATCGGCCAGGATTATCGCGACAAGCTGCAACTGATTTCCGGCGAACGCGCCGGGGTTCGTCAACTGCTGTCCCTGGATGCGCTCGACAACCTGCTCGCCGCCCAACGTGATCGCGCCGCCCGCTGGCGCGCCACTGAAACCAATCGCCAGCCGACACCGGCAACGATCGCCGCCATGGGCGCTTTCGACGCCGTGCAGCCCGCCGTCGCCCAAGCCACGACAGATTTGGGCAATGCCCTGCAAACCGAAGGCGCGGAAGGTGAAACCCTGAGCCGCTATCAAGCCCTGCAAACCGCGCTCAACGGCCTCGACTCGAAAAGCCTGAGCAGCGTCGGCTGGTGGCCGGACGGTTACGACCGTTTCACCAATGCCCTGAGCGCCTTGCAAGCCTTGCGCGAACAGATCGTCATGGACAATCGCCTGACCCTGGCGCCGTGGTTGGAAACCTATTTGCTGACGCAGATCTCCACGCAGCATGCACCGGACCTGATTGAACGGGTCGGCCGGCTCGCAGCAGTCGGCCAGGCTTCGGTGGTGTCCGGGCAGTTCACTCTGCAAAGCCGCCTGCAATTGCGCGATTTGCGCAGTCGCATCGGGGATGCGCGGGAGCAACTGGTGAAGACCGCCAGCCTGCTCGAAGCGCGGCTGCCGAGTGCCTTGCAGACGTGGGCCGGGCAGTACCATGACAGCCTCAAGCATCTGGATTCGACCTTGAAAGTGCTGGACGACGGCGTGTTCGGCGGCAGCATCAACCTCAAGCCGGAAGACTTCGAACGCAACCTCGATTCACTGCTCACGGACCTCGCCTCGCTGCGCCAGCAATCGCTGGTGTCACTGGATCAACGCCTGGATTACTACCACAGCTCGGCGATCCGCCAATTCATCCTGGTGGCGACGATCTTTGGTTGCCTGCTGCTGGCCGCGCTGTATTTGTTCGTGTGCTTGCAGGCTTCGATTCGTCGTAGCGCCAGCGGCATCACTGTGCTGGCCGAAGCCTTGCGCGACGGAAACCTCAGCCTGCAAGTGCCGGTGCAGGGTCGCGATGAACTGGCGGCAATCAGCACTGCGTTGAATGTCGCGGTGGTGCAACTGCGCAACAGTTTGCTCGGGGTCGATCATGAGACGTTGCAACTGAGCAATGCCGTGCGCACCCTCAACGATCATTCCAGTGGCGCCTTGGGCGAAGTCGAAGCCCAGCAAATCCAGATCAGCCAGATCGCCGCCGCTGCCACGCAATTGGCCGCCACTTCGCAAGGCGTCGCCCAGAGCTGTGAACAAGCGTCCGGCAGCGCCCAGCACACTCAGCGCATCGCCGCCGACAGCAGCCGCGACAGCCAGCGCACCACGGCGAGCATTCAGCAGCTCAATCAACGCCTCAACGACACCGCTGCGGCATTGGGCCGGGTCAGTGAGCAAGGGCAACAGATTCAATTGGTGGTCGACACCATTCGCGGTGTCGCCGAGCAGACCAACCTGTTAGCGCTCAACGCTGCCATTGAGGCTGCTCGTGCGGGCGAACAAGGTCGCGGCTTTGCCGTAGTGGCCGATGAAGTGCGCAGTCTGTCCCAGCGCACGCAATCCTCCACCGCGCAAATCGCCGGCACCGTCGACAGCCTGCGCAATACAGTGAATGAAGCCGTGAGCTTGATGGAAGCCGCTTGCGGCCAGGCCCAATCCGACGCCGAAGCCGTCACGGGTCTGGGTGAACGTCTGGGAGAAATCGCCAGCGCCGTACAGAGCGTCACCGACACCCTGGCGCAAATCGCTACTGCGGTCGAAGAGCAAGCGAGCACCGCCGATGAGGTCAGCGGCAATATCCAGCAGGTCGATCAGGCCGCCGTCAGGCTGCTGGAAGGCGCGCGGGCCGTGAACCTGGCGGCAGACACCCTGAGCCAGGGCAGCAAGGCCTTGAGTGCGAATACCGGGAGATTTCAGCTGCGTTGACGGCCTGCCCCGCCCTGTTTTTTCGGGCCAGGACGATAACCGGTTGAAAGTGTGGGGAAATATTTTAAATTTACGCTTGACGCATCTTCGTTCCAGGTGAATAATGCGCGCCACTTGGCTACATAGCTCAGTTGGTTAGAGCATAGCATTCATAATGCTGGGGTCCGGGGTTCAAGTCCCTGTGTAGCCACCAAGTACTAAAAACGGCTTACCGAAAGGTAGGCCGTTTTTTTATGCCTCGAGAAAAGTGCCCGACAATAGTCAGGCCCGCATCGTCGACAACGCCGACAATCCCCGCTCCCAGATCTGCCAGGTGCGCAGCCAGACCATGGCCTGCCAGTCGCTGTCGGCCGGATAGAACTGCTCCAGCAGATTGAGTTTGATCCCGCGCCCCACCGCATCACTCGGGTTGCCGTGCAGATGCAGCCAATGGTCATCGCGCAAATGACGATGAACGTCTGGCCCCGGATACGTCCCGCACTCGATCACAAACGGCATCAGCCGCATTTGCGGCAAGGCGTTGAGTAATGCCTGCGAGGTGTAACCGGTTGCCGTCGCCGCCACCCCGGTTTCGCTGGTGGTATTGGCGCCGGTGTGCAAGGTGTAGAGCCATGGGCCGTAAATGGCTTGGGCTTCTTCCAGCGCCGGATACGCCGCTTCGGTGATGGTCAACAGCATCGGATGCCCGTACTCCCCTGCCCCGGTGTGCAGGTCGAAGCACATCGCGACCTCGGCATGGGCCACATGTTTGCGCATGATCTGCTGCAACGTGTGGTTCGACCAACTCGGCGCCAGCCCGCCATAGAACAGACCATCGGGGTGACTGTGCTGGCCGCCCTCGACAATCGACATCACCGCCGGCCAACCGTGTTCCTTGATTTGCGCATCGAGCAAAGCATCGGCGCGATCACGCTCGGGGCCCTGCAAATCAGAGCTGGCATAGATCTCATGCAGCGTCGCGTAGGCCTGGTTGTCTGGCAGCGGACGTTCGAAATCCAGGTGATTGCGATTGAGGTCGATGTTGTCTTCATTGACCCGACGCAGCCACGCCGTGCCCCACGGATTGATCAAGTGGATCATCACCACCGCGACATCCGCCGGCAGTGAGCGCTTGCCCAAGTCCTGCATCCATTTGATCTGACACCCGGAGCCATAATAGCCTTCGACCCCGTGAGTACCGCTCAACGCAATGAGCAACCGTTTGGCCGCCGGATCACCGAGCACCGCCACGTCAGTGCTCAACGATTCACCGAACGGCCCTTTAAGTGGGTGCGGATATTCGGTCAACGTCGCGCCGGCAGCGGTGGCCGCCGCGAGGAATTGTTCACGTTGCCCACGGTAACTTGGCTGGGTAGGAAACTCGGTGTGCATGTCTGCCTCTTGTTGGTTTTCTGGCCGTCCTGATGTTCTCGACCCTACAGAAAATCTGCCGGTTCATGAAGGGCAAAAGTGCCTTTGCTGTAGGACGCAGTTTGCGTCGCACCCTGTCCGCCGATAAAGTCCCTCGAACCTTTTCCCACGGACGGAGTGCCCCACGTGTTCCCAGCCTTCCACTTGAGCCGCTATCGCCTGTCAGCCTTGTCGCTGATTGCCGCCGCGCTAACCCTCGCCGCGTGCAACGCGCCACCCACGTCGACATTGCCCCTGGCGCCGGAAGCTGCCACCGGTTTCCGCACGGACCTGCAAACCCGCCACGCCGCGAAACACATGGCGGCAGCGGCCAATCCACTGGCGGCGGCGGCCGGGCGGGAGATGCTGCGTCAGGGCGGCTCGGCCATCGACGCTGCCATCGCGATGCAAGCCGTGTTGACCTTGGTGGAACCGCAGTCGTCGGGCATCGGCGGCGGTGCGTTGATCGTGTTGTGGGACGGTAAGGCCGTGCGCACTTATGACGGTCGAGAAACCGCTCCGTCTGGCGCCACCGAGAAACTTTTCCTGCAAGCTGACGGCACGCCGATGCCGTTCACCCAGGCGCAGATCGGTGGCCGCTCAGTCGGCACGCCAGGCGTGTTGCGTGCGCTTGAGGTGGCGCATCAGAAACACGGGCGCCTGCCTTGGTCCAAGCTGTTCGAGCCGGCGATCCAACTTGCCGAGCAAGGCTTTGCGATCTCGCCGCGTTTGCATCTGCTGATTGCTTCGGATTCGTCGCTGCCGCGTTCGCCGGACATGGTCGCGTACTTTCTGAATGCTGATGGCAGCCCGAAAGCCGTCGGTACACAGTTGAAGAATCCGGCACTCGCCGCAGTATTCAAACGCATCGCCAAGGAAGGTCCCGATGCGTTGTACAAAGGGCCGATTGCCGAAGAAATCGTCGCCAAGGTCCAGGGCCATAAAAACCCTGGCAGCCTTTCGCTGAATGACCTTCAGGCTTACAAGGCCAAGGAACGTGCGCCGCTGTGCACCGACTACAAACGCTGGCAGGTCTGCGGTATGCCGCCACCGTCATCAGGCGGGATTGCCGTGGCGCAGATCCTCGGCACCTTGCAAGCCCTGGAAACCCGCGACCCGCGCTTCGCCTTGGCGCCGCTCAAACCGCTCAAGACCAATAAGCCTGCAGGCATCGAGCCGGCGCCTGAAGCCGTGCATCTGATTTCCGAAGCCGAACGCCTGGCCTACGCCGATCGCGCGCAATACGTGGCCGACACCGACTTCGTGCCAGTGCCGGTCAAGGGCCTGGTGGACCCGAGCTACCTGGCCAGCCGCGCCGCCCTGATCGGCGACCGCAGCATGGGAACGGCCAAACCCGGCACGCCGCCGGGCATTCAAGTCGCCTACGCGCCGGACCGTTCGCCACTGCGCATTTCCACCTCGCAAGTAGTCGCCGTCGATGACGAAGGCGGCGCCGTGTCCATGACCACCACAGTCGAGTCCGCGTTCGGCTCGCACCTGATGGTCCAGGGCTTTCTGCTCAACAACCAGATGACCGACTTCTCGTTCATCCCCGAAGAGAACGGCCAGAAAGTTGCCAACCGCGTCGAACCCGGTAAACGCCCACGCTCGTCCATGGCGCCGACCCTGATCTTCGATCGCCAGAGCGGCGAATTCGTGGCCACCGTCGGCTCACCCGGCGGCTCGCAAATCATCGAATACGTGGCCAAATCCACCATCGGCCTGCTCGACTGGAACCTCGACCCACAAACCGCCATCAACCTGCCCAACTTCGGCAGCCGCAACGGCCCGACGGAACTGGAACAGGGGCAATTCAGCCCGGCACTGATTCAGGCGCTGAAGGACAAAGGGCATGCGGTGAATGAAATCGACATGACCAGCGGAACCCAGGCGATTGTTCGGGTCAAGGATGCGTCAGGGAAAGCGTCGCTGGCGGGCGGAGCGGATCCGCGGCGTGAGGGAGAGGCGTTGGGGGATTGAATCGTACATAGGGATGAGAAAGGGCTTACCGGGAGGTAGGCCTTTTTGGTTATTGACCACGACTAAAGAGAAACGGACTATTCCGCCGGCATGCGTGCCTTTTCACTTATCTGCTTACAGTTTTTGACTTAACGCTGAGAGCGAATAGAGATAATTTTCACACCCTACTAAAGAACAGCCTTATAAATAGGACCTAATGAGGGACTCATTAGAGATAACCTTCCGCGGACCTAGAGATAATTTTCACATGCCTGAATTTTCTCACCATGAGCTTCAGCTTCTGAATCCAACATTCGACTCTCCGTTGGTTGATGTGCTGAGTGAACTGGAGCACCTCCGCCGACTGAGGCTCGAAGGCGATACCCCTGCTCCGGTGTTTTTCCAGCTCAAGGCGATTTTTCATACTTTGGAAAGCTTGGGCTCAGCCAGGATCGAGGGTAATCACACTACTCTGGCCGACTACCTCGACAATAAGATCGAGGGCAAAGCGACAGATAGCGACCAACTGCGCGAAGTGGCCAATATCGAAAAAGCCATGAGCTACATCGAAGAAATCATGCAACCGGGTGAGCCACTGACAGAACGGATCATTCGCGAAATCCATGCGATGACCGTTCAGGAGCTGGAACGCGAAGGTGACAGGACGCCAGGTGCATATCGTCAAGCGCCTGTACGTATCGCCCAGTCGCAGCATCTTCCTCCAGAAGCCTTCCAGGTCCCGGGATACATGCAAGAACTGGTGGCTTTTGTTAACCACGATGACCTACCCAAATACGACTTAATGAAAGTCGCATTGGCCCACCATAGATTTGGATGGATTCACCCTTTCGGAAATGGCAATGGTCGCGTGGTGAGACTGCTCACTTATGCACTTCTGATGAAGTATGGGTTTAACGTGAACACTGGCGGAAGAGTACTGAACCCCACAGCCGTTTTCTGTAACGACCGTGAGCGTTATTACGAAATGCTAGGCGTTGCTGACACCGGTACTACAGCAGGCCTGGAAGCATGGTGTATCTATGTGCTGAAAGGGGTGAAGGAAGAGATTGCCAAAGTTGATCGTCTAACCAACTACACCTACCTCAAGCATTCAATTCTCACGCCCGCCGTTGCGTTCGCTCGTCAGCGTGAATGGATCACCAGAACAGAAGAGGCTGTACTGGATAAAGCGATCATTGAAGGGGTCGTTAAGTCTGCTGATCTCGCAGCAGCATTACCGGGCCAATCAGCAGGCCAGCGCACTTATCTGATCAAAAAACTTGTTAGCCAAGGGATGCTTCTGCCTATCAGTGAAGGAGCAAGGCAGTACACCATTGGTTTCTCGAATAACTACCTGGTGCGAGGCGTTGTAAAAAGTCTTAGAGAACAAGGTTTTATTCCCGCGCCACTGGAAAACCCATAAAACTCAACTGCTGCAAGGTTTCGCATCTTGAAATATCATGAACTATCAAACGAGCAAGACTACCGCTTAGCCCTAAAGGAGGTTTCTGTATTTTTCGATACGGAGCCAGAACCGGGCCCCCCCGAAGCTGATCGTTTTGAGTTTATGATCACGCTCATTGAAAACTATGAAACCGTCCACTTTGTAAATTAGTGGTGTGTCGAACTCTTCATCTCGCTCAAAACCTAATGATAACCCCGGAGGCAGAAAAACCCACCTCCGGGTCCGACTCAGGCCGGCACACCCAAAATAATGTGCGAAGCCTTGATAACAGCCGTCGCACTCACGCCCGGCGCGAGCCCCAGCTCTGCAACCGCTTCCCGGGTGACAATCGAATAAACCTCGCTGCCGCCGTCGAGCCGGATTACCACTTCAGCATTCACCGCGCCATCCGTCACGCTGGTGACTTTGCCTTCCAGGCAGTTACGCGCCGAGAGGCGGATGTCGCTGGATTCGGTCATCAGCATCACCCACGGTGCTTTTACCAGTGCGACCGCTTCCTTGCCGACAGCGAGGCCAAGGCTCTTCACGCTTTCCATGGTCACCACCGCCACCAGCTCATTGCCACCTGCGAGTTTCAGGGACACTTCGGCGTTGACGGCGCCGGGTTGCAGCTGGCTGATGGTGCCCTTGAAGACGTTACGTGCGCTGACTTTCATGATGTTGTTGCCTCTGTTAGTAATTTTTGTATACAACTTTGCACATCATTCGGGATAACGCAGCGCTGTGCAACTAGACGCCAGGATTGACGACTCACAGCTTAGCGACTGATTTTCAACGCTTGCCGTGCTTGGTGCCTTTCCAGCGCCAGGTCGATCAAGCGGCTGACCAGTTCGCTATACGTCATGCCGGTGGCCTGCCACAGCTTGGGGTACATGCTGATGCGGGTGAAGCCGGGCAGCGAGTTGATCTCGTTGATTAACACTTCGCCGCTGTCGGTGAGGAACACATCGACCCGCGCCAGCCCGGAACAGCCGAGCACCTGGAATGCCTCGACGGCCAAGGCGCGAATACGCTCACTCGCTTCAACACTGATATTGGCCGGCACCACCACTTCGGCGGCCTGGTCGTCGATGTATTTGCTGTCGTAGGAATAGAACCCGCTGCGCACCACGATCTCGCCACAACCACTGGCGATCGGCTGATCATTGCCGAGCACCGCGCATTCAATCTCGCGACCGCTGACGGCGGATTCGATCAGGACTTTTTCGTCGAAGCCGAGAGCCAGCTCAACCGCCGCCACGTATTCGGCTTCGTCGGTCACCTTGCTCACACCCACCGAAGAACCCTGGTTCGCCGGTTTGACGAACAGCGGCAGGCCGAGCTTGCCCTGCACTTCGGCGAACCCGGTGCGCGCGGCGCTGGCACGGTTCAACGTCACGAAAGGAGTGACCGCAATCCCGGCGTCTCGCAGCAGGCGTTTGCTGATGTCCTTGTCCATGCACACCGCAGAACCCAGCACATCGGAGCCGACAAACGGCAAATCCGCCATGCGCAGCAAACCTTGCAGGCAGCCGTCTTCGCCGAGGGTGCCGTGGACAATCGGGAAGATCACATCCACGTGGCCCAGCAGTTCCTGGCTCGACGTTTCGACCAATTGCTGACTGGCCTTGCCCGGCACCACGGCCAATTCGCGATTGGATTGATTGAGGGCGATCAGCGCCGGGTTTTCCTGATTGAGCAGGAAGTTCGAGGGATCGTTGAGGTGCCAGTGGCCTTGCTTGTCGATGCCGATCAGTACCGGTTCGAAGCGCGAGCGGTCCAGCGCATCAACGATGTTTTTCGCCGATTGCAGCGACACTTCATGTTCAGCCGAACGGCCCCCGAAAATAATCCCAACCCGCAGCTTGCTCATTGCCTGGCCTCATAGTGAACGTGGTGTTTCATACCACGGCAGCGCGGATGAGTTAAAGACTGAAACTTCGTGTGGTGACGATGAGTCATTGCTAATGCGCAGCACACACCTGCGCTCAGCCAAGCAGAGGCCGCCGCCCTTGAACGCTCAGACCGATCGTCGCAACACCCTTTCCCTCGACGGGCTCAACTTCTTTCTCGCCGACGTGCGCGACGGACTCGGGCCCTACCTGGCGATTTATTTGCTGGCAGTGCATCACTGGGACCCGGCCAGCATCGGCTTGGTGATGACGATTGCCGGGATCGCCGCGCTGCTGACCCAGACTCCGGCCGGCGCGTTGATCGACCGAACCCGGCGCAAACGCGGAGTGATCATCGTCGCGGCGCTGCTGGTGACGCTGAGCTGTTTGCTGTTGCCGTTCATTACTTCATTCACCCTGGTGGCGCTGACCCAGGCCTTGAGCGCTGTCGCGGCGTCGGTGTTCGCCCCGGCCATTTCCGCCATTTCGTTGGGCATCACCGGGCCCCGAGCGTTTACCCGCCGTACCGGGCGCAATGAAACCTTCAATCACGCTGGCAACGCTGTCGCGGCGTTGCTGGCCGGGGGATTTGCGTATTTGTTCGGCCCGGTGGCGGTGTTTTATCTGATGGCGGTGATGGCGCTGGCCAGCGTGATTGCCATCAGTTTCATCGCGCCACAAGCCATCGATCACGACGTCGCCCGAGGCTTCGACCCACAAGGCCCGGCCCACGGCGAACAACCCTCGGGGTTGAACGTGCTGCTGCACAACCGCCCGCTGCTGGTGTTCGCTATTTGTTGTGGGCTGTTTCATCTGGCGAACGCAGCAATGCTCCCGCTGGTGAGTCAGAAATTGTTCCTGGTGAACCTGCAAATGGCCACGCCGTTGACGTCCGCCTGCATCGTTGCCGCGCAATTAGTCATGGTGCCGGTGGCGTTGCTGGTGGGCTGGAAGGCCGATGTGTGGGGACGTAAACCGTTGCTGCTGGCCGGTTTCTTGATCCTGCCATTGCGCGGGGTGCTTTACACCTCGTCGGATGATCCGTACTGGCTGGTGGCCGTGCAATTGCTCGACGGCGTCGGGGCCGGGATCTTCGGCGCCCTGTTTCCCGTGGTGATCAAGGACCTGACCCAAGGCACCGGCCGCTTCAATGTGAGCCTCGGTGCGCTGTCGACGGTGTTCGGTCTGGGCGCCGCACTGAGTAACGGCTTGGCCGGGCTGGTGGTTCAGTCGGCCGGTTACAGCGCGGCATTCCTGACGCTGGCGGCAGTGGCCGCGGCAGCGCTGGTGTTGCTGGTGGTGGCCATGCCAGAGACATTGAATCGCACGCCCACCGTTGCCGAGCAGCCTGTGGCCACGGTGCCGACCTGATCAGCGATTGGCCACTAGATGCGCACCGAACAACAGATAGCAACTGCCGGCAAAGCGGTCCAGCCACTTGCGCGAACGCTCATAAGCCCCCGCAACCCGCCGACTGGCAAACAGCAGCGCCACGCTGCAATACCAACTGAATGACAGGCTCGCCATGGTCAGTACCGCCAGCCCCAACAACATCGGTGGCGGTGAGGCCGGCATCGCGGTGGCGAAGATCGTCGCGACGAACAGCGCCGATTTGGGATTGGTCATGTTGCCGATAAAGCCCCGGCCATACGCCGACCACAGCGTTCGCCCTGCCCCGTCCAGCGAGTTGCCAGCGCCAGGTTGCGTTGCCGGTTTGCGCTTGAATTGCTTCAACCCCAGATAGATCAGGTAACAGCCACCGGCAATCTTGAACGTCAGGTAAAGCGTCGGCGCCGCGCTGAACAGCGACTTGATGCCCAAACCACCGGCCAATCCCCACAATACCGTGCCCGTGGCGACACCCAGTGCCGCGACTACGCCATGTCGTCGGGAACAACTGGCCGCCAGTTGCGCGGTGTTGAAGAAGTTCGGGCCCGGCGTCACCACCGCGACCGTCCACAACAGGGCCAGGGACAATAATGGCGCGGCATAGCTCAGGTCAGTCGGTTCCATGGGACGGGGCGCCTTCGTGGCATCAGAGAAGCCTTGTACCTTGCAACATTTGCCAACAATTTTCTACTCGCCGCACTGACGCCGTTCGTCAGCAGACAAGGATTTGTCACTGGGTTAACGTATTCAACATCGAGCCCAGGACAAGCGGCACCATGACCAAGCACACGCCACCCAGCGACTGGTTCCACCGCGCGCCCAACGTCGGCGGGCTGGAGCGTATCGAGGCGTTTTTTGCCGGTCACGGCTATGACTTCCATCGCCACGACACTTACGCCATCGGCCGCACCCTGGCCGGGGTTCAGAGTTTTCAGTACCGCGGCGCCTGGCGCCACAGTCTGCCCGGCGGCACGCTGGTGCTGCACCCGGACGAAGTCCACGACGGCGAGGCCGGCACCGACAGCGGTTTCCACTATCGAATGATGTACATCGAACCGGCGCTGATCCAGCAGATCCTCGGCGGTCAGCCGCTGCCCTTCATCAAGACCGGACTGTCGACCGATCCGCGCCTGTTCGCCGCCACCGATGTGCTGATGCGCAGCCTGGATGACCCGCTCGATCCACTGGAAGAACAGGACGCACTGTTCGATCTGGCCCACGCGTTGAGCGCAGTGTCCGGCACGCCCGACAAACGCCAGCGCTTAGACTATGTGGCGGCGGAACGCGCCCGGGAGTTCATGCACAGTGCCCTTGATCGCACCGTGACCCTGGACGAACTGGCGCACCACAGCGGTCGGGATCGTTGGAGTCTGTCGCGGGATTTTCGCCTGCTGTTCGGCACCAGCCCCTATCGCTACCTGACCATGCGCCGTCTGGACCTGGTCCGGGCGCTGCTGATTCAGGGCCAGTCGCTGGTCAGTGCCGCGCTGATCGCCGGCTTCACCGATCAGAGCCACATGACCCGCCAGTTCAGCAAAACCTACGGCCTGTCGCCGGCCCGCTGGATGAAAATGCACCGCCGCTGAGTCACGCACAATCGTTCAAGAATCACCTTGATGCGCTGGTTATCGTGGGGCCGGAATCACTCTGGAGAACCACCTGATGAGCACGTTAAAAAGCCTGAACTTCCTGCAGAAAATCGACCTGATCGACCAACACTGGTCACCCCGGGTCATTGCCGAAATGAACGACTACCAGTTCAAAGTAGTGAAGCTGCTGGGGGATTTCATCTGGCACGATCACCTGGATACCGACGAAACTTTCATCGTTCTCGAGGGGCAATTGCGCATCGACTTTCGCGACGGTCACGTGCTGATTTCGGCGGGTGAAATGTACGTCGTGCCCAAGGGCATCGAGCACAAACCCTCGGCGGAACAGGAAGTGAAACTACTGCTGATCGAACCCCGGGGCGTGATCAACACCGGCAGTGAAGGCGGCGAGCGTACGGCGGTAAATGATCTATGGATTTGAAAAACAGCGGAAATACGCAGACTGTGATCGCCGTGATCACTTGACCGACTTCCCGGTCGAGGAATAAGGACATTCCATGAGCGACTTCCCGACACTCGAAACGCCGCGTCTGCTGCTGCGCGAAATAGTGACAGCCGACGCCCCGGCCCTGCTGGCGATACACGGTAATGCCCAGGCCATGCAATGGTTTGGCATGGACCCGATTACCGAAATCGCCCAGGCCCGGGCATTGATAGAGGCTTTCGCCGAATCGCGCGCTCTGCCGAATCCGGGCATCCGTTGGGGCATCCAGGAAAAAACACACGAAGCATTGCTCGGTAACTGTGGCTTCTTCAAATGGAACCGGCAGTGGAAAAGCTGCTCACTGGGTTTCGCGTTGGGACAGTCAGCCTGGGGCAAAGGCTTTATGTCTGAAGCGCTGCAAGCGACGCTGGTCTGGGGGTTTGAACAGATGCAGCTCAATCGGATCGAGGCCACCGTGCATCCCGAGAACCAAGCGTGCTTGAAGTTGCTCGAACGCCTGGGGTTCGTCCAGGAAGGACGGCTTCGCCAGGCGGGTTTCTGGCTGGGCGAGCATCGCGATTTGCTGCAACTTTCGT
The DNA here is from genome assembly GCF_044744265.1 of Pseudomonas sp. NPDC087342. NCBI lineage: Bacteria > Pseudomonadati > Pseudomonadota > Gammaproteobacteria > Pseudomonadales > Pseudomonadaceae > Pseudomonas > Pseudomonas sp. NPDC087342. Next base: position 28,617 of record NZ_JBIUXZ010000035.1, read on the forward strand.
TATTGCGCGCAGAGTTTGAACCGTCGCCGATCAGCGCTCTTTAGTCAGACTCGCCCAGCGCCTTGCCATCCACCGGATCGCCGATCTTCAGGAAATGGCCACCAGCAACGTGGTGCAAGGTGCGCAGCGCGTCATGCCCTTCGAAGTGCCAGCGGCCCTCGCTGAACACACGCTCATCGGCTTGGGCGGCAATCACCTCGGCGAGGAACAGGTCGTATTGCTGATGATTGTGCGGCTCCGGCAACAACCGGCATTCCAGCCATGCAACGCAACCTTCGAGCATCGGCGCATCAATCGATTCGCCGCTGAAAGTCTGCAAGCCATAGGCCTGGAACTTGTCCTGGCCTTGGTCCTGAGTCAGCGCCAGGCCAGACGTCGAACCGACCGTCTGGACAATATCGGCCTGTGCGACACAGGGCACGTTCACCACGAACGTGCCCGAGGCTTCCAGCAGTTGCCGGGTCCAGGTGGACTTGTCCAGCACCACCGCGATTTTCGGCGGTTCGAAATCCAGCGGCATGGCCCAGGCCGCGGCCATGATATTGCGCTGACCGTCGTGGGCCGCGCTGACCAGCACGGTCGGCCCGTGATTGAGCAGGCGATACGCCTTGGACAACGGAACCGGTCGGCGATGGGAAACGGTCATGGATGTCTGCTCCAGGGAAAACGCCGATTGTAGCGGCAACCCAAGGGCAAGGATCAAGTCGCCAATTGATTGGCAAACTGGCCCACCGCATTCACCACTTTCTGCGCGCCATCCTGAATCTCGACAATCACCGTGCCCGCCTCCGCCGCCAGCGCCAAGCCTTGTTCTGCCTGGAGTTTGCCATCTGTCATCAGGCTTACGGCGTTACGCGCCATGTCCTGGTTCTGGCGTACCACGCCGACAATTTCATCCGTTGCCTGGCTGGTGCGCGACGCCAATTGCCGCACTTCGTCCGCCACCACCGCAAAACCCCGGCCCTGTTCGCCGGCACGCGCCGCTTCAATCGCCGCATTGAGCGCCAACAGGTTGGTCTGTTCGGCAATGCCGCTGATGGTCTTTACGATGGTGCCGATCACCAGCGACTGCTCGTTCAGGGCTTCGATGCCTTCACCGGCGGTTTGCATATGCTTGGCGAGGTCGCGCATCACGTTCACTGCCTGAGTCACCACCGCCGTGCCACGCTGGGCGCTGTTATCGGTCTGGATCGACGTGCTGTAGGCGATGTTGGCTGCCTCGGCGACCGCTTGCTCCTGATTGACCTGATCGGTAATCACCGTGGCGAACTTCACCACTTTGTAGAGCTTGTTGTTGGCATCGACCACCGGGTTGTAGGACGCCTCCAGCCAGACCGTACGACCGTGGCTGTCGACGCGTTTGAAGCGGTCAGCCACAAACTCACCATTGTTCAGACGGCGCCAGAAGTTCTGATACTCGGCGCTGTTGTATTCCTCTGGCTCACAAAAGGTGCGGTGATGTTTACCCTGGATCTGCGCCAGGCTGTAACCCATGCCGTTGAGGAAACGCTCGTTGGCGCTCAGCACATTGCCGTTGAGGTCAAACTCGATCACCGCCGTCGAACGCACCAGCGCACCGATCAGGTTCTCGTGCTCGCGAGACGCTTCGATGGTGCGGGTCAGGTCGCTGGAATAAATCGAGAAATGCCTGATGCGACCGTCCGCCGAACGCACCGGTTGCAGGATCGAACGCAACCAGGCCTCGGCGCCGTTGCCGCGCAACAAACGCACGGTGCCGGCAAAATGTTCGCCACGGGTCAGCGCGTTTTTGAATCGCTGATGAAATTCGCCGGATTTCACGTGAGCCGGCACGATGTCTTCGAGGTGCCGACCGACCAGGTCATTGCTCTTGTAGAGCATCTCGCCAAGAAAATTCTGATTGACCGATTGCACCCGCCCATCAGCATCGAGAGTCAGGACCAGCATCTCGCTTTCCAGGCTGTCCTTCACTTGCAGGAGGCTGGAGAGTTCTTCGCGAAGAGCGGACAGCTCCTGCTTCAAGCGTTTATTGAACATGGGAAAGCACCGATGGGCAGAGATAGTAAGCGGCATGCAGCCTAACCATCGGCCTTGGGGATATTTTCTGAAGAGTGTTTTAGGGTTGTCCTACAAAAATAATGTAGCTGCAGCGGTTATCGAATAAATGTCGGAGGAATTCGCCTTGAAGCACCCCAGACAAAACTCAGGTATGCATCACAAACCGGGCTTCCAGCTTGTTCAACAACTCAAAGGTATTCATGTAAGGAACACCAAATGCCTCACAGACATTTGGAATAGTGAATTTACGCCTGACAGCCGGGTTGTAGGCTTCTTGGGTGACGACCACCGCGCCGGTTGTCATGGCTTTCGCTATAAGCCATGGGTCAGCGCCACCGAGAAAATCCTCCACTGCGCCGGGCTTCATTAGAGGGATCTGTTCAGCAATTTTCGATGCAATGCTTGCAAAGACTGCCTGCGTATTTGCGTCATTGGCTGCATCGAAAATTTCAGCATTTTCCTTCGCCCAATGAGTCAGTTCATCATTACCTTTTGATAACTCATCCCGAACCTGGACGATACTGGCGATCTCCATCGCTTGGTGCTGATGAATAAGCCAAGACCAATAGCCCGGACAAATAGTCATACCGTAATAGCGATTTTTGGCTTCGATCAACGTGTTCGAGTCCAGCAAGTGCTTCATGCCATCAGCCTGCTGGCGTAGGTTTTAAGCTTCGACGGCTGCATGCCAAGCAACTTCCCCGCCTCGCGCAGCAGCAACCGACCGCTTTGGGTTTCGGCTACAACGGCTTTACTGAAGCGCAGACTATTTCTCGTTGACGCTGTTCGGTAATAACTCCCTCCGCCGCCTTCCTTATCCCTGTAGGCCTGCAATTGCTGCTGGTAGTAAGCGCCATATTGCTCTGTAGATATGAAGCCAAGGTCCCTCGCTCGCCGTGCTACAACCAATTTGCTTACCCGAAAACGTGCGGCCAAAGGCGCAAGATTGCTTGTCCACGCTCCATCCATATCCCATTCAGTTCGGATGGTGTCCTGTGGAACCAGAAACTCACCGGCAACCGCATTACAGAAAACCTCCTCATTGCGATCACTCTGACTGCTACCGTCGGAGATTCCCGTGCTACCAATCCAGATATGCGCCAGCTCATGCACCAGCGTGAACAGTCTTGCGCTTGGCGCATCGGCACTGTTGATAAACACCACTGGGGCCAGACGGTCACTGATGGCAAAACCACGAAATTCGCTGACCTCCAATTTGCGATGGGTGTTGCCCAAGACAACGCCACTTCGCATGACCAGAATGCCAACCGACTCGGCGGCACCGATCAGGTCACGCATGTAATTATCCTGGTTGCGCTGCTTGTCATCTTCGCCTTTACGCAGAACCTCGCGCAGGTCGCTGACCACATCCAGAACAGACGATTGAATGGAAAAGCGACCGACAAACGGCAAAGGCGAAACGTCATGCTTCTGGAGATATTCCAGATACCAGTCCTGCTTGCGCAAGACATCCTTGATCGTATCGATCAGGCCCAAACTGGGGGGAGACGGTGGCACGCCACCAACAGTGCGCAGGTCAGGCAGCGGAAGCCGCTCGGAGGGCGGCTCCTTCAAAAAAAGGAAACCGAACGGCACATGTGCAATGGACGCCCACCGTTGCGCCTGACTGAACGTCGGAAGACTCCGTCCTGCCTCCCATTCCCTGATTCTTTGGGTCTTTACGGGCAAACCTTTGGCGACTTGTATTTCAGACAAGCCGGCCCGTAGTCGAGACCACGACAAGAGCGCGGGGTTAATGAAAGCAGACTGACTCATAGGTGAAGTGCACACCATTTGAATGAACGTGGTTGAGATGGAGTAACTATAGGAGTGAGCTTTTCAGACCGTCAATTGAAGGCCCGTAGCCTGTAGGACCACGGTCTAGATGAGCTATGAACGGTCCTGCATGCCCGTTGGAAACGGCGCTCAAGTGATCAGGAATCGCCTTACAAAAAGAGCCATCTTCAGCAACAGACTCGGTATATCCGGCGCGTGTCGGTCAATAAACCCTCCAAAAGGTCAGGAAAAAGACTACGCCCTCTACTGACTTCAATCGCAAAACCCACCGCTCTACCCCGGCCACTTCAGGTATCCTTCGGCTAAATTGCAACAACATGTTGCAAGGTATCTGCCCGATAAGGAGTCCCGTTTTGGAGTTATCGACTGCTGCCTGGATGGTTCATGACACCCGTTTGATTCTTTGCGTCCTGCTGGCGATTGCCACGATTATCGTGTTGATCAGCGCCACCAAACTCCCGCCCTTTCTGTCGATCCTGATCGGTACATTCATTGCCGGTGTCGGCGCCGGTCTGCCGCCCGAAGATGTCGCTAAAGCCTTCAGCAAAGGAGCCGGGGCGATTCTCGGTGAGGCGGGGATCATTATTGCCCTGGGTTCGATGCTCGGTGCGTTGATGGCCGAATCCGGTGCCGCGGATCGCATTGCCTCGACGTTGCTTGGGTTGGGTAAAGGCAAGTCATTGCCATGGGTGATGGCGCTGGTGGCGATGGTGATTGGCCTGCCGCTGTTCTTCGAAGTGGGCCTGGTGATGATGGTGCCGATCATCTTCGTCATGGCGCGCCGTTCGGGTCAGCCGTTGCTGAAGATCGCGATTCCGGCGCTGGCCGGGATGACCACGTTGCACGCCTTGATGCCACCGCATCCCGGGCCGCTGATTGCGGTCAGCGCGTTGCACGCCGACCTCGGGCTGACCATGTTGCTGGGGTTCAGTATCGCGATTCCGGCGGTGATCCTGGCAGGCCCGATCTATGGCAACTGGCTGTCGAAACGCATGCACGTCGATGAGCCGGCAGAGCTCGGCGCCCTGTTCAGCGCCGCGCCCAAGGCCCCGCGCCAGCCGAGCTTCGGCATGTCGTTGCTGATTATTCTGTTGCCGGTGTTGCTGATGCTCGGCAGCACCTTGGCGAAAGTCGCGATGAGCCCGGAAAGCACCGCCGCCCTGACTCTGAAGTTCCTCGGTGAACCGCTGGTGGCGCTGGGTATTGCGGTGATGGCGGCAGTGATCTGCCTCGGCTGGGCCAATGGCATGCCGCGTGAACACGTGGGCGGCACGTTGCGTAAAAGCCTGGCGCCGATTGCGGTGTTGCTGCTGACCATCGGTGCCGGCGGTGGCTTGAAGCAGACGTTGCTCGATGCCGGCGTCAGCCAGACCATCAGCAAAGTCGCCGAAGGTGCGCACATGCCGTACTTGCTGCTGGCCTGGTTGATTGCCGTGGCACTGCGCCAGGCTACCGGTTCGGCCACAGTGGCGACGACGACCACGGCGGGCATTCTGGCGCCGATGATGGCGGGACTGGCGGCGACGCAAAGCTCTTTGGTGGCGCTGGCGATTGGCGCCGGCTCAGTGTTTTTCTGCCACGTGAACGACGCCGGATTCTGGATGGTGCGCGAGTACTTTGGCTTGCAGCTCAAACAGACGATCTGGGTCTGGTCGATCCTGCAAACCATCGTGTCGGTGGTGGGGTTGGTGGGGACGTTGTTGTGGTGGCATTGGTTGACGTGATGGCCGCCCCGTCCCCCGGATAGCTACAAGCAGGGCGCCACGGAACGGCTCCCGACATGGGGCATGCGCGCGCCGAAATACGCCGCGCTGCTCACGCCCACCGCGCCCATCACAGCGCAGAAGATCACGCAGATCCATGGGCTCCACGGCATCAGACCGATCAGCAATAGCGGTGTGATACTCGCCCACGCTGCGTAGGCAATGTTGTAGGTGAAGGAAATCCCCGAGACGCGAATCCGCGCCGGGAACAGGTTGACCATCACCGACGGCACTGCGCCGACCACCCCACAACTGAGGCCGGCCACTGCGTAGGCCAGGCCGATCCAGCTACCGCCGATGATCAGGCAGGTATAAAGCACGCCGATGCCCAATGGCAGCAACAGGCTGTAAAGCATGACCGTGCGCCAGGCGCCGATGCGGTCAACCAGCAAACCGGCGAGCACGCAACCGATGTTCAGGAACACGATGCCCAAGGCGCTCAGGGCGAAGGTGTGACTGGCGGTCATGCCGAAGGTTTTCTGCATCATGGTCGGGGTGATAACCACGAACACCACCACCGCCGAGGTCAGCACGCAGGTGAGGATCATCGCCGGCAACATGGCCAGGCGATGTTCGCGCAGCACGGTGCGCAGCGGCAGTTCGGCCGTCGCATCGCGGCGTGCCTGCATCGCCATGAACACCGGGGTTTCGCTGAGCCAGCGGCGCAACCAGACACCGATCACACCAAACACGCCGCCCAGCAGGAACGGATAGCGCCAGGCGTAATCGAGAATTTCAGCCGGGGTGAAGGCCTGGGCCAGAAAGGTCGCGGTCAACGCGCCGATCAAATAGCCAAACGTCAGCCCAGCCTGGAGGAATCCGAGGGCGTAACCGCGATGCCCGGCCGGCGCGTGTTCGGCGACGAATACCCAGGCGCTTGGCACCTCACCGCCCACCGCCGCGCCCTGAAGAATGCGCAGGGCCAACAGCAACAATGGTGCGAAATAACCGATTTGCGCGTAGGTCGGCATGATGCCGATCAGCAGGCACGGCAGCGCCATCATCAAAATGCTGAGGCTGAAAACCTTTTTGCGCCCGAGTTTGTCGGCGAAGTGCGCCATCAGAATCCCACCCAGCGGCCGCGCCAGGTAACCGGTGACGAAGATCCCGAAGCTCTGTAGCAAGCGCAGCCATTCGGGCATTTCCGGCGGAAAGAACAGCTGGCTGAGGGTCAGGGCGAAAAATACGAAAATGATGAAATCGTAGATTTCCAGCGCCCCGCCGAGCGCCGCAAGGCCCAGGGTCTTGTAGTCCGAACGGGTGAACGGCGCCGGGCGCGTGTCGGTATTGGCAGTCATGAAAAGAACTCTGGCATAGGCAAAAACCAAGGCGCCCATGGTCTACGCAAAATCGGTGACGGACAACCCGTTAGACCAAAGTCCTAAACCAGTAAAACTTCGTCACAAAAAACAGTCGATTGATTTAATGTTGGCACCTGACCAGACGGGCCTTTGCGGCCCGGAACATCACAATAATCATAAAAATCCGAGGTAGTCCCGTGGCCGCTGATATCGACGATAGCCGCTATGCCCGCTTTGCCCTGCGCTGCTCAAGCTTTGCCGAACGCTGGTTCCCCGATTCCTGGGTGTTCGCCGCCCTGGCGGTGATCATCGTTGCCGTGGCGACCATGGCCATGGGCGCCAAACCCACCGACGCTGCCATGGCATTCGGTGACGGGTTCTGGAGTCTGATTCCGTTCACCATGCAAATGGCGTTCGTGGTGATTGGTGGCTATGTGGTGGCCAGTTCGCCGCCAGCGGTGAAGCTGATCGATCGCCTGGCGCGGATCCCGAAAAACGGCCGCTCCGCCGTGGCCTGGGTCGCGTTGATTTCCATGGTTGCGTCGCTGCTGAACTGGGGGCTTTCGCTGGTGTTCGGTGGTTTGCTGGTACGTGCCCTCGCGCGCCGCACCGATCTGAAAATGGATTACCGCGCTGCCGGCGCCGCTGCTTATCTTGGCCTTGGCGCCGTGTGGGCGTTGGGCCTGTCGTCGTCCGCCGCGCAATTGCAAGCCAACCCGGCCAGTCTGCCGCCGTCGATTCTGTCGATCACCGGCGTCATTCCGTTCACTCAGACGATCTTTCTCTGGCAGTCGGGCGTGCTGTTGCTGGCGCTGATCGTGGTCTCGCTGATCATTGCCTACGCCACCGCCCCCGGCCCGAATTCCGCGCGTGACGCCGAGGCCTGTGGCATCGACCCGAGCTTCAACCTACCGCCACTGCAACCGCGCACCCGTCCCGGCGAATGGCTTGAACACAGCCCGCTGCTGACCATCTTGCTGGTGCTGTTGGCGGGCGGCTGGCTGTTCCATGAATTCTCGACCAAACCGGCGATCAGCGCGATCTCCGGGTTGAACACCTACAACTTCCTGTTCCTGATGCTCGGCGCCCTGCTGCACTGGCGTCCGCGCAGCTTCCTCGACGCCGTGGCCCGGGCGGTGCCGACCACCACCGGCGTGCTGATCCAGTTCCCGCTGTACGGCTCGATTGCCGCGCTGATGACCACCGTCAAAGGCACCGACGCCCAGACCCTGGCCCACCACATCTCAACCTTTTTCGTACAGATCGCGTCCCACGACACCTACGCGCTGTTGATGGGCGTGTACTCGGCGATTCTCGGTTTCTTCATCCCGTCCGGCGGCGGCAAATGGATCATCGAAGCGCCGTACGTGATGCAAGTGGCCACCGACCTGAACTACCACCTGGGCTGGGCCGTACAAATCTACAACGCCGCCGAAGCCCTGCCGAACCTGATCAACCCGTTCTACATGCTGCCGCTGCTGGGCGTACTGGGGTTGAAGGCGCGAGACTTGATCGGGTTCTCGTTTGTTCAGTTGCTGGTGCACACACCGCTGGTGTTGTTCCTGCTGTGGGCGCTGGGGACGACGCTGGTTTATACGGCGCCGGTGATGCCGTAAAGGGTGCCAGGCGTTCATCCTCATAGCGATGAATATCCGCTTTTGTGGCGAGGGAGCTTGTTCCCGCTCGGCTGCGAAGCAGTCGAAAAACTAGCGACCCCGTTTTGTCTGAAATATCGCGGCCGCTGGTATCGGGGCCGCTTCGCGCCCCAACGGGAGCAAGCTCCCACGCCACAAATTTGCGTCAGCCGCATCACTGCGGATCGGATCCAACATCGTGTAACCTCCCCGTCACATCGCGCTGCTAGCGTCCCGCCGAAACACATTGCAACAATTTCGTGAAAAGGAATCGAAATGGCCGACGAAAAAGACGGAACCGACCTCCCCTCCCCCGACGCCGATCAACCTGTAGATACCAGTCGCCGCCGCTTCCTGGGTGGCGTTGCCGTGTTGGGTGTCGGGGCAACCCTGAGTGCTTGCGGCACTAAAGGTGATGACACCGGCAAACCGGTCGAGCGCCCGCTGACGCCTACCGAGCTGGATAAAGCCCTGCACGAAAACGTGAAGAACGTCGTGGTGATCTACGGCGAAAACCGCAGCTTCAATAACCTGTTTGCGGATTTTCCGGGGATTGAGAAGCCGCTGTCGGCGCTCAAGCCGGACGACTATCAGCAACGAGACCGCGACGGCAATCTGCTGTCGACCCTGCCGCCAGTGTGGGGTGGCTTGAATCAGGTTGGCCCGCAAACCCTCGACGGTGTGGTCTACCCCGCCGGCACGCAATTCCAGGAACACTTGCCCAATGCGCCGTTCGCCCTCAAAGGCCCGCAAGGTGAAGACTTGCCGCTGAGCCTGGTGACCCGCGATCTGTGGCATGTGTTCTATCAGAATCAGATGCAGATCAATGGCGGCAAGAATGACCGCTTTGTGGCTTGGGCCGATTCCGGTGCCTTGACCATGGGTCATTACACCCAGACCCGCTATTCATTGCGCCTGTGGGATGTGGCCAGGGAATTCGTGCTCTGCGACAACTTCTTCCAGGGCGCTTTCGGCGGCTCGTACCTGAACCATCAATACCTGATCAGCGCCCAAGTGCCGTTCTACCCGGATGCGGCCAACTCGATCGCCAAGCCCAATATCGCTACGCTGCAAAGCGATGATCCGACCGACAATCGCCTCAAGCCACTGGACGCCTCGCCCGCGAGCGCCATGACCGGCCCGCCGCAGTTCGGCCCGAGCCTGCTGACCCCGGATGGCTACGCGGTAAACACCATGGCGCCGCCGTATTGGCCGACCTGGATTCGTGATCTGGAGCGCCCGGATTACGCCAAGCCTCTGCCCAGCGTTCTGGTCCCGCAAACCCACGAGCACATCGGCGACAAGCTCTCGAAAAAGAACGTCGACTGGGCCTGGTACGGCGGCGCGTGGCAAGCCACGATCGATGAGTACAAGGATTCGGGGGCGATTCCGAAAATCCCCAACTTCCAGTACCACCACCAGCCGTTCAACTACTTCAAGCGCCAGGGTCCGGAAAACCCGGCCGAGCGTGCCAAGCGCCTGCGCGATGGCGGGTTGGGCGATGAGTCGAGCACCAACAAATTCCTCGCCGATGCCGAGGCTGGCAAGCTGCCAGCGGTGACGTTTTACAAACCCCAGGGCAACCTGAACATGCACGCCGGTTACGCCGACATCGCCTCGGGCGACCGGCATATCGTGCGGGCGTTGAAAGTGCTGCAGCAAAGTCCGCAGTGGAAAAACATGGTGGTGGTGATCACCGTCGACGAGAACGGCGGCTGGTGGGACCACGTTGCGCCGCCAAAAGGCGATCGCTGGGGCCCGGGGACGCGTATCCCGGCGCTGGTGATTTCACCTTTTTCGCGCAAGGGCACGGTGGATCACACGGTGTATGACACTGCCTCGATCCTGCGCCTGATCACCCGCACCTTTCAGCTGGAAACCCTCGACGGGATCAGAATGCGCGATGACGCGATGATTGCCCGGGGCCAGAAGCCAATGGGGGATTTGACCAACGCGCTGCACTTTCCGGCGTGATTGATTGAGGCTCAAAAGATCGCAGCCTGCGACAGCTCCTACGGGGAAATGTCATTGGCTGCGATTTTTTGCACGGGTACTGGACCGCTCGACACATCTGGTTTCAGTATGTACCCGCCCCCGCCTACGTGGGTCCACGCTGAAAAGGATCTGAGCATGTTCAAACTCGCAGGACTTACCCTCGCCGCGCTCACCCTGAGTGCCGCCGCCCACGCCGATGTCGATCTCAAGCTGGGCAGCACTGAACGCGTCACCCGCCTCTTCGCTTACCCCAACAACTGCAACGTGATCTGCTTCCGCAACTGGACGCTGGAGCAAACCGTCGAGCATTACCTGACCCAGAGCGTGCAGCGCGACGGTTACAGCACCGCGAAAGTCCGGGTCAAAACCGATAACCATCAGCTTTACGCGGAAATCAGCGGCGTGCCCAAGGGTTATGAAAAACCCCTGGCGGCGCTGCTCGATGCCGGGGACTTGGCCTACAACGGCGCCAAAAAGCTCAACATCGATGGCAAATGGGCTTATAGCTGGTACCTGTTCCTGCCGTTGGGCATGGCGCTGGAAAACCGCAAAAGCGTCGAGTTGCTGCACTTCCCGCCGGATTACTCGTTGACCCAGGCCCAGGATTACCTGCGCTCCGCCACCACCGATCGCTGGGCCACGCTGCTGGTCGACAACGGCATTCCGACCGCGCAGACGCCGGGCTACCAGACCATCATCGACATCGCGCCGATTGCCGCACCGGCCAGCGCCGGCAAGGATCTGGAGGGCGTCTACGACTACTTCAAGGACTACCAGACCACCATGGTCAAGGAAGTCAGCCAGAACGCCAAAGGCGCAACGTTGCCGATGGTCGCGTTTGGCGCGCCGGTGCGTAACTGGATCAAGCAGCAATACGGGGCGACCGTAGGTGTGCTGGGCCTGGCGACAATCAGCCCGAGTGCCGGAGTGAAGGTGCCGGTGTTGGGTTCCAACCATCCAAGCTATATCTGGTATGCCGCTGACCCGGAAACCTACACCGGTCCTGACGCCCAGGCATTAGCCGACGCAGCGGGTCTGAAAGTCATGGGCCAGGATTTGAGCGCCGCCTGCTGGCAGGCCGGGATGGGCAGCAAACCGGGTAGCGATCCGGCTGCACTGCTGAAAAGCTGCACCCAGACCTGGCAAGTGACCCAGAAAGCGAAAACCTGCGATCTGTTCTACACCTCGATCCGCAACCTGACCGAAGCCCAGGCCGAAGCCAAGTGCGCCACGCCGCCGATCAAGTCCGAGCTCAATCAGTTGCAAGCCCCGGCACCTGCGGCGGCCATTCCGGCACCGCACATCTGAAACGACAAACGCCTTTGCGCGTGAGCCATGGCCCACACGCAAAGGCGTTTTGTTTTTAGCGCGTTACAACGCCCCGACAGGACGCAAACGGTATTGCGGCGGCAGTTGTTCAAAACCGCTGATGGTCGCGTTCAGGCTTTTCCAGCGACCGTCCTTGATGCCATAGATGCAACCGTGGATCGACAGGCTCTGCCCGCGATGCCAGGCGTTCTGCACAATGCTGGTGTGCCCGACGTTGGCCACTTGCTGGACTACGTTGAGCTCGCAGAGGCGGTCGACCTGTTCTTCTTCGGTGGGCAACTTGGCCAGTTCTTCGCGTTTCTCATAATAAAGATCACGAATCGAACGCAGCCAGCCATCGATCAGGCCCAACTGGCGGTCCTGCATCGACGCACGCACGCCGCCACACCCGTAATGGCCGGTGACCAGGATGTGTTTGACCTTGAGCACGTCCACCGCGTACTGAATTACCGACAGGCAATTGAGGTCGGTGTGCAGCACCACGTTGGCCACGTTACGGTGAACAAACAGGTCACCGGGCAGCATGCCAACGATCTCGTTCGCCGGCACCCGCGCATCGGAGCAACCGATCCACAGGTATTCCGGGGTTTGCTGACGGGCCAGTTTGGCGAAGAAATCAGGATCTTCTTTGGTGATCGCGTCAGCCCAGCGCTCGTTGTTATCAATCAGATCTTGTAATTCGTTCATGCAATGAAGCCTCAAGAATGATGCGCAGGTTTGACAGACGACCGTCCGTCGAGGTCACGCGCATGATGCAGATAGCCCAAACGTCCATGATCGGCATTCCATGCCGGTGGAATTCTCGCACGCCCTGTGGGTCCACCCTAGTAAGGCCCACAGTATGAGGAATTGCCATGACTGAATCACGACGTCCGTACGATGCGGTGCAACCCGAGCCCATCGATGACAACGAAGACCGCATGGGTTCGATGCATGAGCTGGATTTCGACGAGGAAGAACCGAGCGCCAAAATCGGTGACGAGCTGCCGGAAAACGAACGCGAACGCCTGATGCCCCGCGAACGTGTGCGCGAAGCCGGCATGACCGGGGCCTCGACCGACGACCATGAGTCTACCGATGATGACATGAGCCCGGAAACGCTGATCCATGAAGATGGCGCGCGGGACGCCCACGAAGCCGGCCAAGGCAATCAGGCCGATTGGGACCTGAGCATTGTCGATGAAGACGATATCGGTGGCGGCAATGGGTTGGATGAGGCGGAGTTGGCGAAGCGCGATCCGATTGACGGGAATCGTTGATCTGTAGCGCCTGAGCGGACGCCTTCGCGGGCAAGCCTCGCTCCTACAGGCTTTGTGGCGATCACAAATATTGTGTGCGACAAAAAACCTGTAGGAGCGAGGCTTGCCCGCGAAGCTTTTAAAGACTTTCAGTCAACCAAAGTGCAGGCCATGACCACAGCATCTTCCCGCCCACCCACCGCCGGGTAGTAATCCCGACGCCGTCCAATCTCGTTAAACCCATACCGCTCATACAACCGAAACGCCCCACGGTTGCTGTCGCGCACTTCCAGGAAACATTCCCGTGCCTTGGCGTCATACGCCCGGGACATCAAATGTTCCAGCAGCGTCAAACCCAGGCCTCGGCCCTGGTTTTCCGGTTTGACCGTGATGTTCAGCAGATGCGCTTCATCAAGAATGATCTGCACCACACCGTGACCGACCTGCTGCGAGCCTTCGAACATCAGCCAGATCTGGTATTTGCCCAGGCCATCGAGAAAAATTCCGCGCGTCCACGGGTGGCTATAAGCCGCGTATTCAATCTTCAGTACAGCGTCCAGGTCCGCCTCGGTCATTGGGCGGAACGATACAGCGTCACTCATTTGATTCTTTCCAACGCGCCATCAGCCGACGCATGGCTTGCCAGACATCAGCCTTACGCTGTGGCTCTTCCATTAAGAGTTCCAGGCCCGGCAGGGCCCAGACCGAGCCCAGGCCTTCGACCTGGAGTTCACGGTTGAATGATTCGGCATTGGCCTCGCCGGCAAAACGCACCGCCGGCAGGCCGATCAGCCACAGGCAGACACACGGTGCGTCTTCGAGCCGGGCCGAGAGAAAACCTTGCACGAAGTCCCGCGCCGCTTCCGGCCCCTGGTCCATCGTGCCACGGGTCAACAGCGGCCAGCGCACCGGTTCGCCGACGATTTGCGGGCTGTCCGGCAGACCGGCGGCGCGTAACATGTCCTTGAGCAACATGTACGCCGGGTCGCGGGTCTGGAAGGTTTCGCCTGTGGGTAACTCCACCAGCAGCAAACAACGCCCGGCCCGCAGCAATTGCAGGGCGAAACGCGGTGGCGGCACGACTGGCGCCTTTGCCACGACCGGTGCGGCCTCTTCTTCGACCTTGGCCCCCGAGCGCGTGCTGGCCAGCGATGGGCGTGGCACTTCGATTTTCACCCGCTCGGCCGGTTTGACCACCGGTTCCACGGGCGTTTCAGCCACGGCAGCCGGCAGCACTGGCGCGACGACCAACGGCTCGGGCGCTTCCAGCAGTTCTGGCCGCGAAGGCGCAGCAAAGGGCAATTCGGTGCGCGGCAGCCAGTTGACCACCTGCATGGCGGTCAAATAAGCGCGACGACGGGACTCGATAAGCAAAGGTCGGCCACTTGTGGATAACTAAAGTGCGGTGATTCTACCGCCCTTCGCTCAAGATCGCCCGCTGTTGATCCATAGAAAGCCGACTGTCCGTCCCGAGAGTGAATCGCAACCGGCGTGATGCAGTACAATCGCCGCTTTTATTCGACAACCAGCCGGCCATCCCGATGATCGAACCCAAGCGCGTCTTGCGCGCCCTCGCTGAACACTGGGCACTTCTGGAGCCACTGTGCGAGCACTTCGACCAAGGCACCCTGAGCCTCAACGAACTGCGTTCACAGTTGGCCGCCCAGCAACTGGACAGTACACCGCAGGACATCACCAGCCTGCTGGACGTGTGGATCCGCCTCGACATTCTGGTACCCGTGGCGAAAAGCCCGAACCGTTTCGAGCTGAATGCGCAGATCCACGACTTCCTCGCCTACCTGCGCCGTGAGCACCGTCTGGGCCTGTGCCTGGAAATCGAAGCCTATTTGCGCCATCTCGAGCGCCTGGCCGGTTATATCCAGGACGCCTTCGACATCCGCGACGGCCACGACTTGGCGCGTCAATTGCGTTTGCTCGACATGCGCGTACGGGATGTTCTGAAGAAACTCGCCAACGACGAACAGGCCCTCGTAGCCGTCGCCGAGCGCGCCAAGACCAGCGACCGGCAAATCCCGTTGCGTCAGCGCTACGCTGAAGTGTTGGCGACCTGGGACGAATACGTCGAGCCGATGATCCAGTTGGTCAACGCCGACGGCGCCTTCGAACAAGGCGTGCGCAAGGTCGAGAACGTGCTGCTGAAGATGCTCACCGAACAACAGCGCCTCGGCCATCTGGTCGATGACGACATGCTGCTGCGTACTCACGCGCGCATCCTCGAAATGCAGACCAGCGCCCAGTTGACCCTGCGTCACGCTCGCGAGCTGCTGCTGCCATTGCGTGAAGAAGCCCGCCGCCATAACGCCGTGACCCGTGGCGCGGCGCTGGCCTTGTCGGCGATCCGTCGTAAAGGCATCGATGCAGTGCCGCAAGCCGCGATGCCGATGTTCACTCGCCCGCAAAGCACCTTTCTTGGCAGTGCCAGTCAGGTTGAAGCCTACGTCTACGCCTTGGCGCGTTTCGAGCCGAAACCGGCGCGTTTCCCCAAGGCCCACAAAACCCAGAAAGGCGAAGCCCCGCGCGCACCACGCACGGTTCGGGAAATGCTCGAACGCTGCGAAGACGCCCTGCCGATGCCGGACCTGATGACCTGGCTTTTGGAACAAGAGCCGAACGGCGCTACCGACGAATTGCTGTACTGGTTCTCGCGCCTGTCGCGGGAAAAACGCTTCACCCGCGAGCGTCTGGAACGCCGCGATTACCACACTCATGAGCATCAGGTCAGCCTGCGCTCCTTCGCCCTGCTCTCGGCCCGCGACACCGCCGCCGAGGATTCTGCGAGCATCCCAAATGCATCTTGATCTAAACGAACTGTCCCAGCTGGCGCCGATCTTTCGCGAGCTGTTCAAGGGCTACCACGTCAGCCGCCGCGATCCGGAGCTGTACGCGCAACTGTCGAACTTTCAGGACCAGTACCGCACGCTGTTCAAGGCGTTGGGTTTTGAACTGGTCTGCGACACCCGTGGTTTCTACTATTTCGTACCGGACCTCGCCGCTGCTGCGGTGAACAAGACTGCGCAACGCCTGGCGCTGTTCACCTTTATCCTCGTCGAGCACCTGGCCGACCAGGGCCGTGACCCGGTCGCCGTGCTCGACGGTGGCAGCCTTGGCCGCGATGAATTGCCATCGCTGCTGGAGAAGTACCGCGACCTGTTTATCCAGGCCGAAGTGCAGACCGTCGAAGAACTCGAAGAAAAAATCATGCGCCGCATGACTCAGCTCGGTTTTGCCGGCGAAGAAAACGGCATTTACCGCTTCTTGCCGCCAATGCACCGTTTCCTCGATGTCTGCCTGTCGGTTCAGCAGGACCGTGATCTGGCAGCCAGCCTGCACAGCGTGTTGCCATTGCCGGTGCCGGTGTTGATCGATGATGACAGCGACGAAAAACTCCTGGAAACCGATGACCCGCTCGACTTGAGCGACTTCGAAGAAGAAAGCGAAGAAGACGCCATGGCCCGCGCCATTGCCGAAGAACAGGAGACCGACGCATGAGCAAGGAACGCTACGGCATTCGCCGCTTCGCCCTTTTGAACACCGCCGGTTACAGCCTCGGGCTGTTTCCGCTGGAAGAGCCGCTGTCGGTCTACGGCGCGAACAACCTCGGTAAATCCGCGTCGATCAACGCCCTGCAGTTCCCGATTCTGGCGCGCATGTCGGACATGAGTTTCGGCAAGTACAGCCTGGAACAATCCCGGCGTTTCTACTTCGCCTCGGACACCAGTTACATCCTGGTCGAAGTCTCGCTGCCCCACGGCCCGCACGTGATTGGCGTGGTCGGTCGCGGCCCGGGCGGTGGTTTCGGTCACCAGTTCTTCGCCTACGCCGGCAAACTGGACCTGGCCCATTACCAGAAAAACGACACCTGCCTGCGTCAGAAAGAATTGTTCACCAACCTTGAGCGCGAAGGCCTGAAAGCCTACGAACTCAAGCCGGATGAACTGCGGCGTTTGCTGGTCGGCGGTCACACCTCGATTCCGCTGGACCTGACGCTGATCCCGCTGCGTTCCACCAGCGAACAGAGCCTGAAGACCTTCCGCGCACTGTTCATCAACCTGCTGCACATGCGCGAAATCACTGCGGCCAAGCTCAAGCAACTGTTCCTCGACGCCTTCGAACATAGCCTGCGTTCCGGCAGTGTCGATTACATCGCCGCGTGCGAAGAAGCGTTCCGCGATGTACGACGCATGGAGCAGGACTACAACTCGCTGGTCACTGCGGGTCCATTGGTCGAAGCGTTGGCCTCGGGCGTTACCCAGCGCAATATCCTGCGCGGCAAGTTGCATCGCATCTCGCCGCTGCTGGATTCGTTGCTCGGCACCTGGTCGGACTACGCCAGTGCGCGCAAGGAAGAGCTGACGATCCAGGCCGAGCACTACCGCAGCGAGCAGGATGCCCTGCAAAACGATCAGCGCGGCGGTACTCAGGAACTGATGCGCCTGGAACGGGAAATCACCGGGATCCAGCGCTGGCTCGGCGAGTTGTCGGTGCTCAAGCATCGCTTCGCGTTGGTCACTGACGTCAAAGTCCTTGAGCAGCAATTGCTGGCGGCCAAGGATGCCCACGATGAACTGGCCGGAGCGCTGGCCCAGTCCCGGCAGTTCAGCGCCGAAGACCTCGACGAGCGCCTGCGGGATCTGGAAAAACGCCTGAAGTCAGTGAAGCAGCAACTCGATCACGCCGACAACAACAGCTACGCCCGTCTGCGTGAAGAGTTCTCGCAACAGGACGTCGAGCGCCTGATGCGCCTGTTCAACAGCGCGCTGTTCAGCCTGCCGCTGGGCGAGCACGGCATTACGCTGGACGAGGACGGCCAGTGGGTCAAATCCCTAGAACTGATCCTCGATGGCTTCAAGGGCGAGCGTTTCGAAGTGCCGGGCCTGGCCATCGACATCTCGCACATTGAGCCGCCGGCCCTGCAAGCCCTGGCTGACCGCGCCGCATTGCGCGATCAGAAAGAGCGCCTGGAGAAAGAGCTCAAGCAATTGAAAACCCAGGCTGCCGTGGTCGCTGACCGCGCGGCGAGCAAGACCCAGACCGAAGCGCTGTACCAGCAAGTGCTGGATGCGCAGAAAGCCTTGGAAGATTTCCGTCGCGCGCAAACCTTGAGCGCCGAGGAAGACGACAAGCTTGAGCAACTGGCGCAGATGGAGGCGGCGCAGGAAGAGTTGAAGCGCTCCAGCGATGCCTTCACCGAACGCGTCCAGCAACTGTCGGCCAAGCTGCAACTCGTCGGCCGGCAGATCGGCGACATGGAAGCCAAGCAACGCACCCTCGACGACGCTTTGCGCCGCCGTCAGCTGCTGCCGGCAGACTTGCCGTTCGGCACGCCGTTCATGGACCCGATCGACGATTCGATGGACAACCTGTTGCCGCTGCTCAACGACTATCAGGATAGCTGGCAGGGTTTGCAGCGCAGCGATGGCCAGATCGAGGCGCTGTATGCGCAGGTTCGTCTGAAAGGCGTGGCCAAGTTCGACAGCGAAGACGATATGGAGCGTCGCCTGCAATTGCTGATCAACGCGTATGCGCACCGCACCGACGAAGCGCTGACGCTCGGCAAGGCTCGTCGCGCCGCCGTGACGGACATCGCCCGGACCCTGCGCAATATCCGCAGCGACTACGACAGCCTCGAACATCAACTGGCGCTGTTCAACCGCGAGATCAACAAGCGTCAGGTCTCCAACCTGCAGAGCTTCCGCATCGTACTTGCGCCGAACAAGGAAGCCCTCAAGCACATCGACCAGATCATCCACAGCGCCGGCCAGTACGAAGAAGGCGAAACCCTTTCCGTATTCGACCTGAGCCAAAGCGCCGATCAGGACAACAAGAACGAAGAAGCCAAGGAATACCTGGCACGGCTGGTGGCGGCGAACCACAACCAGCTCGGGCTCAAGGATTTGTTCGAGCTGGCGTTCGAGATCACCAAGGTCAACGGTCAACCGGTGATCCACACCGACATCGACGGCGCCGCGTCCAACGGCACCACCATGACCATCAAGGCGCTGACCAACATGTACTTGTTGCTGCACTTGATGGACCGCGACCAGGCCGGTCGCGTGCGCCTGCCGTACTACCTCGACGAGGCGGCGGACATCGACGAGAAGAACCAGGCTGCATTGCTGGAAACCAGCCTGCAACTGGGCTTCGTGCCGATCCTGGCGAGCGTGAAGCCGCAGGTCTGCGCCAGTGTGGCGATCGACCTGGAAGGTGGTAGTGGGCCGAACGGGATCTACATCGATGAGGCGGACTGGAAGTACATCCGCCGGCATGATGAGGTGAAGGCGACGTTGAATGTTGATGCGGATGAGCCGGAGCTGGATGCGGTTTAGGTTGAACCGTTAGATATGAAAAAGGCCGCGATCCATTGGATTGCGGCCTTTTTTATTGAAGGTTTTCAGTGATTTTGAGGGGCCCATCGCGAGCAAGCTCGCTCCCACATTTTGATCGCATTCTCATGAGAGAACGCGGTCACCTGTGGGAGCGAGCTTGCTCGCGATGGCGTCACTACAGACGCCGCTGAATTATTTGCCGAGTGAAATCTTCGGCGCCCAAGTCAGCCATTCATCTTCAAACTTATCGAACAACGGGAACGTCTGCTCTGGTCGGGCCGGCGTGCCCATACGCTCACCGTCCGGCGTGGCGAAAGCGATACCGCCCTGGATCAACGTCTCCAGCGACTCGGTCCGCACTGTCGCGCCTTTGAACAAACCGAAGTCCAGGCCAAAACCGCTGGTGTTCCAGAAGCGCGTGCCGCTGCGCACCAATGGCGCGTACTTCGGCTCGATCAGGATGTGCACCAACACGCGGTCTGCGGTTTGACCCAACTCGTAACCGGTCACCTTGCCGACGGTGATTTCGCGATAGGTCACCGGCACACCGGTTTTCAGCGAACCACGGCGAGCTGCGCTCAACACCAGACTCAAACCGGCCTCAACCTTGGCGGAGTCCGGCGGATTGGCCAGGGCAACGAAGTTTTTCTGCGGGCCGAGGTTTTTCGCGGCCGGTTGCACTTCGATGTACTGACCGGTGACCAGGGTTTCGAGGTTCGAAGTCTTGATCAGACCCAACTCTGGCTTGACCACCCAGAACTGACTGCCCACCCGGGCAATGCGTTCCGGCACTTCGGTAATCCGCGCGGTCAGCATCACCGACTGCAAGTCATCCGTGAGGTCGACGTCCTCAATCTTGCCGACATCCAGCCCTTTGAAGCGGATTGGCGTGCCGGTGCGCAAACCGTCGGCACGATCAACCTTGATGGTGACCACCGCGCCTTTCTGGTTCGCCTCGTCATGGCTCGGGAACAAACGGAAACGCGGGATCTTCTTCTGCAACGGCGCCTTGGCTTCTGGAGTTTCGAAGGCGATACCGCCGGCCATCAGGCTTTGCAGCGATTCACTCTTGACCTGAATGCCGCCGGTCAAGCCGCCGCTGAGGGTGATGCCGCTGGCGTTCCAGAATCGCGACGAGGCGTTAACCAGGCCTTCGTACTCCTTCTCGATGTGAACGCCGATTACCAATTGTTTCTTGGTCTTGGAGAACTGGTAACTCTGGACCGAACCGACCTTGACCTGCTTATAGAGCACCGGGCTGCCGACCTCCAGGGAACCGAGGTTCTCGGTGAACAGCACCATGTGCAGGCCGGGTGAACGCAAGTCCAGCGGCGGCGCCTTGGCCCGCGCCACGAATTCGCGCTGCGGTGCACTGCCCTTGTCGCCGGGACGAATGGCGATGTAGTTACCTTTGACCAAGGCTTCCAGACCGGTGATGCCGGCCAAGGAAATCGACGGTTTGACCACCCAGAACTGAGTGCCGGTGACCAGGTAATCCTCGGCCAGCGGGTCCAGCGTCAATTCGGCGGTGGCGGCAGACAGGTCCGGATCGATCTTCAGCGCCTTCAGGTTGCCGACCTGGATGCCTTTGTACATCACGGGCGTGCGGCCAGCCTGCAGGCCTTCGAAGTCACTGAGTTTGACCTTGACCCGAATACCGGCAGCGGCTGCGTCGAAGTCTTCATAGAGACGGAACGGCAGGCTTGGATCGGTGGGCGGGCTGTCCTTGCGGTTTTCCGGGGTGGCGAACGCGATGCCGCCGGCGACGATGCTGGCCAGGGACTCGCTGCGGATTTTCACCCCGGACAGGTTGGCGTCGATGCTGATGCCGCTGGAGTTCCAGAAGCGCGTGTGTTTGCGCACCAGACTGGCGTAGGTGGGCTCGATAAAGACCTTGAGCTCGACCGTGCTTTGGTCTTCGGAGAGCAGATAGCTTTTGACCTGACCGACCTTGATCTGCTTGTAGAACACCGGGCTGCCACGGTTCAACGAACCGAGACGATCAGCCTTGATGGTCAGGTGCAGACCGGGCTTGGAGTCCGACAGTGGCGGCTCTTCGGCCAAGGCCTTGAACTTGCGGGTCGGCTCGCCTTCACCGGGGCTGACGGCGACATAGTTGCCCGACACCAGGGTTTCCAGACCGGTGATACCGGCCAGGCTCACGCTTGGTTTGACCAGCCAGAAACGGGTGCTGGTCTTGAGGTATTGCTCCACGTCCTTGTTCATCTCGATGGTGGCAATTACCCCTTTGGAGCTGCCTTCGTCATCAAGCTTGAGAGTCTTCACCTTACCGACCGACATTCCTTTGTAGACCACTTCGGTCTTGTTGGCCTGGATGCCCTCGCCGCTTTCGAAGCGCACCTGAATCTCGATGCCGGTTTCGTTATAGGCACGCCAGCCGAGCCAGCCACCGATGATCAGGGCGATCAGTGGCAGGACCCAGATAGCTGACCAGTTTGAGGCCGGTCGGGTTTTTGCTGTAGGCAAATCAGTCATGGTCGTCGTCCGACTCCGTGTTATCCCAAATCAGTCGGGGATCGAAAGTAACTGCGGCAAGCATCGTCAAAATCACCACACTGGCGAAGGCGATGGCGCCAAGATTGGCTTCGACGCTGGCAAGCCGTCCGAAATTCACTACCGCCACCAGAATGGCGATCACAAAGATATCCAGCATCGACCAGCGGCCGATGAACTCGATAAAGCGGTACATCACAATCCGTTGGCGTGCCGACAGAGGCTGACGCCGTTGCACTGAAAACAGCAGCAACGCGATGCCCACCAACTTGAACGTGGGTACCAGAATGCTGGCGATAAAAACCACGGCGGCGATGGGAATCATGCCGTGCTGAACCAGCTGGATCACACCGGACATGATGGTGCTGGGATCGCCCTTGCCCAGCGAGCTGACGGTCATGATCGGCAGCACATTCGCCGGAATGTAGAGAATCGCGGCGGTGATCAGCAACGCCCAGGTACGCATCAAGCTGTTTGGACGACGGGCGTGGACCAGCGCACCGCAACGGGTGCAAACCTGCTCATCGGTGTCAGCTTCCTGCTTGTTCAACTCGTGGCATTCGATACAAATCAGAATGCCTGCATCAATCGCCCGCATGGGCATCTTCTCCTGACAAAGCCTGCCAGATCTGGTGAGGCGACATCACAACCTCCAACCACACCTGAACCAACAACAAACTGATAAAGCACGCCAGGCCAAGACCGACGGTGATCGCTGCCATATCTGCCAGCTTGACGATCGCTACCAGCACGCCCATGAGGTAAACCTCGAGCATCCCCCAATCCCGAAGGTGGTGGTAAACGCGATAGAGCAACAAACCGTAGCTGCGCCCGATATCGAAACGAATGCTCAGTAGCACGAGCAACTGGCAGAGTAACTTGAGCAGCGGAATCCCCATGCTGCACAGAAATACAACGACCGAGACGCCCTGCATGCCGGTATTGAACAAGCCGACAACGCCGGTCCAGACAGTGTCTTGCGACGATTGCCCGAGTAGATTGAGCTGCATGATGGGTAAAAAGTTCGCCGGGATATACAACAACAGTGCGGCGATGACCAAGGCGAGACTGCGCTGAACCACGTTGTGCCGGTGGGCATAGAGTTCGTAGCCGCAGCGCGGGCATAGGGCTTTCTCGCCACGGGCGAGTTCGGGCTTGCGCATCAGCAGGTCGCACTCATGACACGCCACCAAGTCGTCCAGCGGTAAATCTGACAGCCCGGGGGCGTCAACCGAATCTGGCATAAAAGGCTCTTGCTCCGAAAAAGATGGGCCTATTCTAGTGTTCTGAATCGAAAATAACTGTGCAAATTTGTGCTGCTGGCGCAGCGCACTTTCCTGCGGGCAAAAACAAAACCCCTACCTGCATACGCAGATAGGGGTTTCGGAATTTAATCTTGACGATGACCTACTCTCACATGGGGAAACCCCACACTACCATC
>NZ_JBIUXZ010000036.1:0-48371 GCF_044744265.1 Pseudomonas sp. NPDC087342
AGCGAAGCCGACCGTAGGCGATGCCCCCAGATGAATACCGGAACGAAGGCACGCCGAGCCTAAGCGAGGGGCCGGACGCCAGGGGCAAGACCTTTTGGTTCCTTTTGGGGCGTCTGCCAAAAGGGACTCGCCGTAAGGGCGAAACCTCAAGCAGCCCCAACCGCAAAAACGGATATACCCCCAAACCACCAACAACATGGTCGGCCCAAAGGCCGCCACTACCCAGACCTGCTATGCCCAGACACAGGGGTCCCCCTGAAAAAACGATATTTCCGCCCAACCGCTCAACAACGCTACTCTCAGCGTATACCGCTACCCAAATCCCCCGGGGACTCCATGGAAAGAACCACCGTCAAACCTCTCCTGCTCGCAATCGCCCTAGCCACCGCAGCCCCCTTCGCCCAAGCCGCCACAACATTGGTCTACTGCTCCGAAGCCAGCCCCGCCGGCTTCGACCCCAGCCAATACACCAGCGGCACCGACTTCGACGCCTCGGCCGAAACCGTCTTCAACCGCCTCACCCAATTCAAACGCGGCGGCACCGAAGTCGAACCCGGCCTTGCGACAAGCTGGGACGTAAGCCAGGACGGCCTGAGCTACACCTTCCATCTGCGTGACGGCGTGAAGTTCCACACCACCGACTATTTCACCCCGACCCGAGACTTCAACGCCGACGACGTGCTGTTCACCTTCCAGCGCCTGCTCGACCCGGAGAATGCGTTCCGCAAGGCCTACCCCGCCGAGTCGCCGTACTTCACCGACATGGACCTGAACAAAACCATCAAGAGTGTCGACAAGCTCGACGAGCACACCGTGCGCTTCAGCCTGAACAACGTCGATGCCGCCTTCATCCAGAACCTGGCCATGAGCTTCGCCTCAGTGCAATCCGCCGAGTACGGCGCGCAGCTATTAAAGGAAGGCAAAGCCGCGGACATCAACCAGAAGCCGGTCGGCACCGGGCCGTTCGTATTCAAGCGTTATCAGAAGGACTCGCAGATCCGCTTCGCCGGCAACAAGGCGTACTGGAAACCCGAGGACGTGAAGATCGACAACCTGGTGTTCTCGATCACCCCGGATGCTGCCGTGCGCTTGCAGAAGCTCAAGGCCGGCGAATGCCAGGTCAGCGGCTACCCGCGCCCTGCGGACATCGAGGTGATGGAGAAAGACCCGAACCTGACCGTGCTCAAACAGGCCGGTTTCAACCTCGGTTTCCTGGCTTACAACGTGACCCACCCGCCGCTGGACCAGCTCAAGGTTCGCCAGGCCCTGGACATGGCCATCGACAAACCGGCGATCATCAAAGCCGTCTACCAGAGTGCCGGCCAACTCGCGCAGAACGCCCTGCCACCGGCGCAATGGTCGTTTGATCCGAACATCAAGGACGCGCCCCACGACCCGACCAAAGCCAAGGCGCTACTGAAGGAAGCAGGGGTTGCGCCGGGTACCACCATTAATTTGTGGGCCATGACCGTGCAACGCGCCTCCAACCCGAATGCGCGGATGTCGGCGCAGATGATCCAGCAGGATTGGGAGAAGGTCGGGATCAAGGCCAACATCGTCAGCTATGAGTGGGGCGAGTACATCAAGCGCGCCAAGAACGGCGAACACGACGCGATGATCTACGGTTGGACCGGCGACAACGGTGACCCGGATAACTGGCTCGGTGTGCTGTACAGCTGTGCAGCCGTGAAAGGGAGCAACTACGCTAAGTGGTGCGACCCGGCGTACGACAAACTGGTCCAGCAGGCCAAGGTGTCGACCGACCGTGACGAGCGGGTCAAGTTGTACCAGCAGGCGCAGAAAATCCTCAAGGAGCAAGTGCCTATCACACCGATCGCCAACTCGACGGTGTTCCAGCCACTGCGCAAGGAAGTGAGCGACTTCAAGATCAGCCCGTTTGGCCTCACGCCCTTCTATGGCGTGGGTATAAATAAGTAACACCACGCGCCAACCGGGTGCGCCATACGCCCCGGTTGCCCCGTCGTGGGGCGCCTTTTGCACCGTAAAAAACGCGCGCAAACGGTCAAATGCGTCAATATTTATACATATGCGACATTAAGGTACGTTCGTGCCACTGTTTAAGACTTGTGGCCGTTCTGGATCTTGCAATGGGTATGGCCCCTGCATAAGTATCCGCAGGCACGACTCACGAGGTCGTCCTCTAATTCCAAAAATGACAACAAATCATGAGGCCACCATGCTTAAACACGCGGTCATTCCGTTTTTAGTCGGCGCCAGCTTATTAGCTGCCGCACCTTTCGCCCAAGCGGCGACTAACCTGGTGTTTTGCTCCGAAGGGAGCCCGGCCGGTTTTGATCCTGGTCAGTACACCACCGGAACCGACTTCGACGCCTCTGCAGAAACCATGTTCAACCGCTTGACTCAATTCGAGCGCGGCGGCACCGCTGTTATTCCAGGTTTGGCGACCAGCTGGGACATCTCCACCGATGGCCTGACGTACACCTTCCACCTGCGTGAAGGCGTCAAGTTCCACACCACCCCGTACTTCAAGCCTACTCGTGAGTTCAACGCCGACGACGTGCTGTTCACCTTTAATCGCATGATTAACAAGGATGATCCGTTCCGCAAAGCGTACCCGACTGAATTCCCGTACTTCACCGATATGGGGATGGATACCAACATCACCAAAATCGATAAAGTCGACGACAAAACCGTCAAGTTCACTCTGAAAGAAGTTGATGCCGCGTTCATCCAGAACATGGCCATGAGCTTCGCGTCCGTGCAATCCGCCGAGTACGCTGCCCAACTGCTCAAGGAAGGCAAAGCCGCCGACATCAACCAGAAGCCGGTCGGCACTGGTCCGTTCGTGTTCAAGAGCTACCAGAAAGACTCCAACATCCGCTACACCGGGAACAAGGACTACTGGAAGCCTGACGACGTGAAGATCGACAACCTGATCTTCGCCATCACCACCGACCCGTCGGTACGTATTCAGAAGCTGAAAAAGAACGAGTGCCAAATCACTCTGTTCCCACGTCCGGCCGACCTGAAGGCGCTGCAAGAAGACAAGACACTGAAAGTGCCTAACCAGGCTGGTTTCAACCTGGGTTACATCGCCTACAACGTGATGGACAAGATCAAGGGCAGCGATCAGCCGAACCCGATGGCCCAACTGAAAGTGCGTCAGGCACTGGACATGGCCGTCAACAAGCAGCAGATCATCGACTCCGTTTACCAAGGTGCTGGTCAACTGGCCGTCAACGCCATGCCGCCAACCCAATGGTCCTACGACACCACCATCAAGGATGCGCCGTACAACCCTGAGAAAGCCAAAGAGCTGCTCAAGGAAGCGGGCATCAAGGAAGGTACCGAGATCAACCTGTGGGCCATGCCGGTTCAGCGTCCGTACAACCCGAACGCCAAGCTGATGGCTGAAATGCTGCAGTCCGACTGGGCCAAGATCGGTATCAAGGCCAAGATCGTGACCTACGAGTGGGGCGAGTACATCAAGCGCTCCAAAGGCGGCGAAAACGGCGCGATGCTGATTGGCTGGAGCGGCGACAACGGTGACCCGGACAACTGGCTCAACGTGCTGTTCGGCTGCGACTCGCTGCAGGGCAACAACTTCTCCAAGTGGTGTGACAAGAAGTTCGACGGCATCGTAAAAGAAGCCAAGCGCACGACCGACCAGGGCAAGCGCACCGAACTGTACAAACAGGCGCAACACGTCCTCAAAGACGCTGTTCCGATGACACCTATCGCTCACTCGACGGTGTTCCAACCCATGCGCGACAACGTGCAGGACTTCAAGATCAGCCCATTCGGCTTGAACTCCTTCTACGGCGTCAGCGTCAGCAAATAAGATTTGGCAACGGCGGCGTATTTAACGTCGCCGTTGCTTTATCTGCCGGGAATGTAGGAATTCTCTGACAGCCAAAACAACTGCGGACTACCGCAGACGTTTAGGACGTGTCGGCTTTTCCTACGAGTTTTTCAGGCTTTTCCGCATTTACTGCCAGACCTACGGCCCATACCGTCGGGTTCTGACCAGTTTATGCGTGGGCCTTCGGTTTGCTGCGTGCACTGGTTTGAGATCAATGAAGCCTCCACGTCTCAGGACGGGACGGCGGCTCATTGTTAAACACTAAAAAAAGAGGGAGCGTTATGCGCCATACCTTGGTTTTATCCGCATTGCTGGGCACCGGCCTGTTGGCCGCCACTTCCATCAGCCAGGCCGCCAACAACAGCCTGGTCTTCTGCTCTGAAGGCAGCCCCGCCGGTTTCGACACGGCGCAGTACACCACTGCGACCGATAACGACGCCGCCGAGCCGCTATACAACCGGTTGGCAGAATTTGAAAAAGGCGCGACCAATGTCGTACCGGGCCTTGCAACGAGCTGGGATATTTCCGAAGACGGCCTCACGTACACCTTCCACCTGCGCGAAGGGGTGAAATTCCACACCACGCCCTACTTCACGCCGACCCGTGACTTCAATGCCGACGACGTGCTGTTCACGTTCAATCGCATGCTCGATCCGCAACAACCTTTTCGTAAGGCTTATCCAACCGAGTTCCCGTATTTCAACGGGATGAGCCTGAACAAGAACATCGCCAAGGTCGAAAAGACCGGGCCGCTGACCGTGGTCATGACGCTCAACAGCGTGGACGCCGCGTTCATCCAGAACATCGCCATGAGCTTCGCCGCGATTCTCTCCGCCGAATACGCCGACAAGCTGCTGGCCGAAGGCAAACCGAGCGAGATCAACCAGAAGCCGATCGGCACCGGGCCGTTCGTGTTCAAGAGCTACCAGAAAGATTCCAACATCCGCTACACCGGTAACAAGCAGTACTGGGACCCAAGCCGGGTCAAGCTCGACAACCTGATTTTCGCCATCAACACCGACGCTTCGGTGCGGGTGCAGAAGCTCAAGGCCAACGAATGCCAGATCACCCTGCATCCGCGCCCTGCCGATGTGACGGCACTGAAGAACGACCCGAATCTCAAGCTCATCGAGAAGCCTGGTTTCAACCTCGGCTACATCGCCTATAACGTGCGGCACAAACCGTTCGACCAGCTCGAAGTGCGTCAGGCGCTGGACATGGCGGTGAACAAACAAAGCATTCTCAACGCCGTGTACCAGGGCGCCGGGCAGTTGGCGGTCAACGCCATGCCGCCGACCCAATGGTCCTACGACACCAGCATCAAAGATGCCGCCTACAAC
The DNA here is from genome assembly GCF_044744265.1 of Pseudomonas sp. NPDC087342. Taxonomy (NCBI): domain Bacteria; kingdom Pseudomonadati; phylum Pseudomonadota; class Gammaproteobacteria; order Pseudomonadales; family Pseudomonadaceae; genus Pseudomonas; species Pseudomonas sp. NPDC087342. Next base: position 5,185 of record NZ_JBIUXZ010000036.1, read on the forward strand.
CCGGAAAAAGCCAAGGAACTGCTCAAGGCTGCCGGCGTGAAGGAAGGCACCGAAATCACCCTCTGGGCCATGCCGGTCCAGCGCCCGTATAACCCCAACGCCAAGTTGATGGCCGAGATGCTCCAGGCTGACTGGGCGAAAATCGGCCTCAAGGTGAAGATCGTCAGCTACGAATGGGGCGAGTACATCAAGCGCACCAAGAATGGCGAGCACGACATCAGCCTGATCGGCTGGACCGGTGACAACGGGGACCCGGACAACTGGCTGGGCACGCTTTACAGCTGCGACGCCATTGGCGGCAACAACTACTCCATGTGGTGTGATCCGGCTTACGACAAGCTGATCAAGCAGGCCAAGATCGTCACCGATCGTGACCAGCGCACCGTGCTTTACCAACAGGCGCAGCAATTGCTCAAGCAGCAAGTGCCGATCACGCCAGTCGCTCACTCGACGGTCAACCAGCCGTTAAGCGCCAAAATCGACGGGTTCAAGGTGAGCCCGTTTGGTCGCAACGTGTTCTCGGGTGTCAGCATAGAAAAATAACCGACTAGCCAGAAACGCTGAGGGCGGATTCCGTCCTCACGCAAGCGTATTGCCGTAATTCGCCGATCCGGCCTACAGCAAACGTTTGCGATGCTTCAAATGAGTTCTAACCAAATAGCCGGATCACCAAAAAAGACCGGCATTAAAAAAAAGAAAGAAAGGAGCTTCACCCATGAAACTGAGCAATACCGCGATCCTGGCCTTGGCCATCAGTAGCATCACCGCCACGGCGTACGCGGAAACCCAGAGCCAGGAATACACCCCGGTGACGGTCAATACCTCCAGCGCCCAAGCCGATGCGACCGGCTTCCTCGAAGGCTCCACAGTTAAAGGCACGACCCGTAACTGGTACGCCAACGAGCAACTGAAACGTGGCGGCACTTTCACCTACCGCAAGGACGGTGTAGCAACGCCGACTGATCGCCGGATCAACTGGGTGCAAGGCACCATCGTCAACTTCACCTCTGGCTTCACCCAGGGCACCGTGGGTGTCAGCACTGAAGTTGCAGCCTACAACGCCATCGCGCTGGATCGTGACCGCAAGGACCTGGCGTCCAACAACGGTGGCGCACCGGGCACCCGTCCAGGCGCCGGTAACAACCGTACCCTGACCAAAGAAGGCGGCGACGCTCAAGGTCAGTGGAGCAAAATCGGCCTGGCCAACGTCAAGTTCCGCGTATCGAACACCACCCTGACCGCGGGTCGCCAGAACTTCAGCACCCCGATCGTCGACACCATCGGCAACCGTCCGCTGCCGTCGAGCTTTGAAGGTGTGAGCATTCACAGCGAAGAGCTGAACAACCTGTCGTTCGACGCCGGCACCTTCGATCGCGTATCCCCGCGTACCGAAGAGAGCCTGTCGAAATTCCGTTCCGAGTACACCGCCAACAACGCTGAAACCGACCACGTCAACATCGTCGGCCTGAACTATCAGCCGTTGAAAAGCCTGAAGACCAGCCTCTACGCTTCCCAGGTTGAAGACTTCTGGAACCAGTACTACTTCGGCGCTACCCACGAACTGGGTGACAGCCAGGTTCTGAGCCTGACCACCGGCCTGAACTACTACAAAACCGTCGATGCCGGCAAAAAAGAGATGGGCGAAATCGACAACGACACCTACTCCCTGTCGTTGGGCCTGACTCACCAGGCTCACAGCCTGACCTTCTCGTACCAGGAAGTTAACGGTAACGAGTACTTCGACTACCTGCACGAAACCAACGGCATCTACCTGGCCAACTCCCTGCTGTCCGACTTCAACGGCCCGAACGAAAAATCGTTCCAGATCGCTTACGGTCTGAACATGGCTGAATACGGCGTGCCAGGCCTGAAGTTCAACATCTACCAGGCTCGCGGCTGGGGCATCGACGGTACTCACTACACCGGCACCGCCTACGACGTACGCAACATGGACGGCGAACACCATTACGAATACGGCATCGGTACTTCGTACGCCGTACAGAGCGGCCCACTCAAGGCCACCACTGTTCGTGCGACCTACACCACTCACCGTGCCAGCGAAAACCAGGCTGATGGCAGCATCAACGAGTTCCGTCTCGTGACCACCGTTCCATTCAACATTCTGTAAAAAACACCAGCCAACGGCTGACTCATGACGAGTCGGCCGTTTGGCTTTTATCTGTTCAACCGATTGCAGAGGGTTCTTGATGAAAATGCTTCCCCTACGTGCGGCCATCGCTGCCGCGTTGCTGAGTGTCGCTGTTGGCGTCTCGGCGAAACCCCTGGTGGTCTGCACCGAAGCCAGTCCGGAAGGCTTCGATATGGTCCAGTACACGACTGCAGTCACAGCCGATGCGGTGGCCGAAACCATCTTCAATCGTCTGGCGGACTTCAAGCCCGGTACCACTGAAGTGATTCCGGCACTGGCCGACTCCTGGGACATCAGCGAGGACGGTCTGACCTACACGTTCCACCTGCGCAAAGGCGTCAAGTTCCACACCACCGATTACTTCAAGCCGACCCGCGACATGAACGCCGACGACGTGGTCTGGAGCTTCCAGCGTCAGCTGGACCCGAATCACCCGTGGCACAAACTGTCGAGCGTGGGCTTCCCGTACTTTGAAAGCATGGGCTTCAAGGAACTGCTCAAAAGCGTCGAGAAGATTGATGACAACACCGTCACTTTCACGCTGACCCGTCGCGAAGCACCGTTCCTGGCCGACATTGCCATGGCGTTCTCTTCGATCTACTCCGCCGAGTACGCCGACCAGTTGCTCAAAGCCAACAAGACCGGCGACCTGAACAACAAGCCAATCGGTACCGGCCCGTTCATCTTCCAGCGTTACGCCAAAGATGCTCAGGTGCGGTTCAAGGCCAACCCGGAGTATTTCCGTGGCAAGCCACCGGCTGAGGCGTTGATCCTGGCTATCGCCACCGACAACAACGTGCGCCTGCAAAAGCTCAAGGCCAACGAGTGCCAGATCGCGCTGTATCCGAAGCCGGATGACATCCCGAGCATCAAGAAAGACCCGAACCTGAAGGTCGATGAACTGAACGCGATGACCGTTTCGTACATCGCCATGAACACCACCCACAAGTACATGAGCGACGTGCGGGTGCGTAAAGCCATCGACATCGCCTTCGACAAAGCCGCCTACGTCAATGCGCTGTTCGGCAAAGGCAACGCGACCGTCGCGGTCAACCCGTACCCGGACACCCTGCTGGGCTACAACCACAAGCTGACCAATCCGCCACGTGACCTGGACAAGGCGCGCGCCCTGCTCAAGGAAGCCGGCGTACCGGAAGGCACCACGTTTACTCTGTTCACCCGTAACGGCGGTGGCCCGACCAACCCTAACCCGATGCTCGGCGCGCAGATGATGCAGGCTGACCTGGCCAAGGTCGGGATCAAGATCGACATCCGCGTCATGGAATGGGGCGAAATGCTCAAGCGCGCCAAAAATGGCGAGCACGACATGGTTTCTGCCGGATGGGCGGGCGATAACGGCGACCCGGATAACTTCCTGACGCCTATGCTCAGTTGCGAGGCGGCCAAAAACGGCGAAAACTACGCGCGCTGGTGCAGCGAGAAATTCCAGACGCTGATCGACGAAGCCCGCGCTAAAGTGAACCCGGCCGAACGAGCAGCGCTCTATGAACAAGCCCAGGAGGTCTTTAACCAGGACCAACCCTGGATCAGCATGGCTCACACCCGTATGTTCACCGCAATGCGCAACAACGTAGAGGGCTACCACATTAGCCCCCTCACCACTAATAACTTCGCCACCACCCAGGTGAAGTAGATAAGAAAACTCCCGGCGTCCCTGACACCAGGGACGCCAGGCACGCCTAACCGGCTGATGAGGTAGCACACAAGATGTTTAGTTTTATTGCCCGCCGACTGGGGTTACTGATCCCCACGTTTTTCGGCATCACCCTGCTGACTTTCGCGTTGATTCGCATGATTCCGGGCGACCCCGTGGAAGTAATGATGGGCGAACGTCGGGTCGACCCCGAAATGCACGCTCAGGCAATGGAACGCCTAGGTCTGAACAAACCCCTGTATACCCAATACCTGGATTACATCGGCAAGTTGGCCCACGGCGACCTTGGTGAATCCCTGCGTACCCGTGAAAGTGTCTGGACCGAGTTCAGCTCTCTATTCCCCGCGACCCTGGAACTGTCCATGGCCGCACTGTTGTTCGCCGGCATCCTGGGCCTGTTGGCCGGGGTGATTGCGGCACTCAAGCGAGGATCCCTGTTCGACCATGGGGTGATGGGCATCTCCCTGGCGGGATATTCGATGCCGATCTTCTGGTGGGGCCTGATCCTGATCATGTTCTTCTCGGTGTCCCTGGGTTGGACCCCGGTGTCCGGGCGGATCGATCTGCTTTATGACATCGAGCCGCGCACCGGCTTCATGCTGATCGACACCCTGCTGGCCGATGACGTCGGCGCGTTCTTCGACGCCCTGCATCACCTGATCCTGCCGGCCATCGTGCTCGGCACCATCCCGCTGGCCGTTATTGCGCGGATGACCCGTTCTTCGATGCTCGAAGTGCTGCGTGAAGACTACATCCGTACTGCCCGTGCCAAAGGCCTGTCTCCAGCGCGCGTAGTGTTCGTGCACGGCCTGCGCAACGCGCTGATTCCGGTACTGACCGTGGTCGGCCTGCAAGTCGGCACGTTGCTGGCCGGTGCGGTCCTGACCGAAACCATCTTCTCCTGGCCCGGCATCGGCAAATGGCTGATCGAAGCCATTGGCGCACGGGACTATCCCGTGGTGCAAAACGGCATCCTGTTAATCGCCTGCCTGGTGATTCTGGTCAACTTCGTGGTGGACATCCTCTACGGCTTTGCCAACCCACGCATTCGTCACCAGCGCTGAGATCATCATGACCATGACCACTCCAATTCCAGCGGTAGCAGTCGATCAAAGCCTGCTGTACCCGTCTCCGTACAAAGAATTCTGGCAAGCATTCTCCAAGAACAAAGGCGCCGTCGCCGGCCTGCTGTTCATGCTGCTGGTGATTTTCTGCGCAATCTTCGCGCCGTGGGTTGCCCCGCATAACCCGAGCGAGCAATACCGTGACTTCCTGCTGACCCCGCCGTCCTGGCTGGAAGGTGGGCAGATCCAGTTCCTGCTCGGCACCGATGAACTGGGTCGCGACCTGCTGTCGCGCTTGATCAACGGTTCGCGCCTGTCCCTGCTGATCGGCTTGTCGTCGGTAGTGATGTCGCTGATTCCGGGCATCCTGCTGGGTCTGTTCGCCGGGTTCTTCCCGCGCGTGCTCGGCCCGACCATCATGCGCCTGATGGACATCATGCTGGCCCTGCCATCCCTGCTGCTGGCCGTGGCGATTGTCGCCATCCTCGGCCCTGGCCTGATCAACACCATCATCGCCATCGCCGTGGTTTCGTTGCCGTCCTATGTTCGTCTGACCCGCGCCGCGGTGATGGGCGAACTGAACCGCGACTACGTGACCGCCGCGCGCCTCGCCGGCGCCGGCCTGCCACGCCTGATGTTCGTCACCGTGCTGCCGAACTGCATGGCACCGTTGATCGTTCAAGCGACCTTGAGCTTCTCCTCGGCGATTCTCGATGCCGCCGCCCTGGGCTTCCTGGGCCTTGGCGTACAACCGCCAACCCCTGAGTGGGGCACCATGCTGGCTTCGGCTCGCGACTACATCGAACGCGCCTGGTGGGTGGTAAGTCTGCCTGGTTTGACCATTTTGCTCAGCGTGCTGGCAATCAACTTGATGGGCGACGGTCTGCGCGATGCGCTGGACCCGAAACTCAAGAACGCCGCCTGAGGAGATTCAAATGTCACTGTTAGAAATCAAGAATCTCAACGTTCGCTTTGGCGACAAGAACGCCGTTCCGGTAGTCGATGGCCTCGACATCACCGTGGACAAAGGCGAAGTCCTGGCCATCGTTGGCGAGTCGGGTTCCGGTAAATCCGTGACCATGATGGCGCTGATGGGCCTGATCGAGCATCCAGGGATCGTCACCGCCGACGCCCTGAATTTCGACGGCAAGAACATGCTCAAACTCAGCAGCCGTCAGCGTCGACAAATCGTCGGCAAAGACCTGGCCATGGTTTTCCAGGACCCGATGACCGCGCTGAACCCGAGCTACACCGTCGGTTTCCAGATCGAAGAAGTGCTGCGCCTGCACCTGAAAATGTCCGGCAAGCAAGCGCGCAAGCGTGCTATCGAACTGCTGGAAAAAGTTGAAATCCCGGGCGCTGCCAGCCGTATGGAGGCTTACCCGCATCAACTCTCCGGCGGTATGAGCCAGCGTGTTGCGATCGCCATGGCGATTGCCGGCGAACCGAAACTGCTGATCGCCGACGAACCGACCACGGCCCTCGACGTGACCATCCAGGCCCAGATCATGGACCTGCTGCTGGCCTTGCAGAAAGAGCAGAACATGGGCCTGGTGCTGATCACTCACGACCTCGCGGTCGTGGCTGAAACCGCCCAGCGCGTGTGCGTGATGTACGCCGGTCAAGCGGTGGAAGTGGGTCAAGTGCCGCAACTGTTCGACATTCCGGCGCACCCGTACAGCGAAGCGCTGCTCAAGGCGATTCCGGAACACAGCCTCGGCGCTACGCGTCTGGCCACGCTGCCGGGCATCGTTCCCGGTCGCTACGACCGTCCGCAGGGTTGCCTGCTGTCGCCGCGTTGCCCGTACGTGCAGGATTCCTGCCGTCAGCAACGTCCTGGCCTTGACCCGAAAAGCAACAGCCTCGCCCGCTGCTTCTACCCGCTGAACCAGGAGGTGGCGTAATGGCCGTCGTACTTACCGCCCGCGACCTGACCCGTCACTACGAAGTGTCCCGTGGCCTGTTCAAGGGCCATGCGACCGTACGCGCCTTGAACGGTGTGTCGTTTGAACTGGAAGCCGGCAAGACCCTCGCTGTCGTTGGCGAATCGGGTTGCGGCAAATCCACCCTGGCCCGCGCCCTGACGCTGATCGAAGAGCCGTCCTCCGGTTCCTTGAAAATCGCCGGGCAAGAAGTCACTGGCGCCGACAAGGCCCAGCGCAAGCAGCTGCGCAAAGACGTGCAGATGGTGTTCCAGAGCCCGTACGCATCGTTGAACCCACGGCAGAAAGTCGGTGACCAGCTCGGCGAACCGCTGCTGATCAACACCAACCTGAGCGCGGCCGAACGTCGCGAGAAAGTCCAGGCGATGATGAAGCAGGTGGGCTTGCGTCCTGAGCACTACCAGCGTTATCCGCACATGTTCTCCGGCGGTCAGCGCCAGCGGATCGCCTTGGCTCGCGCGATGATGCTGCAACCGAAAGTGCTGGTGGCGGATGAACCGACCTCGGCGCTGGACGTGTCGATCCAGGCGCAGGTGCTGAACCTGTTCATGGATCTGCAGCAAGAGTTCAACACCGCCTACGTGTTCATCTCGCACAACTTGGCAGTGGTTCAACACGTGGCCGATGACGTGATGGTGATGTACCTCGGCCGCCCGGTAGAAATGGGCCCGAAGAACGACATCTACGAGCGTCCGCTGCACCCGTACACCCAGGCGTTGCTGTCGGCCACACCGACCATTCACCCGGACCCGAACAAGCCGAAAATCAAGATCGTCGGCGAGTTGCCTAACCCGTTGAACCCGCCGTCGGGCTGCGCTTTCCACAAGCGTTGCCCGTACGCCACCGAGCGTTGCAGCACTGAAGAGCCGGCCCTGCGCCTGCTCGACAGTCGGCAGGTGGCTTGCCACTACGCCGAGCAATTCCTCGACGGCGCGGCATAAAAAATGTGGGAGCGAGCCTGCTCGCGAAGAGGGAGTGTCAATCGACATCACTGTTGAATGGCACACCGCTTTCGCGAGCAGGCTCGCTCCCACACGGATTACAGCTTTACCGGTTAACCAAACCCCTTTTCCCGGGCTGCGCATCAGTCCGGTAGAAGGGGTTTTCTTTTGTCTGCTATCTGCCAACTACGTCTGGCTGTCGCCTTCATCGTCGTCGCTGTCAGGCTCGTCCGTGGTCGAGTCATCATCGTCAGCGCTACCGCCCTGCCCCTGATCACCGGCCTCCGATTCAGACTTGGCGATCATCATCCCCGTGTGCACCGCCTGCCCACTGGACGCCTGCTCGCCATGCTCCGGGCATTCGGCCCACGCCGCCGACATACCCACGGACAGCATCACCAAAACCTTAAGCAACAGCACAAATCGTTGAAAAATGCTCATAGCCGATTCCATCCCTTCTAAGGTGCAGCATGGGTGCCTGACGGCGCATGACCCGATTGCCGTGGCGCTGACTGAAATCTAGTTCCGATCGGCAGGGTTCACCAGATAGGACGCTAACTAAGGACGGGAATTGCCGTTAATGGGCAGATTGGTTTGGAATAAGGGTTATACCCAAACCCGATAAAAACACCGATCCCCTGTGGGAGCGGGCTTGCTCGCGAAGGCGGTGGATCAGTCACCATCATTGCTGAATGACACACCGCCTTCGCGAGCAAGCCCGCTCCCACAGGGGAATTTGCTTTGTCAGGGGAATCGGGGCAATAAAAAACCCCGCAGCTTTCGCCACGGGGTTTTTGGTGTAACCAATCAGCGCTTAGTGATGTTCACGTGTCGCACGGAATTTCACGTCCGGCCAGCGCTCTTCCATCAACGCCAGGTTAACCCGGGTCGGGGCCAGGTAGGTCAGGTGACCGCCGCCGTCGATGGCGAGGTTTTCCACTGCCTTGACCTTGAACTCTTCGAGCTTCTTCTTATCGTCGCAATCGATCCAGCGCGCGGAGTACACGGTGATCGGCTCGTAGGAGCACTCGACCTTGTATTCCTCTTTCAAGCGGCTGGCGACCACATCGAACTGCAGCACACCGACGGCGCCGAGGATGATGTCGTTGCTGCGCTCGGGGAAGAACACCTGGGTCGCGCCCTCTTCCGCCAATTGCTGCAAGCCTTGGCGCAGTTGCTTGGATTTCAGCGGATCACGCAGGCGTACGCGGCGGAACAGTTCCGGGGCGAAGTGCGGAATACCGGTAAACCCGAGCACTTCGCCTTCGGTGAAGGTGTCGCCGATCTGGATGGTGCCGTGGTTGTGCAGGCCGATGATGTCGCCGGCAAACGCTTCTTCCAGTTGCTCACGCTCGGAGGAGAAGAACGTCAGCGCATCGCCGATCCGCACGTCTTTGCCGGTGCGCACGTGGCGCATCTTCATGCCTTTTTCGTACTTGCCGGAGCAGATACGCATGAAGGCGATGCGGTCGCGGTGTTTCGGGTCCATGTTCGCCTGGATCTTGAACACGAAACCGGCGAATTTCTCTTCGACCGGTTCAACGGTGCGCTCATTGGCGACACGGGCCAGCGGTTTCGGCGCCCAGTTGACCACGGCGTCGAGCACGTGATCGACACCGAAGTTACCCAAAGCAGTCCCGAAGAACACCGGGGTCAGTTGGCCGTCGAGGAATTCCTGTTGATTGAATTCGTGACAGGCGCCCTGCACCAGTTCGAGTTGATCGACAAAACGATCGTACTCGTCGCCCAAGTGCGCGCGGGCTTCATCGGAGTCGAGCTTCTCGATGATTTTCACATCGGTGCGCTCATGGCCGTGACCGGCGGTGTACACGATGATGTAGTCGTCGGCCAGGTGGTAAACGCCCTTGAAGTCGCGGTAGCAACCGATCGGCCAGGTGATCGGCGCAGCCTTGATCTTCAGGACCGCTTCGATTTCGTCGAGCAGTTCGATCGGGTCGCGGATGTCACGGTCGAGTTTGTTGATGAAGCTGACAATCGGCGTGTCACGCAGACGGCAAACGTCCATCAGCGCGATGGTCCGAGGCTCAACACCCTTACCGCCGTCGAGGACCATCAAGGCCGAGTCCACTGCCGTCAGGGTGCGGTAGGTATCTTCGGAGAAGTCTTCGTGGCCCGGGGTGTCGAGCAGGTTGATCATGTGATCGCGATACGGGAACTGCATGACCGACGTGGTAATCGAGATACCACGCTGCTTTTCCATTTCCATCCAGTCGGAGGTGGCATGGCGGTCGGACTTGCGGGATTTCACCGTGCCCGCAATCGCAATCGCCTTGCCCATCAGCAAGAGCTTCTCGGTGATGGTGGTTTTACCGGCATCGGGGTGGGAAATAATGGCGAAAGTGCGGCGTTTCGCGACTTCGGCGGCCTGTTTGGTCATGGGAAATCGCCTGGCAGGTGATTCAAAAAAGGGCGGCGAGTATAGCCCAAAACGTTACCTCCGAACCACCGTTCGCCCTGTAGCAGCTGCCGAGCCTGCGAGGCTGCGTCCGGCGACGAAGTCGTCGTAAAACCAGACGCACGGTGTATCAGGCAGACCGCGACAGGTGACTTGACGACGGCTTCGTCGCCGGACGCAGCCTCGCGGGCTCGACAGCTGCTACATCGGGTAATCGAGATCAAAGGTGGCTAAATGCTGTTAATTATGGAACCTTTTAAAAGGTGGAGGCGTCCACTCCCCTGTTACAGCTCTCGTAGCAGGGTTTGCAAAACCTGCAAGTTAGCCTGACGAGGCTGCGCTTATGGCTCGATCTCATGCGGTTGCACCAGCATGAAGAGCTGCTTCTCGCGAACGTTGATATCCCGGCAGCCAGGAATGGTATTGCCACACGGGACTGCGTTCGCCGACAAAGAAAAAAAGGAGTCCGCCTGTGGCTATTCGCTATGGCAAGGGGCTTATTGGAGGTGCGGTTGTCGTCGCACTCCTGGCCCTGCTGGTCCACTGGATTGGCATCAACACGATCGAACATTACCGCGACGATTTGTTGTTCTACCTGCAAGCTCACTTGATTCTCGTCCTTGTTTCCATGCTGGCCGCCCTCGTAGTGGGCATCCCTGCCGGTATCTTCCTCAGCCGCCCGACCATGGTGGGACGCGCTGAACGCTTCATGCAGATCTTCAATATCGGCAACACCGTGCCGCCTCTCGCCGTACTGGCCATCGCCCTGGGGATTCTGGGCATCGGCAGCGGCCCCGCGATCTTCGCCCTGTTCCTTGCCTCGCTGTTGCCGATCGTGCGCAACACCTATGAAGGCCTGAAAAACGTCCAGGGTTCGCTGAAGGAAGCGGCGGTCGGCATCGGCATGACCCCGACGCAAGTGCTGTGGCGGGTCGAACTGCCGAACGCCGTGCCGATCATCATCGGTGGCGTGCGCGTGGCCCTGGCGATCAACGTCGGTACAGCACCGCTGGCGTTCCTGATCGGCGCCAACAGCCTGGGCAGCCTGATTTTCCCTGGCATCGCCCTGAACAATCAGCCGCAACTGCTGCTCGGCGCGGCTTGTACCGCCCTGCTGGCCTTGCTGCTCGACGGCCTGGTGACACTCGCCAGCCGCCTCTGGCTCGAACGCGGCCTACGCCCGTCTTAAGCCTCGGCAAAGGAATAATCATGAAGAAATTAAGCTTTCTAATAGGCTGCGTTCTGCTGTTCTCGGGAATCGCTCAAGCCGCTGAAAAACCGGTGATCCGCATCGGAGCCCGGGTGTTCACCGAACAAACCCTGCTCGCCGAAATCACGTCCCAGTACCTGCGCACCAAGGGTTACGACACCCAGGTGACCGGCGGTCTGGGCAGCAACCTGGCTCGCAGCGCCCACGAAAGTGGCCAGCTGGATTTGATGTGGGAATACACCGGCGTGTCGCTGGTGGCTTACAACCATGTCACCGACAAGCTCGACAGCGCCCAGTCCTACGCCCGGGTGAAAGAACTCGACGCGAAAAAAGGCCTGGTCTGGCTCACGCCGTCGAAATTCAGCAACACCTACGCCCTGGCCCTGCCGGAAACCACCGCGAAGGCTTATCCGCAGATCAACACCATCAGTGAGCTGAACACGGTGTTGCAGGCTGAGAAGAAAGATAACCACCTGGTCGCGCTGGACACCGAGTTCGCCAACCGTTCCGACGGTCTGGACGGCATGGTCGATCTCTACGGGATGAACCTGACCCGCAAGAACATCCGGCAGATGGATGCTGGCCTGGTCTACACCGCGCTGCGTAATGGCCAGGTGTTTGCCGGTCTGGTCTACACCACCGACGGTCGCCTGAACGCTTTCAAACTCAAGCTGCTCGAAGACGACAAACATTACTTCCCGGACTACACCGCCGCGCCGGTCGTGCGTCAGGTTTACCTCGACGCCCATCCAAAGCTTGCCGAAGAACTCAAGCCACTGGCTGAACTGTTCGACGACGCGACCATGCGCCAGCTGAATGCGCGGGTCGATGTCGATCACGAAAGCCCTTCATCCGTTGCCGCAGATTTCCTGCGCCAGCATCCACTGAACTGAGGAGAAGACATGGAATTTCTGAACGCCTTTTCCCATCTCGATTGGCCGCTGGTGCTGCACCTGACCTTGCAGCACATCACCCTGGTCGGCATCGCCGTGACGCTGGCGATCCTTGTTGGCGTGCCGCTGGGCGTGCTGATGACGCGCTTCCCGACGCTCGCCGGCCCCTTGCAAGCCAGCGCCACGGTGCTGCTGACCGTGCCGTCGATTGCGCTGTTCGGCCTGCTGCTGCCGTTCTACTCCAAATTCGGCCAGGGCCTGGGCCCGATGCCGGCGATCACCGCAGTGTTTCTGTATTCGCTGCTACCGATCATGCGTAACACCTACCTGGCGCTGACCGGCGTCGAACCCGGCATTCGCGAAGCCGCTCGCGGCATCGGCATGACCTTCGGCCAGCGCCTGCGCATGGTTGAACTGCCAATCGCCGTGCCGGTGATCCTCGCCGGCGTACGCACCGCCGTGGTCATGAACATTGGTGTCATGACCATCGCCGCGACCATCGGTGCCGGTGGCCTCGGTGTACTTATTCTCGCTTCAATCAGCCGCAGCGACATGTCGATGCTGATCGTCGGCGCCGTGCTGGTCAGTCTCCTGGCCATCTTCGCCGACCTGCTTCTGCAATGGCTGCAACGCACGCTGACTCCAAAAGGACTGCTCAAATGATCGAACTTCAAAACCTCAGCAAGACCTTCCAAAGCAACGGCAAAGATGTGAAAGCCGTGGACTCGGTAAGCCTGACCGTCAATGAAGGCGAAATCTGTGTGTTCCTCGGGCCATCGGGCTGCGGCAAAAGCACCACGCTGAAAATGATCAACCGCCTGATCAAGCCGACCTCCGGCAAGATCCTGATCAACGGCGAAGACACCACCGACCTCGACGCCGTGACCCTGCGTCGCAACATCGGTTATGTGATCCAGCAGATCGGTCTGTTCCCGAACATGACCATCGAAGAAAACATCACCATCGTTCCGCGCCTGCTCGGCTGGGACAAGCAGAAATGCCACGACCGCGCTCGCGAGTTGATGAGCATGATCAAGCTCGAGCCCAAGCAATACCTGAATCGCTACCCGCGTGAGTTGTCCGGTGGTCAGCAGCAGCGGATCGGCGTGATTCGCGCACTGGCGGCAGATGCGCCGCTGTTGTTGATGGATGAACCGTTTGGTGCGGTCGATCCGATCAACCGCGAGATGATCCAGAACGAGTTCTTCGAGATGCAGCGCGCGTTGAACAAGACCGTGATCATGGTCAGCCACGACATCGATGAAGCGATCAAGCTGGGCGACAAGATTGCGATCTTCCGCGCCGGCAAGCTGTTGCAGATCGATCACCCGGACACCCTGCTCGCGCACCCGGCGGACGACTTTGTCAGCAACTTTGTCGGCCAGGACAGCACGCTCAAGCGTCTGTTGCTGGTGAAAGCCGAAGACGCGGCGGACAACGCGCCGTCGGTGAGCCCGGAAACCCCAGTGGCTGAAGCCCTGGAGTTGATGGACGAACTCGACCGTCGTTATGTGGTGGTCACGGACGGTGAGAACAAGGCGCTCGGTTATGTACGCCGTCGCGACCTGCACCGTCAGACCGGGACTTGCGCGCAATACCTGCGCGAGTTCAACGCCACCGCGGCGTTCGACGAGCATTTACGCATCCTGCTGTCGCGCATGTACGAGTTCAACCGCTCGTGGCTGCCGGTAATGGATGCCGAGCGGGTGTTCCTCGGTGAAGTGACCCAGGAATCGATTGCCGAGTACCTGAGCTCCGGTAAGTCCCGTGGCGGCAAGACCAGCATCGTTTCGCCAGCCGAGACTGCGTTGGCCTGATCTGGCGCCTTCGCGGGCAAGCCTCGCTCCTACAGGTGCAGTGTCGTACGCAACATCACGGCATGCAGTAACCCTGTAGGAGCGAGGCTTGCCCGCGAATGGGCCAACTCGATTTATCTGAATCCCGCCAAAATCCCCTCATCCGGGGAACATCACACTGTCATGCAGGTCGGTTACATCAGTAGCTGTCAGGGACCGCACGACGGAAGCGTGCAAAAACGCGACATTTTTTGTTGATCTCAAGCCCCTCACGCCCTAAAGTTCGCGCCGAACGTCCATGCTGGAAACGATCCATCCGGCTCAAGTACTGACGACGAGACAGCAAGGCCAAGGGAAGCACCATTTCCCATGGCCTTTTTGCTTTCGGCGACATGCCTTGGGAAGTAGGCGAACCAAAGTGGGGATACGGAGGACGTTCATTTGCGCCCATTGATTAATTTAGTTTGCCAGTAGGAGATCCCAGCATGTCGATCAACGTCGAAGACTATTACGCGCGCGAAACCTTCCAGAGATTGAAGGCCTTCGCCGACACCCAAGAAACCCCGTTCGTGGTGATCGACACCGCGATGATCAGCCAGGCCTATGACGACCTGCGCGCCGGTTTCGAATTCGCCAAAGTCTATTACGCAGTCAAGGCCAACCCGGCCGTTGAAATCATCGACCTGCTCAAAGAGAAAGGCTCGAGCTTCGACATCGCGTCGATCTATGAGCTGGACAAAGTGATGGACCGTGGCGTCAGCCCGGACCGCATCAGCTACGGCAACACCATCAAGAAATCCAAGGACATCCGCTACTTCTACGACAAGGGCGTGCGCCTGTTCTCCACCGACTCCGAAGCCGATCTGCGCAACATCGCCAAGGCTGCACCGGGTTCGAAAGTCTACGTGCGCATCCTCACCGAAGGCTCGACCACTGCTGACTGGCCGTTGTCGCGCAAATTCGGCTGCCAGACCGACATGGCCATGGACCTGCTGATCCTCGCCCGCGACCTGGGCCTGGTGCCTTACGGCATCTCGTTCCACGTTGGCTCGCAACAGCGCGACATCAGCGTCTGGGACGCAGCGATCGCCAAGGTCAAAGTGATCTTCGAGCGCCTGAAAGAAGAAGACGGCATTCACCTGAAGCTGATCAACATGGGCGGTGGCTTCCCGGCCAACTACATCACCCGCACCAACAGCCTGGAAACCTACGCTGAAGAAATCATCCGTTTCCTCAAGGAAGATTTCGGTGACGACCTGCCGGAAATCATCCTGGAACCGGGCCGTTCGTTGATCGCCAACGCCGGCATCCTGGTCAGCGAAGTGGTATTGGTCGCGCGTAAATCCCGCACTGCGGTAGAGCGCTGGGTGTACACGGATGTGGGCAAGTTCTCCGGCCTGATCGAAACCATGGACGAAGCCATCAAGTTCCCGATCTGGACCGAGAAGAAAGGCGAGATGGAAGAAGTCGTCATCGCCGGCCCGACCTGCGACAGCGCCGACATCATGTACGAAAACTACAAGTACGGTTTGCCGCTGAACCTGGCCATTGGTGATCGTTTGTACTGGTTGTCCACCGGTGCCTACACCACCAGTTACAGCGCGGTTGAATTCAACGGCTTCCCGCCGCTGAAATCGTTCTACGTGTAAGCGTTACCCGCTGAAAACAAAAAGCCCATGACGAGTCATGGGCTTTTTTGTGCCTGAAATCCGCCCCCGAAAACACCCCGCGCCTACAAAGGTTTGAGGTCGTACTCCAGTTCGGCGCAGCGCTGGGCATAATCCGCCGCCAACGCTCGAATGTTCGAATCCGTTGCGCTTGCCAATGTCTTACTCGCAACCCGCAGGAAATTCAGATTCCCGCCGGCCAATGCCTTGCGCAACCAATCCAGCGCCTCTTCGATATGGCCTTCATCCGCCAGCAGCGCGGCATAACTGAACTGCCCGCGAAAATCCCCGCCCACCGCCGAACGTCGATACCAATCACGTGCAGCTTGCGGATCCGCCGGACATACCCGCCCATCCTCCAGATAACGCCCCAGCAGGTTCATCGATTTCGCGTGGCCCATTTCAGCGGCACGGCGATAAAGACTCAGCGCCTGCGTCTGGTCTTCAACCACACCGCGCCCGGTGGCCAGCAGATTGGCGTAGTTGTACATCGCCCAATCCAGGCCCTTCTCGGCCGCCAGTCGATAATGCCCAGCAGCCACTGAAGCATCGGCGCTGCAACCCCAGCCATGCTCATGACAACGACCGAGCATGTTGCGCGCCATCAGGTGCCCGCCATTGGCGGCAATCCCGAACCAACGCACGGCCAACGGCTGATCCTGTTCGATGCCCTGCCCGTCCAGCAGAATCTGCCCGAGCAATGCCTGGGCATCGAGCACGCCTTCGCGCGCAGCGATCAGAATCGCTTGGGCCGCCCGCGCCGGACTTTCCTCAAGCATGGCTTTGAGCCGATCACCGTCGAGGACTTCCTCGCGGCGCAGTTGATAACTCATACCTCGACCCAGCGGCGCAGCAGGTTGTGATAAGTCCCAGTGAGGCGGATCAGCGACGGGTGATCGGGCATGTCCTGGGTCAGTTGCTGGATCGCGCCGTCCATCTCGAACAGCAAGGCGCGCTGGCTGTCTTCGCGAACCAGGCTTTGGGTCCAGAAGAACGAGGCATAGCGCGTACCGCGAGTGACGGCGTTGACCTTGTGCAGGCTGCTGCCGGGGTACAGGACCATGTCGCCGGCGGGTAACTTGACCCGTTGGGTGCCGAAGGTGTCCTGGATCTCCAGCTCGCCGCCGTCGTAATCCTCCGGCTCGCTGAAGAACAGCGTCGCCGACAGGTCAGTGCGCACTCGCTCGATGCTGCCCTTGGGCTGGCGCACGGCGTTATCGATGTGAAAGTCGAAACTGCCGCCCGCCGTGTAGCAGTTCAGCAACGGCGGGAAGACTTTGTGCGGTAACGCGGCTGACATGAACTGAGGATTTTTCCACAGCCGTTCAAGCATCGCCGCACCAACTTCCTTGGCCAACGGGTGACCTTCCGGCAGTTGCAGGTTGTGCTTGGCCTTGGCCGACTGGAAGCCGGCGGTGATTTTGCCGTCGGCCCAATCCGCCTGTTCCAGGGCTTCGCGAATGCGCTGCACTTCTTCTTTCGCGAACACGCCGGGAATGTGCAGCAGCATGGGACGACACCTAGTGGTCAAAGGGGCGCCAATGGTATTGATTCTTATTGCCCGTGTAAAACCCCATAGACGAACGAGACAGCAAAAACCGTAAGGCTAAATTGTAAAGAATGTAAATTCGTCGCGAATAGTAACGTTTCGCAATTGATACAAATACCTGTTTACCCTATATTCCGCGACCTCAAATCCTTGGGGAGGGGAATTCACATGTCACGCCAATTACAACAATCACCGGTCAGTTCACCACGTTTGCTCGCCTCTGCCATTGGCATGGCGATCACTGCCGGCTCCGCTGGGCACATGGTGTTCGCTGCCGAGAAGACTGACGAAAAAGCCTCGGGCAATGCGATTTCCCTGGACGCCACCAGCGTGGTTGGCGAGGAACAAGACACCTCCTACAAGACCGACACCTCGGCTTCGAAAAAATACACCGCGCCGCTGCGCGAGACGCCGAAAAGCGTCACCGTGATCCCGCAACAAGTGATCCGCGACACCGGCGCCACCAGTCTGGTCGACGCATTGCGCACCACGCCGGGCATCACCTTCGGCGCCGGTGAAGGCGGCAACCCGGCCGGCGACCGTCCGATCATTCGCGGCTTCAACGCTGAAAGCGATGTGTTCGTCGACGGCATGCGCGACCCGGCCTCCCAGAGCCGTGAAATCTTCGACGTTGAATCCGTCGAAATCAGCAAAGGCCCGGGCTCGGCCTTCACCGGCGCCGGCTCCACCGGTGGCAGCCTGAACCTGGTGAGCAAGACCGCCAAACTGGGCAACTTCTACAATGGCGGCTTCACTTGGGGTTCGGACCAGACCAAGCGCACCACCCTCGACCTGAACCAGCAGATCAACGACACCTCGGCCTTCCGTCTGAACCTGATGAAGCACGAAGCCAACGTCGCCGGGCGTGACGGCGTGGACGTCAGTCGCTGGGGCGTGGCGCCGACCTTCTCCTTCGGCCTGGGCACCGACACCCGCGTGACCGTCGGTTACTACCACGTCGAAACCGACGACATGCCGGACTACGGCGTGCCGCTGACCTTGAGCCCGAACCGCAGCAAGTACCACGTCGACAAGCCGGCCAACGTCAATAAAGACAACTTCTACGGCCTCACCGGTCGCGATTATCGCCAGACCGAAAACGACAGCGGCACGATCAAGATCGAACACGATCTGAATGAAGACCTGACCGTTTCCAACAGCTTCCGCATGTCCCGTTCGACCCTCGACTACATCGTCACCAACCCCGACGACAGCAAGGGCAACGTGGCCAACGGCAGCGTTTACCGTGGCTCGAAAAGCCGTAACTCGACGTCCAGCGGCTGGGTCAACCAGACCGACCTGAGCGCCAAGTTCAACACCGGTGCGATCGAACACAGCCTGGTCACCGGCCTGGAGTTTTCCTATCAGGACACTCACAACCGCCCGTATATCCTGACCTCCACGGCTGCTGGCACCACTTGCAACCGCGCACTGTTCAACTCCGGCGACTGCACCAACCTGTACAAGCCGACGCCTGGGGATAACTGGTCGGGCTCCATCAAAGACAGCAATGCCTTCACCGACACCGACACCAAAACCGCTGCGGCTTATGTGTTCGATACCCTGAAGTTCAACGAGCAATGGTCCCTGAACCTGGGCCTTCGCTACGACAACTACCAGACCGAATCCAGCGGCTACGCCAATGCCGGTCGAACCACCCCGGCGGGCAGTTTCTCCCGGGAGAACACCACCGACCTGGTCAACTACCAGATCGGCGTGGTCTACAACCCGCTGCCTAACGGTAGCGTGTACGCGGCCTACTCCACCTCCAGCAACCCGGCCGGTGAAACCAGCGGTAACGGCAGCCTGGAACTGGCAGCGAACAACAGCGACCTGGACCCGGAAAAGAACCGCAACTACGAGATCGGCACCAAGTGGGACTTCTTCGGTGACGACCTGTCGCTGACCGCCGCACTGTTCCGCACCGAGAAAACCAACGCCCGTATCGACGATCCGGACGGCGCCACCACCCAAGTTCTGGACGGCGAACAAACCGTCAACGGTCTGGAGCTGACCTACACCGGCAAACTGACCCGTAACTGGAAAGTCTTCGGCGGCTATACCTACATGGAAAGCGAAGTGGTCAAGACCACCCTCGCCGCCGACAAAGGCAACCATATGCCGAGCACGCCACGGAACAACTTCACCCTGTGGTCGACCTACGACCTGATCCCGGAAAAGTTGACCATCGGTGGCGGCGCAACCTTCGTCGATTCGCAGTTCGGCAACGTCGCCAACTCGGTGGAGATCCCGTCCTACTGGCGCTACGACGCCATGGCCAGCTACGCGCTGACCAAGAACGTCGACCTGCAACTCAACGTACAGAACCTGACCGACAAGCGTTATTTCGACCAGGTGTTCCAGACGCATTACGCCCACGTGGCGGCGGGTCGTACTGCCCTGCTGAGTGCGAACTTCCACTTCTGATTGCCAGCCACACCGCAATCCCCTGTAGGAGCGAAGCTTGCTCGCGAAGGCGTCGTGTCAGTCGACATCGAAACTGCCTGACACACCGCTTTCGCGAGCAAGCTTCGCTCCTACAGGGAATGCGGCGGACATCAGGACCAGGCCCCGTTCATTCAATTGAACGGGGCTTTTGTACGTAATAAAG
Organism: Pseudomonas sp. NPDC087342; assembly: GCF_044744265.1. Taxonomy (NCBI): domain Bacteria; kingdom Pseudomonadati; phylum Pseudomonadota; class Gammaproteobacteria; order Pseudomonadales; family Pseudomonadaceae; genus Pseudomonas; species Pseudomonas sp. NPDC087342. The sequence goes on from NZ_JBIUXZ010000036.1 coordinate 25,099, forward strand.
AATGTTTCTCGACAACCCACGGCATAATGCGCGCCGTGATGATTACTTTCGAACGAACAAGGCGAGCGACGTGTTGAAGAAAACCCTGTTCCAGTTGCACTGGTTTTTTGGCATCAGTGCCGGACTGGTCCTGGCCCTGATGGGCATAACCGGTGCGGCCTATTCGTTCCAGGATGAAATCCTGCGGGCGCTGAATCCCTCTGTGTTGCAGGTGGAGAAGCAGGTCGCCGGTGTCTTGCCACCCGCCGAGTTGGTGGAACGCATCGAAGCCACCTCCGGCAAGAAAGTCTCGATGCTCTGGGTCGAGACCGACAGCGGCAACGCCGCGCGCGTGATCTTCACCCCGCCACCGGGCGAGCGTCGCGGTGAGATGCGTTACTTCGACCCGTACACCGCCGAATTCCTCGGCGATGCCACCGGCCAGGACTTCTTCGGCCTGATGCTGCAACTGCACCGGTTCCTCGCCATGGGCGACACCGGTCGGCAGATCACCGGCGCCTGCACCTTGATCCTGGTGTTCTTCTGCCTGTCCGGGCTTTACCTGCGCTGGCCGCGCCAATGGAACAAATGGCGCGCCTGGCTGACGCTGGACTGGAAGAAAAAGGGCCGCAGCTTCAATTGGGATCTGCACTCGGTGGCGGGCACCTGGTGCCTGATGTTTTACCTATTGGCCGCGTTGACCGGGTTGTCCTGGTCCTACGAGTGGTACAACAAGGGCCTGACCAAGTTGCTGTCCGACGCGCCGCAGAACGAGCGGGTTCGCAACCGTGGCCCGGCGCCGAGCGGTCCTGCGCCGAGCGCCGATTACGCAGCAATGTGGAGCAGCATCTACAGCGCCGCCGGCCCGAACCTGTCCGCCTACAACATCCGCATGCCGCCCCTGGCCGGCCAACCGGCGACCGTGTTCTACCTGCTGAACACCTCGCCCCATGACCGCGCGTTGAACGAGATCAGCCTCGATCCGGCGACCGGCATCGTCAAACGCCACGACCGCTACAGCGACAAGAGCTTCAAGGCGCAGCTGCTGACCAGTATCTACGCGCTGCACACTGGCAGTTACTTCGGCATTGTCGGGCGGATTGTCCTGACGATTACCGCGCTGACCATGCCGCTGTTTTTCGTCACAGGTTGGTTGCTGTACCTGGATCGTCGGCGCAAGAAACGCCAGATCAAGGACGCGCGTAACGGCCTCGTGCAACCGGGCAGCGATGCTCCGGCGTGGCTGATCGGTTTCGCCAGCCAGAGCGGATTTGCCGAGCAACTCGCGTGGCAGACCGCCGGCCAATTGCAGGCCGCAGGATTGCCGGTGAAGGTGCAACCGCTGGCGAGTGTCAGCGAGCAGGATCTGCGCGATTCGAACAATGCGCTGTTCGTGGTCAGCACCTTTGGCGACGGCGAAGCGCCGGACAGCGCCCGGGGTTTCGAACGCAAAGTGCTGACCCAGGCGTCGAGCCTGGAAAGCCTGAACTACGCGGTGCTCGGGCTGGGTGATCGCCAGTATCAACACTTCTGCGGTTTCGCCCGTCGCCTGCACACCTGGCTCGGCGAACACGGCGGCAAGACCCTGTTTGCCCCGGTGGAAGTCGACAGCGGCGACCCCTACGCCTTGCGTCACTGGCAGCAGCAACTCGGCCTGGTGACCGGACAGGCGCCGGTGGACACCTGGCAAGCGCCCAGCTACGACAACTGGACGCTGACCCGTCGCGAACTGATGAACCCGGACAGCTGCGGCTCGCCGGTGTACAAGATCGGCCTCAGCGCCCCGAACACCAGCAGTTGGCTGGCCGGTGACCTGGTGGAAGTCATGCCGCGCAATTGTCCGTGGGCGATCGAGCATTTCCTCGATGGCCTGGGGATCGATGGTCGGGCCATGGTTGAGCTCGATGGACTGTCGCAACCCTTGGACCAGGCCCTCGCCAGTCGGCAAATGCCGGAGAACCGCGCGCACCTGGTCGGCCTGCATGCCCAGGCGCTGGTGCAGGCCTTGGTGCCGCTGGCGATGCGCGAATATTCCATCGCTTCAATCGCCGCCGACGGCATTCTGGAACTGATCGTCCGCCAGGAAGTGCACCCCGATGGCAGCCTCGGCATCGGCTCCGGCTGGCTCACCGAACATGCGCCCGTGGGCGGCAGCATCAGTCTGCGAGTGCGGCGTAACAGCGGTTTCCATCTGCCGACCGAACCGGTGCCGATGATCCTGCTGGGCAACGGCACCGGCCTGGCCGGGCTGCGCAGTTTGCTCAAGGCACGGATTGCCGACGGGCAACAACGGCATTGGCTGCTGTTTGGCGAGCGCCAGCGCGAGCACGACTATTTGTGCCGCGATGAGCTGGAAGGATGGTTGATCGAGGGCGATCTGGAGCGACTGGACCTGGCGTTCTCCCGGGATCAGGCCGAGAAGGTCTACGTCCAGGACCGCCTGCGCGAATCCGCCACCGAGCTGAAGAAATGGCTGGCCGAGGGTGCGGTGATCTACATCTGCGGCAGCTTGCAAGGCATGGCCTCAGGCGTGGACCACGCGCTCAACGAAATACTCGGGATCGAAGAAGTAGACCGGTTGATCGAACAAGGCCGCTACCGCCGCGACGTCTACTGACACCCACAATCAGATCTGGCGCCGATCCCTGTAGGAGCGAGGCTTGCCCGCGAAGGCGGTTTGTCATTCAACGAATGATGTTGAATGACAAACCGCCTTCGCGGGCAAGCCTCGCTCCTACATTATTGGGTTTGTTGCAGGCAGAAATGAGTCATACCGGCTGCAACTTCTGCTCAAACACACTCACCCCATCCAGATCCCGCAACACCACAATCATCTCCCCGCTTTGCCCATCAATATTCACCTCACCAAAAAACTGAAACCCGGCAAACGGTGAGGTGTTCTGCGCGGGCGGTGCTTTCTCGAAAACCACCTCTGGCCCAAAGGTTTTATCCAGTGGATTCGGCCCGAAGCTCCCGGCATTCAACGGCCCGGCGACGAACTCCCAGAACGGTTCGAAATCCTGGAACGCCGCGCGATCCGGGTGGTAGTGATGCGCTGCGCAGTAGTGCACGTCCGCCGTCAAAAAAACGAAGTTGCGCACCTGCTGCGCGCGCAGGTATCCGAGTAATTCAGCAATTTCCAGCTCTCGACCCTGCGCCGGCCCCGGGTCGCCGTTGGCCACCGCTTCCCAACGCGCCACACCCGGACTGACTTCACCGTCGGGCACGCCGAGGCCGATCGGCATGTCGGCCGCGATGACTTTCCATTGCGCATTCGAGGCCTTCAACGAAGCCTTCAGCCAGTCCAGTTGCTCACGTCCAAGGAAGGGTTTTTCACCGCCCAAATTGTCATCGTTCGCCCCGCGATAACTGCGCATATCCAGCACAAACACATCGAGCATCGGCCCATAGCTGAGCTGGCGATAAATTCGCCCGCCGTTGTCGGCTCTCTGCAATCGCATCGGCGCGTATTCAAGCCAGGCCTGGCGCGCGCGGCCGACCAGGCTGTGGATATCTTTGCTCTTGTAGCGCTCGTCCAGTTGCTTGCCCGGCGACCAGTTGTTCACCACTTCGTGGTCATCCCACTGCCAGATCTGCGGTACTTCGGCGTTGAAGCGGCGGATGTTTTCATCCATCAGGTTGTAGCGATAATTGCCGCGATATTCGTCGAGGGTTTCGGCGACTTTGCTCTTGGCTTCGCTGGTGATGTTGCGCCACACGCGACCGCTCTCAGTGGTCAGTTGCGCCGGCACCGGGCCGTCGGCGTAGATGGTGTCGCCGCTGTGGATAAAGAAGTCCGGCAGGCGCAGGCGCATGGCTTCGTAGATGCGCATGCCGCCGATGTCCGGGTTGATGCCGAAACCCTGGCCGACGGTGTCGCCGCTCCAGACGAAACGCAGATCGCGACGGGTCGTCGGTACGCTGCGCAGGTGGCCGAACCAGGGTTCGCTGCTCGTTCCGTTTTGGGCGTCTTCGAAATGCACGCGATAGAAAATCGCCTGATCGGCGGGCAGGCCAGTGAGTTCGACGCGAGCGGTAAAGTCAGTGCGCGAATCCGCCAGGGGTGAAACGAAACGACGGGGGTTGGTGAACAGGCTGCGGGTGTCCCACTCCACCACCATCCGCGCGGGACGGTCGCTGCGACTCCAGACCATCGCACGGTCGCCCAGCAGGTCGCCGGACTGCACGCCGTCGGTGAGTTGCGGCCGATCCTTGACCGAGGCGATCACCGCCGGGGCCAGGCCGGGTAGCAACAAACCGGCACCGACGGCTTGCATGACACGCCGGCGGCCGAGGTTGAATTCGCTCATGGTGCTCTCCCTGAAAAAGGGAAACTTAAGCATGTGCGCATGACGCCCGTGTGAAACGCGATCCCTTGTAGGAGCGAGGCTTGCCCGCGAAGGCGATTTAACATTCAACAGATGTGCTGACTGTCAGACCGTCTTCGCGGGCAAGCCTCGCTCCTACAGGATTACGCCTTGGCAGGCTCCAGCGCCAACTCCACCACTTCCGGCCGCTTGATCACCGCATACACCACCGCCGTCAGCAAACTCCCCGCGACGATCGCCAGCAGGTACAACAGCGCATGGTTGATCGCGTTCGGGATCAGCAGCACGAACAACCCACCGTGCGGCGCCATCAACTTGCAGCCGAAATACATCGACAACGCACCGGTCAGCGCGCCACCCGCGATGCTCGCCGGGATCACCCGCAACGGGTCTTTCGCGGCAAACGGAATCGCGCCTTCAGAGATGAAACACAGACCCAGCACAAACGCCGCTTTACCCGCCTCGCGCTCGGTCTGGGCGAACTTGCGACGAGCAATAAACGTCGCGATGCCCAGGCCAATCGGCGGCACCATCCCGGCGGCCATGGTCGCGGCCATCGGTGCATAACTCTGCGACGCCAGCAGCCCCACGGAGAACGCATAAGCCGCCTTGTTGATCGGCCCACCAAGGTCGACGCACATCATGCCGCCGAGCAGCACACCGAGCAGAATCGCGTTGGTGGTGCCCATGCTGTCGAGGAAGTGCGTGAGCGCTAAAAGCATCTCCGCCACGGGTTTGCCGACCACGTAAATCATCACCAGGCCAGTGAACAGACTCGCGAACAGCGGGATGATCAGGATCGGTTTCAGCGCCTCAAGACTCTGCGGCAACCGCGCATAACGATTGATCGCCTGGGCCGCGTATCCGGCGATAAAACCGGCAATGATCCCGCCGATAAAACCGGCGCCCAAGGTGCTCGCCAGCAGACCACCGATCATCCCCGGCGCCAGGCCCGGACGGTCGGCAATCGAGTACGCGATGTACCCCGCCAGCAACGGCACCATCAACTTGAACGCGGTCTCGCCGCCGATCTGCATCAGCGCCGCCGCCAGCGTGCCCGGTTCCTTGAACGCGGTGATGCCGAACACGAACGACAGCGCGATCATCAGGCCGCCCGCCACCACCATCGGCAGCATGAACGACACACCGGTCAGCAAGTGTTTGTAGACGCCGGTCTTCTCTTGTTTGGCCGGGCCTTTCGAACCGCTCGAAGCGGTTTCCTGCTTGCCTTCTGCCAGGGCTTTGTTGAGCGTGGCTTCGGCTTGTTTCAACGCGATGCCAGTGCCGCAACGGTAAATCTTCTTGCCAGCGAAGCGCTCGGTGGCGACTTCGATATCGCAGGCCAGCAACACCACGTCAGCGTCGGCAATCGCCGCCGCGCTCAGGGGGTTGCGTGCACCGACCGAGCCTTGGGTTTCGATTTGCAGGTCATAGCCCAGACGCTTGGCCGCTTGCTGCAGGGCTTCGGCGGCCATGAAGGTGTGGGCAACACCGGTCGGGCACGCAGTGATCGCCACCAGGCGCGGGGCATTTTTAGCGACCTCGGCAGGCTCAGCGACGGCTTCGGTAGCGACATAAACTTCGGCCTCTTCCGCACCACGGCGCAGTACCGCTTCAACATCTTGCAGGGCCTGGGCCGGGGTGCTGCGGAATACCCGTTTGCCGACGAATCGCGACATATCCACAGGCGCGCTGGTCACCAGCAACACCCACTCGGCGGACTCAATGGTGGCCCCCGACAACTGACGTTCCGGGTGCGCGGCGTCGTTGACTTCGACGCACGTGCTCCAGCCCTGACGCTGGGCGGCGGCATCGAGCAGCCGAGCGCACAGCACACTGGTGACCATGCCGTTCGGGCAGGCCGTAACAATGGCTAACTTCATGACAACCCCTCTTATTGTTCTGTCAGGAGGCGCACGCGCACGCCCTGTTCGAGTTGCGTCAACTGCGCGGCATCATTGATGCCGAAACCGATTTGCGTGACCGCCATCGCGGCAATCGCCGTGGCGGTACGCAGGGTCTGTTCAGGCGTGTCGGCGCTGAGCAAACCGTGGAGCATTCCCGCCAGCAGCGAATCGCCGGCGCCCACCGTGCTGACCACGCTGACCCTCGGCGGCGTGGCATGCATCGCCGCGCCGACACTGAACCAGTTCACGCCATCGGCGCCGTGGGAAATCACCACGTGCTCGATGCCTTGGGCGTGCAAGCGGCTCGCTGCTTCAGCCTGGGCCGCCACCGACACCACGTCGCAATCGAGCGCGTCCGCGAGTTCTTCGGTGTTCGGTTTGATCAACCACGGACCCGCCGCCAGCCCCGCCCGCAAGGCTTCGCCGCTGGTGTCCAGGGCCACGTTCAAACCGAGGTTTTTCAGGCGCACGATCAGCGCCTGCAACCACTGCGGGCTGACGCCGCGCGGCAAGCTGCCGGCGACCACAACCGCATCATGCCCCGGTGCAATCTGATCCAGCCGATCGAGCAACGCTTGCTGCGCCGCTTCATCGACCTGCGGACCCGGGCCGTTGATGTCGGTAATGCGCCCGTTGCTTTCCGCCAGTTTGATATTGCTGCGGGTCTCGCCGGGAACACGGATGAACGCGTCGACAAAACCACGCTTGGCGAACAGCGTTTCGAACGCCTGGAGATTGTCTTCGCCGAGAAAGCCGCTGACCGTCAGTTGATGCCCGAGATCGGCCAGCACCTGCGCCACGTTCACGCCTTTGCCGGCGGCGTGGGTGTGCATCTCGTCGCTGCGGTTGACCTGACCGGGGGCAAGCACTGGCAACTGGACGGTGAGGTCCAGCGCCGGGTTGAGGGTCAGGGTTAAAATCTTGGCCATTACAGGGCCTCCACTAATGCGCGCACTTCATTGGCGCTGCCCACGGCCAGGGCCTGTTGGGCGAGAATTTGAGTCTGGGCCAGGCTGAGTTCGCGAACGCGTGCCTTGACCTCGGCGATGCTGCGGCCGGACACGCTGAGTTCATCGACACCGAGGCCGACCAACACCGGCACCGCCAACGGATCCGCCGCCAGTTCGCCGCACACGCCGACCCATTTGCCATGGGCATGGGCCGCGCGCACGGTGATGTCGATCAGTTGCAGCACCGCCGGGTGCAAGCCGTCAGCCTGAGCCGACAGGGTCGGGTGACCACGGTCGATCGCCAGGGTGTATTGGGTCAGGTCGTTGGTGCCGACGCTGAAGAAGTCGACTTCCTTGGCCAGCACGGGAGCGAGCAACGCCGCCGACGGCACTTCAATCATGATCCCCAGTTGCAGGTCTGCAACCGGAATTTCCAGACGCAGACGCTCGGTCATGTCTCGGGCCTGGCGCCACTCATCGACGCTGCCGACCATCGGGAACATGATCCGCAACGGACGGTTGTCGGCGGCCCGCAGCAAGGCGCGCAATTGCGCTTCCATGATCTGCGGACGTTGCAGGGTCAGGCGAATGCCGCGCACGCCGAGGAACGGGTTTTCTTCCTTGGCGATCGGCCAATACGGCAGCGGTTTGTCGCCACCCACGTCGAGGGTGCGCACCACCAACGGGCGACCGGCCAGGCCATCGAGGACGCGACGGTATTCGACTTCCTGAGTGGCCTCGTCCGGCGCTTGCGAGTGCGCCATGAAAATCAGTTCAGTGCGCAGCAAGCCAATGCCTTCGGCGCCCTGCTCCACCGCGCTGGTGACACCGGCGCTTTCGCCGATATTGGCGAACACTTCCACGGCGTGGCCGTCGGTGGTCAGCGCCGGTTGATGGCGTTGCTCAGCCGCCGCTTTCAGCCGCAGTTCGCGGGTGTCGCGTTCTTCGGTGGCGCGCTGCAAGGTCGCGGCATCGGCGTCCACGTGCAGGCGACCGCGTTGGCCATCGATCAGCAACGGCGTGCCCGGTGCCAGCAACAACACCGCCGCACCGGCACCGACCAACGCCGGAATCCCCAACGCACGGGCGACGATGGCGCTGTGGGCGGTGGCGCCGCCACGCGCGGTGAGGATGCCGGCAACACGCGCCGGGTCGAGACGGGCGACGTCGGACGGACCGACTTCGTCCATCACCAAGATGTACGGTTGCTCCGGTTCGCTCGGGGTTTCGACGCCACACAACTGCGCCAACACCCGACGACCGATATCGCGCAAGTCAGCGGCGCGCTCGGCGAGCAAAGCGTCTTGCAGGGATTCCTGTTGTTTGGCGGCGGCTTCGATCACCGTCATCCACGCCGCTTCGGCGCTCTCGCCTTGCTTGAGGCGGGTGTCGACTTCGTCGGTCAATTCCGGGTCGTCGAGCATTTCCTGGTGGGTGATGAAAATCTCGCGAATCGCCTTGGATTTGCTGCGCTCGATCAAGCCTTCGATGTCGCGACGGACATCCACCAGCGCTTGTTTCAGGCGTTCACGCTCGATGGCGGCAGACTCACCGCGCAGCGGGTAATCGATGGCTTGCAGCACTTGAATATGCGCCGGGCCGATGGCGATGCCCGGGGCGGCGGCGATGGCCTGGATCAGGCTGCCGGACTTCGGCGCGAGTAGCACTTCGGCGATATCGGCCATCACTTCGCGCTGCTGACTGACTGCCGGCAGCGGCTCGACTTCTTCACCGAGGCCCTCTTCAATGGCCGCCAGCAATGCCGGCAAGGCGTCGGCGGAGATGCTCGGTTCGGCGATGAATTCCAGCACCTGACCGCGACGGGCGCCGAGGCTCAGCAGTTTGCTCAAGCTCTTCACCGATACGGCGCTGTCCTGACCATCGACGATGCGCACGCGAATTTCGCCTTCAAAACTTTTCGCCAATTGCGCGAGGATCTTCGCCGGGCGCGCATGCAAACCGTGGGCATTGGCCAGGGCGATGCGTGCGCTCGGCCAGTCGGCTGGCACTTCACCGCCAAGTACTTCGAGGACTTTACGGCTGCTGGTGGCACGGCCCAATTCGTGGCCGCGACCTTCGATCAGCAAGGCGCACAGGCGTTCGAGCAGGGCTTGGTGCGCTTCGCCGAGACTGGCCAGGCAGAACAGACCGCTCAATGGCTGACCGAGATAACGCATCGGTTTGTCCGGGGTGACGAAGGCCAGGCCCGGACGCTTAACGGTTTGTTCGCTGTGCAGCCACCACAAACCATCGCCCAGCGGCAGCGCTTCGACCTGTTGCAACACGGCGGAGAAACCGTTGCTCACGCAATCGGCCTGACGCAGCAAACGCGCGCCGCGCCAGACCAGTTCTTCGAAATCATCGGCAGACACACCGAGGCCGATCATCTGTGCATCCAGCGCCAGTTCTTGCGGCGCGCCTTGCAGCAGCTTCAGCAGCGCTTCGGCGGAACTGGCACGGCGCAACGCCTGGCCCAGATCAGTTTCGCCGAGGGCGCGGGTCAGCAGTTGCAGCAGACGCAGGTGCTCATCGGATTTGGCCGCGATACCGATCGCCAGATAAACGATCTGGCCGTCACCCCAATCCACGCCTTCAGGAAATTGCATCAGCCGCACGCCAGTGGAAAACACCTGGTCGCGGGTTTCCGGAGTACCGTGGGGGATGGCAATACCTTGACCGAGAAAGGTCGAGCCCTGGGCTTCGCGCGCCTGCAAACCGGCGAGATAACCTTCTGCTACCAGACCATCGGCAACCAGATGCTGGGCCAGCAAGTGCAACGCGGCTGACTTATCCACAGCCGACTGGCCCATGGATATCTGCTCTATGGTGAGCTCGAGCATGCTTTCTCCTTTTTGGCGCCTTGGGACGCCAGGTATTGTTTTGAATGATTCAGCTTAGGCTCTTCGTGATCACATTTGGCGGTTTCGCGGCAGAACCGGTCAAAGGAACCTATAACGCAGAAAATACGCTTGCTGAAACGTTTAATCTAGAATGATTGGCACGTTACTCGATAATGCACCATCCTTGAAGTCCAACTTGTCGGAAGCGTTGCGACATTGGTCGCCTGCTCGAATCGGGTAGGATTGGCGAAAATGTCGGGGCAAGCTCGAAAAAACAAGGAAATCCCGAGTTGAAACTCAGTGATATCGCACAGTTGGCCGGTGTGTCCGTTACCACCGCCAGTTATGTCATCAATGGCAAGGCCACACAGCAACGTATCAGCAGCGCTACCGTCGAGCGTGTGCGTGCCGTGGTCGAGCAACATGGCTTTACACCCAATCCCCAGGCCGCCGGGCTGCGCAGTCGGCACACCCGCACCTTGGGCTTTATCCTGCCGGACCTGGAAAACCCCAGTTACGCACGGATCGCCAAACTCCTGGAGCAAGGTGCCCGGGCGCGCGGCTATCAGTTGCTGATCGCCAGTTCCGACGATGCGCCGGACAGCGAACGGCAGTTGCTCAAACTGTTCCGTGCCCGGCGCTGCGACGCGCTGATCGTCGCCAGTTGCCTGCCAACAGACGATGACAGTTATCGGCAGTTGCAGGCCAAAGGCATTCCGATCATCGCCATCGACCGGGTCATGGAGCCCGAGCATTTCTGCTCGGTGATCAGTGACGACCGCGAGGCCAGCCTGCAACTGACCCGCAGCCTGCTCGAACCGTTGCCCAAGCAGATCGCGCTGATCGGCGCCCGCCCGGAACTGAGCATCAGCCAGGAACGGGCCGCCGGTTTCAAAGAAGCGCTGAGCGGGTTCAAAGGTGAAATCCTGATCGAACACGGCGAGTCGTTCAGCCGCGAATGCGGCAAGCAGTTGATGGAGGAATTGCTCCAGCGCCTGGGGCATTTGCCGGATGCGCTGGTAACCACGTCCTACGTGCTGCTGCAGGGTGTTTTCGACGCCTTGCATGACTTTCCGCTCAAGTCTCGCCCGCTGCGCCTCGGCACGTTCGGCGATACTCAGTTGCTGGATTTCCTGCCGTTGCCGGTCAACGCCATGGCCCAGCAACATCAGTTGATCGCCGACAAAGCGCTGGAACTGGCACTCGCCGCCATCGAACAATCGGATTATCAACCCGGCGTTCAGGCCATCGCGCGGACCTTCAAGCAACGCATTCTTCAGGACTGAGCCGTGGAGCTGATCGACAGCCACACGCATCTGGATTTTCCGGACTTCGACGCCGATCGCTCGGCGTTGTTGGCCGAAAGCCGCGCCCTCGGGGTGCGGCGGATGGTGGTGCTGGGGGTTTATCAGGGCAATTGGCAGCGAGTCTGGGATTTGGTGCAGAGCGATCCGGATCTGCACGCGGCGTTCGGCTTGCATCCGGTGTATCTGGAGGATCATCGCCCCGAAGACCTGACCGCGCTCGGCGACTGGCTGACCCGGCTGGCCGGTCATCGGCAGGTGTGCGCGGTGGGCGAGATCGGCCTGGATTACTTTATCGAAACCCTTGATCGCGAACGCCAGCAGGCGTTGTTCGATGCGCAGTTGCAACTGGCGGTGGATTTCAATCTGCCGGCGCTGATCCATGTGCGACGCAGCCACGCGGCGGTGATCGCCACGCTCAAGCGCTTTCGCTTGAAGCGCGCAGGCATCATCCACGCCTTCGCCGGCAGCAAGGAAGAGGCGCGGGAATACATCAAGCTCGGTTTCAAACTGGGTCTTGGTGGCGCCGCGACCTGGCCTCAGGCGTTGCGCATGCACCGTGTACTCGCCGAGCTGCCACTGGAATCGGTGGTGCTGGAAACCGACTCCCCGGACATGGCGCCCGTCATGTTCCCCGGCCAGCGCAACAGCCCGGCGCACTTGCCGGCGATCTGCTCGGCACTGGCCGAAATCATGGCGATCAGCCCTGAACAACTGGCCGCGGTCAGCACGGCGAATGCCTGCGAGTTGTTCAACTGGTAATCAGTCGACGTGGGCCTTGGCCGCCTCAAGCGTCAGGGTGATGTGTTGCCGGTGCCGGGCAAACCGAACGACTGCGAAATAGACAAAAATCGCCAACAGCGAAAAATTCAGCTGCTCCATCACACTCAGCAGCCCGACCCATTCCATCACCAATGCCACCAGTAACGCGGTGCAGACCATCACCAGTGTGCTCGCCCGCAACAAAGCCAGGGAGTCGAGAGACTTGAAGCGCCTGATCTGCTTGGGATCGTTCAGTTGCAGGGTGTTTTCACAGTGGGAACAGGTAAATGGCTCGTTGATCGCGATGGCGTTGAGTTGCCAGGGCTCCAGACACAGCGTGCGCTGGCAATGGGCGCAGCGACCCAGAATTCCAATCGTAGCGGCAGACATAACCGGGCCTCCTCAGGGCAAGTCGAAGAGATGGATCTTGCTTCATTGAAGACCAAAAACCAGAGCGCGCAGGAAAACAGGAAATGCCGTACTGGCGAAGGGAGACCTGTAGGAGCGAAGCTTGCTCGCGAAGACGGTGTGTCAGCCAACATCAATGTTGAATGTACAGCCGCTTTCGCGAGCAAGCTTCGCTCCTACAGGGAGTTTGTGGTGTTGATTAGACCCGAAACGCGCTGATCAATTGTTTCAACTCCACCACCTGCGCCGACAATGCGCGGCTGGCATTCTCCGTCTGGCGCGCGCCCTCTGCCGTGCGCTCGCCGGCACGGTTGATTTCGACGATGTTCTGGTCGATGTCATGGGCCACAGCGGTTTGCTGTTCCACGGCGGCGGCGATCTGCTGGTTCTGGTCGACGATCATGCCTACAGCCCCGAGGATGTTTTCCAGGGCTTGCTGGACCTTTTCCGACTGACCAACGGTGCCGTTGGCCATCTGATGGCTGACGCCCATGGCCTTCACCGCCGCGCCAACACCGCCGTGAAGCTTGGCGATCATCTGCTCGATTTCTTCAGTCGATTGCTGGGTGCGCTTGGCCAGCGTGCGAACCTCGTCCGCCACCACCGCAAATCCACGGCCCTGCTCACCCGCCCGCGCCGCTTCGATGGCCGCGTTCAGCGCCAACAGGTTGGTCTGCTCGGCGATGCTTTTGATCACTTCCAGCACCCGGCTGATCGACTGGCTGTCGCTGGCCAACTGATTGATCACCAGCACCGACTGATCAATCTCGCCAGCCAATGCCGCAATGCTGCCCTGCTGGGACTCCACCAACCCGCGCCCGCTGAGGGTTTCGTCGTTGACGCTGTGGGCGCTGCTGACAGCTGCCGCAGCACTGCGTGCCACTTCCAGGGAGGTGGCCGACATCTGATTCATGGCGGTGGCGACCTGTTCGATCTGGCTGCGCTGCCCGGCCACGGCCTGGTTGCTCTGGGCGGAAACGCTTTCCACCTGACCGGCCTGACGCTCGACTTCGCCGACGGTCTGCCCGACCCGCTCGATCAAGTCGTGGATTTTCTTCACCGTGCCGTTGAACACCTCGCCCAACTCGCCCAGTTCATCGCGGCTGTGGGCACTGAAGGTCACGGTCATGTCGCCGGCCGCCACTTTGTCCATCACCGCGCCGAGGCGCTTGAGGGTGGTGCGGGTCGAATAGTAAAAACCGCCGTAGAGATAAAAGATCAGCACAAACACCACCGACAGCGCCACGGCCTGCATGACCATGTGGGTGCGGTTCTGCTCCAGTCGCTGCTGTAACTGGCTGCCGAGGAACTTCAAAGTCGCTTCATTGAGCTGGTAGGTCTGGTCCATCAGGCCAGTGACCTGATCGTAGAACGCCTGCCACGGCGCATCGAGCGTGTCGGCCATTACCACTTGTTCTTCGAACAGTTCGCTGGCCTTTTTCAGCGACGCCTTGCTGCTGTCAGCCTGAGCGGCCAGGGTTTCGTTCGCGGCTTTGCTGGAGCCCAACGCGTCGTGCAACTTCAGCCCATATTCCGCCTGAAGCTTCTCGATCTGCGCCAGCAATTCGTCGAAACGCGTACTCGACGCCGAGTTGAGAAAGCCCTGCCCCAACGACAGCGAGCCCATGGCCCGGCCGTCACCCAGAAGTTGCGTCACAGGCGGGGTGACGTTGGTGATCAGTTCGCTGAGCTGACGCATGTCGCTCTGGGTGTCGCGGCTCAACCCGGCCTGACTGGCAATGATCTGGCTGAAAATCTGTGCATTACCGAGCAACTTGCCAATCAGTGCACTTTTGCTTTGCAGGGAGTTTTCCGCTTGCTGAGCCTTGAACGCGGTAATCATTTCATCGCGCTTGCCATCGAAAACCGTGATCTGTTCCGGGTCGATGCTCATCGCTGTCAGCCCTTGCAGGCGCGTCAGAACACTTTGTTCGAGAGCGCTGATCTTGGTCTCGACATCGCCGGCCTTGCCGGACTGCCCGAGGGTGACGTTGATTTGCACGAGGTTGTTCAGGGTTTCGAGATCCCGACGCAGGGTCAGGCTGCTGCCCAGCAGGTCGAGGCTTTGCAATTCGACGCGGGTGCCCTGGAATTCACGATAGGAATCGCGCACCAGGTAAAAGTTGGTCACCAGCATCGGCACCAGGAACAGCACGCTGATCAGGCTGAACTTCATGCCGAAGCTCAGGCGGTTCATCAGCGCGACAGCGGGATAGAGCAAGCTCTTCACTGTGAAGTCTCCCTTGGATTTCTTATTTTTATTGGCAGGCGCACAGATACAGCAGATAGCCACTATTGGGCGCTATCTCTGTATAGCTCAAATCGGAGGGAGGTTTTGTAACTTAAGGTTAACGGCAGCAAACGCAACCGTGTAGCAGCTGGCGAAGCCTGCGTTCGGCTGCGAAGCAGTCGTAAATACTGATACTTCGGTTTACCTGATACACCGCGAAGCCTGAATTAGCGACTGCTTCGCAGCCGAACGCAGGCTTCGCCAGCTGCTACAGGATCGGCGTAATCAGGGAAGGACCGTCCACAACGCAAACCCGGCATACCACAGCACCGCCGCTCGCAGCAGCAGTTCCCAGATACGGTCCAGGCTGTTGATGCCATCCGGCCCGACCACCGGTGCCGGAATTTCCCCAGCCACCAGCCCGACCTTTTCGATCAACTGGGCGGCGCTGATGTTCCAGTTCAGCAGCTCATGCAACATCACCCGACCGACCGCGACAAAGTTGCCGACCAGGGCAAAACTCGCCGCCAGCAAGCGCACCGGCACCCAATCGAAGGCGTGGCGCAGTTGTGCGGCGCGTTCGACCACTGCCGGGTTCTGTCCGTGTTCTTCGGCCAAGGCGAGCAAGCGATAGCTCAACGCGGCCACCGGCCCCAACAGGAAGTACCAGAAAATCACTGCGAAAAAGCTTTGGTAAGCCTCCCACAACAAATGTCCTTGAACCCGCTCCAGCAACTGCTCGCCACTGTCGGCGCAGATGTCCAGGTCACGCTTGGCAACATGGGCAGCGGCTTGCAGGTCTTCACGGCGCCAGGCGTCGCGAAACGGACCGAGGCCGCCGAGCAGATCGCCGCGCCCCAAGCTGTAAATCACCACCAGCAAATGCACCGGCAGGGCCAGCAAGCCATAGGCAACGGGGTCCAGCACCACCAGCAGCAAACCGAGCAGCGCCACCGGCAACAACACCAATATCAGCAACACCAGCCACGGTTGGTCTTTCAGACGTGGGTTGGCTTCAAGCTTGTGCAGCTCGCGTACCCAACCGCCATCACGTTGAACCCGATGGCGCAGGGCCGAGAACTTCTCGATCCAGACAGCCAACAGCAACACCAGAAAACTCATTGTTGTTCCTCTTTTGCCAAAGCGGCGCGGTAGCGTGCCCAATCGAACGCCGGCCCCGGGTCAGTCTTGCGCCCGGGCGCGATGTCGCTATGCCCGCAAATACGCTGTGCGGTAATGCCCGTGAAAGCGCTTTGCAATTGTCGGGTCAAGGTCGTCAACGCCTGATATTGCGCGTCGGTGAACGGCAGATCATCTGTGCCTTCGAGCTCGATGCCCACGGAAAAATCATTACAGACTTCACGCCCGTCAAAACTCGAGACGCCGGCATGCCAGGCGCGCTCAAGACAGGAGACAAACTGAGTCACCGTGCCGTCACGTTCGATCAGAAAATGCGCAGACACCCGCAGGTCAGCGATCCCTTCAAAGTAGGGATGCTCCGTGACATCCAGGCGATTCTGGAAAAATTCCTGCACCTTGCCCGTGGCGAACTGCGCCGGCGGCAGGCTGATGTTGTGGATCACCAGCAGGGAGATTTCATCTGAGGGGCGCGCATTGAAGTTGGGCGAGGGGCATATGTTTACGCCCTGGCACCAACCGCTCGCGGGGTCCAACTGCATACAGGTTCCTTCAACGACGACCGTGTTGGCGCCCAGTATGCCGCGATAGACCCTCGGCGCGCGATCACTTGGCGTGATTGAGACGCCGCAAGTTGCCGATCACCGATTCCAGGGCCCGATCGAACAGCAACGTATCGTCCAGTGTGCGCACCACGCCACGGTGGAATTCCAGGGCCAGCCCGGTGCGGCTGCGCTCCAGCACTTTCATACCGGTGCGGTTGACGAAAATGTACTTACCGGTGGCTTCAATGATCGCCGCGAGTTTGCAGCGCAAGGTGTTTTCTTCGTCTTCCTGAAATTCGACCCAGCAACCCAGGCGCAGTTGATCGACCTGAAGCAGGCCCGCATCGTCCGCCGGTAAGCGCACCGAAGCCGTCTCGACCGGGCCTTCATCGGCGGTACGCAGCACGATTTCCTCGCGTACTTCGACCATCACTGGCGCATCCGCCTGCTCCGGCGGCAGGGTTGGGCGTTCGAACAGTTGAACGTGCAAAGCTTCCAGCTCACTGAAAAACTCGCTGGTGGCAAAGGGATCGAACGCCGAGCTGCTCAGGCCGTCGCGCAGGGATTTAAGCAACCCCGGCACCATCGACAGCAGACGCAGGCTCGCATCGGCTTCGTCATGGCGCTGCACGCTCCAGATCAACTGCGCCATGGTCTGTACATCGGCGTGCCATTCGGCGGACTGGTCGCCGTGCTTGAGGCAAGTCAGCAACAGCACCTTGCTCCACGCGTCCTGGACGAACGCCACCACGCCTTGAGGGAGCAACTTGCCCAGCAATGCCTCGTTCAGCGCTTGTTCGACCCGCTGACGCGCCAGTTCAGTCTTGGCCCGGCCTTCTTCGGCATCGCGGGTGCGCTGTTCCAGCAGTTCGCTGCGACGGCGCTCGTCACTGGTAAAGGCCAGGAAGTCCGCCAGCAACTCGGAGAAAATCGCCGGGTCATCGACAAAGTCATTCAACAGCCGCTGCACCACTTGCTCGATGCGCAGGTACAAGGTGTCGCGCTCATGATCGTCGCACTCGCCCCAGCCCATGGCCGCGTCGGCGATTTCGTTGAGCAGGCGCCGCGCCGGATGGCTGCTGCGGCTGAAAAAGCTTTTGTCGAGCACCGCGACTTTCAGCATCGGAATCTGCAAGCGTCCGATCAACGCCTTGAGGGAATCCGGCAGATTGCGGTCATCGAGAATGCATTCGAAGAGCATCGCGATCAGGTTGATCACGTCCTCGTCAGCGACCCCGACCACCCGGGACTTGCCACTTTTGACGCTGACCCGGGTCAGCAGTTGTTCGAGCTGGTTGCGCAGGTCGAAGTCATCTTGAGCCGCCAAGGCCGGGACGTATTGCTGCAAGTGCGACAGCAGGCGCAGCAGGTCGCGGGTGGAAATCGGCTGGGCCGGGGCACTGGCTTCGAGCGTCGGCGCGACACTGCCGCGCACGTGAAACAGCAGCTCCTGCAACGCGGCGAAAACTTCCTGCACGCTGTCATCAATGTGCGCACTGCCGGATCGGACGACCGCATCAACGGGTTCGGCATGCGC
This sequence comes from Pseudomonas sp. NPDC087342, assembly GCF_044744265.1. Taxonomy (NCBI): domain Bacteria; kingdom Pseudomonadati; phylum Pseudomonadota; class Gammaproteobacteria; order Pseudomonadales; family Pseudomonadaceae; genus Pseudomonas; species Pseudomonas sp. NPDC087342. The sequence continues at coordinate 43,026 of NZ_JBIUXZ010000036.1, forward strand.
GCTGGCCGCCGCACGATCCGCGGCGCGCCGTGCGGGAGCTGGCTTGAGCTCGGGCAGCACGCCGGTGGCGATCAGCAGTTGGTTGGCTTCGGCGTAGAGCTGATCGGCGCTGCTGAGCACATAGCGCTCGAACAGTTTGAGGATGATCAGCTTGACCTTGATCTCCACGCCCAGATTGCGCCCGGCCTGCAGGAAATATTCGCACAGCAGAGCCGGACCCATCGGGTTGTGCTGCTCAAGCAATTCCTTGCCCAACAGCACGCTGAGCCGCGTGGTCAGTTGATCGAGGGCGAAACCTTCACGGTTCAGCACCTTGCTGACCATGCCTTCCACGGCCACGTTGCGCTCCAGGTCATCGCTGGGCAGCGCTGCGCCAGCATCGAATGCCAATGCCTGGGGCAAAGATGACTGGGAAATGTCGTATTGCGTGAGGCTGATGAACGCCTCGAAGAATTGTTCCAGAAACCCGCGCTCAATGCTTTTGCGCTTGAGGCGCAAGTCGCGCATGGCTTCGAAAAAGATGTTCTGTTCGACGTCATTGCGGGCCCGGTCGGCCATTTCGAACAGGGTGTCGTCGGCGTTATCGAACAGCTCCTGCAAACCATGCCGCAGCTGTTGCGCAGCCTTGTCGCGAACCTGAAGCAGAATCACAGGCAGGCGGGCGAGCGGCGAGTGAGTCGCCTGCTCGGTAGCCGCCTTGTGCAAAGGCACTACATTCCCGTCGTTGTGCATCCAAGCCTCCTGGAACGGTGATGCTTCGGTTCGTTGAGAAAGATCGATTTGCGCAAGCCGCACAGCCGACGCCCAACGGGGAACAGTGCCCACCCGCTGTCATTCAATAATCGGGGACCCAAAGGGACGTCAAAGCTATGACGTCAAATGCAAGGCGGATTATCTGCAAAACAGGCCGCTTGTGCCAGCGGACTCTACGTTTCACATTGAAATAGACGTACAGAGCAGACCCTGGCTTAGCGGCAAATGCTCACGCGAATCGACCAAATGCAGGTTTCAGAGCGATCTGGGCACCCGGCATGCCTTGGGTTGCTTCGCGCCATGGCCCTATAATCGAGCCACTTTGTTTGTGGAGCCCGTTATGCCGAATCTACGTCTCGCCGATTTGACCGCCGAAATCGAAGCCAACGTGCGCCGTGCGTTGCTCGAAGACATCGGCAGCGGCGACATCACCGCGCAACTGATCCCGGCCGAACGCCTGGCCAAAGCCACCATCATCACCCGCGATGCGGCCGTCATTGCCGGCACCTCTTGGGTCGATGCCGTTTTCCGGCAACTGGACCCGCGGGTGGCGGTGCACTGGCAGGTGCGCGATGGCGAACGGGTGCAACCCAATCAGCCGCTGTTTCACCTCGAAGGCCCGGCGCGCTCGCTGCTGACGGGCGAGCGTTGCGCGCTGAATTTCCTGCAACTGCTGTCCGGCGTGGCGACTCGCGCGCAGTTTCTGGCGGATTTCGTCGCCGAGACTCAGGTGAAGCTGCTGGACACGCGCAAAACCCTGCCAGGGCTGCGCCTGGCGCAAAAGTACGCAGTGACCTGCGGCGGCTGCCATAACCACCGCATCGGTCTGTATGACGCCTTCCTGATCAAGGAAAACCATATCGCGGCCTGCGGCGGCATCCCTGAAGCGATTAAAGCCGCGCACAAGATTGCCCCGGGCAAGCCGGTGGAGATCGAAGTGGAAAGCCTGGATGAGCTGAAGGAGGCCCTGGAGGCCGGTGCCGACATCATCATGCTCGACGAACTGAGCCTGGATGACATGCGCGAGGCGGTGCGCCTGAACGGCGGGAAGGCGAAACTGGAGGCCAGCGGCGGGATCAACGAAAGCACGTTGCTGCCAATCGCCGAAACCGGGGTGGATTACATCTCCATTGGTGCAATGACCAAGGATGTGAAGGCAGTCGATCTGTCGATGCGACTCAGCCTCTAAGCAGCTACAAGCAGCAAGCTACAAGCTTCAAGCAGTTCTGCTTTGACTTGTAGCTTGCGGCTTGAACCTTGAAGCTGCTTCAAACCACCAGATTATTCATCTCGCAGTACTCTTCCCACTCGACGCCCAATACTTCGGCCGCCTCCTTGTGCAGAACAAGGCGCGCCGCCTCGAACTCCTCAGGAGTCGAGGTGTACTTGAGCGTCAGCTCCCAAGGCTGCAGGCCCTGGGATTCCGCTTCATCCTCGAACGCCCACTGGATCTGGTCTTTCTGATCGTCGGCCGGCAGGTCTTTGATCTCGCCGGCTAGCTGGGGCGACTCCAGCAGGTACTTCTTCAGCGCTTCTTCGTGTCTGGCTTCTTGGGTCAATTCTTTAACAGTCATGTCGTTCTCGCTGATCTGGGGAATGGAAGATGGATCTGGATCATCAAGGATCTCTCTGACGCAAAAAACCGTGTGAAGCCCGGCTTATCTGGCCTTCAGAACCATTCGGGATCATCTGAAAACAGCTCGGTGGTGCTCATGCGAGCACCGAATATAGGACCTTTGGCTGACGATTTATATGCATGTTTACATCAAATCTACAAAAAAACGGATGCCCTCGCCGGCCATGCCATTTTTACGCGCCCTGAGGAACATGTTTCGGAAACCGAAGTCATAGCGATGTGCCATATAGGCACTCCACAAGGAACTCAGGTGATGCGCAATTTCCCAAAGCTTACGTCTACCCTGTTTGCAACCGGCATGGCCGCCCTTCTGCTCGGCAACCTGGCGCTGACCAATACGGCTCAGGCTATCGAGCTTAGCTCCGAAAGCACTTCTTACAACGATACGCTCGTCGCCCTCCATAACTCGTATGGCAAGAACGTACTGGTCAACACCAGTCTTAGTGTTGATGAACTGGAAAAGTTACAGGGCACCGCTAAATCCAATGCGGCTGAAATCGACACCCTGAAGAAAACCGTCAGTGAACAAACGCGCCTCATCGAAGAACTCCGACGCAACACCGGCACAAGCACAGGCTCGAGCAGCAATGAAATTTCCAACCTCAAGCGTACCGTCGAGGAGCAGGACAAAAACCTGAAAGACCTTGCCAAGCAGATGGAGGAGTTCAAGCGCAACACTGGCTCGAGCTCCAGTTCCAGTTCGAGCGAAGTGTCCAACCTCAAGCGGGAAGTCAGCGATCAGGACAACGACCTGAAGAAACTGGCCAGTCAGGTGGAAGACCTCAAGCGCAGCGCCGGATCGAGTTCCAGCTCAAGCTCCAGCGACCTGTCCAACCTGAAGCGGGAAGTCAGCGATCAGGACAATCAACTCGATCAGCTCAAACGCACGGTCGAAGACCTGAGCCGGAAGGTGAAATAACAGCAGCAGTGGTGCCCGAGACAGGAGTCGAACCTGCGACCTTCGCGTTACGAGTGCGCTGCTCTACCAACTGAGCTACACGGGCGGTGAGCTAAACCTAGCACAGCTTTCGCGACTCGCAACCGCCAGCCCTGCCTCGGTTTATCGCAGACAAAAAAAGGCCCCGTCGTTTTCACGGCGGGGCCTTTTTTACAACGTTGAAGCGGTCAGGCGGGGGTGATTAAACGCCCGACGCCTTGGCTGCTGCTACGTCTTTGATGGACAGCTTGATACGGCCGCGGTTGTCCACGTCCAGTACCAGTACTTCCACTTCCTGGCCTTCTTTCAGGATGTCGGTCACTTTCTCGACGCGAGCGTCGCTCAACATGGAGATGTGAACCAGACCGTCCTTGCCAGGCAGGATGTTGACGAATGCGCCGAAGTCGACGATGCGCTCAACCTTACCGACGTAGATCTTGCCGATTTCAGCTTCTGCGGTGATGCCCAGAACGCGCTGACGTGCAGCTTCAGCAGCTTCTTTGGTCTCGCCGAAGATCTTGATCGAGCCGTCGTCTTCGATGTCGATCGAAGCCTTGGTCTCTTCACAGATCGCACGAATGGTCGCGCCGCCTTTACCGATAACATCACGGATTTTGTCGGTGTCGATTTTCATCGCGATCATGGTCGGAGCATTTTCCGACAGGTCGGTACGGGACTGACCAATGATCTGGTTCATCGGACCGAGGATGGTCAGGCGCGCTTCCAGGGCTTGGCCCAGAGCGATTTCCATGATTTCTTCGGTGATGCCTTTGATCTTGATGTCCATCTGCAGCGCGGTAACACCTTTGGCGGTACCCGCTACTTTGAAGTCCATGTCGCCGAGGTGATCTTCGTCACCCAGGATGTCGGTCAGGATGGCGAATTTCTCGCCTTCTTTAACCAGACCCATGGCGATACCGGCAACCGGTGCCTTCATCGGAACACCAGCGTCCATCAGGGCCAGGGAAGCGCCGCAGACCGAAGCCATGGAGCTCGAACCGTTGGACTCGGTGATTTCCGACACAACACGAATGGTGTACGGGAACACGTCGGCAGCCGGCAGCATGGCTGCAATCGAACGACGGGCCAGACGGCCGTGACCGATTTCGCGACGACCAGCGCCACCCATGCGACCACACTCACCTACCGAGAACGGAGGGAAGTTGTAGTGCAGCATGAACGGGTCTTTTTTCTCGCCTTCCAGGGTGTCCAGCAGCTGTGCATCACGGGCGGTGCCCAGTGTTGCAACGACCAGAGCCTGGGTTTCGCCACGGGTGAACAGAGCCGAACCGTGGGTTTTAGGCAGAACACCGACTTCGATGTTCAACGGACGTACGGTCTTGGTGTCGCGACCGTCGATACGTGGCTTGCCGTTTACGATGTTTTCGCGAACGGTGCGGTATTCGATTTCGCCGAAAGCCGCTTTGACTTCGCTGGAAGAAGGCTGGCCTTCTTCACCGGACAGCTTGGCAACGACCTGGTCTTTCAGCTCACCCAGGCGAGCGTAACGGTCGGCCTTGATGGTGATGGTGTAAGCCTGGGAGATCGCGTCGCCGAACTCGGCACGGATAGCGCCCAGCAGAGCAGTGGCTTCTGGCTGTGGAGCCCAGGTCCAGGTCGGCTTGGCAGCTTCGGCAGCCAGTTCTTTAACAGCGTTGATCACAACCTGGAACTCGTCGTGAGCAAACAGTACTGCGCCCAGCATCTGGTCTTCGGTCAGCTCTTTGGCTTCCGATTCAACCATCAGAACGGCTTCAGACGTACCGGCAACGACCATGTCCAGGCTCGATGCTTTCTGTTGTTCGTAAGTCGGGTTCAGCAGGTAGCCGGTGCTTTCGTGGAACGCAACGCGGGCAGCGCCGATCGGGCCATCGAAAGGAATACCGGAGATAGCCAGGGCAGCCGAGGTACCGATCATCGCAGCGATGTCCGGATCGGTCTTCTTGCTGGTGGAAACGACGGTGCAGACAACCTGCACTTCGTTCATGAAGCCTTCTGGGACCAGCGGACGGATCGGACG
>NZ_JBIUXZ010000036.1:48379-51530 GCF_044744265.1 Pseudomonas sp. NPDC087342
CGGACGATCAGTCCGCAACTCAGGGTTTCTTTCTCGGAAGGACGGCCTTCACGCTTGAAAAAACCGCCAGGGATCTTACCGGCAGCGTAAGTCTTTTCCTGGTAGTGAACGGACAGAGGGAAAAAGCCTTTGCCTGGATCGGCTTGCTTGGCACCAACGACAGTCACCAATACGCTGACGTCATCGTCAACGGTGACCAATACTGCGCCGGAGGCCTGACGGGCGATACGGCCAGTCTCGAGGGTAACGGTCGACTGACCGAACTGGAATTTTTTGATTACCGGGTTCACGGTGTCCTACCTTCTTTGTGGCTCTTGGGGAACTTGTCTTCTTGCGAAATTCTTGGGCAATGTCGGGAATCGGCCCAACGCCTGTCCAGGGTAAAACGTGTATCCAGATAAAACTTGAGGCTGGGAGCCTGCCATGTACCGGCGGGAAACCCGCTGGCACACAGCAAACAACCAACCTCTAGCGCAATCGCTTATTAGCGACGCAGACCCAGGCGACCGATCAGAGCCTGGTAACGGCCCAGATCCTTGCCTTTCAGGTAGTCCAGCAGCTTACGACGCTGGTTTACCATGCGGATCAGACCACGACGGGAGTGGTGATCTTTACCGTTGGCCTTGAAGTGACCTTGCAGCTTGTTGATGTTGTGGGTCAGCAGTGCAACTTGCACTTCTGGCGAACCAGTGTCACCAACAGCTTGCTGGTAGTCAGCTACGATTTGAGCTTTTTCTTGAACGTCGAGAGCCATGAGGCAATCCTTTTATCAGGAAACTGTTTCAAAGAAACAGCTTCAACAGGCCAGGGACAAATCCCTGTATCTATAAATGAGGAAGTGACCGTGCCTGTTAACAGCCACCCTCGTCCGGTCATTCTGACCGAATCAGTCGACGCGGCGCGATGCGCCCGTCTTCGCTCACTTCACCGATACCGATGAAGCGACCGTTGTGATCCTGTACCCGTACCATGCCGAACTTCGGCGCATCCGGGGCGCGTACCGGCTGGCCGTTAAGCCAGTAGAACGAGCTGTGCTCCGAGAACTGCAACAGCGGCCAATCCAGCAGGCCGCTGTCCGATGGCATCAGGAAGCGATCGACCGCTTCGTTGCCGCCTTCGGCGTGTACGGCTTCCAACTCTTCAAGCGTGACAGTCTGCGCCAGCGTGAAAGGCCCGGCCTGGGTACGTCGCAATTCTGCAACGTAAGCGCCACAACCGAGTTGCTCACCGATATCCTCCACCAGGGTGCGAATATAGGTGCCTTTGCTGCAATCCACCGCTAGTCGCGCAGTATCACCCTCGAAGGCCAGCAATTCCAAGCGCGCAATAGTAACAGAACGCGGTTCGCGCTCCACTACTTCGCCTGCACGGGCCAGCTTGTACAGCGGCTGGCCATCACGCTTGAGCGCCGAGTACATCGGCGGTATCTGGCTGATTTGCCCACGAAAACCGGGTAAAACCGCTTCGACATCGGCGCGACCAACGGTCACCGGGCGCTCCTGCAAAACCTCACCCTCGGCATCCGCCGTGGTGGTGGTCTTGCCCAGTTGCGCCAGGGTTTCATAGGCCTTGTCGGAGTCGAGCAGGTATTGCGAGAACTTGGTGGCCTCACCGAAGCACAACGGCAGCACGCCGGTGGCTAGCGGATCGAGACTGCCGGTGTGCCCGGCCTTCTCGGCGTTCAGCAACCAGCGGACCTTCTGCAACGCGGCGTTGGAGGTGAACCCCAGCGGCTTGTCGAGCAGGATGATGCCGCTGACGTTACGACGGATACGTTTGACCTGAGCCACCGATTACTCCTTGGCGTCTTCGGGTTCAGCCGTTACCGGGTGCTGATTGTCTTCAGCCACCGCACGCTCGATCAGGGCCGACAGATGCGCACCACGCACGACGCTTTCGTCGTAGTGGAAGTGCAACTGCGGAACGCTGCGCAACTTCATTTCGCGAGCCAACTGCATGCGCAGGAAACCGGCGGCGGAGTTGAGCACCTTGATGCTTTGTGCGATGTCTTCGGCGTTGTCCTGGCCCATCACGGTGATGAAGATCTTGGCGTGACCGACGTCACGGCTGACTTCAACAGCGGTAATGGTGACCAGGCCGACGCGCGGGTCTTTGACTTCACGACGGATCAGCTGTGCCAGCTCACGCTGCATCTGATCGCCGATACGTTGGGTACGGCTGTATTCTTTTGCCATGTCTTGTTACCTGTTACTGCCTCACGGTGAAACCCGTGGGGTCTGAAAGCGGCAAACGCCCGGCCTGACAAAAGCCAGACCGGGCGTTGCGTTTAGAGTCCTGACGCCGTGCCGCGCACTTGCATGCGGCGGCTCGCCGTGGCCCTTGAAGTGCGCGAGTTAGAGGCTGCGAGCAACCTGAACCTTCTCGTAAACTTCGATCTTGTCGCCAGCTTTGACGTCGTTGTAGCTCTTGACGCCAATACCGCATTCCATGCCGGCACGTACTTCGGAAGCGTCATCCTTGAAGCGGCGCAGGGATTCCAGCTCGCCTTCGAAGATAACGATGTCTTCACGCAGTACACGGATTGGACGGTTACGGTGAACAACACCTTCGATAACCATGCAACCGGCGATCGCACCAAACTTCGGCGAACGGAACACGTCACGCACTTCAGCGGTACCCAGGATGTTCTCGCGAACATCGCTGCCCAGCATACCGGTGAGGGCTTTCTTGACGTCTTCGATGATGTCGTAGATCACGTTGTAGTAACGCATATCCAGACCTTCCTGCTCGACGATCTTGCGAGCGCCAGCATCGGCACGCACGTTGAAGCCGAACAGTACAGCGTTGGAGGCCAGTGCCAGGTTAGCGTCGGACTCGGTGATACCACCAACGCCGCCGCCCACAACACGCACTTGCACTTCGTCGTTACCCAGGCCGTTCAAGGCACCGTTCAACGCTTCCAACGAACCACGGACGTCGGATTTGAGGACGATGTTGAGCGTCTTCTTCTCTGCCTGACCCATGTTTTCGAAGATGTTTTCAAGCTTGCCAGCGTGAGCACGGGCCAGTTTGACTTCGCGGAACTTGCCTTGACGGAACAGCAATCCACCGTTGGTTTGCGGGTCATGCAACAAAAACTTTCTGGCAAGTGAAAGCTCGGCAAGGTACGCAATGTTTTGAGCATACTTTT
>NZ_JBIUXZ010000037.1:0-16970 GCF_044744265.1 Pseudomonas sp. NPDC087342
TCGGAGGGAAAAGGAACCTCCTTGTGGCGCGGGTCGATACCCAGCTTTACACTCAGACCACCGCCGCTACCATGGGTTCGCCATGTCGACATTAGATGAAGACGAACGCCGCGAATACTACCGTATCGAGGACTCGATCGCACTGGAAATTCGGCCCCTGTCTGCTCCCGAAGCCGCAGGCCAGGAAGTGTTGCAGGATGCTTCCCCACTATTCAACCTGCTCAGCGAATTGCACCTGAGTGAATTCGAGTCGCAGCACCTGTTGCGCCAGATCAGTGAGCGCGACCGGGCGATTGCGGCATTCTTGAAATCCCAGAACAAACGCATCGACCTGCTGAGCCAGGTGGTCGCCCTGACCGTGCTCGGGCAGATCGGCGAGCCGCAACCGGTGATCATCTCCGAAGGCGGCATCGACTTTCAGCACCCGACGCCGATTGCGGTCGGCGCGCACCTGTCGGTCAAACTGGTGCTGATGCCGCAAGCGCTGGGCCTGTTGCTGCGCGCCAGGGTCACCCACTGCGACCGCAAGGGCGATGGCTACGACGTCGGCACCGAGTTCGAATACCCGACCGATGCCCAGCGCCAGTTGCTCGCCCGCTACATCTTGCAGAAGCAGGCCCAGGAACGACGCCTGGCCCGCGAACAAAACGAATCAGGCATTTAATTAAGGAAGAACCGTGACCCTCATCTACGGCCATCGCGGCGCCAAAGGCGAAGCACCGGAAAACACCCTGACCAGTTTTCAGGAATGTCTCAAGCACGGCGTGCGCCGTTGCGAACTGGATCTGCACCTGTCCATGGACGGCGAGTTGATGGTCATCCATGACCCGACGCTCAAGCGCACCACCGACCGTCGCGGCAAAGTGGTCGAGCACTCCGCCAAGGATCTTGTGACCTACGACGCGCGCAAGGGCGGCCCGGGCTGGATCAAGCCGTGCCCGATTCCGACGCTGGAAGAACTGTTCGAGAAATGCGATTTCGAGCACTGGCAACTCGAAGTCAAAAGCGCTTCACGCACCCGCGCCGCGACCACCGTACTGGCGATTCGTGAAATGGCGGTGCGTCATGGCCTGCTGGACAAGGTGACGATCACCTCGAGTTCGCGCGAAGTATTGAAAGCCGCGCTGGACCTGGTGCCGGACGTGTCTCGGGGATTGGTGGCCGAATACGCTTGGCTCGACCCGTTGAAGGTCGCGCAAAGCTATGGCTGTGAGATTCTGGCGCTGAACTGGACCCTGTGTACGCCGGAACGCCTGCAGAAGGCGCAGCGTCAGGGCCTGCATGTGTCGGTATGGACAGTCAACGAGCCCGCGCTGATGCGCAGACTCGCCGACTTCGGCGTTGACAGCCTGATTACAGACTTTCCCGGTTTGGCCACTGCCACGCTCGAGAATTGCTGAAATCGGTCTCCCCGGCCGGCTCAGGCCACCGGCCGGAGCCGCTCAAAAAAGCCGGTTGAGGCCATCGTACGCCGCTACCCGATAGGCTTCGGCCATGGTCGGGTAGTTGAACGTCGTGTTGACGAAGTATTTCAGGGTGTTCAGTTCACCTGGCTGGCTCATGATCGCCTGGCCGATGTGAACAATCTCCGACGCCTGATAGCCGAAGCAGTGAACGCCCAGCACTTCCAGGGTTTCACGGTGGAACAGAATCTTCAGCATGCCCTGGGGCTCGCCGGCGATCTGTGCACGCGCCATGCTCTTGAAGAACGCCTTGCCCACTTCGTACGGCACTTTGGCCTGAGTCAGCTCCTGCTCGTTCTTGCCGATCGAGCTGATCTCCGGAATGGTGTAGATGCCGGTCGGCACGTCATTCACGAAGCGCCAGCTATTGTTATCCACGATGCTGCCAGCAGCCGAACGGCCCTGGTCGTGCGCGGCACTGGCCAGGCTTGGCCAGCCGATCACGTCGCCGGCACCGTAAATGTTCGGTACGCAGGTGCGATAGGCTTCATCGACTTCGATCTGGCCACGACTATTGACCTTCACGCCGATGTTTTCCAGACCCAGTGCGTCGGTGTTACCGGTACGGCCGTTGCACCAGAGCAAGGCGTCGGCCTTGATCTTCTTGCCGGACTTGAGGTGCAGGATCACACCGTTGTCCACGCCTTCGACGCGGTCGTAGTCTTCGTTGTGGCGGACCGTGATGTTGTTGTTGCTGAAGTGATAGCTCAGGGCCTGGGAAATTTCCGAGTCCAGGAAGCTCAGCAACTGACCACGGTTATCCACCAGCTCAACCAGCACACCCAGGCCACTGAAGATCGAGGCGTATTCGCAACCGATCACGCCAGCGCCGTAAACGATGAGTTTGCGCGGGGTGTGGTTGAGGCTGAGGATGGTGTCGCTATCGTAGATACGCGGGTGATGGAAATCGATGTCCGCCGGGCGATAAGGACGCGAGCCGGTGGCGATGATGATGTGCTTGGCCACCAGTTTTTCGACCACGCCGTTGGCGCACACCACTTCGATGGTTTGCTCGTCGGCGAAGCTGCCGGTGCCGAAGAACACGTCGACGCGGTTACGGGCGTAGTAGCCGGTGCGCGAGGCGACTTGTTTGGAAATGACTTTTTCAGCGCTTTTCAGCACGTCCGGGAACGAGAACCAACGCGGCTCACCAATGGCCCGGAACATCGGGTTGGTGTTGAACTGCATGATCTGCCGGACCGAGTGACGCAATGCCTTGGACGGGATGGTGCCCAGGTGGGTGCAGTTGCCGCCGACCTGGCGACGGCTGTCGACCATCGCCACCTTGCGCCCTGCTTTGGCGGCGTTCATTGCCGCGCCTTCTCCCGCCGGGCCGGAACCCAGCACCACCACGTCGTAGTTGTAGACAGCCATGCGTACTCCTCAGAACAGGCCGCGGCGCCATCGGCACCTGCGGCTAAATCACGCCGATCTGCGGCGTGAAGGAACAATTTGGGGCCAGTGCAGAACCCGGACACAGTCTATAGAAGCGTCAACGCCGCGCACATTAACCCTTGGTCGCGTCGTAGGCTACTTTTGCCTGCGCTACAACGCCAGTCTTCAATGCTCGGATCGCCGTAATCATTCGGTTTTGCCGCCACTGAGCCGCTCAAAAGCCTGATTGGTTCGTGTGACGAAACCTGTATCGGCACGAATCACAAAGAATGCACCGATGTTGTGTTTTTCCGCGTAGTCCCATCCACGTTCCGGGCCGAGAATCAGCAGCAGCGTCGATAAGCCATCGGCCATCAGGGCTGAAGGATTTATTACCGTGACCGACGCGAGGTTGTGGGTAATCGGCGCACCGGTGCGGGCATCGAAGGTGTGGGAATAGCGCCGACCGCCCTGCTCGAAATAATTGCGGTAGTCGCCGGAGGTGGAGACGCCGTAGCCGTCCACGTTAATGATGCGCTCGGCCACTTGCTGGTCGTCCCGAGGTTCTTCCAAGGCAATTTTCCACGGAGAGCCGTCGAGTTTTTTACCGGCGGCCTTGAGTTCGCCCGTGGCTTCGGCGAGGTAGTTGTGGATGCCCATGCTGTCGAGTTTGGCGGCGATGCTGTCGACCGAGTAGCCGGCGGCGATGCTGTTGAAGTCCACCTCGACCGAGGCGTCCTTGCACAGTTGATCGCCGTCGATGCGCAGGTGCGTGTAGCCGATTCGCTGCATCGCGGTGGTCAGTGCTTCGGGACTGGGGACTTTTTCCTCGCGGGCCTGCGGGCCAAAACCCCAAAGGTTCATCAGGGGTTCGACGGTCAGGTCGTAGGAACCTTCGCTTTGCAGCGACAGTTGTTGGCCGACTCGAACCAATTCGAGGATCGGCGCGGGCATGGTCTGACAGCGATTGGCGGGCAGATCGTTGAAACGCTCGATGTCCGAGTCGCTGCGGTAGGTGGACATTTGCCGGTCGACGTCAGCGAGGATTTTTTCGACTTCGGCCTGCACCGCTTTTGGCGCGGGCAAACCCTTGGTTCGTACGTACTTGATCGAATAGGTGCTGCCCATGGTCGGGCCGCCGAAGCTTTCCATGGAATCGCCGTTTCCGCAGCCGGATAGCGCAATGAACAGCAACGGGAAAACCCCCTTCCGCTTCAACAATCTCAATCCCCCTGAATACCCCGACACAGCGCCAGTGCCGGCCATTATGCAACACCCCTGTAGGAGCGAGGCTTGCCCGCGAAAGCGATCAACCTGACACACCGCCTTCGCGGGCAAGCCTCGCTCCTACAGGTTTCTAAGTCGTTCAACCTCTATATCCATGCCGGCTAATGGCTATAACGTTTAAGCAGCAGCCTAACTAGTGGTTGCCTATCTATCTTCATACACATATCGTTACAAAACTGTTCGGTGTGTGCCTGCGTGCTTGAGGCCGACAGCCAGGAAGCGTCAAGACCAGGGATTTCCAATAAGACAGCCAAAGTGAGAGCGTTAAAATGTCCTCGAATACGGGCAAAGGCAAAGCGATCTTTCGCGTTGTCAGCGGTAATTTTCTTGAAATGTTCGACTTTATGGTCTACGGCTTCTACGCCACGGCCATTGCGAAGACCTTCTTCCCTGCCGACAGCGCATTTGCCTCCCTGATGCTGTCCCTGGCGACATTCGGCGCCGGGTTCCTGATGCGTCCGCTGGGTGCGATTTTCCTCGGCGCCTACATCGACCGTCATGGTCGTCGCAAAGGCCTGATCATCACTCTTGCCCTGATGGCCGCCGGTACGGTGCTGATTGCCTGCGTGCCGGGTTACGCCACGCTGGGCGTCGCTGCGCCGCTGATCGTGCTGTTCGGGCGCCTGTTGCAAGGCTTCTCGGCGGGCGTTGAACTGGGCGGTGTGTCGGTTTACCTGGCCGAAATTTCCACCCCGGGCCGTAAAGGCTTCTTCGTCAGCTGGCAGTCCGCCAGTCAACAAGCGGCCGTGGTATTCGCCGGTTTGCTGGGTGTGGGCTTGAACCATTGGCTCAGCCCGGAACAAATGGGTGACTGGGGCTGGCGCGTACCGTTCCTGATTGGCTGCATGATCGTGCCGGTGATCTTCGTGATTCGTCGCTCGCTGGAAGAAACTCCGGAATTCCAGGCGCGCAAACATCGCCCTACCCTGCAGGAAATCATCCGTTCGGTCGGTCAGAACTTCGGCATTGTCATCGCCGGCATGGCGCTGGTGGTCATGACCACCGTGTCGTTCTACCTGATCACCGCCTACACGCCGACCTTCGGTAAAGCCGAACTGCATTTGTCCGATCTGGATGCGCTGCTGGTCACCGTGTGCATCGGCCTGTCGAACTTCTTCTGGCTGCCGGTGATGGGTGCTGTGTCCGACAAGATCGGGCGCAAACCCCTACTGTTGGCAGCGACCATTCTGGCGATCCTGACCGCCTACCCTGCCCTGTCGTGGCTGGTGGCGAACCCGAGTTTCAGTCATCTGCTGATCGTCGAGTTGTGGTTGTCGTTCCTGTATGGCTCGTACAACGGCGCCATGGTGGTAGCCCTGACCGAGATCATGCCGGTAGAAGTTCGTACAACCGGATTCTCCCTGGCCTACAGCCTGGCGACCGCGACCTTCGGCGGTTTCACTCCAGCAGCGTGCACCTACCTGATCCACGCGCTGGACAACAAGGCTGCGCCGGGGATCTGGCTCAGCGGTGCGGCGGTGTTGGGGTTGATTGCGACGCTGGTGTTGTTCCGTGGCAACAAGCATGAACTGCGGACTGCGCGGGCAGCTGTGGTTGGCGGCGCCAGGTAGATCGCATTCGCGGGCAAGCCTCGCGCCTACAGGTCGCGTGCGATATCAAAATTCGCGCATAACCTGTAGGAGCGAGGCTTGCCCGCAAAGAGGCCCGCCAGAACACCCAAAAATCACCGATCCGCCACCTTCAGCGACCGACTCCACCCCCCGCCCAACGCCTTGTACAACGTCACCTGATTAATCTCTCGCGCCAGCTCAAGCTGCGCCCATTTCTGCTGCGCATCAAACAACGAACGCTGGGCATCCATGGTGGAAAAGTAACTGTCCAGACCCGCCTCGAAACGCAAGCGCGATTGCCGATACGCCTCTTGATAATCCCCTACCAGTTTTTTCTGAAACTCCACTTGCGTGAGCATTTCCTGCCGTGCATTCAAGGCATCGGCGGCTTCGCGAAAGGCATTCTGCACGGTGGCCTCATACGCCGCCGCCCGCCCATCGAACCGCGCATGACTGGCATCCACTTGGGCCCGCCGTGCCCCACCATCAATCAAAGGCATCGAGCCCGCCAGCGCCAGCGACCAGAATTCCGCCGGGCCACTGAGCAGTCGGGAAAAGTCGCCGGTCAGGCTGCCCAGGGCCGAGGTCAGGGAGAACGTCGGAAAATACGCACTGCGCGCCGCGCCAATATCCGCGTTGGCAGCACGCAACTGCGCTTCAGCCGACATGATATCGGGACGTCGCTCCACCAGTGACGACGGCAAACCGGCTGGCACATCCAGCGTCGCCAACTGCTCACCCAACGGGCCGGTCGGCAACAAGCCCACGGGCACCGGTTGTCCCACCAACACCCGCAAGGCATTGATGTTTTGCGCCACTTGCATGCGGTAGGTGTTGACCTGCACGGCGGCGGTGTTGGTTTGTGCATCCGCCTGGTGAACATCGATCCGTGCACTGGAGCCCAGGTTGAAACTCTTGCGCAACAATTGCCCGTAACGATCCTGTGACTGGTAGGTGTTTTGCGCCAATTCGAGCAAATGTTGATTGGCCTTGAGGCTCAGCCAGGTATTGGCCACTTCGCCGATCAGCGCCAGCCGCGCCGTTTGATAGTCGGCCTCGGACGCTTCGAAACGTGCCCCGGCGGCATTGCGCTGGCTGCGGATGCGCCCGAACAAGTCCAGCTCGTAGGAGGTAAAACCACCAGTCGCCTGAAACGTATTGGCGATGCTGCCGGCACTGTCGCCGCCGCCCGGCGTACGCACCAGCGGCGGCAGCTTGCTGCGTCCGGCGTAGGTGTCGATCCCGATCGTAGGAAACAGCCCGGACTCGGCGCTCGCATACCCGGCCCGCGCCTCTTCAACGCCGGCCGCAAACTGACGCAAGCTGCGGTTATTGGTCAGGGCCATTTCGATCAACTGGCGCAGTCGGTCATCGACCACAAACCCGCGCCAGTCCTTGTCGAACGCCTGCTTGCCGACGCAACACTGGCCGGCGGTATTGGCCGGCCATTGCTGATCGATCGGTGCATCAGGTTTTTCGTAAGTGGGCTCCAGCGAGCAACCGCCGAGCAACAACAACGACATCAAGTATGAAGTGGGCAAGCAACGGTTCATGGTGCGCACCTACAAGCGTTGGCCGAGCAAGGCTCGCAACGGAGAAAGAAGCAACGTCCACACACCGGACGACCTGGACACACTGACGGGCGGCAAGGGTTGCTTGCGCGAACGAACCACCACTGGCCGCCAACGCGGCAGCGGGACGTAGGACGATGTCCTGGCGGGCGCAGGCAAACGCGACGCGGGGTTCTTTTCGCCCAGCAGCGCGCGCCGCAGCAAGGTGCCGAAGGCCAGCGCCGGCTCGGCCTTGCTGACAACATTGATCGTCGCATCGCTGAACAGCCGCGCAATCAGGCGCCGCCGCAGCCCTTCGTCAAGATCGACAAACCTCAAGCCCAATTGGTCGGCACCGTGATTGCGCATGACCTCGACGTCCAGCCAACCGAGCCGGTTAATCCACACCTGGCCGCATAACCCTGGCTTGATCGAGGACGCGAAGGCGCACGTCAACGAAGCGCCGCTGAGGGAAATATCCTTCAAGCGCCCGACCAACGTCTTGCCGCCAAAGCGCAAACCGGTGGGCTTATCGAAAGGAAAACGTTCTTCGCCGTGCAGTCGTGGCCGGTCGACACACGCCACCAGCGTCGCGAGGTTGTAGACCAGCGCGACCACCGTCCAACACAGATTGAACATCATGTTGCCGTCAAACGCCGCAGCGGTGCTGATGGCGATGTAGGCGCCGATTTGCGAGAACAGCGTCAGCGCGAAAAAGAACCCGAAAAGCTTCCAGTGCACCATCGTCTTTGAGCGGTCGAGGCCTTTGGCAGTGACTTTGAACGGCCGCCCGAACGGACGAATCATGGCGCTGGCGATGGTTGCGGTGACGGCCAGCGAGGCAACGATCTGCGTGACTTCGGTGAAAATCGGCAAGGTGCGCCGGTCGGTGACCCAGGTTCCGTAGCCCCAGAACGCAATCAATGCCGGCATGCCGAAGGCGAGGAAATCCACCGGGTTGGCATAAAACCCGGCAATGCCGAAGTACCAGTACAGCACCGGTGACACCAGCATCATCAAAATGAATGGCTTGGAGAACCAGTGCATCAAGCCGTGGATGTAATGCAAACGGTCGTTAAGCGTGTAGCCGCTGCCGCGCAACGGCCCGTCCTTGAGCAACGCGACCTGAATCGTGCCCAGGCACCAGCGCCCACGCTGGTTGATGTATTCGGTCAAGCCTTCGGCGGACAAGCCGATGGACAGGCGCTCGTTCAGCCAACGGGTGACGTAGCCCTTTTGCAGCAATCGGTAGGTGGTGTAGATGTCTTCGCACACCGAGCCTGTAGGAAAACCGCCTATCTCGGTGATCAAATCCCGCCGCACCACGAAGGACGTACCGACGCAAAACGCCGCGTCCCAGCCATCCTTGGCCGGTTGGAACACATCGAAGAACACCCGCTGTTCGTCCACCCAGCACGCGGACGTGCCGAGGTTGTGCTGGATCGGATCGGGGTTGTAATAAAACTGCGGGGTCTGCACCAGACCGACTTTCGGGTCGTCGAACAGGCCCAGGGTGCGCATCAGGATCGGCTGCTGCGGGGCAAAGTCAGCGTCGAGCACCAGGATGTACGGCGCATTGCTACCGGCCGCCGACTGACGCAAACCGTTATTCAGGTTGCCGGCCTTGGCGTGGGCATTGTCCGGGCGCCGGGCGTACTGCACGCCGACCTCGGCGCAGTAGTCGCGCAACCAGTCGCGCCGGGTATCGTCGAGCACCCAAATGGTGAAGTTGGGATAGTCGATGGCCTGGGCGGCGATGATGGTTTTCTCGAGGATCTCAAGGCCTTCGTTGTAGGTAGCGATAAACACATCCACCGCCGGCACGTTGCGGCCCTGGGCACGCAATCGTCGTTCACCGGCATCCGCCTGCGAACGGTGATCCGAACGACAGAGCATGACGATGATGGAAAACAGCGTGTAGCCGATTGCCAACATCTCGAAGAACAGAAAGGTGTAGGCCCAGACCGTGGCGAATCCAGAGTGGCCGTCGGGCAAGGTGTCGCGAATCCGCCAGGCCGCGTAGTTGACCAGCAACAACGCGGTGACGGCGCCGAAACCGGCGCGCGCCGCCCATTGATCGCGGTGGGTCAGGCAGGTGAACAGAATCACCGCCGCCAGCGTCCAGAAATTGATTTGCAGCAGTTGCAACGAGTCCAGTGCCTGCATGTCAGTCAGCCTCTAGCGAACCGGTAAAGGGATTGACGCCCGTGGCCGCAATCGCCGCCCACGCCGTGGCGCCCAAGTGAGGCAGGTGGTAATAGAAGAAGTCGTTGGTGACGGAGTCCGGGCCTATGGCCAACCCGGTACTGATACGCGGTGCCGGGGTCGCGAACAGCCAACCGTTGCCTGCCTCTTGCGCGAGCAGCACGCTCCACAGCGGCTGCGCCTTGTCACTCAAGCCGCTCAATTGCGCGACCGCGGCAGCCTGAGCGGTGCCTTCAGTCCATAACCCGTCGGGGTCGCGATTGAAACCATAGCCATCGCCTGCACGGTGGGCGTGATCGATAAATGCGAACACCCGTCGCCAATCCTTGGGTGGATCGTGCAAGGCAATCAACGGCCAGATCTGCGCGTCCAGGCCCGAGCGCACGCGGTCCGAGGTCTGGCCATCGGCGCCGGTGCCAATCAGGAAGCGCCCTTCCCCGGTATCCCACTGGCTCGCCACAAACTGCCGCGCGATCTGCGCCTGCCGTGCGGAATCCTGATCCGGTGCCACGGCATTGAGCCCGTTCCAGGCGGCCGCCAAATCGACGTTGTGCTCGGTGGACTTCCAGCTCTGCTGGGTTTGTTTGTCAAAGTAGCCGTAGTAGCCACCGCTGAATCCCGCCGGGGATTGGCCGTCGTAGGTATTTTTCTGCGACCAGTGCAGAACTTTTTTCGCCGCTTCAAGGTAAGACGCCTCACCGCTCTGACGAAAAGCTTCCAATAACGCCAACGCAGCCCAGGCCTGATTCCCGGTGGCGCTACTGACTTGATAGGCATCCTGATTCCAGGCGTTGCGTTCGGTGCTCCAGTAACCCGGCAGCTTCATCGGCGCAGTACCGACCGGCCCGGCGGCATAGGCGTTACGCAAGCGACCGTCCTGGTACTCGGGGTCATGGTGGGTGGCAAAGGCCAGCGCATCGGCAATCCGCCGCGCCGACTCGACCTTGCCGCAGGCAAACAGGGCGATGCTGGCCAAGGCGTTGTCGTAAGTGAAGGCAACCCCGCGCAAGGCCAGGATCGGCGCAGGTTGCCCGTTGAGCGGTGGATAACTGGCCACCAGCACCGGGCCGGCCGGCTGCGATGCGACCGCCCGATCCAGTGCCGCGCAGGTCATCGCCACCAGTTGCGGGCGTGCCTGCGCCGCGAGTGCAGAGGCGCCGCTGCCGATCAGGATCACGCCGACGATTCCTCGAAAAACGCTATTCATGGCCGCGACACCTCGGCACTCGCCCACAACCCCGGGTTGCAGGTCATGGCACGTTGAGCATCGGAGAGGTCCGCGGCAAATGTGCCTACGACGTAGACCGAATTCTGTTCGGCATACGGGAACGGCACGCTGTAACTGTTGGCGCGAATGTCCGAAGCACTGGACAGCAACTGCACCACGCTGGCCTTGAGCGGCTCGGCGAGACCGCGAATCTTCACGGTCAGCACGCTGTCGCGATCGATCTTGCTGGCCATGCGCTCGGGGAAGACCGCAATCACGTAGCTCTGCCCACAATCGGTGGCGCGCAGCAGCGTCGAACCGGCCTGCACCAGCGTGCCCTGGGGCGCCAACAACTCCTGAACGGTGCCCGGGGAATAAGCCACCACGTCGTAGCCGGCCATCAACTTGACGCGGTTCTGCTCGGTTTCAATCAACTGATTGAGGTTATCGAGCTCACGCTGGTAAGTCGCCCGGTTGCGCGCCTGATTATCGAGGCTGAGTTTAAGGGTGGTCATTTGCGCGCTGAGATCGAACATGCGCAGTTGATCCGGATCGAGATACACCTGTTTGTTGGCCGCGCTGACATCGCCGTCATTGATCCGCAACTGTGAACGCACCGACTCGGCCGCGCCCTGCAAGGAGGCCAACTGAGCTTTGGACGAAGCGACTACGGCACCACTCACCGCGCCTTGGGTAAACAGATCGAGATTGCGTTCGACGGTTTCCTGAGCGTCCATCAAGCGTGCATTCGCGGCACTGCTTTCGGCCTTCAAGGCTCTTTGCGTGAAGAGTTGCCGGGTATGGAACGCGGTTTGGTATTGCTGACTGGTGCGCTCCAGCGCCTCGTAATACTGCTGATCGTGCTCGGCCTGACTGGCGGAAGACGACAGTTGCTGTTCCAGGGTCAGGCGCCGGGTTTGCAGGGTTAGCAAGGTTTCCTGGTTGGCCCGGGGGTTTTCCACCACGGCGATTTTCTGCCCCTGAGTGAAGGTTGTGCCGGGTTTGACTTCCAAAGAACTGACGACGCCGTCAATCGGGGTGGTGAGCAATATCACCGGCGCATTTAAAATCGCCCGCGTCGCGGACGCCGATACCAACGGCATCAGCAACGTCGACAACAGCAGCCAGACAATAAACCCCAGGACGCCCAACCCCACCAGGCGTGGCAACAGTGACAATAACTTTGAGCGCTCTTCAGCCATGTTCAACTCTCCCGATAGACCCATGAACACACATGGCCATAGCCCGTACTGCGTAACAGTCAGGCAATAGCAGGCCTTGACCGCGAAACACACTTGGCAGGGTGAGCAAGAACGAACGAGTGCATTGGAAGGCAACTAAGCCGACACTGTTTTATCAGGATTTATTGTGATGTGAGCAGGAATGGGATTCCTGTCTTTTTGGAGAGTTATATAGCGTGCAGCACTGACATCAATCATAACGCCCGAGGCAGAGCGGGCGCTGTCATTGGCGACACTATGTTCAGTACTTTGGACTGTCAAGCATTTGAATGACACAAATAAATGACGCCAATATTGTGCCGAATTTTATATTGGATCCAGCTCAAGCAACTAACGACCGCGTGCTGGCAACTGTTTATTTTTTGAAGACATTTTATTGTTTTTAACAGCGAGGAACTTTGTATCGTTTTTTATATAGTTCTGACTGCCTAACCGAACAGATTAAATTGATATAAGTAGCGACACTTCGCCGAGCACAAACAAAAACGCCCCGACCAAAGTCGGGGCGTTTTCATGTGCGGCTAAAGCTTAGCGCGGGAATGCAGGCGGGTTGACCCCGGCCATGTCTTCCATCACGCGAACCACTTGGCAGCTGTAACCGAATTCGTTGTCGTACCAAACGTACAGAACAACGCGGTTGTCTTGGCTGATGGTTGCTTCAGCATCCACAACACCGGCGTGGCGCGAGCCAACGAAGTCAGTGGACACCACTTCCTGCGAGTTGACGTAGTCGATTTGCTTATGCAGATCCGAGTGCAGCGCCATGTAGCGCAGGTACTCGTTCATCTCTTCACGGGTGGCGGCTTTCTCAAGGTTCAGGTTGAGAATGGCCATCGACACGTTAGGCGTCGGAACGCGGATCGCGTTACCGGTCAGCTTGCCAGCCAGTTCAGGCAGAGCCTTGGCAGCAGCGGTGGCAGCACCGGTCTCGGTGATGACCATGTTCAGCGCGGCGCTACGGCCACGGCGATCGCCCTTGTGGAAGTTGTCGATCAGGTTCTGGTCGTTGGTGTACGAGTGAACCGTTTCAACGTGACCGTTGATGATGCCGAACTTGTCGTTGACTGCCTTCAGCACCGGCACGATGGCGTTGGTGGTGCAGGACGCCGCGGAAACGATCTTGTCGTCAGCGGTGATTTCGCCGTGGTTGATGCCGTGAACGATGTTCTTCAGCTTGCCTTTGCCAGGCGCAGTCAGAACAACGCGATCGATACCCGGGCAAGCCAGGTGTTGGCCCAGGCCCTCGGCGTCACGCCATACACCGGTGTTGTCCACCAGCAGTGCGTCTTTGATGCCGTACTGGGTGTAATCCACTTCAGTCGGGTTCTTCGCGTAGATAACCTGGATCAGGTTGCCGTTGGCGGTGATGGTGTTGTTTTCTTCATCGATGGTGATGGTGCCGTTGAAGGAACCATGAACCGAATCGCGACGCAGCAGGCTGGCGCGCTTGACCAGATCGTTCTCGGCGCCCTTGCGGACCACGATGGCGCGCAGACGCAGGCCGTCGCCGCCACCGGTTTTCTCGATCAGGATGCGTGCCAGCAGACGGCCAATGCGACCGAAGCCGTACAGGACAACGTCGGTGCCTTTGCGCGCCGTAGCGTTTTGCTGGCCAACAACGTCAGCCATTTCTTCACGGACGAACTGCTCGGCGGTGCGGCCATTGCCTTCGTTACGGAATTTGAACGCCAACTTGCCCAAGTCTACCGAAGCCGCGCCGAGCTTAAGCTCGCTCATGGCTTTAAGCAGAGGGAATGTTTCGTGGACGGAGAGTTCGCTGTCGTCGGTAGAGCGATGGCGAGCAAAGCGGTGAGCTTTGAGAATCGCGATGACAGACTGGTTGATCAGGCTGCGGCCATAGATCGAGCTCACCACGTTGTTATTGCGGTAGAGCTGACCGATAAGCGGAATCATCGCTTCTGCGAGTGCTTCACGGTCGATCCATTCACCAAGACACTGGTCGGGCTTCTGAGTCACGGGAACCTTCCACATATGTAGGGGCAGAAAAAAGGGGCTACATTATGCCGCCGAGTGCCTCTCGTAGCAATGCGCGCCTGTCGTGCGAGTCGTAACAAATTCCGCTTCAAAAAAATTACGCCGCGCTGGAGCCCAGTAAATACGGGCCTTCCAGCGCAGTCAAATTTTTGGAGGTAGCGCTGCCTTGTCCGTAACCATCCGTAACACTGGTTGTTTTTGCCACTACATAATCGGCAATTTTCACTGAAAAACGGCTGGATTTTGTCTTTACCACTACATTTTGCCCAACCCGCGTAATAGACATATCTGCAACTGACAGCCGGCACCCGAGGCCGCTACAATTACCGACTTTGTCGCAACGCTTGGAGCTCAACCTTCCGTGCCCGTTCTGCGTCTACCGCTACTCCCTGCCGCGGCAGGTAAACAGCACTGGGGCAACCTGCCCGGTGCCGCCCTGAGCCTGGCCATTGCCGAGGCCGCCAGCGCTGCCAAGCGCTTTACCCTGCTGCTGACCGCCGACAGCCAAAGTGCCGAACGGCTGGAACAGGAGCTGAGTTTCTTCGCCCCGGATTTGCCCGTACTGCATTTTCCCGACTGGGAAACCCTGCCTTACGACCTGTTCTCGCCGCACCAGGACATCATCTCCCAGCGCATTGCCAGCTTATATAGGCTGCCGGAGCTGACCCACGGCGTGCTCGTGGTGCCGATCACCACGGCATTGCATCGCCTGGCGCCGACCAAGTTCCTGCTCGGCAGCAGCCTGGTGCTGGACGTCGGCCAGAAGCTCGACGTCGAGCAAATGCGCACCCGACTCGAGGCCAGTGGCTATCGCTACGTCGATACGGTGTACGAGCACGGTGAATTTACCGTGCGTGGCTCGCTGATCGACCTGTTCCCGATGGGCAGCAAACTGCCGTTCCGGATCGACCTGTTCGACGACGAAATCGAGACCCTGCGTACTTTCGATCCGGACAACCAGCGCTCCATCGACAAGGTCGACACCGTTCGCCTGCTGCCAGCGCGGGAATTCCCCCTGCAAAAGGATGCGGTCACGCGTTTCAAGGCGCGCTTCCGCGAGCGATTCGACGTGGACTTCCGCCGCTGCCCGATCTTTCAGGATCTGAGCAGCGGAATTACGCCGGCCGGTATCGAGTACTACCTGCCGCTGTTCTTCGATGAAACCTCGACCCTCTTCGATTACCTGCCGCAAGACACCCAGGTGTTTTCCCTGCCGGGCATTGAACAAGCCGCCGAGAACTTCTGGAACGACGTGCGCAATCGCTATGAAGAACGCCGCGTCGATCCTTCTCGTCCTTTATTACCGCCGGCCGAGCTGTTCCTGCCGGTGGAAGACTGTTTCGCGCGCCTGAAGAACTGGCCGCGCGTCGTGGCCAGTCAACAAGACGTGGAAACCGGCGTTGGCCGCGAACGCTTCCCGGCGCAGCTGTTGCCGAACCTGGCCATCGAAGCCAAGGCCACCCAGCCACTCGCTGCGCTGGCCGGTTTCCTCGACGAATTCCCCGGACGCGTGCTGTTTACCGCTGAGTCGGCGGGTCGTCGAGAAGTGCTGCTGGAATTGCTCGAACGCCTGAAGCTGCGGCCGAAAACCGTCGACAGCTGGCCAGACTTCGTCGCGGGCAAGGATCGCCTGGCGATCACCATTGCGCCGCTGGACGAAGGCTTGATGCTGGACGATCCGGCCCTGGCGCTGATCGCCGAAAGCCCGTTGTTCGGGCAACGGGTGATGCAACGTCGTCGCCGCGAAAAACGCGCCGATGGCAACAACGATGCAGTGATCAAAAACCTCACAGAGCTGCGCGAAGGTGCGCCGGTGGTGCACATCGATCACGGCGTCGGCCGCTACCTCGGCCTCGCGACCCTGGAAATCGATGACCAGGCCGCCGAGTTCCTGACCCTGCAATACGCAGAAGGCGCCAAGCTGTACGTGCCGGTGGCCAACCTGCACCTGATCGCTCGTTACACCGGCAGCGACGATGCCCTCGCCCCGCTGCACCGTCTCGGCTCCGAGACCTGGCAGAAAGCCAAGCGCAAAGCCGCCGAACAAGTACGCGACGTCGCCGCCGAATTGCTCGACATCTATGCCCGCCGCGCCGCCCGCGAAGGTTACGCCTTCGCCGACCCGAAAGCCGACTACGCGACGTTCAGCGCCGGTTTCCCGTTCGAAGAGACGCCTGACCAGCAGACCACCATCGACGCCGTACGCGCCGACATGCTCGCGCCCAAACCGATGGATCGACTGGTCTGCGGCGACGTGGGTTTCGGCAAGACCGAAGTGGCGATGCGTGCCGCATTCATCGCAGTGCACGGCGGTCGCCAAGTGGCGATCCTGGTGCCGACCACCCTGCTCGCCCAGCAGCACTACAACAGCTTCCGCGACCGCTTCGCCGACTGGCCGGTGAGCGTGGAAGTGATGAGCCGCTTCAAGTCGACCAAGGAAGTGAACGCCGCCATCGCCGAGCTGGCCGAAGGCAAGATCGACATCGTGATCGGCACGCACAAGCTGCTGTCCGACGATGTGAAAATCAAAAACCTCGGGCTGGTGATCATCGACGAAGAGCACCGTTTCGGTGTGCGTCAGAAGGAACAGCTCAAGGCCCTGCGCAGTGAAGTCGACATCCTGACGCTGACCGCCACGCCGATTCCGCGCACGCTGAACATGGCGGTGTCGGGCATGCGCGACCTGTCGATCATCGCTACGCCGCCGGCCCGTCGCCTGTCGGTGCGGACCTTCGTCATGGAGCAGAACAAAAGCACGGTCAAGGAAGCCCTGCTGCGTGAGTTGCTGCGTGGCGGTCAGGTCTACTACCTGCACAACGACGTCAAGACCATCGAGAAATGCGCCGCCGACCTCGCCGAACTGGTGCCGGAAGCGCGGATCGGCATCGGCCACGGGCAGATGCGCGAACGCGAACTCGAACAGGTGATGAGCGACTTCTACCACAAGCGCGTCAACCTGCAGTTAGCCGAGACCCACAACCAGACCGGCAACGGCCTGGCCTACGTTTGCGCCCCCCCGCTGATTGTGGTGTGGGGGGGCGGCCCCGGCGAGCCCGGGGACAGGGTGGTGGAGGCGA
>NZ_JBIUXZ010000037.1:16980-32333 GCF_044744265.1 Pseudomonas sp. NPDC087342
GCCGAACTTGTCCACAAGCGCTTCAACGTGCTGATCGCCTCGACCATCATCGAGACCGGCATCGACGTGCCGAGCGCCAACACCATCATCATCGAGCGTGCGGACAAGTTCGGCCTGGCACAGTTGCACCAGTTGCGCGGCCGGGTCGGTCGCAGTCACCACCAGGCTTACGCGTACCTGCTGACGCCGCCGCGCCAACAAATTACTGGCGACGCCGAAAAGCGTCTGGAAGCAATTGCCAACACCCAGGACCTCGGCGCGGGCTTCGTGCTTGCCACCAACGACCTGGAAATCCGTGGCGCCGGCGAACTGCTGGGCGACGGTCAGAGCGGGCAAATCCAGGCTGTCGGCTTCACGCTGTACATGGAAATGCTCGAGCGCGCAGTGAAGTCGATCCGCAAGGGCGAACAACCGAACCTCGACCAGCCGCTCGGCGGTGGCCCGGAAGTCAACTTGCGCGTACCGGCGTTGATTCCCGAGGACTACTTGCCGGACGTTCACGCCCGTTTGATTCTGTACAAACGCATCGCCTCGGCCACCGACGAAGAAGGTCTCAAGGACCTGCAAGTGGAGATAATCGACCGTTTCGGCCTGTTGCCGGAGCCGACCAAGAATCTGGTTCGCATCACCCTGCTGAAGTTGCAGGCCGAACAACTGGGCATCAAGAAAGTCGACGGCGGCCCGCAAGGTGGCCGAATCGAGTTCGCCGCCCAGACGCCGGTCGACCCGTTGACCCTGATCAAACTGATCCAGAGCCAACCCAAACGCTACAAATTCGAAGGCGCCACGATGTTCAAGTTCATGGTGCCAATGGAGCGCCCGGAAGAGCGCTTTAATACTGTAGAGGCGCTGTTTGAGCGCCTTCTCCCGAAAACTGCTTGAAGGACGCCGTATGCGCCTGTTTCGCTCGCTGACTTTGTTGATGACGCTGATTGCTCCCTCGGCGTTTGCCGATGATCTGTATCAGGTCGAAATGATTCTGGTCCGCCAGAACGCCGTGCCTGCCATCGTCAGCCGCGCCGCGCCGGAAGACTGGGCTGCCGGGGCACAACGCCTCAGCCCCGAAAGCCAGCGCACGCCAAGCCTCAATGGCGAAGTGGAAAAACTCACCGCCAGCAATGATTACACCGTGTTGCTGCACAAGGCCTGGCAACAGACCCTGGGTGAAACCGAAAGCAAAGTTGCAATCAGTGACGGTACAGAACAGTTCGGCCAGTTCCCGATCGAGGGCACGCTGAACCTGAAACTGGGGCGCTTCACCGATGTTGACGCGGACTTTTGGGTCAACCAGATCGATGCCAACGGCATGGTCACCGCCAGCGAACGCCTGAAGCAGGAAAGCCACACCAAGAACGGCCAGCTGAACTTCCTCGACAACGGCCACCTCGGCCTGTTGATCAAGATCACTTCGCTGACCGCCCCTGCGCCTCGGCCAGTCCCCGATGAAATTCCGGACTGATTGACGTCCTTATGTCTGCGACCCTGAGCAAACCCCTGGGACCTTCCTGGGTCAGCCGATTCAAGGAACAGAGCCTGGAGCGCGGCCGTCGCTACGCTTTGGAAAACCGCGTCAGGATCGTCGAGGCCGGTGACGCCACGATCATTGCTGCCTGCGAAGGCTCGGGCGGTAACGTTTACCGTCAGACCATTCGCCTGCGCGAGTCAGCCAAAGGCACGCTGCTGATGATCGACGCCAGCTGCACGTGCCCGGTCCACAGCAACTGCAAACACTGTGCGGCGGTGCTGCTCAAAGTCCAGGAAACCCTGGCCTATCCCGCCGCTGCGCAAGATGCCGAACTGCTGGAAAAACTTCAGGCCGTACTGGAAAACCGCAGCCCGAAGGCGCCGCCACAAGTGCTGGTGGATAACGTGCAACCGGTGCCGCGCCTGTGGCTGGCGAGCATTGAGTTCAGCGCTTTCGAACCGCGCAACGGCAAGATGCAGCGCTATATCCAGCATCGCGCGGCGCTGTCCTTCAGTTATCTGGATGAATACGTGTCCGGGCAGAAAAATGCCGACGTGCTGATTCGCCAGGAAACACAGACATTACGGATAAAACGTCACCCGGAAGTCGAACAGGCCTACAGGGAACAGCTACGAATCCTCGGCTTCAAGATCGCTACCCGGCAAAGCAAGGCCTTGCCGGAAAGCGCCGGCGAGCTGTTCGAGATGGTCAACGACAGCGCCTGGCTGACGTTCACGCTCAATGAACTGCCGAAGCTGCGCACCCAGGGCTGGGAGTTGCAGATCGACGAGGAATTCGGTTTCGACCTGACCGCCGTGGACGACTGGTACGCCACCGTCGAGCAAGCGCCGGAACGCGACTGGTTTGATCTGGAGCTGGGGATCATCGTCAACGGCGAGCGGCTGAGCTTACTGCCAATCCTGTTGAACCTGATGCGCTCGCACACCGAGATTCTCAATCCGGAACGCCTGGCCCGACGTCGCGACGACGAGTTGATCCTGGTGAACATCCCGAACCGCCCGAACTCCGAGTACGGTCCGCTGCAGGTTGCCCTGCCTTTCGGCCGCTTGAAACCGGTGCTGGCGACCCTGGGCGAGTTTTATCTGCAGGAGCCCGGCGAGACCACGTTGCGTCTGAGCAAGGCCGACGCCACGCGACTGAATCCGCTGGAAGGCATGCCGTTGCTGTGGGAAGGCGGCGAGCAGATCCGCACCTTTGCCCAGCGCCTGCGGGACATCAAGGACTTCACTACGGTCGCGCCGGAGGGCTTGAATGCGACGTTGCGGCCGTATCAGCTTGAAGGCTTGAGCTGGATGCAATCGTTGCGGCAATTGGAAGTCGGCGGGATTCTCGCGGATGACATGGGATTGGGTAAAACCCTACAGACCCTGGCGCATATTCTCAGCGAGAAAATCGCCGGGCGCCTCGACCGCCCGTGCATGGTGGTAATGCCCACCAGCCTGATTCCCAACTGGCTCGACGAAGCGGCGCACTTCACGCCGAAGCTCAAAGTGCTGGCGCTGTACGGTGCCAGCCGCAAAAAGCACTTCGCGAACCTGACCGATTACGACCTGATCCTGACCACCTACGCGCTGCTGCCCAAGGACGTTGAAACCCTGGCCGCCGTGCCGCTGCACGTGTTGGTCCTGGATGAAGCGCAATACATCAAGAACCCCAACAGCAAGGCTGCCCAGGCTGCCCGCGAACTGAATGCACGGCAACGCCTGTGCCTGAGCGGCACACCGCTGGAAAACCACTTGGGCGAGCTGTGGTCGCTGTTCCACTTCCTGCTGCCCGGCTGGCTCGGCGATGTAAAAAGCTTCAATCGCGATTACCGGGTGCCGATTGAAAAGCGCGGCAGCGAAGTCAGGCTTCAGCACCTGAACGGTCGGATCAAACCGTTTCTGCTGCGCAGGACCAAAGAGCAAGTCGCGACCGAATTGCCGCCGAAAACCGAAATCATCCACTGGGTGGATCTCAACGAGGCCCAGCGCGATGTGTACGAAACCATGCGCCTGGCCATGGACAAGAAAGTCCGCGATGAGATCACTCGCAAAGGCGTGGCGCGTAGCCAGATCATCATCCTTGAAGCGCTGTTGAAGTTGCGTCAGGTCTGCTGCGATCTGCGTCTGGTCAATGACGCCGTCCTGCCCACTCGCGGCAGCACGTCTGGCAAGCTCGACAGTTTGATGGAGATGCTGGAGGAGTTATTCGAAGAAGGTCGGCGGATTTTGCTGTTCTCGCAGTTCACGTCGATGCTCGCGTTGATCGAGGACGAACTGAAGAAACGCGGTGTTGAGTACGCAATCCTGACCGGACAAACCCGCGATCGCCGCGCACCGGTGAAGGACTTCCAGAGCGGCAAGCGTCAGATCTTTCTGATCAGTTTGAAGGCTGGCGGCGTGGGCTTGAACCTGACCGAAGCCGATACGGTAATTCACTACGACCCGTGGTGGAACCCGGCGACAGAAAACCAGGCGACCGACCGCGCGTATCGCATCGGCCAGGAAAAACCAGTGTTCGTCTACAAGCTGATCGCCCGGGGCACGGTGGAAGAGAAGATTCAGCACCTGCAAAAGGAAAAGTCCGACCTGGCGGCGGGCGTACTGGACGGGCGCTCGGCTGGGGACTGGAAGTTGCAGAATGATGATATCGAGGCGTTGTTTGCGCCGTTGCCGGATAAGTTGGAGAAGCGTTGAGATTAGCGGTGTCTGGCCGATAGCCTTCGCGGGCAAGCCTCGCTCCTACAGGTTTTGCGAGCAACCTCAACCTGTAGGAGCAAGGCTTGCCCGCGAAGAGGCCATCACTGAAGGAACCATCTATCAAGATTTGAGATGGGGCAACGGCGCAAACAGCGCCTCAATATCACTCTGTTCAAGCTTCAACCCACCCGTTGCCCCGCCTTCAAGCACTGCCCCGGCCAACGCGGCCTTCTCCTGCTGCAGCGCCTGGATTTTTTCTTCCACCGTGCCTCGGGCAATCAGCTTGTAAACGAACACCGGTTTGTTTTGCCCGATCCGGTAGGCACGGTCGGTCGCCTGATTTTCCACCGCCGGGTTCCACCATGGATCGAAATGGATCACGGTGTCCGCAGCGGTCAGGTTCAGACCTGTGCCGCCGGCCTTCAGGCTGATCAGAAACAGCGGCACTTTACCGCTCTGGAAATCTTTCACCGGCGTGCGTCGATCCGTGGTTTCACCGGTCAGCAACGAATAGCCAACACCACGCTGCTGCAACTCCTCTTCAATCAAGGCCAGCATCGAAGCGAACTGCGAAAACAGCAGAATCTTGCGGCCTTCACTGAGCAACTCTTCCAGCATCTCCATCAAGCTGACCAGTTTCCCGCTGCCCGAGCGCAGGGCCTTGGCCGTGAGCGTCATCTTGATCAGGCGCAGATCGCAGCAGACCTGACGCAGCTTGAGCAGCGCGTCGAGGATGATGATTTGACTGCGCCCCACTCCACTGCGAGCGATTTCGTCGCGCACTTTCTTGTCCATCGCCACACGCACGGTTTCATACACATCGCGTTGCCCATCGCTGAGATCGACCCAATGCACGATTTCGGTTTTCGGCGGCAATTCGGTGGCCACCTGGTCTTTCTTGCGACGTAGCAGAAACGGTTTGATCCGCGCTGTCAGATGCTGCATCCGCTCGCTGTTGCCGTGTTTCTCGATGGGTGTGCGGTAGTCGCGATTGAAAGTTTTGCTGTCGCCCAGCCAACCGGGCAGCAAAAAGTGAAACTGCGACCACAACTCGCCGAGGTGGTTTTCCAGCGGCGTACCGGACAGACACAATCGCTGACGGGCTGGCAGATCACGGGCAGCTTGAGCGGCTTTGCTGACCGGGTTCTTGATGTTCTGCGCCTCATCGAGAATCAGCACGCTCCAGACCTGCGCCTGCAACACCTCCAGATCCCGCGGCAACAGCGCGTAGGTGGTCAGGATCAGGTCGTAGTCAGACAGGCTGGCAAAGTCTTTCTGTCGTGCAGAGCCATGCAGCGCCAGGACCTTCAATTGCGGAGTAAAGCGCAGCGACTCGTCGAGCCAGTTGGGGATCAGGCTGGTGGGCATCACCGCCAGTGCCGGGCGATCGAGGCGCCCGGCCTGTTTTTCGGTCAGCAGATGTGCCAGGGTTTGCAGGGTTTTACCCAGCCCCATGTCGTCGCCGAGGATGCCGCCGACCCCCAGCTCGCGCAGGGCTTGCATCCAGTTCAGGCCTTCAAGCTGATACGGGCGCAGCGTTGCGTTCAAGCCGTCTGGCGCAGGGACATGCGCATGAGTCGACTCCCGTAGACGCTTGGCAAAACTGCGCAGCCGTTCACCGCCCTGCCAAACCAGCGGCACGCCTTCCAGCACACTCAACCGCGCGGCATCCGGGGCAGTCAAACGCAACGAGTCGCCCTCATGCGAGCCCAGGTACAACTCGCCGAGCGTGGCCATCAGCGGTTTGATGCGGCCATAGGGCAGCGCAACTTTCACATGCGCCTTGGCACCGCCAAGCTCGATCAACAGTTGTTCGTCATCGTTGCGCTTGGCCAGACTGGCAGGATCGAGCAACTGTGGCTGGCTGCGCAGCAAATGCAGCAAGATCGGCAGCAGGCTGTGACGCTCGCCGTTAACCACGATGCCCAGTTGCAGATCAAACCACTGGTGCGCCGATTCTTCCTCAACATCGGCATACCACTGCTCTACCGGCTGCACATTGAAGTGAAAGGCATGACTGATATCAACGTGCCAATTTGCCTTCCGCAGCAGCGGGATTCCTTCCTGCACAAAGGCAAGCCAGGCTGAATCATCCGGCAACGCGAACATTTCGCCCGGGCGATCCACGCTGCTTTTAATCGTAGCCTTCTTGAAACCGTGTTTTTGCAGGGCCTGGCGCAAGGCTTTTTCGGCGGCGGGTTTGCGCTGGATGCGCTGGGTTTCGGTGCCGGAAAGGATCAACACTTCGGGGTTTCGGTCCGTGGCCGGGTGCCCGTCGTAGGTGAACACCAGCGCGGCACGGTGCTCCGCCTCATACTTCCAGTTCTTGTAGCGTTTACCGCTGTTGAGCGTCAGGTGCGCCGTGGGAAAAATGTCATCGACCACCCGTTCCGTCAGCTGGTGCGGCGGGGCCACTTGCGTCGCGGAACTCATCCGATGGCTGAACTGCATAGCCTGGAGCGCCGGGATATCAGGCGCCAAGGTCAAGTGACACGCCAGTTTTTCATCCTGTTCGGTGAACAAGGTTCCGACTTGCAGTCGCTCGCGATCAAGGTAGTACAAGGGTTCAATGGCCAGTAACGTTTCCGGCTCGACTTCGTCGCTGCTCCATTGAGGGCGGAAACTGCCGTTGGCTTGTTCGGCCCAGGCGAACCGACCCGCTCTCTTCGCTCCCGAAGCCAGGGGCGGCTGCTCGAAATCGAGGAACAGCCGCGCGGTGCGCAGCAACATCTCCAGGAGTTCAGCGCCACTGCTGCCTTCCAAGGGGTAGCCGCCGTAATAGGCGTGATGGGAGTGAATGGCCACCAGCAGCCTGGCGATCCGAAGGTCTAGCTCAGCCAGATAACCGGGTTGTCGCAGCAGCATTTCCGATAACGAGTACACCGGCTTGAGGTCTTGCAAGACGCCGCCCTTGAGTTGGCGGGCCTTGAAAATTTCCAGCGTCCACTTCCCTGCTACGGTTGTGGCCTTGAGCCGGTAGACCAGGCGCGTATTTGTCCCCAGCGCTGGCTCATCGGGCGTTTTTCCCGTAGCAGGAATACCGTCGAGCCAGCGTTCCAGCTCGCGACTCAGATGGACCTGGGCGGTGCTTTCGGGTGGTTTATCGCGATGATCCAGCAGGTGATAATTAACTGCGGCGCAGTGTTTGCAGTTGTATGAAACAGGACAGGTACAAATGCATCCGAACCGGAAGCCCCCATCCCGATCTTTGACGAGCTCGATGTTCTGCTCGTACTCCTGTCCTTCGGAGCCGACGCACGTTGCAATAATCATCAAGCCGTCGTTCTGCTGGATCGTTACACGATCCTCATCCGCGTACCGGCGGGCCTTTTCCAGAGCGCGATGACTGAACACCTCTGCCCAAGGTAGCGCATGAAGTTGCTCAGTTATTGTTGTCATGAAATCGACGCCGTTTAAAACTCAGATAATCGGCCAGGCACTTGCTCTGGCCGCTGAAACTCAACCCGCCAGCACCCGCGCCAACGTCGACTTCACCTTGCCCATCCCGTCATGCAACGCCTGTTCGATCTCGGCCATGGTGATCACCGCTGTGGACTTGCCCGCCGCCGGGTTCACCACCAGCGCGAGGCAGGCATAGTCCAGTTCCAGCTCACGGGCCAATGCCGCTTCCGGCATGCCGGTCATGCCGACGATGTCGCAGCCGTCACGTTCCAGCCGCGCAATTTCAGCGACGGTTTCCAGGCGAGGCCCTTGGGTGCAGGCGTACACGCCATGAGTGCTGTAGCCGACGCCTTCTGCCGCCAATGCGGCGATCAACTGCTGACGCAACGGCTCGCTGTAGGGGTAGCTGAAATCGATGTGGGTGACCTGCTCCAGGTCACCGGCGAAATAGGTGTGCTCGCGACCGCTGGTGTAGTCGATCAGTTGATGAGGCACGCAGAAATGTCCCGTGCCCATGGCGGCATGAATCCCGCCTACAGCGTTGACCGCGAGAATCGCTTCGGCCCCGGCCTGCTTCAGCGCCCAGAGGTTGGCGCGGTAGTTCACCTGATGCGGTGGCAAACGGTGCGGGTGACCGTGACGCGCGAGGAACAGGACTTCCTTGCCTGCGTACACGCCGATCTGCACTTCGGCCGAAGGTGGGCCGTAAGGCGTGTCCACCGCCAGTGATTGACGAATATTCAGGCCTTCCAGTTGAGTCAGGCCGGTACCACCGATGATCGCGTAAACCGTCATAACGAAAAGTCCTTATTCAATCAGTTGAGCTTCTTTGAGCGCGCCGACAGCCGTGAGCCAGCGCGGATCCTGGCGGTATTCGGTGCCGGCGAACGACTGCCCGCGCATCCGCGCAATACGCGGCGACGGCTTGACCTTCATACGCTGAGCAGCGCTCAGGGCCAGTTCCGCAGCAGCGCGGTCGTTACACACCAGGCCCATGTCACATCCGGCGGTCAGCGCGGCTTCGATGCGGCTGGCAGCATCGCCGACTACATGGGCGCCGGCCATGGAAAGATCGTCACTAAAGATGACGCCGTCGAACTGCAACTCGCCGCGCAGGATGTCCTGCAACCAGCGCCGGGAAAAACCGGCTGGTTGGGAATCGACCTGTGGATAAATAACGTGGGCCGGCATGACCGCGGCCAATTGCTTGCTCAATCGAGCGAACGGCACCAGGTCGTTGGCGCGGATTTCTTCGAGGCTGCGCTCGTCATTAGGAATCGCGACGTGTGAATCCGCCTCGGCCCAACCGTGTCCCGGGAAATGCTTACCAGTCGCGGCCATGCCCGCGCTGTTCATGCCGCGAATGAAGGCTCCGGCGAGCAAGGCTGCGCGCTCGGGATTGCCTTCGAACGAGCGGGTGCCAACCACGGCGCTGCGCTGGTAATCCAGGTCCAGCACCGGGGCGAAGCTCAGATCGAGGCCGACGGCAAGGACTTCGGTGGCCATGATCCAGCCGCACTGCTCGGCCAGGTATTCGGCATTCGGGTTGTCGGCGATGGCGCGCATGGCCGGCAGTCGTACGAAGCCCTGGCGCAAACGCTGAACCCGCCCGCCCTCCTGGTCTACCGCCAGCAGCAGATCAGGACGAATGGCGCGAATCGCGGCGCTCAGCTCACGCACCTGGCGTGGGTGCTCGATGTTGCGGGCAAAAATGATCAGGCCGCCCACTTCGGGCTGACGCAACAATTGGCGATCTTCAGCCGTCAGCCAGGTACCGGCGACGTCCACCATCAACGAGCCTTGCAGGCCAGCAGTCATAGGGATTCCTTGAAAACGATAAACCCGGCCCGCACCTGTTCGCCGCCGTGGGCTGTGCCCGGCAGGTCGGCGAATTCAGTGGGAAGCGGGTTCAGAACGAGAGTCGGCATGGGCGGCTAGCTTAGCGGATGTCAGCTGCCGCGCCCACCCGTGTGCGGTTAAACCTTGGCGGCAACCGGAGTCGATTTGCTGCGCGGACGCAATTGCGCAGTGGCCATGGCGGTATCGGTGACGCCGGTCTCGGCACGCATGCCAGCGGCCAGGAACGGCACCATCAGGCGCATCACCTGCTCAATGGAGGTGTTGACGCCGAAATCGGTCTCGGCAATCGCCCGCAAGGCCTTGATCCCCGACATGCTGAACGCGGCGGCGCCGAGCATGAAGTGCACGCGCCAGAACAGTTCGATCGGTGGAATGCGCGGCGCGGCTTCGTTGACCAGCATCATGTAGCGGCGGAACACCTTGCCGTACATGTCTTCCAGATAACGACGCAAGTGCCCTTGGCTCTGACTGAAAGCCAGGCCCAGCAATCGCATGAATATAGAGAGATCGTTGCCGCTGCGTGGCTGAACCACCAGGGCTTGCTCGACGAGGATTTCCAGCAGCTCTTCAAGCGTCGGCTTGTTTTCCGGCTTGGCCTGACGCCGCTCCAGCTCTTTATCGAGGCTGATGCAGAACGGCCCGAGAAAACGCGAGAACACCGCCTGGATCAGCGCCTTCTTGGAGCCGAAATGATAGTTCACCGCCGCCAGATTGACCCCGGCCTTGCTGGTGATCAAACGCAACGAGGTTTCGGCGAAACCTTTTTCCGCGAACAACTGCTCGGCAGCATCGAGAATGCGTTCAACGGTTTCCGACTGGGCCATGGCTACTCCGCCTGACAAACACTTGTTTGAAACATACGTTTCAGCCTGTGCATTGTCAAGCCTGCCGGTTCGTTTTGGGAATGGTCGGTCAGCTATTTAACCATACAACTCTGTGTCGTTAATCAGCGAGCTGATTGACCG
Source organism: Pseudomonas sp. NPDC087342 (assembly GCF_044744265.1). Taxonomy (NCBI): domain Bacteria; kingdom Pseudomonadati; phylum Pseudomonadota; class Gammaproteobacteria; order Pseudomonadales; family Pseudomonadaceae; genus Pseudomonas; species Pseudomonas sp. NPDC087342. The sequence continues at coordinate 27,375 of NZ_JBIUXZ010000037.1, forward strand.
TCCAGCGGCGAGCGAAAAAAGGGGCATTGCCAAGAAGCTTTCACTGTATATAATCCCAGTCACTGTATAAAAAGACAGAGCGATCAATATGCTAAAGCTGACGCCACGCCAAGCAGAGATTCTGGCCTTCATCAAACGTTGCCTCGAAGACAACGGCTACCCGCCGACCCGTGCGGAAATCGCCCAGGAACTGGGGTTCAAATCGCCGAACGCGGCGGAAGAACACCTCAAGGCGCTGGCCCGCAAGGGTGCGATCGAGATGACACCCGGTGCCTCCCGTGGCATTCGCATTCCCGGTTTCGAAGCCAAGGCCGACGAATCCACCCTGCCGATCATCGGCCGCGTGGCTGCCGGCGCGCCTATCCTGGCCCAGCAACACATCGAAGAATCCTGCAACATCAACCCGACGTTCTTCCATCCACGCGCCGACTATCTGCTGCGGGTGCATGGCATGAGCATGAAGGACGTGGGCATTTTCGACGGTGACCTGCTGGCCGTCCACACCACCCGCGAGGCCCGCAATGGTCAGATCGTGGTGGCGCGGATCGGCGATGAAGTGACCGTCAAGCGCTTCAAGCGCGATGGTAGCAAGGTCTGGCTGATTGCCGAAAACCCTGAGTTCGCCCCAATTGAAGTCAACCTGAAAGATCAGGAACTGGTGATCGAAGGCTTGAGTGTCGGCGTGATTCGCCGCTAAAGGAGGCTTTATGCAGTTCCCACATACACCACAGCAAGCCCAACTGCCGTTGTTCGAGGCGTTCATGGCGCAACCGCTGGCGCCGATCCTGAAAGACGTGGTCGAGTCGCCCTGGAGCGCAGAGCCTGAGTTCTTCAGTGAGCTGTCACTGCGTGGTGCAGCAGGGAGCTGCCTGAGCCTTCTGGCGCCGATCCTGCGGGAATTGAGCCAGGACCAGGACGCACGCTGGCTGACGCTGATCGCGCCACCTGCCAGCCTGACCCAGGCCTGGTTGCGGGACGCAGGCCTTAACCGCGAACGTATCCTGCTGCTGCAACCGCGCGGTACCCAGAGCGCTCAACAGCTGACCTGCGAAGCCTTGCGACTGGGCCGCAGCCACACAGTCGTCAGTTGGCTAAACCCGCTGAACGCTGCATCGCGGCAACAACTGATCAGCGCCGCCCGTACCGGGGACGCTCAGAGCCTGAATATTCGACTGGGTTAACTGACTTTCAATGCGCGCTTCAAACAGCGCCGGGCTTCTCCAAGGATAGAGAAGCCGATCTGTAGCGGTATCAGCAGAAACCGACGGACGGGATCAATGAAGGATGCGCGGCTCTTCATCTTTATTGAATTCGCCTTCAACCATACGCCCTGCCATCTGCACACCGACGCTCAACATCGCCTTGGCGACTTCCACGTGGTTGCCTTGCAGGAACGCTTTGGCGTCCTCGGAGAAATCCAAAGTAACCAGAGAACCCTCGTCCTCGGCTCTGCGCAGCTCGATTCGGCCGTCTGGTAACTCAACAATTTCTAGAAAGGACGTTGGCATAAAGGTCTGTTCTCCACGAAAGGCGGGGATTATATAGGCATCGGCCAGGCTTCGCTCGGGATCTTGACCAGAAGTCATTTCGAAAAAATATCTGCTGGCACTCATCCCTGAACGGACAACCCAACGGGTCGTCCGCGACATCGGTTAATCCTTTAGCACTCGTTCAACCCTTCACGGAAGCGGATCGCCAAACCTTTAAGGTTCTGACGCCAGCTCTCCAGCTCCTCTCGACTCAGCTCTTGAGGCGCCTCTTCTTCGTCCAGGTTAACCGCCATGATCAATGGCTGCGTCACGTCACCCTTCGGTTTGTGCGGAACCCGTGGCGGCTGAAACAGAGCGGCATGGGCCGCGAGCAGCTTGGCCAGCCAGGTTTCCGAATTACCCGCCAACTCGACCATTTCGGCCATTTCAGGAATGGCGATAGCGTCCAGCACCTCACGGGTCAGCAACATCTCCGCGCGCGGCGCATTGGCCTGAGGCAAGCGATAGAAGCCGGCGATTTCATGGCACAGGCCCAGCAACGCACCATAAAGGTGAAACAGCGCCGATTCGCGCCCAGCCTGAATCAACGCCAGGGAGTTCATCGCCCGCCCCTCTTCGGCCCTGGCGAGTGCTTCGAGCGACAGGCCGGCGAAATAAATCTTCTGGTTGGTACGGGTATAGAGTTCGTGGGCCATGACGGCAGCCTCCACAGCGAAATAATTGCGTCACACAGACCCGACAGTGTCGTGGATCACCCAAGCCGACCGCAAGCCCAAAACAAAAGGCCGCATGAAAATCCGAGGATTGTCATGCGGCCTTTTATGTACGGCTGCTTTTAAGCTTTAGCGGCTGGCCGCTTGTCTTCTACCGTCCACTTACCGCCGTCGTAGTACGCCTTCCAGCCTGTCGGCTTACCGTCGACTTCAGTCTGCACGTACTGCTCTTTGGTTTTACGACTGTAGCGGATCACGGAAGGCAGGCCATCCGGGTCCTTCTTCGGTGCTTCGCACAGGAAGTGGTACTTCGGATCGATCTCATCCTTGTGCGGCACGATCTCGATCACCAGCGGAGCACGAGTCTCGCGGTTCTTCGGGAACTGGCTCGCGGCCAGGAACAGGCCGGAAGCCCCGTCGCGCAGGATGTAGGTGTCGTTGACCTTTTCGCATTTCAGCTCAGGCATCTTCACCGGATCCATCTTCGGCGGCGCCGCGTCACCGCTTTTCAGCAGTTTGCGGGTGTTCTTGCAGGTTGCATTGGTGCAGCCGAAGAACTTGCCGAAACGGCCGGTCTTGAGTTGCATCTCGCTGCCGCACTTGTCGCATTCCAGGCTCGGACCTTCGTAGCCCTTGATGCGATAACTGCCTTCTTCGATTTCGTAGCCGTCGCAATCCGGATTATTACCGCAGATGTGCAGCTTGCGCTTCTCATCCAGCAGGTAAGCGTCCATTGCCGTGCTGCAGATCGGGCAGCGGTGCTTGCCGCGCAGTACCAGGGATTCCGATTCACCCTCGTCGTCCGCGGCGATTTCGTCGCCCGGCACCAGGTTGACGGTGGCCTTGCAGCGCTCTTTCGGCGGCAGGCTGTAGCCCGAGCAGCCGAGGAACACGCCAGTCGATGCGGTACGAATCTGCATCGGACGACCGCACACCACGCACGGAATGTCAGTCATCACTGGCTGGTTGGCGCGCATGCCGCCTTCAGCGCTTTCGGCTACTTCGAGTTTCTTCTTGAAGTCGCCGTAGAACTCGTCGAGCACGTTTTTCCAGTCGCGTTCGCCTTGGGCCACGTCATCGAGGTTCTCTTCCATGCCGGCGGTGAAGCCGTAGTCCATGAGATTGGAGAAGCTCTCGGCCAGACGCTCGGTGACGATGTCACCCATCTTTTCCGAGTAGAAACGACGGTTGTGCAGCGCAACGTAGCCGCGGTCCTGGATGGTCGAAATGATCGCTGCGTAGGTCGAAGGACGACCGATGCCGCGTTTTTCCATTTCTTTTACCAGGCTCGCTTCCGAGTAACGGGCCGGCGGCTTGGTGAAGTGCTGGGTCGGATCAAGCTTGATCAGCTTCATCGCATCGCCCTGAGCCATGTCTGGCAGCACGTCGTCATCGCCCGGCTTGGCGATTTGCGGCATGACGCGGGTGTAACCGTCGAACTTCAGGATGCGGCCCTTGGCACGCAGCTCGAAATCACCGGCACCCACGGTTACCGTGGTCGACAGATACTGCGCTGGCAGCATCTGGCAAGCGAGGAACTGGCGCCAGATCAGCTCGTAGAGCCGCTCGGCATCACGCTCCATGCCCGACAGCTTGCTTGGCTCGGTATTGGCGTCGGAGGGACGAATCGCTTCGTGAGCCTCTTGTGCGCCTTCCTTGCTGCTGTAGACGTTCGGGTTTTCCGGCAGGTACTTCTTGCCGAACTCGCCTTCAATATAAGTACGCGCCATCGCCACCGCATCAACCGAGAGGTTGGTGGAGTCGGTACGCATATACGTGATGTAGCCCGCTTCGTACAAACGCTGGGCCATCATCATGGTTTTCTTCACCCCGAAGCCCAGCCGATTGCTCGCAGCCTGCTGCAGGGTGGAAGTGATGAACGGTGCCGACGGCTTGCTGCTGGTCGGCTTGTCTTCGCGCTTGGCGATGCTGTAGCTGGAAGCCTTGAGCTTCTCCAGCGCGGCCATGGCCTGGGCTTCGTTGAGCGGCTTGAAGGCTTCGCCTTTCTCGCGGGCCACGTCGAAGCGCACGGTAGCGCCCTTGGCGGTGCCGAGATCAGCGTGAACTTCCCAGTACTCTTCCGGGTTGAACGCGCGGATTTCACGCTCACGCTCAACGACCAGTTTGACCGCAACCGACTGCACGCGACCGGCAGACAGGCCGCGAGCGACCTTGGCCCACAGCAGCGGCGAAACCATGTAACCGACCACGCGGTCGAGGAAACGACGCGCCTGCTGGGCGTTTACACGGTCGATGTCGAGCTCGCCCGGCTTGGAGAAGGCTTCCTGAATCGCCTTCTTGGTGATTTCGTTGAACACCACGCGCTTGTAGCGGCTGTCGTCACCACCGATGGCTTCGCGCAGGTGCCAGGCAATGGCTTCCCCCTCGCGGTCCAAGTCGGTTGCGAGATAGATGGTGTCAGCATCTTTGGCGAGCCGGCGCAGCTCTTCGATGACCTTTTCCTTGCCCGGGAGGATCTCGTACTTGGCTTTCCAGCCATGATCGGGATCGACACCCATGCGCGAGACAAGCTGCTTGCGCGCTTTCTCTTTCGGCGTGAGCACCGGACCTTCACCCGCGGCGGCCTTGCCGCGCTTGGCGGCGGGCTCTTTGCTGGCGCTAGCCGAACCGCTGGTGGGCAGGTCTCGGATATGGCCGATACTCGACTTCGGCGCGAGCGATATGCCAGCTCAGGGCCTTCTCGCAGATTTCGTCGTAGAGCTTTTCGCGGCGCGCTTCGGTGAGCTTCTTCGAGT
>NZ_JBIUXZ010000038.1:0-28334 GCF_044744265.1 Pseudomonas sp. NPDC087342
GCTCCAGCAATACTGGGCCGAGCAAGGTTGCGTGGTACTTCAGCCCTACGATATGGAAGTAGGCGCCGGCACTTTCCACACAGCCACGTTTCTGCGCGCCATCGGCCCGGAAACCTGGAACGCCGCTTATGTGCAGCCCAGTCGTCGCCCGACTGACGGCCGCTACGGCGAAAACCCGAACCGTCTGCAGCACTACTATCAGTTCCAGGTAGTCCTGAAGCCGAACCCGGACAACTTCCAGGAACTGTACCTGGGCTCCCTCAAGCACGTCGGCCTGGACCCATTGGTCCACGACATTCGCTTCGTCGAAGACAACTGGGAATCGCCTACGCTGGGCGCCTGGGGCCTGGGCTGGGAAGTCTGGCTCAACGGCATGGAAGTGACGCAGTTCACTTACTTCCAGCAAGCGGGCGGCATCGAGTGCTACCCGGTGACCGGCGAGATCACTTACGGCCTCGAGCGTCTGGCCATGTACCTGCAAGGCGTGGACTCGGTCTACGACCTGGTCTGGGCTGACGGTCCGATGGGCAAAGTGACCTACGGCGATGTGTTCCACCAGAACGAAGTCGAGCAATCGACTTACAACTTCGAACACGCCAATGTGGAGAAGCTGTTCGAGCTGTTCGATTTCTACGAAAGCGAAGCCAAGCGCCTGATCGAACTCGACCAGCCGCTGCCGTTGCCGAGCTACGAAATGGTGTTGAAGGCGTCCCATACCTTCAACCTGCTGGATGCGCGCCGGGCAATCTCCGTGACTGCGCGTCAGCAATACATTCTGCGTGTTCGCACCCTGGCGCGTTCCGTTGCGCAAGCCTACCTGCTGGCTCGCGCCAAGCTGGGCTTCCCGATGGCGACCCCGGACCTGCGTGACGAAGTGTTGGCTAAGCTGGAGGCTGCACAATGAGTGCTCTGGATTTCCTGGTTGAATTGGGCACCGAAGAACTGCCACCCAAAGCCCTGAACACCCTGGCCGACGCGTTTCTGGCCGGTATCGACAAGGGCCTGCAAGCTGCCGGCCTGAACTACGAGACCAAAACCGTCTACGCCGCGCCACGTCGCCTGGCCGTGCTGATCACCGCGCTGGCCACCCAGCAACCGGATCGCAGCATTAACCTCGACGGCCCGCCACGTCAGGCCGCGTTCGATGCCGACGGCAACCCGACTCAAGCAGCCCTGGGCTTCGCCAAGAAGTGCGGCGTCGACCTGAGCGAAATCGATCAGAGCGGTCCGAAACTGCGTTACAGCCAGAGCATCGCCGGCAAGCCGACCGCGAGCCTGCTGCCGACCATCGTTGAAGATTCCCTGAACGACCTGCCGATCCCGAAACGCATGCGCTGGGGTGCTCGCAAAGAAGAATTCGTGCGTCCGACCCAATGGCTGGTGATGCTGCTCGGTGACCAGGTCATCGATTGCACGATCCTCGCCCAGAAGGCTGGCCGTGATTCCCGTGGTCACCGCTTCCACCACCCGGAAAGCGTGCGCATCACCGCGCCGGCCAACTACTTGGCCGATCTGCGTGGCGCCTACGTGCTGGCCGATGCCAACGAGCGTCGCGCACTGATCAGCAAGCGCACCGAAGAACTGGCGACGATGCAGGAAGGTACTGCGATCGTTCCTCCAGCCTTGCTCGACGAAGTGACTGCGCTGGTTGAATGGCCGGTGCCGCTGGTGTGCTCGTTCGAGGAACGTTTCCTCGACGTGCCGCAAGAAGCCCTGATCACCACCATGCAGGACAACCAGAAGTACTTCTGCCTGCTGGATGCCGAGGGCAAGTTGCTGCCACGTTTCATTACCGTGGCCAACATCGAAAGCAAAGACCCGCAACAGATCATCGCCGGTAACGAGAAAGTGGTTCGCCCACGCCTGACCGACGCCGAGTTCTTCTTCAAGCAAGACAAGAAGCAGAAACTCGAAGACTTCAACCTGCGCCTGCAGAACGTGGTGTTCCAGGAAAAACTCGGCAGCGTTTACGACAAGGCCGAGCGCGTCTCCAAACTGGCGGCTTACATCGCGCAACGCATTGGCGGCAACGCAGCCTGGGCCTCCCGTGCCGGCCTGCTGTCCAAGTGCGACCTGTCGACCGAAATGGTAGGTGAGTTCCCGGAGATGCAAGGTGTCGCCGGTTACTACTACGCCCTCAACGACGGCGAGCCGGAAGAAGTCGCCCTGGCGCTGAACGAGCAGTACATGCCGCGCGGTGCCGGCGCTGAACTGCCGACCACCCTGACCGGTGCGGCCGTGGCCATTGCCGACAAGCTCGACACGCTGGTCGGTATCTTCGGTATCGGCATGTTGCCAACCGGTAGCAAAGACCCGTATGCCCTGCGCCGTGCGGCATTGGGCGTGCTGCGCATCCTGATCGACAAGAAACTCGACCTCGACCTCAACGAAGCCGTGGCGTTTGCCGTGAATGCGTTCGGTACCAAGGTGAAGGCTGCCGGCCTGAATGACTCGGTGCTGGAATTCATCTTCGACCGTCTGCGTGCCCGTTATGAAGACGAAGGCGTGGATGTCGGTACTTACCTGTCGGTGCGTGCCCTGAAACCGGGTTCGGCGCTGGACTTCGACCAACGCGTACAAGCGGTAGAAGCGTTCCGCAAGTTGCCGGAAGCTGCGGCACTGGCGGCCGTGAACAAGCGCGTGTCGAACCTGTTGAGCAAGGTCGAAGGCTCCGTGCCAACGGTCGTTGAAGCCAAGTACTTCGACAATGCCAACGAGTTCTCCCTGTACTCGGCGATCCAGCAGGCTGACCAGGCTGTTCAGCCGATGGCTGCTGCCCGTCAGTACAGCGAATCCCTGGCGCGTCTGGCTGCCCTGCGCGAGCCGGTCGATGCCTTCTTCGAAGCCGTGATGGTCAATGCGGATGACGCCAATGTGCGCGCCAACCGTTATGCACTGCTGTCGCGTCTGCGCGGGTTGTTCCTCGGCGTCGCCGATATTTCGCTGTTGGGGTAAGACTGTTTGAAACTGCTGATTCTCGATCGGGACGGGGTGATCAATTACGACTCCGACGCTTACATCAAGTCGGTGGAGGAGTGGATTCCGCTCCCCGGTTCGATCGAAGCCATCGCGCAGTTGAGCGAGGCCGGCTGGACGGTGGCGGTCGCTACCAACCAGTCGGGCATCGCTCGCGGCTATTACGACATCGCCACCCTGGATGCCATGCACGAGCGCTTGCGCACGTTGGTGGCGGAGCAGGGCGGTGAAGTCGGGCTGATCGTCTATTGCCCGCACGGGCCGGACGATGGCTGCGAATGCCGCAAGCCGAAACCCGGGATGTTGAAAACCATCGCCGCGCATTACAGCGTCTCGCTGACTAATCTATGGTTTGTCGGCGATTCCCTTGGTGACCTGGAAGCCGCAAAAGCCGTCGATTCTCAGCCAGTTTTGGTAAAGACCGGGAAAGGCGAAAAGACTCTGGGTAAAACCCTACCGGTAGGCACCTTGATTTTTGACGATCTGGCGGCGATTGCCGCAGAACTTATCCACAATTAGAGCGTTTCGAGATTCCTGACCAAGGATTGATCGGGATTGCGCTTTATATAGACGGGCAGAGCCCGCACGGTAAACGTCACCATGTCGATACTGCAGGCCATCAGAACATTCCTCTTTTATCTGTTGCTGGGCACCAGCTCTTTGCTTTGGTGCAGCCTGAGCTTTTTCATCGCGCCTTTTCTGCCGTTCAAGGCCCGATATCGCTTCATTAATGTGTACTGGTGCCGCTGCGCCTTATGGCTGAGCAAAGTGTTCCTGGGCATCAGCTACGAAATCAAAGGCGCTGAAAACGTGCCTGACCGGCCCTGCGTGATTCAGTCGAACCACCAGAGCACCTGGGAGACGTTCTTTCTCTCCGCTTACTTCGAGCCGCTGAGCCAGGTCCTCAAGCGTTCATTGCTGTTCGTGCCCTTCTTCGGTTGGGCGATGGCCATGCTGCGACCGATCGCCATCGACCGTGATAATCCCAAAGCCGCGCTCAAGCATGTGGCGAAGAAGGGCGATGAATTGTTGAAGGATGGTGTCTGGGTCCTTATCTTCCCGGAAGGCACTCGTGTTCCTTACGGCACCGTAGGCAAGTTCTCGCGCGGTGGCAGCGCTTTGGCGGTCAACGCCGCACTTCCGGTGCTGCCGATTGCACACAATGCGGGCAAGTTCTGGCCGAAAACCGGTTGGGCGAAGAAGCAGGGCGTGATCACTGTGATCATCGGTGAGCCGATGTACGCCGAGGGCAGTGGACCGCGAGCCGTTGCCGCACTGAACGATCGGGTCCAGGCCTGGAATGAACAGATGCAACGCGATATGGGTTCGTTGCCACCGGCGCCTCAAGCACCCGCCGAGACGGATCAGGTGGCTGTCTGAGATTCTGTGGATAACCTGTGTACCGTTTTGTTGAAAAACGTCGTATTTAGTTTCTAGGGTTATGATTTATATACATATTTCTTAAGCTCATAAAATCCCGAAAAAGGTGCATAAGTTTTTTTCGGACGTAAAAAAACCGGCTGATATAGCCGGTTTTTTTATGCCCGCATTTTATTCATGCAGCAGGGGGAAATGAAGGCTGAAACAGGTGCCTTTACCGACCTCACTGTGACATTCGATCCGGCCATCGTGGTGATCCACCACTGCCTTGACCATCGACAATCCCAACCCAATACCATCGATGCCTTGAGCCGAAGTAAACCGGCGATATTGGCTAAACAGCTCAGGCAATTCGTCGGCAGCGATGCCTTTGCCCTGATCGGTAAGCTCGCAGGTCAGCCAACCCTCGCGACTGCTGACTTGCAGGCTGATACGTGTTCCGGAATCGCTGTACTTGATGGCGTTTTCCAGCAAATTGAACAACGCCCGGGTCAGCAATCCCTGATCGGCCATGATCAAACTTTCCTGGGCATCGTCCTCGAGGTGATGGACTAGCTCGATCTGCTTCAACTGCGCAATGCTCAGGGCCTGGTCGAACACGTCCAGTACCAGCATTGCGAACAGGGTGGGTTGGAATTCATAGGCCTCTGACTCGGCCCTGGCCAATAACACGAAGCCGTCTGTGAGGTCCAAGGCCCGGCGCACCTGACGCTCAATCTGATCGAACAACTGCGTGTCGCCGCCCACCTGGTGCCGATGCACATCGAGCAAGGCCAAAATCGCCGAATGCGGCGCCCGTAAGTCGTGGGACAAAAAGCGTAGCAGCACACCACGTTGCTCTTCGGCATCACGTTCGACACTCAGGTCGGTCAGGCTCAACAACCAGCCAATCGGCGTTTCTCCGTCCACGGGCAACAATGCCGCGCGCTCCAGGCGCAGACTGCGTCCTTTGATATCCCTGAACTCCAGCAGGGCCAACGTCGATAAAAGCGGCCGCGCGCCATTCAGCAATTCCGGGTAGCCCAATCGCGCCAGTTGCTCAAGGATGTCGTCGCCCACCAGCTCGGCGCCGAACAAGTCTCGGGCGTTACGATTGCCGAGCAATATCCGGCCTCGCGGATCACTGATCAACGTCGCTACCGGTAGATACTCCAGTCCGTCGGCGATAAAGCGCCGGGTATCGCGGGTGCGACTCATGGCTTGTTCCAGCGCCATGATTTGCCCCTGCAAATGATCACCGGTTGGAAACTGCACCCGACGGCGTTCCGGGAACACTTTCGGTTCGTTGTCCAGGCGCGCCAGTTCCCAGCCGAAGTAGCTCAGCACCACACTCAGGCGCCGCCAATTCCAGATCAGGTAGCCCAACAGCATGCCCATCAGACTCGCCGCCGGGGACCACCACCAACGCAGTTCTGCCAGACAGGCGCTGATCAGCAGCGCGCAGCTCATGCCACCCAGCGTCACCCACAGCGCCAGGCGCGGGCGTAGTAACAGCAAGCCGAGCACGCAAGCGACTAGACTGACTGACAACAACGCCTCCAGCGCCCCCGAACCCTTGAGCTCATTGGACTGGGCGCTATACGAGAGCAGGGCAGTCAGGGGCAGCAGGATCAAACTTATCCACAACCACTCCCTGACCAATTGCCGGAACAAACGCTGGACCTGAGTCGGCTCACGACTCTCACGACGGCGCTGAATTGTCATGGGCAAGTCTGAAAGGGCAGGGGGGAAGGCGTTAGATTCATGAGTCAGAATTCTGATTGGAAGATTGAACCCGAAGAATCATAGCGGACGATGACCGACGCAGGTTTGCTTACTTTCACTCCGCCAGTCGAGCCGGTATCGTCTACCGCCCACCCGCCCTCAAGGAATTGCCGCACATGCGTGTCGCGATACTGGACGATGAACCCGCCGAACTGCGCCGGGTCGAACAGACCCTGCACCAAATGGCCGAACCGGGCGAACACCCCTGGCTATTGCACAGCTTCGAGCGCGCGGAAGATCTGTTGCGCCAACTGCGCCGGGAAACCTTCGACCTGCTGATACTCGACTGGCAACTGCCGGATCTCAGTGGCCTCTCGCTGCTGCGCTGGACCCGCGAACACATGGATGCGCCGCCTGCCGCCATCATGCTCACCAGCCGCGACGCCGAGAGTGACATCGTCCAGGCGCTGAATGCCGGGGCCGACGACTACGTCAGCAAGCCGTTCCGTCCCAATGAATTGAAAGCCCGTGTCGCTGCTGTATTGCGCAGGCACGGCCAGCAACGTGCGACGGCTACCGAAGTACTGAGTTTCAATGACCTGGTGTTTGATGACGCTGAACTGACCGTCACCCGCGCGGGTATCCCCATCGCCATGACCGAACGGGAATACAGTCTGGCGCGATGTTTATTCACCAACCTGGGCCGGCCGCTGTCTCGGGAATATCTGTATGGACGGTTCTGGAGCCATGAAGAGATGGTGTCTTCTCGACCACTGGACACCCACATCTATCGCCTGCGCAATAAGCTCGGGCTGACGGCTGATCGGGGTTGGCAGCTGCTGACGATTTATGGGTATGGGTATCGGTTGGAGAGTGTGGGGTCGGTCGGCGAATAAAGATCAACAGATCGCAGCCTTCGGCAGCGCCTACATTTTTTAGGCTGCGATCTTTTGATTTTCTGTAAACCATAAAAAAGGCCAACGCTTGTGCGTTGGCCTTTTTCGTCGGCGCTACAACTGGATCAGAAGTCCAGGTTGGAAACCGCCAGGGCATTGCTTTCGATGAAGTCACGACGGGGTTCGACCGCATCACCCATCAGGGTGTTGAAGATCTGGTCCGCGCCAATGGCGTCTTCGATGGTCACTTTGAGCATCCGGCGCTGGGCTGGGTCCATGGTGGTTTCCCACAGCTGATCCGGGTTCATTTCGCCCAGACCTTTGTATCGCTGGATGGTGTGGCGCTTGGTGCTTTCCGCCATCAGCCATTCAAGGGCTTCCTTGAACTCGGTCACCGGCTTCTTGCGCTCGCCGCGCTGGATGTACGCGCCGTCGTCGAGCAAGGTGCTCAATTGAGCGCCCAGGGAAACAACGGTTTTGTAATCGTTGCTGCCGAAGAAGTCGCGGTTGAACGTGATGTAGTTCGACAGGCCGTGGGAGATCAGTTCGACCTCTGGCAGCCAGACGTTACGTTCACGGTCTTCACGCAGACTGGCTTTGTAGACCAGGCCAGACTTCTCGACGGTGCGCAGGCGTACTTCGAACCGAGCCATCCAATCCTGCATCGCTGCGTGATCGGACAGTTGCTCCATGCTTACCGCTGGCAGGTAGATGAAGTGCTCGGTCAGTTCCTGTGGGTACAGGCGCGACAGACGCTTGAGGGTCTTCATCACCAGGCGGAAGTCATTCACCAGACGCTCAAGCGCTTCACCGGAAATACCCGGGGCTTCTTCGTTCAGGTGCAGACTCGCATCTTCCAGGGCCGACTGCGTCATGTACTCTTCCATGGCGTCGTCGTCTTTGATGTATTGCTCTTAAAAGCCATACTAGAAATACAACAGAGACTGCAGTTCCATCTAGATGTAGCCGCGAACTATAAGCTCCGGCAACTTACGGAAGAAGAAGGTCAGCAGCAGGGTACGGATGTGCGAACCGTCGACGTCAGCATCGGTCATGATGATGATGTTGTGATAACGCAGCTTGTCGATGTTGTACTCGTCGCGGCCGATGCCGCAGCCCAGCGCGGTGATCAAGGTGCCCACTTCTTGCGAAGAGATCATCTTGTCGAAACGCGCCTTCTCGACGTTCAGGATCTTGCCTTTCAACGGCAGGATGGCCTGGGTGCGACGGTTGCGACCCTGCTTGGCGGAACCGCCAGCAGAGTCACCTTCCACGAGGTACAGTTCGGAAAGGGCAGGGTCTTTTTCCTGGCAGTCAGCCAGTTTGCCCGGCAGGCCGGCGATATCCAGCGCGCCTTTACGACGGGTCATCTCACGGGCTTTACGCGCCGCTTCACGAGCGCGAGCCGCGTCGATCATCTTGCCGACGACCAGTTTGGCTTCGTTCGGGTTTTCCAGCAGGAAGTCGGAGAAGTACTTGCCCATTTCCTGTTCGACGGCGGTCTTCACTTCGGAAGAAACCAGCTTGTCTTTAGTCTGGGAGCTGAACTTCGGATCCGGCACCTTCACCGAAATAATCGCGGTCAGGCCTTCACGGGCATCGTCACCGGTGGTGGCGACTTTGTGCTTCTTCGCCAGGCCTTCCGCTTCGATGTAGGTGTTCAGGTTACGCGTCAGTGCGGAACGGAAACCCACCAGGTGAGTACCGCCGTCGCGCTGAGGAATGTTGTTGGTGAAGCACAACAGGTTCTCGTTGAAGCTGTCGTTCCACTTCAGGGCGATTTCCAAGCAGATGCCGTCTTCTCGCTGGATGTTGAAGTGGAACACCTGGTTGACCGGAGTCTTGTTGGTGTTCAGGTATTCAACGAACGCACGCAGACCGCCTTCGTACTTGAACAGCTCTTCCTTGCCGCTGCGCTCATCCTTGAGGACGATGCCAACACCGGAGTTCAGGAAGGACAGTTCACGAATCCGCTTGGCCAGGATGTCCCAGCTGAAGTGGATGTTCTTGAAGGTCAGGTCGGACGGTTTGAAGTGAATCTGGGTACCGGTGGTTTCGCTCTCGCCAACGATTTTCATCGGCTCTTTCGGAACACCGTGGATGTAAGTCTGTTCCCAGATCTTGCCGCTGCGGCGCACCGTGAGAACAAGCTCTTCAGACAGGGCGTTCACCACCGACACACCTACACCGTGCAGGCCGCCGGATACTTTGTAGGAGTTGTCATCGAACTTACCGCCGGCGTGCAGCACGGTCATGATGACCTCGGCTGCGGAAACGCCTTCTTCTTTGTGCACGTCCACCGGGATGCCACGACCGTTGTCACGCACGGTGATGGATTCGTCCGGGTGGATGATGATGCTGATGTCGTCGCAGTGGCCAGCGAGCGCTTCATCGATGGAGTTGTCGACTACCTCGAAGACCATGTGGTGCAGACCGCTACCATCGTCGGTGTCACCAATGTACATACCGGGACGTTTACGGACGGCATCCAGGCCTTTCAGCACCTTAATGCTCGTTGAGTCGTAGGTATTCGTATTTTCTTCGCTCAATGCCTTCACTCCCGATGGTCGTGGGTCTGGGTGATACGGCCCTGTTCCACGTGGAACAAAGCGACTGGCGTTTCCGTCTGCCAGCCTTCCCTCAATAATTCGTGATCTACACAGGTAATAAACACCTGGCAGCGTAAGTCTTCCAGCAAGCGGCAAAGCGCACGGCGGTGTTGCTCGTCCAGTTCGGACGGCAAGTCATCCACCAGATAAATACACTGGCCGCGTCGGGCCTGGCTAACCAGGTGCCCCTGGGCAATCCGCAATGCACAGACCACCAACTTCTGCTGACCCCGAGACAATATGTCCGCGGCGTTATGTGCGCCCAATCGAAGACGCAAATCAGCGCGTTGTGGTCCGGCCTGGGTATGACCCATTTGCTGATCCCGCTGAAGGGACCCGGCAAGCACGGCACTTAGTTCGCGCTCTTTGTCCCAACCTCGGTAATAGCTCAGCGTCAAGCCCTCGAGCTCAACCAGTTCGCTCAAGGTCTGTTCAAAGACTGGTTTCAAGGCTTTGATATAAGCGCGGCGGTATTCATCAATTTCTGCGCTGGCCTGGCACAGTTCCCTGTCCCAAACCGCTTGCGAAACGGCGTCAAGTGTACCATGCCGCAGCCAAGAGTTTCTCTGGCGCAGGGCCTTCTGCAAGCGCTGCCATGTGGACATGAATCGCGGTTCCACGTGGAACACACCCCAGTCGAGAAACTGCCTCCGAATCTTCGGCGCACCTTCTAACAGCCGGAAGCTGTCGGGGTTGATCAACTGCAAAGGCAGGATTTCCGCCAGTTGCGCCGCGCTGCGGGCGTTCTGCCCGTCAATGCGGATCTGGAACTCACCCTGACGGTCCCGCGATATCCCTAAAGCGCTGTGCCCGCCTTCGGCCAACTCCACCTGACCAAACACCGTGCACGCCAGTTGCTCGTACTGAATGACGGGTAAAAGACGGCTGCTACGAAACGAACGGGCAAGCCCCAGCAGATGAATGGCTTCCAGAACACTGGTTTTGCCGCTGCCGTTGGCGCCGTAAAGAATGTTGATTCGGGGAGAGGGGGAGAAGGTCACCGGGTGCAGGTTGCGCACCGCGGTGACCGAGACGCGACTTAAGGACATCTAGCTTCTGCTGAACATGATTACAGACGCATCGGCATGACAACGTAGGCCGAGTCGTCGTTGTCGGACTCTTGCACCAGCGCACTGCTGTTGGAGTCGGACAGGATCAGGCGAACCTGCTCGGTGGTCATCACGCCCAACACGTCGAGCAAGTAGCTCACGTTGAAGCCGATTTCCAGATTGCCGCCGTTGTATTCAACGCCCACTTCTTCTTCCGCTTCTTCCTGCTCCGGGTTATTCGCCTGGATCTTCAGCTGACCGTTGGCCAGTTGCAGACGGATGCCGCGGTACTTCTCGTTGGACAGAATCGCGGTACGGCTGAATGCTTCACGCAGCGCCTGGCGGTCACCCAGCACAAGCTTGTCGCCACCTTTAGGCAGAACACGCTCGTAGTCCGGGAACTTGCCGTCGACCAGTTTGGAGGTGAAGGTGAACTCGCCGGTGGTCGCACGGATGTGGTGCTGACCCAGGACGATGCTGACCAGGCCATCCGGCTCGGTCAGCAGACGCGCCAGCTCAAGGATACCCTTGCGCGGCACGATCACCTGGTGACGATCCGGCTGACCGATATCGGCTTTCATCGAGCACATGGCCAGACGGTGACCGTCGGTGGCCACGGCGCGGATGATGCCTTCGGACACTTCCAGCAGCATGCCGTTGAGGTAGTAACGCACGTCCTGCTGGGCCATGGCGAAGCTGGTGCGTTCGATCAAACGACGCAGTTTGCTTTGCTCCAGGCTGCAGGTCAGCGAACCCGGGCCTTCCTCGACGGTCGGGAAATCGTTGGCCGGCAAGGTCGACAAGGTGAAGCGGCTACGGCCGGCCTTCACCACGAGCTTCTGCTCATCGACCTTGATGTCGATCAGCGCATCGTTCGGCAGGCTCTTGCAGATGTCCATCAGCTTGCGCGCAGGCACAGTGATGGAGCCTGGATCAGCCGGCTCTTCGAGTTGCACACGACCAACCAGCTCGACTTCCAGGTCGGTACCGGTCAGCGACAATTGCTGGCCTTCGACAACCAGCAGCACGTTGGAGAGCACCGGCAAGGTCTGTCGGCGCTCGACGACGCCTGCGACCAGTTGCAGGGGTTTCAACAGGGCTTCGCGTTGAATGGTGAAATGCATGGTCTAGTCCCTTGCCTTAATAAGCTGCGCTGGTGTTCATCAAGTGGTCAGTGTTAGCAGCAGGTTCTTGTAGTCCTCGCGGATGTCCGCGTCGGATTCCTTAAGTTCGTTGATCTTGCGGCAGGCGTGCAAAACAGTCGTGTGGTCGCGGCCGCCAAACACATCGCCGATTTCCGGCAGGCTGTGGTTAGTCAACTCTTTGGAGAGGGCCATTGCAACCTGACGCGGACGTGCGACCGAGCGCGAACGACGCTTGGACAGCAGGTCGGAGATCTTGATCTTGTAGTACTCGGCGACGGTGCGCTGAATGTTATCCACAGAGACCAGTTTGTCTTGCAGCGCCAACAAGTCTTTCAGGGATTCGCGAATCAGCTCGATGGTGATGTCGCGACCCATGAAGTGCGAGTGGGCGATCACGCGTTTGAGCGCGCCTTCCAGCTCACGGACGTTGGAGCGAATACGCTGGGCAATGAAGAACGCCGCGTCGTGGGGCAGATCGACTTTGGCCTGGTCGGCCTTTTTCATCAGGATCGCCACACGGGTTTCCAGCTCCGGCGGCTCGACGGCAACCGTCAGGCCCCAGCCGAAGCGGGATTTGAGGCGCTCTTCAAGGCCTTCGATTTCTTTCGGGTAGCGGTCACTGGTGAGAATGACCTGCTGGCCACCTTCAAGCAGGGCGTTGAAGGTGTGGAAAAACTCTTCCTGGGAACGTTCCTTGCGAGCGAAGAACTGAATGTCATCGATCAGCAGCGCATCCACCGAACGGTAGAAGCGCTTGAATTCGTTGATCGCGTTCAGTTGCAGCGCCTTGACCATGTCGGCCACGAAACGCTCGGAATGCAGGTACACGACCTTGGCATTCGGGTTCTTCTTTAATAGGTGGTTACCCACAGCGTGCATCAAGTGGGTCTTACCCAAGCCAACGCCACCATAAAGGAAGAGCGGGTTGTAACCGTGCTTGGGATTGTCTGCCACTTGCCAGGCCGCGGCCCGGGCCAGCTGGTTGGACTTACCTTCGACGAAGTTCTCGAAGGTAAAGGTGCGGTTCAGGTAGCTGGTGTGCTTGAGCGCGCCTTCGACCTGCACAGTGCGTTGTTCGGCACGGACCGGGGCCTGTTGCGAACTGGCGCCAGCCATCGGGTCGAAACTGTCGCGAGACGGCTCTTCGCTGACTTCGGCAACTTTTTGAGTTGCACGTTTGGTCTGGGTGGCGGCTGGCGCAGGGGCTGGAGCGCTGACAGGTGTCTGGGCAGTCTGAGCCTGGGAAGCTGCGGCGGCCAGCGGAGCGTTGGGTGCCGCACGCGGTGCCGAACTGCGTTTGCTGCCTATTAATAAGGAAAGCACCGGCGCAATGCCGTTGCCATGCTCATCCAGCAGTTCGAGGACGCGGCCCAGGTACTTTTCGTTGACCCAGTCGAGAACAAAACGGTTCGGTGCGTAGACACGCAACTCGTCGCCTTCGGCTTCGACCTGTAGTGGACGGATCCAAGTGTTGAATTGTTGGGCAGGCAGCTCATCGCGCAAAAGCTCCACGCACTGCTGCCAAAGTTCCACTGACACGGATATCCCCTAAGTTGAAAGCCGGTGAGGCAAAAACAAGCGGCCATTGTAGCGGCCAGACGCCCACTTATCCACATGCAGGTTGCGCACAGGCCATGATTTATCAACGCGTTAACTGACAAAAAGACGACCGACGGTATGTGCATAAGCTCTGTGGATAACCGCACATGAGGGCACTGGACAAGTGGGGGGTAAACTCGGTGGATAACTGGCCTGTGGATAACTGGCCATTCCACACACAGCTTATCCGACAGCGCAGCACAGGCTGACCACCGTTTTCCACCGTAGTTGTCATTCTCTGTACAGCACGACTTAGAAGGGCTTAAGGCAGTTATCCACAGAAGATCGTGCCCCTAGCTTTTATAAGCTTTACAGAAAAGCTTTAAATAATTCCCTTCTTTATTTCTATATCTAGCGAAGGGGGTCGAACGAGAAAACCGCTGGAGATCTATTTATAAGGAAACGCTGGTTGGAAATTGACCTAGAGGCTTGCTTTCTCTAGAATCCCCGGTCTCTTAAAACGGGGGCCATTCCGGCCCGTTGTGGACGAACCAGGTAACACGACAATGAAACGTACTTTCCAACCAAGCACTATCAAACGCGCTCGTACCCACGGTTTCCGTGCTCGCATGGCTACCAAAAACGGTCGCGCCGTCCTGTCGCGTCGCCGCGCCAAAGGTCGTGCGCGTCTGGCAGTTTGATAATCCGGCACTGGAGGTGAGTCAGGACTTCAGTCGGGACAAGCGTTTGCTTACGCCCCGGCATTTCAAAGCAGTCTTTGACTCCCCTACCGGCAAGGTTCCGGGGAAAAACCTCCTGCTCCTTGCGCGCAACAACGATCTTGATCACCCCCGTCTCGGGTTGGTTATCGGGAAAAAGAGCGTAAAGCTCTCCGTCGAGCGCAATCGCCTCAAACGTCTGATGCGCGAATCGTTTCGCCTGAACCAGGATTCACTGGTCGGTTGGGACATTGTTATCGGCGCGCGCAAAGGTTTGGGCGACGTAGAAAACCCCGAATTGATTCAGCATTTCGGCAAACTCTGGAAGCGTCTGGCACGCAGCACGCCGGTACCAGCAGTCAAAACCGAAACTGTAGGGGTAGACAGTACCGATGCGTAAACTGGCACTCGTTCCGATCCAGTTTTATCGCTATGCCATTAGTCCCCTGATGGCCAGTCACTGTCGTTTCTACCCCAGTTGTTCCTGCTACGCGTATGAAGCCATAGAAAATCATGGCCTTCTGCGCGGTGGCTGGCTGGCCTTTCGTCGATTAGGTCGCTGTCATCAGTGCACTCCCGGTGGTTATGACCCGGTTCCGCCTATCCCTACCTCCCGTTCTTCTTCGATGGCCGAGTAATCATGGATATCAAACGCACGATCCTGATCGTCGCCCTGGCAATCGTGTCCTACGTTATGGTTCTTAAATGGAACCAGGACTATGGCCAGGCTGCCCTGCCGACTCAGAATGTTGCTTCCAGTACTACCGCACCGGGCCTACCGGACACGGCGACTGGCAATAATGCTTCTGTCAGTGACGACATTCCACGCGCCGCAAGCGATACCAGTGCCACTGCACCTGCTGAAACGCCAGTAGCTGTAAGCAAAGACCTCATCCAGATCAAAACGGATGTGCTCAACCTGGCTATCGACCCACAAGGTGGTGATGTTGCCCAGTTGACGTTGCCGCTGTATCCACGTCGCCAGGACCATCCGGAAATTCCATTCCAGCTGTTCGATAACGGCAACGAGCGGACTTATCTGGCCCAGAGCGGTTTGATCGGCACCGACGGTCCGGACGCAAGTCCAACCGGTCGTCCGGTTTACTCCTCCGAGAAGAAGATCTACCAACTGGCTGACGGTCAGGACCAACTGGTCGTAGACCTGAAGTTCAGCAAGGACGGCGTCAACTACATCAAGCGTTTCACTGTGAAACGTGGCCTGTATGACGTAACCGTTTCGTACTTGATCGACAACGAAAGCGCCAAACCTTGGTCGGGTGCGATGTTCGCCCAACTGAAACGTGACGCCAGCTCCGATCCTTCTTCCAGCACTGCCACCGGCACCGCGACTTACCTGGGCGCCGCCCTGTGGACAAGTAACGAGCCGTACAAGAAAGTGTCGATGAAGGACATGGACAAGGCTCAGCTGAAAGAAACCGTTAACGGTGGTTGGGTTGCCTGGTTGCAACACTACTTCGTGACCGCGTGGATTCCGGCGAAGGGCGAAAACAACGTCGTTCAGACCCGTAAAGACAGCAAAGGCAACTACATCATCGGTTACACGGCTCCGGCAGTGACCGTTGCACCGGGTGCCAAAGGTGAAGTCAGCGCTGTTCTGTACGCCGGCCCGAAAAGCCAGGCTGTGCTGAAAGAGTTGTCCCCAGGTCTGGAATTGACCGTCGACTACGGCATCCTGTGGTTCATTGCCCAGCCAATCTTCTGGCTGCTGCAACACATTCACGCGATTGTGGGTAACTGGGGCTGGTCGATCATCTTCCTGACCATGCTGATCAAAGGGCTTTTCTTCCCTCTGTCGGCTGCCAGCTACAAATCCATGGCGCGCATGCGTGCAGTGGCACCGAAACTGGCCGCGCTGAAAGAGCAACATGGCGATGACCGGCAGAAAATGTCCCAAGCCATGATGGAGCTGTACAAGAAAGAGAAGATCAATCCACTGGGCGGCTGCTTGCCAATCCTGGTGCAGATGCCGGTTTTCCTTTCGCTGTACTGGGTTCTGCTGGAAAGTGTTGAAATGCGTCAAGCGCCTTTCATGCTGTGGATTACTGACCTGTCGATCAAAGACCCGTTCTTCATTCTGCCGATCATCATGGGTGCAACCATGTTTATCCAGCAGCGGTTGAACCCAACGCCTCCGGATCCGATGCAGGCCAAGGTGATGAAGCTGATGCCAATCATCTTCACCTTCTTCTTCCTGTGGTTCCCGGCGGGTCTGGTGCTGTACTGGGTGGTCAACAACTGCCTGTCCATCAGCCAACAGTGGTACATCACACGTAAGATCGAAGCTGCTACCAAAAATGCCGCTGCGTAACTTACTCTGTGGATAACCACTCAAAACGCCCCCTAGTGGGGCGTTTTGCTATCTGTCTCTTTTGTCTGGATACCGGTTTATGAGCGTTCCTCGTGAAACCATCGCTGCCGTCGCCACCGCTCAAGGTCGCGGCGGTGTGGGCATCGTCCGTATTTCCGGGCCGCTGGCGAATGCGGCGGCCAAAGCCATCAGCGGTCGCGATCTGAAACCGCGGTATGCCCATTACGGTCCGTTCCTCAGTGAAAACCAAGAGGTGCTGGACGAAGGCATCGCCCTGTATTTCCCGGGTCCGAACTCGTTCACCGGCGAAGATGTGTTGGAACTCCAGGGCCACGGTGGCCCGATCGTGCTGGATATGTTGCTCAAGCGTTGCCTGGAACTCGGTTGCCGACTGGCCCGGCCGGGTGAATTCAGCGAACGCGCCTTTCTCAACGACAAACTCGACCTGGCCCAGGCCGAGGCGATTGCCGATTTGATCGAGGCCAGTTCTGCACAGGCTGCGCGTAATGCCCTGCGTTCGTTGCAAGGTGCGTTTTCCCAGCGTGTGCATAACCTCACCGAGCAATTGATCGGCTTGCGTATCTACGTCGAGGCCGCCATCGACTTCCCGGAAGAAGAAATCGACTTCCTCGCCGATGGCCACGTGCTGAGCATGCTCGACAAAGTCCGCGACGAGTTATCCACAGTCCTGCGCGAAGCCGGGCAGGGTGCCTTGTTGCGCGATGGGATGAATGTGGTGATCGCCGGGCGACCGAATGCCGGCAAATCCAGTTTGTTGAATGCCTTGGCCGGTCGTGAAGCAGCGATCGTTACCGAGATCGCCGGCACCACCCGGGATATTCTTCGCGAACATATCCACATCGACGGCATGCCGTTGCACGTAGTCGATACCGCTGGCCTGCGTGATACCGATGACCAGGTTGAAAAAATTGGTGTCGAGCGCGCGTTGAAAGCCATCGGCGAAGCGGATCGGGTGTTATTGGTGGTGGACGCCACTGCACCGGAAGCCCTTGATCCGTTTGCCTTGTGGCCAGAATTCCTGGAAACCCGGCCAGATCCGGCCAAAGTCACGCTGATCCGCAACAAGGCAGACCTGACCGGTGAAGCGATTGCCCTGGAGGTCAGTGACGATGGCCATGTCACCATCAGCTTGAGTGCCAAGTCAGCGGGCGAGGGCCTGGAGTTGCTGCGCGAGCACCTGAAGACCTGCATGGGCTACGAGCAGACCTCGGAAAGCAGTTTCAGCGCACGCCGGCGCCACCTGGAAGCGTTGCGACATGCCAGTGCATCCCTCGAACACGGCCGAGCGCAGCTGACGCTCGCAGGTGCCGGTGAGCTATTGGCTGAGGATTTAAGGCAGGCGCAGCATTCTTTGGGCGAAATCACCGGTGCTTTCAGCTCCGATGACTTGCTGGGACGAATCTTTTCGAGCTTCTGTATCGGCAAATAACAAACAGGGCTGTGGGTAACTTATCCACAGCCCTGTTTATTTTTACCAGTTGTAAGAGACCGAACCTAACAACGTGCGGGTTTCACCCCAGTAGCAGCGACCCGCATCGTTACAACCAGACACGTATTCTTTGTCGAAGAGGTTCTTCGCATTGAGGTCGACGGTCCAGTTGCGGGCAATCTGATAGCCGATTGCGGCATCCACCAAGGTGACATCGCCGGCATCGAGCTTCCCGTAAAGGGTGGGCGATGTGTAGGCGAACGCGCTATCGAAGTAACGCACACCCCCACCGACATACAGGCCCTTGAGGCTGCTTTCCAGGAACCGGTATTTGGCCCAGACCGAAGCCTGGTTACGCGGCACGCCGGTCATTTGGTGATCCTTGACCAGGGACGTCGCCGAGTCCTTGGTAATCCGCGCATCGGTGTAGGTGTAGGCAGCGGTGACATTCAGGTTGGGTGTCAGATTGCTGTTGAGTTCCAGCTCCACACCTTTGGAGCGGCTTTCACCCACTTGGCGATAGCTCGCGGTAGTTGCGTCGAAGTAGGTGTCATCCTTTTTGCGCAAGTCGTAGACCGACGCGGTGAACGCCGTGTCCCAACCCACCGGTTCATATTTCAAACCCACTTCGTATTGGCTGCTGGTGATCGGGTCCAGCGGCGCTCCGGAATTGGAAATCTGCTGCACCGGAACAAACGCGGTGGAGTAGCTGACATACGGCGTCAGGCCGTTGTCGAACTGGTACATCACGCCGCCCTGATACGTGAACTTCTTGTCCTCGGAGCTGATGTTGCTGCCCCTGGCCACTTTGTCGCGGAAGTCACTGTCGACCCAATCCTGCCGACCACCCAACAGAAACAGCCAATGGTCGTACTTGCTCTGGATCTGGGCATAAGCGCCCTTCATCCGCTGTTCCAGCAAGGTATTTTGCACCGCGATCGGCGTTGTCGGATCACGCAGGTAAACCGGGTTGTAGATATCAATCGGTCCAACCACGCCGGCATCCCAGTCCTGATTGAAGGACGTTCGGTCGAAACTTCCGCCGAACAGCACCGTGTTTTCGAGGCCGCCGACCTGGAATTTGCCTTCCAGTTGGTTATCCAGCGAGTAAACCATCGACTTGTTGAAGCGATCGTAAGCCGTCACATTCAAGCGTGTGCCAAAACCGGCGTTGTTCAGATTGCCCGGCCAAGTTTCGTGGCGGGTGATGCGCGACTGCATGTAGCGCGAGTTTTGCCGGAACTGCCAGTCGTCGTTGAAGCTGTGGGTAAATTCATAACCCGTGCTCCAGGTTTCCCGCTCGAAGGTGTTCCAGTCCGGATCACCGAGCATGGTGTCCTTGGATAACTTGCCGTTGGGGTTGGTCAGCAAAGTACCGGCGGCGGGTAGGCCAAGTTCCATGTTGGTGTGGTCTTTCTGGTAGTTGGCCAACAGGGTCAGTGTGTTGAAGTCGTCGAAATTCAAGGTCAGCGACGGGGCGATATAAAGGCGATCGTCCGGCACGTGGTCAGTCTGGGTATCGGCGTTGCGGCCCAGCATGACGATCCGGCCCTGGATGTTGCCCTCGTCATTCAAAGGGCCGGAGACATCGACCCCCAGCTGACGCCGATTGTTGGAGCCATAACTCAGTTGCACTTCACCTTGGGGCGTTGCGGTAGGGCGTTTGCTCACCAGATTGACCAGGCCGCCAGGCGCGTTTTCGCCATACAGCAGCGAGGAGGGACCGCGGAAAATCTCGACGCGCTCCAACCCGTAAGGTTCGGTGCTGGTGTCATACCGATTGCCCTGAACACGCAGGCCATCGCGCAACAAGCCGTAGCCGTAATCGGTCGCGTTGAAACCGCGAATGAAGAACAGGTCACCGGCCAGGCTATCGCCAGCGGCGAAGGGTGGCGCGAAGATCCCCGGCACATAACCCAGCACATCGGTGAGGGTCTGGGACTTTTGATCTTTCATGCGCTGAGCGGTCACCACCGATACTGAACGAGGCGTTTCCGACAGCGGCGTGCTGGTTTTCGTACCGACCCGACTGTTCGCTGCCTTGTAGCCAACGTCGGCGGCGTAATCCAGGTTCATCTCATTTTGCTGCGAGCCCGTGATATTGGTCGGCCCGAGGACCAGCGAACCCGTCGCCGGTAAGGGTTGCAGAATATAACTGCCCGGCGCCTGGGGCACCGCCTGCAACCCTGAACCCTGCAGCAGCATCTCGAACCCTTGTTCGATGGAGTAGCTTCCGGCCAAGCCCTGGCTGCGCATTTGACCCGTCTGCTGTGGCGAGAACGACAGAATCACATTGGCTGCGGAGGCGAACTGGCTCAGCGCGTTATCCAACGGACCGGCAGCGATGGCGTAACGCTGCACGGCGCTGGCGGCGACAGCACTGCTGGTGGTCAACACGCCACTCGCGGCCGTGGTCATCAACAAACTGTAGGCAATGCAATGGTGGGAAAAGCGCAGTCGGAACGTAGGAAGTCGCATGAATGGGTAAGCCCTGAAGGTGGCAAAGAGCCGCGTTTATCGCGATTACCTGTAGGGCCGTGTCAGGACTGAAAAAGATAACCCTGATCCAGATTTATTTTCCCAAGTGTCAGGCAGTCTGACTGATCGAAACCCAGTAACGGGTGAAATACCGCACGCTGATCGGCAACGACGCTTGCAGGTTGGCGAGCACCGCGTCAGTCGAATCAAGGCGGAACGTGCCGGAAACCCGCAATCGTGCAGCCCGTTCATCACATTGCAGGATCCCGGATCGATAGCGCCCCAGTTCACGGATGACATCGCCCAGTGGTGCATCGAGCACGATCAACTGCCCGTTGATCCAGGCCGCTTCCGACAACTGATACGGATGAATCCTACCGAGACTGTCATTGCTGAAGTCCACGCCTTCACCCGCATTCAACACACGCGGGCTGCCTGGCTGATCGACGGGTTGGATGCTGACCCGATCTTCCAGCACGCCCACCCGGGTCGTTCCCGATTGCTGTTGCACTGAAAAACGTGTCCCCAGGGCTTGAACCCGGCCTTCGCGGGTATCGACAAAGAACGGGCGCGTGTCTCCAAGCTTTCCGGTGCGGATCAGGATTTCCCCTGAGCGCAAACGGATCAACCGTTGCTGGCCATCGAACAAGACATCGATGGCCGTGTTGGTGTTGAGATGAATCTGGCTACCGTCAGCGAGTTCGATTTTTCGCCGCTGGCCGACCTTGGTTGAATAATCGGCCCACACATTGCCCAGGGCTGTGTGCCGTTGCACATTCCAACCAACGTAGCCGGTGCCTGCGAGAATCAGCAAAAGCTTGAGCACTTGCCGGCGTTGCTGAGTAGAAGAGAGCGCCCGCCGCGTCAGGTCCCGGGGCATTGCGCCCAAGTGCCGTTGCAGTTGTTCCATCTGGTTCCAGGCAGCGAGGTGCGCAGGGTTGCTGTCGACCCAATGCTGCCAGGCTTGGCGTTGTGCCGGCGATGGCGGTTCGCTCTGGAACTGCACGTACCAACTGGCGGCCGCCTCGAAGACTTTACGATCAGGCGCGGCCGACATCAGAGGCCCGCCATGATCATGGAGCATTCCGTCAGGGCGCGGATCATGTGTTTCTTCACCGTTGTCAGCGAAACCTTCAACTCAAGTGCGATCTGTTGATAAGTCAGCCCGTCGATCTGCGACAGCATGAAAATCCTCTGCGCCCGGGCACCGAGACTGGCCAAGGCTTTATCCACAGCCACCAGGGTCTCGATGATCAGGGCTTTGTCTTCTTCACTAATGGCCGTCGCTTCGGGTCGCGCCGCCAGTGATTCGAGGTAGGCCACCTCTATGGCGTGCCGCCGATAGCGATCGATCACCAGACCCCGCGCCACGGTCGCCAGATAATCCCGCGGCTCGCGAATCTGTGCGGCATTACGCGAACCAAGAATGCGCACGAACGTATCGTGTGCCACATCGGCAGCATCGCAAGCGTCATGCAGTTTTCCCTTGAGCCATCCATACAACCAGGAATGGTGCTGCTCGTAGATGTGCTGAACGGCTGCCGTATGGGAGGGTAGGGACATAGGAGAAGGGGATAAGTTAATGATAATGGCTATTATTAGCTTCTGTTACGTCTTCTCACAATAGCCCTTGCCTACCAAGTATCGGCTCCTCGATAGGTCTTTTTTGAATCTGCTACGCGATGGCTTCTGGTCTTTCGCGA
This sequence comes from Pseudomonas sp. NPDC087342, assembly GCF_044744265.1. NCBI lineage: Bacteria > Pseudomonadati > Pseudomonadota > Gammaproteobacteria > Pseudomonadales > Pseudomonadaceae > Pseudomonas > Pseudomonas sp. NPDC087342. Next base: position 21,978 of record NZ_JBIUXZ010000038.1, read on the forward strand.
AATCTGGCTGCCTTCAATTCGATGAAATGCGGGTTTTCTGTGGATTAAGCCCTGTGAATAAGTGCCACTAAGGGCAGTTGATAACAGGGCCTGAAAACTGAAGATAAACCCATCTGTGGATAACCACCCCTTTCATCCACAGGCTTACACCGGTTATCCAAGGGTCTCGTTGGCACATGAACACAGGGTTTTGAATCTCTGTACATATTGAATATAAAGGCCTGTAGAGATCTATCCACAGAAATGGTGCTCAGTAGAAATAAACATAAAAACAGAGATTTAATAAATTTCTCTCTTTTTAATTTCTATAACCTCGACTTCTCCACAGCTGGTTAAATTTTGTGCAAAGGGTTCTTTAGGAAGGGCGAAGTCCCTATACTTGCCGACCAGGTCCAAAAACCTGTGGTCAACCTATTCCGGATTACCTAACTGAAGCAGGCACGAGGTGCGTGGTGGATTTCCCTTCCCGTTTTGAAGTGATCGTCATCGGCGGCGGTCATGCCGGTACCGAGGCAGCACTGGCGTCAGCACGTATGGGGGCAAAAACCCTGTTGCTGACGCATAACGTGGAAACCCTCGGTGCCATGAGTTGCAACCCTGCCATTGGCGGGATCGGCAAAAGCCACCTGGTCAAGGAAATCGATGCCCTCGGCGGCGCGATGGCCATGGCCACCGATAAGGGTGGTATCCAGTTTCGCGTGTTGAACAGCCGCAAAGGCCCGGCCGTGCGAGCGACTCGCGCTCAAGCCGATCGGGTTTTGTACAAGGCCGCTGTCCGCGAAGCCCTGGAAAACCAACCGAACCTGTGGATATTTCAACAAGCCGCTGATGATCTGATCGTCGAGCAGGAAACGGTGCGTGGTGTTGTCACCCAAATGGGTCTGCGTTTCTTCGCGGATTCCGTGGTGCTGACCACTGGCACCTTCCTCGGTGGACTTATCCACATCGGAATGCAGAATTATTCCGGCGGTCGCGCCGGTGATCCGCCATCGATTGCCCTGGCTCACCGTTTGCGTGAATTGCCACTGCGCGTTGGTCGCCTGAAAACCGGTACGCCGCCGCGTATCGACGGTCGTTCTGTGGATTTCTCGGTGATGACCGAGCAAGCAGGCGATACGCCGATCCCGGTGATGTCGTTCATGGGTTCCAAAGAGCAGCACCCGAAACAGGTCAGCTGCTGGATTACCCACACCAACGCCCGCACCCACGAAATCATTGCCGCGAACCTCGACCGTTCGCCGATGTATTCCGATGCAGGCTTGATCGAAGGCATCGGCCCGCGTTATTGCCCGTCGATCGAAGACAAGATTCACCGCTTTGCCGACAAGGAAAGCCATCAGGTCTTCATCGAACCGGAAGGTCTGACCACCCACGAGCTGTACCCGAACGGGATCTCCACATCCCTGCCGTTCGACGTGCAATTGCAGATCGTGCAATCGATTCGCGGCATGGAAAACGCGCACATCGTTCGCCCGGGCTACGCCATCGAATACGACTACTTCGATCCGCGTGACCTGAAGTACAGCCTGGAAACCAAAGTAATTGCCGGTCTGTTTTTCGCCGGACAAATCAACGGCACCACCGGTTACGAAGAAGCCGGTGCCCAGGGTTTGCTGGCCGGGGCCAATGCCGCACTGCGTGCACAGGGCAAAGACGCCTGGTGTCCGCGTCGCGACGAGGCGTACATCGGCGTGTTGGTTGACGACCTGATTACCTTGGGTACCCAGGAACCGTACCGGATGTTCACGTCCCGGGCCGAATACCGCCTGATCCTGCGCGAAGACAACGCTGATCTGCGCTTGACTGAAAAAGGTCGCGAACTCGGTTTGGTCGATGACGCGCGCTGGGCAGCCTTCTGCAAAAAACGCGAAAGCATCGATCTCGAAGAACAGCGCCTGAAAAGTACCTGGGTTCGCCCAGGCACCGAGCAGGGCGATGCGATCTCCGAAAAGTTCGGTACGCCGCTGACCCACGAATACAATTTGCTCAACCTCTTGAGCCGTCCGGAAATCGACTACGCTGGTCTGATCGCCGTGACTGGCGGTGGTGCAGAAGATCCACAGGTCGCCGAGCAGGTCGAAATCAAGACCAAATACGCCGGCTACATCGATCGCCAGCAAGATGAAATCGTTCGTCTGCGGGCCAGCGAAGATACAAAACTGCCTGTGGATATCGATTACACGAACATCTCCGGCCTCTCGAAAGAGATCCAGAGCAAGCTCGGTGCGACCCGTCCGGAAACCCTGGGCCAGGCGTCGCGCATCCCGGGCGTGACCCCGGCGGCGATTTCGCTGTTGATGATTCATTTGAAAAAACGCGGCGCGGGCCGTCAGTTGGAGCAAAGCGCTTGAGTTCGTTGGTCACCTCGCAACATGCAGAAGAGTTATCCACAGGTGCTCGCCAGCTCGGTGTCACACTGACAGAGACCCAGCACGCGTTGCTGCTGGGTTATCTGGCCCTGTTGATCAAATGGAACAAGGCCTACAACCTGACCGCCGTGCGCGATCCGGACGAAATGGTGTCCCGTCACCTGCTCGACAGTCTGAGCGTGATGTCATTTGTGGAAAACGGTCGCTGGCTGGACGTTGGCAGTGGCGGCGGCATGCCCGGTATCCCGTTGGCGATCCTGTTTCCGGACTCCCAAGTGACCTGCCTGGACAGCAACGGTAAGAAAACCCGCTTCCTGACCCAGGTCAAACTCGAACTCAAACTGGATAACCTGCAAGTTATCCACAGTCGCGTCGAAGCTTTCCAGCCAGAACTGCCGTTCAACGGGATCATCTCCCGGGCGTTCAGCAGCATGGAAAACTTCAGCAACTGGACTCGCCACCTTGGCGACCGCGATACACGTTGGCTGGCAATGAAGGGCGTTCATCCCGCCAATGAGCTGGTAGCATTGCCAGCAGACTTCCACCTCGATAGCGAACACGCCCTGGCCGTACCCGGTTGCCAAGGCCAACGCCATCTGCTGATACTGCGCCGCACGGCATGATTGGGAACACAAGCAAGAATGGCTAAGGTATTCGCGATAGCGAACCAAAAGGGTGGTGTGGGCAAGACCACCACCTGCATCAACCTCGCAGCTTCCCTGGTCGCTACCAAGCGTCGGGTGCTGTTGATCGATCTCGATCCACAGGGCAACGCCACCATGGGTAGCGGTGTGGATAAACATGGCCTGGAAAACTCGGTCTACGACCTGCTGATCGGCGAATGCGACCTGGCCCAGGCCATGCATTTCTCCGAACATGGTGGTTACCAGTTGTTGCCGGCCAACCGTGATTTGACGGCCGCCGAAGTGGTGTTGCTGGAAATGCAGATGAAGGAAAGTCGTCTGCGCAGCGCGTTGGCGCCAATCCGTGAAAACTACGATTACATTTTGATCGACTGCCCGCCGTCGTTGTCGATGCTGACACTGAACGCGTTGGTGGCGGCCGATGGGGTGATTATCCCCATGCAGTGCGAGTACTTCGCGCTGGAAGGTTTGAGCGACCTTGTGGATAACATCAAGCGCATCGCCGAACTGCTGAACCCGAACCTGAAAGTCGAAGGCCTGTTGCGGACCATGTACGACCCGCGCCTGAGCCTGATGAACGATGTCTCGGCGCAGCTCAAGGAACACTTCGGCGAGCAGCTCTACGACACCGTGATTCCGCGCAACATCCGCTTGGCCGAAGCGCCGAGCTATGGCATGCCGGCGCTGGCGTACGACAAAACATCGCGGGGCGCCATCGCTTATCTGGCATTGGCCGGCGAACTGGTTCGCCGTCAACGCAAAAACTCACGCACCGCCGCCGCTCAGGCAACTTAAGGAATCCCCATGGCCGTCAAGAAACGAGGTCTCGGACGTGGACTGGATGCACTGCTGAGTGGTCCGACTGTCAGCTCGCTCGAAGAGCAAGCGGTACAAGCCGATCAGCGTGAGTTGCAACACCTGCCCCTGGACCTGATCCAGCGCGGCAAGTATCAGCCGCGTCGGGACATGGATCCTCAGGCGCTCGAAGAACTGGCGATGTCGATCAAGGCCCAGGGCGTGATGCAGCCAATCGTGGTTCGCCCGATTGGTAATGGTCGCTTCGAAATCATCGCCGGTGAGCGCCGTTGGCGTGCCAGCCAGCAGGCTGGCCAGGAAACCATCCCGGCGATGGTGCGCGATGTGCCGGATGAAACCGCTATCGCCATGGCGCTGATCGAGAACATCCAGCGCGAAGACCTCAATCCGATCGAGGAAGCGGTAGCGCTGCAGCGTTTGCAGCAGGAATTCCAGCTGACTCAGCAACAAGTTGCAGAAGCAGTGGGCAAATCCCGGGTAACCGTGGCGAACCTGCTACGCTTGATCGCGTTGCCGGAAGTTATCAAAACCATGCTGTCCCACGGCGACCTGGAAATGGGTCATGCACGTGCTTTGCTGGGTTTGCCGGAGAATCAACAGGTTGAAGGGGCGCGACATGTTGTCGCACGTGGGCTGACCGTGCGCCAAACTGAGGCACTGGTTCGCCAGTGGCTGAGTGGTAAACCGGAGCCTGTGGAACCTGCAAAAACGGACCCGGATATTGCCCGTCTCGAGCAGCGCCTGGCCGAGCGCCTAGGCTCTGCGGTGCAGATTCGCCACGGAAAGAAGGGCAAAGGGCAGTTAGTGATTGGCTACAACTCTCTCGACGAGCTTCAAGGCGTGCTTGCTCACATCCGCTGAAACATTTCCTCATGTAGCGCGCAGTCGGAAATCACTACCTGACAGTTGAATAGGGGCTGAACCGCCCCTATACTCTGCGCGCATTTTGTCGGCACAAATTATGCCAAGTTATTGAATTCTGGCAGCCGACCATTGGGGAGTAAAAGTGATGGAAACACGCACGCCAAACCGCTTGCCGTTCCATCGCCTGGCAGTTTTTCCGGTGTTAATGGCTCAATTTATCGTTTTGCTCATTGCCGCTTTGGCGCTGTGGCAATGGTACGGAGTCGTTGCCGGGTACTCAGGACTCTGCGGAGGCCTGATAGCCTTGTTACCCAATGTTTATTTCGCTCACAGGGCATTTCGGTTTTCCGGCGCCCGAGCAGCTCAAGCCATCGTCCGGTCTTTTTATGCTGGCGAGGCGGGCAAATTAATTCTGACGGCAGTGCTCTTTGCATTGACGTTTGCAGGTGTGAAGCCATTGGCGCCGCTAGCTGTATTCGGCGTCTTCGTGTTGACCCAACTGGTCAGCTGGTTCGCGCCCCTGCTGATGAGAACAAGACTTTCGAGACCTTAGGGCGTTTGAGGCAACCATGGCAGAGACAACCGCTTCGGGCTATATCCAGCACCACTTGCAGAACCTGACTTTCGGTCAGCATCCTACCGGCGGCTGGGGCTTTGCCCACACCGCAGCAGAGGCCAAAGAAATGGGCTTCTGGGCTTTCCACGTCGATACCCTCGGCTGGTCGGTCGCGTTGGGTCTGATCTTCGTTCTGATTTTCCGCATGGCGGCAAAGAAGGCGACTTCCGGTCAACCAGGTGCTTTGCAGAACTTCGTTGAAGTATTGGTCGAATTCGTCGATGGCAGCGTGAAAGACAGCTTCCATGGTCGTAGCCCGGTGATTGCACCGCTGGCACTGACTATCTTCGTCTGGGTCTTCCTGATGAACGCCGTCGACCTGGTTCCGGTCGACTGGATTCCTCAGCTGGCCATCCTGATCACTGGCGATTCGCACATTCCATTCCGTGCCGTATCGACCACTGACCCGAACGCTACCCTGGGCATGGCCCTGTCGGTGTTCGCGTTGATCATTTTCTACAGCATCAAGGTCAAGGGCATCGGCGGCTTCATCGGCGAACTGACCCTGCACCCGTTCGGCAGCAAGAACATTTTCGTTCAGGCCCTGCTGATCCCGGTGAACTTCCTGCTGGAGTTCGTGACACTGATCGCCAAGCCAATTTCCCTGGCACTGCGTCTGTTCGGCAACATGTATGCCGGCGAGCTGGTCTTCATTCTGATCGCTGTGATGTTCGGCAGTGGTCTGCTCTGGCTTAGCGGCCTGGGCGTAGTTCTGCAGTGGGCGTGGGCTGTGTTCCACATCCTGATCATCACCCTGCAGGCGTTTATCTTCATGATGCTGACCATCGTTTACTTGTCGATGGCGCACGAAGAGAACCATTAAGACCAGTCTCGACTAGTCTGATGTCCCACTCGGTCAAACGAGTGGGTGCCCGAACAGGGCTTATGAAACGATTTGTTTTACCGCTTTAAAATCTAAAAAACCTAAACCATACGACGTAAAAGTCGGGAGGAAAGATGGAAACTGTAGTTGGTCTAACCGCTATCGCTGTTGCACTGTTGATCGGCCTGGGCGCACTGGGTACCGCAATTGGTTTCGGCCTGTTGG
>NZ_JBIUXZ010000039.1:0-25839 GCF_044744265.1 Pseudomonas sp. NPDC087342
GATGCGTGCCGGCGAGCAGAAAGTCGCTCGCGACTACGTGATCTACCGTGACGGTCGTTCGAAACAACGCGCCGCCCCAGCTCGGAGCCAGCAGGATGATCGACATCGCCATGCCCAGGGACTGTGCCCAATCCGGCAGTGCGGTGTAGTGCAAGTGGTGCGGACCGGCCCAGATGTACAGGGTGATCAGCGCCCAGAAGTGCACGATGGACAGGCGATAGGAGTAGATCGGACGCTCGGCCTGCTTCGGAACGAAGTAGTACATCATCCCCAGGAAGCCGGTGGTCAGGAAGAAGCCCACCGCGTTGTGGCCGTACCACCACTGGATCATCGCGTCCGTCGCACCCGAGTAGGCGGAGTAGGACTTGAACAGGCTGACCGGCAGCGACATGTGGTTGACGATGTGCAGCATCGCGGTCACGACGATGAACGCGCCGTAGAACCAGTTACCCACATAGATGTGCTTGGTCTTGCGCTTGACGATGGTGCCGAAGAACACCAGGCCGTAAACGACCCAGACAATGGCCAGCAGAATAGCCAGCGGCCATTCCAGTTCGGCGTATTCCTTGGTGGTGGTGTAACCCAGCGGCAAGGTCACGATCGCGCCGATGATCACCGCTTGCCAACCCCAGAAGTGGAAGGCAGCGAGGCTGTCGGAAATCAGTCGCGTTTGGCAGGTTCGCTGCACGACGTAATAAGAAGTGGCAAACAGTGCACAACCACCGAAGGCGAAAATCACCAGGTTGGTGTGCAACGGGCGTAAGCGTCCAAAAGTCGTCCACGGCAGACCGAAGTTCAATTCCGGCCATACAAGCTGTGAGGCGATGAAGACACCAAGCCCCATGCCAAGGATCCCCCAGACCACCGTCATGATGGCGAACTGGCGGACTACCTTATAGTTATAAGCAGTCGGACTGATTGCTGTGCTCATTCTAAGGTTCCACGGTTTGGGTGTTTTATTAGGATAAAAATCGGCCGCAAGTATGTAGAAAGCAGGGGGGCATTGCAACGCACCATGACCTGGGTCAATGCTTTCAGAAGCTGATTCTGCGGCCTTTCCATGCACCGCGTAAGGACAAAATTGCCCCCGGACAAAATGTCGCAGCGGAAGAAAAAGGCGAGGGGTTCAGGTCAGTTGTAACGGGGTGTGTTCAAACGCAAGGTTCAGGTGACAGAAGGCATTTTGCACGACAGCCGGTATCTACCAGCCTTTGCGGCCTGTCATCGAGCAGATTCGTCGAACACATCGGCTAAGGTCGACCTGGAACCGGTACTTTGCCAGTCCGCATCGAGCAAGCGTAGACCCGATTCCGGGGAACCGAAAGGGAGACTGAAGGAGGGTGCGACAATGGGTCGCAAAGAAGCGGGGAACTGCCGCATCCGGGAGAATGCGGCAGCAGAGCGGTCAAGAATTATTCGCTTTTGCCTTCAGCCTGCAAACGCTCGGTGCTGAGACCCTGCGACAAGCTGAAAACGTAAGCCGCCAGCAATTGCACCTTATCGTTGCCGAGCAATTCGTTCTGCGCCGGCATATGGCCCTGGCGGCCATGACGTATGGTTTGTTGCAGTTGCGCCAGGCTTGAACCGTAGATAAATCCGGCCGGGTGCGTCAGGTTCGGCGCGCCCATGGCTTCAGTGCCGTGGCCATTTGCCCCATGACAGGCTACGCAAGTAGTGCTGAACAATTGCTGTCCGGCTTGCACGTCTGCATTGCTGTCGGCGGGCAGCGGCAGACCGGCCAGTTCGTGACGCACATACGCGGCGACGTTTTTCACGCCAGCCTCGCCGAGGATTTCACCCCAGGCCGGCATCGCCGCCATGCGTCCGCCCATGATCGTGGTTTTGATCATGTCGGCATCGCCGCCCCAACGCCAATCACTGTCGACCAGGTTCGGGAAGCCGAAGGCGCCCTTGGCATCCGAGCCGTGGCACACCGCGCAATTGGAAGCAAACAGGCGACCGCCCATTTTCAGCGCTTGCGGGTCCTTGGCGACTTCTTCCACCGGCATGGCGGCGAATTTGGCAAAGATCGGTCCGAACCTGGCGTCGGCCTTGTTCATCTCCTTTTCCCACTCATGGACGCCGGTCCAGCCGTCCTCGTAACCCGGCAGGATGCCTTTCCAGTTGCCCAGGCCCGGATACAGGACCAGATAACCCACGGCAAACACCAGCGTGCCGGCGAACAGCATGAACCACCACTGCGGCAGCGGGTTGTCGTACTCCTCGATGCCGTCGAAGCTGTGGCCCATGGTCTGGTCGACGCTGCCCTTGGTCTCGCCCTTGCGGGTGCCGACCAGCAGCCAGGTCAGGCCGATCAGGCTGCCGATGGTCAGTACGCAGATCCACGTACTCCAAAAGGTGGTCATGGCCGGGTACTCCTTGTTTCAGGTTCTTGGGTGGCGTCGTCGGGAAGCGGTTCGTCGGCGAACGGCAGCAAACGTGCTTCGGCGAATTCCGGGCTGCGCTTGCTGTTGAACACCCACAACGCGAGGCCGACGAAGGCCACGAACACCACGACCGTGCCGAGGCCGCGGATCATTCCACTGCTCATTTCAAAGACCATATGGCTCACCTCTTGCTCTTGATGGCAGTGCCGAGCACTTGCAGGTAGGCGACCAGCGCGTCCATCTCGGTCTTGCCCTTGAGCGAGGCGACGGCACCGCTGATGTCGTCGTCGCTGTAGGGCACGCCGAGGGTGCGCATGGCCTTGATCTTGGTTTCGGTGTGGCTGCTGTCGAGTTGATTGGCGACCAACCATGGGTAGGCCGGCATTTTCGATTCCGGCACCACGTTGCGCGGGTTGTACAAATGCGCGCGGTGCCAGTCTTCGGAATAGCGGCCACCGACCCGGGCCAGGTCCGGTCCGGTGCGCTTGGAGCCCCACAGGAACGGGTGATCCCAGACGCTTTCACCGGCCACCGAGTAGTGCCCGTAACGTTCGGTTTCGGCGCGAAACGGCCGGATCATCTGCGAGTGGCAACCAACGCAGCCTTCACGGATGTAGATGTCGCGACCTTCCAGTTGCAGCGCGGTGTAGGGTTTCATGCCTTCCACCGGTTTATTGGTCACGTCCTGGAAGAACAGCGGGACGATCTGCGTCAGACCGCCGATGCTCACGGCCAGGACCATCAGCAACAGCAGCAGGCCGACGTTTTTCTCGATTGTTTCGTGTTTCATGGCGGACTCCTCAGGCCATCTGCGCGGCAGCGGCGGCTTCGGCAGGCTGCGAGGCCCGCACGGTGCGCCAGGTGTTGTAGGCCATCAGCAACATGCCGCTGAAGAAGATCGCGCCGCCCACCAACCGCACGACGAAGCCTGGGTGGCTGGCCACCAGGGTTTCGACGAAGGAGTAGGTCAGCGTGCCGTCTTCGTTGACAGCGCGCCACATGAGGCCCTGGGCGATGCCGTTGACCCACATCGAAGCGATGTACAGAACGGTGCCAATGGTCGCGAGCCAGAAGTGCGCGTTGATCAAACCGAGGCTGTGCATCTGCGGGCGACCGAAGATTTTCGGAATCATGTGATACAGCGCACCGATGGAAATCATCGCCACCCAGCCGAGCGCGCCGGCGTGAACGTGGCCGATGGTCCAGTCGGTGTAGTGGGAGAGGGCGTTGACGGTCTTGATCGCCATCATCGGCCCTTCGAAGGTCGACATGCCGTAGAACGCGAGGGAGACCACCAGGAAACGCAGGATCGGATCGCTGCGCAACTTATGCCAGGCGCCCGAGAGCGTCATCATGCCGTTGATCATCCCGCCCCAGCTTGGCGCCAGCAGGATCAGCGACATCACCATGCCCAGCGACTGTGCCCAGTCCGGCAGCGCGGTGTAGTGCAAGTGGTGCGGGCCGGCCCAGATGTACAGGGTGATCAGGGCCCAGAAGTGCACGATCGACAAGCGATACGAGTACACCGGACGCTCGGCCTGTTTCGGCACGAAGTAGTACATCATCCCGAGGAAGCCGGCGGTCAGGAAGAAACCCACCGCGTTGTGGCCGTACCACCACTGCACCATGGCGTCAGTCGCGCCGCCGTACAGCGAGTAGGACTTGGTCAGGCTGACCGGGATTTCCAGGTTGTTGACGATGTGCAGGATCGCCACGGTGACGATGAACGCACCGAAGAACCAGTTGCCGACGTAGATGTGCTTGGTCTTGCGCTTGGCCAGTGTGCCGAAGAACACAATGGCGTAGGCGACCCAGACGATGGTGATCAGAATGTCGATCGGCCATTCCAGCTCGGCGTATTCCTTGGAACTGGTGTAACCCAGCGGCAGGCTGACGGCCGCGAGGACAATCACCAGTTGCCAGCCCCAGAAACAGAACTGGGCGATTTTCGGAGCAAACAGTTGGGTCTGGCAGGTGCGTTGCACCGAGTAGAACGAACTGGCGAACAGGGCGCAGCCGCCGAAGGCGAAGATCACCGCGTTGGTGTGCAATGGGCGCAGGCGGCCGAAGCTGGTCCACGGCAAATTGAAGTTGAGTTCGGGCCAGACCAATTGGGCCGCGAGAAAAACCCCGAGGCCCATGCCGACGATGCCCCACACCACCGTCATAATGGCGAATTGGCGGACCACCTTGTAGTTGTAGGCGGTACTGATAGAAGTGTTCATGGTTCCCCATCCACGGTTCAGCCGAAGTAGAGGCGTGTCTTCGCGAGTAAGCCGCAAGACAAGCGCTCCCTTCGCCTGGAGTTATAGGCAGACTAAAAGCGAGGCAAGCATGGACAAAGAGCACAAGGCCAGTATTGACGGGGATCAATGGGGGCGGTGCGTGGCCGAACATGGCTGGTTGTGGGATGCGGCTTCGGCGCCGTCATCGACGACGCTGATCCTCGCCCACGGTGCCGGTGCGCCGATGGACAGCGGCTGGATGAACGACATGGCTGCGCGCCTTGCCGCACTTGGCGTCAACGTGCTGCGCTTCGAGTTTCCCTACATGGCGCAACGGCGCCTCGATGGCGGCAAACGCCCGCCGAATCCGGCACCGAAACTGCTGGAATGCTGGCGTGAGGTGTATGCCGAGGTGCGACGCCATGTCACTGGGCGTTTGGCGATTGGCGGCAAGTCCATGGGCGGGCGAATGGCGAGTCTGCTGGCGGATGAATTGGGTGCGGATGCGCTGGTGTGCCTGGGTTATCCGTTCTATGCGGTGGGTAAACCGGAAAAACCGCGAGTCGAGCATCTGGCCGGGCTGAAGACCCGGACCTTGATTGTGCAGGGCGAGCGGGATGCGTTGGGCAATCGTGAGGCGGTCGAGGATTACGCGTTGTCGCCGAGCATCGAGGTGTTCTGGCTGGTGGCGGGGGATCATGATTTGAAGCCGTTGAAGGTGTCCGGGTTTAGTCATGAGCAGCATTTGGCGGCTGCGGCGGGGAAAGTGGCGTCGTTTCTTCAGTGATTTTTGCGGTGTAGCGAGTGGCCTCTTCGCGGGCAAGCCTCGCTCCTACGGGTTGGGCGCCGTTCATGCGGACACTGATAACCTGTAGGAGCGAGGCTTGCCCGCGAAGAGGCCCGCACAGGCACCCTCACTTTCAAAGAGACAAAAAAACCCGGAAGCTTTCGCTGTCCGGGTTTTGTCTTTCCAGCATCAATCAGCGGTTAAACCGCTCCACCAACGAGTACTGGGTGCTGGCCGTCTTGGTCAGTTCTTCACTCAGCAACGCCGAGTGTTGCGCCTGTTCCGAGGTCTGGTCCGCCAGTTGCGAGATGTTGCTGATGTTGCGGCTGATTTCTTCGGCCACCGAGCTTTGCTCTTCGGTCGCGGCGGCAATCTGCGTGGTCATGTCGGTGATGTGAGCCACCGCTTCGCTGATGCCGATCAATGCCTGATCCGCTTCCAGAACCCGCGCCACACCTTCTTCGGCCTGGCGATGCCCGGCGTCCATGGTCTGCACGGCGGTATTGGCGGTCTGTTGCAGCTTGGCGATCAGCGCATGGATCTGCCCGGTCGACTCGCTGGTACGTTGCGCCAGTTGCCGCACTTCGTCTGCGACGACCGCGAAACCGCGACCCATTTCACCGGCGCGCGCTGCTTCAATAGCGGCGTTGAGTGCCAGCAGGTTGGTCTGGTCGGCAATGCCTTTGATCACATCGACCACGCCACCGATTTCGTCGCTGTCCTTGGCCAATTGCGTCACGGTCAGACCGGTTTCACCGACCACCACCGACAGGCGCTGGATGGCTTCGCGGGTTTCCCCGGCGATGTCGCGACCGCGACTGGTCAGGCGATTGGCTTCCTGGGTGGCGTCAGCGGTGCGTTGCACGTGGCTGGCGACTTCCTGGGTAGTAGCAGCCATCTGGTTGACCGCGGTAGCGACTTGTTCGGTTTCGACGCGCTGACGTTCCAGACCGCTGGAGCTGTTGTGCGCCAGAGTGTCGGACTGCTTCGCTTGTTCGGTCAGGTGCTCGGCGGTGTCCTGCAGACGCGTCAGGCAGGTTTTCAGGCGTGCTTCCTGGCTGAGGATCGACATTTCCAGACGCGCCTGGGCGCCACGGCTGTCGGTGTACATCTGCGCGATCAGCGGGTCGGAAGTGGTTTGCCCGGCCAGGACCAGCAGGCGCTTGAGGCCGCGCTGTTGCCAGCTCAGACCCAGCAGGCCCAGTGGCACGGAAAGAGCGGCCGCCAAGGCAAAACCCCATTGGGAGTTCAGCGAGGCACCGATCATGAAGCTCAGTTGGCTGACCAGAATAAACGGTACCCAGTCCTGTAGGACCGGCAGCCATTTGTCTGACGAAGGAATCGCCGACTTGCCTTGGTTGATGCGCTGGTAGAGCGCTTCGGCCCGGCCGATCTGTTCGGCGGTGGGTTTGATCCGCACCGACTCGTAGCCGACCACCTGATTGCCTTCGAAAACCGGTGTGACATAGGCGTTGACCCAGTAGTGATCACCGGTCTTGCAGCGATTCTTGACGATGCCCATCCATGGCAAGCCTTGTTTCAAAGTACCCCACATGTGCGCGAACACCGCCGCCGGTACGTCAGGGTGACGAACCAGGTTGTGCGGCGCACGGATCAGCTCCTCACGGGAAAACCCACTGATTTCGACGAAGGCGTCGTTGCAGTAAGTGATCACGCCTTTGGCGTCGGTCGTGGAAATCAACCGTTGCTGAGCCGGGAAGGTCCGTTCGCGTTGTGTAATGGGTTGGTTGTTACGCATGGCTATTTCAATCCGTGAGGCTTTGAGAGGTTGTCGGCGTGGTCAGGGATTTATTGAAATTAAATTTCAATAATCAGCAGCGCGTCGCAAAACGACCGTTGCGTCAGCCGGCAAGCATCGGGTAGGTGAAGAGGCCGAAATGCAGCAGGTTCAAGCCGAAATGGGTGGCGATGGCCGCACCCAACCCGCCAAATCGGTACGCCAGACCATAGCCGACACCCGCCAGGCTCGCCAGTAACACCCATTGCCAACCTGCGCCCAAATGCACCAGGCCGAATAGCAGCGAAGCCAGCAGCAGGGCGAGGTTTTCACCGTAGGGCAGGTGTTGGAAACGCCGACTCAGACCGCCTTGGATGTAGCCGCGAAACAGCGCTTCCTCTACCAGCGTTACCAGCAGCAGGTTATTCAAGACCCAGAGCCAGGCTTGGTCCGGCCACTTCGGCGCCCAACTGATCACACCTAGCAACAACGCGCCACCCAACGCTAGGACGATGCTCAAGGTCAGCGCCAACGCTGTGGCATAAATGGACAGCTGCAGCGAGCGCCGGCCGACAATCCATGGGCACACCAGCAACAACCAGAAACCAATCAGCGGTTTGTCCTGGTTCAGATACATGGAGAACGGCACGGCATCGTCGGTGAAACGCTGTGGGTCGATAGCGCGACCATTGTAGAAACCGGGCAGCCAGTGCATCGCCAGCGCCAGCGCCAGAACGATAAACAAACCGTGACCGAGGTAGCGGGCAACTGGAACCTTTTGCTGGCGCACGGCGAAACCGGCGAACAGCAGCAGGGAAACGGAGATAGCCGCCAGCCAACCGAGATGGCCGTAGATCAGGGCCAGGGCATAACCGAGGGAGAGGAGTGCCAGGTAGAGCCATGGCAGAGCGGGCATGTGAAATCCTTGTGTCCGAAAATTTGTGGGCGCCTCGGTCCCTGTGGGAGCGAGCTTGCTCGCGATGAGGCCATTACAGCCAACATCGATGCCGCCTGTCAGTACGCCATCGCGAGCAAGCTCGCTCCCACAGTGGATTGGTGTTGTTCAGGAGATTGGTGTTCGACACATGACCCTTTGTGGGAGCGAGCCTGCTCGCGAAGGGTGCATAGCATAAACATTGATGCTGACTGTCAGTACGCTTTCGCGAGCAGGCTCGCTCCCACAGTAGATCGGTGTTGTTCGGGAGATTTTTGTTCGACACATAACCCCTGTGGGAGCGAGCTTGCTCGCGATGAGGCGATTACAGCCAACATCGATGCCGCCTGTCAGTACGCCATCGCGAGCAAGCTCGCTCCCACAATGGATCGGTGTTGTTCGGAGAGTTTGTGTTCAACACATTTCCCCTTGTGGGAGCGGGCTTGCTCGCGAATGCGGTGTGTCATTCAACATTTAAGGCGACTGATGCACCGCCTTCGCGAGCAAGCCCGCTCCCACAATTGATCGCTGGTGCGCAGGGTATTTTTGTTCACTTCTCAGCACAAACAAAAACACCGCCCGGAGGCGGTGTCTTTGTCAGCTGCGGTGCTTATGAGGCAATCAGCTGTCGCAACACGTAATGCAAAATCCCCCCGGCCTTGAAGTATTCGACTTCGTTCAGCGTATCAATCCGGCACAACACCTCGACCTTCTCAGTGGTCCCGTTTTCACGGGTGATCACCAGGGTCAGGTTCATGCGCGGTGTGACCTCGACGCCGGTCAAACCGAGGATATCCACGGTTTCCTTGCCGGTCAGGTTCAGGCTCTTGCGGTTCTGATCCAGTTTGAACTGCAGCGGCAACACGCCCATGCCCACCAGGTTGGAGCGGTGAATCCGTTCGAAGCTTTCGGCGATGACCGCTTTCACCCCCAGAAGATTGGTGCCCTTGGCCGCCCAGTCGCGGCTCGACCCGGTGCCGTATTCTTGCCCGGCGATCACCACCAGTGGCGTGCCCGACGCTTGATAGCGCATGGCGGCGTCGTAGATCGGCAGTCGCTCACCGGTCGGAATATAAATGGTGTTGCCACCTTCTTCGCCGCCGAGCATTTCATTGCGAATGCGGATGTTGGCGAAGGTGCCGCGCATCATCACTTCATGGTTGCCGCGACGGGAGCCGTAGGAGTTGAAGTCCCGTGGCTCCACGCCTTTCTCGCGCAGGTAACGACCGGCCGGGCTGTCGGCCTTGATGTTGCCAGCGGGGGAGATGTGGTCGGTGGTCACTGAATCGCCGAGCAGCGCCAGCACGTTGGCTTTTTTCACGTCCTGAATCACCGGCAACGGCCCGCCGATGTCATCGAAGAACGGCGGATGCTGGATGTACGTCGAATCCTCCTGCCACACATAAGTCGCTGCCTGTGGCACTTCAATCGCCTGCCACTGCTCGTCCCCGGCAAACACCTCGGCGTATTCCTTGTGGAACATCGCGGTGTTGACCTGATTCACTGCGTCGGCGATCTCTTTGGTGCTCGGCCAGATGTCCCGCAGGAAAACCGGGTTGCCGTCCTTGTCATCACCCAGGGATTCGCTGCTGATGTCGATCCGCACCGTACCCGCCAGCGCATAGGCGACGACCAGCGGCGGAGACGCCAGCCAGTTGGTTTTCACCAGTGGATGCACGCGGCCCTCGAAGTTGCGGTTGCCGGACAACACGGACGCCACCGCCAGATCGGCTTTCTGGATGGCTTTCTCGATCGGTTCCGGCAACGGCCCGGAGTTGCCGATGCAAGTGGTGCAGCCATAACCGACCAGGGCAAAACCCAGTTCATCGAGGTACTGCGTCAGGCCCGCAGCCTTGTAGTAATCGGTGACCACTTTCGAACCCGGTGCCAATGAACTCTTGACCCACGGTTTGCGTTTCAGGCCTTTCTCCACGGCTTTCTTCGCCACCAACCCGGCCGCCATCATCACGCTCGGGTTAGAGGTATTGGTGCAGGACGTGATTGCAGCGATTACCACCGCACCGTTTTTCAGTCGGTAGGTATGACCGTCAGACTCGTAGTCCGCCTCGCCGACCATGTCCGCGTTACCCACCGCGACACCGCCACCGCCCTCACTTTCCAGGCGTCCTTCTTCTTTGCTGGTGGGTTTGATTTGCAGGCCGAGGAAGTCACTGAAAGCCTGGGCGACATTCGGCAGCGAGACACGGTCCTGCGGGCGTTTCGGCCCGGCGAGACTGGCTTCGACGGAGCCCATGTCAAGTTCCAGGCTGTCGGTGAAGATCGGTTCCTTGCCCGGCAGGCGCCACAGGCCCTGGGCCTTGGTGTAGGCCTCGACCAGTTTCACCACTTCGGCCGGACGCCCGGACAAGCGCAAGTATTCCAGGGTCACATCATCGACCGGGAAGAAGCCGCAAGTCGCGCCGTATTCCGGAGCCATGTTGGCGATGGTCGCGCGGTCGGCCAGCGGCAGGTCAGCGAGGCCGTCGCCGTAGAACTCGACGAATTTTCCGACCACGCCTTTTTTGCGCAGCATCTGCGTGACGGTCAGCACCAGGTCGGTGGCGGTGATGCCTTCCTTGAGCTTGCCGGTGAGTTTGAAACCGATCACTTCCGGAATCAGCATCGACACCGGTTGGCCGAGCATCGCCGCTTCCGCTTCGATCCCGCCCACGCCCCAGCCGAGTACGCCGAGGCCGTTGATCATGGTGGTGTGGGAGTCGGTGCCGACCAGGGTGTCGGGGAACGCATAAGTGCGACCGTCCTCATCCTTGGTCCAGACCGTGCGCCCGAGGTATTCCAGATTGACCTGGTGACAGATCCCGGTGCCCGGCGGCACCACGCTGAAGTTGTCGAAGGCACTCTGGCCCCAGCGCAGGAACGCGTAACGCTCACCGTTGCGCTGCATTTCGATGTCGACGTTTTGTTCGAAAGCGCTGGAACTGGCGAATTTGTCGACCATCACCGAGTGGTCGATCACCAGATCTACCGGCGACAGCGGGTTGATGCGCTGCGGGTCGCCGCCAGCCTTGGCCATCGCGGCGCGCATGGCGGCCAGATCGACCACGGCGGGTACGCCGGTAAAGTCCTGCATTAATACGCGGGCAGGGCGGTATTGGATTTCGCGGTCGGAGCGACGCTCCTTGAGCCAGGCCGCGATGGCCTTGAGGTCGGCGCCGGTGACGGTTTTTTCGTCCTCCCAGCGCAGCAGGTTTTCCAGCAGGACTTTCAACGACATCGGCAACTTGTCGAGATCACCGAGGCTCTTGGCAGCGTCGGGCAGACTGAAATAATGGTAGGTCTTGTCGTCTATTTGTAAGGTTTTAAGGGTTTTCAGGCTATCGAGGGACGGCATTTGAAATGACTCCTTTGGGTCCGCACGGCTACGGACTGACGGGACAAACAGAGCATTAAACCTAGCCCTGTTTTAAGTAGCTGGCTAATAACTGGACTCTATCGACAAGTCCAAGGTTCCGAACTCGGCTATCATGCGCCGGTTTTCGTGACAGGCTTTGCTTCACCGCAAGCCTGGGCATCGCGCAGTGGCTGAATTCCTCGCCATCTGCCCAGGAGTAAGAATGAACACCCTATTTATGCATTGCCGGCCGGGCTTCGAAGGCGAAGTCTGTTCCGAGATTGCCGAACACGCCGCGCGGCTGAACGTGGCCGGTTACGCCAAGGCCAAGACCGCCAGCGCCTGCGCCGAATTCATCTGCACCGAAGAAGACGGCGCCGAGCGCCTGATGCGCGGCCAGCGCTTTGCCGAGCTGATCTTCCCGCGCCAATGGGCGCGCGGGATTTTCATCGACCTGCCGGAAACCGATCGCATCAGCGTGATCCTCGCGCACATCGTCGATTTCCCGGTGTGCGGCAGCCTGTGGCTGGAAATGGTCGACACCAACGATGGCAAGGAACTGTCGAACTTCTGCAAGAAATTCGAAGGCCACCTGCGCAAGGCACTGATGGCGGCCGGCAAACTGGTGGAAGACGCCAGCAAGCCGCGCCTGTTGCTGACCTTCAAAAGCGGTCGTGAAGTGTTCGTCGGCCTGGCTGAGTCGAATAACTCGGCGATGTGGCCGATGGGCATTCCACGTTTGAAGTTTCCGCGTGACGCGCCAAGCCGTTCAACGCTGAAGCTGGAAGAGGCCTGGCACCACTTTATCCCGCGTGATCAGTGGGACGAGCGCTTGCACAGCGACATGACTGGTGTTGACCTCGGCGCCGCGCCGGGCGGCTGGACTTGGCAACTGGTCAACCGTGGCATGCTGGTGACCGCCATCGACAACGGTCCGATGGCCGAAAGCCTGATGGACACCGGCCTGGTGCAACACTTGATGGCCGACGGCTTCACCTTCAAGCCGCGCCAACCGGTGGACTGGATGGTCTGCGACATCGTCGAGAAACCGGCGCGCAACGCCGCGATGCTCGAAGAGTGGATTGGTGAAGGCCATTGCCGCGAAGCGGTGGTCAACCTCAAGCTGCCGATGAAACAGCGTTACGCGGAAGTGAAGCGCTTGCTCGAACGCATCGCCGATGGCTTCAAGGAACGCGGGATCAAGGTCGAGATCGGCTGCAAGCAGCTGTACCACGACCGCGAAGAAGTGACCTGCCATTTGCGCCGGATTGACGTGAAGAAACCCAAGTCCCGCTGAGCCGCGCCCGTATTGCGGGGCGCCACCCAACCCTGTAGGAGCGGGGCGGTGTTATGAGACAGATGACCGAACACCCGGCAATGCGCGACAATGCCGGCCAGTTTCAGGAGTGAATCATGAGTGAAATGCTTGATACGCCGGTAGACGGCACCCTCGACGCCACTGGTCTCAACTGCCCGGAGCCGGTGATGATGTTGCACCAGCACATCCGTGACCTGGCGCCCGGCGGCTTGCTCAAGGTGATCGCCACCGACCCGTCGACCCGGCGCGACATTCCCAAGTTCTGTGTGTTTCTCGACCACGAACTGGTGGCGCAGCACGAAGAGGCAGGCACCTACCTCTACTGGATCCGCAAGAAACTCGCTTAACCCATCGACTGGCTGATACGAATCCGCTTGCGTGCACTGCGCGTCAGGCGGATCGACAGCATCAGCGCCGCGCAACTCAAGCCCACGATCAAACCCTGCCACAGCCCGCTCGGGCCGCTCGGCGCGCCGAACCAATCGGTCAGGCCCAGGGCGTAACCCACCGGCAAGCCGATCCCCCAATACGCGAACAAGGTCAGGATCATCGTCACCCGCGTGTCCTGATAACCGCGCAATGCACCGGCCGCCGTGACCTGGATCGCATCGGAAAACTGAAACAGCGCCGAATACACAATCAGCATCGCCGCCACATGAATCACCGTCGGGTCGGCGGTGTAGATCGTGGCAATGTGCTCGCGCAGCAACAACATCATGCTCGCCGACAGGCACGCATACGCCAGCGCGGTGCCCATGCCGACGCCGGCAGCGAAGCGCGCTTCACGCGGTTCATTGCGACCCAGTGCCTGACCGACGCGCACGGTGACGGCCATGCCCAGCGAGTAGGGGATCATGAACACCAGGGAGCTGACGTTCAGCGCGATCTGGTGTCCGGCCACAACGGTCGCGCCGAGACTGCCGATCAACAGGGCAATCACCGCGAAGATGCTCGATTCGGCGAACACCGCGATGCCGATCGGCAGGCCGATGCTCAGCAGGCGTTTGATCACCGACCATTGTGGCCAGTCGAAGCGGCTGAACAGCTCGCTTTTCTGGTAGGCCGGTGCCCAGCGTGTATAGACGATCATGCCGAGGGCCATGAACCACATCACAATCCCCGTCGCCCAGCCGCAGCCGGCGCCGCCCATGGCGGGCACGCCCAAGTGGCCATAAATGAATACGTAGTTCAGCGGGATGTTTAGCGCCAGGGCGCACAAACCGAGGATCATCGCCGGACGCGTGCGGCCCATGCCGTCGCTGTAGCAGCGCAGCACGTGGTACAGCGCAACCGCTGGCAAACCGGCGGCGATGCCGTGCAGGTATTGCATGCACGGGCCGATCAGCTCGGGATCGACCTTCATGATGTGAAGGATCGGTTCGGCGGCGATCAGCATGCCGGTCGCCATCAACCCCACCACCAGCGCCAGCCACAACGCCTGGCGCACGATCGGGCCGATCTCGTTGTGAGTCCCGGCACCGAAACGCTGGGCGACTTTCGGCGTGGTCGCGAGCAGCGTGCCAGTCATCAGCAGGAACACCGGGACCCAGATCGAGTTGCCCAGCGCTACGGCGGCCAGGTCGCGGGGACCGACACGGCCGGCCATCACCGCATCGACGAAGCCCATGGCGGTGGTCGCCAGTTGCGCGATCATGATCGGCAACGCCAGTGCGAGCAGGGTCTTCAGCTCCAGGCGAATCCGGGCCGGGCGGGTGAGGGGAGTTGCAGCGGGGTGATCAGTCACGGAATTCACGAGCGAAACGTCCAGGGTACTTGAGGCGCAGGGCGGCGCATTCTACCCCGTTGACGCACTGGTCAGGAAAAGCGCTGTGTTAGGGATTTGTAATCCTTTCCTACTACCGCACATCCCCCGTAGGAGCTGACGAGTGAAACGAGGCTGCGATCTTTTGATCTTGTTTTTTAAAAAGCAAAGTCAAAAGATCGCAGCCTCGTTTCACTCGTCAGCTCCTACATGGCTCCTACATGGTTCCTACCGGGGATGCGTGCTAGGCGTGACAGGTCATCTGCAACTACACTGCCGATCCGCCAAAGGAGCCTCGCCATGCTGATTGTTGCCGACGAAAATATCCCGCTGCTCGACGCCTTTTTCCAGGGTTTCGGCGAAATACGCCGGGTGCCGGGGCGTTCCATCGACCGCGCCATGGTCGAGCAGGCCGATGTACTGCTGGTGCGCTCGGTGACCAACGTCAATCGTGCGTTGCTCGAAGGCAGCAAGGTACGGTTTGTCGGTACCTGCACTATCGGCACCGATCATCTGGACCTGGATTACTTTCAACAGGCCGGCATCACCTGGTCCAGCGCACCCGGCTGCAATGCCCGGGGCGTGGTCGACTATGTGCTCGGCAGTCTGCTGACTCTCGCCGAAATCGAAGGTGTCGACCTGACTCAACGCACTTACGGCGTGGTCGGTGCCGGCGAAGTGGGCGGGCGGCTGGTCAAGGTCCTGCAAGGCCTGGGCTGGAACGTGCTGGTGTGCGATCCGCCCCGGCAAGCAGCGGAGGGCGGCGATTTTGTCAGCCTTGAGCAGATCATCGAGCAGTGCGACGTGATCAGCCTGCACACGCCGTTGAAGAAGCACGGTGCTCAGGCGACCTGGCACCTGTTCGACAAGCCCCGTTTGAACCGGCTCAAGCCCGGCGCCTGGCTGATCAATGCCAGCCGTGGCCCGGTGGTGGATAACGCGGCCCTGCGCCAGGTGTTGCTGCAGCGTGAAGACCTGCAAGCGGTGCTGGACGTCTGGGAAGGCGAGCCCGAGGTCGACGTGGCACTGGCTGACCTTTGCGTGTTGGCAACACCGCATATCGCCGGCTACAGCCTCGACGGCAAACAGCGCGGCACGGCGCAGATCTATCAGGAGTATTGCGACTTCCTCGGTCAACCGGCCCAGGTCAGCCTGAGTGATTTGCTGCCCGCGCCATGGTTGACGCAAGTGACCTTGCACGCTGACAGCGACCCGGCCTGGGCGCTGGCGATGTTGTGCCGGGTCGTGTACGACCCGCGCCGCGACGATGCGGATTTCCGCCGCAGCCTTGTAGGCAATGTGAGTGAACAGCGTGCGGCGTTTGATGCGCTGCGCAAGAACTATCCGCCGCGCCGGGAGATTGATGGGTTGCAGGTGCGGATTGAGGGGGATTCGTTGGCGTTGCAAAAGATCGTGGCGGCCCTTGGTGCTTCGGCGGTCTGAATACCGAGTTGGCCCCTTCGCGGGCAAGCCTCGCTCCTACAGGGTTTGTGTCGTTAGTTGAACAGTTGGGCAACTCAAATCTGTAGGAGCGAGGCTTGCCCGCGAAAGCCGCACCACAATGTCCGGATAATCACCCATAAAAAACCCGGCCAACCTGGGCCGGGTCAAGAAGACGGTGGCTATATCACTCTTGTTCGGCAGGCTTGACCAATCGCTTCTCCAGTTCGCGGCAGGCGTCCTGGATCATGCCTTCAGTGATCGGTACTTCGTGCCCGTCCTCATCGATAATCGAGCAACCCAGAGACTGGTCTGGCTGTGTGCGGATCACTTGAATCTTGTCTTCGCTGCTGTTTTGCAAGGACATGGCCTGTCTCCTCATCAGGTTGTGTGCTTACTCTAAAACCGCCAGGTGACCGGGCTGTGACAACTCCCTGCGGTCTCTCCCAAGCGACAACTCCAGTCCACCAGAAATCCCGCAGTGTTGCCACCCGGACTTTAGACCAATAGCGTCTAGCCGCTAGTCTTGGCGGACATAATTAACCTGACTCATTGTGATTTACAGAGTTCCACCCCATTGAGTGTGTAGGCTGGCCCCATCAATCGCTTCTATCGCGAACCTGGATGAACCCGATGCTCTCTTCCCGTCACCGTCGCGCCATTCGTCTGGCCAGTCGTTTTCTCGTGCCATATCGCTTACAGGCACTGGGTGCCTTGCTGGCGTTGATCGTCACCGCCGGCATCACCTTGTCCATGGGCCAGGGCATTCGTCTGTTGGTGGATCAGGGTTTCATGACCCAGTCACCGCATTTGCTCAACCAGACCATTGGTCTGTTCATGGTGTTGGTGCTCGCCCTGGCGGTCGGCACTTTTGCGCGCTTCTATCTGGTGTCGTGGATCGGCGAGCGGGTCGTCGCGGATATTCGGCGCCAGGTGTTCAATCATCTGGTGTACCTGCATCCGGGCTTCTACGAAGACAACCGCAGCTCCGAAATCCAGTCACGGCTGACTGCTGACACCACGCTGCTGCAATCGGTGATCGGCTCGTCGCTGTCGCTGTTTTTGCGCAATCTGCTGATGGTCATTGGCGGGATCGTGCTGCTGTTTATCACCAACCCCAAACTCACCAGCATCGTGGTGATCGCCTTGCCGCTGGTGATCGCGCCGATCCTGATCTTCGGTCGCCGGGTACGCAGCCTGTCGCGCGAGAGCCAGGACCGGATTGCCGATGTCGGCAGCTACGTGTCCGAAACCCTCGGCCAGATCAAAACCGTGCAGGCCTACAACCATCAGGTCCAGGACGAAAAACGCTTTGCGCTGACCGTGGAACAGGCTTTCGATACCGCGCGCAAACGCATCGTCCAGCGTTCGTGGCTGATCACGCTGGTAATCGTGCTGGTGCTGGGCGCGGTGGGCGTCATGCTTTGGGTCGGTGGCATGGACGTTATCGCCGGACGGATTTCCGGTGGGGAACTGGCAGCATTTGTCTTCTACAGCCTGATCGTTGGCAGCGCCTTCGGCACGTTGAGCGAAGTCATCGGCGAATTGCAGCGCGCGGCCGGGGCGGCGGAGCGGATCGCCGAATTGCTGCGTTCGGAAAACATCATCCAGCCACCGACCAGCGGACTGGTGACCTTGCCTGAAAGGGTGAAGGGCGATCTGCAGTTGCAGGATGTGCGCTTTTCCTACCCGTCGCGTCCTGAAAGCTTTGCCGTCGATGGCCTGAATCTGACGATCAATGCGGGCGAAACCCTCGCGCTGGTCGGGCCGTCCGGTGCGGGCAAGTCCACCGTGTATGACCTGCTCCTGCGGTTTTACGACCCCGCCGAAGGCCGCATCCTGCTCGACGGCGTGCCGCTGACGCAGCTTGATCCGCTCGACCTGCGCCGTTGCTTCGCCCTGGTCTCGCAAAATCCGGCGCTGTTCTTCGGCAGCATCGAAGAAAACATCCGCTACGGCAATCCAGGCGCAACCCTGGCTCAAGTCCAGGAAGCGGCGAAAATCGCCTACGCCCACGACTTCATCGAGCAAATGCCCCACGGCTACCAGACCCACCTCGGCGACGGCGGCCTCGGTTTGTCCGGCGGCCAACGCCAACGCCTGGCCATCGCCCGGGCGCTGCTGGTCGATGCACCGATCCTGCTGCTCGACGAAGCCACCAGCGCCCTCGACGCCCAAAGCGAACACCTGATCCAGCAAGCCCTGCCAAGCCTGATGAAAAACCGCACCACCCTGGTCATCGCCCACCGCCTGGCCACCGTGAAAAACGCCGACCGCATCGCAGTGATGGACCAAGGGAAACTGGTGGCGGTGGGGACGCATCAGGAGTTGGTGGCAAGCAATGCGCTGTATGCGCGGTTGGCGGCATTGCAGTTTAGTGATGGCCCAGATGCGCATACCGACCCAGTAACCGACCCAGTAGCGACCAAGTAACCGACCAAGTAGAGCGCCATAAAAAATGCCCGCATCAGTCGATGCGGGCATTTTTGTTAGCGGCTCAGAACAAGATCAAGGAACGATCACTGATCATCAAAATACCGCTCATGCCAATCCACCAGCGGCTGCGGTGAGTTGAGTTTCTGGCCGTAGATCACCGAGTACGACAATACGTTCTGCACGTACTGGCGGGTTTCGTCGAACGGGATGCTTTCCACCCACACGTCGAAGCTCAGGTGATCGGCACCGCGCAGCCATTGGCGCACGCGGCCGGGGCCGGCGTTGTAGGCGGCGGAGGCGAGGACGCGGTTGCCGTTGAACTGGCTGTGGACCTGGCTCAGGTAAGCGGCGCCGAGCTGGATGTTCTTGTCCGGGTCGAGCACTTGCTGCGGCGAGGCCAGGGGAATGCTGAACTTGCGCGCGGTTTCCTTGGCGGTGCCGGGCATCAGTTGCATCAGGCCACTGGCGCCGACGCCGGAGCGGGCGTCGTCCATGAAGGCGCTTTCCTGGCGAGTGATGGCGAACACCCAGCTCGAATGCAAGCCACGGACCTTGGCTTCACGCACCAGGGTGTCGCGGTGGGCCATCGGGAAACGGATGTCCAGGTCGTCCCAGTACTGCGCCTGACTGATGGTGCGGATCGCCGGGAAATACCATTTCAGGTCATAGGCCAGTTTCGCCTGGGCAACCATTTCGTCACGGTTGAAATGACGGCTGACGTGATACCACTCGCGACGACCGTCGACAATCTGGCCACGGGCGTGGAATTCCAGGGCGCGACGCACACCCGGGGTGTTACGCACCTTGTTGATCAACGCCTGACTCAGCACCAGCGGTTTGTTGAGCAGCGAATAGGGCAGTTGCGAGCGGTCGGCTGCGAGGAAACCGTAGAAATCCCGCTCGCGGGCGAGGCCCTTGTACAGCGTCTGCGCTTCCGGATTTTGCGGCTGCGCCAGTTCCAGGCTGCGAGCCTGCCAGTAGCGCCAGCGGTTGGTGGTCGCCAGGTCCTGCGGCAAACGTCGGGTCAATTGATACGCATCGTCCCAACGGGCCAGACGCAGCAGCAGGCGCAGGCGCCATTCGGACACGGTGTTGTCGCGCAGTTCCGGGTCGTACTTGGTCATGACGTCCAGCGCGCGCGGGTCGAAACGTCGGGCGAGGGTCAGGCCGATTTCCCGGGCAATGGCGACTTTCTCATCACGGGAGAAGTGCATGCTGGTGGCGTAACCGTCGAGCAGGTCCATGGCCTTGTCCGGGTCCTGTTTGGCCAGGCGACGCAGGCCGAGGCTGACAATGTCGGACATCGGCTCATCGGCCGGAGCAAACCGCGACGGCTGATTGAGCAGCTCGGGTTTCTGCGCCACATCTACCAACAAACGGCCGCGCGGGGCGAGGGTGGTCAGGCCGCTGACCAGGCTGTTGGCCAGTGGATAGTTGCGTGCCTGGGCCGCAAGTTTGGTGCGTTCCCAGCGTTTCTGTTCGGTCAGTTGACCTTCGGCGGCCCAGATCCCGAACAGGCCATCACAGGCGGCGGGTTGCGATTTGCCGGTCAGCCAGAGCTTTTCGGCGTTGGCGTAGCCTTGGGGCTTGAGGTTATGGCCGATTTGGTACTGCGCGTTCAGGCAGTCCAATTCGGTGAAATTCAGCTTGGGGTCGTAGTACTTGACGAAAGTCGCCCAGTCACCGCGATCCGCCAGCCAACGCAACCAGCGCAGTTTCATCCAGTTGGCCTGGGGCAGATCACCGTGTTCGGCGAGAAATTTCTCGATCTCGGCATTGCTGGCGGTTTTAAGGCGCGCGGTCAGTTCGTCATAGGCCAGATACGGCTCCAGCGGATAATCGCTGAGCGCCTGGCTATAGCGGAAATAGGGCTCGGAATCACCCTTGGCCAAGGCACGCTTGGCTTCATCGTAATACTGGCGTTGGGTGGACAAGTCCACCGCCTGGACTGATTGAGCAGCAGTGGCAGAAAGAAGCAAACACGATAAAAGACTGAAAAGGCGACTGCGCATGAGACATCCGGGCAGAAAAAATCATGACAAGTGCTGACAGGATCGGCACTGAATAATCTGTAGCTTAGCCTTTTGCCAGCAACCGGCGAAAGCTTTGCCGGCCTGCCGGTGCAAGATCGCAACAATTGTCATGCAGAGTGCTACAGAGGTGAAATTGCCGGCCTTCTGAAGCCTCAAGTCAGGTAGAATGCGCGCCCGGTTTTTGGAGAAGCTCATGACCCTGCTCAAATTCAGCGATGTGTCCCTTGCTTTCGGCTCTACGCCGTTGTTGGACAAGGTGTCCTGGCAGATCGCCCGTGGTGAGCGGGTGTGCATCATCGGCCGCAATGGCACTGGCAAGTCCAGCATGATGAAGCTCGTCAAGGGCGACCAGAAGCCCGATGACGGCTCCGTTTGGCGCGCACCCGGCCTCAAGATTGGCGAATTGCCGCAAGAATTGCCGGTAGCCGACGAGCGGACCGTGTTCGACGTTGTGGCTGAGGGTCTGGACGGTGTGGGCGAGCTGCTCGCGCAGTATCACCACCTGAGCCAGAACATCGTCACCGACGCCGACCTGGACAAGTTGATGCACGTCCAGCACGACCTCGAAGCCCGCGACGGCTGGCGTTTGCAGCAATTGGTAGACAGCACGTTGAGCCGTCTGCAATTGCCTGCCGACAAGACCCTCGCCGAATTGTCCGGCGGCTGGCGTCGCCGCGTCCTGCTGGCCCAGGCTCTGGTTTCCGAACCGGACCTGCTGCTGCTCGACGAACCGACCAACCACTTGGACATCGGTGCGATTGCCTGGCTTGAAGAAGCGCTGAAGGATTTCCAGGGCGCCGTGCTGTTCATCACGCACGACCGTTCATTCCTGCAGAACCTTGCGACCCGCATCCTCGAACTGGATCGCGGTGGCCTGATCGACTGGAACGGCGACTACGCCAGTTTCCTCGTGCACAAAGAAGCCTCGCTGGCGGCTGAAGACACGGCCAACGCGCTGTTCGACAAAAAACTGGCCCAGGAAGAAGTCTGGATCCGCCAGGGCATCAAGGCGCGCCGCACCCGTAACGAAGGCCGCGTGCGTGCCCTCAAGGCTTTGCGCAACGAGCGCAGCGAGCGTCGTGAGCGCACCGGCAAGGCCAATATTCAGCTGGACACCGCTGACAAGTCAGGCAAGCAGGTAATGGTCCTCGAGAACGTGAGTTTCGCTCACCCGGGCGGCCCGTTCCTGATCAAGGACTTCTCGATGGTCCTGCAGCGCGGCGACCGTATCGGCCTGCTCGGCGCCAACGGTACCGGCAAGACCACCTTGCTGAAACTGATGCTCAACGGCTTGCAACCAACCAGCGGCACCGTGGAAGAGGGGACGCGCATCGACGTGGCGTACTTCGACCAATTGCGCCATCAGCTGGACCTGGAAAAAACCGTGATCGACAACGTGGCCGAAGGTCGCGACTTCATCGATATCGATGGTCAGAGCCGTCACGTGCTGAGCTACCTCGGCGACTTCCTGTTCAGCCCGCAGCGTGCCCGCACGCCGGTGAAGGCGCTGTCCGGTGGTGAGCGTGCCCGTCTGTTGCTGGCCAAGCTGTTCAGCAAACCGGCAAACCTGCTGGTGCTCGATGAGCCAACCAACGACCTCGACGTCGAAACCCTCGAGTTGCTGGAAGAGGTCTTGCTGACCTTCAACGGCACCGTGCTGATGGTCAGTCACGACCGGGCATTCCTCGACAACGTCGTAACCAGCACCCTGGTCTTCGAAGGTGAAGGCAAGGTTCGCGAGTACGTCGGTGGTTATCAGGACTGGCTGCGTCAGGGCGGTTCGCCGCGCCTGTTGGGCGTGACCGAGAGCAAGTCCGGCAAGGCCGACCTGACCTCCGCTGTCGTGACGGCCGAAGCGGCGCCAGTCGCTGCTGTAGTCGAAGCGCCAGTGGCGAAGAAGAAGCTCAGCTACAAGCATCAGCGCGAGCTGGAAATGCTGCCAGGCCAGATCGAAGCCATGGAAACGCAGATTGCGGCTGTTGAAGCGCAAATGGCGGATCCGGCGTTCTATCAGCGTCCGGCTACCGAAACGGCGGCGGTGATTGCTCAGCTTGAGCAATTGCAGGCTGAACTCGACGTAATGGTCGAGCGTTGGGCCGAGCTGGATGCCTGAATGATCCTGCAATAAAAAAGCCCGGCGTTCAGAGATGAACGCCGGGCTTTTCGTATGGAATGCGATCTACTGGGCGACACCGATTCATTGTGGGAGCGAGCCTGCTCGCGAAGAGGGCCTGTCAGTCGATATCAATGTTGACTGTAAGGCCGCCTTCGCGAGCAGGCTCGCTCCCACAAGGGAAGTCGGGGTTGTCAGCTTTTGACCAGTCGCACCGCAAGCACATCGCAAGGCGCACCGTGCAACACATCGTTGGCGGTCGAGCCGAGCAGCAGCGCCAGACCGTGCCGGCCATGACTGCCTACCACGATCAGGTCGCAGGTCTGTTCCTTGGCCAGGTGGTGAATCTCCTGGCGCGGCTGGCCGTAAGTCAGGTGGCTGTATTCCTTGGTGAGCTCCGGGTACTTCAGGATCAGTCGGTCCAGGCGCTCCTTGGCTTGGTCGAACTGTTGCTGCTGCAACTGGGACAGGTCCATCGGCACGTCGCCGCCAAAGGCCATGGCCATCGGCTCGACAATGTGCACCAGGGACAGCTTCGCACCGTTGCTCACCGACAGTTCGCGAGCGCGGTGGATAACAGGATCGCACTCTTCGGTTAGATCTACAGCGACCAGAATATGGTGGTAGGGCATGAGGTGCTCCTCCTGAGGATTGCGATATTGGTAAGTATGGCTGGTTTCAAGCGCGATGGTTCCAAAGTGACTCAAAGCGCTCATCAAGAATCGGGAGTACAGATATGACGGTCTGGATAGTGGTGTCAATCCTGCTGGTGGTACTGAGTCCGCTCGCATGGTTGCGGCCGTCGCGCCACCAGAGCGGCCGCATGGCTTTGCGAATGGAAGCGCGACGCATCGGCCTAGCCATGCAACTGGCGCCGCAGGAGTGGCCGCACTGGCTAAGTCAGGAGCCGCCGAGCCCGTGTGCGCAGTACCATCGGCCACGCCGAGGCAATCAGCCGAAGTGCTGGAGTTACTGGCAGAAAGCTCCGGGCGTCTGGGTCAATCAGTGGCAGGAGGTCTGTGAGGATCGGACGCTGCTCAATCATTTCGAAAAATTGCCGGCCAACGTCTACAAGATCGAAGCGGACAAGCAGATGATCTTTTTGTATTGGGGCGAGAAGGGCGAAGCCGAGGTTTTGCAACAAATCGACGCCACACTGAAAGCTCTCGCCTGAAACCGTAATGCCAGATATGAGCGCAACCCGTAGCAGCTGTCGAGCCTGCGAGGCTGCGTTCGGCGACGAAGTCGTCGTAATCCCGGCCAGTGCGATTACCCTGAAGTACCTGGCGATCACAATGGCGACTGCTGCGCAGCCGAACGCAGCCTCGCAAGCTCGGCAGTTGCTACATGGATTTGTGCATTTGTGTGAGCAATAAAAAGCCCGACATCATCATCGGGCTGGGGTTGGCCAGGCAGGCCGGAAATCTTTGTGGCGCTGATCTTACGCCGGGTATTCGCCAAAAGTGTTCAAATTTTTTCCTCAATGTCCCGCCAGCGTAGCTGCTTAAACGCAGGTTGCCGTGAATTAGGGCGACTTTTCTAACTATTGATTCTATGAATGGCCTCACATGCACCTGCGTGTTGTGAACCTTCGTCTTACGGAAATGACTGCAAAGTCGCGTTTCAACCAGCATTTTGGGCGATTGACAATTGCCGGAAATTCCGTGAAGGTGGCGTACCCAAATCAAACGGGCGTATGAATTGAGCGTTTGTATTCCAGAGCGCTCCTACAGAATCCCGACTATCGCGTTGGCGGGTGTGCCGGGTGGATTGGCGTTAGCATCGACGAAAAGCGTCCTGCCGAGCCATTCGCCTGCGTCCGACGTGTACTGTTCAGCTTCCATATCGTGGAGATCAGTTGATGATTTACGAAGGTAAAGCCATCACGGTTAAGGCTCTTGAAAGTGGCATCGTCGAACTGAAGTTCGATCTCAAGGGTGAGTCCGTCAACAAGTTCAACCGTCTAACCCTGAACGAATTGCGTCAGGCCGTAGACACCATCAAGGCAGATGCTTCGATCAAGGGTGTGATCGTCAGCAGTGGCAAGGACGTGTTCATCGTCGGCGCCGACATCACCGAATTTGTCGAGAACTTCAAGCTGCCTGATGCAGAGCTTGTCGCTGGCAACCTCGAAGCCAACAAGATTTTCAGCGATTTCGAAGACCTCAATGTCCCGACGGTCGCCGCGATCAACGGTATTGCCCTGGGCGGCGGTCTGGAAATGTGCCTGGCGGCGGACTACCGCGTCATGTCCACCAAGGCCAAGATCGGTCTGCCAGAAGTCAAACTGGGCATCTACCCGGGCTTCGGCGGCACCGTGCGCCTGCCGCGCATCATCGGTGCCGACAACGCCATCGAGTGGATTGCCGCTGGTAAGGAAAACCGTCCTGAAGACGCGCTGAAAGTTGGCGCAGTCGATGCAGTGGTTGCACCTGAAAAACTGCAGGAAGCCGCCTTGGAACTGATCAAACGCGCCATCTCCGGCGAGTTTGACTACAAGGCCAAGCGTCAGCCGAAGCTGGAAAAGCTGAAACTGAACGCCATCGAACAAATGATGGCTTTCGAAACCGCCAAAGGTTTCGTGGCCGGTCAGGCTGGCCCGAACTACCCGGCGCCGGTTGAAGCGATCAAGACCATCCAGAAAGCCGCGAACTTCGGTCGTGACAAGGCGCTGGAAGTCGAAGCTGCCGGTTTCGTCAAACTGGCCAAGACCTCTGCCGCGCAGAGCTTGATCGGTCTGTTCCTGAACGATCAGGAACTGAAGAAAAAGGCCAAGGCCTACGACGAAATCGCTCGCGACGTGAAGCAGGCTGCCGTATTGGGCGCCGGCATCATGGGTGGCGGTATCGCTTATCAGTCGGCTTCCAAAGGTACGCCGATCCTGATGAAGGACATCAACGAGCACGGCATCGAGCAAGGCCTGGCTGAAGCCGCCAAGCTGCTGGTCGGTCGCGTTGATAAAGGTCGCATGACCCCGGCGAAAATGGCTGAAGTGCTCAACGGCATTCGTCCAACCCTGTCCTACGGTGACTTCGGTCACGTGGATCTGGTGGTCGAAGCGGTCGTCGAGAACCCTAAGGTCAAGCAAGCCGTACTGGCTGAAGTCGAAGGTCACGTCAAAGAGGACACCATCCTCGCGTCCAACACCTCGACCATTTCCATCACCTTGCTGGCCAAAGCCCTCAAGCGTCCGGAAAACTTCGTCGGCATGCACTTCTTCAACCCGGTGCACATGATGCCGCTGGTTGAAGTGATCCGTGGCGAGAAGTCCAGCGAGCTGGCCGTTGCCACCACCGTTGCCTACGCCTAGAAAA
>NZ_JBIUXZ010000040.1:0-24324 GCF_044744265.1 Pseudomonas sp. NPDC087342
GCCAGATGTCCTACTGGGGTGCTCAGGTGATCATCTCGCTGTTCGGTGCGATCCCGGTCATCGGCAACGACCTGACCCAGTGGATCCGTGGTGACTACCTGATTTCCGGTATTACCCTGAACCGCTTCTTCGCCTTGCACGTTGTGGCCCTGCCGATCGTGATCCTCGGCCTGGTGGTGTTGCACGTCCTGGCGCTGCACGAAGTCGGTTCGAACAACCCGGACGGCGTGGACATCAAGAAACACAAAGACGAAAACGGCGTACCGCTGGACGGCATTGCCTTCCACCCGTACTACACCGTGAAAGATATCGTCGGCGTGGTGGTGTTCCTGTTCATCTTCTGCTCGATCGTGTTCTTCTTCCCGGAAATGGGTGGTTACTTCCTCGAGAAGCCGAACTTCGAAGTAGCGAACGCCTTCAAGACCCCAGAGCACATCGCTCCGGTCTGGTACTTCACACCGTTCTACGCAATCTTGCGGGCGATTCCGGACAAGCTCATGGGCGTCATCGCCATGGGTGCTTCGATTGCCATGCTGTTCGTCCTGCCTTGGCTCGACCGCAGTCCGGTCAAGTCCATGCGCTACAAGGGCTGGCTGAGCAAGATCTGGCTTTGGGTGTTCTGCATCTGCTTCGTGATCCTCGGCGTGCTGGGCGTATTGGCCCCAACCCCTGAGCGGACACTGGTGTCGCAGATTTGCACCTTCCTGTACTTCGCCTACTTCATTCTGATGCCGTTCTACACCAGGCTCGAGAAGACCAAACCGGTTCCGGAAAGGGTGACTGGCTGATGAAAAAGCTATTTGCTGTATTGATTCTTGCTGC
Organism: Pseudomonas sp. NPDC087342; assembly: GCF_044744265.1. Classification (NCBI taxonomy): domain Bacteria; kingdom Pseudomonadati; phylum Pseudomonadota; class Gammaproteobacteria; order Pseudomonadales; family Pseudomonadaceae; genus Pseudomonas; species Pseudomonas sp. NPDC087342. The sequence goes on from NZ_JBIUXZ010000040.1 coordinate 823, forward strand.
TCTGCCAGTGTTCTCCTTCGCAGCCGAACACGGTGGCCCGGAGCTGGAAAAAGTCGACATCGACGTTTCCGACAAAGCGGCCATGCAGGACGGCGCACGTACGTTCGCCAACTACTGCATGGGTTGCCACAGTGCCAAGTTCCAGCGCTATGAGCGCGTTGCCGACGACCTGGGGATTCCGCATGATCTGATGCTGAAGAACCTGGTGTTCACCGGCGCCAAGATCGGCGACCACATGAGCATCGGCATGCAGCCGGCAGACGCCAAGACCTGGTTCGGCGCAGCGCCGCCGGACCTGACCCTGGTGGCTCGCGTGCGTGGCACCGACTGGCTCTACGGCTACCTGCGTTCGTTCTATGAAGACCCGACGCGTCCTTGGGGTGTGAACAACAAGGTGTTCCCGAACGTCGGCATGCCTAACGTGCTGGTCGGCCTGCAAGGTCGCCAGGTGGTTGGCTGCAAACAGGTTCAAATCGTCGAGGACGGCAAGAAGCAGTATGATCCGCTGACCGGTACGCCGCTGACTCATGAAGCGTGCGATCAGCTGACCATCGTGCCGAAGAGTGGTGCCCTGAACGAAGAGCAGTTCGATGAGAAGGTCAAGAATCTGGTAACCTTCCTCGCTTACTCGGCTAACCCGGTAAAGCTGCAACATCAGCGCATCGGCACCTATGTATTGCTCTACCTGGCGTTCTTCTTCGTATTCGCATACTTGCTCAAGCGTGAATACTGGAAAGACGTCCATTGATAAAGCTGTAAGCAATTGCTGTTAATCGCGCGCGCCCAGGGGCGTCTCTGAAGGTGTAACGAGTCTGGTAAGCCAGGCGTTACGGGAGGCGCCCTCTGGGCGCGCGCGTTTTTCCGCTTCCGATAATTTCTACAAGCGAGGAGGACCGCCATGGGCGTGACCAATCGGTTGGCCTGTTACTCCGACCCCGCCGACCACTATTCCCACCGAGTACGCATCGTACTTGCAGAGAAGGGTGTCAGCGCCGAGATCATTTATGTGGAAGCTGGTCGCCAGCCGCCTAAACTGATCGAAGTGAACCCTTACGGTAGCTTGCCCACCCTGGTCGATCGTGACCTGGCGTTGTGGGAGTCGACCGTGGTGATGGAATATCTGGATGAGCGTTACCCGCACCCGCCTTTACTGCCGGTTTATCCTGTGGCGCGTGCAAACAGCCGTCTGCTGATTCATCGTATTCAGCGTGACTGGTGTGGCCTGGTGGATCTGATCCTGGATTCCCGGTCCAAGGAAGCCGCCCGCGTTGTCGCTCGTAAAGAGCTGCGCGAAAGCCTGACAGGCGTGTCGCCGTTGTTCGCCGACAAGCCGTTTTTCCTCAGTGAGGAACAAAGTCTGGTGGATTGCTGCCTATTGCCAATACTCTGGCGTTTGCCGATTTTGGGTATTGAACTGCCGCGGCCTGCCAAGCCGCTGCTTGATTACATGGAGCGCTCTTTCGCGCGTGAGGCTTTCCAGGCGAGTCTGTCTGGTGTCGAACGCGATATGCGCTAAGGCTTAAGGAGCCGCTATGAACTCCAGTCGACCTTATCTGGTCCGCGCGCTCTACGAGTGGATTGTTGATAACGATTGCACCCCGCACATGCTGGTCAATTCCGAATATCCGTCGGTGCAGGTGCCGCAAGGTTTCGCCAGTGATGGACAGATTGTCCTGAACGTATCGCCGGCTGCCGTGCGTCATTTGCACATGGACAACGAAGCGGTCAGCTTCGAAGGGCGCTTCGGTGGCGTGCCGCACACCCTGTTCGTGCCTATCGCGTCGATCCTGGGCATTTACGCCCGGGAGAACGGCCAGGGCATGGTGTTTGATCTGGAGTCGCCTATGGAAGACGATGAAGAGATCGAGCCGGATGATGATGTCCCGCCACCCGACAACGAACCGCCGCGTCCCAGCGGTCGACCTAGTTTGAAGGTCGTGAAGTAATAAAAAAGGCGATCCGAATGGATCGCCTTTTTTATTACTTCTGTAGGAGCCAGGCTTGCCGGCGAAGGCGATCTGGAAGGCGCCTTCGCCGGAAGGCCTGACTCTTGCAGAGGTGCGGTGTCAGTCGATGTACTCAAACAACTTCACAATCTTTTGCACACCGGAAACGCTCTGCACCAGGCTGGTGGCTTGATCGGCTTCCTGCTTGGTCAGCAGGCCCAGCAAGTAGACGATGCCGTTCTCGGTCACGACCTTGATGCGCGAGCCCGGGATGTTCGGGTCGGTGAGCATCTGGGTCTTGATCTTGGAGGTCAGCCAGGTGTCGTTCTGGCGCGCAAGGAAGCCGGATGGCGGCAGGACTTGCAGTTCGTTATGGACCTTCTTCACGCGCTGAACGGCGGAGGCAGCCTGTTCGGCCTTGGCCTTGAGGTCTGCGGTCGGCGTTTGCCCGGCCAGCAGTACGATGCCGTTGAAGCTGGTAACGACGATGTGCGAGTCGTTGTCCAGCGCCGGATCAGCCTTGGCGACGTTCACGCCGACCTTGGTGTCGATCAGGGAGTCGTCGATTTTGCTGCCGAAGGTGCGCGTGCCGCGGTCATCTTCAATCGGCGCTTCACGGCTGGCTTTAACCACCGAGGTGCAGCCGCTGATGCCGAGGCACAGGGTCAAGGCCAGAAGGCCTAGGCGATTAGGGGTCATTCTTCACTCCCGAACAGTTGGCTGTCGATCAAGTCGCAAAGGCAATGGATCGCCAGCAGGTGGACTTCCTGAATACGTGCGGTGACATTGGCCGGTACGCGAATCTCGACGTCTTCAGGCAAAAGCAGCGATGCCATGCCGCCGCCATCGCGACCGGTCAATGCTACGACAATCATTTCGCGATCATGTGCGGCCTGGATCGCTTGAATAATGTTCGCCGAGTTGCCGCTGGTGGAAATTGCCAGCAATACATCACCCGGCTGGCCAAGCGCGCGAATCTGTTTGGAGAAGATTTCGTTGTAGCTGTAGTCGTTGGCGATCGAGGTGATCGTCGAGCTGTCGGTGGTCAGCGCGATGGCTGGCAGGCTCGGGCGCTCGCGTTCGAAGCGGTTGAGCAGTTCCGACGAAAAGTGCTGGGCGTCACCGGCGGAACCGCCGTTGCCGCAGGAAAGCATTTTGCCCTCATTGAGCAGGGCGTTGACCATCACCTGGCTGGCTTGCTCGATGTGCGGTGCAAGTACGTCCATCGCCTGTTGCTTGGTGTCGATACTGGCCTGAAAAAGCTGGCGAATTCGGGATTGCATGTCCATCTGTGTGACCTTAATTAGCGCGGCTACTTGGCACATGAATGTGCAGCCCGCAAAGCAAAGAGCAAAAGTGTTGGGTGAAGGTGTCCGGTTCGGGGTGCAAGCGATCAGCTGTCGAAGGCATTCTGCAACCAGTTCAACTGATCAAGGCTGCTGTCGATGGCAACCACGTCGAAACGGCAAGGGGAATTGGCCCAACGCGACTCGCGCTGAAGAAAATACTGCGCGGCGAAAATCAGTTTCTGCCGTTTGCGCCCATCGATGCTATCGAGCGCGCCACCCCATTGAGTGTTTTTTCTGTAGCGGACTTCAACGAATACTACTGTATCGCCATCAAGCATGACCAGATCAAGCTCGCCGCGTTTGCACAACCAGTTCTGCGCCAGCAGGCGCAGACCCTGTTGTTGAAGATGCTCGAGCGCATGGCGCTCGGCATCCTGACCGCTTTGTTGGCGTGACCTGTCAGGCATCAGCGCGGGGTGTCCGGCAGGCGTTGAACCTGGCCGTTGACGAACTGTGCCCACGGCAACTGGCGTACCACACGTTGGTTCTGGGTCATGCCGAGGCTGCCCGACTGACCTTCGATGCGGCTGTCCGGCAAGGCCTTGAGTTGCCCCAGGCGCGGTGCCAGGCGATAGGCGTCAACACCCATCGCGTACAGGCGGCCAAGGCTGCCACCGGCCTGTGGCCATTGTGCAGTCACCTGTTTGCGCAGCGGATCATTGGCATCCAGCAACCATGGGGTTTCGCAGAAGCGAACGCCGTTCATGTCGTTGTACTGGTTCACGTCACCGCTGGCGCTGAACACGTGGGACGTCGCGTAGACCGGCACATCACCGGCGTACTGGAAGTTCAGGGTCGGTTTGATCTGTTGCGCCTGTTGCGGGGTGGCAGCAAGGAAGATGAACTCGATGTCCTGGCGACGGGAAGGTTGCGCGGCGACTTGCGAGCCAACAGTGCTCTGCAGGGTTTTGGCGCGACCTTCGCTCTGGCGCAGTTGGAACATGTCGGCGATTTGCTGGGCCAGTTGCACTGGCTGATCGACGCGTTCGGTTGCGACGATGCTGCCGCCGTTGGCTTGCCAGTCCTGGCTGAAGGCTCTCAGGACACGGTCGCCCCATTCGCCTTTCGGCACCATGATGGCGGCGCGATGCAGGCCGTCGGCGCGAGCGCGACGGGACACTTCGCGAGCTTCGTCTTCAGCCGCAAGACCGAACTGGAACAGCTGGGCCGGACCTTGTTCGCCTTCGCTGTAGTTCAGCGCCAGGGTGGTGATCGGCAATTGCGGGCGAGCGCTGAGCTGTTTGACCAGCGGCTTCTCCAGTGGACCGACGACCAGTTGCACGCCATCGGCCTGGGCCTTGCGATAGAACTCGTCCATCGACGTCAGCTTCGAGGTGTCATAGAACACAATGGCTGGCGGCTTCTGCCCGGCTTGTTGCGCCTGGTAGTGAGCGGCCATGAAGCCGTCACGAAGCGCCTTGCCAACCGACGCCAACGGGCCGTCCTGTGGCAGCAGCAGAGCGATCTTGCCCAGAGGCTGGCTAGCCAGTTCCTTGAGTTTGGTCAGAGGCAGCGGCAATTGAAGCGCAGCCGGGTGCTTTGGATTCTGTGCTTTCCAGGCGTCGATCGCGGCTTGCTGCTGTTCCAGGGTGCCGGCGGTTTTCACCGCCAGGGCCAGGCTCATCCAGCCGCCGAGGTCGTCGGTGGTGGTCGGCTGTAATTGATCGGTAGGCAGCGAGGCGATCAGGGTCCAGATCGCTTCGTGGTTTTTTGCAGCGGCTTCGCCTTCGAGCATCGGCGCAATAAAGATGCGCTCCCGTGCGGCGGCCAGGGTCTGGCCATCGGCTTCAAGGGCGCGGGCGTGAACGGTGCCGGTGCGCACTTGTTGCTCGACTGGCAATTCACCCAGGCGTTCCAGACTCGGATGGCTCAAGGCGGTCAGCGCCGCTTTGGGCTGGTTGCGCACCATGGCCAGTTCCGCCGCCAGGGTACTGGCGAAGACCTGTTGGCCAGGCTTGAGTTGTTCCATCGGCACTTGTTGCAGGATTTGCGCGGACTGGCCGGCATTGCCTTGACGGTAAGCCAGGTCTGCCGCGCTCAGTCGAAACAATGCAGCTTGTTCCGGCGTTTTGCTCTGGGCAGCCTTTTCGAGCAGTTGCTCGATACTGGCATCCGGGGTCCGTGGAAGTTCGCCAAGGCTGGAGGAGGGCGAGCTGGCGCAAGCCGCCAACAAGGCAGCGAGGCAGAGGGCAGTGAACAGCCGCAGGCAAGCGATCATGTAGTGTTCCTGATACTCGATCAAATTAGCGTGGAATTGTACCCAAGCACTGGCCGGGGCGCGATGTTACTGGCGTGAATCGATCAATTTAGCTCGTGCAAATGTTGCAGCACTGCACAAAAGGCCCCGAAACCAAGGGTGGCTTGCGCGCGTCGCAAGTGTCACTACGCGCTACAATGGCGACTTTTACCGATCATGAGGTGTGCGCTTTGACTGCTCCAGGTGCTTTGAATTCCGCTGCTGGCTCGCTTTATGTGGTGGCGACGCCCATCGGCAACCTGGACGACATCAGTGCCCGTGCGCTGAAAATCCTGCGTGAGGTGGCGTTGATTGCAGCCGAAGACACCCGTCATTCCCAGCGTTTGATGCAGCACTTCGGCATTGCGACACCATTGGCCGCTTGCCATGAACACAACGAACGGGATGAAGGTAGTCGTTTTATCCAGCGCCTGCTGGCCGGCGACGATGTGGCGTTGATCTCCGATGCCGGGACGCCGCTGATTTCCGATCCGGGTTATCACCTGGTGCGCCAGGCGCGCGCGGCGGGGATCAATGTGGTGCCGGTTCCGGGTGCTTGCGCCTTGATCGCGGCATTGTCGGCGGCGGGTTTGCCCTCGGATCGTTTCATCTTTGAGGGCTTCCTGCCGGCCAAGGCCGTCGGGCGTCGGGCTCGTCTGGAGCTGGTCAAGGAAGAGCCGCGCACACTGATTTTCTATGAGGCCCCGCACCGGATTCTCGAGTGTCTGCAGGACATGGAACTGGTATTCGGCGGCGAGCGCCCGGCGTTGCTGGCCCGGGAAATCACCAAGACCTTCGAAACCCTCAAGGGTTTGCCGCTCGCCGAGTTGCGTGAATTCGTCGAGTCCGACAGCAATCAGCAGCGCGGTGAATGCGTGGTGCTGGTGGCGGGTTGGTCGGCACCGGAGACGGAAGACGCGGTCAGCAGCGAAGCGATGCGTATCCTCAATCTGTTGCTCGAAGAAATGCCGCTCAAGCGTGCCGCAGCCCTGGCGGCGCAAATTACCGGCGAGCGCAAGAATGTTCTCTATCAAGTCGCGCTGGATAAACAGAAGGGCGAGTAAAAACCCGACGCGCAGGAGTGGCCAAAGGCGTTTAGCGCTTGTTCTTCGGCCGCTCTGCCGTTAACCTTCGCGGCGGAGAGTCGATTGGACAGTCGCTGCCCTCTATGAAAATTAGGGGGGGGAGGAAAGTCCGGGCTCCATAGGGCGAAGTGCCAGGTAATGCCTGGGAGGCGTGAGCCTACGGAAAGTGCCACAGAAAATAACCGCCTTAGCGCGTCGGCGCCGGTAAGGGTGATTAGGTGCGGTAAGAGCGCACCGCACGTCTGGCAACAGTTCGTGGCTATGTTAACCCCACTTGGAGCAAGACCAAATAGGGTCCCAAGGCGTGGCCCGCGCTGGGACCGGGTAGGTTGCTAAAGATGTCCAGTGATGGCCATCGTAGACGAATGACTGTTCAAGACAGAACCCGGCTTACAGATCGACTCTCCACCTTATTTTCTTTCCCTGCTTTAATCATTGAGCAGGGCATCGGTGCCCACAATTTCCCTTTGTCCGTAATGACTGGCGAAGGGTTTTTATGATATCGATTAGCCAGTGATTCCGGCTATGCGCAAAACACCCCGCAACACCGATTTCCCTCCGTACATAAACACCAGCAGACCCTCCGTCGTAATACCGAAAAAATCTTACTCTTAACAAATTACATTAACTTTCGAGCGCAGCCATCAGTGCTGAATCAAGTTATTGAGCAAAAACATACGCCATATTCCCGTTACCCCTCCTTTTACGCTCCTAAATCTCCGTTCTGTAAGGCTTTTCCTTTAATCCGCGCCTTGACGGTGTGGTGGGCGCATTCCTATAGTGTGCGCAAGTGGCGAAAAGTGGCATGAAGTGGGTTTTTTGAGCTCAAAACGCTAAAAATTGGAGAAACGCTGACGTGTTTCGCGGAGCTAATGCAATCAGTCTCGATGCAAAGGGCCGTCTCGCTATGCCGAGCCGGTACCGTGACGAGTTGGTTTCGCGTAGTTCCGGTCAACTGATCGTCACCATCGATGCCGTTGATCCGTGTTTGTGTGTTTATCCCCTCGATGAGTGGGAAATTATTGAAACCAAACTGCGCGCACTGCCTTCGCTTCGCGAAGAGAACCGCCGCCTGCAACGTTTGCTGATTGGTAATGCCGTCGACCTCGAGCTCGATGGCAGTGGTCGTTTTCTGGTTCCGCCGCGTCTGCGCGAATATGCCAAGTTGGATAAGCGCGCAATGTTGGTAGGCCAACTGAACAAGTTCCAATTATGGGACGAGGATGCCTGGGATGCGGTTTCTGCCGCTGACCTGGCTGCTATTCAACAACCGGGCGCGATGCCTGATGAACTGCGTGATTTGATCCTGTGACTATTGATAGCGGCTTTAACCACATCACCGTACTGCTCGACGAAGCCGTGGAGGCTCTCGCCGTACGTCCTGATGGCTGCTATCTGGACGGCACGTTCGGACGTGGCGGACACAGTCGGTTGATCCTCAGCCAGCTCGGCCCTGACGGCCGGCTCCTCGGATTCGACAAAGATCCTCAAGCGATTGCCACCGGGCAAACGCTAGCGGCCGAAGACGGCCGCTTTGTCGTTGTGCAGCGTAGCTTTGCCGAGCTCGGTTCGGAAGTCGTCGAACGCGGTCTGGCGGGCAAGGTCAGCGGCGTTTTGCTCGATCTTGGCGTCTCGTCGCCACAGCTCGACGACCCTGAGCGCGGCTTCAGTTTCCTCAACGATGGCCCGCTGGACATGCGCATGGACCCGTCACGCGGGATCAGCGCTGCCGAATTCGTCAACACCGCGCCGGTGGAAGAAATCGCCCGGGTGTTCAAGGAATACGGCGAAGAACGTTTCTCCGGCCGCATGGCCCGTGCCGTGGCCGAGCGCCGCGACATCAAGCCGTTCGAGCGTACTGCCGACCTGGCCGAAGTCCTGAAAGTCGCCAACCCTGCATGGGAAAAGGGCAAAAACCCGGCCACCCGTGCGTTCCAGGGCCTGCGTATTCACGTCAACAACGAACTGGGCGATCTGGAAGCCGGCCTTGAAGCCGCTCTGGAATGCCTGGAAGTCGGTGGTCGCCTTGTGGTCATCAGCTTCCATTCGCTGGAAGACCGCATCGTCAAACTGTTCATGCGCAAACTGGTGAAAGGCGAAGCCGACAACCTGCCGCGCAACCTGCCGGTTCGTCACGTTGCTTTCGAACCCAAAATCAAAGTCCATGGCAAAGCGCAGTCCGCCTCCGAGGCCGAACTCAAAGCCAACCCACGTTCCCGTAGCGCCATCATGCGCGTCGCGGAGAAGCTGCGGTGAGCAAGCTTTTCGCCAAGCCACTTCCCGGCGGAAGCTTTTTCATGCTGCTGCTGTTTGTTGGCGTGCTCGTGTCGGCCATCGGTGTGTCTTACAGCGCCCACTGGAACCGTCAGCTATTGAACTCGCTGTACAACGAGTTGAGCGTGCGCGACAAGGCGCAGGCCGAGTGGGGCCGGTTGATTCTCGAACAGAGCACCTGGACCGCCCACAGCCGTATCGAAGTGCTGGCCACCGAACAACTGAAGATGCGCATTCCCGGCGCCGCTGAAGTACGGATGGTGGCGCCATGATGAAACTCGAAGGCGCACTCTTCCCGTGGCGGTTCCGCGTGGTCCTGGGTTTGCTCGGTATCATGGTGGCCGCAATCTGCTGGCGCATCATCGACCTGCAAGTGGTCGACCGTGACTTCCTTAAAGGTCAGGGCGATGCGCGCAGCGTTCGTCACATTCCTATTCCGGCTCACCGTGGTCTGATCACCGACCGTAACGGCGAGCCTTTGGCCGTGAGTACCCCGGTCACCACTCTGTGGGCCAACGCCAAGGAAATGCAGCTGGCCAAAGAGAAGTGGCCAGCACTGGCAGCCGCGCTGGGTCAGGATCCGAAAGCACTGACCGAACGCCTTGAAGCCCAGGCCAATAAAGAATTCATCTACCTGGTGCGCGGGTTGACCCCCGAGCAGGGCCAGTCGGTGCTCGACCTGAAAGTGCCCGGCGTCTACGGCATCGAAGAGTTCCGCCGTTTCTACCCGGCCGGTGAAGTCACCGCGCACATGGTCGGCTTTACCGACATTGACGATCACGGGCGCGAAGGCGTCGAGCTGGCCTACGACGAATGGCTGGCTGGAGTCGCCGGCAAGCGACAGGTCATCAAGGATCGGCGCGGCAGGCTGATCAAGGATGTTCAGGTCACCAAAAACGCCAAGGCCGGCAAGCCCTTGGCGTTGTCCATTGACCTGCGTCTTCAATATCTGGCCAACCGCGAGCTGCGTAACGCGATCATCGAGAACGGCGCCAAGGCCGGCAGCCTGGTGATCATGGACGTGAAGAGTGGCGAGATCCTCGCCATGGTCAACCAGCCGACCTACAACCCCAACAACCGTCGCAACCTGCAACCGGCGATGATGCGTAACCGCGCGATGATCGACGTGTTCGAACCCGGTTCGACCATGAAGGCGATCTCCATGAGTGCCGCCCTGGAAACCGGGCGCTGGAAGCCGAGCGACACCGTCGAGGTGTATCCGGGCAGCCTGCAGATCGGCAAGTACACCATCAAGGACGTTTCGAAGACCGAAGGTCCGGTGCTCGATCTGACCGGCATCCTGATCAACTCCAGTAACGTCGGCATGAGTAAGGTCGCGTTCGATATCGGCGGCGAAACCATTTTCCGTCTGGCGCAGAAAGTCGGCCTCGGCCAGGACACTGGCCTGGGCTTCCCGGGCGAGCGCGTCGGCAACCTGCCGAACTACCGCGAATGGCGCAAGGCTGAAACCGCCACGCTGTCCTACGGCTACGGTATTTCGGTGACAGCGATCCAACTGGTTCACGCCTTCTCGGCGCTGGCCAACAACGGTCGCATCGCGCCGCTGACCCTGATCAAGACCGACAAGCCACCGCAGACCACCCAGGTGATCCCGGAAAAAGTCGCGAAGACCATGCAAGGCATGCTGACCCAGGTGATCGAGGCCCCACGCGGTGTATTCCGTGCGCAGGTGCCGGCGTATCACGTGGCCGGCAAGTCGGGTACCGCGCGTAAAACGTCGGTGGGCACCAAAGGCTACGCCGAGAATTCCTATCGATCGCTGTTCGCCGGTTTCGGCCCGATGAGCGATCCGCGTTTCGCCATTGTTGTGGTGATCGATGAACCGTCCAAGGCCGGTTACTTCGGTGGCCTGGTATCGGCGCCGGTGTTCAGCAAAGTGATGTCCGGGACCTTGCGCCTGATGAACATCACCCCGGACAACCTGCCACCGACCCAACAGGCCAACGCTACACCGGTCGTTCCGCTGAAAGCCAATGGAGGGCGCGGCTGATGTCTCTGAGTCTGAACAAGATTTTCGCGCATGCCGGTCGTGATCTGTTGATCCGCGAACTGACCCTCGACAGCCGCAACGTGCGGGCAGGCGATTTGTTCCTCGCCGTCCCTGGCGGCAAATTCGACGGGCGTGCGCACATTGCCGACGCGTTGCAGCGTGGCGCGGCTGCCGTGGCGTATGAAGTCGACGGTGCCACCGTGCTGCCGATCACTGACGTGCCGCTGATTCCGGTCAAAGGCCTGGCGGCGCAGCTGTCGGACATTGCCGGGCGCTTTTATGGCGACCCGAGCCGTCACCTGAACCTGGTCGGCGTCACCGGCACCAACGGCAAAACCAGCGTGACGCAATTGGTCGCCCAGGCGCTTGACCTGCTCGGTCAGCACTGCGGCATCGTCGGCACCCTGGGCACCGGTTTCTACGGCTCGCTGGAAAGCGGCCTGCACACCACGCCGAATCCGATTGCCGTACAAGCGACCCTCGCCGACCTGAAAAAGGCCGGGGCCAAAGCCGTGGCCATGGAAGTTTCTTCCCACGGTCTGGATCAGGGTCGCGTGACTGCGTTGGCGTTCGATGTGGCGGTGATGACCAACCTGTCCCGCGACCACCTGGACTATCACGGCACCATGCAGGCCTACGGCGAAGCCAAGGCCAAGCTGTTTGCCTGGAACAATTTGAAATGCCGGGTGATCAACCTCGACGACGAATTCGGCCGCGAACTCGCTGCTGATAAGCGTGAGTCGCGCCTGATCACCTATAGCCTGGAAAACTCCAGCGCCTACCTGTATTGCCGCGAAGCGCAGTTCGATGACGAAGGCGTACGCGCCACGTTGGTCACGCCACAAGGCGAGCACCATTTGCGCAGCACCTTGCTCGGTCGTTTCAACCTGAGCAATGTTCTGGCTGCGGTCGGTGCCTTGCTCGGCCTGGACTACGCGCTGGACGAAATCCTCAAGGTCCTGCCGAAACTCGAAGGCCCCGCCGGTCGCATGCAGCGCCTGGGCGGCGGTACTCAGCCGCTGGTGGTGGTCGATTACGCCCACACCCCCGACGCGCTGGAAAAAGTTTTGCTGGCCCTGCGCCCCCACGCCAAAGGCCGACTGCTGTGCCTGTTCGGTTGTGGTGGTGATCGCGATCGCGGCAAGCGTCCGCTGATGGCTGAAGTGGTCGAGCGCCTGGCCGATGGCGTGCTGGTCACTGACGACAACCCGCGCACCGAAGATCCATCGGTGATTTTCGATGACATCCGCGCCGGTTTTACCGCTGTGGATAAAGTCACCTTCGTCGCGGGCCGTGGCCAGGCGATTGCGCAATTGATCGCCAGCGCTTCGGCGGATGACGTGATTGTCCTGGCCGGTAAAGGTCACGAGGACTATCAGGAAATCAATGGCGAGCGCCACGCGTTCTCCGATCTGGTCGAGGCTGATCACGCCCTGACCGCGTGGGAGGTGGCCCATGCTTAAAGCCTTGAAGCTGAGCGAACTGACCAGCGCGCTGAATGCTCGTCTGGTCGCTGCCGACGCGAGTTTCGACGGTGTCAGCATCGACAGCCGCGCGATCAAGCCAGGCCAGTTGTTTATTGCCCTGACCGGTCCGCGCTTCGATGGTCATGACTATCTGAATGACGTTGCCGGTAAAGGCGCCGTCGCGGCACTGGTCGAGCGCGAAGTCGCCGACAGCACCTTGCCGCAACTCGTCGTGAAAGACACTCGCCAGGCCCTCGGTCAACTCGGCGCGCTGAACCGTGCTGCTTATAGCAACCCGGTCGCAGCAGTGACCGGTTCCAGCGGCAAGACCACGGTCAAGGAAATGCTCGCGAGCATCCTGCGCACCCGCGGTCCGGTGCATGCGACCCGTGGCAACCTGAACAACGACCTCGGCGTGCCGCTGACCCTGCTCGAACTGGCGCCGGAACACACCGCCGCCGTGATCGAACTCGGTGCTTCGCGCCTGGGTGAAATTGCCTACACCGTGGGCATGACCAAACCCCACGTGGCCATCCTCAATAACGCCGGGACCGCCCACGTCGGTGAGTTCGGCGGGCCGGACAAAATCGTTGAAGCCAAGGGCGAGATTATCGAAGGGCTGGATGCCGATGGCGTCGCCGTTCTGAATCTCGACGACAAGGCGTTCGGTATCTGGAAGGCCCGCGCTGGCAGCCGCAAAGTGCTGACCTTCGCCCTGAACAACCCAAGCGCCGATTTCTACGCCAGCGACCTCGATCGCGATGCTCGCGGTTGCCCGGCCTTCAACCTGCACAGTCCTGAAGGTGTGGAACGGGTTCAACTGAACCTGCTCGGCACCCATAACGTCGCCAATGCCATGGCCGCTGCCGCTGCTGCGCATGCCTTGGGCGTGTCGCTGTTCGGCATCGCCACTGGCCTGGGCGCGGTTCAGCCGGTCAAGGGCCGCACCGTCGCGCAACTGGCGACCAACGGCATGCGCGTGATTGATGACACTTACAACGCGAACCCCACCTCGATGTGCGCCGCCGTTGATATACTCGCCGGCTTTTCCGGACGCACCGTTCTGGTGCTCGGGGATATCGGCGAGTTGGGCGACTGGGCAGAGCAGGGGCACCGCGACGTGGGCGAGTACGCCCGTGGCAAGGTTTCCGCGCTTTACGCAGTCGGGCCAATGATGGCTCACGCCGTGAACGCATTTGGCCCGCAGGCCTTTCACTTCAGCACCCAGGCTGAACTGATCGAAGCCCTGGGCGCCGAGCAAGATACAAACACCACTATTTTGATCAAGGGCTCGCGTAGCGCTGCGATGGAAAACATCGTCGCCGCTTTGTGCGGGTCCAGTCTGGAGAAACATTAATGCTGCTGCTGTTAGCGGAGTACTTGCAACAGTTCTACAAAGGCTTCGCGGTCTTTCAGTACCTGACCCTGCGCGGGATTCTCGGTGTGCTGACCGCGCTGGTTTTGTCGCTGTGCTATGGCCCGTGGATGATCCGCACGTTGCAGAACCGTCAGATCGGCCAGTCCGTTCGTAATGACGGTCCACAATCGCACCTGTCCAAATCCGGCACCCCGACCATGGGCGGCGCGTTGATTCTGTCGTCCATCGGCGTCAGCACGTTGCTGTGGGCTGACCTGAGCAACCGTTACGTCTGGACCGTGTTGCTGGTGACCTTGCTGTTCGGCGCCATCGGCTGGGTCGACGATTACCGCAAGGTGATCGAGAAGAACTCGAAAGGCCTTCCGAGCCGCTGGAAGTATTTCTGGCAATCGGTGTTCGGCCTCGGCGCGGCAATCTTCCTTTATATGACCGCAGCGACTCCGGTGGAAACCACCCTGATCCTGCCGATGCTCAAGGACTACAGCATTCCGCTGGGCATTGGTTTTGTGGTCCTGACCTACTTCGTGATTGTCGGCTCGAGCAACGCGGTCAACCTGACTGACGGCCTCGACGGCCTGGCGATCATGCCGACCGTGATGGTGGGCGGTGGTCTGGGGATCTTCTGCTACCTGTCGGGTAACGTGAAGTTCGCTGAATACCTGTTGATCCCTTACGTACCCGGCGCCGGTGAACTGATCGTGTTCTGCGGCGCGTTGATCGGTGCGGGCCTGGGCTTCCTCTGGTTCAACACCTATCCGGCACAAGTCTTCATGGGCGACGTCGGCGCGCTGGCGCTGGGCGCAGCCCTGGGCACCATCGCGGTGATCGTCCGTCAGGAAATCGTCCTGTTCATCATGGGCGGCGTGTTCGTGATGGAAACCCTGTCGGTGGTCATCCAGGTGGCCTCCTTCAAGATGACCGGGCGCCGCGTGTTCCGCATGGCGCCGATCCACCACCACTTTGAACTCAAGGGCTGGCCTGAGCCGCGCGTGATCGTCCGTTTCTGGATCATCACCGTGATTCTCGTACTGGTCGGCCTTGCCACCCTGAAGCTGAGGTAGAACGAGTGTCTCTGATCGCTTCTGACCACTTCCGCATCGTTGTCGGCCTCGGAAGAGCGGCATGTCCCTGGTTCGCTACCTGGCGAACCGGGGCACGTCGTTTGCCGTGGCCGATACGCGGGAAAATCCACCGGAACTGGCCACGCTCAAGCGTGACTATCCGCACGTGGAAGTGCGTTGTGGCGAGCTGGACGTCGAATTCCTGTGCCGTGCCGACGAGCTCTACGTGAGCCCCGGCCTGGCGCTGGCGACCCCGGCCCTGCAGGCTGCCGCCACCCGTGGCGTGAAATTGTCCGGCGACATCGAGCTGTTCGCGCGTAACGCGAAAGCGCCGATTGTCGCCATCAGCGGTTCCAACGCGAAAAGTACCGTCACCACCCTGGTCGGCGAGATGGCCGCTGCGGCGGGCAAGCGTGTGGCGGTCGGCGGCAACCTCGGCACCCCGGCGCTGGACTTGCTCAGCGACGACGTCGAGTTGTACGTGATGGAACTGTCGAGCTTCCAGCTCGAAACCACCGATCAACTCAACGCCGAAGTGGCGACCGTGCTCAACGTCAGCGAAGACCACATGGACCGCTACAGCGGCCTGCCGGCCTATCACCTGGCCAAGCACCGGATCTTCCGCGGAGCCAAGCAGTTTGTGGTCAACCGTCAGGACGCCTTGAGCCGTCCGTTGATGGGCGAGGGTCAGCCATGCTGGACCTTCGGTCTGAGCAAACCCGATTTCAAGGCGTTCGGTATCCGCGAAGAGGATGGCGAGAAATATCTGGCCTTCGAATTCCAGAACCTGATGCCGGTGCGCGAATTGAAGATTCGTGGCGCGCATAACCAGTCCAATGCCCTCGCGGCACTGGCGCTGGGGCATGCCGTTGGCTTGCCGTTCGATGCCATGTTGTCGAGCCTGCGCACCTTCGCTGGCCTCGAACATCGCTGCCAATGGGTCCGTGACCTGGACGGCGTGGGCTACTACAACGATTCCAAAGCCACCAACGTCGGCGCCGCACTGGCCGCCATCGAAGGACTGGGTTCGGACATTGATGGCAAGGTCGTGCTGATCGCCGGTGGCGACGGCAAAGGTGCCGAGTTCAAGGATTTGCGTGATCCGGTGGCGGCCAACTGCCGCGCCGTGATTTTGATGGGCCGCGACTCCGACAAGATCGGCGAAGCCATTGGCGATGCCGTGCCGCTGATCCGTGTCGGTTCGCTGGTCGAAGCCGTGGAGCAATGCCGCGCCGCTGCGCACCCCGGTGACGTGGTGCTGTTGTCGCCAGCCTGCGCCAGTTTCGACATGTTCAAGAATTATGAAGACCGTGGTCACCAGTTCGTCCGCGCTGTGGAGGATCTGGCATGAGCCTGCGAAATATCATCAAGCCGTATCCATCGCCAATCATCACCGGGCGCGGCATCGACCTCGACTTCCCGATGCTCGCCGGTTGCCTGGCCTTGATCGGCCTCGGGCTGGTGATGATCGCCTCGGCATCGACCGAAGTTGCTGCCGCGCAGTCGGGCAGCGCGCTGTATTACATGATTCGCCACCTGATCTATATCGTTCTGGGCCTGGGAGCCTGCGTCATCACCCTGATGATCCCGATCGCCACCTGGCAGCGCCTGGGCTGGCTGATGCTGTTGGGCGCGTTCGGTTTGCTGGTGATGGTGATCGTCCCGGGGATCGGCCGTGAAGTGAACGGCTCGATGCGCTGGATCGGTTTCAGCTTCTTCAACGTTCAGCCGTCCGAGATCGCCAAGGTGTTCGTGGTGATCTACCTTGCCGGTTACCTGGTGCGTCGCCAGAAAGAAGTGCGCGAAAGCTGGATGGGCTTCTTCAAGCCATTCATCGTTCTGCTGCCAATGGCCGGCCTGTTGCTGATGGAGCCGGACTTCGGTGCCACCGTCGTAATGATGGGTGCGGCAGCGGCGATGCTGTTCCTCGGCGGGGTCGGGCTGTTCCGGTTCTCCTTGATGGTGGTGCTCGCGGTCGCGGCGGTAGTGCTGTTGATTCAAGTGCAGCCGTATCGAATGGCGCGTCTGACCAACTTCGCCGACCCATGGGCCGACCAGTTCGGCGCCGGCTATCAGTTGTCCCAAGCCTTGATCGCGTTCGGTCGCGGCGAATGGCTGGGTGTGGGCCTGGGTAACAGCGTGCAGAAACAGTTCTACCTGCCGGAAGCCCACACCGACTTCGTGTTCTCGGTGTTGGCCGAAGAGCTGGGTGCCGTGGGTTCGCTGTGCACGGTCGCGCTGTTCGTCTTTGTGTGTATTCGCGGCATGTACATCGGCTATTGGGCCGAGAAGGCCAAGCAATTCTTCGCCGCCTACATTGCCTACGGTTTGTCGTTCCTGTGGATCGGTCAGTTCCTGATCAACATCGGCGTGAACGTCGGCCTGCTGCCGACCAAAGGTTTGACCCTGCCGTTCCTCAGTTACGGCGGCAGTTCGTTGGTGATCTGTGGTGCCTGTCTGGGCTTGTTGCTGCGCATCGAGTGGGAGAGTCGAACCCATCTGGGCAGCGAAGAGACCGAATTCCAGGAAAGCGACTTCGCCGAGGAGTCGACCCATGGGCGCTAACGTATTGATCATGGCGGGCGGCACCGGTGGACACGTGTTCCCGGCACTGGCCTGCGCGCGCGAATTCCAGGCCCGCGGCTACACCGTGCATTGGCTCGGTACGCCACGCGGCATCGAAAACGATCTGGTCCCGGCGGCCGGTCTTGAGCTGCATCGCATCAACGCCAGCGGATTGCGCGGCAAGGGCAAGCTGTCGCTGCTCAAGGCGCCGTTCATGTTGCTGAAGTCGGTCTGGCAGGCGCGGGCGATCATTCGCCGGTTGCGGCCGGTGTGCGTGGTCGGCTTCGGTGGTTATGTGACCGGCCCTGGTGGCGTCGCAGCCAAACTGTCCGGCGTACCGGTGATCGTTCACGAGCAGAACGCCGTGGCCGGTACCGCCAATCGGTTGCTTATGCCGTTGGCCGCCCGAGTCTGTGAAGCGTTCCCCGACACCTTTACCCTGTCGGACAGCCGTCGGACCACCGGTAATCCGGTGCGCACCGAGCTGTTCCTCGAAACACCGCGACCAGCCCTGGCCGGTCGCAAGGCGCGTTTGCTGATCCTGGGCGGAAGCCTGGGCGCAGAACCGTTGAACAAGTTGCTGCCTGAAGCCCTGTCGCAAGTCGCCGTCGACCTGCGCCCGGAAGTGTTCCATCAGGCCGGCAAAAATCACGATGAAGTGACTGCGCAGCGCTATCGCGAGGCTGGCGTCGAGGCGCAAGTGCAGCCGTTCATCAAAGACATGGCTCAAGCCTATGGCTGGGCCGACCTGGTGGTGTGCCGTGCAGGCGCATTGACCATCAGTGAACTGGCCGCCGCCGGTCTGCCCTCGATGCTGGTGCCTTTGCCCCACGCCATCGACGATCACCAGACCCGCAACGCCGAATATTTGGCCCGTGAAGGCGCTGCCTTCCTGATGCCGCAAAGAACGACTGGCGCCGCAGATCTTGCCGCGCGCCTGACAGAGGTCCTGATGCAACCGCAACGACTCAATGACATGGCCAACGCGGCCCGCCGCCTGGCGAAACCCGATGCAACCCGTAACGTCGTCGACACCTGCCTGGAGGTGGCCCATGGTTGAGAATCAGAAAGCCATGCCGCACCCGGAAATGCGCCGCATCCGTCGCATCCACTTCGTCGGTATCGGCGGCGTGGGCATGTGCGGTATCGCCGAAGTGTTGTTGAACCTGGGCTATGAAGTGTCCGGTTCCGACCTCAAAGCTTCGCCGGTGACCGAGCGCCTGGAATCTTTCGGTGCGCACATCTATATCGGCCACCGTGCCGAGAACGCCGCGAACGCCGATGTGCTGGTGACGTCCAGTGCCGTGAACACCTCCAACCCGGAAGTCGCCACCGCCCTGGAACGCCGGATCCCGGTGGTGCCGCGTGCCGAAATGCTTGCCGAGCTGATGCGCTATCGCCACGGCATCGCCGTCGCCGGTACCCATGGCAAAACCACCACCACCAGCCTGATCGCTTCGGTGTTCGCGGCCGGTGGCCTGGACCCGACGTTCGTCATCGGTGGCCGTCTGAATGCTGCGGGCACCAATGCCCAACTCGGCACCAGCCGCTACCTGATCGCCGAAGCCGACGAAAGCGATGCGAGTTTCCTGCACTTGCAGCCGTTGGTGGCCGTGGTCACCAACATCGACGCCGACCACATGGCGACCTACGACGGTGACTTCAACAAACTGAAGAAAACCTTCGTCGAGTTCCTGCACAACCTGCCGTTCTACGGTTTGGCCGTGGTGTGCCTGGACGATCCGGTGGTGCGTGAAATCCTGCCGCTGGTCAAACGCCCGACGGTCACCTATGGCTTCGGCGACGACTGCGATGTGCGCGCTATCAATGTGCGCCAGCAAGGCATGCAGACCTTCTTCACGGTCCTGCGTCCTGAGCGCGAGCCGCTGGATGTCTCGGTGAACATGCCGGGCAACCACAACGTATTGAACGCCTTGGCGACCATCTGCATCGCCTCTGACGAGGGCGTCAGCGATGAAGCCATCGTCCAGGGCCTGTCCGGGTTCCAGGGTGTCGGCCGACGCTTCCAGGTCTACGGCGAACTGCCGGTAGACGGCGGCAGCGTGATGCTGGTCGACGACTACGGTCACCACCCGACCGAAGTCGCCGCAGTGATCAAAGCCGTACGCGGTGGCTGGCCGGAGCGTCGCCTGGTGATGGTTTACCAGCCGCACCGCTACAGCCGCACACGCGACCTGTACGACGATTTCGTCAATGTCCTGGCCGATGCCAACGTCCTGCTGCTGATGGAAGTCTATCCGGCTGGCGAAGAGCCGATCCCGGGTGCCGACAGCCGCAAGCTGTGCAACAGCATTCGCCAGCGCGGTCAGTTGGACCCGATCTACATCGAGCGCGGTGTCGACCTCGCGCCAATCGTCAAGCCGCTGCTGCGCGCCGGCGACATCCTGCTGTGCCAGGGCGCCGGTGATATCGGCGGTCTCGCACCGAAATTGTTGAACAGTCCGTTGTTCGTGGGCGCGGTTGCCGCGCCTGCCGTGGGGAAGTTGAAATGACTGCTGCTTACGCCAACCTCGTCTCCACCCTCGCGCCGAAAGATTTCGGTCGCGTTGCCGTGCTGTTCGGCGGCAAGAGTGCCGAGCGTGAGGTGTCCCTGAAGTCGGGCAATGCGGTTCTCGAAGCGCTGCAAAGCGCCGGTGTGAACGCGTTCGGCCTCGACGTGGGCGATGACCTGCTGCAGCGCCTGCTCAACGAAAAAATCGATCGCGCCTTCATCATTCTCCACGGTCGTGGCGGTGAAGACGGCAGCATGCAAGGCCTGCTCGAATGCCTGGGCATTCCCTACACCGGTAGCGGCATCTTGGCCTCGGCACTGGCCATGGACAAACTGCGCACCAAACAGGTCTGGCACAGCCTCGGGATTCCGACGCCACGCCACGCGGTACTGAGCTCCGAGGCCGATTGTATTTCGGCGGCGACGGAACTGGGCTTCCCTTTGATCGTCAAACCGGCCCATGAAGGTTCAAGTATCGGTATGGCCAAAGTGACTTCCGCGTCTGAGTTGATCGACGCATGGAAAGCGGCCAGTACCTACGATTCGCAAGTGTTGGTCGAGCAATGGATTCAAGGTCCGGAGTTCACCATCGCCACCCTGCGTGACCAGGTGTTGCCACCGATTGCCCTGGGCACCACGCACAGCTTCTACGACTACGACGCCAAGTACGTGGCTTCCGATACCCAGTACCGGATCCCTTGTGGCCTGGACAGCACCAAAGAAAAAGAACTGATGGACCTGACGGCGAAAGCCTGTGAGGCGCTGGGTATCGCCGGTTGGGGCAGGGCAGACGTGATGCAGGACGCCGACGGGCAGTTCTGGTTTCTCGAAGTCAACACCGCACCGGGCATGACCGATCACAGTCTGGTGCCAATGGCGGCCCGTGCCGCCGGCCTGGATTTCCAGCAACTGGTTCTGGCGATTCTGGCCGCCAGCATTGCCGGCAACAACGAGCCGCGAGGTTAAGACCATGCAAGGCGCTCAGCTGAGACATCAGCCCCCCGCACCACCCGGCCGCAAGCCGGTGCCGCGGGGTGCCAGCCGAATGGTGGCCAAAGAGCCGATGTCTGCGCGCCTGCCGAAAGCCAATTTTGGTTTTCTCAAAGCCTTGTTCTGGCCAGTGCTGCTGGTAGCGCTGGGGTTCGGCACTTACGAAGGCGCGCAGCGTTTGCTGCCCTACGCCGACCGGCCGATCACCAAGATCAACGTGCAGGGCGACTTGAGTTACATCAGCCAGCAAGCAGTGCAGCAGCGGATCGCCCCGTACGTGGCGTCGAGCTTCTTCACCATCGACCTGGAGAGCATGCGTACCGAGCTTGAAACGATGCCATGGATTGCCCACGCCGAAGTGCGTCGGGTGTGGCCGGATCAAGTCGTGATTCGCCTGGAAGAACAACTGCCGGTGGCCCGTTGGGGCGATGAGTCGCTGTTGAACAACCAGGGCCAGGCGTTCACCCCGCGTGAGCTGGCGAACTACGAACACTTGCCACAGCTGTTCGGTCCACAACGGGCCCAGCAGCAAGTGATGCAGCAATACCAGGTGCTGAGCCAGATGCTCAGGCCATTGGGCTTCTCGATTGCACGCCTGGAATTGCGTGAACGAGGCAGCTGGTTCCTGACCACCGGTGCCGGCAGTTCCGGCCCGGGAATCGAACTGCTGCTGGGACGCGGCAACCTGGTGGAAAAGATGCGCCGCTTCATTGCCATCTACGACAAAACGCTTAAAGAACAGATTACGAACATTGCGCGCATCGATCTGCGCTACGCCAACGGCCTCGCTGTTGGCTGGCGGGAACCTGTAGCGCCCACGACAGCCCAACCCGCTGTCGCGAAGAATTAAGAAGAGGCAGGACCCATGGCAAACGTGCAAAGCGGCAAAATGATCGTCGGTCTCGATATCGGCACCTCCAAGGTGGTGGCGCTGGTAGGCGAGGTCTCGGACGACGGCACGCTGGAAATCGTCGGGATCGGCACTCATCCGTCCCGCGGCCTGAAGAAAGGCGTGGTGGTGAACATCGAGTCCACCGTGCAATCGATCCAGCGCGCCATCGAAGAAGCGCAGCTGATGGCCGGTTGCCGGATCCACTCGGCGTTCGTCGGCGTGGCGGGCAATCACATCCGCAGCCAGAACTCCCACGGCATCGTGGCGATTCGTGATCGCGAAGTCAGCGCCGCCGACCTTGAGCGCGTCCTCGACGCTGCCCAGGCCGTGGCGATCCCGGCTGACCAGCGCGTGCTGCACACCCTGCCGCAGGATTACGTGAGCGATAACCACGAAGGCGTTCGTGAGCCCCTGGGCATGTCGGGCGTACGTCTGGAAGCCAAGGTCCACGTGGTGACCTGCGCCGTCAACGCTGCACAGAACATTGAAAAATGCGTGCGTCGCTGCGGTCTGGAAATCGACGACATCATTCTCGAGCAGCTTGCTTCCGCGTATTCGGTCCTGACCGACGACGAGAAAGAGTTGGGCGTGTGCCTGGTGGACATCGGCGGCGGTACCACCGACATCGCGATCTTCACCGAAGGCGCGATCCGTCACACCGCGGTGATCCCGATTGCGGGCGATCAGGTGACCAACGACATCGCCATGGCGTTGCGCACCCCGACCCAGTACGCCGAAGAAATCAAGATTCGCTACGCCTGCGCCCTGGCCAAACTGGCCGGTGCCGGTGAAACCATCAAGGTGCCAAGCGTTGGCGACCGTCCACCGCGCGAACTGTCCCGCCAGGCCCTGGCCGAAGTGGTCGAGCCGCGCTACGACGAACTGTTCACGCTGATCCAGGCCGAACTGCGTCGCAGCGGCTACGAAGACCTGATCCCGGCCGGCATCGTGCTGACCGGCGGTACGTCGAAAATGGAAGGCGCGGTCGAACTGGCCGAAGAGATTTTCCACATGCCGGTCCGCCTGGGCGTGCCCCATGGCGTCAAGGGCCTGGATGACGTGGTGCGCAACCCGATTTATTCCACTGGCGTTGGCTTGTTGATGTACGGCCTGCAAAAGCAGTCCGACGGGATTTCGTTCTCGGGCATCAGCAGCCGCGACAGTTACAGCAATGAAGAAGCCAAACCCGCCTTGCTCGATCGCATCAAGAGCTGGGTACAAGGCAACTTCTAAAGAATTACCGCAACACCGCAACAAACGCAGTAGGCGAAAAAACTAGAGAATGTAAGGAGAGGGAAAATGTTCGAACTCGTAGACAACATCCCCGCAAGCCCGGTTATTAAAGTTATCGGTGTTGGCGGTGGCGGCGGAAACGCCGTAAATCACATGGTCAAAAGCAACATTGAAGGCGTTGAGTTCATCTGCGCCAACACTGATGCCCAGGCGCTGAAATCCATCGGCGCGCGGACCATCCTGCAATTGGGTACCGGTGTGACCAAAGGTCTGGGCGCCGGCGCCAACCCTGAAGTAGGTCGTCAGGCCGCTCTCGAAGACCGTGAGCGCATTGCCGAAGTCCTGCAGGGCACCAACATGGTGTTCATCACCACTGGCATGGGCGGCGGTACCGGTACCGGTGCTGCGCCGATCATCGCCGAAGTGGCCAAGGAAATGGGGATCCTCACCGTTGCGGTGGTGACTCGTCCGTTCCCGTTCGAAGGCCGCAAGCGTATGCAGACC
>NZ_JBIUXZ010000041.1:0-22030 GCF_044744265.1 Pseudomonas sp. NPDC087342
GCTGCTACAGGGAACGTGTTTTGTTTGGGATTTTCAGAGTTCCGTTACTGATCTGTCTCAATCGCTGAAGGCTGTTCCGGCCGACTGATCCAAAATCGCGCCGCATAAATGAATGGTTTCATCGCGATACGTGCCTTAAACCCAACCTGTAGCAGCTGGCGTAGCCTGCGTTCGGCTGCGAAGCAGTCGTAAAACCTGAGTGCACGGTTTCCCTGAAACACCGCGCTGGCTTACTTCGCGACTGCTTCGCAGCCGAACGCAGGCTTCGCCAGCTGCTACAGGGAACGTGTTTTGTTTGGGATTTTCAGAGTTCCGTTACTGATCTGTCTCAATCGCTGAAGGCTGTTCCGGCCGACTGATCCAAAACCGCACCGCATGAATGAATGAATGGTTTCATCGCGGGACTCAACAAAAAGCCCGGTCTGATAAGCCGGGCTTTTTTGTACCTGAAATCAGGCTTAGTGCGCATTCAACAGCATGAAGATACCCATCACTACCCACAGTACCGAGATGTACTGCATCGGCACAAAAAACAGCGTGTGTTTCTTGCGAAAGACGACTTCGCCGCCGGTGTCTCTATCGATGTAGATCTTGCCCGGCTGGTTGTTCATCCGGTGGCCAACGTAGGCGTTGACGGCCGCGCCGACCAGTAGGCCGACACCCAGCCCGAGCCCATTGCCGAGCCCGGCGAAAGGTATGACGCAGAGTAGCGGGATAACAACTGCCAGAAGGCCCCATCCTTGCCAAATAACAAAAAACATAACGCTTCCCTGGTTAATTTTTGAGGCGCGCAATCTAACAAAAAAACCGTTGAAGCGGTAACATTTTGAAATCAATTAGCCATCAGCTTCCTGCTGAGTCGATTCAAACGATGCTTTTCGCTCCCGCATGTTCGACCAAGGCGTTGAAAGCCTCAATCTCCAGCGGCCGGCTCAAGTAGTAGCCTTGACCTTCATCGCAGGACACTGCTTTCAGCAATCGCAGATGCTCCGCCGTTTCGATGCCCTCTGCCGTCACGGTGAGCGATAACGCACGCCCCAACCCGACGATGGCCTGGACGATCGCCTTGTCATCTTCGCTTTCAACCAGTCGGCTCAAAAAGCTGCGGTCGATTTTCAGGCCGTCGAAAGGGAATTCGCGCAGGTAACTCAGTGACGAATATCCCGTGCCGAAGTCGTCCATGGATATCCGCACGCCGAGGCGCTTGAGCGTTCGCATCACCTCCAGTGCGCCGGCGGCATCTTCAAGCATGACGCTTTCGGTGATCTCCAGTTCTACCCGGGCGGGGTCGATGCCCGAGTCGTGCAGGGTTTGCTGAATGCGCTCGATCAGGTTGCCTTGCCTGAATTCGATCGGTGAAAGGTTGATGGAGACAAACAAATTGTTCGGCCACTGGGCGGCGCAGTTGCAGGCGGTATTGATGACCCAGTTGCTCAACGCGAGGATCAGCCCGGACTCTTCGGCAATCGGAATAAACGTGTCGGGCGGAATTAACCCGCGTACGGGGTGCTGCCAGCGTACCAACGCTTCGGCACCGACCATCTGACCGTCGGCGATTCGATAGCGAGGCTGGAAATGCAGGCGCAGTTCACCGTGTTTGATCGCATAGCGCAGGTCGCTTTCCAGGCGACGCCGCTCAATGATTCTGGCGTTCATGTCCCCCGCGTAAAAGCGCCAGGTATTACGGCCTCCGGCCTTGGCTTCGTACAACGCAATGTCCGCGTAGCGAAGCAGCTCGGCCGCCTCAAAAGCGTCCGTTGGCGCCATCGCGATGCCGATACTGGCGCTGACGAATACTTCTTGCTCGCCAATTTCGATAGGCCGCTCAATCGACTCGATCAGGCGGCGACAGAGCGCCTCGACCTCGTCCTGGGTGCTGACATCCGTGAGGATCAGGACAAATTCATCTCCCCCGACACGGGCAACAAGGTCCCCATCGCGCACGCAGTCGGCCAGGCGGTTCGATACCTGGTTAAGGACCAAATCACCGGCGGCGTGCCCGAGCAAATCATTGACTGGTTTGAACCGATCCAGGTCCAGGCTGAGCATGATCAGCGGTTGCTCCGCCGTCGGCAGTGCCTTGAGTTTGCCGTCCAGAAACTCCTGAAGACGTGTCCTGTTGGGGAGCCCGGTCAAGGCGTCGTGCTGCGAGAGGAATTCGATCCGGCGACGGGCTTCAACTTCCTCTGTGACATCGGTCGCGGTCCCGCGGAATCCGTCCCCGGTCATTTCTCTAGCTGAAAGACGGGTGATTCGCTCCTGACCTTTGCTGTCGATATAGCGACACTGGACGCTGATGTCGGGGCGGCGCTTCGGGATGCTGAGCCACTGCGACAACGTGCCGGATTCGAGATGCAACAGATCATCGATCACGGCTCCGGTCCAGGCGTCTCTGGAAAGTCCTGTAACGACTTCAAATCGCTCAGACAAGAAGGTCAAACGCCAGTCGGCATCGATCTCCCAGACCCAGTCCGAGCTGGCTTCAACCACGTCGCGAAAACGCGCTTCGCTGGTCGCGAGCGCGTCCTGGCTGCGTTGCTGCGATATGTAGCTGGCATCGAGTGCCTGCGCCGCGGCGGTCGCACGACGCAAAATGAACCAGGTCATCAGGCACACCAACAGCGCAGCGATGCCGATCAATGGCAGCCCTACCCCCAATAAACGCAGGCCGGGCTTTGATGAACTCCAGCGCAGGCCGCCAGCCGTGCCGTCATCGCCCAATGCAAGGAATGACGTGGTGCCCGTTTCGTCAGGCGTGGCGGCGTGCAGGCGATCGACCCCGAAATCGTCGCCGATCAGGGCCAGCTTGGTGCTGTTCAACATATCCACGAAAATCAACACCGACGGCGGCTTCTCATCAGGCACTACGCTTGGGTCAGTTCCCGGGGTAATGGCGGCGGCCGCGATGAGGGTGGGTATGCCTTTCACATTGATAAAGGTGGTTGTGGGCGTTTCTGTCTCGGCGCCGGCACGTGCTTTATCGAGAATCCCGGCCAGGGAGGACTGCTCCAGCCACTCGGCGGCGTCAACGGGCTTGAGCTCACCCTTGATCACGGAGTAAACGGTGCGATTGGCGTCGTCGACGACAAACACCCCCTGGAAGCCAAAATCCGTGTACAGCGTTGAACCCACGTTTTGCCGGGTGTAGGCCCAGTCAACGTCTATATCCGTGTGCAGATGCTTGTAGGCATCGCCCCAAAAGGCGTAGTCCTTGACGGTTGAGCGCAGGGATTTTTCCAGCGATTGCACGGCCTTCTTTGTGTAGAAAGCGCTTTCGACCTCTTCTGTACGGTCCAGATCATGCGCGAGATAAATCAGCGAACCGCTGGCCAGTAAAAACACGGCCGCCAACAGCCCCACGAATTTGAATAGAGAGGCACGTGCCAGCGACAGGCTCGATCGATTGGCGAGCGTTGAGACAATAGGGGCGAGATTGTTCGGCATAATTTCTCGCTGGTTGTGGATACAAGGCGTTTGCACATCAGGCTATCGGCTGTGATGACAGAATAGTGAATCATCTGACTTCTGCCTGGCGGCACCTTGAATTGCGGGTTCAGGGTGGAAAATCGCCAGTGCAAAGGCGCCCTCCTCAACCATTGCCAGCGTCGATAGTCACCATCACATCAATGAAGTTCTCTTAAAAAATCCGGGGCGTAACATCGCCTCCATACCAACCAATAACTCCCCCGGAGCACACCATCATGAAACGCCAAATCCTTCTCAGCATCGCTTTCTCGGTTTTCGCAGTTAACGCTTTTGCCGCGCCTTCTCGCACCATGATTGCTGAAGGCGGTTCGGATCGATTGATTGAAAGCCGAGTGGCTGAGGGTGGTTCGGATCGTTTGATCGAGAACCGCGTTGCTGAGGGTGGTTCGGATCGTCTGATCGAGAATCGCGTTGCTGAGGGTGGTTCGGATCGTCTGATTGAGAATCGCGTTGCTGAAGGTGGTTCTGATCGTCTGATCGAGAATCGTGTTGCTGAAGGTGGCTCGGATCGTCTGATCGAGAATCGCGTTGCTGAGGGTGGTTCTGATCGTCTGATCGAGAACCGCGTTGCTGAAGGTGGTTCGGATCGTCTGATCCAGAATCGTGTTGCTGAAGGTGGTTCCGACCGTCTGATCCAAAACCGCACCGCATAAATGAATGGTTTCATCGCGGTACTCAACAAAAAGCCCGGCCTGATCAGCCGGGCTTTTTCGTGCCTTAACCCAAACCTGTAGCAGCTGGCGAAGCCTGCGTTCGGCTGCGAAGCAGTCGTAAAACCTGAGTGCACGGTTTCCCTGAAGCACCGCGCTGGCTTACTTCGCGACTGCTTCGCAGCCGAACGCAGGCTTCGCCAGCTGCTACAGGGAACGTGTTTTGTTCGGGATTCTCAGAACTCCGTTACTGATCTGTCTCAACTTGCCCAAACCGTTCCACCTCTCCTCTCTTGCGCCCCTGCATCCAATACCCCAACACCGCCACCGGCACGGTCCCGAGCATCACCATCACTGCAGTCTGCAACGGCTGCTCGATCCAGGTAGACACCAGCAAACTCGCGCCAAAGCACGCCCCCAGTTGCAATGCGTTTTGCAGGGCCGCTGCCTTGCCGGAGTTTTCCGGGAATGGCATCAGCGCATTCGTAATGATGATCGGGAAACTGGCACCGTTGACCAATCCCATCAGGCAAAACGGGATCAGTAATGTGGTCAGGGTTGGCGTGGTCAACGTCGCCACCAGGTACAACGCGACCATGCTCAGGCAAAACGCGAGGATCAGCCACGGCAGCATCAGTTGGCCGCTGATCCGTTGCAGCAAGCTGCGGCAGCTAAAGCCGCCGATCAGGAATCCCAAGGTTGGAAGTGCGTAGCTCAGGCCGATGTCGCTGGGGCTGTAGCCCATGCCGCCGAGGATGAAGGGTGAGGCGGTGAGCCACGCGAAGAATGCGGCGGAGCAGGCAGCGTAGATCAGCACGTTGCCGCTGAAGGCCGGTGTCTTGAGGAGTTGTCCGAAACTGATGCGGGAACGTTCGCCGCTGGCTGTCAGGCGTTTCGGCGTGGCTTTGAGCAACGCCGTGGGCACCAGCAATGCGACGCTGATGCCGAGCAGTACAGCGAAAATCGCCTGCCAGCCCCAGTGATTGAGCAGCATCGCCCCCAGCAGTGGCGCGAGTGCGGGCGACAGGGACATCAGCGGAATGATCCCGGCGAACAAGCGATTGGCCTGGTGTGGCGGGTAGCGGTCGATCACCAGCGCTTGCCAACTGACCGCCGCCGAGCACACGCCGACAGCCTGGATAAAGCGCAGCGCCCAGAGTTGCACTTCGGTTTCGACCCGGAACATGCCGAGGCAGCCCAGTGCGAACAGGCTAAGGCCCATCAACAACACGGGTTTGCGACCGATACGGTCGGACAACGGGCCCCACAACAATTGTCCGACGGCAAACCCGGCGAGGAAGATGCTCAGGCTCGCGCCGACCGCGCCGGCCGACAAGTGCAGGTCGCCGCCAAGGACGCCGAACGCCGGGAGATACATGTCCATGCCCAGGTAGCCGAGCACGCTCAGCCCAATCAAATAACAGGTGAAACCAAACGAGTTTTTCATCAACGCCCTAACGGAATCTTCAAATCAAATAATTTGTTAGCAGCGTGCCATTATGGGTGGTGAGACTTTGCTGTGAAGCGATAATAATTGGACGTTCTTATCAATATTTTTGAAGGCAACTGAATGTGGTCTGAATATTCCCTCGATGTGGTGGATGCCGTGGCCCGGCATGGCAGTTTCAGTGCGGCGGCGCAAGAGCTGCACCGCGTGCCGTCGGCGGTCAGTTACACCGTGCGCCAACTGGAGCAATGGCTGGCGGTGCCGCTGTTTGTGCGGCGGCATCGCGATGTCGAGCTGACGCCGGCCGGCAAGCTGTTTATCGAGCAGGCTCGCGGGGTCATGAAAAGCATGCTCGACACCCGACGCCTGTGCCAGCAAGTGGCCAACGGCTGGAGTGGTCAGCTGAAAGTGGCGGTGGATGCCATCGTCAAACAGGAGCGCTGCCGGCAATTGGTGCTGGATTTTTATAAACAGTTTCCCGACGTGGAATTGCTGCTTGGCTACGAAGTGTTTAACGGCGTGTGGGACGCCCTCGCCGATGAACGCACCGACATTGTGATCGGCGCCACCAGTGCAGTGCCGGTGGCCAGTCACTACAGTTTCCGCGACATGGGCCTGTTGAACTGGTTGTGCGTGGTCAGCGCCGGGCATCCGTTGGCGGCAATGGACGGTCCGCTGGACGACGATCAACTGCGCCCCTACCCCGCGCTGTGCATGAACGACACCTCGCGCCACCTGCCGAAACGCGATACCTGGTCGCTGGATAATCAGCGACGATTGGTGGTGCCGAATTGGGCCTCGGCCCTGGATTGTTTGCGTGAAGGTTTGTGCGTGGGCATGGCGCCGGCGCACCTGGTGATCCCGCTGATCAAGCAACGCGAACTGGTCGCCCTGAACCTGCAACGCCCTTTCGCCGCCAGCCCGTCGTGCGTGGCGTGGAATCAAAACAAGCTTTCGCCGGCGATGACCTGGTTGCTGGATTATTTGGGCGATGCCGAGACGATGAATCAGGAATGGTTGAATGGCGAGATACCTTCGACGTAAAGCACCCTTTACATCGCGAAAAACTTCGACGAGTATGTAAAGCACCTTTTACATCAGGACGATGAAATGAAACGTTACTACTACGAAATGGCCGCCTCACTCACCCTCTACATGATCATGTTGGCCGGCTCGCTGACGCTGCTACAGCATCTGGAAAACGCCAGCACGGCCCTGCGGATTACCGTTACGTTGATGCCAATGCTGCCGGCAGCGTTAATGTGCTGGGCCATCGTGCGCAACCTTCGGCAGATGGATGAAATGCACTTGCGCATCCAGTTCGAGGCGCTTGGTTTTGCCTTTGCGGCGTCCGCGCTGCTGACCTTCAGTTACGGCTTTCTGGAGAATGTCGGGTTCCCCCATCTCAACTGGACCTTTGTGTGGCCGGTGATGGGTTTGATGTGGATCATCGGGCTTCAGGTCGCCAGACGTCGTTATCAATGAAAAACAAACTGAAAGAACTTCGCGCCGAACGTAAGTGGTCGCAAGTTGATCTGGCCGCGCTGTTGAATGTCTCGCGGCAAACAATCAACGCGATTGAAAATGGGCGTTATGACCCAAGCCTTCCGCTGGCGTTTCAAATTGCCCGTGCGTTTGAGTTGCCGATCGAGAGCATTTTTGATGATGGCTCTACGGGTCCGTCGTGAATGGCTCAGTCGGGATTCGCATCAGCCGCCGCAGTTGCTGGCGACACCGATCCCTACCTGCTTGAGATAGCCTTCCAGGGCGACTAAATCGTCAGTAGCAACGATCGCACCGACGTAGCCGTCAGGACGCACCAATACCCAATCGCCGATGGCGGGTTCATAAGCGCGATAAAAGTGCCCTTGATCATCCTGTATCTCGCCACGTGGGCCGAAGGTATGGATATGCAGTCCGGGGCGAGGCTGCACAGCCCCACGCGCTACTTCATAACCCAGTAATGTCCAGTGCGCGCCCTGAAACAGATTGAATAGCCGCAACGACTGGCCAGCGGCGCCGCGCAGCGCTGCATCCGGTGCGCGGTCGCCTGCGAACAAACGCCGAGTACGCTCGGGTTGCTCCATCGCAAGTGTCGATTGGGGATAGCCAATGTCGAGTTGATGCACCTCACGGCCACGACGCATATCGCCGCGCTTCAGGTCATCAAGGAGCTTTGTCGACAACCCAAGCACCGCCGCCGCAACGGGGCGCCGCTCCTCTTCATAGCTGTCGAGCAGTTTGTCAGGCGCGCCGTTGGCGACTGCGGCCAGCTTCCAGCCCAAATTGTAGGCGTCCTGCACGCTGGTGTTGAGACCTTGGCCACCCGTCGGCGGATGAATGTGCGCGGCATCCCCAATGAGGAAAACCTGACCAATCCGGTATCGATCCGCCAGCCGTGCATTCATCGTATAGGCCGATGCCCATGACACGGATTGGACCTGAATATCGTGGCGGCCGGTACGCTGAGCAATGAACGCCGTGAGCCCATCGGCTGAAAAATCCATGTCCGCATCGAGCGGGATAGGCGCCTGGATCTGAAACAGTTCGGT
Organism: Pseudomonas sp. NPDC087342; assembly: GCF_044744265.1. Classification (NCBI taxonomy): domain Bacteria; kingdom Pseudomonadati; phylum Pseudomonadota; class Gammaproteobacteria; order Pseudomonadales; family Pseudomonadaceae; genus Pseudomonas; species Pseudomonas sp. NPDC087342. Next base: position 8,136 of record NZ_JBIUXZ010000041.1, read on the forward strand.
TCCGGCCAGGGGGCACAGCGCGATCTGCCGCCCCATATCGCCAGCGCCGAAGCGGTGCCAGAAATCGCGCGAAAGCCCTGCCAGCACAACATCTGCCACCAATGCACGCACACCGAGGGTTTTTCCTGGAAATCCGACATTCAGCGTATGGCGCACATCGCTACGGCCGCCATCGGCGCCAACCAGCCACCGCACGCGAAGCGCTTCTTCACCCGCCTTGCTGACCAGATGCGCTGTTACGCCATCCTGATCCTGCTCGAACCCCACCAACTCGCAACCAAATTCCGGCCGATGCCCCAGCTCAAGCAGACGCTCTCGCATCACGCTTTCGGTCAGAAATTGCGGCACCATCAGCGGTAACTGATAAGGCTCGGCCGTCGTCGGGTCGTTAAGCACCGTGACTTCAGAATCACTGCTAGTGCCGTCGTCACGATATAGGCGCTCAGTCGGATAGACTCCTCCAACGGCAACGATGCGGTTGAGAATCCCGAGATCCTCGAATATTTCCTGAGTTCTTGGCTGAATACCCTTGCCGCGCGAACCGTGGAACGGATGCTCCGCTTTCTCGACCAGCCGGAAGGAAATCCCCCGTCTCGCCAAGTCGATCGCCAAGGTGAGGCCGGCCGCACCCGCGCCGCAAATCAACACATCCACTGCGAATTGCTCTTTCATCTCAACCTCCTATATGTGCACTATGCACATATTCGGATGGAGAAAAAATAGTGTCAACAGAAAACGTGCAAACTACACATATAAATAGCCAACTCCGGGAACTGCATGGGGCGCTGCTGGAGATTGTCGGTGTGATGAACCGCCCTCAGCGCGACGAAGCGATGGTCCGGGAGGCTGGAATATCTCTCGACCGGGCACTGTTCCCGCTGCTGGTTCTGGTGGAGCGGCTGGGGCCGATTGGCGTTGTTGAACTAGCCGACCGCGTGGGGCGCGATTACACGACTGTCAGCCGTCAGGTAGCGAAACTGGAAACCCTCGGCTTGATCTTCCGCCAGGGAAGCGCAGTCGACCGCCGAGTTCGTGAGTCGGTTATCACCGAGAAAGGCAAAGCGATGACTGATCGTGTCGATGAAGCACGCGAAAGAATTGGACAGTCGATATTCGCCACTTGGGATGAGGGGGATTTCGACAACCTGGTACGGCTCATGCGCAAATTTGCCGACGACATCAAAGATGATTCGCTACAGGCTTCAAAGGAATCCCTCTGACAGCGGTGCATGGCCAAGAAGTTCGGGTTTTCCAATACGTCACTTGATCAATTCGCCGACACCAACTTCAACCCGATAACGCCGCCCAAGATCAGCGCGATACAAAGCACCCGCAACGGCGTGGTGGAGTCCCCCAATATCGCCATCCCGAGAATCGCCGTGCCCGCCGCGCCGATGCCGGTCCACACCGCGTAAGCCGTGCCCACCGGCAATGAACGCAGCGCCACGGAAAGTATGTAGACGCTCGACACACCGGTAGCGGCGGCGATGAGTCCGGGGGTCAATCGGGTGAAGCCTTCCGAGCCTTTCATCGCAAATGCGAAGGCGATTTCGAGGATGCCGGCGAGACCTAATAATAACCATGCCATGGTGACAACTCCTTTCGTTTAGCAAGTGAGAGGTGAGCGAGCGCCAACACGGCGCTCGCCTAAAGGGTTCAGGCTTTGTTGGCCGCCGCAGGGATCGAGCGGAACGCCACGCCGAAGCGGTTAAAGGCGTTCATCAAGCCGATGGCGTAAGTCAGGTCGGCCAGTTCCTTTTCGTTGAACTCGGCGGCGGTGGCTTGATAGTCCGCGTCCGGCACGCCGGTTTCAGCCACGTTCGTAACGGTTTCGGCCCAGGCCAAAGCGATGCGTTCGCGGGTGCTGAATACGGCACCGGCATCACGCCAGACCGGTACCAAAACCAGTTTTTCTACGCTGACGCCGAGCTTGATCAGGTCCCGCGAGTGCATGTCGATGCAGTAGGCGCAGCCGTTGATTTGCGAGACGCGCAGGTACACAAGGTCGATCAGTTCGTGGGGCAGACCGGATTTTTGCAGGGTGACGTAGACGCCGCCGAATGCCTTGTAACCGTCGGGCGAAGCGCTGGCGTAGTCGATGCGATTGGTCATGATGAATCCTCTGTTGGCTGATTTGAGGACTCCATCGTGGTGCGTCATGGACCAGCGGTGAAGGTCCATGATCTGCCTATTGTCATGGGCCATACTTATCCATTCATGGACCAGCCAGAAAGGCATTTCATGGATCTTTTGCCTGGGTCATGGGGTTCGTAGCATGGGTGCCTCTGTCGATTATCCGGAAGGTAAAAACCATGAATATCCTGCATGTCAGTTGCAGCCCTCGCGGGCAAGCGTCCGAGAGCTATCGGCTGTCGCAAAAAGTGATCGGGCATTTATTGCAGCGCGATCCGAACGCTGAATTGATCAATCGGGTGGTAGGCGCCGGCGGGATCGCGCATGTGGATGAGAACTACGCGATCTCCCAACAATCGCTCGAAGACGTCTCTCAAGAGGGTTCTTTTATTCAGTCCGAAACGCTGATCAACGAACTGGAAAGCGCCGATGTGCTGGTCATTAGCACGCCGATGCACAACTTCACTGTGCCCTCGGCATTGAAGGTGTGGATTGATCACGTCGCTCGGGTACGCCGGACGTTTAATGTCGGCGCACAAGGCAAAACCCCGATGCTGCGCGACCGTCCGGTGTTCGTGGCCATTGCTTCAGGCGGGCGATTTTCCGGGGAGCGTGCGCGTCAGCCGGACTTTTTGACGCCGTATCTCAAAGCCGTGCTAAACATGATCGGCCTGCATGATCTAAATTTCTTCACAGTCGAAGGCACCGCCCTGGGCCCGGATGCTGTCGCTGAGGCCCGCGCCTCGACTGATCAGGCGTTGCACACGTATTTCCACCATCACGAGGCGCAATGACAAATCCCGGCAAGCCTTTTTCGCCCCTGGACCCGGCGTCCAAAGAACCGATCTACCGGCAAATCTACTGGCGGTTCCGCAGCGCGATTTCCGATGGCGCGCTCACGCCGGGCGAGCGGATTCCGGCGGCCCGGGCATTGGCGAAAGAACTCGGCCTGGCCCGTGGCACCATCGATACCGCGTATTCCTTGCTGACCGCCGAAGGCTACATTCAGGCGCGCGGCCAGGCCGGGACGGTGGTGGCGCCAGGGATCAATGTGCGGGCGCCCTCTTCTGCCGCCGAGCGAACGGTCGAAAACACTTCGATCCGGCACAAGGCGCCGATCCTGCCGTTTCAAATGGCCTTACCGGCGCTGGACGCCTTTCCCAGGAAAATCTGGGCGCAGATTGGCGCCCGTTGCGTTCGCGCCACGCAGGTAACGGACATGGCCAACCCGTCGGTGTATGGCCTGGAATCGTTGCGCATCGCGATTGCCACTTACCTGCAAGTCGCTCGCGGCATTACCTGCGCGCCGTCCCAGGTGTTTATCACTTCGGGTTACCGCAACTCACTGACGCTGATCGCCCACACCTTGCTCAAACCCGGCGACCGCGTGTTGGTCGAAGACCCTGGCTACCTGCCGACCCGGCAATTGCTCGCGCATCTGCAGATTGAAACGGTGCCGGTGCCGGTCGATCAGGACGGCATGCAGGTCGCGCAAGCGGTGAACAACGCGATGGGCGCCCGTGCGGCAGTGGTCACGCCGGCGCATCAAAGTCCGCTGTGCGTGTCGCTGTCGTTGCCGCGCAGGTTGGAACTGCTGGAGTGGGCGAGCCGTGAGCAAGCCTGGATTGTCGAGGACGACTACGACGGCGAATACCGCTACGTCAGCCGCCCGTTGCCCGCGCTCAAGAGCCTGGATCGTGACGGTCGGGTGCTGTATGCCGGCACGTTCAGCAAAGTGCTGTTTCCCGGGATCCGCCTCTCGTATCTGGTGGTGCCGCCGGCGCAGGTCGAGCGCTTCGAGCACGTCGGTCAGACCTTCCTTGGCAACTGCCCGGAACTCACTCAGGCCATCGTCGCCACGTTTCTCACCGAGGGCCATTTCGCCCGGCATATCCAGCGCATGCGCAAACTCTACGGCGAACGCCGGGAGGCGACTGCGCGGGGGCTCAAGGCTGTTTTGGGCGAGCGGATTCGCATTGATGCGCAACCGGGTGGCATGCACTTGATCCTGCGGCTGACGGATCAACAATCTGATCGCGCGCTGGTCGAGCGCCTTCAGCAGGCAGGGATTTATGCCGAAGCGCTGAGTGATTTCAGCATTCGTGGCCAGACCGATTCGGCGCTGCTGCTCGGGTTCGCCAACATCGATTCCCAGGCCACCGCCGAACGCCTTGGCCAGCGCATTCTGGAATTGTTGTAACGGCCTCATGGCCTACTCGAACACTCGATTCTTGGCGCTTTTGCATCAGTCCAACACACCGCAGGATGAGGCGCTCAGCCCTCAAGCGGACACAATCGATGCCCTCTCCACTTCGCAGCATTGCGGTTTTCTCCGGTTCCAATTTTGGCTTCAACCCCGCCTATACCGAAGGTGCTCGTGCCTTGGGCCGGGAAATCGGCAGGCGCGGTTTGCAGCTGGTGTACGGCGGCACCGACCGGGGTTTGATGGGGATCGTGGCCGATGCTGTGCTGGCCGAGGGCGGCGAGGTGGTGGGCATCATCACCCGCTACCTGCACGACCTCGGTCATCTGCATGGTGGACTGACCCGGCATGAAATCACCCCGGACATGCGCAGCCGCAAGACCCGCATGAGTGAATGGGCGGACGCCTTCATTGCCTTGCCGGGTGGTTTGGGGACCTTTGAAGAATTGTTCGAAGTCGCGACATTGACCCAACTCGGCGAGCACAACAAAGGCGTCGCCTGCCTGAACATCGGCGACTTCTTCAACCCGGTGCGCAGCCTGCTTGAGCATGCGGTGAAGGAAGGCTTCATGAAGACCGAACACAGCGACATGCTGATCTTCAACACCGATCCGGCGGCGCTGATTGATGCGCTGGAGCAATGGCAAGCGCCCACCATCAACAAATGGATCGCCCCCCCACAGACCTAAAACCACCACCCCCCCTGTAGGAGCGAGGCTTGCCCGCGAAGGCATTGTGTCAGCCAACATCAAAGTCGACTGACACGCCGCCTTCGCGGGCAAGCCTCGCTCCTACAAGGGTTAGCGATACACGCCCAACTGCTTCATCAGCGTCAGGTTGTCTTCGATGTGCCAGTTCGCCGCAATTTTGCCGTTTTCAATCTGGTAGATATCGGTGGCGATGAAGTCCACGGTTTGCCCGGTGCCTTTGGTCTCGCCAAAGGTCCCGGTGAAATGCCCGCGAAAATGCAGGTGCACCACGACCCGGTCGCCGGCGATGATCATTTGCTCGACTTCACAACTCAGGTCCGGCACCGCACCACGAAACGCCCGGGATGCCAACAACGGCCCTTCCACCCCCTGTTTACGACCTTCGGATGGGGTCTTGTCGATAAAGTTGTCCGCCAATGCTTCCCGGGCAAACACTTCTTCGCCGGTATTCCAGAACGTGTCGTAACGGCGGGCGGCGGTTTCCATGAGGTTGAGTTGCGCGGCGGTCAGGCTCTTGTCGGTGATCAACAGTCCGGGTTTCACCAGCTCGGTGGCGTCGGCAGTGCCGGGCACTGTCACGGCGAACAAAATACCGGCGATGAGGGACGCAGATGCGATTGAAGGTGGCATCGTCAGGCTTCCTTTTTATGATGTCGGGCAAGACTCAGATCGTCTCGGTTTCCCGAATGCTGAGTGGGCTGTTGAGGGTGTATTCGGCGATGGCGTCTTTGCGCATGAAGGCGACACCCGGATGGCGTTTGGCGTAGCGCAGAAACTCGTCCCAGACCCGCACCATCTGCGGCGTGCCGCTTATCCGGTCATGCGCACTGACCGACATCATGCGCCGCCGGCTGCCGGCCTCTTCGTAGAGCTGATCGAACTCCAGTTTTATCTGCTCCAGGAATTGCCCCGGCGAGTAGTTGCGGCCCTCGATCAGCACGATGTCGTTGTTGCGCAGGGTGTACGGCACCACGACAAAATCCTTGCCGTTGACCTGTTCGATAAAGGGTTCATCGCGGCTGACATCATCGATGTGATAGACGTAACCCAACTCCTGCAGCAGCGACAAAGTATTAGGCCCGCGCCGCAGCCAGTTGCAGTTGTAGCCCTTGACGGGCTGGCCGGTGACCTCGGTCAGCATGCTCGCGGCCTGCTGTAGGAAGGCGCGTTCCTCGTCCCGGCTCATGGCAAATTGCGAACTCCAGTGCGGGCCGTGCCCCGAGGCTTCATGGCCACGGGCAACGATCTCTCTGGCCAGCGCCGGGTTGCGTTTCACCGCATCGCCGATCATGTGGCTGGTGACTTTGACGCCGTGGCGATCCCACAGGTCGAGCAGCCTCGGAACGCCTTCGCGGTAGCCATAGGCAAACCAGGTATTGGTGGCCGGATCCGAGGGCACACTGTCGGGGAAATTCACGCGAGGAAACGGGCTGTCGGTGTCTTTGAGCGGCTGCCCACCGGCTTCGAACTGCATGGAAATCGAAACCACCAACCGCGTATCGCCCGGCCAGAAACCACCCTTGGATTTGCTCGAAGTTGGCGTTGCCGCGCCGGTGCTTTGCGCGGCGGAAGCGTTGGCCGGACTGAGCAACGCGCCAGCGGCCAGTACGGCCGCCCCTGCACCGGCCTGGGCCAGAAAGGTCCGGCGTTGAGGATTTAGTGGGCTCGCAGATTCGGTGTTCGTGGGTTCCATGCTGTTGACCTCAAACATTAAGTGATGCGCCGAAGGGCATGGCGCAACGTTAGTGCTTAAGGATTATTTTGATAATCAGGCAAAAATCGAAAATCAATTTCGGAAATGCCGAAGAATGTTTTCAAGGGGCCTTATGCATCAGGTCGATCCGTGATCGGCGCATGCTGCGTCATCAGCTCCGCGACCCAATCGATAAATACCCGCAGCTTGCGGCTGATATGCCGGTTCGGCGGAAACGCTACATAAATCGGCATCGGATCAAGCCGCCAGCCACCGAACAGCCGCACTAAATCACCGCTCGCTTCATGGGCCTTGGACATGTAGTCGGGCATCCACAACACGCCGAGCCCGGCCAGGCCCGCCGCGAGATAAGCGTTGCCGTCATCGACTGCCAGCACGTAACGACCCTTGATCTCCACGCTCTCACTGTCGCTGCGCATGGCGTAGGGCAAGGCTCTGCCGGTGCGCGCCCAGAGGAATCCGACGATGCGATGCGCCGAATCTTCAAGCTCCCGTGGATGTAATGGCGTGCCGACGCGCGCCAAATAGCTCGGCGCCGCAAACACCCCGAGTTGCAGATCGCCGACTCGCCGCGCCATCAGCGACTGATCGGTGAGTTCGCCGCCGCGCACCACGCAATCGACGTTCTCGCCGATGATATCGACCATGCGATCGCTGACGCCCATGTCGATCTGGATGTCGGGATAGCGCGCATGAAACTCAGGCAGCGCCGGCACCAGAATCATGCTCGCCAACGGACTCGGCACATCCACCCGCAACCTTCCCCGAGGCTGCACCGACGCACCGGACAAACCGGTCTCGGCATCGTCCAGGTCCGCCAGCAGCCGCACCACCCGCTCGTAAAACACCGCGCCATCGGCAGTGACGTTGACCTTGCGCGTGGTGCGATTGAGCAACTTGACCCGCAACCGCGCCTCCAGTTGCTGCACCAGTTGCGTCACGCTGGTCTTGCTCATGTGCAACGTCTCGGCAGCCTTGGTGAAACTGCCCGCCTCCACGACTCGCGCAAAGGCCTGCATCGCATCAAAACGGTCCATTTTCGCCCCGGATTGTTTGGGTTTTACAAACAGTGATAGCTACGGTTGCTCGTTTATCGGGCGGGTGCAAGTCCTTACAGTCACTTCATCGTTAATGACGGGTCACTGTTGACCTGCCGATGGAGGCACTTTATGACTCAGCGTGATGTGGTTTTTCCGCCTGGACGCCAGGCACTTTACGAGCGCAATCGCTACTCGCCAGCGATCAAATCCAATGGTTTCCTGTTTGTTTCGGGGCAAGTCGGCAGCACCGAGGACGGTTCGCCCGAGCCGGTTCTGGAGGATCAGGTACGCCTCGCCTTCAACAACTTGAACGCGATCCTGCATGAGGCCGGTTGTACGTTTGACGACGTGATTGATGTGACGGTGTTTATCGTCAATCCGCAGGAGCGGTTTGAAAAAATCTGGAGCGTGGTGCCGGAGTTCTGGGGCAATGCGCCGCATCCAACTGTGACCGCTGTGGGCGTGACTTGGCTGTATGGTTTCCAGTTCGAAATCAAAGTCATCGCCAAACTGCCGGAAGCCACCACGAACTGACCTGCCCACCAGCGATCCCCTGTGGGAGCGAGCTTGCTCGCGAAGGCTGCTTAACATTCAACATAGAGGCTGACTGTTACACCGCTTTCGCGAGCAAGCCCGCTCCCACAGGGGTTATGCGCCATGGTTAAAACTGGTGAATCTGAAGCCGCTGCTCCGTTAAAGGACCAGCGGTTTTTTTCGTTATAGGGGAACAGCGTCGTACCGTTACCGAATGGCGACACCCGGTTGCGGATGGGGCCAACCCGGCCTATGGTCCAAGCGTGATTTGCCTGCGACTGGCGGGCGACATTTCGCCGCCGGTTGCTGCCCCCCCACAGGAGGTGACGCTATGCCGAATAACTCCCGCCCCGCCGTTCTCGAACTGATCGGCAATACCCCGCTGGTGCGCGTCAGCCGCTTCGACACCGGCCCGTGCACGCTGTTTCTCAAACTCGAATCGCAGAACCCCGGCGGTTCGATCAAGGACCGCATCGGCCTGGCGATGATCGACGCCGCCGAGCGCGACGGACGCCTGAAACCCGGCGGAACCATCGTCGAAGCCACCGCTGGTAACACCGGCCTGGGTCTGGCGCTGGTCGGCCGTGCCAAGGGTTATCGCGTGGTGTTGGTGGTGCCGGACAAGATGTCCACCGAGAAGGTCTTGCACCTGAAGGCCATGGGCGCCGAGGTGCACATCACCCGCTCCGATGTCGGCAAGGGCCATCCCGAGTATTACCAGGACGTAGCGGCGCGTTTGGCCAAGGAAATTCCCGACGCGTTCTTTGCCGATCAGTTCAACAACCCGGCCAACCCACTGGCCCACGAATGCAGCACCGCGCCGGAAATCTGGGCGCAAACCCAGCATGATCTGGACGCTATCGTCGTCGGCGTCGGTTCCGCCGGCACCCTGACCGGCCTGACCCGTTTCTTCAAGCGCGTACAGCCAAATCTGGAAATGGTCCTGGCCGACCCGGTCGGCTCGGTGATGGCCGAATACAGCCGCAGCGGCATCCTGGGCAAGCCCGGCTCGTGGGCGGTGGAAGGCATTGGTGAAGACTTCATTCCGTCGATCACCGACCTCTCCAGCGTGCGCCACGCCTATTCGATCGGTGATGAAGAAAGCTTCGATCATGCCCGCCAACTGCTGCGCGCCGAAGGCATTCTCGGTGGCTCGTCGACCGGCACCTTGCTGGCCGCAGCGCTGCGTTATTGCCGCGAACAAACCGAGCCGAAACGCGTGGTCACGTTCGTCTGCGACACCGGCACCCGCTACCTGTCGAAGGTCTACAACGACCAATGGATGAACGACCAGGGCCTGTTGCAGTACAAGCGCTACGGCGACCTGCGCGACCTGATCTCCCGGCGCTTCGAGGATGGCCGAGTGATCAGCGTCGGCCCGGATGACACGCTGCTCACCGCGTTCCAGCGCATGCGCCTGGCGGATGTGTCGCAACTGCCAGTGCTGGTGGACGGCAAGCAATTGGTCGGGGTGATCGACGAGTCGGATATTCTGTTCGGCATGCAAGAAGATGCCTCGCACTTTCGCTTGACCGTGGCCAGCGCAATGACCGACAAAGTGCAAACCCTGTCGCCCGGCGCCAGTCTGGCTGAACTGCAAGCCGAACTCGATCGCGGGCTGGTGGCGATTATCGCCGACGCCTCAGGCTTCCACGGCCTGATTACCCGCGTCGACCTGCTCAATCACTTACGGAGATCCCTTACATGAGTCAGCACGATGAAACCGGTGCGCCGCGCGCCTTCGCCACTCGGGTGATCCACGCCGGGCAGGTGCCGGACCCGTCCACCGGGGCGCTGATGCCGCCGATCTACGCCAACTCCACCTACCTGCAATCGAGCCCCGGCGTGCACAAAGGCCTCGACTACGGCCGCTCGCACAACCCGACGCGTTTCGCCCTGGAGCGTTGCGTCGCCGACCTCGAAGGCGGCACCCAAGCCTTCGCTTTTGCCTCCGGGCTGGCGGCGATTTCCACCGTGCTTGAGCTGCTCGACGCCGGCTCGCACATCGTCTCCGGCAACGACCTGTACGGCGGCACCTTCCGCCTGTTCGACAAAGTGCGCCAACGCAGCGCCGGGCACCGCTTCAGCTACGTCGACCTGACCGATCTTTCAGCCTTCGAAGCGTCGCTGCAGGACAACACGCGCATGGTCTGGGTCGAAACCCCAAGCAACCCGCTGCTGAGCCTCACCGACCTCAGCGCCATCGCCCGCCTCTGCCGTGACCGCGGGATCATCTGCGTCGCCGACAACACCTTCGCCAGCCCATGGATCCAGCGTCCGCTGGAACTCGGCTTCGACATCGTCGTGCACTCGACCACCAAATACCTCAACGGCCACTCCGACGTGATCGGCGGCATCGCCATCGTCGGGCAAAACCCGGAACTGGCCGAACGCCTGGGCTTCCTGCAAAACTCCGTCGGCGCGATCTCCGGCCCGTTCGACGCTTTCCTGACCCTGCGCGGCGTGAAAACCCTCGCCCTGCGCATGGAACGCCACTGCAGCAATGCGCTGGAACTGGCGCAATGGCTGGAACGCCAGCCGCAAGTGTCACGCGTCTACTACCCGGGCCTGCCCTCGCACCCGCAGCACGAACTGGCACGCCGCCAAATGCGCGGGTTTGGCGGGATGATTTCGGTTGACCTGAACACCGACCTGGCGGGCGCCAAACTCTTTCTTGAAAGCGTGAAAATCTTTGCGCTGGCTGAGAGTCTGGGTGGCGTGGAAAGCTTGATCGAGCACCCGGCGATCATGACTCACGCGAGCATTCCGGCGGAAACGCGGGCGCAGTTGGGGATTGGCGATGGCTTGGTGAGATTGTCGGTCGGGGTTGAGGATGTGGAGGATTTGAGGGCGGATCTGGCGCAGGCATTGGCGCGGATTTGAATCGAAGGCTGGACTGTAAGCATTGCCAAGTCCAGCAATCGACCTGATGAGGCCCGCCGCTCGATAGAAGTCGCCATTCAATCCCGAGCAATTTGTCATTTGCCAAGGCTTAGGGCAGGGTCGAAACCACTGAGATCCCTGCCAAAGGAGTTACCCCATGTCAAAGCTCTATCCCAGTATCGATCCCGAGGGGCTGGTCGAGTACTCAGTGGTCTATACCGACCGTTCGCTCAACCACATGTCGCAGTCGTTTCAGGACGTGATGAAGAACATTTCCAAGACCCTGAAACAGGTCTACAACGCCCAGGCTGTTGCGGTGGTCCCGGGCAGCGGCACATTCGGCATGGAAGCGGTGGCGCGACAGTTTGCCACCGACCAGCAATGCCTGGTGATACGCAACGGCTGGTTCAGTTATCGCTGGAGCCAGATCCTTGAGATGGGCAAGATCCCGGCGGCCACCACGGTGCTGAAAGCCCGACCGGTCGACACCGGTCGCCAGGCTGCCTACGCCCCCCCTCCCCTGGACGAAGTGCTGGCAGCCATTGCGGCGCAGAAGCCGCAGATTGTCTTCGCCCCCCACGTTGAAACCTCATCAGGGATTATCCTGCCCGACGAGTACCTGCGGGCCGTCGGCGACGCCGTGCATGCGGTGGGTGGCCTGTTCGTGCTGGACTGCATCGCCTCAGGCACGCTTTGGGTTGATATGCAGAAATGCGCAGTCGACCTGCTGATCAGCGCACCGCAGAAAGGCTGGAGCGCCTCCCCTTGCTGCGCGCTGGTGATGCTCAGTTCTTTGGCCCTCGAGCGCATCGAACAGACCCAAAGCAGCAGCTTCGCCTGCGACCTGAAAAAGTGGCTGCAGATCATGCAGGCCTACGAACAGGGCGGACATGCCTACCACGCGACCATGCCCAGCGATTCCCTCGCGCGATTTAACGAAGTGATGAAAGAGACACAAGCCTACGGTTTCGAAAAGGTCCGCGGCGAACAACAGGCTCTGGGCGATCAGGTGCGCGCAATGTTGACCGGCAAAGGCATCAAAAGCGTGGCCGCAGCCGGCTTCCAGGCCCCTGGCGTGGTGGTGAGCTACACCGATGACGCCGACATCAAGAGCGGCAAGAAATTTGCCAACCACGGCCTACAGATCGCCGCCGGAGTGCCGTTGCAATGCGACGAACCGGCCGACTTCCAGACCTTCCGCATCGGCCTGTTCGGACTTGAAAAGCTGCGTAATATCGAGCGTACGGTCAGCATCCTTGAGCAGGCATTGGACGAGGTGATGGGTAATTAAGGCCGATTCGTGCCTGCAGCAGGTAGCGAGGTTGTGAATTTCAGGAAGGCATTCGGCGCTGGGCACTGCAGGCCCATGTCGCTGATCTATGGCGAGTTTGATGCTGGTCGGCCGGACGTGTTGTTAAAACCATAAGGGAAAGCCCGTGGACGTGTGTTACTGACATGGGCGTCCTTTTGCGCTATCAGAAAAGGTCTCCAATGAAGCCTTTCACGGGGTGGAGGATTGGTGGCTGGATGACTTGGATCGACCCGAGGCTGATGTTTGCCCAGGTTTGCTTTCGGCCAATAGCTGCCTTCCAGGAAGAGCAACTAACGATCCAAAACCGCACAGCCAGCTGTTACTCGGAAAATAAATCCCCCCCTTTTCTACAGCGATGGCTCCATCATTACCCGTCACATTGGATCTTTCTTTATCAAACTGCCGCTCTAGACTGGCTCCAACCCCTAGGCCAATCGGAAAGAAACCCATGTCCGTCCCCTACTTCGACTGCCAACCCGATCTGTGCGGAAGCACCCTGAGGCTTAAACCTTTGGCAGACAGTGATTTTGAAGGTATGTTTCAGGCAGCGGCTGATCCAGACATCTGGGGTAGCCATCCCGCTAAGGATCGGTATAAACGCGAAGTTTTCGAGGCGTACTTCGCCTCTCTACTCGCCACGAAGAAGGCGCTCGCTGTCATTGATATTGCCTCGGGGGATATCGTTGGCACATCAAGCTACTACACACCGCCGGATCTACCGAACAGCATTGCCATCGGTTTTACATTTCTGGTGCGTGCGAAGTGGGGTGGCAATTCCAACCGCGAACTTAAGCAGTTGATGCTGGAGCATGCATTCACGGCTTACGACATCGTCTATTTCCACATAGCGACTACGAACATTCGTTCGCAAACGGCCACGATGAAGTTGGGTGCGGTGCACTTGTATGACGCCGAACTGAAAATATCCGCCGCGCCTGCCTTGGCGAAGTGTTATGGACTTACACACGCTCAATGGAAGACGTCGCAGGGGTGAAAGGGGCGGTCACTCATCTATGGATACTCCAACCCAAAACCAGCGTTGAGCAAACCCGGCTAGGCATGCTCCCGTCGCTATAGTCGACTCTATTGCCGACCGTACTTCCAGGAGCTTGCCCCAGTGTCTGACACGCCGATCAACGCCGCTTACACAAAGCGCTTCAACGCCGTACTCGCCTACATTGATGAGAATCTCGAAGGTGATCTGTCGGTGAAGACGTTGAGTCATGTGGCGAATTTTTCGACGTTTCACTTCCATCGCATATTCACCGCGTTCGTCGGCGTGCCGGTTTTTAGTTATGTGCAACTGATTCGGCTACGACGCGCCGCAAATCGCTTGGCCGCCGTTGCGGATTACTCGGTACTGGAG
>NZ_JBIUXZ010000042.1:0-19059 GCF_044744265.1 Pseudomonas sp. NPDC087342
AAGCTGCGAAGCAGCATCGCGAGAAAGCTGACCATGGTTGAAAATAGCGAACTACGCAAAGCCGGCCTCAAAGTGACCCTGCCACGGGTCAAAATTCTACAAATGCTCGATTCCGCCGAGCAACGCCACATGAGTGCCGAGGATGTTTACAAGGCGCTGATGGAGGCTGGCGAGGACGTCGGTCTGGCCACGGTTTACCGTGTACTGACTCAGTTCGAAGCAGCTGGGCTTGTGGTGCGACACAACTTCGACGGCGGTCATGCCGTCTTCGAACTGGACGACGGCAAGCATCACGACCATATGGTCAACGTCGAAACCAGTGAAGTGATCGAATTCTTCGACGAAGAAATCGAGCGTCTTCAGAAGGCGATCGTCGACAAGTATGGTTTCGAGATGGTGGATCACAATCTCGTGCTGTACGTGCGCAAGAAAAAGTAAGCATGTCGCGCGAACAGGATGTTCGCGAAACGAGCGAAGGCGACCCAAGGGTCGCCTTCGTGCTTTCTGCTGATCTTAAATTTTGGCGGTAATGACCATTTTCTTCGCATGGGCCAGGGATTCTTTCGTCAGATCGATACCCCCGAGCATGCGTGCGACTTCTTCAACGCGATCATTCTTGCTCAGCTTGGACACGGCCGTATGCGTCGCATCCTCGCCGCGTACCTTGTGAACAAATAGATGCTGGTGACCCTGCGCCGCCACTTGCGGCAGGTGAGTGACCGTCAGCACCTGTCCGCGCTCCCCGAGCCGGCGTAGCAACTGGCCGACAATCTCGGCCGTCGGGCCGCCAATACCCACATCCACTTCGTCGAACACCAGGGTCGGAACCCGGGAGGTTTGTGCGGTGATGACCTGGATCGCCAGGCTGATCCGTGAAAGCTCACCGCCCGACGCCACTTTTGCCAGGGCTTTCATCGGTTGCCCGGGGTTGGCGCTGACCAGCAGTTCTACCTGTTCCAGCCCGTTGGGCAGCAGTTCGTTGCTGCTGTTTGGGCGCAGTTCAATGGTAAAGCGCCCGCCAGGCATGCCCAGGCGCTGGATTTCCTGCTCCACGGCGCTGGCCAGACTGCCTGAGGCCTGATGGCGCAGATCACTCAGGTCCCGCGCCTTCTCTTGATAATGACGCGCATAGGACGCGAGTTCATCGCTCAGGCGTTCGATGGATTCGTCATTGGCATTCAGGGTTTCGATTTCATCCAGCAGCTTTTGCTGCATCTCGGCGACTTCGGTTGGCTGGATGCGGTGTTTGCGCGCCAGGGTGTAGATCGCATCGAGACGCTCCTCCAGATATTGAAGGCGCGCCGGGTCGGCGTCGAAGTTATCAAGGAATCGGTTAAGTTCGCCGACGGCCTCTTCAACCTGAATCTGCGCGCTGGTCAGCAGGCTGCTGGCTTCGCCCAAGGCACCGATCGAGTTGTTTACGCTCGACAAGCGGTTGAGGCTGGCGGTCAGGGCGTTCAGTACGTTGCCGGAATCACTTTCGCTGCATTGCTCGACTACTTGTCGGCAGATGCCCAGCAAGGTTTCGGCATTGGTCAGGTTCTTGTGTTCCTGCTCCAGTTGTTCCAGCTCGTTTTCGCCGAGGCCGAGGTTTTCCAGCTCTTCGAGTTGATAGCTCAGCAATTGATGGCGGGCACGCTGTTCATCGCCGGAGTTGGACAGGCGTTCCAGCTCCTGGCGGGTCTGGCGCCAGCGCTGGGCGGCCAATTGCACCTGGCGGGCGAGATCCGTGGCGCCGGCGTACTCGTCGAGCAGGCGGCGGTGGGTGTCGGTCTTGAGCAGGGATTGGTGTTCGTGCTGGCTGTGGATATCAATCAGCAGCTCGCCGAGGGACTTGAGGTCGCCGAGGGGGCAGGGCGTGCCGTTGATATAGCCGCGTGAACGGCCTTCAGCGGTAATCACTCGGCGCAGGATGCACGGGCCGTCGCTTTCCAGGTCGCGCTCGGCCAGCCAGGCGCTGGCTTCCGGGATATCGACCAGGTCGAAGGTCGCCAGGATGTCGGCCTTGTCGGCACCGGGGCGGACCACGCCGCTGTCGGCGCGATCACCCAGGGTCAGGCCCAGGGCGTCGAGCATGATCGACTTGCCGGCGCCGGTTTCCCCTGTGATCACGCTCATCCCGCGATCGAGTTCGAGATCGAGATGTTCAACGATGGCGTAGTTATGTACGGACAGGTGCACCAGCATAAAGGCCGCTCCCAGGCTTTAGGTCTGGTTATTTATACAGTGTTTTATTTGCGCCTGACAATGCCCTTCCTTAGCTCGATTTGCTTGGTCCGACGAAATCGTTAGCGCGCCAGGGAATGACAATGCTGCTCTTTTTGTAGGGTTAATACTCCGGTGCCCCTTGAAGCTGAATTTTGCGGCCCCATATAGCTGGGCAGAAGCGCGAGTTGAGCTCGCGGACGATATTGAAAGGAGAAATTCTATGGCTGACGAACAGACAGTAGATACGCAAAATCTCGATGCCGATCAGGCTGCCCAGGTTTCGGGTGATGAGCTGACGGCTCGTGTACAAGTGCTCGAAGAGCAATTGGCTGGTGCTCATGATCAGGCTTTGCGTGTAGCGGCTGATCTGCAGAACGTCCGCCGTCGCGCCGAGCAGGATGTCGAAAAGGCCCACAAGTTTGCGCTGGAAAAATTCGCTGGCGACCTGCTGCCGATCATCGACAGCCTGGAGCGCGGCCTGGAGTTGTCCAATCCGGATGACGAAAGCATCCGCCCAATGCGCGAAGGTATCGAACTGACCCTGAAAATGTTCCAGGACACCCTGAAGCGTTATCAGCTGGAAGCGATCGATCCGCATGGCGAACCGTTCAACGCCGTTCATCATCAGGCGATGGCCATGCAGGAAAGCGCCGATGTCGAGCCGAACAGCGTGCTCAAGGTGTTCCAGAAGGGCTACCAGCTCAACGGTCGCCTGCTGCGCCCGGCTATGGTCGTGGTCAGCAAGGCCCCTGCACCGGTTTCGCCTTCTATTGATGAGCAGGCTTGAAATCAGCCGCAAGGCCCCCATTTATAAGTCAAGCGTTTAAGTGCTACCGCAGTTAGCCACCACTGCTGCGGCAACCAAATCCAAAGTTTCGGGAGAGTTAACATGGGCAAAATTATCGGTATCGACCTGGGAACTACCAACTCCTGCGTCTCCGTACTTGAAAACGGCGTAGCCAAAGTTATTGAAAACGCTGAAGGCGCGCGCACCACGCCGTCGATCATCGCGTATGCCAACGACGGCGAAATCCTCGTTGGCCAGTCGGCCAAGCGTCAGGCTGTGACCAATCCGCACAACACCCTGTATGCGGTGAAGCGTTTGATCGGTCGTAAGTTCGACGAAGAAGTCGTACAGAAAGACATCAAGATGGTCCCGTACAAAATCGCCAAGGCTGACAACGGCGACGCATGGGTTGAAGTGAACGGCCAGAAAATGTCGCCGCCACAGATCTCGGCTGAAATCCTGAAGAAAATGAAGAAAACCGCCGAAGACTACCTCGGCGAGCCAGTGACCGAAGCGGTAATCACCGTTCCGGCCTACTTCAACGACAGCCAGCGCCAGGCGACCAAAGACGCCGGCCGCATCGCGGGCCTGGACGTTAAACGTATCATCAACGAACCAACCGCAGCCGCTCTGGCCTACGGTATGGACAAGGCGAAAGGCGATCACACCGTGATCGTTTACGACTTGGGTGGCGGTACTTTCGACGTTTCCGTGATCGAAATCGCTGAAGTTGATGGCGAGCACCAGTTCGAAGTATTGGCCACCAACGGTGACACGTTCCTGGGCGGTGAAGACTTTGACATTCGTCTGATCGACTACCTCGTTGACGAATTCAAGAAAGAAAGCGGCATGAACCTTAAAGGTGACCCGCTGGCCATGCAGCGCCTGAAAGAAGCCGCTGAAAAAGCCAAGATCGAACTGTCTTCGAGCAATTCGACCGACGTGAACCTGCCGTACATCACTGCAGACGCTACCGGTCCTAAGCACTTGAACGTAAAAATCTCCCGCGCCAAGCTCGAAGCGCTGGTAGAAGACCTGGTTCAACGCACCATCGAACCTTGCCGCATCGCTCTGAAAGACTCCGGTATCGACGTTGGCGCAATCAACGACGTGATCCTGGTTGGCGGTCAGACCCGTATGCCACTGGTTCAGAAGCTGGTCACCGAGTTCTTCGGTAAAGAAGCTCGTAAAGACGTGAACCCGGACGAAGCCGTTGCCATGGGTGCTGCTATCCAGGGCGCAGTATTGGCCGGCGACGTGAAAGACGTTCTGCTGCTGGACGTTAGCCCGCTGACCCTGGGTATCGAAACCATGGGCGGCGTGATGACTGCGCTGATCGAGAAAAACACCACGATTCCTACCAAGAAATCGCAAGTGTTCTCGACTGCCGACGACAACCAGGGCGCTGTGACCATTCACGTGCTGCAAGGTGAGCGTAAGCAAGCTGCTCAGAACAAGTCCTTGGGCAAGTTCGACCTGGCTGAGATTCCACCAGCACCACGTGGCGTGCCACAAATTGAAGTGACCTTCGACATCGACGCCAACGGCATTCTGCACGTAGGCGCCAAAGACAAGGCTACTGGCAAGACTCAGTCGATCGTGATCAAGGCCAACTCCGGTCTGTCCGAGGAAGAAATTCAGCAGATGATTCGCGATGCTGAGGCCAACGTCGACGCTGACCGTCAGTTCGAAGAGCTGGCCGCTGCCCGTAACCAAGGCGATGCACTGGTTCACTCGACGCGCAAAATGGTTGCTGATGCTGGCGACAAAGTAAGCGCTGAAGAGAAGACTGCAATCGAAGCTGCTGTTGTTGCCCTGGAAGCCGCTGTAAAAGGCGACGACAAGGCTGCGATCGACGCCAAGGTTGAAGAGCTGTCGAAAGTCTCCGCGCCAGTCGCTCAGAAAATGTACGCCGAGCAGGCTCAGCCAGCTGAAGGCGCTGCACCGCAAGGCGAATCGGCTGAAAAGGCTGACGACGTTGTCGATGCTGAGTTCGAAGAAGTCAAAGACCACAAGTAAGTTGTTGGTCGGCCGGTTGACTGCCTTTGGGCAGTGACTGGTAGGATGTCGCCGCGCGGGGGCTTGCTCCCGCGTTGGCGTGTCTGGAGTTAGCGAATTTTTACAGCATGCGACAGCGTTCGGATGTTGGTGGTATGGCCGGGAATGCTCCTGCTTCTCGAGCCGAAAGTACCGCAATGAACAAAGACCAGGATCGTTGAATTGACGTGAGTTGGGTCCGGGCCTGTATTGGGGCTCAACGAGTTTGGCGAAGCTCAGGAGGGATTTGCCGAACGTCCTTAAGAGTGTGAAGACTTATGGCAAAGCGTGACTATTACGAAGTATTGGGTGTTGAACGCGGCTCAAGCGAAGCAGACCTGAAAAAGGCCTACCGTCGCCTGGCGATGAAGCATCACCCGGACCGTAATCCTGACGACAAAGCGTCGGAAGAGATGTTCAAGGAGGCCAACGAGGCCTACGAAGTGCTGTCCGATTCCAGCAAGCGCGCGGCGTACGACCAGTATGGTCATGCCGGTGTCGACCCGAGCATGGGTGGCGGCGGTGCCGGGTTTGGTGGTCAGAACTTCTCCGACATCTTTGGCGACGTTTTCAGTGATTTCTTCGGTGGCGGTCGCGGCGGTTCCCGTGGCGGCGCTCAGCGCGGCAGCGACCTGCGCTACACCCTGGAACTGAACCTGGAAGAAGCGGTGCGCGGCACGACCGTGAATATCCGCGTTCCGACACTGGTCAACTGCAAGCCGTGCGACGGTTCGGGTGCCAAGAAAGGCTCCTCGCCGATCACCTGCCCAACGTGCGGTGGTATCGGTCAGGTTCGCATGCAGCAAGGCTTCTTCTCGGTGCAGCAAACCTGCCCGCGCTGCCATGGCCAGGGCAAGATCATTTCCGATCCGTGCGATTCCTGCCATGGCGAAGGCCGTGTCGAAGAGTACAAGACCCTTTCCGTGAAAGTGCCGGCCGGTGTTGACACCGGTGACCGCATTCGCCTGTCCGGCGAAGGCGAGGCGGGCGCTCAGGGCGGCCCGACTGGCGACCTGTACGTGGTGATCAACGTGCGCGAGCACGCGATCTTCCAGCGTGACGGCAAGCATCTGTTCTGCGAAGTGCCGATCAGCTTTGTCGATGCGGCGCTGGGCGGCGAGCTGGAGATTCCGACCCTTGATGGTCGGGTCAAACTGAAAATCCCGGAAGGGACTCAGACCGGCAAGCAGTTCCGTGTACGCGGCAAGGGTGTTGCGCCCGTGCGTGGCGGCGGTGCTGGCGATCTGATGTGTCGTGTCGCGGTGGAAACCCCGGTCAATCTGGGTCGTCGTCAGCGCGAATTGCTCGAAGAGTTCCGCAGTTCCCTGGCGGACGACAACAGCCATTCGCCGAAAACTACCGGTTGGTTCGAAGGCGTGAAGCGCTTCTTCGGCGACTTGTAAGGAGTGAGCATGCGACGTATTGCGGTGATGGGCGCTGCCGGGCGCATGGGCAAGATCCTGGTCGAAGCGGTGCAGCAACGCGCGCCGCTGACCGGTCTGACGGCGGCCATCGTGCGCCCCGGCAGCACGCTGATCGGTGTAGATGCCGGTGAGCTGGCTTCGTTGGGGCGGATTGGCGTGCCATTGTCCGGTCATGTCGAAGCGGTGGCTGAAGAGTTCGATGTGTTGATCGACTTCACGTTGCCGGAAGTGATGCTGAAGAACCTGGCGTTCTGCCGAAAGGCGGGCAAAGCCATGGTGATTGGCACCACTGGGCTGGACGCTGCACAGAAGCAGTTGCTGGCCGAGGCGGGCAAGGATATTCCAATTGTGTTCGCGGCCAATTTCAGCGTGGGTGTAAACCTCTCGCTGAAGCTGCTCGACATGGCGGCTCGTGTGCTGGGTGATGAGGCGGATGTCGAAATCATCGAGGCGCACCATCGGCACAAGATCGACGCGCCTTCGGGCACGGCGCTGCGTATGGGTGAAGTGATTGCCGGTGCGTTGGGTCGTGATCTGCAGAAGGTCGCGGTCTACGGTCGTGAAGGTCATACCGGTGCGCGCGAGCGCGAGACCATCGGCTTTGCCACCGTTCGCGGTGGTGATGTGGTCGGTGATCATACGGTGCTGTTTGCCTGTGAAGGCGAGCGACTCGAGATCACGCACAAGGCGTCCAGCCGCATGACCTTCGCCAAGGGCGCGGTACGTGCCGCGTTGTGGCTGGATGGGCGCGAGCCTGGCCTCTACGACATGCAAGACGTGCTTGACCTGCGTTAAGATGCGCCCGAAATCGGGTTCAAACAGTGTGTTTGAGCCCGGTTTTACTCCGCCAAGCGACGCCCTGTCGCATTCCATAGCCTTTAAGGCTCATTGGCGGTAGACCAAAAAAGCCTTTTTCTGTAAGCTACAGCTTTAGTGTGTTCACTAAAAGCGCGCAGAATAATTCAGTGAATGAGCGGGGTGACGTGTCCATACGTCACTCCGCTTTTTTACACCTGCGATCGCCCTTTCAGGCTTTATTTACGGGAGGTCTTCTTGACTAAGCCAGCCATACTCGCCCTTGCTGATGGCAGCATTTTTCGCGGCGAAGCAATTGGAGCCGACGGTCAAACCGTTGGTGAGGTGGTGTTCAACACCGCCATGACCGGCTATCAGGAAATCCTTACCGATCCTTCCTACGCCCAACAGATCGTTACCCTGACTTACCCGCACATCGGCAACACCGGTACTACACCGGAAGATGCCGAGTCCAACCGCGTCTGGTCCGCTGGCCTGGTCATCCGTGACCTGCCTCTGGTTGCGAGTAACTGGCGTAACACGATGTCCCTGTCTGACTACCTGAAAGCCAACAACGTTGTGGCGATCGCGGGTATCGACACCCGCCGCCTGACGCGCATCCTGCGTGAGAAAGGCGCGCAGAACGGCTGCATCATGGCCGGCGACAACATCTCCGAAGAAGCTGCCATCGCCGCTGCCCAGGGTTTCCCTGGCCTCAAAGGCATGGACCTGGCGAAAGTCGTCAGCACCAAAGAGAAGTACGAATGGCGCTCGACTGTCTGGGACTTGAAGACCGACAGCCACGCGACCATCGACGCCTCCGAGCTGCCGTACCACGTGGTTGCCTACGACTACGGCGTCAAGCTGAACATCCTGCGCATGCTGGTCGAGCGCGGTTGCCGTGTGACCGTGGTGCCGGCTCAAACGCCAGCCGCCGACGTTCTGGCGCTGAAGCCGGACGGCGTGTTCCTGTCCAACGGCCCGGGTGACCCGGAGCCTTGCGACTACGCGATCCAGGCGATCAAGGACGTGCTCGAAACCGAGATTCCGGTATTCGGCATCTGCCTCGGTCACCAACTGCTGGCCCTGGCCTCCGGCGCCAAGACCCTGAAAATGGGTCACGGCCACCACGGTGCGAACCACCCGGTCCAGGATCTGGACACCGGCGTTGTGATGATCACCAGCCAGAACCACGGTTTTGCGGTAGACGATGCGACCCTGCCAGCCAACGTCCGGGCGATCCACAAATCGCTGTTCGACGGCACCTTGCAAGGGATCGAGCGTACCGACAAGAGCGCCTTCAGCTTCCAGGGTCACCCTGAAGCCAGCCCTGGCCCGAACGACGTAGCGCCTCTGTTTGATCGCTTCATCAACGAAATGGCCAAGCGACGCTGATCGCTCGCCTTGATGCAGCAAAGCCTGAGGGTGGTCCCGACACCGGTGGCCCCCTCAAGGCTTCACAGATTGAACAAGACGGCTTGCCGACTGACCTGCGGATTTGAGTGACAAACCCATGCCAAAACGTACAGACATAAAAAGCATCCTGATTCTCGGCGCTGGCCCGATCGTTATCGGCCAGGCCTGTGAATTCGACTACTCCGGCGCCCAGGCCTGTAAAGCCCTGCGCGAGGAGGGTTACCGCGTCATCCTGGTGAACTCCAACCCAGCGACCATCATGACCGACCCGGACATGGCTGACGCGACGTACATCGAGCCGATCAAATGGCAGACCGTTGCCAAGATCATCGAGAAAGAGCGTCCGGACGCGCTGCTGCCAACCATGGGTGGCCAGACCGCCCTGAACTGCGCACTGGACCTGGAGCGCGAAGGCGTTCTGGAGAAGTTCGGCGTAGAGATGATCGGCGCCAATGCTGACACCATCGACAAGGCCGAAGACCGCTCGCGTTTCGACAAGGCGATGAAATCCATCGGCCTGGACTGCCCGCGTTCGGGTATCGCCCACAGCATGGAAGAGGCCAATGCAGTGCTCGAGAAGCTCGGCTTCCCGTGCATCATCCGTCCGTCCTTCACCATGGGCGGCACCGGCGGCGGTATTGCTTACAACCGCGAAGAGTTCGAAGAAATCTGCGCCCGTGGTCTCGACTTGTCGCCGACCAAAGAGCTGCTGATCGACGAATCCCTGATCGGCTGGAAAGAATACGAGATGGAGGTTGTCCGCGATAAGAAGGACAACTGCATCATCGTCTGCTCCATCGAAAACTTTGACCCGATGGGCGTGCACACCGGTGACTCGATCACTGTTGCGCCAGCGCAGACCCTGACGGACAAGGAATACCAGATCATGCGTAACGCCTCCCTGGCGGTACTGCGTGAAATCGGCGTGGAAACCGGCGGCTCCAACGTCCAGTTCGGCATCTGCCCGGACACTGGTCGCATGGTGGTCATCGAGATGAACCCGCGGGTATCCCGTTCCTCGGCTCTGGCCTCGAAAGCCACTGGTTTCCCGATTGCGCGTATCGCTGCCAAGCTGGCGATCGGCTACACCCTGGACGAATTGCAGAACGAAATCACCGGCGGCGCTACTCCTGCGTCCTTCGAGCCGTCCATCGACTACGTCGTGACCAAGCTGCCACGCTTCGCCTTCGAGAAATTCCCGAAAGCCGACGCGCGCCTGACCACTCAAATGAAGTCGGTCGGTGAAGTCATGGCCATCGGTCGGACCTTCCAGGAATCCCTGCAGAAAGCCCTTCGCGGTCTGGAAGTGGGCGTTTGCGGCCTGGACGAGAAGCTCGACCTGAGCAACCCGGAAAGCATGAGCATCCTCAAGCGCGAACTGACCGTGCCGGGTGCCGAGCGTATCTGGTACGTGGCTGATGCCTTCCGCGCTGGTCTGTCGGTCGAAGACATTTTCGGCATGAACATGATCGACCCGTGGTTCCTGGTGCAGATCGAAGATCTGATCAAGGAAGAAGAGAAGGTCAAGACCCTGGGTCTGGCCAGCATCGACCGCGACCTCATGTTCAAGCTCAAGCGTAAAGGCTTCTCCGACATGCGTCTGGCCAAGCTGCTGGGCGTGACCGAGAAGGCTCTGCGTCGCCACCGCCACAAGCTGGAAGTGTTCCCGGTCTATAAGCGCGTTGACACCTGCGCGGCCGAGTTCGCCACTGACACTGCCTACATGTACTCGACCTACGAGGAAGAGTGCGAAGCTGCGCCGTCGGGCCGCGACAAGATCATGATCCTCGGCGGCGGTCCTAACCGTATCGGCCAGGGCATCGAGTTCGACTACTGCTGCGTTCACGCGGCACTGGCGCTGCGCGAAGACGGGTACGAGACCATCATGGTCAACTGCAACCCGGAAACCGTTTCCACCGACTACGACACCTCCGATCGCCTGTACTTCGAACCAGTGACCCTGGAAGACGTGCTGGAAATCTGCCGAGTCGAGAAGCCGAAAGGCGTGATCGTCCAGTACGGCGGCCAGACCCCGCTGAAACTGGCTCGCGCCCTGGAAGAAGCCGGCGTGCCGATCATCGGCACCAGCCCTGACGCCATCGACCGTGCCGAAGACCGCGAGCGCTTCCAGCAGATGGTCGAGCGCCTGAACCTGCGTCAGCCGCCAAACGCCACTGTGCGCAGCGAAGACGAAGCGATTCGTGCCGCTGCCAAGATCGGTTACCCGCTGGTGGTTCGTCCGTCCTACGTACTGGGCGGCCGCGCGATGGAAATCGTCTACGAAGAAGAAGAGCTGAAACGCTACCTGCGTGACGCGGTGAAAGTGTCCAACGACAGCCCGGTGCTGCTCGACCACTTCCTCAACTGCGCCATCGAAATGGACGTGGATGCGGTTTGCGACGGCACCGACGTGGTGATCGGCGCAATCATGCAGCACATCGAGCAGGCCGGCGTTCACTCCGGTGACTCCGCGTGCTCCCTGCCGCCGTACTCGCTGCCTGGCCACATCCAGGACGAAATGCGCGAACAGGTCAAGAAAATGGCCCTGGAACTGGGCGTTGTCGGCCTGATGAACGTGCAGTTGGCGCTGCAAGGCGAAGACATCTACGTCATCGAGGTCAACCCGCGCGCTTCCCGTACCGTACCGTTCGTGTCCAAGTGCATCGGTGTTTCCCTGGCCATGATCGCGGCTCGCGTGATGGCTGGTAAAACCTTGAAAGAAATTGGTTTCACCAAGGAAATCATTCCGAACTTCTACAGCGTGAAAGAGGCGGTGTTCCCATTCGCCAAATTCCCTGGCGTGGACCCGATCCTGGGCCCAGAGATGAAGTCCACCGGTGAAGTGATGGGCGTGGGCGATACCTTCGGCGAAGCCTTCGCCAAGGCCCAGATGGGTGCGAGCGAAGTGCTGCCGACTGGCGGTACCGCGTTCATCAGCGTGCGTGACGACGATAAGCCGCTGGTTGCAGGCGTGGCCCGTGATCTGATCAACTTGGGCTTCGAAGTGGTTGCCACTGCCGGTACTGCCAAGCTGATCGAAGCCGCAGGCCTGAAAGTGCGTCGTGTGAACAAGGTGACCGAAGGTCGTCCGCACGTGGTCGACATGATCAAGAATGACGAAGTCACCCTGATCATCAACACCACCGAAGGTCGTCAGTCGATCGCTGATTCCTACTCCATTCGTCGTAATGCCTTGCAGCACAAGATCTACTGCACCACGACCATCGCTGCTGGCGAAGCTATCTGCGAAGCGCTGAAGTTCGGTCCCGAGAAGACCGTGCGCCGCTTGCAGGACCTACACGCAGGATTGAAGGCATGATCAAATACCCAATGACTGTCCAGGGCGCCAAAGCCCTGGAAGAAGAACACGCTCACCTGACCAAGGTCGTCCGCCCGAAGCTCAGCCAGGACATCGGTACGGCTCGCGAGTTGGGTGACCTGAAGGAAAACGCCGAATACCACGCTGCTCGCGAGCAGCAGGGTATGGTCGAGGCGCGGATCCGTGATATCGAAGGCCGTATGCAGAATGCGGTGATCATCGATGTCACGACCATTCCTCACACCGGCAAAGTGATTTTCGGCACCACCGTTGAAATCGCCAACGTCGAAACCGACGAAACCGTCACTTACCACATCGTGGGTGAGGACGAGGCTGATTTCAAACTGGGCAAGATTTCGGTGGGTTCGCCACTGGCTCGCGCCTTGATCGCCAAGGAAGAAGGTGACGTGGTCGCGGTCAAAACGCCTAGCGGCGTTATCGAGTACGAGATTGTCGAAGTCCGCCACATCTGAAAGAAGGCGCCCGCTCCGTGCGGGCGCCATGCTTTGGCAGCTGGCTCAGATGTTATGGGTGGGCGGCGTGTGGTTGTTGCATATCGGTCTGCTGCCGGTGCTGGGCAAGATTGGCCTGGCGCCGCTGCTGATCGACGAAATTGAAGGCATGCTGAATGCGCTGATGGTGGGATTCGCCACAGCGTGTGTGATTTTTCAGGCTTTGGTGCTGGTTCAGGCCGAAGGCCTTGTCGGTCTATGGCGCGATATTCGCGGACAATTGCTGCTGATGGCGCTGTATGCGTGCGGGATGTTTTTCATCGTGCGCTTTGGTTGGCCGCAGGCGGTGCGCTGGGAAACGTTCAGCTATCTGGTACTGGGGTTTTCCGGGCTGGTGCTGGTATTGCAACCAGTGCCTGGATGGAGTGGCAGGGTGCGCGAAGCACACCCTTGACACTTGTCATCACGCGAAGCGATGGACGTTCGACAGCTGCTTGTTGACGCTGAAGTTCTTGCGGTAAATCAATGCCATCTTGCCGATGACCTGAACCAGGTCCGCTTTGCCGGCCTTGCAAATTTCTGCAACGGTGGCCAGGCGGGATTCGCGATCGAGGATGTTGAGCTTGATTTTAATCAGCTCGTGATCCGCCAGCGCGCGTTCAAGTTCGGCTAACACACCTTCAGTCAAACCGTTGTCAGCCACAGTCAAAACTGGTTTCAGATGGTGGCCAATGGATTTGTATTGTTTCTTCTGCTCTGGTTTGAGCGGCATAATCTGACCCCTGCGTCTGATCTTGTAAAAAGCGGCGGCCAGTTTACCCGAGCGAGTCCGGGACCGCCCAGTTAATCACGACCCGTTTTATTTTAGAGGTGGCCCGTGGCCCGTTCCAAGACAAGCCTTAAGTGGCTGCAAAGACATGTCAATGATCCCTACGTGAAGCAGGCGCAGAAGGATGGTTACCGCTCGCGTGCGAGTTACAAGCTTCTGGAGGTTCAGGAGAAGTACAAACTGATCCGTCCGGGTATGAGCGTTGTCGACCTGGGAGCGGCGCCCGGCGGCTGGTCGCAGGTCACCAGTCGGCTGATCGGTGGTCAGGGGCGTCTGATCGCGTCGGACATCCTGGAAATGGACAGCATTCCGGACGTGACTTTCATTCAGGGTGACTTCACCCGGGACGACGTGCTCGCTCAGATCCTTGAAGCCGTGGGTAATTCGCAGGTGGACCTTGTGATTTCCGATATGGCCCCCAATATGAGTGGTACGCCTGAAGTGGACATGCCAAAAGCCATGTTTCTATGTGAGCTGGCTCTTGATCTGGCAGCTCGCATACTCAAGCCAGGTGGTAATTTCGTGATCAAGGTGTTTCAGGGCGAAGGGTTTGATGCTTACGTGAAGGACGCTCGTCAGAAATTCGACAAGGTCCAGATGATCAAGCCGGACTCTTCCCGTGGCAGTTCCCGCGAGCAATACATGCTGGCTTGGGGCTACCGCGGCCGTAGTGAGTAAATCGAGGTTTTTGAGCGGGTCGATAGGTTTTTCGTATTTCGCCCCGCGGGCATTAGCGAATAATGTGTAGAAAGTGTTTCACAAAGGGTTACAGACGGCGCCTGCCAGAGTCGTAGGTAATGTAGTAAGTTAGGCCGGTGAATATCATGCGAAGCGCGCGCCAATAGCGGAGCTTGCTTCAGAGGGTGTTAATTGAACGATATGGCAAAGAATCTGATCCTGTGGTTGATCATCGCGGCTGTCCTCGTGACGGTGATGAACAACTTCTCCAGCCCTAACGAGCCGCAGACCCTCAACTATTCCGACTTCATCCAGCAGGTCAAGGATGGCAAGGTCGAGCGCGTAGCCGTAGACGGCTATGTGATTACCGGCAAGCGCAACGATGGCGACAGCTTCAAGACCATTCGTCCGGCAATTCAGGACAATGGACTGATCGGCGACCTGGTGGATAACCATGTTGTGGTCGAAGGCAAGCAGCCTGAGCAGCAAAGCATCTGGACTCAACTCCTGGTCGCAAGCTTCCCGATCCTGGTGATCATCGCCGTCTTCATGTTCTTCATGCGGCAGATGCAGGGCGGTGCCGGTGGCAAGGGCGGTCCGATGAGCTTCGGCAAGAGCAAGGCACGCCTGCTCTCCGAAGATCAGGTGAAAACCACCCTGGGTGACGTTGCCGGTTGCGACGAAGCCAAGGAAGAAGTTGGTGAGCTGGTCGAGTTCCTGCGTGATCCGGGCAAGTTCCAGCGCCTGGGCGGTCGCATTCCTCGCGGCGTGCTGATGGTCGGCCCACCGGGTACCGGTAAAACCTTGCTGGCCAAGGCGATTGCCGGCGAAGCCAAGGTGCCGTTCTTCACCATCTCCGGTTCCGATTTCGTCGAGATGTTCGTGGGTGTCGGTGCAAGCCGTGTTCGCGACATGTTCGAACAAGCCAAGAAACACGCGCCATGCATCATCTTCATCGATGAAATCGACGCCGTTGGTCGCCATCGTGGTGCCGGCATGGGTGGCGGTCACGATGAGCGCGAGCAGACTCTCAACCAGTTGCTGGTAGAGATGGACGGCTTTGAAATGAATGACGGCATTATCGTCATTGCCGCAACCAACCGTCCGGACGTACTGGACCCTGCGTTGCTGCGTCCAGGCCGTTTCGACCGTCAGGTTGTGGTCGGTCTGCCGGACATCCGTGGTCGTGAGCAGATCCTCAAAGTCCACATGCGCAAAGTGCCAATGGGTGACGATGTCGCTCCGGCCGTAATTGCTCGTGGTACTCCGGGTTTCTCCGGTGCCGACCTCGCCAACCTGGTGAACGAAGCGTCGTTGTTCGCTGCCCGTACCGGCAAGCGCATCGTCGAAATGAAGGAATTCGAGCTGGCCAAAGACAAGATCATGATGGGCGCCGAGCGCAAATCGATGGTCATGTCCGAGAAAGAGAAGCAGAACACTGCTTACCACGAGGCTGGCCACGCTATCGTCGGTCGCGTTGTGCCTGAGCATGATCCGGTCTACAAGGTGTCGATCATTCCTCGCGGTCGTGCGCTGGGTGTGACCATGTTCCTGCCGGAAGAAGATCGTTACAGCCTGTCCAAGCGTGCACTGATCAGCCAGATCTGCTCGTTGTACGGCGGCCGTATTGCTGAAGAGATGACTTTGGGCTTCGACGGCGTCACCACTGGTGCGTCGAACGACATCATGCGTGCAAGTCAGATTGCGCGGAACATGGTGACCAAGTGGGGCCTGTCGGAAAAACTCGGTCCGTTGATGTATGCCGAAGAAGAGGGTGAAGTGTTCCTCGGTCGCGGCGGTGGCGGTCAAAGTGCAAGCTTCTCTGGCGAGACGGCGAAGCTGATCGACTCCGAGGTGCGTAGCATCATCGATCAGTGCTACGGCACGGCCAAGCAGATCCTCACGGACAACCGTGACAAGCTCGACGCCATGGCGGATGCCTTGATGAAGTACGAGACGATCGATGCCGATCAGATCGATGACATCATGGCCGGTCGTACGCCGCGTGAGCCGCGTGACTGGTCAGGTGGTGGTGCCGGTACTTCCGGTACACCTCCGGTGGCGCAGGATCCGCGTCCAGAAACACCGATCGGCGGTCCGGCTGCTGACGTTTAAGGTTTGAAATGACTTCTGTTCAGTCCCTGACCCGGTTGCCTTGCGGCAACCGGGTTCTTGATTTGGCCCATACGCATGTCATGGGCATTCTCAATGTCACCCCCGATTCCTTTTCCGATGGCGGCCGATACAGTCAGCTCGATGCGGCCTTGCGCCACGCCGAAGCGATGGTGGCGGCTGGCGCGACACTGATTGATGTCGGTGGCGAGTCGACCCGGCCCGGCGCCAGGGCGGTTTCGCCGCTCGAAGAGCTCGAGCGTGTTGCGCCGATCGTCGAGCGCATCCATCGTGAGCTGGATGTCATTATTTCTGTTGATACCTCCACGCCAGCCGTCATGCGCGAAACCGCACGACTGGGCGCGGGTTTGATCAATGATGTGCGCTCATTGCGGCGTGACGGTGCCCTGGATGCTGCTGCGGCAACGGGGTTGCCGGTATGCCTGATGCATATGCTCGGCGAGCCGGGCGACATGCAGGACAACCCGCAGTATCGGGATGTAACGAAAGAAGTTGGCGAGTTCCTTGCCGAGCGCATGACGCAATGTGCTTCCGTGGGGATCCCGACAGAGCGGATCATCCTTGATCCAGGTTTCGGTTTCGCCAAAACCCTGCAGCACAATCTAAGCTTGTTCAAACATATGGAAGCCTTGCATGCCTTGGGGCGGCCCCTGTTGGTTGGGGTTTCGCGAAAGAGCATGATTGGGCTGGCGTTGAATCGTCCGGTTGGAGAGCGCCTTTTTGGCGGTCTGGCACTTGCAGCGCTGGCTTCGGTCAAAGGCGCGCGTATCTTGCGTGTCCATGATGTGGCCGAAACAGTCGATGTGGTGCGGATGATCGCTGCAGTGGAATCAGCCGAATAAGAATGATGGAGCACTTATGACTAAGAAATATTTTGGTACCGACGGCATTCGTGGTCGGGTCGGCGAATATCCGATCACTCCGGACTTCATGCTCAAGCTTGGCTGGGCGGCCGGTATGGCATTCCGCAAGATGGGTGCCTGCAAGGTACTGGTCGGCAAGGACACGCGCATTTCCGGGTACATGTTTGAATCGGCACTGGAAGCCGGGCTTACGTCGGCAGGCGCCGATGTGATGCTGCTGGGGCCGATGCCGACCCCGGCTATCGCCTATCTGACGCGGACGTTTCATGCCGAAGCCGGCATCGTGATCAGTGCTTCGCATAATCCTCATGATGACAATGGCATCAAGTTTTTCTCCGGGAAGGGCACCAAGCTACCGGATGAAGTCGAGCTGATGATTGAAGAGTTGCTCGACACCCCGATGACCGTGGTTGAGTCGAGCAAGATCGGCAAGGTTTCGCGCATCAACGACGCTTCGGGTCGTTACATTGAATTCTGCAAGAGCAGCGTCCCGACTGGCACCAGCTTCGCGGGCCTGAAGATCGTGATCGATTGCGCACATGGCGCGGTCTACAAAGTGGCGCCTAGTGTGTTCCGTGAGCTGGGTGCCGATGTTGTCGTGCTGTCGGCCCAGCCGAATGGCCTGAACATCAACGATAACTGCGGTTCGACCCATATGGGTCAGTTGCAGGCCGCCGTAATGGCTGAGCATGCGGATCTTGGTATCGCCTTCGACGGTGATGGTGATCGGGTGCTGATGGTTGATCACACTGGCGCAATCGTCGATGGCGACGAGCTGTTGTTCATTATTGCCCGTGATCTGCATGAGCGTGGCAAGTTGCAGGGTGGTGTAGTCGGGACGTTGATGAGTAACCTGGGGCTGGAGCTGGCTCTGGCGGATCTGGCGATTCCTTTCGTGCGCGCCAATGTCGGTGACCGTTATGTGATCGCTGACCTGTTGGAGCGCAACTGGCTGGTCGGTGGCGAGAACTCCGGGCATATCGTCTGCTTCAACCACACCACAACCGGCGATGCGATCATCGCTGCGTTGCAAGTGCTGATGGCGCTGAAGACTCGCTCCGAAGGGTTGGCTCAGGCCCGCCAGGCGCTGCGCAAATGTCCGCAGGTGTTGATCAATGTCCGTTTCGGTGGTGGGGCGAGCCCCCTCGATCATCCGTCGGTCAAGGAGGCCAGCGAGCGTGTAACCCAGGCCATGGCCGGTCGTGGGCGCGTGCTGTTGCGTAAGTCCGGGACAGAGCCGCTGGTGCGGGTCATGGTCGAAGGCGAGGACGAAACACTGGTTCGTGGTTACGCTGAAGAGCTGGCAAAACTGGTTACTGAAGTTTCTGCCTGAATTCGGCTTGCCAGCCATGATTGTGTTGGGTAACATCTGCGCCCACTTTGACCGACGAGGTACAGCATGCGTCGCCCTATGGTAGCTGGTAACTGGAAGATGCACGGTACCCGCGCCAGCGTCGCTGAGCTGATCGAAGGCTTGCGTAATCTGGCCTTGCCGAGCGGTGTTGATGTAGCGGTATTCCCGTCTTTCCTGCATGTCAATCAAGTGATTGATGGTCTGGAAGGCAAGTCGATCAAGATCGGCGCGCAGAACGCTGCGGTGGAATCCAAACAAGGTGCGCTGACCGGTGAAGTTGCTCCGAGTCAGTTGGCTGATGAAGGTTGTTCCCTGGTGCTCGTCGGGCATTCCGAGCGACGCCAGATCATCGGCGAGAGTGATGAAACACTCATTCGCAAGTTTGCAGCGGCACAGGCATGTGGCTTGATTCCGGTGTTGTGCATAGGGGAAACCCTTGAACAGCGCGAAGCCGGTAAAACGCTTGAGGTTGTCGGGCATCAGCTGGGCAGCGTCATCGAGAAGCTGGGTGTTGAGGTTTTTGCAAAGGCAGTAATCGCTTACGAGCCGGTCTGGGCCATTGGCACCGGGCTGACTGCTTCGCCGCAACAGGCGCAGGATGTGCACGCAGCCATTCGCGCTCAGTTGGCGGCAGAGAATTCTGAGGTCGCACAAGGTGTGCGGCTTCTATACGGCGGCAGCGTGAAGGCGGCCAATGCGGTCGAACTGTGCGGCATGCCGGATATCGGGGGGGGGCTCCTTGGGGGGGCTTCGCTGAATGCAGA
>NZ_JBIUXZ010000043.1:0-16429 GCF_044744265.1 Pseudomonas sp. NPDC087342
ACCAACAACGACGAGATCGCTGTGTGCAACCTGGGCTCGATCAACCTGCCGA
Source organism: Pseudomonas sp. NPDC087342 (assembly GCF_044744265.1). Classification (NCBI taxonomy): domain Bacteria; kingdom Pseudomonadati; phylum Pseudomonadota; class Gammaproteobacteria; order Pseudomonadales; family Pseudomonadaceae; genus Pseudomonas; species Pseudomonas sp. NPDC087342. The sequence goes on from NZ_JBIUXZ010000043.1 coordinate 53, forward strand.
ACCACATCACCAACGGCAAGCTGGACACCGCCAAGCTGGAACGCACCGTGAACACCGCCGTTCGCATGCTCGATAACGTTATCGACATCAACTACTACTCGGTGCCACAAGCGAAGAATTCCAACTTCAAGCACCGTCCGGTCGGCCTGGGCATCATGGGCTTCCAGGATGCGCTGTACCTGCAGCACATTCCTTACGGTTCCGATGCAGCCGTCGAGTTCGCCGACAAGTCCATGGAAGCGGTCAGCTACTACGCGATCCAGGCTTCCTGCGACCTGGCCGACGAGCGCGGCGCCTACGAGACGTTCCAGGGTTCGCTGTGGTCCAAAGGCATCCTGCCACTGGATTCGCAACAGATCCTGATCGAACAACGTGGCCAGAAGTACATCGACGTTGACCTGAACGAATCCCTGGACTGGGCACCGGTTCGTGCCCGTGTGCAGAAAGGCATTCGTAACTCCAACATCATGGCCATCGCACCGACCGCCACCATCGCCAACATCACCGGCGTATCGAAGTCGATCGAACCGACCTACCAGAACCTCTATGTGAAATAGAACCTGTCGGGCGAATTCACCGTGATCAACCCGTACCTGGTTCGCGACCTGAAGGCTCGCGGTCTGTGGGACTCGGTCATGATCAACGACCTGAAGTACTACGACGGTTCGGTTCAACAGATCGAGCGCATCCCGCAAGAACTCAAAGAGCTCTACGCGACTGCCTTCGAAGTGGACACCAAGTGGATCGTTGACGCGGCCAGCCGTCGTCAGAAATGGATCGACCAGGCTCAGTCCCTGAACCTGTACATCGCCGGCGCCTCGGGCAAGAAGCTGGACGTGACCTACCGCATGGCTTGGTACCGTGGTCTGAAAACCACTTACTACCTCCGTGCCCTGGCCGCGACCAGCACCGAGAAGTCGACCATCAACACCGGCAAGCTGAACGCTGTTTCCAGCGGCGGCAACCACGGTGAAGATTCGGTCCTGGCTGCTCCAGCCGGTCCAGCTCCAGTGCCGAAGGCTTGCGCCATCGACGAGCCGGATTGCGAAGCTTGCCAATAAGCTGAACCGGTAGGCGCTGCAAGGCGCTGACCTGAAACCCCCGATGCGCCTATGGCGGGTCGGGGGTTTTCTTTTGTCTGGGGGAAAGGGTTGGCCGGGATGACGCTTTCGCGGGCAAGTCGGATCGCCGCACCGCTCGCTCCTACAAGTTCTACGTTGTGAGCGTCACAATCCCCCGTAGGAGCGAGGCTTGCCCGCGAAGAGGCCATTCCTGACAACACAACCTCTCAACCCCAGCACATAAATCCAGGGCATAAAAAAGCCCCTCTCACGAGGGGCTCTTGGTGAAGCGCTACAACCCAACCAGCATCAAGTCATCTGAATGATGGTCTGCATGATGGTGCTCTGGGTGGAGATGGTCTTGGCGTTCGCCTGGTAGTTGCTCTGCGCCTTGATCAGGTTGACCAGCTCGTTGGTCAGGTTGACGTTGGACTCTTCCAGGGAGTTGGACTGGATGGAACCCAGGGTGCCGGTTTCCGGCGCGTCGTAGCCCGGGATACCCGAAGCGAACGTCTCTTTCCAGCTGGTGCCGCCGATCGCTTGCAGGCCTTGTTCGTTGGTGAAGCTGGCCAGCGCAACCTGGCCGATGGCCTTGCTCTGGTTGTTGCTGAAGTTGGCGAACAGGGTGCCGGTACCATCGATGGTCAGGTTGGTGATCTGGCCAGTGGCGTAGCCGTCCTGAGTCGGGATCGAACGGGCGGTGTCAGCGTTGTACTGGGTGGTCTTGGCCAGGGAAATAGTCACGCCAGCCGTGTTGGCGGCTGCGCCATTGGCTGTCCATACGCCATTGGTCACGGTGCCTGGCACCCAGCCGGTCAATTTCAGGTCGCTGCTGATGATTGGAGCACCACCCGCCGGATTAGGCGTGCTGACCTGAGTCAACTTGCCGCTGGTGTCGAACGACAGGGTCGAAGCGACCGGGGCAGTGACTTTTGGGTCGCTGCCGGTGGCATCCGGGTTACGACCGTCGACCAGGGTGTAGACCTTCCAGGTGTTGCCAGCCGTTTTCACCATGTATTGATCCATGGTGTGCTGGTTGCCCTGGCTGTCATAGATCGGGGTGCTGAACGACTTGGTGTAGGTCGCCGTCAGGGTCGGATCGAACTTGCCCGCCGGGACGGTATCGTCGATAACCGGCTCGGTCGAGTTCAGGTTGATCGTGGAGGCCACGGCCGAAGTCGATTTCGGCGCCAGGTTCGAGGTGTCGAGTTTCAGGTCGGTCAACACGCCGTTGATGATCTTGCCGTTGGCGTCCACGCCGTAGCCTTGCAGGCGGGACGTGTAATCGGTGTTGGTGATGTAACCGTCCTTGTCGACCTTGAACGTACCGTTACGGGTGTAGGACGTCGAACCGTTGTTGCTCAGGGTGAAGAAGCCCGAGCCGTTGATGCCCATGTCCAACACGTTACCGGTGTTGTTGATGTCACCTTGGGTGAACTGCTGGGAAACGTTGGCCAGGCGCACACCGCTGCCGACCACTTGGCTGCCGCTGCCGAGCTTGGTCGCCGAGTAGACGTCTTCAAATTCGGTACGGGAGGATTTGAAACCGGTGGTCGCAACGTTGGCGATGTTGTTACCGGTTACGTCCAGTTGTTTGTTGGCTGCATAGAGACCGCTAAGGCCGATATTGAAAGACATATTCCACTCCTTTGTGCCGGGTTAGTCGGCTCTATATACCAATGGTTTGAACTTTGGACAGCGCCACCGGGCCCAGGCCCGCGAGGTTGAGCATCAGCTCGCCGCCGGTCTGGCTGAGGGTCACGCTGTTGACGGTGGCCGGCAGGTAAACCGCCAGGTCCGTCGCCGTGCCGTTGACCGGTGCGCTGGCCTTGATGGTGTAGGCGCCGACCGGAACGGGGTTGCCGCTCGAATCCTTGCCATCCCATGTGAAGCTGGAACTGCCGACCGCGCGGGTGCCCAGGTCGATGGTGCGGACCGTCTTGCCGTCTTTGTCGGCAATGGTCACCGTGCCGCTGCTGATCGACGAAGTCAGGTTCACCGAGCCGGTAACAGCCTTGGTCGGATCATCGACCTGGATGTTGTTGGTCTGCACGATCACGGAACGGCCGACCAGGGACGACGCCTGCAACGCTTGCGAAGAGCTGTAGTTGCCGGCAATCGAGCTGACCGTGCTGTTAAGCGTGGTGATGCCTTCCAGGCTACTGAACTGGGCCAACTGGGCGACGAACGCACTGTTGTCCTGCGGGTCCAGCGGGTTCTGGTTTTTCAGTTGCGTCACCAGCAATTGCAGGAACGCATCCTTGCCCAACGTCTGGCCGCCCGTCGCGCTGTTGGTCGCGGAGGCAATGCCGCCGGACGTGGAGCTGCTGGATTTAACGGAAGAGTTCGCCAGGATGTCGTTGAGGCTGAGGCTGCTGGTGGAATCGGTAACACTCATCTGAGTCGCCCCTTATCACTGACCGAGGGTCAGGACCTTCTGCATCATGGTTTTGGCGGTGTTCATCATTTCGGCGTTGGTCTGGAACGAACGGCTCGCGGAAATCATGTCGGCCATTTCTTCCACGACGTTGACGTTCGGGTAGTAGACGTAGCCCTTGGCGTCGGCAGCCGGATGGTTCGGCTCGTAGCGCGCTTCAAGGTTGCTCTGGTCTTCGACCACGCCGAGCACTTGCACGCCTTGACCGGCGGCGTCCTGGCTCTGGAACAGCGAATCGCTGCCGCCGTTCTGGCCGCCCTGGAACATGGTGGCGAATACCGGGTGACGGGCGCGATAGGTCTGGTCGATGCTCGACGAGACGGTTTCGGCGTTGGCGATGTTCGAGGCCACGGTGTTGAGGCGCGTGGTCTGGGCACTCATGCCGCTACCGGCAATGTTGAAAACACTGGCAAGGGACATGACTTACTCTCCACGCAGGGCTGAAACCAGCCCTTTGAATTTGCTGTTGAGCAGGGTGAAGCTGGCCTGGAAGCCGACCGCGTTTTCCGCGTAGTTCGACTGTTCCAGTTGAGCGTCCACGGTGTTCTGGTCGATCGACGGTTGCATCGGCGTGCGATACAGCAGCGACTCGTCGCCATTGCCCAGGCCTTCAGCTTCGATATGACGGCTGTTGGTCATGTTCAAGGCGAAAGTACCGCCCTTGGTTTTCTCGTTCTGTGCGGCAAGCACTTTGGAGAAGTCCAGATCCCGAGCCTTGTAGTTCGGGGTGTCGGCGTTGGCGATGTTGTTGGCCAGGACTTCGGCACGCTGGGCGCGGAAGCCCAGGGCTTGTTCGTGGATACCGAGCGCTTTATCGAAGCTGATGCTCATGTCGGGAAACCTTCGGGTGACCTGATTTTTCGTAACTTGAACATAGCAAGCGGCGTGCCAATTCAAAAAACGCCGTAAACCGGGGCTTTGCGGGCATCGGCAAGGCGGCAATGCCAGAAAAGCGGCAACCGGTTTCCGCCGTCTGCCGCTTTTCTGCCGCTTTCCCACGGGCAACACCTATTCAAATTGTAGGAGCGAGGCTTGCCCGCGAAAGCGTCGGGACAGTCAATGATGATGTTGTCCGACACACCGCTTTCGCGGGCAAGCCTCGCTCCTACAGGTAGTGAGGTGTTTGTGGGAAATCATCAGGCAAAAAAAACGGGAGCCCCTGAGGACTCCCGTTTTTGTGATGCCGTCAACGAATCACTTCGCCTGGTAAATGATCCCCGGGCTGCACTGGACCATCTGGTAATGATCCGGCAAACCGTTCAGCGCTTCGGACGCGCCGAGGAACAGGTAACCACCTGGCTTCAACGTGCTGTGAATGCGCAACAGGATGTCTTTCTTCACCTCGGCGGAGAAGTAGATCAGCACGTTGCGGCAGAACACGATGTCGAACTTGCCCAGCGCCGCATAGCTATCGAGCAGGTTGAACGAACGGAACTCGACCCGGCTTTTGATCGGCGCCTTGATCGCCCAGCGTCCCGGCCCTTTCGGATCGAAGAAACGCTGCAGACGCTCGGGCGACAGGCCGCGACCGATTGCCAGGCTGTCGTACTCGCCGGTCTTGCAGTTGGTCAGCATGGTGCCGGACAGGTCAGTGGCAACAATCTGCACACCCATCTTCAACTGGCCCATGTTGGTCCGCTCGAACTCGTCGATCGACATCGATAGCGAATACGGTTCCTGACCCGACGAACACGCCGCCGACCAGATTCGCAGGCGTTGACCGGGAGCAGCCTTGATCGCTTCGGGCAGTACCTTGTTCTTCAAGACTTCAAACGGATAGGTGTCACGAAACCACAGGGTTTCGTTGGTCGTCATGGCATCCACCACCATCTCGCGCAAACCACTGCGCGGTTGGGTCTGGATGCGCTGTACCAGCTCACCCAGGGATTTGATGCCCTGCTGTTCCATCAGTTTGTTGAGACGGCTCGAGACCAGGTATTGCTTGTTTTCACCGAGCAAAATGCCACAGGCTTTTTCCAGGAAGACCCGGAACTGTTCGAAATCCAAATTACCCGTAGACAAAGATACCGCCTCTTAAATCGTGTTGAACGCCAAGGACAAAAGGCCCTTAGCTGATATCTGCTGCTTTGATCCGGTCGACTACCCGGGATGCCAGGTCATCAGGGCGGAATTTGGCAAGGAAGTCATCGGCACCGACTTTCTTGACCATCGCCTGATTGAATACACCCGACAACGAAGTATGCAGGATGATATGAAGCTTTTGCATGCGTGGGTCAGCGCGGATCTCGGCCGTCAGGGTGTACCCGTCCATCTCCGGCATCTCGATGTCGGAAATCATCATCAGGAACTCTTCTTCCGGCTTCTTGCCTTCATCGACCAGTTTGCGCAGGTATTCCAGCGCTTGCCGACCGTCGTTCAGCGCCACCACTTCGACACCGATCGTTTGCAGGCAACGCGTGACCTGCTTGCGCGCCACCGACGAGTCATCGACCGTCAGCACACGCAAGGACAACGCCTTGTGCTGGGTTTCGACATCGACCACCCCCACCGAAATCGCTTCCGGCGTCGGCGCCACCTCCGCGAGGATCTTCTCGACGTCGATGATTTCGACTAACTGATTGTCGACCCGAGTCACAGCCGTGAGGTAATGATCGCGTCCCGTGCCCTTGGGTGGCGGATGGATCTCCTCCCAGTTCATGTTGACGATGCGCTCTACCGACCGGACCAGGAAGCCTTGGGTCTTGGTGTTGTACTCCGTGATGATCACGAAGGGATTGCTTTGATCTTTAAGTGCACCGGCACCGGTGGCCATCGCCAGATCAAGGATCGGGATGGTCGCCCCACGAATATTTGCCACACCGCACACGACGGGACTGGACTTGGGCATCAGAGTCAGTTTGGGGCATTGCAGCACCTCACGAACCTTGAACACGTTGATCCCATACAGCTGCTGGCCGTCGAGACGGAACAACAACAGCTCAAGGCGATTCTGCCCTACCAGTTGCGTGCGCTGGTTTACCGAATCCATTACACCAGCCATGCCCAGACTCCTACACCAACAACGCTAAGTTGTGTTGCGACGCACATTCATCACTAAACGGCACGGCGCTTGCTTTTTAACCCGTATGAACAAACAAACGACATTTTTCCGACACCTGACATCAAACTACCGCAAATTGCTTTGCGTGGTGTCGGCTGTTTGCCTGTTGCCTCTTGGCAGCCCTGCCGTTGCTGACGCGGTTACCTTGCCTGACATGCTTATCGGCGTCACTCAGGGCTTTCTTGAATTCACCGTAGAAGACTATCTGGCCACCAGTCAAACGGAAGGCCGCTACGAAATCGAGGTCAAGCAGCTCGATCCGCGGCTGCGCATGCCCATGTGCGACAAGGAATTGACAGCCTCGCTGGAGAGCCCGGCCACCCCGATCGGTCGGGTAACGGTCAAGGTTCGCTGTGAGGGCAGTTCCCCGTGGACAGTGTTCGTGCCCGCTCAAGTGCGCCTGTTTCGAGACGTTGTGATCACCACTCGGCCACTCAAGCGCGCAGGCATTATCGAACCCGGCGATGTCGCTATGCGCGAGCGCGACATCAGCTTGATCAACCAGGGGTATTTCACCTCGGTTGACCAGGCGATCGGACAGAAACTTACCCGACCAACGGTAGGCGATCAGGTGATTACCCTGGTCCACCTGGAACAGGCGGAAGTCGTGCGCAAAGGCGATCAGGTGGTGATTACCGCACGCAGTGGTACGCTCAGTGTGCGCATGCCGGGTGAAGCCCTCTCCAATGGCGGTCTGGCCGAGCAAATACGGGTGAAAAACCTTAATTCGATGCGAGTCATCAAGGCGCAAGTCACCGCGCCCGGGCAAGTGGAAGTGTCCATGTAGCGCTCTGTGATGGGTAAGACTATGGCGCTCTGGCAGGCTGTTACCTAAACTGTGCCCATGCAGCGCTGGCGCATGCAGCTCATTGCTTAAATGAGCCTAAAGTTTTCGCAGGTATTGCCGAAAACATGGCAAGCGTCCAAATACCCAGAGGTTTTTTTATCATGGTCATCGATTTCAGCCGTTTAAACAGCTCCTCGTCACTTACGGGCAGTACTCGTACCAGCGTTGCCAAGGAAACCGCCGACGCCGGCAAATCCGCGCCGCTGAATACCCCGGCCGAACAGGCCAGTACCGTCGCAAGCGGGGAATCGGTACATCTCAGCAATGAGGCTCAACAGTTGCAGAAGGTCACTGACAAGCTGCGCGATCAGCCTGCCGTCGACAACGCCCGTGTGGCCGAGTTGAAAGCAGCGATTGCCGATGGCAGCTATAAAGTCGACAGCAGCCGTGTAGCCAGCAAACTGCTCAACTTCGAAGCCCAGCGCTAGGCCATCGCCTGCGCCAGGCTTTTGGACGCTTAAAACCCAAGGCCAGCCATGCACGACACTAATCTACTGCAACTGATCACCGACGACTTTGCTCCTGCGCAACGCTTGCTGGAGTTACTGCAAACCGAGTCTCTCGCCTTGCACGGTCGCGACATGCCTCTGCTCGAAGAAATTCTGGCGCAGAAACAGGCACTGATCATTTTGCTCGAACAGCATGGCCGCAAGCGCAGCGAAATCCTCGCCAGCCTCAACCTGCCCATGACTCGCAGCGGCCTTGAGCAACTCGCCAGCCACTCGAGCATCGGCGATCAGTTGCTGCAACAAGGCGATGTACTGACCGACCTCCTGGCTCAATGCCAGGCGGCGAACGTCAAGAATGGCCAGTCGATCCTGATGCAGCAGGCCGCCACGGCCAATCAGCTGAAAATCCTCACCGGCGGCGAACCTCCAGCGCTCTATGATGCCCGCGGATCTACCGCGAAGATGGCCAAGCCACGTCCGCTCAGCCAGGCTTGATACGCCGCCAATGAGCACGCCCTATCAAGACGCGAAACATACTGGCAGAATGCCCGCTAGTAGTCATATTTTGTCTGGAGATTGATGAACCGTGTTCAATGCCTCAAGCGCGGAAGACGCTCCGCAACCACCCAAGGTGCTTACCACACCTCTGGAGATCTCCGGCAACCTTCGGCAGCTGCAAGACAGCCATGACCCGCTGATCATCACGTTCCATGAGCGCAGCCAGCGCTTCCAGAGTTATCTGGTGGACCTTGATCGTGAAAGCAACATGATTGCCCTGGATGAAATGATCCCCCGCGACGGCGAACGCTTCCTGCTGGCCGGCGAACCGTTCAAGGTCGAAGGCTTTCACGACGGTGTGCGCATTGCCTGGGAAAGTAACGGTCCGCTGACCATCGACGAATCCGGTGGCAGTCGTTGCTACCGTGGCGCGCTGCCTTCCGAAGTGGTTTATCACCAGCGCCGCAATGCCTTTCGCGCGGCATTGAAGCTGGCGCAACTGGTCAGTGTCGAGTTGGGCGGCGAAAAGCTCAAGTCGCCGATCAGCGGCAAGTTGCTGGACATCTCCGCCACCGGCTGCAAGCTGCGCTTTGAGGGCGACATCACCTCCAGCCTGCAACTGGGTCAAGTCTACGACCGTTTCATCGCTGCCCTGCCCTTCGGCAGCATGACCGCGCCGGTTGAATTGCGTTACCTGCACTTCGAAGAAAGAATCTCCACCACCTTCGCCGGTGTGCGCTTTCACAACATGAGCGGCCTGGTACAACGGCAGGTCGAGCGCTTCGTTTATCAATTGCAACGCGAAGCCCGACGTTTCGACAAAGACGACATGTGATTTTTCGAGATTAAATGCGGCGCTTCAATAAAAACGGGCAGTCCCTTGCGGTGACTGCCCGTTTTTTTATGCGTCGACTTTAAGGCCTGGCCTCGGTGAAGCTTTGTTCGCGACCGGCGTCCGGGTCTTCCGGATCGTTCGGGTCTTCAGGGGATGGATCGGGTTCAGGTTCTGGTTCGGGTACAGGCTCGATCGGATTCTGCATCTGATCCTGTACCACTTGTTCATCCACCCGTGGGTCGAGGGCCGCCACCAACGGGGAACTCGACATGCTGTCCGGCATAGCCACGTGATGCAGTGGCGCGTCGTCGACCACATGCAGATTGGTCACCGCTTTCGGGCGAATCCGCCACACCAGCACCAGCGCGAAGAAACTGAAGAAGGCATACAACATGTGGCTACCGAACAGCTTCATCAGTACGCCGGCCACCAACGGCCCGATACTGGCGCCAACGCCGTAGGTCACCAGCAGCATGGCCGTCAGGGACACCCGGCGATCACCTTCGACGTGGTCGTTGGAGAACGCCACGGCCAACGGATACAGGCAGAACTGCACCAGTGAGCAGAGGAACCCGGCGATGAACAGCACCTCCAGCGGCACTTCGGTCATGATCGCCAATGGCAACGCGGCAACCGCCAGGCACAAGGCAAAGCAGCGGATCAGCAGCGCCCGGTCATAGCGATCGGACAACCAGCCCAGCGGCCACTGCACCACCAGCCCGGCAAAAATGCAGCTACCCATGAACAGACCGACCTGCTCCGTGGACAAGCCCTGCTGCGAGGCATACAGCGGCGCCAGACCGTAGAACGAGCCGACGATCAACCCGGCGCCCAACACCGTGCTCAATGACTGCGGCACGCGCTTGATGAAGAACCGTGGCTCCATCGGTGCCGGATGCAGAGGTGCCGGGTGAATGCGTCGGGTCAGGGCCACCGGCACCAGGCACAACGCGAAGCACAGGGCTACCAGCATCAGCAGTTCCAGGCCCAAGGCCGGGTGCAGGACCAGAATCAACTGACCCAAGACCAGGCCCAGGTACGAGGCGATCATGTAGCCGCTGAACACCAGCCCGCGCTGCTTGGCCTCGGCCTGCTCATTGAGCCAGCTCTCGATGACCATGTATTGGCACATCATGCCGAGACCGACGATGACCCGCAGAAACAGCCACGCGGGCAGCCAGTCAATCAAGCCGTGGCCCAACACTGCGGCGCCGACAATCCCGGCGCACGCCGCATAGGCGCGGATGTGCCCGACCCGGGCAATCAGCCGGTGGCCAATCTTGCCACCCAGCACCAGGCCGAAATAGTTGGCCGCCATCAGCGCACCGACCCACAAGCTGTCGACATTGTCGGCTGCCAGGCGCAAGCCCAGATAGGTACTTAACAGGCCCGAGCCGATCAACATCATCAGCGAGGCAAAATACAGCGCTCGAAAGGATTTCCAGATTTGGCGCATCGGCGTTCCGAGCGGCTCCTTGCAGTGGGATCGGGCTATCGAAAACGATAGCCCGGAGACGAAGAATCGTCAGGCCTGGGCTGCTAAAACACGCCGTTCCCAGGGAGTAATTTCATCAAAGAAGCTGGTCAACTCCATGGTCTTCGAAGCGATGTAACCTTCGATGAACTCCTTGCCAAACAGTTCCTTCGCCAAATGGCTACGTTTCAGACGTTCGAGGGCAGCGTGCAAGGTACATGGCAACGAAAGATTATCCGGCACCACGAATTCACCCTGGATGGCCTCGCTCGGTTCCAGCTCGTTTTCGATGCCGTGCAGCCCGGCGGCGAGACTTGCGGCGATCGCCAGGTACGGGTTGGCATCGGCGCCGGGCAAGCGGTTCTCCACGCGACGGGCCACCGGCGAACTGGCCGGAATGCGCAAACCCGCCGCCCGGTTGTCGTGGGACCAGCAGGCATTATTCGGTGACGCAAACGGATGGCACAAGCGTTGGTAGGAGTTCACGTTCGGCGCGAACAACGCGGTGAAGTCGGCCATGCCGGCCTGTTGTCCGCCGATGAAATGACGGAAGGTCGCCGTCGGCTCCCCAGCCTTGTCGCTGAACACGTTTCGGCCGCTGGCGATCTCGATGATGCTTTGGTGAATATGCATCGAACTGCCCGGCGTGTGTGCCAATGGCTTGGCCATGCACACCACCGTCAGGCCGTGTTTGAGCGCGACTTCCTTGAGCAGGTGCTTGAACAAAAAGGTCTGGTCGGCCAGCAGCAGTGGATCGCCGTGCAGCAGGTTGATCTCAAACTGGCTGACGCCCATTTCGTGCATGAAGGTATCGCGAGGCAAGCCCAGGGCCGCCATGCATTCATAGACTTCACTGAAGAACGGCCGTAAGCCGTTATTGGAGCTGACACTGAACGCCGAATGACCGTCCTCGCGACGACCGTCCAGGCCCAACGGCGGCTGGAAGGGTTGCGTCGGATCGGTGTTGGGCGCGAAGACAAAGAATTCCAACTCGGTCGCCACCACCGGCGCGAGGCCGCGTGCGGCGTAACGCGCGATAACGGCTTTGAGCTGGCCGCGAGTCGATAGAGAAGAGCTCTCCCCGGTCAATTCGTCCGCATCGCAAATGGCGAATGCCCGCGGGTGCTTGCTCCAGGGCAAGCGATGAATCTGCGCCGGATCCGGCACCAGCGCCAGGTCGCCATCATCGCTGCCGTAAAAACGCGCTGGCGGATATCCGCCCATGATGCATTGCAGCAGCACACCCCGCGCCATCTGCAACCGTCGCCCTTCGAGGAAGCCCTCGGCGGTCATTACCTTGCCCCGTGGTACGCCGTTCAAATCCGGCGTGACACATTCAATCTCATCAATGCCCGTCAATCGCTGAGCGAGTGAACGCTGGCCATCGGTTGTCATGACGCAATCCTTGTTGTTGTGCGAGCCGCGAACGGCGACCCGTACAAAATAGGCTCCGGCCGTTCGGAATATCAAGCACTCCCGAACAAAAAACCAACCGATGTCAGGGGATCACGTCACGGCAGGTACAGGCAAAAGACACCACCACCCAACGGGCCGCCATTGCTGATGCGGGTATAGCCGCCGACGCCATTGCGCTGATGCAACGCCGCAATCCGCCCGGCGAAGTACAAGCCCAGGCCTGTGCTGCCAGAACTTTGATTAATGCCTTGCACATAATCGGCCTGGCGCTCGATCATCTCGGATGGATAACCCTCGCCGTCGTCGTTGATGGTGATCACCAACTGGCCGGCCTCATCGCTGACCGTGATCAACAGCGCGTCCCTGGCATAGCGAATCGCATTGTTGATGCAGTTGGCCAGCACCGAAGCGATCAGCTCGCGGTCGAAAAAACCCAACGGGCTCAGGGGATCCACTTCATAGGTGGCCATGATGCCGCGACTGGCGAACACCTCTTGATGCGCCGCCAATTGAGCTTCGATGAAGTCGTCCAGCTCATGGTAAGCCGGCTGCAACGGCATCTGATTGACGCCGAGTTTGTAGAGTCCCAGCAACTGCACGAGCATGCCGTTGAGGTGGGCGAATTCGAAGTCGATGACGCCCTGCTCTTTGGATTGCTGCTGATCGGGCATGCGCGCCAGCCATTGGCTGTGGGCCTGCATAAGCATCGCCAGAGAGTTCTTCATGTCGTGCACGGTGGAGGCAATCACCGTGGAGAAATCGAGTGCCTGTTCGCTGTCGTTCATTCGCCAAACGCCTTGCTTCGCAGCTTCTGATAACGGGAAAAACGCGCGTCGGTATCGGGCATCAGGCCAACCGTTTTCAGGCAGGCCCGGCACTCCTCAAGTTCCGCCGACGGGACACTGGTGTCAGTGCCATGCAGTAGCGATTGCGCCATGTTCAGCGCAATGCTGATGTTCTTCGGTTGCAGCGCCAGGGCTTTGCGGAACACGTCCCGCGCTTCCACCAGGTTGCCGGTCTTGTACACGCGCACGCCTTGACGGTTGAGGTCGGCGGCGGCGTTACCGGCATTGAGAATAGTCGGGTCGTCGGTCAGCTTGGCGATGCCTTGCATCACGGCCGGGTCATCACCGTAGATCTCCGCACAGTTTTTCAGCATCGAAGCACCGGCGCTGGCCTGCCCGAGCATTTGCAGCTGCTTGGCCACTAACAGCGCCGCTTCGGCACTCATGAATTGCTCCATACCATCGAGTCGCATCATCGCTTGCTCGGTGAGCTTCTCGGCGGTCTCGGCATCGTTGAGCAGCAGGCTGGTCGCCTTCATCAGCCGCGCACGAATCTGCAGACCGGGGTCGGAAGGGTTCTCCTTGGCCACCGCGCTGAGCGTCGTGTTGATTTCCAGCCGGGTCCGGGTATCCAGGCCCTTCTCGCTGCCTTTGCTGATCAAGGCGTGGGCCAGCCCCAAGTTGCTTTCCGCATCTTTGAAACGTGACTGGGCACCTTGCGAAACCGCCTGACGATAGGCTTTGGAGGCGGTTTCAAAATCTTCGTTAGTCATCGCCAGCTTACCCAGCAACGCTTGCCGGCGAACCGCCAGTGGCGACAGGCGAATGGCTTCCTCCAACACGCGCTGGGCGCCCTTGGTATCGCCTCCGGCAACCAGCACATCGGCCATGCCGTCATAGAGCGCGGGCATCATCGGGAATACCTTCAGCGCCTTCTCGTAAACCTCTTTGGCCTGGGTGACCTGGCCGCGCTTAAACAGCAGCTTGCCCAGCCCGGCAAACGCCCAAGGCTGCGGACGATCCGCGATGATGCTGTCGTAGAGACGCTCCAGCGCCTCGTTCTGATTCAGATCGCGCAGGGCATCGGCGCGATAACGCAGGCACAGTGGCGAATAGCGGATGTCCTGCTTGCACAGGGCGATACAGGCGTTGAGCACCTCGACCGGTTTACCGCGGTCGAGTGCCTGCAGGATCGGCTTGAGCAACGTCTTGCGCTGCACCAGTCGCTCCAGTCGCTGGGCCAGGCCCGAGCGATTGAACGGCTTGGTCAGGTAAGCATCGGGCTCGTGCTCCAAGGCACTGAGCACCATTGCCTGACTGGTCTCGGCCGTGACCATGACAAACACGCTTTCATGGCTGATCAGCTTCTCGATCATCAGGTCTTCGAGCACCTGTTGACCGTTCTTTTTGCCATCGCCCAGGTGAAAATCCTGCAGGATAAAATCGTAAGACTTCTGCGCGCACATGCGCAGCGCCTGCTCACCGGTATCAGCGGTGTCGACATCCTTGATGCCCAGCTCCCGCAGCATGGACCTGACGGAACTGCGGAAATCCGAGAAATCATCGACGATCAGAAAACTCTTTTGGTGATACGACAGCATCGAAGATTTCCAGGCAATTTAAGAAGAACAACCCAAAGGCAAATACGTGGCGTGACTGCCGTTTCGGCGCGCAGATGATAACTGGCGGCAAAAGGCTATCAAGCGATTTCTCATCAACCCGCAGGTTGCCGCAAGCAAAGAGAACCTCAACCGTTCGGGTTATCGGCCAGGAGTAGCGTTACCTTGAAGCGGCGGATGTATAAACGTGCATTTGGCTGCATCGGTGCTGACCTTGATGCACACTTGACGGCGTCGCGACGTACTTACCCTACGAACTCAAGGTCTTATTACTGTGTACATCAAAGGACGCTGTATTTTGTCCGCTTGTGCCCTGCTATCTACTCAGCATGCATTGGCGACTGGAATGGACTGTACAAAAGCGGCAAGCGCCGTTGAGAAAACCATCTGCGCGAGTGCGGCGCTGTATGAACTGGATACTCAGATGGGAGCGGCTTACCGAGGTTTGGTCAAGGCCAGCCCGCAGGCACAACCTGGACTGAAGACAGCACAACGCGCTTGGCTGAAAACGCGTGATCAGTGTGCGGAAGATGTGGATTGTCTTGATCAGCGTTATCGTGAGCGTCTTCAGTCACTGCAAAAGCAATTGAGTGAAACGGTCGCCTACCAGCCAGTTGAAATCGACAGGTTGGTACTAGAAGACTTGAGACAAGCTATACAGACTGCCAACAAAACTGATCCAGAGTTCCCGTTGGAACGGGCACTTGATTCTTTTGCCATCAAGACGGGCACCACGACTTTTTCAAACGTGGCGGATGACGATAACGCCCTTGAAGAAGCACATTTCCCGAAGACTATTCCCGTGGGTGTCGCCCAGGACGAGTGGCAGGCCCTCACCGCCTCTAAAGTTGAGAGCGCTGGTGAGAACGGAAATAGCTCATATACCTTGATGGACCTGGACGGTGATGGGTTGCGCGATCTTGTCGTCGACACCTACTCAGGTGGCACCGGATTGTTTTCTTATATAGAAACGTTTCGCCGGACTGGAGACGTATTTGTCAGGAGAACAGGTACTGCCGATTCTGACACCAGTTCTGAGAGCTCTCTTTTTTCTCTCAATGGTCGCGGTGCGAACCAGTCCGTCTACTGGATAAACGTACGTGGTCGTGTTTATGCCGCCTACCGAAATAGCTATTACGGTGTTGATCAGCTCTACCTTCTTGATCCGCTGAAGATTACTGGTGCGGTTCCTATTGTAAGCGTCAATTACCGCTATCAACTGTCTGTGCCCAAGACTCAAAAAGATGATGCCAGCGGTACCAGCATCAAGCTGGATGCGGTGCTACATAAAGCACTGACTCAGGCATTGGCCAACGTGAGCACAACCGAAGCGAAAGATGTCGGTGATCAGCGCACTCCTCTGTGCCCCATTCCTCCAGCAGGAGAGGGTGATGGTGCTTACTACAATTATGGCCCGGGGCACTACAGCTTCGAAATTGTCGGTGATACGTCTGTTGTGATTGCAGGGCAGTGCTATATCGGAAGATTGATGGACTGGTTTGGTGGGTACAGCGCCAAGGATGGACTGCATGCGCAGCTCGACGTGCGAAAACCAGACCTGGAAAGTGCCGAACACAGTTATACGGTCAATGGGCGACGTCGTATGACCGGTGTAACCACCTCGATTGGCAAGTTTGAAGGAGACAATGGAGGCTAGCGAGTTGCCGCGAACGTTGTAGTTTGCGGGCACGAAAAAGCCCCACCAGTTGATTCTGGTGGGGCTTTTTATTTTGTCTTTTACCAGGCACTTTCCTGCGGGCAAAAACAAAACCCCTACCTGCATACGCAGATAGGGGTTTTGGAATTTAATCTTGACGATGACCTACTCTCACATGGGGAAACCCCACACTACCATCGGCGATGCATCGTTTCACTGCTGAGTTCGGGATGGGATC
>NZ_JBIUXZ010000044.1:0-13770 GCF_044744265.1 Pseudomonas sp. NPDC087342
CTTGCCAGTTGGAATAAGAAAGGACTTCATGAAACGTCTGCTGCTAACTGCGGTTCTCACCGTATTGATGATCGCCGAAGTTCACGCCGAGTCCTTCACTATCTCTGATATTCGCGTCAATGGCCTCCAGCGGGTCTCCGCGGGTAGTGTCTTTGGTGCCTTGCCGTTGAACGTCGGTGAACAGGCGGATGATCGTCGCCTGGTGGAATCCACTCGTGCGTTGTTCAAAACCGGGTTCTTTCAAGATATCCAGCTGGGTCGCGAAGGCAATGTCCTCGTTATCACGGTAGTCGAGCGGCCGTCGGTCGCCAGTATCGAGATCGAAGGTAACAAGGCCATCTCCACTGAAGACCTGATGAAGGGCCTCAAGCAATCCGGTCTCTCCGAAGGCGAGATCTTCCAGCGCGCCACCCTTGAAGGTGTGCGTAACGAACTGCAGCGCCAGTATGTCGCTCAGGGTCGCTACTCGGCGACCGTCGACACCGAAGTGGTGGCGCAGCCGCGTAACCGCGTTGCGTTGAAGGTCAACATCAACGAAGGCACCGTTGCTGCTATCCAGCACATCAACGTGGTGGGTAACACCGTCTTCCCTGATGACGACCTGATCGACCTGTTCGAACTCAAGACCACCAACTGGCTGTCGTTCTTCAAGAACGATGACAAGTATGCTCGTGAGAAACTCTCCGGTGACCTGGAGCGTCTGCGCTCCTACTACCTGGACCGCGGCTATATCAACATGGATATCGCTTCGACCCAGGTGTCCATCACCCCGGACAAGAAACACGTCTACATCACGGTCAACGTCAACGAAGGCGAGAAGTACACCGTTCGTGACGTGAAGCTCAGCGGCGACCTGAAAGTGCCTGAAGACCAGGTCAAGTCCCTGCTGCTGGTTCAGAAAGGCCAGGTGTTCTCGCGCAAGCTGATGACCACCACTTCCGAACTGATCACCCGTCGTCTCGGTAACGAGGGTTACACCTTCGCCAACGTTAACGGCGTGCCTCAGCCGCACGATGACGATCACACCGTAGACATCACCTTCGCAGTCGATCCGGGCAAGCGTGCCTACGTGAACCGTATCAACTTCCGTGGCAACACCAAGTCCGAAGACGAAGTGCTGCGTCGTGAAATGCGTCAGATGGAAGGTGGTTGGGCTTCGACTTACCTGATCGACCAATCCAAGACCCGTCTTGATCGTCTGGGCTTCTTCAAGGAAGTCAACGTCGAGACCCCGGCCGTACCGGGCGTGGATGACCAGGTTGACGTGAACTACAGCGTTGAAGAACAAGCCTCCGGTTCGATTACCGCGAGTGTCGGTTTCGCCCAGAGTGCCGGTCTGATCCTCGGTGGTTCGATCACCCAGAACAACTTCCTGGGTACCGGTAACAGGGTCAGCATCGGTCTGACCCGAAGCGAATACCAGAGCCGTTATAACTTCGGTTATGTCGACCCGTACTGGACTGCTGACGGTGTGAGCCTTGGTTACAATGCTTTCTATCGCACCACTGACTACAAAGACCTCGACGTCGACGTAGCAAGCTATGCGGTAGACAGCCTGGGTGCTGGCGTCAGCGTCGGCTACCCGATCAGCGAGACGTCGCGCCTGACCTTCGGCCTGACAGCGCAACAAGACAAGATCAAGACGGGCGTATATACCGTCGACGAGATTTTCGACTTCGTTAACAAGGAAGGCGACAGCTACCTGAACTTCAAGGCGTCGGCCGGCTGGTCCGAGTCGACCCTGAACAAAGGTGTGCTGGCGACCCGTGGTCATTCCCAGAGCCTGACTCTGGAAACCACGACCCCGGGCAGTGACCTGTCGTTCTTCAAGCTCGACTACCGTGGCCAGTTGTTCCAGCCACTGAGCGAAAACTACACCATGCGTCTGCACACCGAACTGGGTTATGGCGATGGTTATGGTTCGACCGACGGCTTGCCGTTCTATGAAAACTACTATGCTGGTGGTTTCAACTCGGTTCGTGGCTTCAAGGACAGTACCTTGGGTCCACGCAGTACTCCTAGCCGTGGTCAAGGTGTAACAGGCAACGCCGGTACGCTGGCCGACCCGGACCAGGATCCACTGCCGTTCGGTGGTAACGTCCTGATCCAGGGTGGTGTCGAGTTGCTGTTCCCGCTGCCATTCGTCAAGGATCAGCGTTCCCTGCGCACTTCGGTATTCTGGGATGTGGGTAACGTATTTGATTCCACGTGCGAGAAAACGACGAACGCCACTGTTGGCTCGAGCTCTCAAACAAAGTGCAACGACATCAGCCTGACCAACATGGCCAGCTCCGTCGGTGTAGGCGTGACCTGGGTTACCGCACTGGGCCCTCTGAGCTTCGCGTTGGCCATGCCGATCAAGAAACCGGATGACGCTGAAACTCAAGTGTTCCAATTCTCCCTCGGCCAGACGTTCTAAGCGTCTGACCCAAGATAACGACAATGGATTTTGTAGGAGTGCATCGTGCGTAAGTTGACTCAATTGGTTCTCCTGGCGACCGTACTGGTAGCAGGCCCGGCTTTTGCCGACATGAAAATCGCCGTTCTGAACTATCAGATGGCTCTGCTGGAATCCGACGCGGCCAAGAAGTACGCCGTGGATGCCGAGAAGAAGTTCGGTCCGCAACTGACCAAGCTGAAAACCCTCGAAAGCAGTGCCAAAGGTATCCAGGATCGTCTGGTAGCCGGTGGCGACAAGATGCAGCAAGGCGAACGCGAGCGTCTGGAGCTTGAATTCAAGCAAAAGGCCCGCGACTTCCAGTTCCAGTCCAAGGAATTGAACGAAGCCAAAGCCGTTGCCGACCGTGAAATGCTGAAGCAGCTCAAGCCGAAACTGGACAGCGCTGTGGAAGAAGTCATCAAGAAAGGTGCTTTTGACCTGGTCTTCGAGCGTGGCGCAGTGATTGATGTCAAGCCTCAATACGACATCACCCGCCAGGTTATCGAGCGCATGAATCAGCTGAAGTAATCCATGACAGCGACTATAAAGCTCGGCCAATTGGCCGAGTTCCTCGGCGCCACCCTACGTGGCGACCCGGAGAAAGAAATTACTGGGCTAGCCACTTTGCAAGAGGCTGGCCCAGCTCAGTTGAGCTTTCTGGCAAACCCTCAATACCGTAAATACCTGCCGGACAGCAAAGCCGCAGCCTTGTTACTCAAGGCTGCTGACGCTGAAGGTTTCGCCGGTAATGCGTTGGTCGTGCCGGATCCGTACCTGGCTTACGCCCGTGTTTCCCATCTTTTCGATCCCAAGCCGAAGGCTGCTGCCGGTATTCATCCGACAGCGGTAGTGGCAGCGGATGCGGTGGTGGACCCGGCGGCGAGCATTGGTGCGTTTGCGGTGATCGAGAGCGGTGCGCGTATTGCTGCGGGCGTGACCGTAGGGGCGCATTGCTTCATCGGTGCGCGTAGCGAGATTGGCGAGGGCGGTTGGCTGGCTCCGCGGGTCACGCTGTACCACGACGTGCGCATTGGCAAACGAGTAGTGATTCAATCGGGTGCCGTACTCGGTGGTGAAGGTTTCGGTTTTGCCAACGAGAAAGGTGTCTGGCAGAAAATCGCCCAGATTGGCGGTGTGCTGGTCGGTGACGATGTGGAGATTGGCGTGAATACCGCCATCGACCGTGGTGCGCTGGCCGATACCGTTCTTGGCAATGGTGTGAAGCTCGACAATCAGATTCAGATCGCCCATAACGTCCAGGTCGGTGATCACACCGCCATGGCAGCGTGCGTGGGGATCTCCGGCAGCACCAAGATCGGCAAGCATTGCATGCTGGCCGGCGGTGTTGGGCTGGTGGGGCATATCGAGATTTGCGACAACGTTTTCCTGACCGGAATGACCATGGTGACCCACTCGATTACCGAGCCGGGCTCCTATTCTTCCGGTACAGCCATGCAACCGGCTGCCGAGTGGCGCAAAAGCGCGGCACGCATCCGTCAGCTCGATGACATCGCGCGACGTCTGCGACAGCTGGAAAAGCGAGTAGGGGAAGTGACCCCTGGCGGTAATGCTTCATCAGATGGCTGATACCATTTCCATATCAAGTGTGCACAGCCGCTAGACTGCCTCCTTGATTTGCTAGAGGGGTGCGCTTCAGTCGCGCGCTCCCAATCTTTACATAGGCTTCCCCCCGAAATGATGGACATCAACGAGATTCGCGAATACCTGCCTCACCGTTACCCGTTCCTGCTGGTGGACCGGGTTGTGGAACTGGACGTGGAAGGCAAGCGCATTCGCGCCTACAAGAATGTCAGCATCAACGAACCGTTCTTCAATGGTCACTTCCCTGCGCATCCAATCATGCCGGGCGTACTGATCATCGAAGCGATGGCTCAGGCTGCCGGTATCCTTGGTTTCAAAATGCTCGACGTGAAGCCTGCCGACGGCACGCTTTATTACTTCGTCGGCTCCGACAAGCTGCGTTTTCGCCAGCCTGTCACCCCAGGCGATCAGTTGATCCTCGAAGCCCGCTTCATCAGCTGCAAGCGCCAGATCTGGAAGTTCGAATGCCAGGCCTCGGTCGACGGCAAGCCAGTCTGCTCCGCTGAAATCATCTGCGCGGAACGCAAACTATGAGTTTGATTGACCCTCGCGCAATCATCGATCCGACGGCCGTACTGGCTGAGGGTGTCGAAGTCGGCCCTTGGTCGATCGTCGGCGCAGGTGTGGAAATCGGCGAGGGGACAGTGATTGGGCCGCATGTGATTCTCAAGGGCCCGACCCGAATCGGTAAGCACAACCGCATCTACCAGTTTTCCTCGGTAGGTGAGGACACGCCCGATCTGAAATACAAAGGCGAAGAAACCCGCCTGGTCATTGGTGATCACAACATCATCCGTGAAGGTGTGACGATTCACCGTGGCACCGTGCAGGACCGTTCGGAAACTACCTTGGGTGATCACAACCTGATCATGGCCTATGCCCACATCGGTCACGACAGCGTTATTGGCAACCACTGCATCCTGGTCAACAACACCGCGTTGGCCGGCCATGTGCACGTTGAAGATTGGGCGATCCTGTCCGGTTTCACCCTGGTTCACCAGTATTGCCACATCGGCGCCCACAGCTTTTCCGGTATGGGCACCGCCATTGGCAAGGACGTCCCCGCGTACGTCACGGTATTCGGTAACCCTGCCGAAGCCCGAAGCATGAACTTCGAAGGCATGCGCCGTCGTGGTTTCAGCGAAGACGCGATTCACGCCCTGCGCCGCGCCTACAAGGTGGTTTATCGCCAAGGGCTGACGGTCGAGCAAGCGCTCGCCGAACTGGCCGAGCCCTCGGCACAGTTCCCGGAAGTCGCAGTGTTCCGTGACTCTATCCAGTGTTCGACCCGCGGCATCACCCGTTAATCATGGCTAATCTGCGTATTGCGCTGGTAGCGGGTGAGGCTTCCGGTGACATTCTGGGCGCGGGTCTGATGCGTGCACTCAAGGCACAGCATCCTGCGGTGGAGTTCATTGGCGTTGGCGGCCCGCTGATGCAGGCTGAAGGCCTGACCTCCTACTTCCCGATGGAACGGCTTTCGGTCATGGGCCTGGTGGAAGTACTGGGCCGGCTGCGAGAGCTAATGGCCCGGCGCAAGAAGCTGATCGCCGACCTGATTGCCGAGAAGCCAGACGCGTTCATCGGTATCGATGCCCCGGACTTCAACCTCAATATCGAACTCAAGCTGCGTCAGGCCGGGATCAAGACCGTGCATTACGTCAGCCCGTCGGTCTGGGCCTGGCGGCAAAAGCGGGTGCTGAAGATTCGCGAAGGCTGCGACCTGATGCTGACGCTGTTCCCGTTCGAAGCCAAATTCTACGAAGAGAAAGGCGTGCCGGTGCGGTTCGTCGGGCACTCCCTGGCCGATGCCATTCCTCTGCAGGCTGATCGCGCTGCGGCGCGGGCCGAGTTGGGCTTGCCTGACGGTCCACTGGTGGCGCTGATGCCGGGCAGTCGTGGCGGCGAAGTAGGGCGCCTCGGTGCGTTGTTCCTCGATACCGCCCAGCGCCTGCGTGCCCTGCGCCCCGGCGTGCGGTTCGTCATGCCCTGCGCTAGCCCTGAGCGCCGGGCCCAGCTCGAAGAGTTGCTGGCTGGCCGCGATCTGCCGCTGACCTTGCTCGACGGCAAATCCCATCTGGCCCTGGCGGCCTGCGACGCGGTATTGATCGCCTCCGGAACCGCTACGCTTGAAGCGTTGTTGTACAAGCGGCCGATGGTCGTCGCTTATCGTCTGGCGCCGCTGACGTTCTGGATTCTCAAGCGCATGGTGAAAAGTCCCTACGTCTCGCTGCCGAATCTGCTGGCCCAAAGGCTGCTGGTGCCCGAATTGTTGCAGGACGATGCGACGGTCGAAGCCCTGGCCCAGACCTTGTCGCCGCTGATCGAGGGCGGTGAAGAACAGACCCGCGGCTTCGATGAAATCCACCGCACCTTGCATCTGGACGCCTCCAACCAGGCGGCAGATGCCGTGCTGAAACTGATCGGCCAAGTACAATGAGTAAAACAAGCATGCAAATGGGGCTGGATTTCACCTTGGTCGCTGAAGTGGAAGACTTGGTTGCCGGCGTCGATGAAGTCGGTCGCGGCCCGTTGTGCGGCGCCGTGGTCACGGCTGCGGTAATTCTCGACCCGAATCGGCCGATCCTCGGCTTGAACGACTCGAAGAAGCTCACCGAAGCGCGCCGCGAAAAGCTCTACGACGAAATCTGCGAGAAGGCCCTGAGCTGGCATATCGCTCGCGCCGAAGTCGAGGAAATCGACGAGCTGAACATTCTGCATGCCACCATGCTGGCCATGCAGCGCGCCATCGAGGGCCTGCACATTCAGCCCAAACTGGCGATGATCGACGGCAACCGCTGCCCGAAACTATCCATGCGCGCCGAAGCGGTGGTGCAGGGCGACGGCAAGGTACCGGCCATCGCTGCGGCCTCGATTCTGGCTAAGGTCAGTCGCGACCGTGAAATGGCTGCTTTCGAATTGATTTACCCAGGTTATGGGATCGGCGGCCACAAAGGCTACCCGACCCCCGTTCATCTGGAAGCTCTGGCTCGCCTGGGGCCAACACCGATTCACCGGCGCTCCTTCGCCCCGGTTCGCCTGGCCTACGAGGCGCGGGAAAACCTGATCGAGAGTTAGTCGCAAGGCTGATGTTTTACTCAAGGCCCGGTACAATCCGGCGATTTAAAGCGTCACGAGCGCAGGTAAGACAAGGCGAACGGCAGCGAGAAAGCGGAGTTGACGTTAGTCAATGAGCATTTCGAGTTGCCGTTTAACGCTGGATTACCAAGCGTAGTAGCTTTAAACGCCGGATTTCCGGGCCTTGTTGTCTTCACGTTTCTAGACAGGATCACTATGCCGGCTTCATTCGTTCACCTACGCCTGCACACTGAATATTCCCTGGTCGACGGTCTGGTGCGGATCAAACCGCTGGTCAAGACCCTGGTCGGCATGAACATGCCTGCCGTGGCGGTCACTGACCAGAACAACATGTGTTCCCTGGTCAAATTCTATAAAGCCTCCATGGGCGCGGGCATCAAGCCGATCTGCGGCGCCGACCTGTGGCTGTCGAACAAGGATCCGGACAACCCGTTGAGCCGGATCAGCCTGTTGGCGATGAACGCCGTGGGTTATCGCAACCTTACCGAACTGATCTCGCGCGGCTTCATTGATGGTCAGCGCAATGGCTCGATCATCATCGAGCGTGAGTGGGTGGCCGAAGCCAGCGAAGGCTTGATCATGCTGTCGGCGGCAAAAGAGGGCGAGATCGGCCTGGCCATGCTCGGCGGCAACCCGGCAGAAGCGGAAACCCTGGCCCGTGAATGGATGGCAGTGTTCCCGGATCGCTTCTATCTGGAAATCCAGCGCACCAACCGTCCCAATGACGAAGAACAATTGCACGGCGCCGTGGCCCTGGCCGAGAAGATCGGCGCGCCGTTGGTAGCGACCAACGACGTACGATTCATCAAGCAGGAAGACTTCGAAGCCCACGAAACCCGCGTTTGCATCGGTGAAGGCCGCGCCCTCGACGATCCGCGGCGCTCGAAGAATTACAGCGACCAGCAATACCTCAAAAGCGCCGAGGAAATGGCCGAGCTGTTCAGCGACATTCCCGAGGCGCTGGAAAACACCGTCGAGATTGCCAAGCGCTGCAATATCGAAGTGAAGCTGGGCAAGCACTTCCTGCCCAACTTCCCGATCCCCGATGGCATGACCATCGACGAGTATTTCCGCAAGGTATCCTTCGATGGCCTGGAAGATCGCCTCAGCGTCCTGTTGCCCAAAGACACCACCGAAGATTACGAAGCCAAGCGCCAGGTCTACGTCGACCGGCTGAATTTCGAGCTGGATATCATTATCCAGATGGGTTTCCCCGGTTACTTCCTGATCGTTATGGACTTTATCCAGTGGGCCAAGAGCAACGGCGTGCCGGTAGGTCCGGGCCGGGGGTCGGGTGCCGGGTCGCTGGTGGCCTATGTGCAGAAGATCACCGACCTCGATCCGCTGGAATATGACCTGCTGTTCGAACGGTTCCTAAACCCGGAACGGGTATCGATGCCCGACTTCGACGTCGACTTCTGCATGGATGGTCGTGACCGGGTTATTGAATACGTGGCCGAAAAGTACGGTCGCAACGCGGTAAGCCAGATCATCACCTTCGGTTCCATGGCCGCCAAGGCTGTGGTCCGCGACGTGGCGCGGGTGCAGGGCAAGTCCTACGGTTTGGCGGATCGTCTGTCGAAGATGATTCCGTTCGAAGTCGGCATGACCCTGGAAAAAGCCTACGAGCAGGAAGAAATCCTGCGCGACTTCATCAAGGTCGATGAAGAGGCCGCGGAAATCTGGGAGATGGCCCGCAAGCTCGAAGGCGTTGTGCGTAACGTCGGCAAGCACGCCGGTGGTGTGGTTATCGCACCGACCAAACTGACTGACTTCTCGCCGATCTATTGCGACGAGGCCGGTGATGGCCTGGTAACCCAGTTCGACAAGGACGACGTCGAGGCTGCCGGTCTGGTGAAGTTCGACTTCCTCGGCCTGCGGACCCTGACGGTCATCGACTGGGCGCTGAAAACCATCAACCGTGATCGCGCCAAGGTCGATCAGCCGCCGCTGGATATCGCGTTCATCCCGCTGGACGACAAACCGACTTACACGCTGTTGCAAAAAGCTGAAACCACCGCGGTGTTCCAGCTCGAGTCCCGGGGTATGAAGGAGCTGATCAAAAAGCTCAAGCCCGACTGCCTGGAAGACTTGATCGCACTCGTGGCCCTGTTCCGTCCGGGCCCGCTGCAATCGGGCATGGTGGACGACTTTATCAACCGTAAGCACGGTCGCGCCGAACTGGCGTACCCGCACTCAGACTACCAGTACGAAGGCCTCAAGCCAGTATTGGCACCGACTTACGGCATCATCCTGTATCAAGAACAGGTGATGCAGATTGCCCAGGTCATGGCCGGTTACACCCTCGGCGGTGCGGACATGCTGCGTCGGGCCATGGGTAAGAAAAAACCCGAAGAAATGGCCAAGCAGCGCGGCGGTTTCATTGAAGGTTGCGCCACCAACAATATCGACGCCGACCTTGCCGGTAACATTTTCGACCTGGTAGAGAAATTCGCCGGTTACGGCTTCAACAAGTCTCACTCCGCCGCTTACGGTCTGGTGTCTTACCAGACGGCATGGCTGAAAACCCACTACCCGGCGCCGTTCATGGCCGCGGTACTGTCGGCGGATATGCACAACACCGACAAGGTCGTGACCTTGATCGAAGAAATTCGCACCATGAAGCTGCGTCTCGACGCGCCGGATGTGAATACTTCGGAGTTCAAGTTCACGGTGAACGAGGAAGGCCGGATTATCTACGGCCTCGGCGCGATCAAGGGGGTGGGCGAAGGTCCCGTTGAAGCCATCACCGAGGCGCGTCAGGCCGGTCCGTTCAAGGATCTGTTCGACTTCTGCGCCCGTGTCGACCTCAAACGCATCAACAAGCGCACCCTGGACGGTTTGATCCGCAGCGGCGCGCTGGACCGTCTCGGTCCGTACTTCCATGACGAGCAGAAGGCCTATCAGGCCAACATCGACCGCAACCGCGCGGTCCTGCTGAACGCCATGGAAGGGGCGATCAAAGCCGCCGAGCAGACCCTGCGTACCAAAGACAGTGGACACGTCGACCTGTTTGGCGGCCTGTTCGTCGAAGAAGACGCCGATGTCTACGCCAATCACCGCAAGGCCAAGGAACTGACGCTCAAGGAACGCCTGAAAGGCGAGAAAGACACCTTGGGCCTCTACCTGACCGGTCACCCGATTGACGAATACGAAGGCGAAATCCGCCGTTTCGCTCGCCAGCGCATCATCGACCTGAAACCGGCGCGGGATACGCAGACGGTCGCAGGTATGATCATCGCGTTGCGGGTGATGAAGAACAAAAAGGGCGACAAGATGGGTTTCATTACCCTCGACGACCGCTCTGGCCGGATCGAAGCGTCGCTGTTCGCCGAGGCGTTCCATTCCGCGCAGTCGCTGTTGCAGACTGACGCGATGGTGGTGGTTGAAGGCGAAGTCAGCAACGATGACTTCTCCGGTGGCTTGCGACTGCGGGTCAAGCGGGTGATGAGCATGGAAGATGCGCGCACCAATCTGGCCGAAAGCCTGCGCTTGAAGCTGCACACCAAGGATTTGAAAGGCGATCAGCTACGCTGGCTCGGTGAGCTGTTCAAGCGTCACCGCGGCGCGTGCCCGATCACCATGGAGTACACCAGTCCTGATGCGAAGGCCTTGCTGCAGTTCGGCGAAACCTGGCGGATCGACCCGGCGGATGCCTTGATTCAAGCCCTGCGTGACCAGTTCGGGCGAGACAACGTCTTCCTCCAATACCGTTGACGGTCAGGTGTCTTTGAATGGCCCTGATCTTGACCTGAATTTTTAATCTCGACCTGAACGCGCCTCTCCCTTAAGGTAGGGCGCGAATAGACAACCGGCCGGCCCAAGCTCTCTTGGATGTCGACCCAAGACGGACGCCTATGAACCCGAATTTTCTAGATTTCGAACAGCCGATCGCCGACCTGCAAGCCAAGATCGAAGAGTTGCGCTTGGTCGGTAATGACAATTCGCTGAATATCGGCGATGAGATCTCCCGCCTGCAGGACAAAAGCAGCACCTTGACCGAAGACATCTTCGGCAAGCTGACCAGCTGGCAGATCGCGCGTCTGGCGCGTCACCCGAAACGTCCATACACCCTGGACTACATCGAACACATCTTTACCGAGTTCGATGAACTGCACGGCGACCGTCACTTCTCCGACGACGCTGCCATCGTCGGTGGCATCGCCCGCCTGGACGACCAGCCGGTGATGATCATCGGTCACCAGAAAGGCCGTGAAGTGCGCGAGAAAGTTCGCCGCAACTTCGGCATGCCGCGTCCGGAAGGCTACCGCAAGGCTTGCCGCCTGATGGAAATGGCCGAACGCTTCAAAATGCCGATCCTGACCTTCATCGACACCCCGGGTGCTTACCCAGGTATCGACGCCGAAGAGCGCAACCAGAGCGAAGCGATTGCCTGGAACCTGCGCGTCATGGCACGCCTGAAGACCCCGATCATCGCCACCGTTATCGGTGAGGGTGGTTCCGGTGGTGCATTGGCGATCGGTGTTTGCGATCAGTTGAACATGCTGCAGTACTCGACCTACGCGGTGATTTCGCCGGAAGGTTGCGCATCGATCCTGTGGAAAACCGCCGAGAAGGCCCCGGATGCCGCTGAAGCCATGGGCATCACCGCTGAGCGCCTGAAAGGCCTGGGCATCGTCGACAAAGTAATCGGCGAGCCGTTGGGCGGCGCTCATCGCGACCCGGCTGCTGCTGCGGCATCGATCCGTGCCGAGCTGAGCTCGCAACTGGCGATGCTGAAGAAGTTCGACAACGAAGCGCTGCTGGCCCGTCGTTACGAGCGTCTGATGAGCTACGGTCTCTGATCTAACGCTGCTTCGGCAAACGACGCAAAACCATTGTGGGAGCGAGCCTGCTCGCGAAAGCGGTATAACATTCAACAAATGTGTTGGATGTTACCCAGCCTTCGCGAGCAGGCTCGCTCCCACATTGGGTTTACGTGAAGCGATAGACGTCTATGAATCCTCCGAAAATTGATCTAACTGCCAGGCTTTTGCTGAATCTTGCCCCTTGGCGCACCGCCACCACCTGGCGCATCGCTTTCTCCGGTGGTCTCGACTCCACTGTCCTGCTGCACCTTCTCGCACACCTCGCCAAAACCCAATCCCTGCCGGCACTCAGCGCTATCCATGTTCACCATGGTCTTCAGGCTGCGGCCGATGCGTGGCCAGCGCATTGTCAGTCAGTCTGTGATGCGCTGGGTGTGCCGCTCGAGGTTGTACGCGTCCAGGTTCAGTCAGGCGCCAGCCTTGAGCGTGCCGCCCGGGATGCGCGTTATGGCGCCTTCATCAAGTGCACTCAAGCCAATGAAGTACTGCTGACCGCCCAGCACCGTGACGATCAGGCAGAAACTCTGCTGTTTCGACTATTGCGCGGGGCCGGGGTGCGAGGGTTGTCGGGCATGCCGAGTGAGCGGGCATTGGGGCAGGGGCATTTGCTTCGACCGCTGTTGGATGTCACCCGCGCGGAACTCGAGGCTTATGCCGCCGAGCACCAATTGAGCTGGATAGAAGATCCCTCGAATGAGGATCGGCAATTTTCGCGCAATTATCTGCGGCACCAGGTGTTCCCTGTGTTGACCGAGCGTTGGCCGCAAGCGCAAGCGACCATGGCCCGCAGCGCGGCGCATCTACGCGAAGCCCAAGGACTGCTCGATGAGTTGGCGCAGATCGATCTGGAAGCGGCGGGTCGCCGCAGTGATTTCGATTGGCTGGGCTTGCCGTCGCTGGAGCTGGCGTCATTGGACAAGCTCTCTGCCGCTCGTCAGCGCAATGCCTTGAGCCATTGGTTGGCGACCCGGACGCGTTTGCCCGACAGCGACCATTGGTCGGGTTGGCAAGATCTTCGCGATGCCACCGGCGATGCCCGTCCTATCTGGCGACTGGCGGAGGGTGAATTGCATCGCGCGAACGGGCGTATCTGGTGGCTGTCCGGTGCATGGCTGCGCACGCCGCCGGTGGTCGGGCGTTGGGCTGATCCCACGTTGTCGCTGGCGTTGCTCGATAACGGCCTGCTCTCGTTGATCGGCCCGATCCCCGATGGCCCGCTGCATATCCGCTATCGTGAAGGCGGTGAAATCATGAATTTGCCTGAGCGCGGCCACCGCGACCTGAAGCGTTTGCTTAATGAACGCGGTGTACCGTCATTTGCCCGTGGCAGATTGCCGCTGCTCTATCGCGGCGAGCAATTGCTGGCGGTGGCGGGGTTGCGGGGGTTGAATGGCAGCGCGCGGGAGGGCTGGGATTTACATTGGCAGCCGCCGAGCGAAGATCAAGGTTTGAGCTGAAAGGGGCTTTCCGGTAGACTACGCTCCCTTCTTGATACAACTTCTGTGGATTCGCCTGAATTGCAGGAGTTGCCGATTACCAAGCAGTCTTTGCTGGGCGATTCCAAAAAATGTGTAGCGAGCAACGCACCGGTGTTTCATCTCCCGGTCTGTCCCAACGCGGCGGTTTTTTTGAAAGATGCACTGTGATTAATGCAGGTGATCGGGGGCTTCGGCCTTCCTTCGCTTTCCCCGGCGGCTCGGACCGCTTTAACGCAGACTTCTAGGGTTTTTCATGACGCGCTACATATTCGTCACGGGCGGTGTTGTTTCTTCATTGGGGAAAGGCATTGCCTCGGCTTCA
>NZ_JBIUXZ010000045.1:0-8249 GCF_044744265.1 Pseudomonas sp. NPDC087342
CACGACGAGCATCGCGACCAGATAGAATTTGGCTGAGAGCCGCAAGCGGGCGCCACCTGTAGGTAGCATGCCGGACTCGAACGGTTCGTTTTTGCTGCGGCCCCAGGCTTTTGACCCGAGGAGGCTGGAGACGCCAAGCATGAAGGCACAGAGGCCGACAACGCCCAGAAGGAAAATGGCAAAGCCCCAGTTGTGGGCCATGAGTCCTGTCGCTTCGGGCATGCTGGTAATCCTTAACAGAGAGCAAAGGTCTCTGAGCTTGAAAAGAAACAAAGCAGTGACGATATGTCGCAGCAATCAATCGCGGTGATTTTATGGCACAACACCGTGCAAGTAAAATTCCTATAGCGAAATTATTTATAGGAATAAGGACATAGCGCACCTCCAAAGCCCTGTAGCCCATGCCGTGCGGGCATTAGCAGGCTTTTCATCAATATTGTTTTGTAGGAAATGTAACGAACATAGTTGGCGCTAAATGATAATCAATATTGTTTGAGTCGGTTTTTAAACTGTTTAACGGGTGAGGGGTTGGGAAGTTGTCTTATATAGCCGTTACTGCAAGTAGCAGCGGTGCCCGTTTTACCGCATTTTTCTGATTGCTGGACCGCTCTGGATCAATGTTTTTGCCTTTGTAGGAGCGAGGCTTGCCCGCGAAGAACGATGACGCGGTAGGCCTGCAAATCTGTAGCGCGTTCTTCGCGGGCAAGCCTCGCTCCTACAGGGCGGGGTAAATCGCGGACAAAAAAACGCCCCGAACCAGTCGGGGCGTCAGATGTGCGACGTTGCGGTTAGCTTTTTATTCGGTCCGCAACGGCCGTTTGCTCAGATCAGTGGAACTGTTCTTCTTCAGTCGAACCGGTCAGCGCGGTAACCGAAGACGAGCCACCCTGGATCACGGTGGTCATGTCGTCGAAGTAGCCGGTGCCCACTTCCTGCTGGTGAGCCACGAAGGTGTAACCCTTGGCAGCGTCAGCGAACTCTTGCTCTTGCAGTTTCACGTAGGCAGTCATGTCGTTGCGGGCGTAGTCGTGCGCCAGGTTGAACATGCTGTGCCACATGTTGTGAATGCCGGCCAGGGTGATGAACTGGTGCTTGTAACCCATGGCGGACAATTCGCGCTGGAACTTGGCGATGGTCGCGTCGTCCAGGTTTTTCTTCCAGTTGAAGGAAGGCGAGCAGTTGTACGACAGCAGTTGGTCCGGGTATTCCTTTTTGATCGCTTCAGCGAAGCGACGAGCCTCGTCCAGATCCGGCTTGGCGGTTTCGCACCAGATCAGGTCGGCGTACGGCGCGTAGGCCAGGCCGCGAGCGATAGCCTGGTCGAGACCGGCGCGCACTTTGTAGAAACCTTCCTGGGTACGTTCGCCAGTGACGAACGGCTGGTCGTACGGGTCGCAATCCGAAGTCAGCAGGTCAGCCGCGTTCGCATCGGTACGGGCCAGGATGATGGTCGGCGTACCGGCAACGTCAGCTGCCAGACGAGCAGCGGTCAACTTCTGTACGGCTTCCTGGGTTGGAACCAGTACCTTGCCGCCCATGTGGCCGCATTTTTTCACGGAAGCCAGTTGGTCTTCGAAGTGAACGCCGGCGGCGCCTGCTTCGATCATGCTTTTCATCAGCTCGTAAGCGTTCAGTACGCCGCCGAAACCGGCTTCAGCGTCAGCCACGATCGGAGCGAAGTAGTCGATGTAGCCTTCGTCGCCCGGACCTTTACCGGCTTTCCACTGGATCTGGTCAGCACGACGGAACGAGTTGTTGATGCGCTTGACCACGGTTGGAACCGAGTCCACCGGGTACAGCGACTGATCCGGGTACATCGATTCGGCGGAGTTGTTGTCCGCAGCAACCTGCCAGCCCGACAGGTAGATCGCCTGGATACCGGCTTTGACTTGTTGCACAGCCTGGCCGCCGGTCAGGGCGCCCATGCAGTTGACGAAATCTTTCTCAGGACGGAAGGACGGCTTGGCACCCTGGGTAACCAGGTTCCACAGCTTCTCGGCGCCCAGTTTTGCAAAGGTGTGCTCAGGTTGAACCGAGCCGCGCAGGCGGACGACGTCAGCAGCGGAGTAAGCGCGTGTCACGCCTTTCCAGCGTGGGTTTTCAGCCCAATCTTTTTCGAGGGCTGCAATTTGCTGTTCGCGTGTCAGTGCCATGGAGATAAACCTCGTCGCATAGGTCTTGGGTGGAAAATTCCTGCTCCTGCCGGTTACGCCTATCAAGGAAGCGTAAAAGGCTGCTCGCTGACCAGAAGCTTAGGTGGTCAAGTCGGATTTGGCGGGGATGGCGACGGGATGAACGATGGGCTCGAGGGGAAGTGAGCAGGTAAGGGCGAACTGGCGAGCGCATTCGGGCGTCGTGGGCCTTGGTACGAACTTCAGTGTGATGCCGGGTTTACCTAATTACGCTTCCGTCCCTCGGGACAACTTCGTTCCAGTCGGCAACCTCGTCAAACACACCTTGTGGGCGGTACAGACACGAATCGGCTTGCGGGGTAGATGCAGGCGGCGACTCGAAGGCCCTTGCCAGGGCCCCTGATTAGCGGGAGCGAGGCCATCATGCCTTTGCTTTTTTGGCTCGTCAAACGTTTTGTAGTGCTTTTTTTCAAGCACTACATCTTTAGTCTAATACGACTCATCAGTCAGTTTTTGGTGCTTTAGTCCAGCGTGTCGACTTTCACCCGCAAGGTCATGTCATCCCGGCCCTGAGTAGAGTAGCTGCGGGTTACGCCCTGTTTATCGGCCTGAGTCTGGCGATTCACGCCGGCCAGGGTGATCCACTCGCCCAGACGCCCTGTGACAGTTGTGTCGGTACTTTGCACATTCACTACATCGGGACGTTCCTGGCTCATGCGGTCACGATTGGTACTGATCGCCAGGTGAACGATTTCGCCGGTGACGCTGGCTGTCACATAGAACCCCTGCGTAACGTTGCGATATTCGGTTTGGCTTTGCAGGCGACCGTAGGTGTCAGTCTGCGTGCTGGTCAGCGGCACGCTCTGGCCGACCTGGATCAGCGCCGGTGTGCCTTCGCTGGCCTGCACCTGCTGGATGCCGCCGTCACGGCTGTCGGTGCTGCGATTGATGATGCGGGTCTGGCTGGGCTTGGCGCCGTTCACCGAGTAACCCTGGTCGCCCTGGAAGTTGTTCTCGTTGGTGTCGACGGTGATCAGCAGGCGCTTGGCGGCCACATCGAGTTGGCTGATCAAGGCCTTAAGTTCGTCGATCTTGCGTTGATCTGCATTGACGATCAGCTGATTGCCATAGGCGCTGACCTGGCCGTCCTTGCCGATGAAATTCTGCGCCACCGGCAGCATGTCGGCGCTGGTGCGGTAGTTCAGGGGCACGATCTCGGTGGCGGCCATGACCGAAAAACTGCAGGTCAGCAGCAGCGTGGTGAGCAGGGTGCGTAGGGACATGTCCGTTATCTCCGCTTTCGAAAGGCTTGATATTGCCAGTTTGTCGGCCCGGGGTGGGGCAAGTTGAATCGTAGACAGCAAAACGCCCCGGCATCCGGGGATGGCGGGGCGTTTTGTGGTGTTCTTGTTGGCCTTTGTGGCGAGGGGGCTTGCCCCCGTTGGGCTGCGTAGCAGCCCTAAAATCTTGGGGCCGCTGCGCGACCCAACGGGGGCAAGCCCCCTCGCCACAGGGTTATGCCGAATGCCGAACCATGTCCACATGCGGAATCCCGGCTTCCAGGAATTCCTCACTGACCAGGCTGAAACCCAGGCGCTCATAGAACGCCGTGGCTTGCACCTGTGCGCTCAGCATCTGCTGCTTCAGCCCGCGTTTCTCGGCTTCGCCGATCACCGCTTGCATCAGTGCATCACCGACTTTCAAACCGCGCCAGTCCTTGAGCACCGACACCCGGCCGATGTGTCCATCGGGCAGCAGGCGGGCGGTGCCAATCGGGAAGTCGCCTTCGAAGGCCAGAAAATGCACCGCTGTCGCGTCATCAGCATCCCATTCCAGCTCGGGTGGAACGGATTGCTCGGCGATGAACACCGTCTCACGAATGCGCCGTATCTCGGCGATATCCTTCTGCCAGTCTGCGACACGAACGTGGATTTTATTCATCAGCAAACCCCAAGCTGCCTTGCTTGACCAGCTCGCACAGCAGGCCACGGCCGTCTTCATCGTTCAGCCACTCACCGAGGTTGTCGGTGTGCAGGGCGTCGGCGGCGCAGATCAGCTTCAGCAGCTCGCGCAGTTTGCCCGGCAGGTAACGGCTCTGGCCGCTGGCGAACAGCAGCAGGTCGTCATCGACTTCGGACCAGGCCATGCGCGCGCTCGGATTGCGGATCAGCACGGCGCCTTGTTCCAGGCTGGCGAGGAAGTCTTCTTCTTCGACTTCTTCCGGGCCGACCACCAGTTCCGGGTAGCGCGGCTCGGTCATGAACTGGCCGAACCAGGTCAGCAGCAGGCGTTCGTCGCTCATGTGCTCGGCCAGCAAGGCTTTCAGGCGATCAAGCGCGTCATGCTGAATCTGGTGCGGATCGACTGCCGGCAGTGCGTCGGCGTCGGTGTAGCGTTCTTCGTCGGTCAGGAACTGGCTGAGGAAGTCGGTGAAGTGAGTCAGCACTTCAGCGGCGCTCGGCGCACGGAAACCTACGGAGTACGTCATGCAGTCATCAATCGCAACACCACAATGGGCCAGGCGCGGCGGCAGGTAGAGCATGTCACCCGGCTCCAGAACCCACTCATCGGTGGCTTCGAAGTCGGCCAGGATGCGCAGGTCGGCGTGTGGCAGCAGCTTGCTCTCGGAGTCGCACATCTGGCCGATTTTCCAGTTGCGCTTGCCGTGACCTTGCAGCAGGAACACGTCGTAGTTGTCGAAGTGCGGGCCGACGCTGCCACCCGGGGCGGCGAAACTGATCATCACGTCGTCGACGCGCCAGCTCGGCAGAAAGCGGAAATTTTCCAGCAGTTCGCTGACTTCCGGTACGAATTGGTCGACTGCTTGGACCAGCAGGGTCCATTCGGTTTCCGGCAACTTGCTGAATTCGTCTTCGGCGAACGGGCCGCGGCGCAATTCCCAAGGACGCTCGCCGTGTTCGATCACCAGGCGCGATTCAACTTCTTCTTCCAGCGCCAGGCCGGCCAGTTCGTCGGGATCGATCGGGCTTTCGAAATCAGGGATCGCCTGGCGGATCAGCAGCGGTTTTTTCTGCCAGTAATTGCGCATGAATTCGCGCGCCGTGATGCCGCCCAGAAGTTGAAGAGGAATATCAGGATTCATGTGTAACCTATTGAAAAAATGCACTTTTCAGACGGGAATAAAAACGCCCGGCGCTGCCGGGCGTCTCAAAAGGGTCAAGCGGTCGATCAGATGCGTTTGGCTTGCTCTACAGCGTTGCCGATGTAGTTCGCCGGGGTGAGCAATTTCAGCTCGGCCTTGGCGGCGGCTGGCATGTCCAGGCCGTCGATGAAAGTTTGCAGTGCTTCAGGGCTGATGCCCTTGCCGCGCGTCAATTCTTTCAGTTTCTCGTACGGGTTTTCGATGTTGTAGCGGCGCATCACGGTCTGGATCGGCTCGGCCAACACTTCCCAGCAAGCGTCCAGGTCAGCGGCGATTTTCTGCGCGTTGAGCTCCAGCTTGCTGATGCCTTTGAGGCTGGCTTCGTACGCGATCACGCTGTGGGCGAAGCCGACACCGAGGTTGCGCAATACGGTGGAGTCGGTCAGGTCGCGCTGCCAGCGGGAGATCGGCAGTTTGCTCGCCAGGTGCTGGAACAGTGCGTTGGCGATGCCCAGGTTGCCTTCGGAGTTTTCGAAGTCGATCGGGTTGACCTTGTGCGGCATGGTCGACGAACCGATTTCGCCAGCGATGGTGCGCTGTTTGAAATAACCCAGGGAAATGTAGCCCCAGATGTCACGGTCGAAGTCGATCAGAATGGTGTTGAAGCGCGCAATCGCGTCGAACAGCTCGGCGATGTAGTCGTGCGGTTCGATCTGCGTGGTGTACGGGTTGAAGCCCAGGCCCAGCTCGTCTTCGATGAAGGCACGGGCGTTTTCTTCCCAGTCGATTTCCGGGTAGGCGGAGATGTGTGCGTTGTAGTTGCCGACAGCGCCGTTGATCTTGCCCAGCAGCGGAACAGCAGCGACCTGGGCGATTTGACGCTCCAGACGGTAAACCACGTTCGCCAGTTCTTTGCCCAGGGTGGTCGGCGAAGCCGGTTGACCGTGGGTGCGCGACAGCATCGGCACGTCAGCGAAACGGATCGCCAGTTCGCGGATGGCTTCGGCGGTCTGGCGCATCAGTGGCAGCATTACATCATCACGGCCTTCACGCAGCATCAGCGCGTGGGACAGGTTGTTGATGTCCTCGCTGGTGCAGGCAAAGTGGATGAATTCGCTGACCTTGGCCAGTTCCGGCAACTTGGCCGCCTGCTCTTTGAGCAGGTATTCGATGGCTTTTACGTCGTGGTTGGTGGTGCGCTCGATCTCTTTGACACGCTCGGCGTGCTCCAGAGCGAAGTTGTCTGCCAGGGTGTTCAGCACCGCGTTGGCTTCGGCGGAGAACGCCGGCACTTCGCTGATGCCTGGGTGAGCGGCCAGGCGCTGGAGCCAACGCACTTCAACCAGAACGCGAGCACGGATCAGACCGTATTCGCTGAAAATTGGGCGCAGGGCCTGGGTTTTGCCGGCGTAGCGGCCGTCAACAGGGGAAACCGCAGTGAGCGAAGAGAGCTGCATGGGGTGTTCTCGGACAGTCGGGCAACGAAATGGGGCGCGTATCATACATGAAAAAATCCGCCGGTCCGTTGCCAACTGACCGGCGTATTACGCGTTACAGATCTAAAGCAGTGTTGCGGGCGCGGTTCAGCTGCTGCGCATCAGCGGGTAAAGCTCTTTAAGCAACTTGCGACGACTGATCACCAACTGCCAGCGATGACCGCCCAACTGCCGCCACAGGCGCGCCGAACGAATCCCGGCCAGCAACAGCGCGCGGATCTTCGAGGCGTTGCTGGGTTGCTGAAGGTTGCGCATGTCGCCGTGGACCTGAATCCGTTGGCGCAACGTACTCAGGGTGTCCTGGTACAGCGCGCCGCAAGCCGCGATCACGTTCTCGTGGGCCGGGCCGAAATGCTCGACCTGGGACTGAATCTGCGGCAATCGCTTGCCGATCACGCCGAGCATGTCGTCGCGTTTGGCCAGTTGACGCTCAAGGCCCAGCATCGCCAGGGCATACCGCAGCGGTTCGCGCTGCAATGTGCTCGGGTCGCGCTCCAGGGCGCCGATCAACGCGCGATAACCTTCGCGCAGATTGATATCGTCGCCGCCGTAGACTTCCAGGGTGTCCTTGGGGTCGCGGATCAGCAGGCTGCCGAGCATGCAGGTCAGGCCGGCTTCGCTGGTCTGGCCGCTCTTGGCGATCTTGTCCACCAGCACGGCGGCAAGAAACACGCCGCCCAGTGCCGTCAGTTGCTCCTGAGTCGGGCTCATTGTGGCTCGCCTTGAGGAGTGCCTTTGCTGGTCCAGGGTTCGGCGATTTCGATCACGCCGCCGCCGAGGCAGATTTCACCGTCATAGAACACCACGGATTGACCTGGGGTAACCGCGCGTTGCGGGTCATCGAAGGTCGCGCGGTAGCCGGTGGCGGTTTTTTCCAGCGTGCACGGCTGATCGCTTTGGCGGTAGCGGACTTTGGCGGTCAGCTTGCGTGGCTCGGTCAGATCAATCGGGTTCACCCAATAAATGTCCGAGGCGAGCAGGGCGCGGGAGAACAGGTACGGGTGATCATTGCCCTGGCCAACGATCAGCTCGTTGTGTTCCAGGTCCTTGATCAGCACGTACCACGGCTCGTCACCGGCGTCTTTCAAGCCGCCAATGCCCAGGCCCTGGCGCTGACCGATGGTGTGGTACATCAAGCCGTGGTGACGGCCGATGACTTCGCCTTCGGTGGTCTTGATCTCGCCTGGCTGGGCCGGCAGGTATTGCTTGAGGAAGTCGCTGAAGCGGCGTTCGCCGATAAAGCAGATCCCGGTGGAATCCTTTTTCTTCGCGGTGGCCAGTTCGTGTTTCTCGGCGATCGCGCGCACTTCGGGTTTTTCCAGCTCGCCGACCGGGAACAGGGTCTTGGCGATCTGTTCACCGCCCACGGCGTGCAGGAAGTAGCTCTGGTCCTTGTTCGGGTCCAGGCCCTTGAGCAGCTCGGTGCGGCCATCGATGTCGCGGCGACGCACGTAGTGACCGGTGGCGATCAGGTCGGCGCCGAGCATCATGGCGTAGTCGAGGAACGCCTTTAACTTG
>NZ_JBIUXZ010000046.1:0-6837 GCF_044744265.1 Pseudomonas sp. NPDC087342
ATCCCAGGCAACGATGACGCAATCCGCGCTATCCAGCTGTACATGGGTTCGATGGCTGACGCTGTAATCCGCGGTCGCAACCACGTTGCTGGCGGCACCGAGCAGTTCGTTGAAGAAGCTCCGGTAGCAGCAGCTGAGTAATTGACGCCTTGGCGTTGACTCAGTAAGCAAAAAGGGGGCTTGGCCCCCTTTTTGCCACCTCGAAAACCATTTGTCGGTAGCGCAGCTACAGCTTCTGTAACGTGCAGCGACTTACAAAGGTGTTTCGGGAAGAATTGAACGCCCGTTCGATCGGGTGGAATGGTTGATAACCTATCCAAGAGGATTTTTGAAATGGCAGAGATTACTGCAGCGTTGGTTAAAGAACTGCGTGAGCGTACTGGCGAAGGCATGATGGATTGCAAAAAGGCCTTGACCAAGGCCGGCGGCGACATCGAAAAAGCCATTGACGACATGCGTGCTTCGGGCGCCATCAAGGCTGCCAAGAAAGCAGGCAACGTAGCTGCTGAAGGCGCGATCACTCTGAAAGAAGACGGTAAATCCGCCGTTCTGCTGGAAGTGAACTCGCAGACCGACTTCCTGGCTTTGCAGGACGATTTCAAGGCATTCGTTGCTTCCAGCGTTGAAAAAGCATTCGCTGACAAGCTGACTGATGTTGCTCCGCTGATCGAAGCTCAAGAAGCTGCTCGCCTGGTACTGGTCGGCAAGGTTGGCGAAAACGTCAACATCCGTCGTCTGGCACGCGTTGAAGGTGACGTTGTTGGTGGTTACCTGCACGGCAACAAGATCGGTGTTGCAGTTGTCCTGAAAGGCGGCACTGTTGAGCTGGCCAAGGACATCGCTATGCACGTAGCGGCGACCAACCCTGAATTCCTGCTGCCATCGGAAGTTTCCGCTGAAGCGGTCGAGCGCGAGAAAGGCGTGTTCCTGACCCTCAACGCTGACAAGATCGCTGGCAAGCCAGAAAACATCGTTGAAAACATGGTCAAAGGCCGTATCAGCAAGTTCCTGGCTGAAGCGAGCCTGGTTGAGCAGGCGTTCGTCAAGAACCCTGAAATCAAGGTTGGCGAACTGGCCAAGAAAGCCGGTGCTGAAATCGTTTCCTTCACCTACTTCAAAGTAGGCGATGGCATCGAGAAGCCGGTCGACAACTTCGCTGAAGAAGTTGCTGCCCAGCTGGCTGCCGCCAAGCAATAAGACGGTTTTTTAACTGTCGCCCTGAAGAGGCTGCCCGCTTACGCGCGCAGCCTCTTTTCAGATGGGCTGCCAATTTTTATTGGTTTCCCTTTGGAACTGGCTTACAAAGCCATGTTCCGATGGCGCTGAAGCAGCGCCAAGCTAGAGTGAACGCCAGCTGTAAACAGCTCGCAAAGAATTTTTTAAAATACGCCGCAGGAGAGATTCGCAATGGCTCAGCAGGGCAGTGGTTATCAGGCTCGCTATAAACGCATTCTACTCAAGCTTAGCGGCGAGGCCCTGATGGGCTCGGAAGAGTTCGGGATCGACCCGAAAGTTCTGGATCGCATGGCGCTCGAAGTGGGCCAATTGGTCGGCATCGGTGTGCAGGTCGGTCTGGTGATCGGCGGCGGCAACCTGTTCCGTGGTGCAGCGCTGAGCGCGGCCGGCATGGATCGGGTTACCGGCGACCACATGGGCATGCTGGCCACTGTGATGAACGCCCTGGCCATGCGCGACGCGCTGGAACGTGCCAATATCTCGGCCATCGTGATGTCGGCCATTTCGATGGTTGGCGTGACCGATCATTACGACCGCCGCAAAGCCATGCGCCACCTGAATGCCAAGGAAGTCGTGATTTTCGCGGCCGGTACGGGCAATCCGTTCTTCACCACGGATTCGGCAGCCTGCCTGCGTGCAATCGAAATCGATGCCGATGTCGTGCTCAAGGCGACCAAGGTCGATGGCGTTTACACCGCCGACCCATTCAAAGACCCGCATGCCGAGAAGTTCGATCATCTGACTTACGATGAAGTACTGGATCGCAAGCTGGGCGTGATGGATCTGACAGCTATCTGCCTGTGCCGCGACCACAAAATGCCGCTGCGCGTATTTAACATGAACAAGCCCGGCGCCCTGCTGAACATCGTGCATGGCGGCGCTGAAGGGACCCTGATCGAGGAAGGCCAACAATGATCAACGAAATCAAGAAAGACGCTCAAGAGCGCATGCAGAAATCTCTGGACTCTCTGAACCATGCATTTGGTCAGATCCGCACCGGTAAGGCTCACCCAAGCATTCTGGGCAGCGTGATGGTGCCGTACTACGGCACAGACACTTCCATCACCCAAGTGGCCAACATCACCGTAAAAGACTCCCGGACCCTTCAGGTCGTGGCGTTTGAGCGCAATATGCTCGCGGCAGTCGACAAAGCGATCCAAAGTGCCGGTTTGAACCTCAACCCGACCAACCTGGGCGAGTTGCTGCTGATCTCCATGCCTGCCCTGACTGAAGAAACCCGTAAGGGCTTCACCAAGCAGGCGCGTAGCGCAGCTGAAGATGCCCGTGTTGCCGTGCGCAATATTCGTCGTGATGCACTTGGCGACCTGAAGAAACTGGTCAAGGACAAGGAAATCAGCGAAGACGAAGAGCGTCGTGCCGCTGCTGATATCCAGAAGCTGACCGACAAGGCTGAGGCCGATATCGACGCAGCGACCAAGCAAAAAGAAGCGGACCTGATGGCCGTATAAGGGTCGCGTTTTCATGGAAAAGACCAAGCAGACTGCGCCGTCCGCGGTGCCGCGCCATGTCGCGATCATCATGGATGGTAACAATCGCTGGGCGAAAAAACGCTTTATGCCGGGTGTCGCCGGGCATAAAGCGGGTGTGGATGCAGTTCGTGCGGTGATTGAAGTGTGCGCTGAGGCCAAGGTCGAGGTGCTGACCCTGTTCGCCTTCTCCAGTGAGAACTGGCAGCGTCCGGCCGATGAGGTCAGCGCCTTGATGGACCTGTTCTTCAAGGCGTTGCGTCGCGAGGCCAAGCGTCTGAACGACAACAACATCAGCCTGCGCATCATTGGCGACCGTTCGCGTTTTCACCCTGAGCTTCAAGCAGCCATGCGCGAAGCTGAGGCGATTACTGCCGGCGCCAATCGCTTTATCCTGCAGATCGCCGCCAACTACGGCGGTCAGTGGGATATCGCGCAAGCTGCGCAACGTCTGGCGCGGGAAGTTCAGGCCGGGCATCTGCGCCCGGAAGACATCACCCCGGAACTGCTGCAAACCTGTCTGGTGACCGGCGACCTGCCGTTGCCGGACTTGTGCATTCGTACCGGCGGTGAACACCGCATCAGTAATTTCCTGCTCTGGCAGTTGGCTTACACCGAGCTGTACTTCTCCGACCTGTTCTGGCCGGACTTCAAACACGACGCCATGCGCACCGCGCTGGCCGATTTCGCTTCTCGTCAGCGCCGCTTCGGTAAAACGAGCGAGCAGGTCGAGTCTGGAGCCCGGGTTTAATGCTTAAACAACGAATTATCACTGCGCTGATCCTGCTGCCGATCGCCTTGTGCGGGTTTTTCCTGCTCGAAGGCTCCGGTTTTGCGCTGTTCATCGGGCTGGTCGTGACCTTGGGTGCATGGGAGTGGGCTCGCCTGGCGGGTTTCACTGCCCAGCCGGTTCGCGTGGCCTACGCGGCTGTGGTCGCGCTGATGCTGTTTGTCATGCACATCCTTCCCGGGCTCGCGCCTTGGGTGCTGGGTGCCTCGGTGCTCTGGTGGGCCGTCGCGACCTACCTGGTGCTGACCTATCCGCGCTCCAGCGAACACTGGTCCAGTGCCGCCTGCAAACTGGTGATCGGTCTGCTGATCCTGCTGCCGGCCTGGCAAGGTCTGGTCCAGATCAAGCAGGAGCCCTTGGGTAACTGGCTGATCATGGCCGTCATGGTGCTGGTCTGGGGCGCTGACATCGGTGCTTACTTCTCCGGTCGCAAGTTCGGCAAGCGCAAGCTCGCGCCGCAAGTCAGTCCGGGCAAGAGCTGGGAAGGCGTCTATGGTGGCCTGGCGTTGAGCCTGGTGATCACGCTGGTGGTCGGCCTGGTTCGCGACTGGACTGTGGCGGAACTGCTAAAAGGTCTGGTTGGCGCCGCATTGATCGTGTTCATTTCGGTGGTGGGCGACCTCACCGAAAGCATGTTCAAGCGCCAGTCCGGGATCAAGGACAGCAGCAATCTGCTGCCGGGTCATGGTGGCGTGCTGGATCGCATCGATAGCCTGACGGCGGCGATCCCGATCTTCGCGGTGCTGTTGTGGATGGCAGCACCGTGAGCCGCCCACAGCAGATTACCGTTTTAGGGGCGACGGGCTCGATTGGCCTGAGCACCCTCGATGTCATTGCCCGTCATCCCGAGCGCTATCAGGTTTATGCACTGAGCGGTTTCACTCGGTTGAGTGAGTTGCTGGCTTTGTGCGTCAGGCATACGCCGCGGTTTGCGGTCGTGCCTGAGTCTGCGGCTGCCCGTGTCCTGCAGGACGACCTGCGCGCAGCGGGCCTCTCGACTCGCGTGCTGGTGGGGGAGGAGGGCCTGTGTCAGGTCGCTGCCGATCCTGAAGTCGATGCGGTCATGGCGGCCATCGTCGGTGCGGCGGGCTTGCGCCCGACCCTGGCGGCGGTCGAGGCCGGCAAGAAGATCCTGCTGGCCAACAAAGAAGCACTGGTAATGTCCGGTGCGTTGTTCATGCAGGCAGTGCGCAAAAGTGGTTCGGTGCTACTGCCGATCGACAGTGAACACAACGCGATTTTCCAGTGCATGCCCAACGATTTCGCCCGAGGTCTGGGTGCGGTCGGCGTGCGTCGGATTTTACTGACAGCCTCTGGTGGCCCTTTCCGGCAGACACCGATGGCAGAATTGGCGCATGTTACCCCCGATCAGGCGTGTGCTCACCCGAACTGGTCCATGGGGCGCAAGATTTCGGTCGATTCGGCCAGCATGATGAATAAAGGTCTCGAGCTGATCGAGGCCTGCTGGTTGTTCGATGCCAAGCCATCTCAGGTCGAAGTGGTGATTCACCCGCAGAGTGTCATCCACTCGCTGGTGGACTATATAGACGGTTCGGTGCTGGCGCAGTTGGGTAATCCGGACATGCGCACGCCGATTGCCAACGCCCTGGCCTGGCCGGAGCGCATCGACTCGGGGGTTGCCCCGCTGGATCTGTTTGCCATCGCTCGTCTGGATTTCCAGGCGCCCGATGAGGAGCGTTTCCCGTGTCTGCGCCTGGCTCGACAAGCAGCAGAGGCTGGCAACAGTGCGCCGGCCATGCTGAATGCGGCAAATGAAGTGGCAGTCGCCGCGTTTCTCGACGGACGGGTTCGTTACCCGGAAATCGCGAGTATCATCGAGGAAGTCTTGAATCTTGAGCCTGTGGTTGCGGTGAATGATCTCGAGGCGGTGTTCACCGCAGACGCCAAGGCGCGTGTGCTGGCTGAGCAGTGGTTGAGTCGTCACGGGCAATAAGTGCTGCAGTAAGCTGGCCCAATGCAGCACTGGATAGGATTGCGGAGAAAGTAGATGAGCGCGCTCTATATGATTGTCGGCACCCTGGTAGCCCTGGGCGTGCTGGTCACCTTCCACGAATTCGGCCACTTTTGGGTCGCGCGTCGCTGTGGGGTCAAAGTGCTGCGTTTCTCCGTGGGCTTTGGCATGCCGTTGCTGCGCTGGCACGACAAGCAAGGCACCGAGTTCGTGCTGGCCGCCATTCCGTTGGGCGGCTACGTGAAGATGCTCGATGAGCGCGAAGGCGAAGTACCGGCTGACCAGATCGATCAATCCTTCAATCGTAAATCCGTGCGCCAACGGATCGCCATCGTCGCTGCAGGCCCAATCGCCAATTTTCTGTTGGCGATGGTGTTTTTCTGGGTGCTGGCCATGCTCGGCAGCGAACAGATACGTCCTGTCATCGGTGCCGTGGAGTCGGGCAGCATCGCGGCCAAGGCCGGGTTGAGCGCCAATCAGGAAATCGTTGCCA
This sequence comes from Pseudomonas sp. NPDC087342, assembly GCF_044744265.1. NCBI lineage: Bacteria > Pseudomonadati > Pseudomonadota > Gammaproteobacteria > Pseudomonadales > Pseudomonadaceae > Pseudomonas > Pseudomonas sp. NPDC087342. Next base: position 5,979 of record NZ_JBIUXZ010000046.1, read on the forward strand.
TTGACGGCGAGCCGACTTCCGGATGGTCGGCGGTCAACCTGCAACTGGTCCGTCGCCTGGGCGAGAGCGGTACCTTGCAGTTGTTGGTGCGCGAACAGGGCTCTACAGCAGATTCGCCTCGTGAGCTGGCGCTGGATCACTGGCTTAAAGGTGCCGATGAACCAGATCCTATCCGCTCGCTGGGTATTCGTCCGTGGCGTCCGGCATTGCCGCCGATCCTCGCGGAACTTGATTCGAAAGGGCCGGCACAAGCCGCGGGCCTGAAGACCGGTGACCGGTTGTTGGCCCTTGATGGCAAGGCGCTGGATGACTGGCAGCAAGTCGTTGATACCGTGCGTATGCATCCGGATACCAAAATCATGCTGCGCGTCGAGCGCGATGGTGCTCAAATCGACGTCCCCGTGACGCTGGCGGCTCGTGGTGGCAGCAAAGCGCCTACGGGTTATCTGGGTGCCGGGGTGAAAGCAGTCGATTGGCCACCAGAGATGATTCGCGAGGTCAGCTACGGTCCGATAGCCGCGATTGGGGAGGGTGCTCGACGCACCTGGACCATGAGTGTACTGACCCTCGATTCGCTCAAGAAAATGTTGTTCGGCGAGCTCTCGGTAAAAAACTTGAGTGGACCGATAACCATTGCTAAAGTGGCGGGCGCTTCTGCCCAGTCGGGTGTCGCTGATTTCCTGAATTTCCTTGCTTATCTGAGTATTAGCTTGGGAGTTCTGAATTTGTTGCCCATTCCTGTACTGGATGGGGGGCATTTGTTGTTTTATCTGATCGAGTGGGCGCGTGGTCGTCCCTTGTCAGATCGGGTGCAGGGTTGGGGGATACAGAGCGGTTTGAGGTGGGTGGGGGGGGGGTT
>NZ_JBIUXZ010000047.1:0-5795 GCF_044744265.1 Pseudomonas sp. NPDC087342
CAGGTTAAAAAACACCTCGAGCACTTCGACGACGAAATCCATCGGTGTGTAGTCATCATTAAACAAAACCACCTTGTACATCGGCGGCGCCTGTAAAGCAGGCTTAGCCTCCTGAACAGCAATGCCTGCGGAATCGTCGTCGTGTTCCTCCGGGAGATCTTTCTGGAGAGTCGGGCGATCCTGATTGAATGTTAGTCGAATCTGGCTGATTGCATGCATGGAAAGAAAGGTTCGTCAGTTGTGCAAATACAGTGGTGGGGGCGGCTATCAACGATTTCAACTCCGACTGCCCAGTCACCTTGACTATCGGGAAAACGGTGTTACAACCAATAGAGCCCACAGTGGGTAAAAAAGGTCCGCGGAGTCAATCTTATTTATGAGATTCGACTGCGGATGTACTGGATGATACTCCAGTGATGGAGTCTGTTGCAGAGGGATATGAGCATGGCAGTCGGCAAGGTCAAGTGGTTCAACAATGCCAAGGGGTTCGGCTTCATAAATACCCATGCCCGGGAAGGCAAAGACGAGGACGGTAAAGAAATCGACTTCTTTGCCCACTTTTCGGCCATCGAGATGGACGGATACAAGACCCTCAAGGCCGGACAAGCCGTCAATTTCGAGATCGTCCAGGGCCCCAAAGGCCTGCACGCGGTGAAGATCACGGCAGCGTCTGTTGAGCATGAACACGCCACGCCCTTGCCTCATCATGAAAAGGTATCGAACTGACGCACCCGATCATCCAGTCATAAAAAAACCGCCCGAAGGCGGTTTTTTTTGTTGCTGATGTCTTACATGTGCGAGATCAGCGCGTCGCCGAAGCCGGAAGAAGATACCAGTTTGGCGCCTTCCATCAGGCGTTCGAAGTCATAGGTCACGGTCTTGGCAGAAATCGCGCCGTTGGTGCCCTTGATGATCAGGTCGGCCGCTTCGGTCCAGCCCATATGCCGCAGCATCATTTCGGCGGACAGGATCAGCGAACCCGGGTTGACCTGGTCCTTGCCGGCGTACTTCGGCGCAGTACCGTGGGTCGCTTCGAACATTGCGATGGTGTCGGACAGGTTGGCACCTGGCGCGATACCGATACCGCCCACTTCAGCCGCCAGGGCGTCGGAGAGGTAGTCGCCGTTCAGGTTCAGGGTTGCAATCACGTCGTACTCGGCCGGGCGCAGCAGGATCTGCTGGAGCATGGCGTCGGCGATGGCGTCCTTGACGATGACGTTCTTGCCGGTTTTCGGGTTCTTGAACTGCATCCACGGACCGCCATCTAGCAGGGTCGCGCCGAACTCTTCAGCCGCCACTTCGTAGGCCCACTCCTTGAAGGCACCTTCGGTGAACTTCATGATGTTGCCTTTGTGCACGATGGTCAGCGAATCGCGATCGTTGTCGACCACGTATTGCAGGGCCTTGCGCGCCAGGCGCTTGGTGCCTTGCAGCGAAACCGGCTTGATGCCGATGCCGCAGTTTTCGTCGAAACGGATCTTGGTGACGCCCATTTCATCTTTCAGGAACTTGATGACTTTGGTCGCTTCCGGCGAGCCGGCCTTCCATTCGATACCGGCGTAGATGTCTTCCGAGTTCTCGCGGAAGATCGTCATGTCGACGTCGCCTGGCTTCTTGACCGGGCTTGGCACGCCTTCGAACCAGCGTACCGGACGCAGGCAGACGTAAAGGTCGAGTTGCTGACGCAGGGCCACGTTCAACGAACGGATGCCGCCACCGACCGGGGTGGTCAGAGGGCCCTTGATGGAAACCACGTAATCCTTGACTGCGTCCAGGGTTTCCTGAGGCAGCCAGGTGTCCTGATCGTAAACCTGAGTCGCTTTTTCCCCGGCGTAGACTTCCATCCAGGAAATTTTGCGCTCGCCGCCGTAAGCCTTCTTAACAGCAGCATCGACAACCTTGATCATGACCGGGCTGATATCAACACCGATGCCATCGCCTTCAATGAAGGGGATGATCGGGTTGTTAGGAACATTGAGAGAATGGTCCGCGTTGACGGTGATTTTGTCGCCGACTGCTGGAACCTGAATCTTCTTGTATCCCATGCTGAACTCCATTGTTTGGATTGAACATCTGGCTTCGTTCGAGCGTACCCCAGTTAAATCGGCGCGCAAACCCTATGTTCCACCCATCTGCCGCAAAGCTGTGCAGTTCGTGATCTACAAGCCTGAAAGCAAAGGGAAAAGCGCCAAACTCAAGCACGGTGCAAGACTCTACGCCGCCCGCTCCCCTGCGACCTTTAGACCAATGGACGAGAATCGTTGCATATGAACCATCGGCAGATTGCCAGCTACCTATGTATAATGCCGCCGCTGACCGAAGGGTCACAAAGGCCAAGCTCTCTATTACGAGACTTTCAGCCAGATTGAAGCCGGACTGTTACCGCAGTCCACCCGCTTGACGCTCGACTGATGCACCCAACATCACCGCGAAGAAATCTCGACATTCGGCTCATGGATGACTTTGAACGAACGCGCTTACCCGGCGCCCCTCGAGTTTCGGCGCACGCTTTAGCAAAGAAGAGAGAGTTAATCCGAATATGCCCACCCGCTCGAAGATCATCTATACCTTCACCGACGAAGCCCCAGCCCTCGCCACCTATTCACTGTTGCCTATCGTAGAGGCCTTCACCGCCTCCGCTGATATCGCCGTGGAAACCCGCGATATCTCTCTTGCAGGGCGCATCCTGGCCAGCTTCCCCGAGCAATTGGGTGACAAAGCCGTAGCCGACCACCTCGCCGAACTGGGCGACCTGGCCGTTACGCCTGAAGCCAACATCATCAAGCTGCCGAACATCAGCGCCTCGGTTCCGCAACTGCAAGCCGCGATCACCGAGCTGCAAGCCCAGGGCTTTGCACTGCCGGACTACCCGGAAACCGTGACTACAGAGGCCGATAAAGAAGCCAAGTCGCGTTACGACAAGATCAAGGGCAGTGCCGTTAACCCGGTCCTGCGCGAAGGCAACTCCGATCGTCGCGCACCGCTGTCGGTCAAGAACTATGCGCGCAAGCACCCGCACAAAATGGGCGCCTGGGCTGCGGACTCCAAGTCCCACGTCGCGCACATGAGCACCGGTGATTTCTACGGCAGCGAAAAAGCCGCCCTGATCGACGCCGCTGACGCCGTTAAAATCGAACTGATCGCTCAAGACGGCACCACCACCGTCCTGAAAGAAAAAACCACCGTGCAAGCCGGTGAGATCCTCGATTGCGCGGTACTGAGCAAAAACGCCCTGCGCAGCTTCATCGCCGCCGAGATCGAAGACGCCAAGCAAAAAGGCGTGCTGCTGTCGGTTCACTTGAAAGCCACCATGATGAAGGTCTCCGACCCGATCATGTTCGGCCAGATCGTTGCCGAGTTCTATAAAGACGCACTGGCCAAGCACGCTGATGTGCTGGCGCAGATCGGCTTCAACCTGAACAACGGCATCGGCGACCTGTACGCTCGCATCAAGGCTTTGCCGGCTGAGCAACAAGCACAGATCGAAGCGGACATCCAGGCGGTCTACGCCGTTCGTCCGTCGTTGGCCATGGTCAACTCCGATAAAGGCATCACCAACCTGCACGTGCCGAGCGACGTTATCGTCGACGCCTCGATGCCGGCAATGATCCGTGACTCCGGCAAGATGTGGGGCACCGACGGCCAGCTGCACGACACCAAGGCTGTGATCCCGGATCGCTGCTACGCCACCATCTACCAGGCTGTCATCGAAGACTGCAAGGTAAACGGCGCTTTCGATCCAACCACCATGGGCAGCGTGCCAAACGTTGGCCTGATGGCGAAAAAAGCCGAAGAGTACGGTTCCCACGACAAGACTTTCCAGATCAAGGCCAACGGTGTCGTTCGCGTCACTGACAGCAAAGGCGCCCTGCTGCTGGAACAGTCGGTTGAAGCCGGCGACATCTTCCGCATGTGCCAGACCAAAGACGCGCCGATCCAGGATTGGGTCAAACTGGCCGTCAACCGTGCCCGTGCAAGCGCAACCCCGGCCATTTTCTGGCTGGACCCGATGCGCGCTCACGATGGCGTGGTGATCGAGAAAGTTCAGGCTTACCTGAAGGATCACGACACCTCCGGCCTGGACATCCGCATCATGTCGCCTGTCGACGCGATGAAGTTCACCCTGGAACGCACTCGCGAAGGCAAGGACACCATCTCGGTGACCGGCAACGTATTGCGCGACTACCTGACTGACCTGTTCCCGATCATGGAACTGGGCACCAGCGCCAAGATGCTGTCGATCGTCCCGCTGATGAATGGCGGCGGCCTGTTCGAAACCGGCGCTGGCGGTTCGGCACCGAAGCACGTTCAACAATTGCTGGAAGAAAACTTCCTGCGCTGGGATTCCCTGGGTGAGTTCCTGGCCCTGGCCGCTTCCCTTGAACATCTGGGTGTGACTTACAACAACCCTAAGGCGCTGGTTCTGGCCAAGACCCTGGACCAGGCCACCGGCCAGTTCCTGGACAACAACAAGTCGCCATCGCGCAAAGTCGGCAACATCGACAACCGCGGCAGCCACTTCTACCTGGCGCTGTACTGGGCTCAAGCCCTGGCCGCCCAGTCAGAAGACACTGCACTGCAAGCGCAGTTTGGCCAGTTGGCAAAAACCCTGACCGAGAACGAAGCAACCATCGTTGCCGAGCTCAACGCCGTTCAGGGCAAGCCAGTGGACATCGGCGGTTACTACCACGCCAATGCCGATCTGATCAGCAAGGCCATGCGCCCGAGCAACACCTTCAACGCTGCGATCGCTGCGTTGGTTTAAGGTTGTAAGGATGCAAAGAAGCCCCGGCCCAGTGCCGGGGTTTCTGTTTTCCACCCCCCACACTTGTAGGAGCGAGGCTTGCCCGCGAAGACGGTGTATCAGTCAATATCATTGTTATTGACACACCGCCTTCGCGGGCAAGCCTCGCTCCTACAGATTGATGACCGGAGGATATTTCATGACCTGGCTACCCCACATCACCGTCGCCACCATCGTCGAAGACAACGGCCGCTTCCTGATGGTCGAAGAATCCAAGGGCGGACGAACGGTGCTCAACCAGCCCGCCGGTCACCTGGACCCGGACGAAACCCTGATCGAAGCCGCTGTGCGTGAAACCCTGGAGGAAACCGGTTGGGACGTCGAACCGACCGGTATCGTGGGGATTTACCTCTACACCGCCCCAAGCAACGGCGTGACTTATCAGCGGGTCTGCTTCATCGCCAAGGCGCTGAAACACCACCCCGACTATCAACTGGACGACGGTATCGTCGGCGCCAAGTGGCTAACCCGTGACGAACTCATGGCACAGCGCGCAAACTGGCGCAGTGAGCTGATCATCCGCTGTATCGATGATTATCTGGGAGGCTTTCACTTCGGTCTCGAACTGATCCGCCCTTCTCTTTAGCCTTGCGGGCTTCGGCCTGTTAGAATCGCGTCCTTTTTCAAGACACTCATTGAATCCCTATGCGTGATCCAGCCCCTTCTGACATACAAAAGAAGCGCGTCATTGTCGGCATGTCCGGCGGCGTGGACTCTTCCGTTTCCGCTCTCCTGCTGATCGAGCAGGGTTATGAGGTGGAAGGCCTGTTCATGAAGAACTGGGAAGAAGACGATGGAACGGAATACTGCACCGCCATGGACGACCTGGCGGATGCACAGGCTGTGTGCGACAAAATCGGCATCAAGCTGCACACCGCCAACTTCGCCGCCGAGTACTGGGACAACGTGTTCGAGCACTTCCTGGCCGAATACAAGGCCGGTCGCACGCCGATCACGGACATCATGTGTAACCGCGAGATCAAGTTCAAGG
>NZ_JBIUXZ010000048.1:0-5755 GCF_044744265.1 Pseudomonas sp. NPDC087342
AGCGCCCAGGTACAGCTCTTTAGCGATATCAGTGCACGATTCAACCAGGATCTTGGTGACTGGCTGACCATTGGCATCAGTCTGGTAAGTCACCAGACGCTTGCCCAACCACTGTTGAGCGAATGCTTTGGCGTCTTCTTTGCTGCGAACCAGCTTAACGCCGCCCGCTTTACCGCGACCACCTGCGTGAACCTGGGCTTTGACAACCCATTCGGTCCCGCCGATTTTGTCGCACGCTTCTGCTGCTGCTTCCGGGGTGTCTACGGCGAAACCCTGGGATACTGGCAGGCCGTATTCAGCGAACAGCTGCTTACCCTGATACTCGTGAAGATTCATGCTTATTACCGTCTTCGTTAGGTACTGCGCATTCGGTGCTGCACTTATTCAAGTGCCGCACCACCTGTGACTGCTGCTTGCGTAGGTGTTCCGGATAACCGGTGAGACTACGCAAGGCTGCGTCCGGCGGACATTCCGCGGTGAGTCTTGCACGCAAGGCTCACGACGGGCCTTCCGCCGTGGTTTCTTATTGTCTTGTCTTAACGCTTCTTGCGGTTGGCGATGTGAATGGCGCCGCCATTCACTGCCAGAGCAGCTTCGTGCAAGGCTTCGGACAGGGTCGGATGGGAGAAAACCATCATGCCCAGGTCTTCGGCACTGGTGCCGAATTCCATACCGATTGCGCCCTGCTGAACCAGTTCTGCAGCGCTCGGGCCAATCACGTGGACGCCCAGTACGCGGTCAGTCTTGGCATCAGCAATGACTTTCACGAAACCGCCGGTGTCGTTGGCTGCCATGGCACGGCCACTGGCTGCGAACGGGAAAGTGCCGACGTTAACTTCAACGCCTTCAGCTTTCAAGGTTTGCTCGGTTTTACCGACCCACGCGATTTCCGGGTGAGTATAAATAACAGACGGGATCAGGTCATAGTTGATCTGGGCTTTGTGGCCCTTGATGCGTTCTACAACCATGATGCCTTCTTCGGACGCCTTGTGCGCCAGCATCATGCCGCGAACCACGTCACCGATTGCGTAAACGCCCGGAACGCTGGTAGCGCACTGGTCGTCAACGAAAACGAAACCACGTTCGTCGATGTTCACACCGCTGTCAGCTGCCAGCAGCTCGGTGGTCACTGGACGGCGACCAACGGCAACAATCAGCTTGTCGAACGTGATGTTCTGTTCGCCATTGGCATCGGTGTAGTTCACAACGACTTCGTCGCCATTCACTTTGGAACCGGTGACGCGAGCGCCCAGCTTGATGTCCAGACCTTGTTTGGTCAGGGTCTTGAAGGCTTCTTTCGAAACGGCTTCGTCAGCGGCTGGCAGGAACTTCTCCAGCGCTTCCAGAACCACGACTTCGGAGCCCAGACGGGACCAGACCGAACCCAGTTCCAGACCGATCACGCCAGCGCCGATCACGCCCAGACGCTTAGGTACGGTTTGGAATTCCAGCGCGCCGGTCGAATCGACGATCACGTTCTGGTCAACCGGAGCCGGTGGAATGTCGATCGGACGCGAACCGGAAGCCAGGATCACGTTCTCGGCTTCAATGATTTCGACGGTGCCGTCTGGCTTGGTCAGCTCGACTTTCTTGCCGGCCAGCAGTTTGCCGTGGCCTTGCAGGGAAGTAACGCCGTTAGCCTTGAACAGGGTAGCAACGCCAGAGGTCAGGCCTTTGACGATGTTGGCTTTACGGCCAACCATTGCTGCCACGTCCATGGTCACGCCAGCGTGATTGATACCGTGGATCGCGAAGCCTTCTTTGGCTTCCTTGTATTTCCAAGAGCTGTCCAGCAGCGCCTTGGATGGAATGCAGCCGACGTTCAGGCAAGTACCGCCCAGAGCCAGTTTGCCTTCCTTGTCGGTGTATTTCTCGATGCAGGCAGTGCTGAGACCCAGTTGCGCTGCTTTGATGGCAGCCACGTAGCCGCCAGGGCCCGCACCGATCACTACTACGTCAAATTTCTGCGACATTCAAAAAATCCTCTTTTGGCAACAAGCTTGAAGCCGCAAGCCTCAAGCCAAGCTGCAATTGCTTGCAGCTTGAAGCTTGAAACCTGCAGCCGCTTCTATCAGATATCCAGCAGCAAACGAGCCGGGTCTTCCAGCAGGTTCTTGATGGTAACCAGGAAGGTCACAGCTTCTTTGCCATCGATCAGACGGTGATCGTAGGACAGAGCCAGGTACATCATCGGACGGATAACGACCTGACCGTTGATCGCCATAGGACGCTGCAGAATGTTGTGCATGCCCAGGATGGCCGCTTGCGGCGGGTTGACGATCGGGGTCGACATCATCGAACCGAAGGTACCACCGTTGGTGATGGTGAACGTACCACCGGTCATTTCGTCCATCGACAGCTTGCCGTCACGTGCCTTTTTGCCGAAAGCAGCGATGCCGCCTTCGATTTCAGCCAGGCTCATCAGTTCGGCGTTACGCAGGACCGGTACAACCAGGCCGCGGTCGCTGGAAACAGCCACGCCGACGTCGGCATAACCGTGGTAAACGATGTCAGCACCGTCGATCGACGCGTTGACAGCCGGGAAGCGTTTCAGCGCTTCGGTGGCAGCCTTGACGAAGAACGACATGAAGCCCAGGCGTACGCCGTTGTGGGACTTCTCGAACAGGTCCTTGTACTTCGAACGCAGGGCCATGACTTCGGTCATGTCGACTTCGTTGAAAGTAGTCAGCATCGCCATGTTCGACTGAGCTTCTACCAGACGCTTGGCAACGGTGGCGCGCACGCGGGTCATCGGTACGCGCTTCTCGATGCGGTCGCCAGCAGCGAACACAGGAGCAGCGGCGGCCGGAGCAGCAGCCTTGGCAGGTGCGGCAGCCGGAGCGGCTTTCTTGGCAGCAACAGCGGCTACGACGTCTTCCTTGGTCACACGACCGCCTTTGCCGGTGCCGGCAACGGAAGCGATGTTGATGCCGTTTTCTTCAGCCAGCTTGCGAGCAGCCGGTGCAGCAACAGGATCGTCTTCGCCTTCGGCAGCCGGGGCAGCAGCTTGTGCAGCGGCCGGAGCAGCGGCAGCGGCTGGAGCGGCAGCAGCAGCGCCGCCCTCTTCGATCGAGCCCAGGACTTCGTCGGACAGAACGGTGTCGCCTTCGTTCTTGACGATAGCGCCCAGCACGCCGTCGGCGGTAGCCAACACTTCCAGTACCACTTTGTCGGTTTCGATATCGACGATCAGGTCATCACGCTTGACGGCGTCGCCTGGTTTTTTGTGCCAGGTGGCAACGGTGCCATCGGCAACCGATTCCGGGAAAGTGGGGGCTTTGATTTCGATAGCCATTATCTGTGGGTCCTTAAATTCGGTTTCAGGTGCGCGAAGGCGTTAAACAGTAAAGGCGTCTTGCAACAGTTTTTCCTGCTGCTCAGCGTGCATCGATGCATAACCACAAGCAGGTGCAGCAGAAGCATCACGGCCGGCGTACTCGAGAACGAGTGCCTTGTTGTGATTGCCAATGATGCGGCGCATGTGGTGTTGGCTGCAGTACCAGGCACCCTGGTTCATCGGCTCTTCCTGACACCAAACGATATGTTTGAGGTTGGTGTACGGAGCCAGGACTTCGTTCAAGTCGTCCTCAGGGAATGGGTACAGCTGCTCGATACGCACGATGGCGATGTCATCACGACCTTCGGCACGGCGTTTTTCCAGCAGGTCGTAGTAGACCTTGCCGCTACACAGAACAATGCGCTCGACCTTTTTCGGGTCTTGAACATCAATTTCCGGGATAACGGTCTGGAACGAACCTTCGGCCAGATCTTCCAGGGTCGAAACGGCCAGTTTGTGACGCAGCAGCGACTTCGGTGTCAGCACGATCAACGGCTTGCGCAGCGGGCGAATCACCTGACGACGCAGCAAGTGGTAGATCTGGGCCGGCGTAGTCGGCACGGCAACCTGAATGTTGTGCTCGGCGCACAGCTGCAGGTAACGCTCCAGACGAGCCGAAGAGTGCTCCGGACCCTGACCTTCATAACCGTGCGGCAGCAGCATGGTCAGACCGCAAAGACGGCCCCACTTGTGCTCGCCACTGGTGATGAACTGGTCGATAACCACTTGGGCACCGTTGGCGAAATCGCCGAACTGGGCTTCCCAGATCACCAGCGCCTCAGGCGTGGTGGTCGAGTAACCGTATTCGAACGCCAGTACGGCTTCTTCGGACAGGAACGAATCGAACAGGTCGAAACGTGGCTGGCCCTTGTACAGGTTCTGCAACGGGATGTAGCTGCCCGCGTCTTTCTGGTTGTGCAAGACAGCGTGACGGTGCGAGAACGTACCCCGACCGATGTCCTGACCCGTCATGCGGATCGGGTGACCTTCGAACGCCAGGGTCGCGTATGCCATGGTTTCGGCGTAACCCCAGTTGATCGGCAGGCCGCCGACTTGCATTTTCTGACGGTCTTCGTAGATTTTCGAAACCTGGCGCTGAACCACGAAGCCTTCCGGAATTTCCAGCAGCTTGGCGGACAGTTCCTGCAAGGTTTTCAGGTCGAAACGCGTGTCGTGACGTGCAGTCCAGGCGTGGCCCAGGTACGGACGCCAGTCCACGAACAACTCTTTGTTCGGCTCTTTGACCAGGCTTTTCACAACATGCAGACCGTTGTCCAGCGCGTTGCGGTATTCGTCGATCTTGGCCTGTACACGCTCATCATCCACCACACCGGACTGAGTCAGGCGTTCGGCGTACAGCTCACGGGTGGTGCGCTGCTTGGTGATTTGCTGGTACATCAGAGGCTGGGTGCCGCTTGGCTCGTCAGCTTCGTTGTGGCCGCGACGACGGTAGCAGACCAGGTCGATTACCACGTCACGCTTGAACTGCATGCGGTAGTCAATGGCCAGCTGGGTCACGAACAATACGGCTTCCGGATCATCACCATTCACATGGAGGATCGGCGCCTGGATCATTTTCGCGACGTCGGTTGCGTACTCGGTGGAACGCGAGTCCAGCGGGTTGCTGATGGTGAAACCAACCTGGTTGTTGATCACGATGTGCACGGTGCCGCCGGTTTTGAAACCGCGGGTCTGCGACATCTGGAAGGTTTCCATCACCACGCCCTGACCGGCGAATGCCGCGTCACCGTGGATGGAGATCGGCAGAACCTTCTCACCGGTAGGGTCGTTACGACGATCCTGACGGGCGCGAACCGAACCCTCGACCACTGGAGAAACGATTTCCAGGTGGGACGGGTTGAAGGCCATGGCCAGGTGAACTTCACCGCCGGCGGTCATGACGTTGGACGAGAAGCCCTGGTGATATTTAACGTCACCGGACCCCAGCTCGACCTTCTTCTTGCCTTCGAACTCGTCGAACAGCTCGCGCGGGTTCTTGCCGAAGGTGTTGACCAGCACGTTGAGACGGCCACGGTGGGCCATGCCGATCACGATTTCCTTGGTGCCGTAGGAACCGGAACGCTGGATCAGCTCATCGAGCATCGGAATCAGGCTCTCGCCGCCTTCCAGACCGAAACGCTTGGTACCCGGGTATTTGGTGCCCAGGTATTTTTCCAGACCTTCGCCGGCAGTAACACGTTCGAGCAGGTGGCTCTTGATGTCGGCGGAGTACGTCGGACGGCCGCGCACGCTTTCCAGACGCTGCTGGAACCACTGGCGCTGCTCGGAATCGGTGATGTGCGTGAATTCAGCGCCGATGGTGCGGCAATATGTCTGCTGCAACGCTTCGTGAATTTCGCGTAGGCTCGCCTCGTCTTTGCCGATGATCGGGTCGCCGGCTCGGTTGGTCGTATCAAG
>NZ_JBIUXZ010000049.1:0-3996 GCF_044744265.1 Pseudomonas sp. NPDC087342
CAGCAATTCACCTTGAAGGGTGGTGCCACGATCAGCCAATTTGCGCGGGTCAACGTGAGGTGGAATCGGGTCATTCAACATAGGCGCAGCATTATAGGGATGCACCCAGCCATGTCAAAGGAAATTCAGCCCTGTCCGTCACTTGGAAGCCTCGCTAGAATTCGGACCTGCCTTTTGGAGATACCCATGCTGCCTTTATTACTCGCTTCAAGTTCGGTTTATCGCCGGGAATTGCTGGCCCGCTTGCAGCTTGAGTTCACCTGCAGCTCGCCGGATATCGATGAAAGCCATCGCCCGGACGAGTCCGCGATTAATTTGGTAAAGCGCCTGGCCGAAGAGAAAGCGCGGGCGCTGGCCGGCAGCCACCCCGCTCATCTGATCATCGGCTCCGACCAGGTCGCGGTGCTCGGCGAGCGAATTATCGGCAAACCCCACACCTTCGAAAAGGCTCGCGAACAACTGCTGGCTTCCAGCGGTGCCAGCGTGACCTTCCTGACCGGCCTCGCGCTGCTCAACAGCCAGACCGGCCACTGCCAGGTCGACTGCGTGCCGTTCACCGTGCACATGCGCACACTCGATCCGGCGCGCATCGAACGCTACTTGCGCGCAGAACAGCCCTACGACTGCGCTGGCAGCTTCAAGGCCGAAGGTTTGGGGGTGAGCCTGTTTCAAAGCACCGAAGGCCCTGACGCTACAAGCCTGATCGGCCTGCCGCTGATTCGGTTGATTGATATGCTGCTGGCACAAGGCGTACAGATCCCCTGACCACCCCTGTAGCAGCTGGCGAAGCCTGCGTTCGGCTGCGCAGCAGTCGTCCAACCTGAGTGCGAGATATTCCTGAAGCACCGCATGCGCTGATTTCACGACTGCTGCGCAGCCGAACGCAGGCTTCGCCAGCTGCTACAGGGATTGCACTCGCACAAAAAACCGGCCATCAGGGCCGGTTTTTTTGTACTGCAAAGATGCTTATCGCAACGATGGACCGTGAAACCCCATCCACATCGCCAACTGTTCGGCCACGCTGGCTCCGAGTTTCTTCGAGAAGCGATCAAAGGTCGATTCCTGAATAGTGAAGTCCACCAGCTCTTTCTCGCCAATCACATCACGAGCCACGGAACTGGCATTACCCAGACCATCGATCAAACCCAGTGGCAGCGCCTGCTCGCCAGACCAGACCAACCCGGAGAACAGCTCTGGATGCTCTTTGTCCTTGAGCCGGTCACCACGCCCCTTCTTCACGCTATTGATGAACTGCTGGTGCGTAGTGTCGAGCACGCCCTGCCAGAACTGGGTTTCCTCAGGTTTCTGTGGCTGGAACGGATCGAGGAACGACTTGTGCTCGCCAGACGTGTAGGTCCGACGCTCGACGCCGAGCTTCTCCATGGTGCCGACAAAACCGTAACCGGCCGCCGTCACACCAATCGAGCCCACCAGGCTCGCCTTGTCGGCATAGATCTGGTCCGCCGCACTGGCAATGTAATAAGCACCGGAAGCGCCCAGATCGGAAATCACGGCGTACACCTTGGTATCCGGGTGCAAACCGCGCAAGCGCTTGATCTCGTCGTAAACGTAACCCGACTGCACCGGACTGCCGCCCGGACTGTTGATGCGCAGGATCACGCCCTTGACCTTGGTGTCCTCGAAGGCTGCACGCAGACTGCCAACGATGTTGTCGGCGCTGGCGGGCTCCTTGTCGGCGATCACGCCATTTACGTCGATCAACGCCGTGTAATTGGAGCTGCGGGTGGCGCTTTTTTCCATGTCCATCAGCGGCGTGAACAGCAATAACGCCGCAAACAGGTACACAAAGGTCAGCAACTTGAAGAAAATCCCCCAACGGCGCGAGCGGCGCTGTTCCTGCACGCTGGCCAGCAACGTCTTCTCCAGCAGCTTCCAGCTCTTCTCGTCACCGCCATCCGCGCTTGCCTTGGCAGGCGCTTTCCATTCGTCGGTCATGCCATCTACCCCAGCAAAAACGTATTAAGCCTGACGGAGCCAGGCATGCAATTCAGAAAAACGATCAATGGCCAGTCGCGGCTCAAACAGTTTCAGCGCCTCGATGGACTGGGCGCCATAACTCACCGCAACCGAATCCATGCCGGCGTTGCGCGCCATCTGCAGGTCGAAAGACGAATCCCCAACCATCAACGCTTGCTGCGCAGACACACCACAATGAGCAAGGATCTCTTCCAGCATCAGAGGATGAGGCTTACTGGCAGTTTCATCCGCTGCACGGGTGATATCGAAATAGTCTTCCCAGCCGTGAGCCTTGAGCACCCGATCCAGCCCGCGACGAGCTTTGCCGGTGGCGACCGCCAAGTGATAACCCTCATCGCGAAAGGCTGCCATCGACTCGACAACGCCTTCGAACAGCGGCGAAGGCACAGCCTCTGCTGCGATGTAGTGATCGGCATAGTGCTGACGAAACGCGATGAGTTCGTCGTCACCGATTTGCGGGTACAACGTGCGAATCGCCTCGGGCAACCCAAGACCGATAATGCCTTTGACGGCAAAGTCATCGCACAACTGAAAACCGGAGCGCTCGGACGCGACATGCATCGCCTCGACAATCCGACCAATGGAATCGGCCAAGGTGCCGTCCCAATCGAAAACCAGCAGTTTGTAATCAGAGGGGTGCACTCAGGCGCTCCACGGTCTTGGCCCACATCTCGTCGACAGGCGCCTGCAACTTCAGCTCGCCGCCATCAGGCAACGGCACGGTCAGCATGTACGCGTGGAGGAACAGGCGTTTGCCGCCCAGGTCGCGAATTTCCTTGCTGAAATCGTCATCGCCATACTTGGTGTCGCCGGCAATGCAATGCCCGGCGTGCAAGGTGTGGACGCGGATCTGGTGAGTCCGGCCGGTGATCGGTTTGGCTTCGATCAGGGTGGCAAAGTCGCCGAAACGACGCAGGACCTTGAACACGGTCACCGACTCCTTGCCCTCCTCCTCGTCGACCTCGACCATGCGCTCGCCGGAGCGCAGGTTGCTCTTGCCGAGCGATGCACGGACTTGCTTGATCGAGGCCGCCCAGTTGCCGCGGACCAGCGCCATGTAGCGCTTATCGACGCCATCGCCGCGCAAGGCCGTGTGCAAGTGACGCAGCATGCTGCGCTTCTTGGCGATCATCAGCAGGCCGGAGGTGTCACGGTCGAGACGGTGAACCAGCTCGAGCTCCTTGCAATCAGGGCGCAACTGACGAAAGGCTTCGATCACCCCGTAAGTCAGGCCGCTGCCGCCATGGACCGCGATGCCACAAGGCTTGTTGATCACGATCAACGCCTTGTCCTCGAAGATAATCGAGGCTTCGAGGCGCTGGAGCAGGCCTTGTGCCAGCGGTACCGGCTCGTCGCGCTCAGGCACGCGAACCGGCGGCACGCGCACGATATCGCCCGCCTGCAGCTTGTATTCGGGCTTGATCCGGCCTTTGTTCACTCGCACTTCGCCTTTGCGCAAAATGCGGTAAATCAAGGTCTTGGGCACGCCTTTGAGCCGAGCGAGAAGGAAGTTATCAATACGTTGGCCGGCATATTCCGGCGAGACCTCCAGCAGTTGTACGGCTGGGGTCGAAGGGGCAGTAGTCGTCATGGCGCGGATGATAACAATTTTTTATGGAATTGAAGCACTTAATCATTGCTGCTATAGTCGCGAACGCCGCCAAAAGCGGCCTGGACAGCGGACTAACGGTCAAAAACCGGCCCTGACCAACGCAATTCACCAGGACGCGAGGCCGTCCTACGGGGCTTTCGCTACGTAACGGTGGAGTTTGCAGGTGTAACGAGCGCAGGTGACATGAGGCCTGAATCAAGCGGCAAAGCAGAGTTTTCACTCGCCTTGCGAGCCAATATTCATGGCCAGTTCACAAAGTGCAGTCAGCTGCGAATGACCCCGAGCGAACGCTTCGGAAACAACGCCTAAATTAGCCATGATGCGTGACCTCCCCTTTCGGAGCTCACGGTAAATGCCAACCCGCTGCGGATTCTGCGCGCGGCAGC
>NZ_JBIUXZ010000049.1:4006-4332 GCF_044744265.1 Pseudomonas sp. NPDC087342
AGGGTGGAGATGCACAACCGCTGGACTGTGTAGCAATAGGCTTTATCAAGACGCTTCATCTCGTCCACAGCCGCTGGTTGATTCCTCCTCCTGACTGAGTGCTTAAGTAGCCACAGCAAGCAGGACGCGTACGTCGCGACGCCGGCCCCTATTGGTCGCCATCGCTAGACACTGGAGTGTCCAACCACTCCTGACGCACCTGACACCGACCGTGAGAAGTCGTGTGTGCCGAACGCCGTTTCCGGCAGCCCGGAAACCGACGGTACTACATGAAAAGAATGCTGATTAACGCAACTCAACCCGAAGCGGGGCGTGTTGCACTCGGA
>NZ_JBIUXZ010000050.1:0-4144 GCF_044744265.1 Pseudomonas sp. NPDC087342
GAATCGAACCCCCAACCTACGGTTTTGGAGACCGTCGCTCTGCCAATTGAGCTACTGACCTAAAACAAAATCAGGCCGACCATTATGCCGGCCCGAAAAAGACATTACAACAACTTACTCGATGACTTTAGCTACGACACCAGCACCGACGGTACGACCGCCTTCACGGATAGCGAAACGAAGACCATCTTCCATCGCGATGGTTTTGATCAGGGTAACGGTCATCTGAACGTTATCACCCGGCATCACCATTTCAACGCCTTCTGGCAGCTCGCAGTTACCGGTCACATCCGTAGTACGGAAGTAAAACTGTGGACGGTAGCCTTTGAAGAACGGAGTGTGGCGCCCGCCTTCTTCCTTGCTCAGAACGTAAACCTCTGCAGTGAACTTGGTGTGCGGCTTGACAGTGCCTGGCTTGACCAGAACCTGGCCACGCTCAACATCATCACGCTTGGTACCGCGCAGCAACACCCCACAGTTCTCGCCAGCACGACCTTCGTCGAGTAGCTTGCGGAACATCTCAACACCAGTACAAGTAGTTTTGACAGTGTCACGAAGACCAACAATCTCAACTTCTTCCTGAATGCGGACAATGCCACGCTCAACACGACCAGTCACAACAGTACCGCGACCGGAGATCGAGAACACGTCCTCGATCGGCATCAGGAACGGCTTATCAATAGCACGCTCAGGCTGCGGAATGTAGCTATCCAGAGTCTCAACCAACTTCTTGACGGCAGTCGTGCCCATCTCGTTGTCGTCTTGACCGTTCAACGCCATCAGCGCAGAACCGATGATGATTGGAGTGTCATCACCTGGGAAATCATAAGTGCTCAGCAGATCACGCACTTCCATCTCAACCAGTTCCAGCAGCTCAGCATCATCAACCATGTCAGCCTTGTTCAGGAAGACAACGATGTACGGAACGCCAACCTGGCGAGAGAGCAAGATGTGCTCACGGGTTTGCGGCATCGGACCATCAGCGGCCGAGCAAACCAGAATCGCGCCATCCATCTGAGCAGCACCGGTAATCATGTTTTTTACGTAGTCAGCGTGACCTGGGCAGTCAACGTGTGCGTAGTGACGCACGGCCGAATCGTATTCAACGTGAGCGGTGTTGATGGTGATGCCACGAGCTTTTTCTTCTGGAGCGCTATCGATCTTGTCGAAGTCGACCTTTGCCGAACCGAAAACTTCGGAGCAGACACGGGTCAAGGCAGCTGTCAAAGTAGTTTTGCCATGGTCTACGTGACCAATGGTGCCCACGTTGACGTGCGGCTTATTACGTTCGAACTTTTCCTTAGCCATCGAAATAACCCCTAGCAGAAGAATTGAGCAAGTAACATCAGCCATTAAAACAAAGGCAGATATTTTCATATCTGCCTTGTTATATGGAGCTCTTGAGCGGATTTGAACCGCTGACCTCACCCTTACCAAGGGTGTGCTCTACCAACTGAGCTACAAGAGCGCAACACTTTGCAGGATCTGCAAACTTGGAGCGGGTAGCGGGAATCGAACCCGCATCATCAGCTTGGAAGGCTGAGGTACTACCACTAAACTATACCCGCGGAGCTTGCAGCTCTCGCTAAAAATGGTGGAGGGGGAAGGAGTCGTACCTTCGAAGTCGTAGACGTCAGATTTACAGTCTGATCCCTTTGGCCGCTCGGGAACCCCTCCTAAGCGAGCCGGCATTCTATATCATGCCAGCCTTCTGTCAAGCATTTTCTCATAAAAAACCTGAGGTTAGCTGCGTTGACACCGCTTCGCGATGTTTACCGTTAAAGGTGTTCACTGCGAAGCGGGCGCCATTCTATGCAAACTATTCGACAGGTGCAACCCCCTCGCACGGCATTATTTTATGTTTTAACTCATTGAATTCTTTGGAAAGGTTTTGCAGCTTAGAGTCGTCCAGTAAACGCCGGCTTTCGGGCGCTACACGAACCCAGAATCCCCCGACCTCAGGAGAATCCTTTGGCAAAGACTGAACCTTGATATCCATGCCATTTAATCGACGTTCAATTGCCTGCAGGGCGTCCTGCCGAGCAAAACCTCCTACATAGAGACAATCATTGTCCGCCTGGGGTGGCTTTCCCTTATCACGAGCAGCGTCAGGCGCCTCGCTCAACAAGCGAATGTCCTGCTGGGAACCCCGATACAGACTTAGAGGCGTTACATCTTTCGCGCGAAGTGGCGCCTCTTGTTGATGCCAGATGTAATAAAACACATTGAGGACGAGCAGCAGCAGAAACAACCAACGCATAAGAACCTCAGGGCAAAGGACACGCCATAGCCAAACCGACAAAAACGAGATCAGGAACCACCCTGGCTTCAGGCACGACTTCAGAAACCAGGTCCGCATCCCCTCCAGTAAGGAATACAGTGAAATGCTCCCCCCAGTAGCTACGCGCCAACTGGAGCTGAGTCAGGACAAACCCCCGAAGCATCAAGGAACACCCCCTCTCAACCGCTTCCACGGTTGTACGGCCAGGAACAAGACTTTCCAGAGCACGCTCAGCTGCAAGATCCCCGTAACGGATTCGACGGGTGTGGGTGCGCAGCTGGTTGCGCATCAAAGGCATACCTGGACAAATGAATCCTCCCAGATGCTCTCCATCACCGGCTATAAAGTCAGCAGTGACCGCGGTACCAAAATCCAATACAAGGCATGCGCCCGAAGCGAGATGAAACCCTCCGAGCATCGCAAGCCAGCGATCGAGACCCAGTTTTTCATAATCCTCGTAGCCGTTACGCACGCCGGATGTTTCACGAGCAGGTGCCGCGCATATCACAGACACCCCAAACGCCTGACTCAGAAGAGAAATCAAAGCGCTGGTTTCTTCGCCGGTTCGAACACTTACCAGGCGACAGTGATTCAGAACCAAATCATTGAGCCGATTCAAACTCTCCAGCAACGCAAGGTCCGAATCGACCACACCTTCTGCGACCACCAGCCGGACGTCCGCACCCAGCACACGCCACTTGATAAAACTGTTTCCGCAGTCGAGCTCAAGAATCATCACGCAACCTCAGGCTGAGCTCACCACCACTAAAGATTTTTTCCACGTCGCCTACCTTCAAGCGCAAGGCACCCTGACTGTCGATACCCATTACAACCCCATCTATCTGGTTAACGCCGGCAATCAACGACACAGCTCGACCTTGCCATAGATGGTTTTGCTCCCACTCAGCATGGATAGCGGCAAACCCATCGCTCTGATGTCGATTCAGATATGCCTGCAGCACAAGCCCCAGGTCCGCCACCAACTGATTGCGATCGAACACTTGGCCAGACTCTAGCCGCATGGACGTCCACTGCTGATCAACCTCATCAGCCGATTGCATGTTTACATTGATGCCTACACCTAGCACTACATGACACACATCAGCGGGATCACCTACCAGCTCAAGCAGTATGCCGGCGATTTTTTTTTGCCCCACAAGAAGATCATTAGGCCACTTCAGCCCGACACCAGGAACACCTTGCTTTCGCAAGGAGTGCATTACGGCGAGCCCAACGACCAGACTCAAACCCTCCAGCTGTCGCATCCCACCCTCGATGCGCAGCACCAGGCTGTAGTAGATGTTTTCCGCGAATGGACTCACCCACTTACGGCCCCGCCGTCCGCGCCCAGCCGTTTGCCGCTCTGCAAGCACCAAAAAAGGCGCAGCTTGCCCCCGCTCGATTGCGCGCAGGGCTTCGGCATTAGTAGAGTCGATAGAATCAAAGACCTGGACAGGCCAACCGCAAGCGGACGACTTGCGGTCTATTTCAACAGGATCGAGCAGCGTCAATGGCGCAGCCAATTGATAGCCGCGTCCGCGCACCTTATGGATCGATAAGCCCAACTCAGCCTCCAGATGCTGGAGCTGCTTCCATACAGCGCTACGACTGATACCAAGAGCAATGCCCAAGGCCTGGCCTGAATGGAATCTGCCATCCTTGAGAAGCTTTAACAACGTCAGCATGCAAGTCTCGCCTCACAATGAGGCCCGAATGATAGCCATGCCCCGAGCCGTTGCATAGAAACCCTATTGGCCGGATTTTTCTTCGGGCAAAACAAAACCCCTACCTGCATACGCAGATAGGGGTTTCGGAATTTAATCTTGACGATGACCTACTCTCACATGGGGAAACCCCACACTA
>NZ_JBIUXZ010000051.1:0-1070 GCF_044744265.1 Pseudomonas sp. NPDC087342
CCAGTTTCACTTGGTGTGTCTGGCTTTCTTTTCTCAGGATCTTCATATATGACTCCTTAAGCTGAAGCTCAAGGCTCTCGCTTCGATCTGCTCAAGTGGCTAGTAGTAGTCGCTTTGGTGGTTGTTGGCGTTGTTGGCAATCAGTATTACTCTGCTTCGCCGATCCTGTACCGCGTACTAGCTTTGCTCGCCATTGCTGCTGTAGCTGCCTTTGTAGGCCTGCAGACAGTCAAGGGCAAGTCTTTCTTTGTACTGGTTAAGGAAGCTCGCACCGAGATTCGTAAAGTCGTATGGCCAACTCGCCAAGAAACCACGCAGACCACGTTGATTGTAGTGGCTGTTGTTCTGGTTATGGCGTTGCTGTTGTGGGGGCTTGATTCCCTGCTCGGCTGGCTTGTTTCCTTGATTGTCGGCTAAGGGTGTCCCGTGGCTAAGCGTTGGTACGTTGTGCATGCTTACTCCGGTTACGAGAAGCATGTCATGCGCTCGCTGTTAGAGCGCGTAAAGCTGGCTGGCATGGAAGATGGCTTCGGCGAAATTCTGGTTCCCACTGAAGAAGTGGTTGAAATGCGTAATGGCCAGAAACGCAAAAGCGAGCGCAAGTTCTTCCCAGGTTACGTGCTGGTTCAGATGGACATGAATGAGGGTACTTGGCACTTGGTCAAGGATACTCCTCGGGTGATGGGTTTCATCGGCGGTACCGCTGATAAGCCTGCGCCAATCACAGATAAAGAGGCAGAAGCGATTCTGCGTCGCGTTGCTGATGGTAGCGACAAGCCGAAGCCGAAGACTCTCTTCGAGCCAGGCGAATCGGTGCGCGTCAACGACGGGCCGTTTGCTGATTTTACTGGCACGGTCGAAGAAGTTAACTACGAAAAGAGCCGGATCCAAGTGGCGGTGCTCATTTTCGGTCGCTCTACTCCGGTAGAGCTAGAGTTCAGTCAGGTCGAAAAGGTCTAGCCGAACAAGCATCCCAACCCCGCAGCCCTAGGCTGTGGGGTTTTGTCGTCACTGGGATAACGCGCAAGTAACCGGGGAGCCTTTCGAGGCGTTCGAACCCGTAATTGGAG
>NZ_JBIUXZ010000051.1:1080-3419 GCF_044744265.1 Pseudomonas sp. NPDC087342
TGTTGGTCCTGCTCTGGGTCAGCACGGCGTGAACATCATGGAATTCTGCAAGGCTTTCAACGCCCGTACTCAGGGTCTTGAAGCTGGTCTGCCGACTCCAGTGATCATCACTGTCTATAGCGACCGTAGCTTCACTTTCGAAACCAAATCCACACCTGCTTCGGTTCTGCTGAAGAAAGCTGCTGGTCTGACTAGCGGTTCGGCTCGTCCGAACACTGTCAAGGTTGGCACCGTTACCCGTGCTCAGCTGGAAGAAATCGCGAAAACCAAAAACGCGGATCTGACTGCAGCTGATATGGACGCGGCCGTGCGTACTATCGCCGGTTCTGCTCGTAGCATGGGCCTTAACGTGGAGGGTGTGTAATGGCTAAGTTGACCAAACGTCAAAAGGCTATCGCCGGCAAAATCGAAGCAGGCAAGTCCTACAACTTTGTAGACGCTGCCGCTCTGCTGGCCGAGCTGTCGACTGTCAAGTTCAGCGAGTCGTTTGACGTTGCTGTAAACCTGGGCGTTGACCCGCGTAAATCCGACCAGGTTGTTCGTAGCGCTACTGTGCTGCCACACGGCACGGGCAAGACTGTTCGCGTTGCTGTGTTCACCCAGGGTCCAGCTGCTGAGGCCGCTCTGGCTGCCGGCGCTGACCGTGTAGGTATGGACGACCTAGCTGCCGAAATGAAAGGCGGCGACCTGAACTATGACGTGGTTATCGCATCCCCGGATGCAATGCGCGTTGTTGGTCAGTTGGGTCAGATCCTCGGTCCACGTGGCCTGATGCCTAACCCTAAAGTCGGCACCGTAACTCCAGACGTAGCTACCGCGGTTAAAAACGCCAAGGCTGGTCAGGTTCGTTATCGCACCGACAAAAACGGCATCATCCACACTTCCGTTGGCAAGGTCGGTTTCGACGCTGTCAAGCTGAAGGAAAACGTTGAAGCCCTGATCGCTGATCTGAAGCGTATCAAGCCAGCTTCCTCGAAAGGCATTTACGTCAAGCGCGTTACCCTGAGCACCACCATGGGTCCAGGTCTGGTCATCGACCAAGGCTCGCTCGACGCGTAAGACACAGGTTGGCGCAAGCGATTGCGCCAATTGAAAGATTGGGGTCCCTGCCTGGCGGGGGCTATCCAAGACCGTAGGCGACGCAAGTCTTAAACCTCAAGCCTACGCAGATGGTGCTCCCGGTTCCTTACCGAATCAGACACCAAAACGACATCCGGCTCCGGTTGGATGAAACGGTAACAAGCAGGAGTTAAACCCGTGGCAATTAAACTCGAAGACAAGAAGGCCATCGTCGCTGAAGTCAACGAGGCTGCCAATGTTGCCCTGTCTGCTGTTGTGGCTGATGCCCGCGGCGTGACAGTAAGCGCTATGACCGGACTCCGTAAAGAGGCTCGTGAAGCTGGCGTTTACGTACGTGTTGTACGTAACACCCTGCTCAAGCGCGCCGTTGCTGGCACTCAATATGACGTGCTCAACGACGTGTTCACTGGCCCGACCTTGATTGCATTCTCCAAAGAACATCCGGGCGCTGCTGCTCGTATCTTCAAAGAGTTCGCAAAAGGTCAGGATAAGTTCGAGATCAAGGCAGCTGCGTTCGAGGGCAAGTTCCTCGCAGCTAATCAGATCGACGTACTGGCAAGTCTGCCGACCCGTGACGAAGCAATTTCTCAGCTGATGAGCGTGATTCAAGGCGCAACCAGCAAATTGGCTCGTACTCTGGCGGCCCTTCGCGACCAGAAAGAAGCTGCCGCAGCCTAAGGCTGAGCGACTCCTTTCAGCGTTTATTGTTTATTTCGATGGCCGCGTAGGCTGTCACCCCAATACAGGAATTTATAGTCATGTCTCTGACTAACGACCAAATCATCGAAGCAATCGGCGAAAAATCCGTTCTGGAAATCGTTGAGCTGATCAAGGCCATGGAAGAGAAGTTCGGCGTTTCCGCTGCCGCTGCTTCCGCTGGTCCAGCTGCTGTCGCTGCTGTTGTTGAAGAACAAACTGAATTCAACGTCATGCTGCTGGAAGCTGGCGAGAAGAAAGTTAACGTGATCAAGGCAGTACGTGAACTGACCGGTCTGGGCTTGAAAGAAGCCAAGGCTGTAGTTGACGGCGCTCCTGGCATGGTACTGGAAGCTGTTTCGAAAGACGCAGCTGACAAAGCCAAAGCCACTCTGGAAGAAGCAGGCGCTAAAGTCGAGCTGAAGTAAGCATCGACTTTGCGTCTCCAGCCCGAGCGTTAAGCGAAAGGCTGATGGCTGGTGGCTCTTGCCACCGGCCTTTTTCCGTTATTGGCATCCGACTGGGTCGGTGCTGGTAACGAGCTGTAACCACCCGATGCGGTG
>NZ_JBIUXZ010000052.1:0-3319 GCF_044744265.1 Pseudomonas sp. NPDC087342
ATCGCCTTGCCCATTGTGCCTGCTCTTCATCCGGTAGAATGCCATCAGCCGGCGGGTCTCGATGAGCCCGAACCGAGCGAGGACGAGGTAACGCGGTCCAACCCGTTCAGTGTATTGGCGCAGTTAAAGCGTGACCCAAACGTTTAGGAGTTAATCAATTATGGCTGTTCAGCAGAACAAAAAATCCCGCTCTGCCCGTGACATGCGTCGTTCGCACGACGCCCTGACGGCAAGCACTCTGTCTGTAGAAAAAACCACTGGTGAAATTCACCTGCGTCACCACGTATCGCCAGAAGGCGTATACCGTGGCCGTAAAGTGATCGACAAGGGCGCTGACGAGTAATCACTTGTCTGCTCAAGTCATCGCGATTGACGCAATGGGCGGGGACTTCGGTCCCCGCAGCATTGTTCAGGCCAGCCTTGCTTGCCTGTCTGCTACGCCCTCGCTGCACCTGACCCTCGTCGGTCAACCTACCCTTTTAGAAGAACTGCTCTCCAGTCATTCGGCTGTGGATCGCGCGCGCCTGTCAATTACACCGGCGTGCGAAGTCATCACCATGGACGAAAAGCCTGCCCAGGCCTTGCGTGGCAAGCCTGATTCATCGATGCGCGTGGCCCTCGAGTTGTTGCGTGATGGCAAGGTAGAGGCCTGTGTCAGCGCGGGCAATACCGGCGCGTTGATGGCTCTGTCGCGATTTGTGCTCAAGACCTTGCCGGGCATCGATCGGCCGGCGATGGTCGCGGCGATCCCGACCGAGAAGGGTTATTGCCAGTTGCTCGATCTTGGTGCCAACGTCGATTGCAGTGCCGAGCACTTGTTGCAGTTCGCGATCATGGGCTCGGTGGCGGCGGAAACCCTGGGTGTGGTTCGCCCTCGGGTGGCGTTGCTGAATATCGGTACTGAAGACATCAAGGGCAATCAACAGGTCAAGCTGGCCGCGACCTTGTTGCAGAGCGCCCGGGGTATCAACTACATCGGTTTTGTCGAAGGTGACGGTGTTTATCGCGGCGAGGCGGATGTGGTGGTGTGTGACGGCTTTGTTGGCAATATCCTGCTCAAGTCCAGCGAAGGCCTGGCGACCATGATTGCCGGGCGCATCGAGGCCTTGTTCAAGCAAAGCCTGGCCTCGCGGGTGGTCGGTGCGCTGGCATTGCCGCTGATGAAGCGCTTGCAGGCGGATCTGGCTCCTGCGCGACACAATGGCGCGAGCTTCCTCGGTTTGCAGGGCATTGTCGTGAAAAGCCACGGTTCGGCCGGGGTGCAGGGCTTTCAGAGTGCGATTCAGCGTGCACTGATCGAGATCCAGGAAAACCTGCCGCAAAGGCTGCACGGTCGTCTTGAGGATCTGTTGCCTTAGGCGTTTTCGTCGGACAATGCTTAAATGTGACCGCTCAGTTCAATTGGCCATCCAACTGTCAGTTTCTTGCAGTCCCCCAGCGGGACGTCAATTCTCCGACGACAAGATCATTAGGGGCTTGTTACATGTCTGCTTCCCTCGCATTCGTCTTTCCAGGACAGGGTTCGCAGTCCCTCGGCATGCTGGCCGAGTTGGGCGCGCAACATCCAGTGGTCCTCGAAACATTCAAAGAAGCTTCCGATGCCCTGGGTTACGACCTGTGGGCACTGACCCAGCAAGGGCCGGAAGAGCAGCTCAATCAAACCGATAAAACCCAGCCGGCCATTCTGACCGCCTCGATCGCCTTGTGGCGTCTGTGGCTGGCTGAAGGCGGCGCGCGTCCGGCTTATGTTGCCGGTCACAGCCTGGGCGAATACAGCGCCCTGGTAGCTGCGGGCAGCCTGAGCCTGGGCGACGCGGTGAAACTGGTCGAACGTCGTGGCCAGTTGATGCAAGAAGCCGTTCCGGCCGGGCAGGGCGGCATGGCCGCTATTCTCGGTCTGGAAGACGCCGACGTGCTGGCAGCCTGTGCCGAAGCGGCGCAAGGCGAAGTGGTCAGCGCCGTGAATTTCAACTCCCCGGGCCAAGTGGTTATTGCTGGCGCCAAGGCTGCGGTCGAGCGTGCCATTGAAGGCTGCAAGGCGCGTGGTGCCAAGCGCGCCATGCCGTTGCCGGTCAGCGTGCCGTCTCACTGCGAGCTGATGCGTCCGGCGGCCGAGCGGTTTGCCGAGTCCATCGCTGCCATCGACTGGCAGGCGCCGCAGATTCCGGTGGTCCAGAACGTCAGCGCTGCGGTGCCGGCCGATCTGGAGACCCTCAAGCGTGATCTGCTTGAGCAGCTCTACAAGCCTGTGCGCTGGGTCGAATCGGTCCAGGCGCTGGCAGCCAAGGGCGCGACCCAACTGGTCGAGTGCGGCCCTGGCAAGGTGCTTGCCGGCCTGAACAAACGCTGCGCCGAAGGCGTATCGACATCTAACCTCAATACCCCAGACGCTTTCGCTGCCGCTCGCGCAGCGCTGGCCTGAATCAGGAGAAACTTGCATGAGTCTGCAAGGTAAAGTTGCACTGGTCACCGGTGCGAGCCGCGGTATCGGCCAGGCTATCGCCCTGGAACTGGGTCGTGAGGGCGCCATCGTCATTGGCACTGCGACCTCCGCCTCGGGCGCCGAGCGCATCGCTGCTACCCTGAAAGAAAACGGTATTCAAGGCACTGGCCTGGAACTCAATGTCACCAGCGACGAGTCCGTTGCGGCGGTGCTGGCGAACATCACCGCGCAATTCGGTGCCCCGGCAATCCTTGTCAACAATGCTGGCATCACACGCGATAATCTGATGATGCGCATGAAAGACGACGAATGGAACGACGTCATCGATACCAACCTGAACAGTCTGTTCCGCCTGTCCAAGGGCGTTTTGCGCGGCATGACCAAGGCGCGTTGGGGACGAATTATCAGTATTGGTTCGGTTGTGGGTGCCATGGGCAACGCAGGCCAAGTAAACTACGCAGCCGCCAAGGCCGGTCTGGAAGGTTTCAGCCGTGCATTGGCGCGTGAAGTCGGTTCGCGTTCGATTACGGTAAACTCGGTGGCTCCAGGGTTCATCGACACTGATATGACCCGTGAACTGCCCGAAGCGCAGCGTGAAGGCTTGATTACACAGATTCCGCTGGGCCGTCTGGGGCAAGCACAAGAGATCGCGTCTGTGGTCGCTTTTCTTGCATCCGACGGTGCGGCTTACGTTACTGGGGCTACAATCCCGGTGAACGGCGGGATGTACATGAGTTAAATGTGACGGGTTGCTTCAAAAAAATGTCATACGAGCTGTCTAAAATCCGTTATAAAGCTGCAATCTATTTATAGGCAGAGGGCCCCCGGGTTTGAGGAGTGAAGCTTTCAGTTGAAAAACTGAAAAGTCTTTCTATA
>NZ_JBIUXZ010000053.1:0-1781 GCF_044744265.1 Pseudomonas sp. NPDC087342
CCCCACCCCCCCACCCCCCCCCCCCCCCCCCCCCACCCCCCCCCCACCCCACCCCCCACACCCCCCCCCCCCCCCCCCCCCACCCCCCACCCGATTTTAACGATACTGCGCCCACCGAGATCTACACAGTATAACCAGATTGCTTGGGGTTATATGGTCAAGTGAAGAAGCGCATACGGTGGATGCCTTGGCAGTCAGAGGCGATGAAAGACGTGGTAGCCTGCGAAAAGCTTCGGGGAGTCGGCAAACAGACTTTGATCCGGAGATGTCTGAATGGGGGAACCCACCTAACATAAGTTAGGTATCTTAAGCTGAATACATAGGCTTAAGAAGCGAACCAGGGGAACTGAAACATCTAAGTACCCTGAGGAAAAGAAATCAACCGAGATTCCCTTAGTAGTGGCGAGCGAACGGGGACTAGCCCTTAAGTGGCTTTGAGATTAGCGGAACGTTCTGGAAAGTACGGCCATAGTGGGTGATAGCCCTGTACGCGAAAATCTCTTAGTCATGAAATCGAGTAGGACGGAGCACGAGAAACTTTGTCTGAATATGGGGGGACCATCCTCCAAGGCTAAATACTACTGACTGACCGATAGTGAACTAGTACCGTGAGGGAAAGGCGAAAAGAACCCCGGAGAGGGGAGTGAAATAGATCCTGAAACCGTATGCGTACAAGCAGTGGGAGCCCACTTTGTTGGGTGACTGCGTACCTTTTGTATAATGGGTCAGCGACTTATTTTCAGTGGCGAGCTTAACCGAATAGGGGAGGCGTAGCGAAAGCGAGTCTTAATAGGGCGTCTAGTCGCTGGGAATAGACCCGAAACCGGGCGATCTATCCATGGGCAGGTTGAAGGTTGGGTAACACTAACTGGAGGACCGAACCGACTACCGTTGAAAAGTTAGCGGATGACCTGTGGATCGGAGTGAAAGGCTAATCAAGCTCGGAGATAGCTGGTTCTCCTCGAAAGCTATTTAGGTAGCGCCTCATGTATCACTGTAGGGGGTAGAGCACTGTTTCGGCTAGGGGGTCATCCCGACTTACCAAACCGATGCAAACTCCGAATACCTACAAGTGCCGAGCATGGGAGACACACGGCGGGTGCTAACGTCCGTCGTGAAAAGGGAAACAACCCAGACCGTCAGCTAAGGTCCCAAAGTTATGGTTAAGTGGGAAACGATGTGGGAAGGCTTAGACAGCTAGGAGGTTGGCTTAGAAGCAGCCACCCTTTAAAGAAAGCGTAATAGCTCACTAGTCGAGTCGGCCTGCGCGGAAGATGTAACGGGGCTCAAACCATACACCGAAGCTACGGGTATCACTTAGGTGATGCGGTAGAGGAGCGTTCTGTAAGCCTGTGAAGGTGAGTTGAGAAGCTTGCTGGAGGTATCAGAAGTGCGAATGCTGACATGAGTAACGACAATGGGTGTGAAAAACACCCACGCCGAAAGACCAAGGTTTCCTGCGCAACGTTAATCGACGCAGGGTTAGTCGGTCCCTAAGGCGAGGCTGAAAAGCGTAGTCGATGGAAAACAGGTTAATATTCCTGTACTTCTGGTTATTGCGATGGAGGGACGGAGAAGGCTAGGCCAGCTTGGCGTTGGTTGTCCAAGTTTAAGGTGGTAGGCTGGAATCTTAGGTAAATCCGGGATTCTAAGGCCGAGAGCTGATGACGAGTGTTCTTTTAGAACACGAAGTGGTTGATGCCATGCTTCCAAGAAAAGCTTCTAAGCTTCAGGTAACCAGGAACCGTACCCCAAACCGACACAGGTGGTTGGGTAGAGAA
>NZ_JBIUXZ010000053.1:1878-3278 GCF_044744265.1 Pseudomonas sp. NPDC087342
AACACGAAGTGGTTGATGCCATGCTTCCAAGAAAAGCTTCTAAGCTTCAGGTAACCAGGAACCGTACCCCAAACCGACACAGGTGGTTGGGTAGAGAATACCAAGGCGCTTGAGAGAACTCGGGTGAAGGAACTAGGCAAAATGGCACCGTAACTTCGGGAGAAGGTGCGCCGGTGAGGGTGAAGCATTTACTGCGTAAGCCCATGCCGGTCGAAGATACCAGGCCGCTGCGACTGTTTATTAAAAACACAGCACTCTGCAAACACGAAAGTGGACGTATAGGGTGTGACGCCTGCCCGGTGCCGGAAGGTTAATTGATGGGGTTAGCTAACGCGAAGCTCTTGATCGAAGCCCCGGTAAACGGCGGCCGTAACTATAACGGTCCTAAGGTAGCGAAATTCCTTGTCGGGTAAGTTCCGACCTGCACGAATGGCGTAACGATGGCGGCGCTGTCTCCACCCGAGACTCAGTGAAATTGAAATCGCTGTGAAGATGCAGTGTATCCGCGGCTAGACGGAAAGACCCCGTGAACCTTTACTATAGCTTTGCACTGGACTTTGAATTTGCTTGTGTAGGATAGGTGGGAGGCTTTGAAGCGTGGACGCCAGTTCGCGTGGAGCCAACCTTGAAATACCACCCTGGCAACTTTGAGGTTCTAACTCAGGTCCGTTATCCGGATCGAGGACAGTGTATGGTGGGTAGTTTGACTGGGGCGGTCTCCTCCTAAAGAGTAACGGAGGAGTACGAAGGTGCGCTCAGACCGGTCGGAAATCGGTCGTAGAGTATAAAGGCAAAAGCGCGCTTGACTGCGAGACAGACACGTCGAGCAGGTACGAAAGTAGGTCTTAGTGATCCGGTGGTTCTGTATGGAAGGGCCATCGCTCAACGGATAAAAGGTACTCCGGGGATAACAGGCTGATACCGCCCAAGAGTTCATATCGACGGCGGTGTTTGGCACCTCGATGTCGGCTCATCACATCCTGGGGCTGAAGCCGGTCCCAAGGGTATGGCTGTTCGCCATTTAAAGTGGTACGCGAGCTGGGTTTAGAACGTCGTGAGACAGTTCGGTCCCTATCTGCCGTGGACGTTTGAGATTTGAGAGGGGCTGCTCCTAGTACGAGAGGACCGGAGTGGACGAACCTCTGGTGTTCCGGTTGTCACGCCAGTGGCATTGCCGGGTAGCTATGTTCGGAATAGATAACCGCTGAAAGCATCTAAGCGGGAAACTAGCCTCAAGATGAGATCTCACTGGGACCTTGAGTCCCCTGAAGGGCCGTCGAAGACTACGACGTTGATAGGTTGGGTGTGTAAGCGCTGTGAGGCGTTGAGCTAACCAATACTAATTGCCCGTGAGGCTTGACCATATAACACCCAAGCAATTTGCTTGCTTCGAGCTGAAA
>NZ_JBIUXZ010000054.1:0-1920 GCF_044744265.1 Pseudomonas sp. NPDC087342
CGGTGGCATGTACGACATCTACTCCGTCGTTCAAGGGGTGGACAAGTTCCTGCCCGTGGACGTCTACGTGCCTGGCTGCCCGCCCCGTCCCGAAGCTTTCCTGCAAGGCTTGATGCTCTTGCAAGAGTCGATTGGACAGGAGCGTCGTCCGCTTTCCTGGGTCGTTGGCGATCAAGGCGTGTATCGCGCCGAGATGCCTTCGCAAAAGGAACAGCGCCGCGAACAGCGAATCGCAGTCACCAACCTGCGCAGCCCCGACGAAGTCTGATCCAGCTCTGCTTCTTTTATAGAACGAGACACTGGCTTCATTCTTTACGTTGACCGAAAGCGATAAATAACCATGACTACAGGCAGTGCTCTGTACATCCCGCCTTATAAGGCAGACGACCAGGATGTGGTCGTCGAACTGAACAACCGTTTTGGCCCCGAGGCGATCACCGCCCAGCCTACCAGAACCGGCATGCCGGTGCTTTGGGTTGCCCGCGCCAAACTCGTCGAAGTCCTGACCTTCCTGCGCAACCTGCCCAAGCCGTACGTCATGCTCTATGACCTGCACGGCGTGGACGAGCGTCTGCGCACCAAGCGTCAAGGGCTGCCAAGCGGCGCCGACTTCACTGTGTTCTATCACTTGATGTCGATCGAACGTAATAGTGACGTGATGATCAAGGTCGCCTTGTCCGAGAGCGACCTCAGCCTGCCGACCGTCACCAGCATCTGGCCGAACGCCAACTGGTACGAGCGTGAAGTCTGGGACATGTACGGGAACGACTTCAAAGGTCACCCGCACCTGACCCGCATCATGATGCCGCCGACCTGGGAAGGTCACCCGCTGCGCAAGGACTTCCCGGCCCGTGCCACCGAGTTCGATCCGTTCACCCTGAACCTGGCCAAGCAACAGCTTGAGGAAGAAGCCGCACGCTTCAAGCCTGAAGACTGGGGCATGAAGCGTTCCGGGGCGAACGAGGACTACATGTTCCTCAACCTCGGCCCGAACCACCCTTCCGCGCACGGTGCGTTCCGCATCATCCTGCAGCTGGACGGTGAAGAAATCGTCGATTGCGTGCCGGACGTTGGCTACCACCACCGTGGTGCCGAGAAGATGGCCGAGCGTCAGTCCTGGCACAGCTTCATCCCGTACACCGACCGTATCGACTACCTCGGCGGCGTGATGAACAACCTGCCGTACGTGCTCTCGGTCGAGAAACTGGCCGGCATCAAGGTGCCCGAGAAGGTCGACGTCATCCGCATCATGATGGCCGAGTTCTTCCGGATCACCAGCCACCTGCTGTTCCTGGGTACCTACATCCAGGACGTCGGCGCGATGACCCCGGTGTTCTTCACCTTCACCGACCGCCAGAAGGCGTACACGGTGATCGAAGCCATCACCGGTTTCCGTCTGCACCCGGCCTGGTACCGCATCGGTGGCGTCGCCCACGACCTGCCGCGCGGTTGGGAAAAACTGGTTAAAGATTTCGTCGAGTGGATGCCAAAGCGTCTGGACGAATACCAGAAAGCGGCGCTGGACAACAGCATTCTCAAAGGCCGGACCATCGGCGTTGCCGCCTACAACACCAAAGAGGCCCTGGAATGGGGCGTCACCGGTGCCGGCCTGCGTTCGACCGGTTGCGACTTCGACTTGCGTAAAGCACGTCCATACTCCGGCTACGAGAACTTCGAATTCGAAGTCCCGCTGGCGGCCAATGGTGATGCCTACGACCGTTGCATCGTGCGCGTCGAAGAAATGCGCCAGAGCCTGAAGATCATCGAGCAGTGCATGCGCAACATGCCGGAAGGCCCGTACAAGGCGGATCACCCGCTGACCACGCCGCCGCCGAAAGAACGCACGCTGCAGCACATCGAGACCTTGATCA
The DNA here is from genome assembly GCF_044744265.1 of Pseudomonas sp. NPDC087342. Taxonomy (NCBI): domain Bacteria; kingdom Pseudomonadati; phylum Pseudomonadota; class Gammaproteobacteria; order Pseudomonadales; family Pseudomonadaceae; genus Pseudomonas; species Pseudomonas sp. NPDC087342. The sequence goes on from NZ_JBIUXZ010000054.1 coordinate 1,872, forward strand.
CGCACTTCCTGCAAGTTTCGTGGGGCCCGGTCATGCCGGCCATCGAATC
>NZ_JBIUXZ010000055.1:0-1896 GCF_044744265.1 Pseudomonas sp. NPDC087342
CGGAGGCAAACGCTTCTTCCGCCGACGGGGTGTAGCTCATGGTCAGCCAGACACCGGTAACGATCTGGTTGACCAGAACGAGCAGTGCGAGGGAACCAAAGAAATAGAAGAAGTTGAAGTTCTTCGGGGCGTAGTACTTGCTGAGATGGTCTTCCCACATTTTGGTCGCGGGAAAGCGCGCATCAACCCAATCCATGAACTTGCTCATCACGCTTTCTCCGTATCGACGCCAATGACAATAATCTCATCGGTCTCATAGGAATGCGGGGGAACTGGCAGGTTCAAAGGCGCAGGTTGCGACTTGTAGACGCGGCCAGCCAGATCGTAGTGGGAACCGTGGCAAGGGCAGAAATAACCACCTACCCAGTCTTTGCCCAGATCAGCAGGTGCCACTTCAGGGCGGAAGGTCGGCGAGCAACCCAGGTGTGTGCAGATACCGATCAGCAGCAGGACCTCTGGCTTGATCGAACGCGTTTCTGGATCGACGTAGGTCGGTTGTGTCGAGTTCTTGGAGGTCGGGTCAGACAACTGGCCCTCGATCTTCTTCAGATTCCCCAGGATTTCCGCGGTTCGGCGGACTATGAATACTGGCTGACCGCGCCACTCAGCAATCATCTGCTGGCCTGGCTCGATTTTGCTGACATTCACTTTCACCGGTGCACCTGCGGCTTTCGCCTTGGCACTGGGAAACCATGACCCCACGAACGGGACCGCAGCCCCCACCGCTCCTGCAGCACCCACCACGGATGTGGCTGCTACCAAGAAGCGACGCCGGCCTGCATTCACGCCGTCATTGCTCATTCAGTCCTCTCCCATCAGCTTTGTGGCCTGTTAAATCAGGCATCTACTAAGTAAATCTATGTACTTATAAAAATTTTGCCGAATGGTAATGAAAAGCCCCAATTCTGACAAGGTAATTACCCAAGGGCTCCACTGCCAAGCCTTGCAGTATAGGGGCTCTACGGATGTGGCAAGTTGTCACAGCGCAATTCTTTAAGAAATCGCACGCATAAAAAAACGCCCAGCTCCGTGAGGAGACTGGGCGTTCTTTTGAACGTGGAAGCGAATTAACGCTTCGAGTACTGCGGACGCTTACGCGCTTTACGCAGACCAACTTTCTTACGTTCAACTTCACGAGCATCGCGAGTAACGAAGCCAGCTTTGCGCAGAGCGCCACGCAGGGTTTCGTCGTACTGCATCAGTGCGCGAGTGATACCGTGGCGGATTGCGCCAGCTTGACCACTTACACCACCACCGATCACGGTGACGTAGATGTCGAATTTCTCGACAGTCTCAGTCAGTTCCAGCGGCTGACGAACTACCATGCGGGCAGTTTCGCGGCCGAAGAAATTTTCCAGGGTGCGGTTGTTGATGGAGATGTTACCAGTACCCGGACGCAGGAAAACGCGTGCGGTTGCGGTCTTGCGACGGCCAGTGCCGTAATTTTGAGTCGCCGACATAATGAACTATTCCGTTAAAACTTCAGTTCTTGGGGCTGCTGAGCAGTATGAGGGTGTACAGCGCCCGCATAGACTTTCAGCTTACGATACATGTCGCGACCCAGCGGGTTCTTAGGCAGCATGCCTTTAACCGCGGTCTCGATCACGCGCTCAGGGGCTTTAGCGATCAGCTTTTCGAAGTTGATCGACTTGATGCCGCCCGGGAAACCGGAGTGGGAGTAGTAGATCTTGTCGGTGGTTTTAGCACCAGTTACACGAATCTGCTCGGCATTGATAACGACGATGTAATCGCCGGTGTCAACGTGAGGAGTGTACTCAGCTTTATGCTTGCCACGCAGACGGCTCGCGATTTCGGTGGCCAGACGACCCAGGGTCTGACCTGCAGCGTCGACGACAAACCAGTCGCGCTGTACTGTTTCCGGTTTAGCAGTAAAAG
>NZ_JBIUXZ010000056.1:0-1873 GCF_044744265.1 Pseudomonas sp. NPDC087342
ATTCGCAGTAAGATTGCGAGCATCAAAAGCACGCAAAAGATTACCAGCGCCATGGAAAAAGTGGCGGTCAGTAAAATGCGCAAGGCACAAATGCGCATGGCTGCTAGCCGTCCTTACGCGGAGCGCATCCGCCAGGTTATTGGTCATTTGGCCAACGCTAACCCGGAATATCGCCACCCGTTCATGATCGACCGTGAAATCAAGCGTGTTGGTTATGTTGTGGTGAGCAGTGACCGTGGTCTGTGTGGTGGCTTGAACACCAACCTGTTCAAGGCCCTGGTCAAGGACATGGCGAAAAACCGTGAAAACGGCGTCGAGATCGATCTGTGTGTTGTTGGTAGCAAGGGTGCGGCTTTCTTCCGCAACTTCGGCGGTAACGTCGTAGCAGCTATCAGCCACCTGGGTGAAGAGCCATCGATCAATGATCTGATTGGCAGCGTCAAGGTGATGCTGGATGCCTACCTGGATGGCCGTATCGACCGTCTGAGCGTTGTGTCCAACAAGTTCATCAACACCATGACGCAGCAGCCTACCGTGGAGCAGTTGATTCCATTGGTGGCAACCCCGGATCAAGAACTCAAGCACCACTGGGACTATCTCTACGAACCGGACGCCAAAGAGCTGCTTGACGGCTTGATGGTTCGCTACGTGGAGTCGCAGGTCTACCAGGCGGTGGTCGAGAACAACGCGGCTGAACAAGCTGCGCGGATGATCGCGATGAAGAACGCTACCGACAACGCCGGTGATTTGATCAGCGATTTGCAGCTGATCTACAACAAGGCGCGTCAGGCTGCGATCACCCAAGAGATCTCGGAAATCGTCGGCGGCGCTGCCGCGGTTTAACGGTTCAAATATTCAGAGGATCCAGCTATGAGTAGCGGACGTATCGTTCAAATCATCGGCGCCGTTATCGACGTGGAATTTCCACGCGACAGCGTACCGAGCATCTACAACGCGCTGAAAGTTGTAAGCGCGGCTGAAACCACGCTTGAAGTTCAGCAGCAGCTGGGCGACGGCGTGGTTCGTACCATTGCGATGGGTTCCACCGAGGGCTTGAAGCGCGGTCTGGAAGTCACCGACTCTGGCGCAGCCATCTCCGTACCGGTCGGTAAAGCGACCCTGGGCCGGATCATGGACGTCCTCGGTAACCCGATCGACGAAGCTGGCCCGATCGACACCGAAGAGCGCTGGGGCATTCACCGTCCTGCGCCAACCTTCGCTGAACAAGCGGGCGGCAACGACCTGCTGGAAACCGGCATCAAGGTTATCGACCTGGTTTGCCCGTTCGCCAAGGGTGGTAAAGTTGGTCTGTTCGGTGGTGCCGGTGTAGGCAAAACCGTAAACATGATGGAACTGATCCGTAACATCGCCATCGAGCACAGCGGTTATTCCGTGTTCGCCGGTGTGGGTGAGCGTACTCGTGAGGGTAACGTCTTCTACCTCGAGATGAAGGATTCCAACGTTCTGGACAAAGTGGCACTGGTTTACGGTCAGATGAACGAGCCGCCGGGTAACCGTCTGCGCGTAGCACTGACCGGCCTGACCATGGCCGAGAAGTTCCGTGACGAAGGTAACGACGTTCTGCTGTTCGTCGACAACATCTATCGTTACACCCTGGCCGGTACTGAAGTATCCGCACTGCTGGGCCGTATGCCTTCCGCAGTAGGTTACCAGCCGACCCTGGCCGAAGAGATGGGTACTCTGCAAGAGCGTATCACTTCGACCAAAAACGGTTCGATCACCTCGATCCAAGCGGTATACGTACCTGCGGATGACTTGACTGACCCGTCGCCAGCGACCACTTTCGCCCACTTGGACGCCACCGTCGTTCTGTCCCGTGACATCGCTTCCCTGGGTATCTACCCAGCGGTCG
>NZ_JBIUXZ010000057.1:0-1864 GCF_044744265.1 Pseudomonas sp. NPDC087342
GTAACTGGAACCGTACCGGCGACGGCTACGTGGACCTGGACACGGCGATCATGCGTCTGGTCTACGGTATTGGTTTCCCTCCATTCCGTGGCGGTGCGCTGCGCTACATCGATTCGATCGGTGTTGCCGAGTTCGTTGCCCTGGCTGACCAGTACGCTGATTTGGGCGCGCTGTACCACCCGACCGCGAAGCTGCGTGAAATGGCCAAGACTGGCCAACGGTTCTTCGGTTAAGCGTCCCAACACTTGAGCGAGAGTGAAATTTTATGAGCTTGAATCCAAGAGACGTCGTGATTGTCGACTTCGGTCGTACTCCGATGGGCCGCTCCAAGGGCGGCATGCACCGCAACACCCGCGCCGAAGACATGTCGGCGCACCTGATCAGCAAACTGCTGGAACGCAACGTCAAGGTTGATCCGAACGAAGTCGAAGACGTGATCTGGGGCTGCGTTAACCAGACCCTGGAACAGGGCTGGAACATCGCTCGCATGGCATCGTTGATGACGCAGATCCCGCACACTGCTGCCGGCCAAACCGTCAGCCGTCTGTGTGGTTCGTCGATGAGCGCCTTGCACACCGCGGCACAAGCGATCATGACCGGCAACGGTGACGTGTTCGTGGTTGGCGGCGTCGAGCATATGGGCCACGTGAGCATGATGCACGGTGTCGATCCGAACCCGCACATGTCCCTGTACGCGGCGAAAGCCTCGGGCATGATGGGCCTGACCGCTGAAATGCTGGGCAAAATGCACGGCATCACTCGCGAACAGCAGGACGCTTTCGGCGTGCGCTCCCACCAGCTCGCTCACAAGGCGACTGTGGAAGGCAAGTTCAAAGACGAAATCATCCCGATGCAGGGCTACGACGAGAACGGTTTCCTGAAACTGTTCGACTACGACGAAACCATTCGTCCGGAAACCACCCTGGAAAGCCTGGCGGCTCTGAAGCCTGCTTTCAATCCAAAGGGCGGCACCGTGACAGCCGGTACTTCGTCGCAAATCACTGATGGTGCTTCGTGCATGATCGTGATGTCGGCGCAGCGTGCCCAGGACCTGGGCATCCAGCCTCTGGCGGTGATTCGTTCGATGGCAGTGGCAGGTGTGGACCCGGCAATCATGGGCTATGGTCCAGTACCGGCTACACAGAAAGCACTGAAACGTGCGGGCCTTGGGATCAACGATATCGACTTCTTCGAGCTCAACGAAGCTTTCGCCGCACAGGCCCTGCCAGTGCTGAAAGATTTGAAAGTGCTCGACAAGATGAACGAGAAGGTTAACCTGCACGGCGGCGCGATCGCCTTGGGTCACCCGTTCGGTTGCTCCGGTGCGCGTATCTCCGGCACTTTGCTGAACGTGATGAAGCAAAATGGCGGCACCTTCGGGGTAGCCACCATGTGCATTGGTCTCGGCCAAGGCATCTCCACCGTCTTCGAACGCGTTTAAGCGTCTCGTTGATGGAAGCCGGGGCCAAGTGCCCCGGTTTTTGTTTTTCTGAATTTATTTTTGTTTTTATTTTGAAAAGATTTGAGTGAGGGCCAAACCATGCCGATACAACCTGGGCTCTACCAACATTACAAAGGTCCGCAGTACCGCGTATTCAGCATTGCGCGGCATTCCGAGACCGAAGAAGAAGTGGTCTTCTACCAAGCCCTGTATGGCGATTACGGCTTTTGGGTACGTCCCTTGAGCATGTTCCTGGAGTCGGTCGAGGTTGACGGCGAACAGGTCCCACGCTTTGCTTTGGTGCAAGCCGAACCGAGCCTTTTTTCGAAGCCATAAGCTGAGTTCGCGCAAGACCCTGCGCTTGACCTCACCTTGTAGCCACTATATATAGCGGTGCCGCGTCAGGCGCCAACCGCCTTTCAC
>NZ_JBIUXZ010000058.1:0-1785 GCF_044744265.1 Pseudomonas sp. NPDC087342
ACCGCACGCTCATCTGGTCGCCAGCGTCCGGGGTACCGTCCAGGCCGAGGATCTCGACAGGGATGGAAGGACCGGCTTCTTTGATTGGCTTGCCGTTCTCGTCGAGCATGGCACGTACACGGCCATAGTTCGAACCGACCAGGACCATGTCGCCTTGGCGCAGGGTACCGTCTTGAACCAAAACGGTAGCAACCGGGCCACGACCTTTGTCGAGACGCGATTCAACTACAACACCACGACCTGGGGCCGAAGGGGTTGCCTTCAGTTCCAGAACTTCGGCCTGCAGCAGAACAGCTTCGAGCAACTCGTCCACGCCAGTACCGACTTTCGCCGAAACCGATACGAACGGGGTGTCGCCGCCCCACTCTTCCGAGGTCACGCCGTGAACCGACAGTTCGCTACGGATGCGATCGAGATCAGCGCCCGGCTTGTCAATTTTGTTCACTGCAACGACCAGAGGAACACCGGCAGCCTTGGCGTGCTGGACCGCTTCAATGGTCTGCGGCATTACGCCGTCGTCCGCTGCAACGACCAGGATCACGATGTCAGTTGCCTTGGCACCACGAGCACGCATTGCGGTAAACGCAGCGTGACCCGGGGTGTCGAGGAACGTGACCATGCCGCGATCAGTTTCAACGTGGTATGCGCCGATGTGCTGGGTGATACCGCCGGCTTCGCCAGCAGCAACCTTGGCACGACGGATGTAGTCGAGCAGCGAGGTCTTACCGTGGTCAACGTGGCCCATTACGGTCACAACCGGTGCACGGGAGAACGTCTCACCTTCAAACTTCAGGGACTCGGCCAGGGAATCTTCCAGGGCGGTGTCGCTGACCAGGGTCACTTTGTGGCCCAGCTCCTCGGCAACCAGTTGAGCAGTTTCCTGATCCAATACCTGGTTGATGGTCGCTGGAGTACCCAGTTTGAACATGAACTTGATGATTTCAGCAGCCTTGACCGACATCTGCTGAGCGAGATCGCCAACAGTGATGGTCTCGCCGATCTGCACATCACGCACAACAGGGCCGGTTGGGCTCTGGAAACCGTGAGCGTTGCGTTTCTTCAGCTTGGCCTTGCCGCGACCACCACGACGGAAGCCATCGCTTTCTTCGTCGGTAGTACGTGGCGCAACACGTGGAGCAGGCGCTTTCTCTTTGACCGAAGCACGATGCGGAGCGTTTTTGCGCTCGCCATCGCCACCGCCGCTGCGACGATTGTTATCGTCTGCACGTGGTTTGTCCGGACGACGTTGATCGTTCGGCTTGCGGTCCGCAGAAGGAGCCGGTGCAGCCGCCACGACCGGTGCGCTTTCGCGAACTGGCTCGGCAACCGCAGCAGGCGCTGCGACAGCATCGTTAGTAGCGTTTTGCGCAGTAGCAGGCTGGCGACGTGCTTCTTCTTCGGCGCGACGCTTGGCTTCTTCTTCAGCCTTCTGACGGGCAGCATTTTCTACTGCGCGACGTTCATCCAGTTCGCGTTTGCGCTCGGCTTCAATTTCTTCCGGGCTGCGCTGTACGAAAACTTTCTTTTTACGGACTTCAACGCTGATGCTTTTGCTGCCAGCAACACGCAGGGTGCTGGTGGTTTTACGCTGCAGCGTGATCTTGCGTGGTTCTTCCACTTTCGCCTTGTGGCTGCTTTTCAAGTGAGTCAGCAAAGATTGCTTCTCACTGTCAGTCACATGTTCTACGTCGGCGGTGTGCGGCAGACCTGCCTCACGCATCTGCTGCAACAGGCGCTCTAACTGTGTTTATACCTCATCGGCCAGTTGTTTCACCGAGACTTGCG
>NZ_JBIUXZ010000060.1:0-308 GCF_044744265.1 Pseudomonas sp. NPDC087342
AGTTTTCGGCTCAAGGTCGCCACTCAATGTTGCGCGTTTATATCGATAAAGAAGGCGGCGTGCTGGTGGACGATTGTGCCATCGTCAGCCGCCAGATCAGCGGTGTCCTGGATGTTGAAGATCCGATCGCCGTTGAGTACACCCTTGAAGTTTCCTCGCCTGGCATGGAACGCCCACTGTTCACTATTGAGCAGTTTGCAAAATTTGCCGGTGAACAAGTGAAGATCAAGCTGCGCTCGCCTTTCGAAGGCCGACGCAACTTTCAGGGCCTTCTGCGCGGTGTAGAAGAGCAGGACGTCGTGGTGCAG
>NZ_JBIUXZ010000060.1:318-1482 GCF_044744265.1 Pseudomonas sp. NPDC087342
GCTTGCGACAGGCGAGGCGTACGATGAGCAAAGAAGTACTGCTGGTTGTTGAGTCGGTATCCAATGAAAAGGGCGTACCGGCAAACGTAATTTTTGAAGCGCTGGAGCTGGCTCTGGCCACTGCTACCAAAAAACGTTTCGAGGACGAAGTCGATCTGCGTGTGGAAATCAATCGCCACACCGGTGCTTACGAGACATTCCGTCGCTGGACGGTCGTCGAAGAAGCAGACCTGGACGATCCGGCCATCGAAACCTGGCCGAGCAAGGTTGCCGAAACGCATCCTGGCGCTCAGGTCGGTGACGTAGTCGAAGAAAAAATTGAATCGATCGAGTTCGGCCGCATTGCTGCACAGACTGCCAAGCAAGTCATCGTGCAGAAAGTTCGCGAAGCCGAGCGCGCACAAGTCGTTGATGCTTACCGCGAGCGCCTGGGTGAAATCATCTCCGGCACCGTGAAGAAAGTTACCCGCGACAACGTGATCGTCGACCTGGGCAACAACGCTGAAGCGTTGCTGGCTCGTGAAGACATCATCTCTCGCGAAACCTTCCGGGTTGGCGTGCGTCTGCGTGCGCTGCTCAAGGAAATCCGCACCGAGAACCGCGGCCCGCAGCTGATCCTGTCGCGTACCGCGCCGGAAATGCTGATCGAGTTGTTCCGCATCGAAGTGCCGGAAATCGCTGAAGGCCTGATCGAAGTCATGGCTGCGTCCCGCGACCCGGGTTCGCGCGCCAAGATCGCGGTCCGCTCCAAAGACAAACGCATTGATCCGCAAGGCGCTTGCATCGGTATGCGCGGTTCGCGCGTCCAGGCAGTGTCGGGCGAATTGGGCGGCGAGCGTGTGGACATCGTCCTGTGGGACGATAACCCGGCTCAGTTCGTGATCAATGCAATGTCGCCGGCTGAAGTGGCGGCAATTATCGTTGACGAAGATGCCCATGCAATGGACATCGCCGTTGGCGCAGACAATCTGGCTCAGGCCATCGGTCGCGGTGGTCAGAACGTGCGTCTGGCTAGCCAGTTGACTGGCTGGACCCTGAACGTGATGACCGAATCGGACATCCAGGCTAAACAGCAAGCAGAAACCGGCGACATCCTGCGCAACTTCATCGACGAGCTGGAAGTCGACGAAGATCTGGCACAGGTGCTGGTAGATGAAGGCTTCA
>NZ_JBIUXZ010000061.1:0-333 GCF_044744265.1 Pseudomonas sp. NPDC087342
TTTTTTACACTGGCAAAAGTCACAAAATGGGCGAGGTGCATGACGGCGCCGCGACCACAGACTGGATGGTGCAGGAGCAGGAGCGTGGTATTACCATTACTTCTGCTGCCATTACCGCCTTCTGGCAGGGTTCCGAGAAGCAGCACAAAGACCAATACCGCTTCAACGTCATCGACACCCCGGGCCACGTTGACTTCACTATTGAAGTTGAACGTTCCCTGCGTGTTCTCGACGGCGCGGTTGTTGTGTTCTGCGGCACCTCGGGTGTTGAGCCTCAGTCGGAAACCGTATGGCGTCAAGCCAACAAATACGGCGTTCCACGTCTTGTTTACG
>NZ_JBIUXZ010000061.1:343-1102 GCF_044744265.1 Pseudomonas sp. NPDC087342
CCGTGCTGGTGCCAACTTCCTGCGCGTGATCGGTCAGATCAAGCAGCGTCTGGGTCACACTCCGGTGCCAATCCAGTTGGCTATCGGTTCCGAAGACAACTTCCAGGGTCAGATCGATCTGATGGCTATGGAAGCTGTTTATTGGAATGATTCTGACAAAGGTATGGTTCCAGTTCGTAAGCCTATCCCTGCTGAACTGCAGGAACTGGCTGACGAGTGGCGCGGCAACATGGTTGAGGCTGCGGCCGAAGCCAGCGAAGAGCTGATGAACAAGTACCTCGAAGGTGAAGAACTCACCAACGAGGAAATCAAGGCCGCTCTGCGTCAGCGTACTATCGCTGGTGAGATCGTTCTGGCTGTTTGCGGTTCTTCCTTCAAGAACAAGGGTGTTCCCCTGGTTCTCGACGCCGTTATCGATTACCTGCCTGCGCCTGTTGATATTCCTGCCATCAAGGGTACTGACCCGGATGACGAGACTATCGATCTGGAGCGTCATGCAGACGATAACGAACCGTTCTCTGCTCTGGCATTCAAAATTGCCACTGACCCATTCGTGGGTACCTTGACCTTCGTTCGAGTTTACTCGGGCGTGTTGGCCTCCGGCGACGGCGTGATCAACTCGGTTAAAGGCAAGAAAGAGCGTGTGGGTCGTATGGTGCAAATGCACGCAAACGCCCGTGAAGAAATCAAGGAAGTACGCGCCGCCTCGCCGGCCGGGGTCAGCTGATAGCCTTGGGCGTGCTGCACGAACAACGCGGT
>NZ_JBIUXZ010000062.1:0-1001 GCF_044744265.1 Pseudomonas sp. NPDC087342
CTGACCAAGAGGCCAGTTGCAGCCTTCGAGCACGCCCAGGCCCACCAGCAACTGGCCTCTTGGTCAGCCATGCTCGGCCTGGCTGCAGCAGTGTCGCAAGACGACACCATGCAGCGCGTGCTCAAGGCCCCGCGACTGACGAGCGCAGACAAGGCCGCCACGTTTATTGACGTGTGCGGCGACAAGTTTGATGCCAAGGCACAGAACTTCATCAACGTCGTTTCCGAAAACGACCGTCTCCCGCTTTTGCCGGAGATATCCGCTCTGTTTGACCTGTACAAGGCCGAACAAGAGAAATCGGTAGACGTTGAAGTGACCAGTGCTTTTGCATTGAACCAAGAACAGCAAGACAAACTCGCCAAGGTTCTCAGTGCACGACTCAACCGGGAAGTGCGCCTGCAAGTCGAGGAAGACAAATCCCTGATCGGGGGCATTGTCATCCGCGCCGGCGACCTGGTTATCGATGGCTCGGTTCGCGGCAAACTCGCGAGCCTTGCCGAAGCATTGAAATCTTGAGTTTGAAGGGGCAGCAGAGCAATGCAGCAACTCAATCCTTCCGAAATAAGTGAAATTATCAAGGGCCGCATCGACAAACTCGATGTGACCTCCCAAGCCCGTAACGAAGGCACAGTCGTCAGCGTATCTGACGGTATCGTGCGGATTCACGGTCTGGCCGACGTAATGTACGGCGAGATGATCGAGTTTCCAGGCGGCGTCTTCGGTATGGCCCTCAACCTTGAGCAAGACTCTGTAGGCGCCGTTGTATTGGGCTCCTACCAGTCTCTGGCTGAAGGCATGAGCGCCAAGTGCACTGGCCGCATCCTCGAAGTTCCGGTTGGTAAGGAACTGCTGGGTCGCGTAGTCGACGCACTGGGTAACCCAGTTGACGGCAAAGGTCCGCTGAACAACACCGAGACCGATGCGGTCGAGAAAGTTGCTCCAGGCGTGATCTGGCGTAAGTCGGTAGACCAGCCTGTACAGACTGGCTACAAGGCTGTCGA